>NZ_FOKG01000023.1 GCF_900111885.1 Amycolatopsis marina
GACGGCGACACCACCTGGGACCGCGCCGTCGGCCCCACCCAGTTCATCCCCTCCACCTGGATCCACTACGCCGCCGACGGCAACAACGACGGCACCGCCGACCCCAACAACATCTACGACGCCGCCCTCGCCACCGCCCGCTACCTCTGCTCCGGCGGCTTCGACCTCACCGACCCCGAACAGCTCCGCGCCGCCGTCTACCGCTACAACCACTCCGACACCTACGTCAACACCGTCATCCTCTGGGCCACCGCCTACCGAGGCGGCGTCACCCCCACCCCCGACAGCACCGTGCCCACCGGCACCACCCACAACACCACCACCACCGGCGCACCCAACCCCACCACACCCCCACCACACCAGACGACTCCTGGGAACCGGCCCGACAAACCATCCACACCGGACACACCGACCGGCACCCCCACTCCGGCACCGCCGCCCACGACGGCCCCGAGCACACCATCCGAACCGGAGCCGTCCGAACCGGAACCGACAGAGCCGTCCGAGCCCGAGCCGACCGAGCCGCCCGCGTCCTCGCCGCCGCCGGAATCCTCGCCCACCGCCTCGCCCACCGCTGAGCCGACCGGGACTCCCACGACTGAGCCGTCGTCCCCGGGGACGTCGTCCGCCGCGCCGGTCGCCTGAGGACTTTCACCGGACGCCGATGGCGCAGGCGGGCGCGCCGGAGGCAAACACCTGTGCGGGGACGGCGCAGGCGTTCAGGGCAAGCGGGCCAGGGCGTCGGCTGCCGCGGCCGGACCGCCCGCCGCGTGGAAGGAGTCCCGGACGCGGGCCGCGGCACGGGTGAAGGTGGGGTCGTGCAGGACGCGCAGCAGCGCGTCCCGGATGTCGTCCGGCGTCGCCCGGTCGAATCGCAGTCGCAGCCCCGCTCCCGCGGCGACCACCTGCTCGGCCAGCACCGGCTGGTCGTCCCGGATCGGGGCGACCACAAGGGGAACGCCGTTGCCGAGGCTCTCGCAGATGGTGTTGTGCCCGGCGTGGCAGATCACGGCCGATGCCCTGCGCAACAGTGACAGCTGCGGGATGGACCGCACCACCAGCACCCCGGAACCGCGCCTGCCCTCGGCCAGCGCCCCGCGCGGATCCACCACGACGGCCTGCAACTCTCGGTCGAGATCCTCCAGCGCGCGTTTTCCCGCCACGAGGAACCGCTCGCCTGCCTCCGCGTTCGCCGTGCCCAGTGTCAGCAGCACGAGCGGTGTCCCCGGCCGGAGCCAGTCCCAGTCGAATCCGCCCGCTTCGGGCCGGTCGCCGAGCGCCGGGCCGACGTACCGGAGCTGCCCGGCGATCGGCACCGCGGGCGCGCCGGCCAGCGCCTCGGTGGTGAACGCCAGCACCAGGTGTGGGGAGAACCGGAGATCCGCGGCAGGCTCAGCCCCCGCGACACCGTGGCGTACACGCAGGTCGCGTTGCAGCCCGCTGATCCAGCCCGCGACCTTCGGCAGGGCTCCCAGTGGATCGGCGAGTTCCGCCGAGGTCGATGCCGAGGTCGCCCACGGGAGCCCGGAGCGCATCGCGACGACCGCGCCGGCCAGTGCCTGCTGGTCGACCACGAGTGCGTCGGGCCGGAAGTCCCGCACCGCCGACGCGATCCCGGCGACCATCGCGTCGGCCAGCGGGACGAGGTAGTCCTCCCACAGGAACTTCAGTGCCGCGAAGCCGCGCAGTTCCGGCGGACGCCGATCGAGCGAGAACCACGACGACTCCCCCGCCGGATACACGGTGCCCGCCCTGGTGCCGAGCAGCCTCGCCGTCACGGGGCGGGGCCCCGCCCACGCGACCGAATCCCCCCGCGCGGCGCATTCACCCGCCACCGCGGCCAGCGGGTTCACGTGACCGGCCAGCGGCGGGACGACGAAGAGCAGTCTCACAGGACACCATGCCGTCGCACCCAGTCCAGGAGCAGGCGTCGCACCTCGTGGTGGCGTTCCACGAGCACCGAGTGGCCCTGGCCCTCGAAGACGTGCAGCTCACCCGCGGGCAGCAGCTCGGTGAGCGCCTCCAGATCGTCGGCCTGGTAGCCGTGGCTGCCCAGCACCGACAGGACAGGACACTCGATCGCGGCGACCTGGTCCAACGTGAGCAGCGGCCCCAGCGGGACCTCCTCGGCCATCGAGGTCGCGCTGATCCGGTCCGCGGCCAGCCGGGCGAGGCGGCGGTGGTGCGCGCTGTAGTTCGCCTCGATCCACGCGTAGTTCTCCTCGATCCGCAGAAACTCCACGGTGCCCGACAGGATCGCGGCCATCTTCTCCGACCACGCGGGGGTCGGCGGTTCCGACTCGATGCACACGATGCTGCACACCCGCTCCGGATACATCGACGCGTAGCTGTACGCGAGGGTGCCACCGAAGCTGTTGCCGACCAGGTGTACCCGGCGATCGGCGGCGAACTGCCGCAACAACTCGTCGAGATCGGTCACGAACTCCTTGATCGTGTATCCGCTGGCCGGGCGTTCGGTCCTGCCGTGTCCGCGCAGGTCGTAGCTGATCACGTCGAACCCCGCGGCCGCGACCGGCGGGGCCAGGGTGAGGTAGAAGCTGGCCAGACTGTCGGTGCCCATTCCGTGCACGAAGACGACCGGCTCCGCGGCGGGCGCACCCGTGGCGGACAGCAGCTGGTAGTTCGTCGACAGTCCGTTGACGAGCGTCAGCGGCACAATTCTGCCCTCCCCGGTTGCGCGGCCCCGTCGACGCGTGCCTCCACATAGGCAGCGATGGCACCGACCCGCAGTCCGATGACCTCGTCGAGTTCCAGCTCCGCGAGATGCTCGGCCAGGTTGACGTGGGCACCGAAGTGCTCGGCGAGCAAACCGGCGAAGGTCACCAGGTCGATGCTCTCCAACCCGAGGTCCTCGTGAAAGGCCGTGTCGGGAGTGATCTCGACGCCGAGGATCTCCAGGTCACCGACCAGTTCGGCGAGCATCCCGGCCACCGCGGCGAAAACGCCGGTGTCCTGCACGGTCTTGTTCGTCGTCATCCCAATTCTCCCTGACTCACTGTGTTTGCCTGGAAACGCGCGACAGGATCGGCTCGCCGCCGTCCGCCGGGACGGTGATGCGGAGCGGGGGTGCGGACAGTGGCCGCGCCACTGCCATGGCTGCGCCGCCGGAGCAGGCGACCGCGACCCGCAGCTCCGGCAACGTCCGGTCGCGCGCGGGCCGCACCCGCAACCGCTCCCCGTCCTCCTCGGTCACGACCAGCTCGGCGGGGAACAGCGCGCGAGTGCCGTTCGCGGACAGCCACTCGCGAGCCGCGTCCTTCGCCGCGATCCTCGCCAGCAGCCAGTCCCGCTGCTGTCGCAGCGGCCGCCGCGCGAACTCGGCGCGTTCGGCGCCCGCGAGGTAGACCCCCGCGAAGATGTCCCGTGCCGCCACGGTCGGCCACCGGTCCCGCACCAGCGCCAGACCGTCGCGCCGCTGCTCGGCGAGGCGGTTGTCCCTGGGGAAGGCGTACACCCGATGGGCCTGACGGTCGCAGGCGAGGCGGACATCGCACCAGCCCCGGATGCGGGCCCACACACGGCCCGCCAACCGGAGTTCGGCGTCCATGACCAGTTCGGCGGGGTCGGGCGTGGACACCCGCACCACGCAGTCGAGCCGGGTCCCCTGCGGCGGCTGTGGACCGTGCAAGGTGATCTCTCTGATCGACCGGGGAAAAGCGAGCAGGCGCTCGGTCTCGGTGGCCATCAGCCAGCAGCCGAGCAGCTGGCCCGCGTTGTCCAGCAGCGCGCCGGGCGCGGGCGGCACGGTGAGCGAGCCGCGGATGTGCGCCGCACCAATTCCGTGCAACTCATGGAGTCCCTGGAACGCGGGCCCGTGGAACATCTCCCTGCGCCGGTAGATCTCGGCCGCGGGCAGCGGCGGGACCCACTCCGGTTCTGCCTGTTCCGGCCCCGCCTGCGGCGCGGGCGGGGCCGGGTATCCGGTGGCCAGCTCGACGGTCAACGAGGCGAACTCACCGATGTTCACCGAAACCAGCCCGCCTGTCCGGGAGATCCGCAGCGGCACACGCAGCGCCGGCTCGGCGACCAGCCACCGATCGAATCGCGCCCCGTGCACCGCGATGGCGACCTCGTCCGGCCACACGGTTCGCACGCGATCGATCGCCAGCTCGACCAGGGTCGTCGCGGGGACGACCGGCCTGCGGTCGGCCTCGTCCGCCCAGTCCTCAGGCTGCTGGAAGAACCGGTGGTCACGCAGGTAGGGCATGGCATCGACGGAGATATCGAGATCTACAGTGGACTCCTCCACCCCCGCCGCACCGTGCTGCGCCGCGAGGCACACCGAGCGCGCCGCGTCCCGCGTCTCGGCCAGCAGCGCGTCGAACTCGGCCACCACTTCCGCCGCCACTCCCGGAGGCAGTTCCCGCCGCGGCGCGCCATCGATGAGTCCCCGTGTCTCCGGGGAGACCGAGAGCAGCGGTGTCGAGGTGCGCAGGGAGACCCCTTGTCCCTGTTCGGCGCCGGCGGATGGACCGCCTTTCCCTGCCTGCGTGGTCAGTTCGACGCCCTCGACCCACAGTGCTGTCCTCAACCTGCGCAGTTGGTCCAGCCCGGGGCGCTGCGCCGAGTTCGCGCTGACGACCAGATGGGGGCGCTCGCCGAGGGTGTCGGCGACGAAGGATCCCAACTGACCGGGGCCCGCCTGCACGAACACGCGGAATCCCGCCTCGTACATGGCGTCGACCAGCTGCCGGAACCGGACCGGCGCAACGAGATGACGCAGGAAGAGCTCCCGCACCGCCGTGGCGTCGTCGGGATAGGGCCGCGCGGTGGTCGCCGACCAGATCCGCGGCGCCGCGGGGGCGAGTAGCGACTCGGTGATCAGTCGCCGGAACCCCGGTAGGAACGGCCGCAGTGCGGACGTGTGGAAGCCGGACCGGAACGGCAGGATCCTCGCGACCACACCGGCGGCACGGGCGGCGCGGGCCACAGTGTCCACAGTGGATTCCGGTCCGCAGACTATCGACTGCCGCGGCCCGTTGTCGTGCGACAGCTCCATCCCCGGGGTGGCCGCGATCAGCCGCTCGGCCGCTTCGGCCGAACAGCCGAGCACGAGGAAGTCGACCTCCGGCAGACCCATGTCAGGGCCGAACCGGTCGAGCAGGCCCCGGTCGTTCTCCTCCGCGTACATTCCCGCGGCGACCATCGCGGTCCACTCGCCCACGCTGTGCCCGGCGAACCCGTCCGCTTCGAGGCCGATCCGGCGCAGCACGCGGTGCAGGAGCAGGCCGGTGTCCAGCACGGTCCTGGCCTTGGCGAGGACACCGTCGCCGGACACCGCCGGCTCTCGCAGGCCGTAGTGCTCGGCGAGGTCCGCACAGCGCGGCGCGAACTCCGCTTCGAGGCCGGGAAAAAGCAGGGCAAGGCGCGCGGTGGGCTCTGCCCGCAGCAGGGGGCGAGCGCTGAACCACACGTCCCCCGCGCCGTGCCAGGACGTGCATCCCTGCGCCGCCTTGGCGAGCACCCTGCGGGCGACCGCGAGTCGCCGCTCGGTCGGATCCACGATTCCGATGCGGCTGCCGGTCTCACCCACCGGTGCCACGGGCTCGGCACCGCATCGGCGCAACACGGCCGCGTCGGGCCCGTCGAGCAACCGGGCCAACGCCGCGGGGTCCGCACCGGCGAGCCGGAGCGTTCGTTCCGGTTCGCCGACCCGGGCGGGCCCGCGGCCCACCGAACGTGCGGTGGCGACGGAGCCTTCCTCCGCTTCGAGGAGCACGTGCGCGTTGATCCCACCGAAGCCGAAGGCGTTCACCGCGGCCCGCCGTGGGCCGGGCAGATCCCACGGCCGCGCCGCGGGTATCGGGCGGAAGCGGGTGCCCGCGAGGGCGGGATTCGGGTCAGCGCAGTGCAACGTCGGCAACAGCGTGGCGTGGTGGATCGCGAGGGCGGCCTTGATCAGCCCCGCGACTCCGGCGGCGGGCAGCGTGTGCCCGATCATCGACTTCACCGACCCGATCACCGCGGGACGAGCTACCGCGCCGCCGAACACTCGGGCGAGGGTGGCCAGTTCGGCCTCGTCACCGACCTTTGTCCCCGTGCTGTGTGCCTCCAGCAGGCCGATCGAGTCCGCGGCAGCGGGATCGAGGCCCGCCTCCGCCCATGCCCGCCGCACCGCGACCTCCTGCCCCCGGCTGTCCGGAGCCACCGGGCTCGCGCCCTGTCCGTCGCTTGATACACCGGCGCCGCGCAGCACGGCGTACACGCGGTCACCGTCGCGGCGGGCGTCGGCCAGCCGTTTGAGCAGCACGACACCCGTGCCCTCGCCGATCAACAGTCCGTCCGCGTCCCGCGCGAGCGGGCGAATGCTCTGCGTCGGGGACAGTGCGCCGAGCTGGGTGAACATCGACCAGAGTGTGTCGTCGTGACAGTGGTGGACCCCGCCGGCGAGCATCGCGTCGCAGCGGCCCGAGTGCAGTTCGCTGATCGCGTGGTCCACGGCGATCAGCGACGAGGCGCAGGCCGCGTCCACTGTGTACGCGGGACCACCGAGGTCCAGCCTGCCCGCCACTCTCGACGCGGCGAGGTTCGGGACCAGTCCGATGGTCGACTCCGGGCTCAGCTCTCCCAGCGGTTCGAGCAGTCCTGCGCGGACGGCGGCCAGTTGGCCCGCGCTCAGCCCCGGCATTAGTTCGGTCAGGGTGTGCAGGACCTGGCGCACGGTACGGACACGCTGGTCGAAACGCGCCAGTCCGGGCGAAAGGTAGCCGCCCCTGCCGAGCACGACCCCGGTCCTGCCAGGATCCCCCAGCACCCTTCTTCCGCCCGCGTCGTTCACCGCCGCACTCGCGACACGCAGCGCGAACAGCTGATCGGGCTCCATCCCGGCAACCGAAGCCGGCATGACCCCGAAGGCGCGGGGTTCGATGGTCACGGCCGGGTCGACAAATCCACCTCGGTGGCAGTACGTGCGGTCCGGGGACGGCGGCCCCGCCTCCGCACCGGCCAGGTCGTGGAACGAGGGATCACGCCTGCCGTCGGGGATGTCGGTGATGGCGTCGACGCCGTCGCGCAGGTTGCGCCAGTAGGTGTCGAGGTCAGGCGCACCGGGCAGCAGCACCGCCATCCCGACGATCGCCACCGGTCCCCTGCCTCCCGCACGGCCCGCCATGTCCGCGCCACTCACCACATCGAGGCCGTGTAGACGACGGCCGTGGTGTCCGGGGCGCCGTGGGCGAGTTCACGCAGCAGGCAAGCGGTGCCCTCATCGGGATCGATCAGCCCCACATCCCGACGCTGATACTCCCGTGCCAGCTCGGCGGAGACCATTCCGGCGTGATCGCCCGAAGGCGCCCATGGTCCCCAGTGGACGGTCAGGACACGACGGCCGGTGCGCCGGGCCCAAGCCGTGCCCATGGTGTGCAGCGCGTCGTTGGCCGCGGCGTAGTCGGCCTGGCCCCGGTTGCCGAGCACCGCCGCGATGCTGCCGAAGAACGTGATGAACCGTGGGCTCAGGCCGAGCTCGGTGACGGAGTCCAGCACCGCTCTCGCCCCGTCGACCTTGGTGCCGAACACCGTGCGGAAGGAGACGAGTTCCTTGTCCTGCACCAGCCGGTCGTCGATCACTCCCGCCGCGTACACGACGCCGTCGAGCCTGCCGTGGGTTGCGTGCACGTCCTTGAGCAACTGGCGGACCGCGGCCCCGTCGCGAACGTCGATCTCGCGGTACTCCGCCTGCCCGCCCACGGTACGAATCTCGGCCAGCGTCCTGCCGATCTCCCGTTGGGCCAGCACGGTACGGACCGCGGCCTCCACTTCGGAGATCGAGCCACCCCTGGCGGACAGCGCGGCGCGCAATCCAGCGGCATCGCCGATGTCCGCGATGTCGGGATCTTCCCGCTCCGGCGGCCACGCCGTGCGCCCGGCCAGTTCGAACCGGCAGCCCGCGGCCGCGGCCAGGCGTCCGGCGAACCGCGCCGCGATTCCCCGCGCCCCACCCAGCAGCACCACGACGGAGTCCCGGGACAGCCCGATCGCAGCGGCGTCGGCGGCGTCCGGCCCGGCTGGTCCGGCTCCGGCGAAGGCCACAGGTTCGAGTTCTCGCGCACGCAGCGCGAATTCCGCTCGCTCGTCACCGATACGCCGCACCACGGCGCCGCCGGTCGCGCCCAGTTCACTCAGCAGTAGCCGGGCCAGGTCCGCGGCGGGTGCATCCGGGTCCACCTCGACGAGTCTCGCGGTACGCGTACCGCCGCCGGAATCCGCACGTTCCCTCGCCACCGCGCGCAGCAGACCGCGCAGGCCCGCGACCCGCTCGACGGCATCGGCACTGCCGCGCTGCGCGGGAGCCGCGACCAACACGGTGTGGGCGTCCGCGAGCACGGCCCGGACCGTGGTGAAGACCTGCTCGACCACCTGATCGTCCCCGGCCACCAGCGGACCGAGCAACACCACGATCCCGGGTTCGCCGGCGCGGAGCTGATCGTCGCCCGCCGGTACCTCCTGGACCACCGCGCCGCGGTTCGCCAGCTCCGAGGACACCGCGTCCACGAGTTCCCGCTGGCCTTTCTCGTGCACCACGGCCACGTGCGCGCCGCGCAGCGCGAGGGAATCCGAATCGGCGGGCAGGGGTGCGGACACCGCATCGAGCACGAACCGCTGGGGTGCCGCGCCCGCGACCTCGGCGGCCGGCTGCTCCGGCCCGGTGCCGTCGGAGCCGCTCGGTACGGAGTCCGTCGAGGAGGCGGAGTCCGTCGAGGAAGAACCGCGCTGCTCGATCCACTCGGTGATCGCGCGGGCGGTCCGCTTGCGGCTGAGCGCGTCCTGCCCGTCCTCCCCCGCTGTCTCGGTCAGCCCCAGCTTCCCGATCAGGGTGCCCGCGATCTCGGTGCGCTTGATCGAGTCGATCGAAAGGTCGGCTTCCAGATCCAGCTCGTGGTCGATCATGTCCGCCGGATATCCGGTGCGGTCGCTGATCACCTCGATCACGGTGGTCAGCACGTCCGGAGCGACCTCCGGTTCCGCGACGGGTGCCGTCGCGGGGATGGCGACATCCGCCGGTTGCTGTTGCGGTTGCGGTTGCGGCACGGTGTGCACGGCGGGGGGCGCCGGGGTGGCGCCGAGATAGCCCAGCAGGACGTCCCGCTGGGCGGCGATGCTCTCCCTGCTGTTGCGCAGAAAGTCGACCACCACTCGGTCCCGCTCGGTGGCCGCCGACGTGCTCTGCGACGGCTGTCCGGTGGGCTGCGGCTGTGACATGTGAGACCTCGGAATCAACGTCGCGGGCACGAGCCCGTTGGCTGGAAACTCACCGTCAGGACGGCGGACCAGATGGCCGTCTACTGTCCACAAGGGAGGTTTGCTGGCCGGAGGCCGCGGCTCGGCCCTGCCTCGGGTCAGCCAGTCGGCGCGAACCTCCGCGCCCGCGACCGCCATTCTGGCGACGGCAGTGAGAATGCCGCGCATTCCCTTACCCTGACCGGGATCACAGGCGACGACGGTGTGCGCTCGCCCGGCCAGTATGGAGCTGGTCAGGCCGCTCAGCACCGACCCAGGGCCCACCTCGACGAAGATGCGGGCACCCGAGCGATACATGTCCTCGATCTGTTGGGTGAACCGGACGGGCGCCGCGAGCTGCGCGGTGAGTTCGGTGCGCACAGCGGACCCGGCAGCGCTGCCGGATGGTTCCGGATACCGCCGTGCGGTGCGGTTGGCCCATACCGGCGCCCGCGGCTGCGTGATCCGCTCGGCGGCAAGCGCTTCGGCGAACGTCGGGGCGGCGCCCGCGACCAGCGGACTGTGGAACGCGCAGGCGACGTTGATGCGTTTGGCACCGATGGACCGCGAACGCAGGAGGCCGACCGCCGTCTCGATCGCCGCTGTCGGTCCGGAGAGCACGATCTGGTCCGGTGCGTTGTGGTTGGCCACCACGAGCGATTCGGCGAGCCCGCCCTGCCGAAGCAGCGAACCGACCTCGTCCTCCCGGCCGCGCACCGCTGCCATCGCGCCCGGGTCCGCGCTCGCCGCGGCGGCGATCGCCGCCGCTCTGGCCCGGCTCAACCGCAGGAGCGCCTCCCGGTCGAAGGCGCCCGCCGCGCACAACGCGACCAGTTCTCCGTAACTGTGCCCACCGAGCAGATCAGGCCGCACACCGAGGCGGTCCAGGAACTCGACCACCGCCAGCTCCACCATGCCCAGCGCGGGTTGCGCGAATCTGGTGTCGCGCAACCGTTCCCGTTGCGCCGACTGGTGTGCCGGGTCGAAGGCGGCGGGCGGGAACACGACCTCGGTCAGCACGCGGTCGGCGTCCATGCCGGTGCGCAGATCGGGGAACGCGACGAACAACTCCGCGAACATTCCGGGACGCTGGCTGCCCTGGCCGGGGAACAGGAAGGCCATTGATCCCGGCTCCGCGGTGGGATCGGCGCGCACCAGTCCCTTGGCGTCCGCACCGGTGACAGCCGCTCGGAGGATGTCCGCGAGTTCCGCGACGCTGCCCGCGACGACGGCCGCGCGGATCGGGTGGACCGACGAGTCGGCCCTGCGCGCCGCTTCGACGGCGAGCTGCGTCAAGCCGAAGTCACCGCTCTCGGCGAGGTCCAGGAGTTCGCGCAGCACCCGCGACTCGCCCTGCTGATCGGCGGCCCTGACGAGGACGAGTTCGGCGTCCCAGTCGCGCAGTGTGTGCCGGTCGAACGAAGTCGTGCGCGGCGCGGTGAGGACGGCGTGGAAGTTGGTGCCACCGAAGCCGAAAGCGCTCACACCCGCCGCCCGCTGAAGCCCGCTCGCCGGCCACGGCCGGGCCGTGGTGTCGAAGGTGAACGGACTCGTGTCCGCATCCCATTCGGCGTGCGGTTCGCGCAACTGCAGGGTCGGCGGCAGCACGCCGAACCACAGCGACAGTGCCGTCTTGATCAGTCCCGCGAGCCCGGCAGCGCATTTGGTGTGGCCGATCTGGCTCTTCACCGAGCCCAGCGCGCAGGTGCCCGCCTCGGCTCCCGCCGCCTGGAAGAACGCGGTCAGGGTGCGGAGTTCGGTGCCGTCGCCGACAACCGTTCCGGTTCCGTGTGCCTCGATCAGCCCGACCTCGGCCGGGCTCACCCCCGCCTGCCGG
Organism: Amycolatopsis marina; assembly: GCF_900111885.1. Classification (GTDB taxonomy): domain Bacteria; phylum Actinomycetota; class Actinomycetes; order Mycobacteriales; family Pseudonocardiaceae; genus Amycolatopsis; species Amycolatopsis marina. The sequence goes on from NZ_FOKG01000023.1 coordinate 11,075, forward strand.
TACGCCCGTTCCAACGCCCTGCGCTGTCCCTCGGGGCGCGGTGCGGTGAGACCGAGGGACCGGCCGTCGCTGGCCGCTCCGACCCCTCGTACGACGGCGTAGACGCGATCGCCGTCGCGTTCGGCGTCGGCGAGCCGTTTCAGCGCCAGGCACGCCACGCCCTCGCCGAGTGCGATGCCGTCGGCCGAGCGGTCGAACGGCCTGCACCGCCCGGTCGGGGACAACGCGCCCGCCGAGGTGAACATCAGGTAGTCGTTGATGCCGTTGTGCAGATCGACGGCACCGCAGAGCACCAGATCGCTGGTGCGCTGCGCCAGTTCCTTGACGGCCAGGTCCAGTGCGGCGAGCGACGACCCGCAGGCGGCGTCCACCGTGTAGTTCGCGCCACCGAGATCGAGGCGGTTGGCGATCCGGCCGGAGATGACGTTGGCGAGCGTGCCGGGAAAGGAGTCCTCGGTCAGGCGGGGCAGCCGCGCGTCCAGTTCGGCGGGCACTTCGCCGAGGTAGGCGGGCAGCAGGGCGCGCAACACACCCGCGTTGGCCAGATCGCCGCCCGCCTCCGCGCCGAAGATCACGCTGGCTCGTTCGCGGTCGAACGGTCGCTGCCCGTAGCCCGCGTCATGCAGTGCCCTGCGCGCGACCTCCAGCGAGAGCAACTGGGCTGGGTCGATACTGCCCATCGAGGTGGGCGGGATGCCGAACGACATCGGGTCGAACCCGACGGGGGGAATGAACCCGCCCCAGCGCGAGGCCGACCGCATGCCGTCGCCGCCGTCGCAGTACACGGCCGGGTCCCACCGCCGCGGGTCCACCTCGGTGACGGCATCGGTGCCCCGGAGCACGCCGGACCAGAACGCGGCCAGGTCGGCCGCTCCCGGCAGCACGCAGGCCATCCCCACGATCGCCACATCCGCGGCCGTATCGCCGAGCACACCAGCCTCGGGTGCCACCGGGTCGGCCTGGACCGGTGTCCGGCGAGTGCGGCGAGAACCCAGGAGCGCCGCCGCTCCCTCGGTCACCGCGCCGTGCAGTTCGGCCACACCAGTGGGGGCCGACCGCAGGACGGCCACCTGCCCGGCCATGAACATGCCCTCGGCCAGTTGCTCGGTCTCGTCCACCGGATACAGCTCGTCGCCGTTCCTGCGCAGTCCCTTGCTCGCGATCCGCAGCCTTCCGGTGTTGAGTTCCTCCAGCCGCTGCCAGCGCTGTTGTGCGGGGAGGCCACCGGCCCGCAGCTCCTCCCTGATCGCGTGGAACTCCGTCACGAACGGGCTGTGCAGGCAGCGCGTCAGGTGCCCTGGCGCCGTTTCCAGCGTCGCGGTCACCTGCGCGGCGAGGGCCTGGCGCCGGAACTGACCGGTGATGGCGCCGTGGCGCACCGCCTCGTCGGTGAACAGGTACGCCGTGCCCATCAGCACCCCGAAGCTGACACCCCGGTTCGCCAGCGGGGCGGCCATCGCGGCCACCATGGCGGCGGAACGCGCGTCATGGACACCACCGGCGAAGAACACCTCGACGGCGGGACCGGATCCGCCTGTGGTCCGGGCGAGCTCGTCATCGAGTACCGAAAGCTGCGCCTCCCACAGCGAGAAACTGGTCCGCGGCCCGATGTGTCCGCCGCATTCGGCGCCCTCGAACACAAACCGGCGCGCACCCGCCCGCAGGTACTGGCGCAGCAGGATCGGCGAGGGCACGTGCAGGTATGTCGCGATGTCCTCGGACTCCAGTGCGGCGGCCTGTGCGGGCGTGCCACCGGCGATGATGACGGCGCGCGGTCGTGCCGCCCGAACGGCCTCGAGTTGTTCCGCCCGCAGTCGTTCCGGGACGAACCCGAGAATACCCGCTCCCCACGGCCGCTCCCCGAGCTCCTGCGCGGTGCGGCGCAACAGATCCGCGGTCCTGCGGCCGTCGGACAACGCGACCGCGACGAACGGCATCCCACCGTGCTCGGCGACGGCCGCGGCGAAACCGGGCTGATCGCTCACCCTGGTCATCGGTCCCTGCGCCACCGCGTGCCGGGTTCCGAGCGTCCGCCGCAGCGCGGCACCCTGCTCGTCCGGTCCGGCGACCGGCTCGTGGTCGCCGAGCGCGTGCACGAGGTCCCGCACCGTCGCCTCCGCCGACTCGTGCCGCCGACACAGCAGCGCGGCAAGGTGCGCGTCCTGGCCGAGCGGCACCGGCGGCGCACCGGCTCGGCTCGGGAGCACCCGGTCGCCCCCGACGATCTCGGTTTCGGATCCGTCCATGCGGGCCAATGCCTCCCGCAAGGGGAACGGGGTGTCGCTGTCGGGGAACAGGGCGAGCTGGGAGTCGAGCACGATGCCGGCCGCCCCGCCCGCCACAGCTCCCGCAGCCGTGTGGTGGCCGATTCCGCCACATGCCCACACCGGTACCGCGAGGTCGTCCGCACCGAGCAGCTGCTGGAGCAACACGAACGAGGTGAGGTCGCCGACCCGGCCCGCGGCCTCGTGGCCCCTGGCGATCAGGCCGCGAGCCCCAGCCGCGACGGCGGACCTCGCCTCGTCCAGGCCGGTGACCTCGGCCAGCAGCACGACGGTGGGATCGGCGGCGTGCACCTCGACGGGCGCCCATGGTGCGCCCGCGCCGAGCACGACCAGGGTGGGGCCCGGCTCGGACGGCCCGAGCACGTCCTCGGGCCGTAGCGCACAGCCCTGCCCCACGCGCACGCCGAACGGAGTGGGCACATCCCGGTTGACTCTGGACAGGGCCGCGGCGGTGTCATCGCCGCCCGCACCGCCGCCGAGTTCGAGCACACCCAACCCGCCGCCACGGCACACCGCCGCGACGAGCCGGGCGTCGGGCCTGCCGAACGGATTCACCCCGAGCACGCGGTACCGCGGACCGGACAGGTCGTCGGCGTCCACCTCCGGCTGGGGCATGAAACCTCCCGGTGTCTCAAGTCGGTTCTCCACCCAGCCACGTGCGGGCTCAGCGGGGGCACCGCACAGAGAATGCAGCAGAACCGCACCGTGGCTCGGTTGTCGCACGTGTGTTTCAGTGGCAGTTGAGCGTTGATTCAGTCGCCTCGAAAATGCCGGGAACGCTGCTAGCCTCTACCGGCAAGCTGCTATTCATCAGCCGAGCAGATAGGCACTGAGCTGGACTTTTATCGCCTCCGGGCGAAAACAGCGTTCTCTTTTGCTCAGCACCTGACAAGTATGGAAAACCGAGCGGCCGATTATGAATGTCTCTCGGAAATATTCGAACTAGTTGATGGAGCCGGGTGTGGAATTGACAGACCGGGTCGCCGTCGTCACCGGCGCGGGCCACGGCATCGGAGCGGCGATGGCGCGTCGGTTCGCCAGGGAGAACGCCAGGGGTGTGGTGGTGTCCGACCTGGACGGTGCGGCGGCCGAGGCGGTGGCCGCGTCGATCACCGAAGCGGGCGGACGAGCCGTGGCCAGCACGGCGGACGCGTGCGTCAAGGCGGATCTGCGCGGGCTGCTGTCCATTGCCGAACAGCGTTTCGGCGCGGTGGACCTGTTCTGTTCGAACGCGGGAATGGCGTTCGGCACCGGGGTGCACGCCGCCGACGAGCAGTGGGAACGCTCCTGGTCGGTGAACGTGATGCAGCACGTGTACGCCGCGCAGGCCGCGCTGCCCTCGATGCTCGGACGAGGCGAGGGCTACCTGCTGATCACGGCATCCGCGGCGGGGTTGTTGAACGCACCTGGCGACGCCCCGTACTCGGTCACCAAGCACGCCGCGGTCGGCCTCGCGGAGTGGTTGGCCATCACATACCGGCCGAAGGGCATCCGGGTCAGCGCGCTCTGCCCACTTGGTGTGCGCACCGGCCTGCTCACCCCCGGCATCGAAGCCGGACATCCGGCCGCCGTCGCGATCGCCGCGACAGCCCCGTTGCTGGAACCCGACGATGTCGCCGACTCCGTGGTGGCCGGAGTCGCCGCCGAGCGGTTCCTGATCCTGCCGCACGCCTGTGCGGGCGAGGCGTACGCACGAAAGACCGATGACCTGGACGGCTGGATCGACCGGATGATCGCCGACACCGCGCTCGCGACCGGAAAGCTGGGCTGAACGATGGAGTACCGGCGCCTTGGGGCAAGCGGATTGCTCGTCAGCGAGATCTCCTACGGAAACTGGCTCACCCACGGCAGCGGGGGCAACTCCGGCGAGTGCGTCCGCGCCGCACTCGACGCTGGTGTGAACCTGTTCCACACCGCCGCCGCCTGGGGACAGGGCGCGGCGGAGGAGGCACTGGCCGAAGGGCTCGCGGGAACACCACGCGGCGACCTGGTGCTCAGCACCGGCGTGTTCTGGCCGGAGGGGCCGGGAGCCAATCAGCGCGGGCTCAGCCGCAAACACCTGCACTCGTCGATCCACGGATCCCTGCGCAGGCTCGGCACCGACCACATCGACCTGTACCAACTGCTCAGTTTCGATTACCAGACCCCGCTGGAGGAAACGTTCCTCGCGCTGGCGGACCTGGTGCGACAGGGCAAGATCCTCTACGTCGGGACGGCGGAGTGGACCGCGGAGCAGATCCAGCGCGGTGCGGTGCTCGCCGCGGAACTACGCGTACCGCTCGTGTCGAACCAGCCGCACTACTCGATGTTGTGGCGGGTGCCGGAATCCCAGGTCATGCCCGTGGCCGAACGAACCGGCATCGGCCAGCTCGCCTCGGTGTCACTCGCGCAAGGTGTGCTCACCGGCAAGTACGGCGGCGGGCACGTGCCCGCGGACTCCCGCGCGGCGGGCGATCCATGGGCCAAGGGCGCTGTCACCCCGCTGCTGCACGCCGACCTGCTGGACCGGGTGGAGTTGCTGCGGGGCGTCGCCGAGCACGCCGGGCTCACCATGGCCCAGCTCGCGATCGCCTGGACCCTGCAGAACCGCGGCGTCTCCTCGGTCGTCGTCGGCGCTTCCGCTCCCGAACAGGTCGTCGAGAACACGAAGGCGTCGGGCATGGTCCTCGACCTGGACGTGCTGACCCAGATCGACCAGCTCCTCGGCACCTTCGTGCAGACCGATCCACGGCTCACGTTCGCACCGCCCCAATACCGTTAAGGGCTGGGAACAGTACAAACGTCGGTGTCGCGTCCGGTTACGAGCGCGTAGGTTACTCACCCGTAGGACGAATGACCGCAACAGCGACCGGAGCGGCACGGTTGTCGTTCCCGCGCCTGGGAGGTGATTGGGTGTCCGGAAACGACAACGAGAAACACACCACCGAGCACAGCGCAGGGGTGTATCGCAGCGCCCGGCTGCTCGGCTCGCTGCCACCGGATGTCGCCGCGTTCCTGCGCCCGCACGCGGGCCGCATTTCCGCCGCGGTCATCAAGGAGATCCAGCGTTCCGTACCCGCCTACTCCCAGCCGCTGCGGGGGCCGTTCGGCAGGGCGATGGTCGAGGGCGTGGAGCAGGCCGTGCTGCACTGCCTCGACTGCCTTGGCAATCCGGACGTCCCGCGCGAATCGTGGATAAAACTGTTCCGCACCCGGGGCAGGCTCGAGTTCAGCCACCGCGACAACCTGGACGCCTTGCAGGCGGCGGCGCGGGTCGGCGGCCAGGCCGCGTGGCGCTACGTCTCCACGCTGATCACGCCGCAACTCATGCAGCGGGCACCCGATCTGGTCGCCCTCGGCGCCGAAGGCATCTTCGCGTTCGTCGACGAACTCTCCGCGACGGCGCTGGAGGGTTACCATGCCGCGCAGGCCGAGGCATCCGGAGCCACCGAGCGCGCACGAAGACAGTTGCTGGACCTCATCCTCGCGGGCACGGACGCGGCATCACGGAGGCTGGAGGACATGGCGTCCGCGGCGGATTGGCCGCTACCCGAGGCGGCGGCCGTCGTGGTCCTGCAGCGCACGAACGGCGGCGGCGACCTCGCATGGCTCGACCAACTCGAGGACGCGCTGAGCGATGCGGACTCCGGCGAACCGGTCCTGCTCACCGCCGATCCACACCGCCACCTCGCCGCACTCACCGACGGCAGGGTGCACGGCTGGCGAGCGGCGGTGTCACCGACCGTGGCGCTGGCCGAGGCTCCTTCCGCGCTTCGCACTGCCCGACGCGCACTGCGCCTGATCGACACCGCGACCGACGAGACGGAACCAGTCATCTGGTGCCAGGACCATCTCGCCACACTCTGGCTGCTCGCGGAGGACTTTTTCGCCGCCGAGGTCGCCAAACGCAATCTCGACCCCTTCGAGTCGCTCAGCGAGAAGCAACGCGAGCGGCTCAGCGACACTCTGCTCGCCTGGCTGGAGACACGCGGTGGGGCGCCGGAGATCGCCAAACGCCTCCGCGTGCACCCGCAGACCGTGCGCTCCCGCCTGCACCAGCTCAAGGAACTGTTCGGCGAACGCCTGGACAACGAGGACGACCGGCTGAGTATGCACCTGGCGCTGCGGGCGCAGCGGCTGCTGCGCTCGATCGCGAAGAGTTCACCCGAGGCCCGCAGCCCGGTCCACTGACCGGCTCGCGCCTTCATCTGCGAGCCAATGTATTGAGCGTATAGTTGTATACGGCGTATGCAACTATTTTCCGTGAGTTGGCGCTCTCGCCCGTCGGGTTGTGCACAAGTCGACGATCGTGGCTGTCGACTGCTGGTGAGGCGGCACATGGCCGCACGTCGGCGGTGAACAACCCGACCTATGAACGAACACCGGAAGGGACAAGCACCAATGACCGTCGTTCCCGACGTCACACTGAACAACGGCGTTTCCATGCCACAGCTTGGCTTCGGCGTCTTCCAGGTCCCGGACAAGGAGACCACTGACGCGGTCACCTCCGCGCTGCAGGCCGGGTACCGCAGCATCGACACCGCCGCGATCTACGGCAACGAGGCGGGTGTGGGCAAGGCCATCGCCGACTCCGACCTCTCCCGGGACGAGCTGTTCGTCACCAGCAAGCTGTGGAACGGCGAGCAGGGGTACGACAGCACCCTGCGCGCCTTCGACGCCACCCTCGACAAGCTCGGGCTCGACACGCTCGACCTCTACCTGATCCACTGGCCCACACCGGAGCGGGATCGCTACGTGGACACCTGGAAGGCGTTCGGCAAGCTCTACGCCGACGGGCGGATCCGGGCCATCGGCGTGTCCAACTTCCAGCCCGCGCATCTGGACCGGATCATCACCGAGACCGGCGTCGTGCCCGCCGTGAACCAGATCGAACTGCATCCGCAGCTGCAACAGGCGGAACTCAGGGAGTTCCACGCCAAGCACGGTATCGCGACCGAGGCATGGAGCCCGCTCGCCCAGGGTGGCGACCTGCTCGGCAACGAGTCCGTGCTCACACTGGCGGAGAAGCACGGCCGCTCGGCCGCACAGGTGATCCTGCGCTGGCACCTGCAGCTCGGCAACGTCGTCATCCCGAAGTCCGTCACCCCGTCCCGCATCAGGGAGAACTTCGCGGTCTTCGACTTCGCCCTCGACGACAGCGACCTCGTCACCCTGTCCGAACTGGACGAAGGCAAGCGGGTTGGGCCCAACCCGGACGAATTCAACGTCGTCTGACGTGCAGCCCGGAACGGGGCAGGGGCCGTTGAAGTGGTCCCCTGCCCCGTTTTCGTGTGCGTGGCACCTTAAATCGGAGTAACTTTACTTGACAATGAGTATCGTTACCAGAAAGCTGATCATCCGACAGAGTGACGACCGCGGATGAGACAGGATGGCGAGTGGCCCCGACGTACACCAGGCAGACCTCGTACGCGGTGGACACCCGCTCCGGCCTGACGCTGACCGTGCTCGTGCTCTCGCTGGTCCTGGCCGGCTCCGTGGTGCTGGCGATCGCCCTCGGGCCCACCGTCGTCCCGCTGCCGGACACCCTGCGCTACCTCACCGCCGCGCTGACCGGCGGCAGACTCGAAGCCGCCGACCTCACGGGTTACTCGATCATCTGGCAGGTCCGCACGCCTCGCGTGCTGCTCGCGGTCGTGGTCGGTGCCGGGCTCAGCGCCATCGGTGTGGTGGTGCAGGCGATGGTGCGCAACGCGCTGGCGGATCCGTTCATCCTCGGCGTCTCGTCCGGTGCCTCCGTCGGCGCCAGTGCCGTGGTCTCCTTCGGACTGTTCGCGGGGCTCGGGGTGTACGCCCTGTCCGCCGCGGCGTTCCTCGGCGCACTCGTCGCCTCGGTGCTCGTCTACCTCGCCGCGCACAGCAGGGCCGGGCTCAGCCCGCTACGACTCGTGCTGACCGGAGTGGCGCTCGCCTACGGATTCCAGGCCGTGATGAGCGTGATCGTGTTCTTCGCCCCGTTCGGCGAGGCCGCCCGAACCGTGCTGTTCTGGTTGCTGGGCAGCCTCGGGGGCGCGACCTGGGGTTCGCTGCCCATCGCGACGCTCGTGGTGCTGGTGACCGTGGTGGTACTGCTCAGGAGGAGCCGCTCGCTGGACGTGCTCGCGATGGGCGACGAGACGGCGGCGAGCCTAGGCGTGGACACCACGGCGTTGCGCCGATCGCTGTTCCTGCTCACCGCCGTCACCACCGGGGCGCTGGTCGCGGTCAGTGGCGCCATCGGATTCGTCGGCCTGGTGATGCCCCACCTCGTCCGCATTCTCGTCGGTGCGGGACATGCGCGGGTGCTCACGATCGCGCCGCTGGCGGGCGCCATCCTCCTGGTCTGGGTGGATCTGGTCTCCCGGACGCTGGTCGCCCCGAGGGAACTCCCGCTCGGTGTGATCACGGCCCTGATCGGTGTTCCGGTGTTCATCACGCTGATGCGGCGGCGCGGCTACCTCTTCGGAGGCCGCTGAATGCACCTCGACCTCGAGGCGGTCTCCGTCGAGATCGCAGGCGCCACGCTGCTCCGGGCACTCGACCTTTCCGTAGGCAGCGGGGAGATCCTCGGCCTCGTCGGCCCGAACGGCAGTGGCAAGTCGACGGCTCTGCGCTGTATCTACCGCGCGCTGCGCCCGACCACCGGGGTGGTGCGGCTGGACGGCACGGACGTCGGCACGCAGCCGTTGCGCACGACCGCACGCTCCGTCGCCGCCCTCACACAGGAGAACCACACCGAACTCGACTTCACCGTCGCCGAGGTCGTCGCACTCGGCCGATTCCCGCATCTGCGCGGCAATCAACAGCTCAGCGACCGGGAGCGGGACCTCTGCCGTGCGGCGATGGCGCGCACCGAGGTCAGCCACCTCGCCGATCGCGGCATGCTCTCGCTGTCCGGCGGGGAGCGCCAGCGCGTGCTGATAGCCAGGGCGCTCGTCCAGGAACCCCAACTGCTCGTACTCGACGAGCCGACCAACCATCTCGACGTGCACCACCAGGTACAGCTCCTGTCCTTCCTGCGCGAATGCGGGCTCACGGTTGTCGTGGCCCTGCACGACCTCAACCTCGCGGCCTCGACCTGCGACCGGCTCGCGGTGCTGCGCCAGGGCGGTCTTGTCGCGACGGGAACTCCTGCCGACGTGCTCGAACCCGGGCTGATCCGCCAGGTCTTCGGGGTGGCGCCGTCGATCGTGGCCCATCCCCGCACCGGGGTGCCGCAACTGCTCTTCGACCTCGATGCCACCCGGCACCACCAGAACGACCCAGAAGGGATGAGCCTGTGAACAGGTTGTCCGGACGCCGCCTACTCGCCGCCCCCGTGCTCACGGTCTGCCTGCTCGCCACCGCGTGCGGTGCGGATGTCGAGCAGGACGCGACGGAAGGCCCTGCCCCCGTCACCATCGACAACTGCGGGCAGAGCATCACCTATCCGGTACCGCAGCGCGCGGTGGCCTACGACATGAGCAGCACGGAGAAAATGTTCGCGCTCGGCCTCGCCGACCGAATGCGCGGGATCGTCATGCCGTCCACAGCGGACCCGGCCGTCGAACGGTCGCCCTGGCTCGAGGAGTACCGCTCGGTGGAGACGCTGAGCACCGACGTCCTCAGCAGGGAGGTCGTGGTCGACGCCGAGGCCGACTGGGTGCTGGCGGGATGGAACTCCGGGTTCAGCGAGGCCCGCGGCATCACGCCGCAACTGCTCGAAGAGGTGGGCATCCAGAGCTACCAGCACACCGAGAGCTGCTTCAACTACGGCGACACCCCGGTGCAAGTTCCGCCACTCGATGCGCTCTACACCGACCTGACGCAGATCGGGCAGATCTTCCGGGTCGAGGACCGGGCACAGGAACTGGTCTCCGACCTGCGGGAGCGAGCGGAGGCGTTGCGGACGAACCAGCCCGATGGCACCCCCGCCCGGGTCTTCGTCTACGACTCCGGCACCGACCAGCCCTTCACCTCAGGCGGACAGGGCGCACCGGACGTGCTCGTCTCGCTCGCCGGTGGCAGCAACATCTTCACCGGTTTGCGGCAGCGGTGGACCACGGTCGGCTGGGAGGCGGTTGTGGACGCCGCTCCGGAGGTCATCGCCGTCGTCGACTACGGAGACCAGCCCGTCGAGGACAAGATCGAATTCCTGAAGTCCGCCCCACAGCTCGCCTCCAGTCCCGCTGTCCGTGATGGACACTTCTACGTGCTCGACTACGGACAGGCCGTGAGCGGACCGCGCAACATCGAGGGCGCTGAGCAGTTCGCGGAATACCTCCGCTCCATCGGCCGCTGACCCCGCCCGATCGCCCCGACGACCAGAAGGATGCAAACCATCGAACAAAAGTCCACTGTGGATGGCTCGGTCCCCGGAGACCTGCGGATGACGGCGGAACTCTGGCCGGTGCTCCTGGCCTCCGCCGTCGGGCTGGTGCCGTTCACCGTGTTCAGCACGTTCTTGGTGCCGATCGCCGAGGGCGCGGGCACCAGTGTGGCCGCCATGGGCAGCCTGCGCGGGCTGGGCGGGCTGGCCGCACTGGTGGTCGGCACCGCGCTCGCGCCGCTGATCGACCGGCTACCCCGGGAGTGGACCGCGGCGGGCGGCCTGATCCTCCTTGGCGCATCCTCGGTACTCGGCGCGGTGGGCGACATCGCGGCGCTCGCCGCGTTCTGCCTGCTGATCGGCGCGGCGACGGCCGTGCTCAACCCGGCCCTCGGCGCCGCGGCCGCCGACCACTACGGTTCCGGCCCCGCCGCGGGCAGGGCGGCGACCCTGGTGACCGCGACACAGTCGCTGACAGCGATGCTCGCGGCCCCTGTCCTTGCCGTCCCTGCCCTGTTGTGGGGCTGGGAGGGAGATCTGCTCGCGGTGGGCGCGGTCTCGGTGCTGCTGGCGGTGATCCTGTTGCGCGGACGCCACCGCGGGCATGCCGAGACCGGTGAACGGTCCCGGCTCGGCTACCTGGCATCGTTCCGGGCGCTCGCCGCCGTCCGCGGGGCACTCGCGCTGGTGCTGGTGGCAGCGCTGCGCACCGCGGCCTTCATGGGTTACCTCGCATACCTCGCGGCCTTCTACGACGAGCGGTTCGCGCTGGAACCCGGGGTGTTCGCACTCGTGTGGACGCTGTCGGGAGCAGCGTTCTTCGTGGGTAACCTCCTGGTCGGACGTCTGATCAACGCGGCGGGCTCGGGCACCAGGGTGGAACGTGTGCTGGTGATCGGTCTTGCGGTAGCGCTCGCGGCGATGGCCGGCTTCTACTTCGCGCCCGCACTGCCGGTGGCGCTGGCACTGACCGCGGCACTGGGGCTGAGCCATGCCACCGTGGCCGCCTGCGTGGTGAGCCTGTTGGTCCGCCGCTGCGGCGTACTGCGCGGCTCGGCGCTCAGCGTCAACGCCGCGGGGATGAGCCTCGGCGTCTTCGCCGGTGCCGGACTCGGTGGCCTCGGCCTCGGCCTCGGGGGCTATCCCGGCGCCGCTGCGGTCTTCGCGGGTCTCACGCTTGTCGCACTCGTGGCCGCGCTCACCGTGCTGCGCCCCCAGACGATCGCCGCGACCGGCAGCTGATCCGTTGCCGGAGCGGCAGCGCGACGTCACGTGCCGGGTGTCCTAGTGTCGTAGTGAGCCACGGAGGCTACGAGGGAGCCAGGGAGGAACCAGCGTGCCGGAGCGCAGTGCGGCAGCGCAGCCTGGCAGGGTGCCCGGATCCCGCCGGGATACCGGCACCCTGTTCGCCGCCCTCTACGGCGAGTTCGTTCCGCACGCCTGGCACGATCCCGAGCACGACGCCTACCAGCTGTTCTACCAACGGTCACGGGCCATGAGCTGGCTCGACGACACGGACCTCGGGGGCGGCGTCCACGACCGGACACGCCACACACCTGGGCTTTGGGGGATGAACGACGCGGGGTGGGAACACCCGCTCGGCACTGCCGGAACGGCCCTGATTTCCTGGTTCCAGGTCAGTGCCGGCGCGGTCGCCGACGACCAGCCGCTCCCCGTGCAGCCGTTCCTCCGGTGCGCCGAGGACGCGACAGCGCGCGCCGGCACACCATCGCTGTCCGCGGTGCAGGTCCTCCTGCCGGTTCAGGGGATCGACCCCGCGTCGCGCCCGCCGTACGCGCCCGTGCCGTCGATGGGGTCACTCGAGTGGTTCGCCGAGGGCGACCCTCGATCGAAGACCACGGTGCAGGTCAGCATCAACAGTGGGCTGGACCCCGCGATACCCGCTGTCGCACAGCAGCTCACCGACCACCTCACACGCCTGCGGCAGGACGTTTTCGTCTGTACCTCCCACCACACCACCGACAGGGAGAGCACCCCGGCCCCGGCGTGCGGCGACGGGCTCTGGAACGGCCCGCCGCTGCACGGTGTCATGCTGCACGGCGACCTGGCCGAGTGGACGTGCGAGGCGATCGGCTGGACAGCAGAAGTCATCGCCGACTCCGCCGCCCGGCTCGGCGTCCAAACGCCGCTGCTGCTCACCGTCACGCGAACTCACCCGACGAACTGACCGAGAGAACACCCGGACTTCCCTCAGGCGCCGGACGCGTCCGCACCAGAGTCGTCCGGTTCGTCCTCCGCATCGGGGGAGGCGCGTTCCCGGACGATCTCCGAAATCTGCACCGCGGCGGCCGTGACCGGGACAGCGAGGAACGCACCGAGAACGCCGAGCAGCGTGGCGCCCACACTGATCGCGACGATCACCGCGAACGGCGGCAACCTGACCACCCGACCCATCACCACGGGTTCGATGAGGTTGCCCTCCACCTGCTGCACGACCACGACGATGCCGAGCGTGGCCAACGCCAGCGCCGGACCGCTGTCGGCGAGCGCGACGAGCGTCGCCAGCAGGCCGGTGAGCACCGCACCGATGAACGGCAGGTACGCCCCGAAGAACACCAGCACCGCCAGCGGCAGCGCCAGCGGAACCTGTAACAGGGCCAGTCCGATGCCGATCAGCACCGCGTCGATGAGGGCGACGACGGTCTGCCCGCGCAGGAACCCGCCGATGGTCCCCCAGAGCCGATCGGCGGCCTCGGCGGCGAACGCGCGGTGCTGCCGGGGCACGAACCGCAGGGTCGCGTGCACCATCCGGCCGCCGTCGTACAGGTAGAAGAACAGCGCCACGATGAGCAGCACCAGTCCGGTGAGCACGTTGATCAGGTCCCGGCCCACACCGGCGGCGAGCCCACCCCAGCTGCCCATCACCTGCTCGGCCAGCTCCGCGAGCGAGGTGTCCGAGCCGACACCGGGCAGTTTCTGGATTGTGGGTTCGAGCCGGACGAGTGCCTCGCCGACCGAATCCGCCAGTCCCGGCGCCTGCGCGACGAAAGGCGGCACGATCGCCGCCACGATGCCGGACAGCACCGCGAAGCCCCCGAGTACCACCAGCAGCGCGGCCAGTGCGCGCGGCACTCCGTGCGACTTCAGCCATTCCGCGGCTGGGCTCAGCGCGGCCGCCGGAAACAACGCCAGCAGCAGGGGAACCACGACGATCGACAACCGCGACAGCACGAACCACACCACCACGGCGATCCCGACGATTCCCAGCGCGGCCCAGGCGTGCGCACCGATACGCCGCAACGCCGGATGATCGAGCACGTCCGCCCGCCGTTCTAGGAGATCAGCTGATCGAGTTCGGCCAGTGCGGCCTTCGCGCTCTCGTCACCGCTGTCGGCCAGCTCGGCGACCCGTACGCGCACGCGCTCGCGTGCCTCCCGCAGGTTCGCCCAGTGCTCACGGTCGGGCCGGTTCTCCAGTCCGTACTCGACCACGGTGTCGTATCCGCCCCGGTTGCAGGGCTCGATGGCATAGCGGGTGCCCTCGTGGTGCCACATCCAGATGGCGGTCGTCATCATCTCAACTCCCGGTTCGGTCCGGCCGTGCTTCCTGTCCCGAGGACTACCCGATCACCTGGAGCGTGAATCCCGAGCCTGGCCCCTGCCGACGGCCGGTTAGCGCGATCGGAATCCGGGTAGCCGAGGTGCCATGAGGGATTTCGCGCAGGACAGGATCGATGCGGCACTGACCGGGATGCGGTACCCGTGCGAACGGCAGGAACTCGTCCGCCACGCCACAGCGCAGGGTGCCGACGACGAGGTCATCGGCAGGTTGTGCGTACTGCCGGAGCACCACTACGCCGACCTCGCCGATGTCCATGCCGCACTGGAGCGGACGACGCACGACAGCGGCTCGGCCCGCCCGTCTCCCACCACCAGCCAGACGGACGCTGCCCGCGGTCCCGACCGCAGGACCGAGGTCTGAGGGCTCCCGACCTCGGCCCCTGCGGGGCCAGACTCAGAACGCGGACCTGAGCGCGGGCAGCAGGCTGTCGCGGGCGAAGTCCAGGAAGCCGTCCTGCTGATCGCCGCCGATCTGCACCAGGGCCACGTCAGTGAACCCGGCGTCGGCGAAGGCGCGCACCTTCTCCACGATCGGCTCGACATCGGACCCGCACGGAATACCCTGCGCGACGTCGTCCTTCGTGACGAACTGTGTGGCAGCGGCGAAACCACTCGGTCCCGGCAGCTCCGAGTTGACCTTCCAGCCACCGGCGAACCAGCGGAACTGCTCGTGGGCCCGGGCGATCGCCGCGTCCCGGTCGGTGCCCCAGCTGACCGGAAGCTGGCCGATCTTGCGCGACGGCCCCTGTCCGGCGACACGGTGGGCGTCCCATTCCGAGCAGAGGTTCTGCTTCGGTTCTGTCGCGATCATCGCGTCCGCGACCGGCGCGAACCGCCGGACCGATTGCTTACCCGAAACGGCAACGCCGATCGGGGTCCTGACCTCGGGCAGATCCCACAGTTTGGCCGAATCCACGCGGAAGTGTTCGCCCGCGTAGTTGACGTAACCACCGTCGAACAGGCCGTGGATCACCTGGATCGCCTCGGCCAGCATGTCGTGCCGCACGTTGGCGGGCGGCCACCCCTGCCCCACCACGTGCTCGTTGAGGTTCTCCCCCGCACCGAGCCCGAGCGTGAACCGGCCGTCGGCGAGCAGTTGCGTGGTCGCGGCCTTCTGCGCGACCACGGCGGGGTGGTACCGCATTGTCGGACAGGTCACGTAACTCATCAGCTCGACCCGCTCGGTGGCCCACGCCGCGGCGCCGAGCACACTCCACGCGTACGGGGAATGCCCCTGTTCGTCAAGCCACGGCATGGTGTGATCACTGCTCACCTCGAAGTCGAAACCCGCTTCCTCGGCGCCGACCGCGAAACGGACCAGGTCCTTCGGCCCGGCCTGCTCGGTCATCAAGGTGTACCCGAAACGCATTGCGATCCCTCCTGTTGTGCGCTGTTGCCCTCCCCGGCCACCGCCCGAAGCGGCACCCGCTCCGGCAGCTCCGGCTCCGCGGCCACGGAAACCGGTTGTAGCGCGGTGATCGTGGGGAATCCCCGGTCGAGCAGGTATGCGTCCGTCCCCGGCTCGGCCTTCCCCCCGACGAAGGTGCTGAGGACCTCTTCCTGGCCGTCCCGCTGCTTCAGCCGCGTCTGCACCGCCCCCGCGTTCGACAGGGTCGCCCGCGTCAGCGGCCCGAGTTCGGCGACGTCGCCATCGGGAATGTTGACGTTGAGCACCGATCCGGCCGGTGCCCGCCGGATCAGCGGCAGTGCGGTGTGGATGACGGGATCGACGCTCGCCCAGCGCGCGAATTCGGGATCGGTGACCGTCAGCGACACGGCCATGCCGCGTATCCCGTTGACCGCGGCGGTGAGCACGGCTCCCACCGTTCCGGAATGGATCACCGCGCGACCCACGTTGAGACCCCGGTTCACCCCGGACAGCACCAGTTCCGGAGGATCGCCGAAGGTGCCCTCCAACGCGCTGAGGACGATGAATGCGGGATGCGAAGAGACGCTGAAGCACGGGATGTCCGGCAGGTCCGGGAGGTGCTCCTCCCGAACCACCTCCCGGCCGGACTCGGCCACGACCGTCAGGCCCGCGCCGGCACCACTGGCCTCCTTGTGCGGCGCGGCGACCACGACATCGAAGCCGTCGCGTACCGCCGCCCTGGCCAGCGCGAGCAGCCCCGGCGAGGCGATTCCGTCGTCGTTGGTGATCAGTACCCGAGGCCCGTGCCCCATCGGTGTCCTCCTCACTGCGGTGCTGTCACGGCCCGCCCCAGGAGCGCAGTTCCACAAGTTCCGCGAGTTCCCGGACTCCTGGTCCACTGCTCGATCCGAGGCCGTGCCGCGTGACGTTGAGGGCGCCTGCCGCGGCTCCCACCTTGATCGCGTCCTTCAACGGGGTGCCGACGGCCAGTTCGGCCGCGATGGCCCCGGTCATCGAATCCCCCGCACCCCGTGGATCCACCGGGTGCAGACGCGGCATGTGGGCCTCCCAGACCTCGCCCTCGGCCAGGATCAGCGCGGGGTCGTCCGCTCTGGACAGCACGACCGTCTCCGCGCCCTCGTCCCGCAGTGACCGCATCCCGCGGACCAGCGCCTCCGCGTCCTCGGAGTCCGCCCTGCCGTCGTCAAGCAGTTCCTCATGACTCACCTTGACCAGGTCGAGGCCGCCCTCGAGCACGGCGTTGAGCCGTTCCCCCGCCAGGTCGGCCACCACGACGCAGCCATTGGACCGGAGGTCAGCGGCCAGCCTGCGGTACACCTCCGCCGGGACGGTGCGCCGGTCCGAAGGACCACTGAGGATGGAGACGGTGCTCCTGATGCCTTGCAGCAGCGCGGTTTCGTACACGGCGTCCAGTTCGTGCCTGGAGAGCGGATCGCCCGGAACGTCCGCGATCTCCTGCCGCTCTTCGCTGCGCCGGTCGTGCACGTACGCGCCGTTGCGCGCGGTGACCGGCGCCTGGACGTGCTCGATGCCGTTTTCGCCGAGCAGGTGCCGCAGCACCTGGCCCACCTCACCACCGAGCGCCGCGCACAACGCCACCGGCACGCCGAGTGACGCGATCATCCGCGCCTGCCATACCCCCTGCCCGCCCGCGTGCAGGTGCAGGTCCGGCTCACCGCCCAGATCCTCCACCGTCACAGTCAGCAGGGGCGAGGGCGCGAAGACCATGACACGTCCGTCCATGGAGGGTGCATACCCACGGAACGCCCTCGCTAGTCATCGGCGTTCCACTGCTTCGGCACGTGCGACCCGTGCCCTGCGCTCACGCTGCGGCACGACGACGTACTTCGGGTCCCTGGTGGACACGACACCGGCCGAGTACACCCCGAACCTGGTGCACAGTCCCGCGGCAAGGTACGCCGACCCAGCCAGGGCCGAGACGGCCCGGCTCCGCCTGCCGAGCACCGACAGTGCCGCACCGGCGATGGTCAACGCCTTGCTCGCCTTCAGCAGAGTCCCCGCCCGTCCCGAGCGGTAGGTCTCGGAGACCACACCGAGACCGTGCTCCAACCGGGACGAGGCGACGAGTTCCGCCGCCGCGCCCACCACACCGAGCCTGCGTGCCGGAACCACCTCGGCAGGCGGGACGGCGAGCAGCACGACACCCACTCCGCCCGTCAGCGCGCTTCCCGCGAACAACACCGGCAACGCCCGGTGCCCCTCGTGCCATGCGGGTGTGGCGGTGTCGGCGAGCAACACGGCCGTGTAGGTGCACATCGCCGGACCGAGCACTCCCGCCCCGGCACCGGCCAGCGCACCGAGACGTGGCAGGCGGCCGGTCATCCGGCTGAGCGCGGCGGCGCTCGCCAGGCCGGAGAACGGCGCGAGAATCCAGGACCCCACCGACAACGGCGAGGTCGGCTTGAACACGCGCAGCATGTACAGGAACCGTTCGGGCCTGCCCAGGTCGTGGATCAGCGCCCCCACGCTGGCGACCGAGGTGGCAGCCGCGGCCAACGTGGCGACCCTGCCGACACGGCTGTACCCGGTCGGTCCCGCCAGCGCCGCCATCGAGGCGGAGGCGCCTGCCACGCCGCCGAGGAACAGATAGAGCGGCACATCCGGCTGTTTCCAGGCAGGTTCCTTGAGGATCGGCTTGCCGTAGTACGACCGGAACTCCGCTGGTTCGGCCATCTCCCGCTCCCGCCGCGGGCTCACCTGCGGCCCCCGAGGAACGAGGCCGCGACGGCGGCGGCGACACCGAGCGCGGTGGCGGCCGCCCCCTTCCACATGGCGGGCAGGTCCCGGGTGGTCACCACCGGGTCCGGCGGAAGCCCGTACACCTCGGGCTCGTCGAGCAGCAGGAAGAACGCGCCGTCCCCGCCGACCCCGTCATCCGGATCGTGTCCGTAGAGGCGGGCCTCGGTGACACCGGCTTCGTGCAGCGTCCGCTGCCTCTGCGCGGCCCGTTCCCGCAGTTCGTCCAGTTCCCCGAACTGGATGGAATCGGTGGGACACGCCTTGGCGCAGGCCGGTTCCATACCCGCGCCGAGCCGGTCGTAGCAGAGGGTGCACTTGAACGCCCTGCCGTCGCTCTCCCGCTTCTCGATCACGCCGTACGGGCAGGCGGGAACGCAGTAGCCACAGCCGTTGCAGATGTCCTCCTGCACGACCACGGTGCCGAACTCGGTACGGAACAGCGAGCCAGTGGGGCAGACGTCGAGGCAGGCCGCGTGGGTGCAGTGTTTGCAGACGTCCGACGACATCAGCCAGCGGATGCCGGAGTCACCATCGGTCGCTTCCTGCTTCGGGGCGCCGATCGTCGGCATGCCGAGGTCGTCGCTGTGCAAGTTCTCCGCCGTGCTCGACGACGGTGCGCCGCTGCCGGGCTCCGCCGTGCCCACGCTCGCGGCGGCCAGCACGTCCACGTCCTCGTGCATGGACCGGGCGGGCACCCGCTGCTCGATGAACGCCACGTGCCGCCAGCTGTTCGCGCCGAGATCCCCCGTGTTGTCGTACGACGTGCCGAGCAGATCCATGTTCCCTTCGGCCCCCGCGTCGTCGGCGGGCACCAGGTTCCATTCCTTGCACGCGACCTCACAGGCCTTGCAGCCGATGCACACCGAAGTGTCGGTGAAGAACCCCATCCGGGGTTCGGCGTGCGCGTAGCCGCTCCCGGTGCCTGCCTGATAACTCGCGGTCACGAATCGCTCCCTTCGATTCCCGCCCTGCGCTGGTACTCGTCCACCAACTCCGGCAGGGCGGGCCCGCGGGGCCGCCTGCCCGGCCGGATGTCGCACGTGGCGGCCTTGGCCTCCTGGATGTGCACATTCGGATCGAGCACCACCGACAGCAGGTCGTTGGCGGAGTCGCCTGTGGACAGTCCGTTCTGCCCCCAGTGGTACGGCAGGCCGACCTGGTGCACGACCCTGCCGCGGACCCGCAGCGGTTTCATCCGTTCGGTCACCATCACCCGCGCCTCGATGGCCGCTCGGGCCGAGACGATCGTGGCCCAGCCGAGGTGTTCGAGGCCGCGCTCGGCGGCGAGTTCGGGCGAGATCTCACAGAAGAACTCCGGTTGCAGCTCGGAAAGGTACGGCAGGCTCCTGCTCATCGCGCCCGCAGTGTGATGCTCGGTGAGCCGGTAGGTGGTGAAGACGTACGGGTACACGTCGCTGCCCGCCGGGTGGTAGCGGTTGTGCTGGCCGCCGTACACCAGGCGCGTGGGGTTCTCCTGCTGGCTGTACAGCGGATTGTCGAACGGCGACTCGAACGGCTCGTAGTGGGTGGGCAGCGGGCCGTCGGCGAGCCCGGCGGGCGCGAACAGCCAGGCGCGTCCGTCGGTCTGCATGATGAACGGTTCGGTTCCCGCCAGCGCGTGCTGCGCCTTGGCGTCCTCGGGCGGCTCGTAGTCCGGCGGCTTCGTGGGTTCGAAGTCCGCCACGTCCTCGCCGGTCCATTTGCCCTGCTCGGCGTCCCACCAGACGTAACGCTTGCGCTCGCTCCACGGATTGCCGTCCGGATCGGCGGAAGCACGGTTGTACAGGATCCGCCGGTTGTCCGGCCAGGCCCAGGCCCACCCGGGGGCGACCCAGCTCTGCTCGGACCCGGGCTGCCGGTTCGCCGCGTGGTTGTGCCCGTCGGCATACACGCCGCAGTAGATCCAGCAACCGCACGAGGTCGACCCGTCGTCCTTCAGCTGCGGGTATCCGGACAGCGGACCGTCGGGACCGCTGCCGTTGATCTCGGCCAGCACCGACTCGGCACTCGGCTCGGCGATCTCCCCCTCGGTCGGGTATGACCAGGTCAACTCCTGCACCGGCAGGTCACGTGGGTCGGTACTCGTGCGCAGCTTCTCCCTGATGATCCGGCCGAGGTGGTAGTAGAACCACAGCTCGCTGCGTGCGTCGCCGGAGGGCTCCACGGCCTTGTGGTGCCACTGCAACAACCGCTGGGTGTTGGTGAAGGTGCCGTCCTTCTCCGTGTGCGAGGCGGCGGGCAGGAAGAACACCTCGGTACCGATCTCCTCGGTCCGCAGCTCGCCGGTCTCGATCTCCGGCCCGTCCTTCCAGAACGTCGCGCTCTCGATCAGCTGCAGATCCCGGACCACGAGCCAGTCCAGGTTGGCCATGCCGAGGCGCTGCAGTTTCCCGTTCGCCGACCCGACGGCCGGGTTCTCGCCGACCAGGAAGTAGCCCCTGCACTCGCCCTTGAGCTGGTTGTAGACCGTCTGATAGGTCCCGTGGTCCCCGGTGAGCCGGGGCAGGTGATCGAAGCGGAAGTCGTTGTCCGCCGTCGCGTGCTCGCCCCAGTAGGCCTTGAGCAGACTGACCACGTAGGACCGCATGTTGCCCCAGAACCCGGTCTTGCCCGCGTCCGCGCCGACGAACGTGTCGAGATCCAGGTTCTCCTTGGCGTGCGGCATCGGGATGTAGCCGGGCAGGATGTTGAACAGCGTCGGGATGTCGGTGGAACCCTGGATGCTGGCGTGCCCGCGCAGGGCCAGAATCCCACCGCCCGGCCTGCCGATGTTGCCGAGCAGTGTCTGCAGGATCGACGCCGTTCGGATGTACTGCACGCCGACCGTGTGCTGCGTCCAGCCGACCGAGTACACCCACGCGGTGGTCCGCTCGCGCCCCGAGTTCGCCGTCACGGCCTCGGCGACCTCGAGGAACTGCTCGACCGGAACGCCGCAGACGTCGGCGACCAGTTCTGGGGTGTAGCGGGCGAAGTGGCGCTTGAGTACCTGGTAGACGCAGCGGGGGTGCTCCAGTGTCGGATCGATCCTCGGCTTGGCGCCCACGCTCGCACCGCCACTGCCGTAGCTGTCGCCGTGCGCGGTCTCCTCGTGCTGCTCGCCTCCGCCCTGCTGCTCGTTGTCGCGCGCCATCTCCTCCTCGGCCGGGATCCAGTGCTCCCGCTTGCCGGCGGCGGGGGCGACCTCGGCGCCCTCGTAGGACCAGCTGGCCACGTCGTACTGGCGGCCCTCCGAGTCGTAGCCCGAGAACAGCCCGTCGAGGTCCTCGGTGTCGGCGAAGTCCTCCCGCAGGATCGCGCCCGCGTTGGTGTAGGCCACGACGTACTCGCGGAAGTCGAGCCCGTTCTGCAGCACGTGGTTGACCAGACCGCCGAGGAACGCGATGTCACTGCCCGCGCGCAGGGCCACATGCGAGTCGGCCAGCGCGCTGGTACGGGTGAATCGCGGATCGACGTGGATGATCTTCGCCCCGCGGTTCTTCGCCTCCATCACCCACTGGAAACCGACCGGGTGGCACTCGGCCATGTTCGAACCCTGGATGACGATGCAGTCGGAGTTCGCGAGGTCCTGCTGAAACGTCGTGGCGCCGCCGCGACCGAAGGAGGTCCCCAGACCGGGAACCGTGGAGGAGTGTCAAATACGGGCCTGATTCTCGATCTGTACCGCGCCGAGCGCCGTGTACAGCTTCTTCATCAGGTAGTTCTCTTCGTTGTCCAGCGTGGCCCCGCCGAGGCTGGCGAAACCGTCGGTCCGGTTGAGCCGGGCACCGTGCTCATCGGTGTCCTGCCAGGTCTCGCGCCGGGTGGCGATGACCCGGTCGGCGATCATCTCCATCGCGTCGTCCAGCGACAGTGACTCCCACTCCCGGGCGTAGGGACGGCGGTAGAGCACCCGGTCGACACGGCTGGGGCTGGTCACCAGCTGCTTGCTGGCCGCCCCCTTCGGGCAGAGCCTGCCTCGCGAGATGGGCGAGTCCGGGTCGCCCTCGATCTGGGTGACCGCACCGTCCTTGACGTACACCCGCTGTCCACAACCGACAGCGCAGTACGGGCAGATTGACTTGACGACCCGGTCCGCGTCCTCGACGCGGGCACGCAGTTGCTTCGATCGGTCGGACTGGGCCGCGGCACCAAGACCGAGCCGGTCACCACCGGTCAGCTGCCGGATCACCGGCCAGCCCTCGATCCACTGCCGCACGCTCGATCACCGTTTCCGATCGCCGTTTCCGCCGACCTCATCAACGGTAGGGGGTGCGGGCACAACACGCAGTGCGGCGCTCACTCGTCCCACTCGTGCAATGGCACGTCCGAACGCGACCAGCGATGCAGGCCTTCGAGGAAGATCCTGGTACGGCACACGGTCTCGGTCGCCTGCTGGTGCTCGGCAGGCGGGACCGCAAGGCCGAGCGCACCGGACAGGACGCGATCGACGGCGGCCACCGCGGCGCGATCACGATCGGTTGGCTCTGGATCGGCGAGAGCGCTGGTGACGGCCGCACCGAGGTAGGTCTCGGCGATCGTGGACTGCAGCCGTATCAGTGCCGAGCAGAGTGCCTCGGCCGCCGTCCGCAGACCGGGTGCGTACCCGGTGGCGACGAGGGCGGTCACCGTCGCCTCCGCGACGTGCCGCAGCGCGGGCTCAGGGTCGTACTCCGGACGGCGGGAGCGGTAGGTGAACCCGACCAGCGGGTAGCGGTGCACCATCTCGTCCACCGCGCGCACGTGCTCCGCCCAGCTCCGGCAACGCTCGCGGGTCTCGTCGACTCCTGCCTCACCGAGACAGTCGGTGAGCATGGTGACGCCACCACACGCCCGCGCGTCGTCATGGACGGCGAGGGTGAACCGGTTGCGCGTCGCTACGCCGCTGACGACTTCGAGCACGTAGGTGGCCATCCCGGTGAACATGGTGAAGCCGACACCCGCACCGAACACCGAGAGCAGCTCGGCCTGCGTGGACAACGGGGTGACATCCCCGTAGCCGAGCACCGTGGTCGTCCCCGCCGCGAAATACAGGGCGTCGACGAAGGTGGGCGCGCCGAGGTCGGTCTGAATCGCGAACTCGGTGCCAAGTATGGGCCAGGCCGCCACCGCGAGCCCGACGGTGGCCAGCAGGATCCAGCCGAGGAAGGTGCAGGCCACGATCACTGGCCCGGCCAGTCCGAGCACGTACGTGCCGAGCCGGGACAGCCGGGCGCTCAGCAGAGTCGTCACCGCCCACACCGTCCGTCGGATCGCGGTGGCGAGCAGCCCTTCGCGGTCCGGGTGGAGCACGGTGGCGGCGGCGTCCCAGGCCACCAGCACGATCAGGCCGAAACCCAGTATCTGTACAGCGATCACCGGGAAGGAGTACCCGCCCAGCTGTAACTGACGCGGCTACAGGCAGGTACGGCTTCCGTCCGGGTGCCGGACGGTGACGCCGTTGGCGTCGAGCCGCTCCAGCAGCGGCACCGCGACCCTGCGGGTGGTGTCGAGCGCCCTCCGGGCCTGACTCACGGTGAACGGCTCGCCGAGCGCACGCAGTGCTTCCGCCGCCCGCGCCACGGCGTCCGGGCCGAGCACGACGCCGTCGGCGATCCGGGTGAGCCTGCCCAGCCGGACGGCCGCGGCCAGCTCCCGCGGCCCCAGCCGCAGCTCGGCCAGCTCGTCGGCCTCCGGCGCGCGGAACGGCTCCCGCGCGAACCACGACTCCAGCACCCGCACCGGTTCCTCGACCTCGGGAGGCAGTCCGGCACCAGCTCGGCGCACGACACCGTCGGACAGCTCAAGTCCGGTGTCCGCCAGCACCCGGGCGAGCAGGTCGGCTGCGGGCAGTCCGAGCTCACGGCGCACTGCCTCCGCGGGCATTCCTCCGGTGACCGGATCCCGCGCGTACCAGTCGCCCACGACGTGCTCCGCCCGCCCTGCGAGTTCCGCCCAGCGCTCCTCGTTGACCAGCCAGTCACCAACACGCCCGCCGATTTCCGGCAAGCCGGCCGCGCGCAGCTCGGCAGCACGCACGTATCCACGCCTACGGACGAGCATTCGGCTGAGATCGGCGGGTCCAGCGCCGTCGAGTTCTCCCGCGCGCGCCCGCGCCGCACCACGGCGGCCGAGCCGGGGCGGATCGACGTCGAGCACGTCAACGCCTGCCGCCACCCGGTGCTGTCCCGGATCCCGCAGCAGCCCGACGTCACCGACCCGCACCGGCAGCGGCCGGGCCAGGGTCAGACGCGCGGTGTCCGTGCCAAGTGGGCGGACGCGGACGCCTACGGCGGCCGAGCCGACGTGCAGCACGAGTTCGCGGTGCAGCGCGGCCGACTCGTCGCCGCGGAGGCGTACGTCCAGCTCACCGGAGTAGGGCCACGCGCCGGGGGTGAGCAGCGCATCGCCCCTGCCGACTCGGCCCCGGTCGGTGCCCCGCAGATTGACCGCCACCCGGGACACGGCACGGGCTTCGGTGACATCGGAGCCGAGCGCCTGCAAACCGCGGACGCGCACGGTCTCGCCAGTGCCCGCGATGGTGAGCACATCGCCGATCCGCAGCGTGCCCGCCGCGAGCGTGCCGGTCACCACCGTCCCTGCTCCCCGGACGGTGAACGCGCGGTCGATCCAGAGCCGGACGTCGGCGTCCTGCTCGGGCGCGGGCAGGCGGTCCGCGAGCGCCGCGAGTTCGGTGCGCAGGAAGGGAAAACCGACACCGGTTCTACCGCTGACGGCGACCGCGGGGACGGCGCCGAGGCTCGTCGCGGCGATCCTGTCCAGCGCCTCCTGTGTCGCGGACGCGGGATCGGCCCTGTCCGCCTTGGTGACGACCAGCAGCCCGTGCCGGACACCGAGCGCGTCCACCGCGGCGAGGTGCTCCGCGGACTGGGGCATCCAGCCCTCGTCCGCGGCGACCACGAACATCACCGCGGGCACCGGCCCCACCCCGGCGAGCATGTTGGGCACGAACCGCTCGTGCCCTGGGACGTCCACAAAGGCCAGTGTTTCGCCTTCGCCGAGGTCGGTCCAGGCGAAACCGAGGTCGATGGTGAGCCCCCTGGCCTTTTCCTCGGCCAGCCGGTCCGGCTGCATCCCGGTCAACCGTTGGACCACTGTGGACTTTCCGTGGTCGACGTGCCCGGCGGTGGCTACGACGTGCATCGGCGCACGGCCTCCAGCAGTTGCTCGTCGCTGTCCTCCGCCACCGTACGTAGGTCGAGCAGGCACCGACCACGCTCGATCCGGCCGACGACAGCGGGATCCCCGGCGCGCAGGGCGGCGGCGTAGTCCTCGGGGAGGCTGACCGCGGCGCTCGGCAGGCGCACACCCGGCGCGCCGCCTCCGCCGACGGCCGCCGCCGATTCGACGGGCACGGCATCGACGCCCTCCGCGGCCAGCCTGTCCGCCAGCCGGGCTGCCCGGTCGAGCAACGGGGGCAGGTCGGCGTCCAGCGCCGCCCGTACCGGCGGTGCCGGTCCGCGCAGGGTCGCCTCCAACGCGGCGAGGGTCAGCTTGTCCACCCGCAGGGCACGGGCGGCCGGGTGTCTGCGCAGGCGCTGCACCAGGTCGGCGTCGCCCAGCAGCAGCCCGGCCTGCGGGCCGCCGAGCAACTTGTCCCCGCTGGCTGTCACCAGCCTGGCTCCCTCGCGCAGCGCGGTGTCCGCGTCGGGCTCGTCAGGCAGGGCGGGGTGCGGGGCGAGCAGGCCGGAACCGATGTCGGCCACGATCGGCACTCCGAGACCGGCGAGTTCGGGCACCGCGACCTCGGAGGTGAAACCGGTGACCAGGAAGTTCGACGGGTGCACCTTGAGCACGAAAGCCGTGGCCGGTCCGATGGCTTCGGCATAGTCGGCGAGGTGTGTGCGGTTGGTCGTGCCCACCTCGCGGAGTCTGGCTCCGGTCGAGGCCAGCAGGTCCGGAATCCGGAAGCCGTCGCCGATCTCGACCAGTTCGCCCCTGCTGACCACGATCTCCCCGCCGTCTCCCGCCAGTGCCAGTGCACACAGCAGGAGTGCGGCGGCGTTGTTGTTCACGACGTGGACGTCGCCTGCCGACGGCACGGCGTCGGCGAGAGCCGCGAGCGCACCCCGGCCACGGCGGGCGCGCGTTCCGGTGGTCAGATCGAACTCGACGTCGGTGTTTCCACCCGAGGTCATGACCGCGTCCAGTGCGGCCCGCGACAGTGGTGCCCTGCCGAGGTTGGTGTGCACCAGGACGCCGGTGGCGTTGAGCACCGCGCAGGAACTGGAGGCCAGCGTCGGCAGGGCGGCCAGCGCGGCACCGGGTACCTCGTCCGGTGCGATCTCGCCCGCCCGCGCCCGCTGCTGCGCGGTCACCACGACCGACTTCACCACCGCTCGGCCGAGGACGCGTTCGGCCTCGGCCAGCCGGGGATGTGCGAGCACGGCGTCGGTGCGCGGAATCCTCCTGCGCGGGTCGTCGTCCGGCTCACCGGCCATGCGGGCGCGCCTCCCCCTGGGACGGTTGGCGGAGGCGGACGGGAATCGAACCCGCCAACGGCAGTGCCTGCCGTTCAACGGTGTTGAAGACCGCGCCGGCCACCAGACCGGATACGCCTCCCTTGTGTGCAAGCTCTGCCATCCTCGCAAGGACGGCCACGATCTGCGACCTGTGGGATGAAACGGCAGCATGGGGGCATGGGTTACCGGCTGACGCAGTACGCGCACGGCGGCGGGTGCGCGTGCAAGATCCCGCCCGGCGAACTGGAGGACATGGTTCGCGGACTGTCCACGCCCGTGGCGGAGGGCAGCGCCGGTGAACTGCTGGT
Organism: Amycolatopsis marina; assembly: GCF_900111885.1. Classification (GTDB taxonomy): domain Bacteria; phylum Actinomycetota; class Actinomycetes; order Mycobacteriales; family Pseudonocardiaceae; genus Amycolatopsis; species Amycolatopsis marina. The sequence continues at coordinate 38,121 of NZ_FOKG01000023.1, forward strand.
CGGTCTCGACCACGGCGACGACGCGGCGGCGGTGCGTGTCACCGACGGCATCGCGGTGATCGCCACGACGGACTTCTTCACGCCGGTGGTGGACGATCCGTACGACTGGGGCCGGATCGCTGCGGCAAACGCGCTGTCCGATGTCTACGCGATGGGCGGACGGCCCGTCGTCGCGCTGAACCTGCTCGGCTGGCCACGTGACGTGCTGCCGTTCGAGTTGGCCACCGAGGTGCTGCGCGGCGGTTCGGACGTGTGCGCGAAGGCGGGTTGTCATCTCGCGGGCGGACACAGCGTCGACGACCCCGAACCGAAGTACGGGCTCGCGGTGACCGGCACCGCCGACCCGCAGCGGCTGTTGCGCAACGACGCGGGCCGTCCTGGCATGCCCCTCTCACTGACCAAGCCGCTGGGGATCGGCGTGCTCAACACCAGGCACAAGGCCACCGGTGAGCGGCACGAGCAGGCGATCGACACCATGGTGTCGCTCAACGCGGCGTCGTCGAGGGCAGCGCTGGCGGCCGGCATCCGCTGCGCCACGGACATCACCGGCTTCGGCCTGCTCGGCCACCTGCACAAACTGGCGAGGGCCAGCGGCGTCACGGCGGTGCTGGACTCCGCCACGGTGCCCTACCTCGACGGCGCCCGCGAAGCGCTGCGCGACGGCTACGTCAGCGGCGGCACCCGCCGCAACCTCGACTGGGTCCGTCCCCATGTGGACCTGATGGCGATCACCGAGGAAGAGGCCCTCCTGCTGGCCGACGCCCAAACCTCCGGTGGCCTCCTAGTAGCAGGCGAAATCCCCGGCGCTCCGGTAATCGGCGAACTGATCCCCCGCACAGCCCACACAATTCAAGTCCGCTAACTTTGCACATCCGCACCCCGAGTTTGCAGATCCGCAGCCCGACTTTGCACTTCCGGGGGTTGTTCAGTCAGTACGTCTGCTGATCCCACAAGTTACGACTCGGCGTAGCCTCCAGGCAACGTTCTTCTCACCTGGCGAGGCTTGCACGAAGCTATGAACATCAACAAACTCATCGACTCACACAGCGACTTCTGGCGGATCGACAGCTTCCTGTCCCGACTCCGTCGCGACACACTTGATCGACTTGCGACCGTTGGACGCCTCGTGGAGTTTCGCGCTGGTGACACGCTAATCACCGAGGGAGACGATGACACAGCTGTCCTTCTCTTACTGTCCTCGTTCGTCAAGATTACGGCTGCGCTGGATGGTACTGGAGACGCTCTGCTGGCACTGCGCTTCGGCGGAGACGTGGTAGGTGAAATGGCTGCAGTCGACCATGGCAAGCGCTCAGCCACCGTTAGGGCGTGCGGCCGCGCGCCCGTGATCGCCGTGTCTATCGATCGCGGCGACTTCTTGTCCACCCTCAGACCAGACCCCGAGGCGATGCTGACCTTGACGGCTACGATCAGCAGCAAGCTGAGGTCAGCGAACCAACGCCGGATCGATTTCACCGGCTGCTCTACGCCCGTTCGATTGGCCAAGGTTCTACTCGAGCTAGCTAGCACTCACGGGGACTCGAGCAACGGCGCGACAGTGATCGGAGTTGACCTCACCCAGATCGAGGTCGGCACTCTAGTCGGTGTCAAGCAAGCAACAGCCGAAAGGGGCTTACGCAAGCTCAGGAGCAGCGGGCTCGTCGATACAAGCGGCAGACGGTTCATCGTTCGCGACCTGGAAGCCCTACGCCGCTTGGCCAACCACGGCCCCGTAGGCGTACCCATCGTTTGATGGCTTACTTGGCGGGTTAGGTGACGCTCGACGATGCTGTTCGCCACAAGTTCGAGTTTTCAAGCGCGCCTCACTGCGGACAGCAGGTAAGCCGTCACTGGGAGAACGCTAACAGGGCCGCTTGATCTACGACTGCCGATAGTTTTGACGAACTCGTCGGCACTGCAATTACAAGTTTGTAACTACGAGCGCGTAAGCAGGCGACAAGTATGACGTGGAGCTTCGAGAAGGCATTGGAACGAGCCGAGGACCGCTACAAGCAGACCTCCGATCTAGAGATCAAAGACATCACCCGAGAGATCGACTTCGACCAGATCTCGCGAACGAAGCCGCGCCGGGTCACGGGCACCCATTTCTACGTGGACGTGACCACGTTCAACCGGCAGCTTCGCGCAAACGCAAGCGACGAGGGCGAAGGCATGCTGCGCCTGCTGCACATCTTCGCCCGCGAGGTAAGCAAGATCGTTGCAAAGGACTTCGACGGTCAGAAGATTCACTTTCAGGGTCCGCGCCTGCATGCGTTGGCCTACCGGCCGACCTCAGACGAATCGCTGATGGCCACTAAAGCCGTGTTGACGTGCCTGGCGATTCGCCAGATGACGGCGATCTTCAACGACGTGCTCGGCCTCTCCGAGACAAACACATGGCGTGTCGCCGCCGGACTCGACCATGGGCGATGCATAGCGACTCGCAATGGCGCCGGGGGCGACCAGGAACTGCTCTTCCTGGGCAGCGCGGCCAACCACGCCGCCAAACTTCTGAAAGATTCCGGAATCCGAATGACCGCCGAGGTATATGACCTACTACCTGATGACCTGAAGGCGGAGGCCGAAAGAAGCGACAGCGACGACATCTACAAGATCACACTCACCGCCTCGAAAATCGAGGATCTGGCAGGCCAGTACGGCTGGAACTGGAAATCCGAAAGCACCCGCGCGCGCCTCGAAATCCTCGCCGAGAGGTTTCCCCAGGGGACAGTCTCGAGCACTGCGGTGAAAGAGAGGATCGATAATGCCTCTCTCGCCTTATCCAATACGAAGTCGGTATCAGGTGCATCAATCTTCGCTGACGTGGACGGATTCACCGGCTACATCGACAGCCTTGAATCTATCGATAACAACCTCCGCGAAGCCATCCGTCTGTTCCACGTACTCCGTGGCGTCATGCGCGACTCCGCGACACAAGATTTCGAGGCACTGCGCATCCAGTACCAGGGCGACCGCATGCAAGCGTTCGCCTATCGGCCCGTCAGCAACGACGAGGCGGCTGCCTTAGAAGCAATCCGCCTAGCAACGGCATTGATGACGGTTGCCGATGAGGTCATCCCGACAGCATTGCCCGAACTGCCGGCACACCGGTTGGCCGTCGGCTTAGCCTGGGGACAGGTATTGGTGTCGAAGATCGGCGAACATGGGAAAACAGACGTCATTAGCCTTGGTGGCTCGACCGCCGACGCCGCCTCAATTCAACAACGCCTCGACGGCGGTCAGATCGGGATCAATCGAACTATCCGCGATTTGCTACCAGCCTGGCTGCAGGAAGCCTTTTCCTGGTCTGCCACAGCGCAGACGTACGTCGCCACAGACATCTCGTACAACGATCTCGCCGATCTTGAGGCGTCGGAGAAGCCTGACCGTGCACTGAGTGCGTTAGCCCTGACCGCAATTGGGGCCACGGCTACAGCGGCGTTGATTAACAGTCGACGGGCGCACAGGAAGCCGGTGAAGCCATGGTCAAACGACTAACTGACGCAGGCAGTCGTCGCTGGCGACAAGACGCGGCAGACCTGGACCAGGTCCAACCAAGCCTTCGCATAGTCCACCTCGGAGTTCCGCGGGCACGGATCGAAGGAATAGTAAAGGTCGCACGGCCCGATGGACGCGTTGACTCCTTCGAACTTTCCATCCACTACCCGAACTTGGATCCTTTCGCGCTTCCCGACACATTCGATGCCGTCGGTAGGTTTCCCAGAAATGAACCTGATCGGCACATTGAACCTAATGGTCGCTTCTGCCTTTGGCTACCCCAAACTGAGCCAGTCGACGACTTCCAGCGACCAGGCGGCCTCCGACGTTACATATCGAGAGTCGAAGAGTTCTTGGTTCTACAGCGGCTATACGACGTGCGCCGAAAGCATAACATTCTCCCCCACTGGCCAGGGGAGGAATGGGCACACGGCACGGAGGGGCACAAACAGTGGTTTCGAGAGACAACAGCAGACCTCACGGCTAACCAACTCGAACACTTGCTCACCGCCGCTGAAACTCCCGCTAGACCAGGCTATCGCTGCCCGTGTGGGTCAGGCAAGCGGGTCGGCAATTGCCACAAACGTTGGATAAGGTCTCTTCGTCGAACAATGATCAAGCACCCGGGTATCAGTATCATTGCACATGAATATCTAGAGGAGCAGCGTGACGCCGATTCTCCGAAGTCGCAAGTCACACCTCGACTCCCGGGACGCCATCAGGCATAGTAATTCATCGGTCGAATTTGCGTGGCGCGCGCATGCAGCGCAAGAGTCATGGACAGGCAAAGTTGACACCAAAGCGTCGATTCTTCTCGCATTAGAAGGAGGAATGCTTTTCGCGGTCGCATCAACCAGCGCCAAAGGCGGAGTTCTTTCCGAACTCTCACCGTTGGGCAAAATAGTCGAGATTTGTGGCATCGCAGCGCTACTTGTCGCAATTATAACCTCAGCGGCTGCTGTGTATCCGCAACTTGGGCCACCGCAGGAACATGCCAACCGACACGCGGACAATTTCATTTACTTCGGCCACCTTCAACACTGGCATCCTCCCATGTTAGAGCGCTCGTTAAAGAACCAAGATGGACTCGATCAACTGGCCGCTCTTGCACGCCAACTTGTCAGCATGAGCAAAATCAACTGGCGCAAGCACAGACTAGTACAAGTATCTATTGTATTCTCAATACTGAACCTTGCCTGCTTCGTGACCGCCGCTACAGTGTAGCGAAATTGCATTACTCGCTACACTGTAGCAAACGGCTAAGACGACCACGCCAGTCATAATTTAGACTGGCGAAAAATGAAATAAATAGTTCAGTTGAAGGGAACCCGAAAAACTTCGCCAAAGCGATAAGTGTGACCATCTCTGCGCATCTCGATTAGCACAGCTGACCACGCGGACATCGTGATGGGTGGCAATGTCCGCAACTCCTCGTACAGCGGTAGTAAGTCGCTAACAGGTAGGCGGTCGTTGGCGTAGGCGATGCTCAGATGTGGCCGGAACTTGCTGGTCTCCATGCTGCAGCGCTCGCCAAGCACGGTACGTGTGGCAGCAGTGAGCTGCCGGTGCAGGTCGAGGAGCGGCGACCACGGTGTCACGCTGAATCGCGCTGCACCTGACGATCCCGCCAGCGGTCCAACGCCCAGCACGAACGGTTCCAGGTCTAGGGATCGCTCGGCTTCCTTAGCGATGGCACGTACAGACGTTTTCGTCACCTCGTCGGTAAACCCGATACGGCCGATCGTGAGGTGGAGGGCGTCGAGCGGGACGGGGTCGAGTTTCGTCGCTGGGAGCTGTGCTTGGCATCGCTTGGCGAGCTGCTGCACGTCGTCGGCACCGTCGAAGGTCAGCATCCAGTGGTACGACCGTCGGCCTGGGGTCCAGCCTGGCCGGTCCCAATGATTCTCCATGTATGTGAGCTGGCAGAAGGCTTCCCAGTCGTGTTCGCGGATCACCTCGGGGTCATCCAGGCTAGCTGGCAACTCGGCGGGAAAAACGCTCACGTTGTGACCTCGGGTCGGCGTTGCTTCCATTCGTGCAAGGCGGCGGCAAAGTCCTGCCCGGCACGGTTTGTACCACGCCGACGCATGCTGACCGCGAGTTCGGCTGCCCGGCTGTGTATCGACGCAATGGGTTTGGTTGCCGATGCGGCGAGCGCGGCCTTACCGATTGATGCGGCGTGTTCAAGGTCGGCTTGTCGACCAAGCGTCAGGGCGCTGGCCTCGTCCAAATGCACAAGGGAGCGACTCCAGTCCGAGTCCGAACTGGCGACGGTGGCGCTCACGTCCTGCGTCAACTTCAGCGCTTGCTTGTAGTCCCCCACGGAGAGGTAGGCGGTGGCCGCGTTCGCGGCCGTACGCGCCCAACGATAGGGAGCGAAGTCGATGCACGGAGTCATTCCCGTTGGCCCGCTGCGGTCGGCCACAAGCTCGAACGCCTCTGTCACTGCCTGGTCGACCGTCCGCCGGTCCCCCAGCTTGCCTGCGGCACGCGCCACCCCGTTGGCAAGCAGCCGAATGCGCTGCGCATCGTCGCCAGCGAACTGCAGTCCCACCCGTGCGAGATTGAGGGCGTCGTCGTACTTCTCCTGGTAGTACGCTGTGAAGCTCTGCGTGCCCTTGATCCAGGCCAGGAGCGGCCAATCGCGAATCGCCGTTGCCAGCAACGAAGCTTCGAGCGCGTACTGCTCGGCGTCTTTGTACTGGCTGAGGTTGACCGACATGTAGGCAAGCAGCGCAGATTGCTGAGCACTGACGCGAGCAAGGCGGGTTCGTTCCTCAGTCCCCGATACGCTCCCGCCGAGTTGATGGCACACCTGGCGCAGCGCGCGTGCCTCAGCCACGAGCTGCTGTGGCCCCTCCAACTCATAGCGCGCGATCAAGGACTGTGTGAACACGTCCAGGGAAACCAGCGTCTGGGATGGACCCATCACGGCCAGAACCGCTTGTGACGGCACGACATGCGTGACATCAGGCATCGACGATTCGACATTGGCAGCTCGTTGTAACGACTCGTTCGTCCTCGGCGTGTCGGCCTCGGCGAGTAGGTCGTCCAGTTGTTCAGCGGACACCTGAAGCACGCGCGCCAACTTCGGACGCAGCCACGGCTGCGGGCCGCGCTCAGCACCACCGCTCTCCCAACGACGCACGGTCGTTGGGTCGATGCCAAGCCGTTCGGCCAGTCCTTCCTGCGTGAAGCCGAGCGACTTTCGACGCTGCGCGAGACGCTGTCGCTTCGCGACCACCCGTGCCTCCTGTCTACGTCTGCTCTGTTTCTGCAGGTCAGACCGCCCAGTGCCCGGTACATGCCCGGAAAGCGCCCTGTATTCCGCCCGCTACGGGGAGTTGTGTGGAGGTTACGACCTTGTCCCGTCCGCTAGCAACGGAGGTAGCCCGCCGTGACCAGCCAAGAGGCATCAAGGGAGATCGCGGTGCTCGATCAAGTACCCGCACTTCTCGCCGTGCTGTCCACGCTCGCGACCAACGTGCTGGACGAGCACATCAACGAGGCCGACGAGTGCGTGGCGTGCGGCGCGGCCTGGCCCTGTGAGCGAGTGGTTCTCGCGGCGCACAACCTCGGAGCGCTGTGAGATGCGGCATCCAGACCGGCAGGACCAGCGGCGCTCGATCCCCGACACCCGTCGCTGGTCCTGCCACCCACCCCACGAGACGCCAGTACGCCCGCTAATCGGATACATCCGCAGAACGGTGGCAACCAGCGAGCGCGACGTCGAGCACCTTCGACGTTCGTTGGTGAACTATGCAAAACGGGAAGGCTTCGTCCTGCTGCACGTGCTCGTCGACCGATGCCAGGCGCACACGATCGCGTTCGCGGAGCTGATCAGCATGCTGGCGCGTGGCGACGCCGCACACGTCGTTGTGCCAGCAGTGCATCACTTGGCCCAATTTCCGAGCGTCCAGCAGGCGATGAAGGAGCTGCTGGAGTCGCACAGCGATACCCGGCTTCTGATCGTGGACTTTGATTCCGAGGAGTCACGGTGACAACGGTGCTTGTCGATGAATCGCGGCTATCCATGGCTCCGTCCCCAAGCCCACGACGAGAAAACACGCATCAACTCACGCTCGTGGCGATTCCCACCGCTATGACCTGCTCGCAGTTGCTCGTTGACTCTGCGGCGCTGCGTTGGCACCTCAGCCAGAACATTGCGGACGTCATCCGAGAGGTCGTTGAGGTTCTTGTCGCACACGCCATCGCGACAACTGGTGACATTCACGGATACGTGGACGAACTCCACCCCGTCAGCTTCCTTGTCGTCCGACTTCACCGCTGGCCTAGGTCGCTTGTGGTCGAAGTCTGGGACTCAGTCACGGAACCGCCCGAAGTGCTGTTGGCGACACCTCCCCCATCGCTGGCACACCAGGAATGGGGCTATCAATTCCACGCTGGCAGGCGGCTCATCTGGTGCACCTTGCCCATCCGGAGGATGGCGAACGACGACACCATCCGCCTACCGCGCCAGCTACCGCATCGGATACCTCAGCAACAAGGCACACGGCCGCCTGCGGCCATACCCGATCCCGGCCTGATGCACCGGGTGCTGGAGGGCCTCCATGCACTAGATGCCACGGCGCCTGGCGAGGAGGAGTGATGCTCGTTTCCTTCGAAGGGCAGGACGGTGCAGGTAAGAGCTCGCTGCTGCGGGCGGTGTTCACTGAGCTGACCAAGCGGGGCGTCGCCGCGGTCGCCGTTGACGAGTTTTCGGACAGTCGGTACGGGCAGCGGCTGGTTGAAGCCCTCGGGCGCGACAAGTTCCTTCGGCCGACGGTGGGCGAGCCGGCCACGATGCTCACGCGGGCCTTGGAGGTCGTGGCCGACCTCTACTACTTCGATGAGCGGGTGATCGGCCCGGCACTTGAAGCCGGCAACGTCGTCCTCAAGGACCGCCACCTTGACACCGTCATCTCCACGCTGGTCCCGAGTCTGGTGCAGACAGGCGCGATTCCTACCGACGTACATGCCCTGACCTGGCTCAGCGTCCTGTTGGGCGAACTCCGCCACCCACCGACCGTAACGGTGTATGTCGACCCGCCGCTCGATGTTCGCGTCGCCCGCATCCGTGACCGTCAGCAGCGCAGGACGGAAGCCCGAGGGAACCACGTCAGCGATGAAGACTTCGCGGTCTTCGCGGCTCGCGCGCGGGTGATGCAGCAACTCATCGCCGCCGAACCCGACCGATTCATCACGGTCATAAACAGCAACAGAGAACTCGATGAAGGAGTGAGACAGGTTGTCGCACGTATCGATTCCTGGCGGCACAAAGAATCGTAGGAGGAAAAGACAGGTGACCGAACTCGTGCAACTGCCGATGTGTGCGCGACGCGATAGCGGCGCTCCAGGTCGCTCGGTCAGGCTCCGGGCGGGGGTCGTGGGGCTTGGCAAACAAGCGCTCGAGGACCACATTCCCGGTCTGCTCGGCTCAGATGGAGCCGAGTTGGTGGCAATCTGCGACGAAAATGTCGAGGTTGTTCGCGAACAGCAGTACGCCCTCCGCGTCGAGGGCTATACCGACTTCACCGGGATGTTCCGGTCCCAACAGCTTGATCTCGTCGTGGTCTGCGTGCCCCACCACGTCGGCCGACACGTCATCGAGGCCGCGGCCACGCACGGCGTGCACGTGCTCAAGGAGAAGCCGTTCGCGACCACTTTGGACGAGGCACAGGACCTGGTGGCGCGCTGTGAGCAGGCTGGCATCCAGCTCATGGTGACGCTACAGCGCCGATTCAACCCCATCTACACCAGCTTCACACAGTTGGCGGACCAGATCGGCACGCCGTTCGTCGTCGACGCCGCATACACGCTCCACATCCCCGACCCCTCCGACGGGTGGCGCGGACGCACCACTGAGGCAGGCGGCGGCTGCATCATCGACATGGGCTACCACCTGATCGACATGATCCTCTGGTACTTCGGTCTGCCCGACCGCCTCCTCGCCGACATGTCGGTCAGCGCGCGCCCGGACCGCAGCTACGACGCCGAGGACACCGCGTTGATCCACTTCAGCTACGACAGCGGCTTGTACGGCTCTCTGCTGCTCTCGCGATTCATCGGGCCGAAGGCCGAACAGATCCGGCTCGTCGGAAGCAAGGGCATCGTGCGACTGGAACGCGGCCGGATTCAGCGCCTCACCAACGGCGGCGAGGTCGTGGAATCGCTGGCACGCGAACAAGCCTGGCCATCCGCGGCCATTTCGCAGGTCAACTACTTCTGCCGCGTCATCGAAGGGCTCCGCCCGAACGTCAGCGGCCCCCGCGAGAACCTGGCACATCTGAGCTTCGTCTCCGGCTGCTACGAGTCCGCACGCACACGCACCTACATCAGCCCGAAGGAGCTGCTATGACCTCCGCCCTCGCCCTACTCGGCGGAACTCCTACCGTCACCACGCCAGAACCCCACTTCACCTGGCCACCCGTCACAAGCAGCACGGTGGAGGCAGTGAGGCGTCAGCTCGGGGACGCCATCTCCATCTACGACCGCTCCGGAGTCATCGCTGATCTGGAAGACGCACTGGCCGATTACTTCGGCGTCCGGCACGTGGTGCTGACCAGCTCCGGCACCACCGCCCTGCACTCGCTCTACGCCGCCTGCGGCATCGGCCCAGGCGACGAGGTCATCGTGCCCGCCTACACCTTCTTCGCGACGGTGACACCGCTACTGCACCTGGGCGCCATCCCGGTCCTGGCCGAATGCGACGAGACCGGCAACCTCAACCCCGAGGACGTACTGCGACGCATCACTCCCAAGACCACCGCGATCATGGCGACGCACCTGTGGGGACTACCTGCCGATATGCACGCCCTCAAGGTGCTGGCCGACGAGCACCAGCTGCTCCTCCTGGAAGACGGCTCGCACGCCCACGGGGCCTCGATCGACGGGCAGCGGGTGGGCACGTTCGGGCACGCTGCGGCCTTCAGCATGAACGGACCGAAACCGCTGTCCGCCGGCGAAGGCGGCTTCGTGCTCACCGACAACCAGGACGTCTTCCACCGCGTGCTGCTGCACGGCCAGTACAACAAACGCTGCCGCAACGAACTCCCGACCGCCCACCCGCTCTACCGCTACGCGGTGACTGGCATGGGCCTCAAGTTCCGCATCCATCCGCTCGCCGCGCGCATCGCCCTGGAGCAGCTCGACCACCTAAACGACTACCTCGACGGACGTGCCCGAGTCGCCGCACACCTACACGAACAACTTGCCGAACTGCCCGGGATCACTGTGCCGCAACCACCCCTCCGGGTGCGTTCGGCCTGGTACGGCCTCCCACTGCGCTACCACCAACGAGAACTCGGTGGACTACCGCCGGAACGCTTCCATCAGGCACTACAGGCCGAAGGTTGCCACGAGGTCGACCGCCCCGGGTCGACGTGCCCGCTCAACCTGCTGCCGTTGTTTCAGGCGCCCGGAGCGCTGTTTCCCGCCTACGTCGGCAGACTCGGCTACGCCCCCGGCGACTTCCCCGTCGCCGAGGAGCTCCACCGCAACACCCTCAAACTGCCGGTCTGGCACCGGGAGGAAGATATGCCGCTCGTGGATCAGTACATCGAGGGCATTCGTAAGGTGACCGAACATCACCGCGACTTACAAGGATAGGAACATGGTCGACAACTCGTTGCTCGAACAACTCACAACCCAGGCCACGGCCGACGGGGTACAGCAGCTCGTGGTCGGCGGAGTCGTGCAACACGACGACAAGGTCCTGCTGCTCCAACGGCCCGACGACGACTTTATGGGCGGCATCTTCGAACTGCCCAGTGGCAAGGTCGAAGCAGACGAGAAGCTGGACGCCGCTTTGATTCGTGAAGTCAAGGAAGAAACCGGCCTGGACGTGTCGGCCATCCGGCACTACCTCGGCAGCTTCGACTACACATCAGGCAGCGGCAAGAAGAGCCGCCAGTTCAACTTCGCGGTGGACGTTGCCAGCGCCGAACCCGTCGAACTCCAAGAGCACGACGCCTATGCCTGGACTGCACTGACCGACGAACCACCCGTCACCGACGCCGTCAAGGCCGTACTGCGGGAGTACCGAGAGCTCGGCCCGGCTGAGTAGTTCTACACCACGTAACCGGGCCGCTCAGCGAGGGTCGGGCTGCCGTACGAACTCGGCGCGCACCTCCGCGGGCAACTTCTCGCTCGCGTATCGCACCGTCACCCGCGGAATCGTGTCCGCGTGCTCGCGCAGGAAGTCGACAAGCCGGTCCTGGTCGATCTTGCCGATCTCCCGCAGGCCGGTGCCGACCGACTTGTGAATCAGCTCCTCCTCATCGCCGAGCAGAATCTCGGCGATGTTCAACGCATCGGTGATATCGCCGTTGCGGATGAGCCAGAAGGCAGCCGTGATCGCCGTCCGCCGTTCCAAGACGTTCGAGGACCGGGCCAGCGCGTAGAGCGGGTCCCGGGGTTTGTCGAGCAGGTACCAACCGACGACCCGCGGCGCGGCGCGGTCGACCAGGTCCCAGCTGTCGATACGGTCGTGCCGCCGTAGGTAGAGCTCATAGAGCCCGCGACGTTCCTCTTCGGTGATGCGCTTGCGGCGAGCCTTGAAGTCGAGAATGCTCACCGCGCCAAGACGCGCCTCGTAGAACGGCGCATCGAGCAACTTCTCCACCTCAGCCAGCGACATGTCGGCACAACTGGCCGCGGAGTCGAAAACGTCCTTCATCCGGACACCGACGATCTCGGACTCCGGGCCCCGATAGCGTCGCTGGATCTTCGCCCGTTCCGTCTCGGAGCGGCGTTGCCGAAGTGCGGAGACAAACTCCTGCGCTGTGAGTTCCACGTCGCAGTGCCCCCGTTTCCACAGGTGTGGGCGCAGCAGGGTTCGAACCTGCGACCCCCTCGTTGTAAGCGAGGTGCTCTTCCGCTGAGCTATGCGCCCTGGCGGTGACCTCCGGCAGGACCGGACGTCACCTGGTGCCGATCAGCCCAGATCGGCGACCGCCTTCTTCCATGCCTGCTGGTCACGGGCCTCGCCGGGCTGGTTGATCTCGGCGAACCGGACCACGCCGTCCTTGTCGATCAGGAAGGTGCCACGGTTGGCCAGCCCTGCCTGCTCGTTGAACACGCCGTAGGCCTGGGCGACCTCACCGTGCGGCCAGAAGTCCGACAGCAACGGGAACTGGTAACCCTGCTGCTCGGCCCACGCCTTCAGCGAGAACGGGGTGTCGACGGAAACGCCGAGCACCTGAACGCCCTGGTCGCTGTACTCGGCGAACTCGTCGCGCAACTGGCACAGCTCGCCCTGGCAGATCCCGCTGAACGCGAAGGGATAGAAGACCAGCAACACCGGCTTGTCGCCCCGGAAGGACGACAGTGTCACGTCCTGCTTGTTGTAGTCCTTGAGCGTGAAGTCCGGAGCCTGCGTACCGACCTCTACCGCCATACCGCGAATCCTCTCCCTGGTGAGCGCTGATGCGTCCTACCGTGCCAGATCACCCTACTTCGACCTCGGCACCAGGCGGACACCTGCCCAGGTCGGGCTGATGCTCACGTTCGATGTCAGGGAGAGGCCCACTGTGGGGACCGCCTCGGCGATATCACTGGGTTCGACGTGCCCCGGCTGCCCGGTCTTGGGTGTGAACACCCAGATCACGCCGTTGTCGTCGAGTGGTCCACGGGCGTCGACCAGCGCGTCGCCGAGGTCACCGTCGTCCTCGCGCCACCACAGCAGCACGACGTCGATGACCTCGTCGGCATCCTCGTCGAGGAGCTCCGCACCGATCTGTTCCTCGATCGCTGCGCGGACATCGTCATCGACGTCCTCATCCCAGCCGATCTCCTGGACCACCATGTCCGGCTTGATCCCAAGCCTCTCGGCGACGCCGTTGTGTTCAGCGTCTCCCGCGGCGACCACGACTTCACTCCTCCAACTACAGCCGAGTGCGGCGCGTCACTCCAGAAGGTCCTGGCCGCCGCACGTTCGTACAGAGATGGGGTAAGCGAACACTGGTGAGGCCGACGGCGCAACCGGCCACACCGGATCGTCGGCAAGTCGTGTCTCAGGATACGACGTCCCGGACCCGCTGACCCGTACACGATCCGGTCACCGTCGCACCGCCTCAGCACCGGCGCGCCCGCTCCGCCCACGGCAGTCTGGCCTAGGGTGGAGGGTGTGCCCCGAGAGGGGCGCGAGCAGCCGAAACGCGCCGCAGCGGGGTCGGCGAACGTTACCGCCCAGTAGCGGTGACGGGAGCCGCGTTTGCGACGACGATGGCACGCGAACGACACGCTGCCGTCGAGACGGCGACTGTGTCACAACCACAAGGCAACAGCTAGCAACACGGCTACAACCGGCGAGGAGATCCCTTGGCCCCGCAGAACAACGCCGACGGCCAGCAGGCCCCGGCTCGCGTCCGCGTCATTCGTGACGGACTGGCGGCGCACCTGCCCGACATCGACCCGGAGGAGACGTCCGAGTGGCTTGACTCCTTCGACGCCGCGCTGGCCCGCGGCGGCCAGCAGCGCGCGCGATACCTGATGCTGCGGCTGCTCGAGCGGGCCAGGGAGAGCAGGATCGGCGTTCCCCCGTTGTCGACGACGGACTACGTCAACACGATCCCCACGGAGAACGAACCGTGGTTCCCCGGCGACGAGGAGGTCGAACGGCGCTACCGCGCGTTCATCAGGTGGAACGCCGCGGTGATGGTGCACAGGGCCCAGCGTCCTGGCGTCGGCGTCGGCGGTCACATCTCCACCTACGCCTCGTCCGCCGCGCTGTACGAGGTGGGCTTCAACCACTTCTTCCGCGGCAAGGACCACTCCGGCGGTGGCGACCAGATCTTCATCCAGGGGCACGCCTCCCCGGGCATCTACGCCCGCGCGTTCCTCGAAGGACGACTCAGCGCCGACCAGCTGGACGGCTTCCGTCAGGAGCACTCGCACGCCGGCGAGGGCGGCGGCCTGCCGTCCTACCCGCACCCGCGCCTGATGCAGGACTTCTGGGAGTACCCGACGGTCTCCATGGGCATCGGCCCGATGAACGCGATCTACCAGGCACGGTTCAACCGCTACCTGCACGACCGCGGCATCAAGGACACCAGTGACCAGCAAGTCTGGGCATTCCTCGGCGACGGCGAGATGGACGAGCCGGAGTCGCGCGGACTCATCCACGTGGCCGCTGGCGAAGGCCTGGACAACCTGACCTTCGTGATCAACTGCAACCTGCAGCGGCTGGACGGGCCGGTGCGCGGCAACGGCAAGATCATCCAGGAGCTGGAGTCGTACTTCCGCGGCGCGGGCTGGAACGTGATCAAGGTCATCTGGGGCCGCGAGTGGGACGCGCTGCTGCACGCCGACCGCGACGGCGCGCTGGTGAACGTGATGAACACCACCCCGGACGGTGACTTCCAGACGTACAAGGCCAATGACGGCGCCTTCGTCCGCGAGCACTTCTTCGGCCGCGACCCGCGGACGAAGGAACTGGTCAAGGACCTCTCCGACGCCGACATCTGGAACCTCAAGCGTGGCGGGCACGACTACCGCAAGGTCTACTCGGCCTACAAGGCGGCGCTGGAGCACACCGGCCAGCCGACGGTGATCCTGGCGCACACCATCAAGGGCTACGGCCTCGGCCCGGCCTTCGAGGGCCGCAACGCCACGCACCAGATGAAGAAGCTGACCCTCGACGACCTCAAGCTCTTCCGCGACGCCCAGCGCATCCCGATCAGTGACGAGGAACTCGAGCGCGACCCGAAGCTGCCGCCGTACTACCACCCGGGCGAGGACGCGCCGGAGATCGAGTACATGCTCAGCCGCAGGCGCACCCTCGGCGGGTTCCTGCCGGAACGGCGGACCAAGGCGAAGCCGCTCGTCCTGCCGGGCGACTCGGTGTACGACGTGATCAGCAAGGGGTCGGGCAAGCAGGAGGTCGCCACCACGATGGCGTTCGTCCGCCTCGTCCGCGAGCTGGCCAAGGACGCCGAGATCGGCAAGCGGATCGTGCCGATCATTCCGGACGAGGCCCGCACCTTCGGGCTCGACTCGATGTTCCCGACGGCCAAGATCTACAACCCGCACGGGCAGAGCTACACGTCGGTCGACGCGCAGCTGATGCTGGCCTACAAGGAGTCGGAGCAGGGCCAACTGCTGCACGAGGGCATCAACGAGGCCGGATCGACGGCGTCGTTCACCGCGGTGGGCACGTCCTACGCCACCCACGGCGAGCCGATGATCCCGATCTACATCTTCTACTCGATGTTCGGCTTCCAGCGCACGGGCGACTCGCTCTACGCCGCGGCCGACCAGATGACCAGGGGATTCTTGCTCGGCGCCACAGCGGGCCGCACCACGCTGACCGGCGAGGGCCTGCAACACGCGGACGGGCACTCGATCCTGCTCTCGGCGACCAACCCCGCGGTCGTGACCTACGACCCCGCGTGGTCCTTCGAGATCGCGCACATCGTGCGCGACGGTCTGCGCCGGATGTACGGCGAGACCGGCCCGGACGGCAACGGCGAGAACATTTTCTACTACATCACCATCTACAACGAGCCGTACCAGCAGCCCGCCGAGCCGGAGAACCTCGACGTCGACGGTCTGCTGCGCGGTCTCTACCGCTACGCGGACGCGCCGGAGGGCGACGGGCCGGAGGCCCAGATCATGGTCTCCGGCGTCACGATGCCCGACGCGCTGAAGGCACAGCGGATGCTGGCCGAGGAGTGGGGCGTACGGGCCTCGGTGTGGTCGGCAACGTCGTGGACGGAGCTGCGCAGGGAAGCGGTGGAAGTCGACCGGGACAACCTGCTCTACCCGGGCGACACCCCCAGGGTTCCGTACGTGACCTCCGCACTGCAGGACGTGCAGGGCCCGATCGTGGCCGTCTCGGACTGGATGCGCGCGGTTCCGGATCTCATCCGGCCGTGGGTGCCCACCGACATGCTGACGCTGGGTACCGACGGGTTCGGGTTCTCCGACACCCGTCCCGCCGCGCGGAGGCACTTCCTGGTGGACGCCGAATCGATCACCGTCGGCGTGCTGACAGCACTGGCCCGCCGGGGCGAGGTCGACCGGTCGAAGGCGGTCGAGGCGGCCCGCAAGTACCGCATCGACGACGTGACCGCCGCGGGCCCGCAGACCTCGGATTCCGGCGTCGCCTGACCCCGTGGTCGTAGTACCCCAATGTGGCATTGGGGACGTTCAACGTCCCCAATGCCACATTGGGAACGTCCCACCTGTGGAGATGAGCCATGACCCAGCGCCGTGTGCCCCGCCCTGCCGAACTCGCGGAGATCCTGCGTCCCCGGCCGATCGTGCTCAACCCGACCGAGCGCAGGCTCGCGAAGGCGCACACGATCGCCGATCTGCGCACGATCGCCCGCAAGCGGAGCCCACGCGCGGTCTTCGACTACACCGACGGCGCGGCCGAGCTCGAGGACAGCCTGCGCCGCGCCCGGCAGGCCTTCCGCAACATCGAGTTCCGGCCCAACGTCCTGCGCGGCGTGGCCGAGGTGGACACCGGGACGGACATCCTCGGGGTTCGCTCCGCCCTGCCGTTCGCCTTCGCCCCCACCGGTTTCACCCGGATGATGAACCACGAGGGCGAGCGAGCCGTGGCCCGCGTGGCCGAGCGCGAGGGCATTCCGTACGCGTTGTCCACAATGGGCACCACGTCGATCGAGGACGTGGCAGCTGCCGCGCCGCGGGCCCGCAAGTGGTTCCAGCTCTACGTGTGGCGGGACCGCGCTGCGGGCAAGGACCTGATGCAGCGCGCCTGGGAGTCGGGCTACGACACGCTGATGTTGACCGTCGACACCCCGGTCGGCGGAGCGCGGATGCGCGACGTCCGCAACGGGCTGACGATCCCGCCCGCGCTGACGTTGCGCACCTTCCTCGACGGCGCCATGCACCCGGCCTGGTGGATCAATCTGCTCACCACCGAGCCGCTGACGTTCGCCTCACTCAGCTCCTGGGGTGGCACCGTCGCCGATCTGATCAACAAGATGTTCGACCCGACCCTGGACTACGAAGCACTCGACTGGGTGCGGGAGAGCTGGCCGGGCAAGCTCGTCGTCAAGGGCATCCAGAACCCCGACGACGCCGCCGAGATCGTCAAGCACGGAGCCGAGGCCGTCGTGCTCTCCAACCACGGGGGACGTCAGCTCGATCGGGCGCCGACGCCGCTGGAACTGCTGCCACCGGCGCTGGACGCGGTCGGCGGTGACGCCGAGGTCTGGCTGGACACGGGCATCCTCTCCGGTGGAGACATCGTGGCGGCCCTCGCCAGGGGCGCGCAGACCTGTCTCATCGGCAGGGCGTACCTGTACGGGCTGATGGCGGGTGGCGAACGCGGGGTCCAGCGGACGGTGGACATCCTGCGTGCCGAGATCGTCCGGACCATGCAACTGCTCGGGGTGCGTTCGATCGGCGAACTGAAGCCGACCCACGCGACCCTGCGCTGACCCTCGGACGAGTTCCCCAATGTGGCATTGGGGACGTTCAAGTTCCCGAATGCCACATTGGGGACATCCAACTGGGGCCGGGAGTGCGGTCAGAGTTCTCCGCGTGCGGAGCCCTCCGACGACGAGGGCGTCTCACGGGTGCCTACTGCCGCACCGCGGGACTTGTCACCACCCTGGCCGAGCTGGCCCTGCAGGTTGTCCAGCCAGCCTTCCCAGCGCTGCTGGGCCGGCTTCACCAGACCACCACCGAAGCCGACGACGATGACGCCGCCGATGGTGGCCAGCACGGTGATCAACACCGGCGTGGTCACGGTGGTCGCGATGTTCACCTGGTTCAGTGCCGCGATGATGCCGAGCGCCATGATCAGCCAGTAGGCGATGGTGCCGAGCAGCCTGCCCGCCGGGCGGGTGCCCAGTGCGCTGTTCACCATGTCGCGGACGACCTTGGCGATCGCTGCCGCCACGATGAGCAGCACGATGCCGACCACGATCCGCGGCAGGAACGCGATGACCTCGTTGAGCAGCTGGCTCACCGGATTGCTGTCCCCGAACACGCCGAAGGCGAGCTGCAGGGCGATCAACAGGATGAAGTAGTACGCCAGTTTGCCGATGATGTTCACGGCGTCGACGTTCGATTCTCGAAGCGTCCCGTTGAGGCCGGTCTTCTCGATGAGACTGCGGAACCCGAGCTTGCCGAGCACCATGGTCAGCGCCTTGGACACCGCCTTCGCGATGAGCCAGCCGATGAGCAGGATGATCAGGAAGCCGATGAATTTCGGCACGAATGTCGCGACCAGACTCCACGCCTGGCCCAGCCCGTCCTTGAGCTGCTCGCCCACTATCTCCTCCTAGGTCGAGCTGTGAGTTCTTCGGTGCCGGGATCGTTGTTCACTCCTGCACCTCCAGCAACTCGAACACTCCACGAACGAGTGAGCCCGCTGGCGCTGAAGATCCACTCGGTCCATAGTGGAAGTACCGGTGGGGACCGGGGAGACGAGGCCGTCCGGCGCAGCGAGAACCGCAGCGCGCCGGGCGGCCTCGGGTTTTTCTCCAGGTCCGGTTTTCTCCAGAACCGAGTGGCCATACCCACCCGCGCTCGCCGACGTACGATCGAGCACGTCATGACACAAACCAACTCCCGCGGACGGTCCCCCAAGCGGCACGGCCTCTCGGCGAAGACGCTCCGCGACCTCGAACGCGCCTCGGGCAGGCTCGCCACGGCCAGCGTGGCCGCCATGGAGGAGCGCCTTCCCTGGTTCAACCGGATGCCCGCCGACCAGCGGGCCGGGGTTCTGCTGATCACTCAGACAGGTGCCGCCGGGTTCGTCGGCTGGCTGCGGGACTCGAAAGAGGCCCTCAACCTCACCACCGAGGCGTTCCGGGGAGCTCCGCAGGAACTGTCCCGCTGGATCAGTCTCCGGCAGACGGTCGGGCTCGTCCGGCTCGCGATCGAGGTCTTCGAGGAGCAACTCCCGGAATTCGCCGCCAACGAGACGGAACGCGCGGCCCTGATCGAGGGCATCCTCCGCTATGGCAGGGAGATCGCCTTCGCCGCGGCCAACTCCTACGCTGCCGCGGCGGAGGCCCGCGGCGCGTGGGACGCCCGTCTCGAAGCCCTCGTGGTGGACGGCGTCGTCCGTGGTGACGCCGAGGAGTCCGTGCTGTCGCGCGCCGCCGCCCTCGGCTGGGATCCGGCGGCCAAGGCGACCGTGCTCGTCGGCAACCCCCCATCCGACGACCCACCCACGGTCGTGTTCGAGGTCCGCAGCCGGGCGGCCAGGGTCGGCAGACCGGTGTTGCTCGGTGTGCAGGGCTCCAGGCTGGTCGTGGTGGTGGCGGGTCCAACGGAGGGAACCGCGAAGGACCGCGAGATGCTGGCGTCGCTGTCGGTCGCGTTCGGCGAGGGGCCCGTGGTGGCCGGGCCGACCGCGGCCAGCCTCGCCGAGGCCCACCAGAGTGCGGTGGAGGCGTTGTCCGGTCTGCGTGCCGTCGTCGGATGGCCCGCCGCTCCTCGGCCCGTCCGCTCGGTGGAACTGCTGCCCGAGCGCGCTCTTTCCGGGGACGCGGAAGCCGAGCGGTTACTGATCGACGAGATCGCCCGGCCGTTGGAGGAGGCGGGCCCCGCGCTGCTGCTGACCGTCGAGACCTACCTGGAAAGCGGCGGCGTGCTGGAGACGTGCGCCCGCACCCTGTTCGTCCACCCCAACACCGTCCGGTATCGCCTGCGCAAGGCTGCCGACCTCACCGGACGGCATGCCGCGGAACCGCGCGACGCACTGGTCCTGCGGATCGCGCTCACCGTGGGCAGGCTCGCCCGCAGCCGTGGGCTGTGGTGACCGGAAGATCCTGGTCGCAATGCGGAATTTGCCTACACCATATGGCTGTGTACCGTGAGCTGTATCACGCGAAAACTACCCGAACCCGACAACGGACCGTCGTTGCTGGCGTTCATCTCCCTGTCACATTTGTAGGAACCCCACAAATCCGCGTGACGGACTTGGTGACCCACGACATCACGGGAACCCCGCTTCACCGTGTTCCCTAGAGGGGTGATTGCCCTCCTCTCCCCCGGACAGGGGTCCCAAGCCCCAGGCATGCTCACTCCCTGGCTCGAGGCCGACGGCGCACGGGCTCGTCTCGACGAGTGGTCACAGCGCAGCGGGCTCGACCTCGTCCGCCTCGGAACCGAGGCGGGTGCGGAGGAAATCCAGGACACGGCCATCGCGCAACCCCTGATCGTCGCACTGTCACTGCTCGCGTTCGACCAGCTGAGCACACAGGCTCGGCTGCCCGAGGACACTCCGGTCGCGGGACACTCCGTCGGCGAGCTGGCTGCCGCCGCGATCGCCGGAGTGCTCGCACCCGTAGAGGCCGTCGCGCTCGCCGCGGTCCGCGGCGCCGAGATGGCCAAGGCCTGCGATGCGGAGCCGACCAGCATGGCGGCCGTGATGCTCGGCGACCCACAGGAGGTCGTCGCCTGGCTCGAGAGCGCCGGGCTCACCGCGGCCAACCAGAACGGCGCGGGCCAGATCGTCGCCTCCGGCTCCGCCGACGCCGTCGAGCGCATCGTCGCCGAGCCGATGGAGGGCACGAAGGTGCGGGCGCTCAAGGTCGCGGGCGCCTTCCACACCCACTACATGGCCACGGCCGAGGACGCCCTGCGCATCCACGTCGCCGACATCACGCCCGGCGATCCGACCAGGCCGTTGCTGTCCAACGCCGACGGCACGGTCGTGGACACCGGCGCGGAGTACCTGGAGCGCCTGGTCGCCCAGGTGACCCGCCCCGTCCGCTGGGACCTCACCATGCGGACCCTCGCCTCGATGGGCGTCACCGCCACCGCGGAACTACCGCCGGCCGGCGCGCTGACCGGGCTGGTCAAACGGGAACTCAAGGGCACGGTCACCTCGACCGTCGCCGTGAAGACGCCGGAGAACCTGGGCGCCGTGGTGGAGCTGACCGCCAACGACCAGGAGAACGTTCGATGACCGACGGGCGGCCCGCGCTGCGCCTCAGGCAGGGCCCCGCGGCCACTCGTGTACTCGGCCTCGGCAGCACCCAACCCGAGCGCGTCGTCACGAACCACGACCTGTCGAAGACCATGGAGACCACCGACCAGTGGATCCGGGACCGGGTCGGCATCATCGAGCGCCGGTTCGCCGACAAGAACGAGTCACTGCCGGACATGGCGGTGGTCGCGGGGCAGCGAGCGCTGGCCGACGCTGGGCTCGAACCATCCGATGTGGACACCGTGATCGTGCCGAACTGCACGATGCCCGCGCCCATCCCGAACGCCGCGGCGCAGGTCGCCGACCGGATCGGGATCAAGGCCGCAGGGGCCTTCGACCTCAACGCCGCGTGCGCCGGGTTCTGTTACGGCCTCGGCGTCGCGTCCGACCTGATCCGTTCCGGCTCGGCCGGCCGAGTGCTGGTGATCGGCGCGGAGAAACTGACCGACGTAGTCGACCCGGTGGACCGGGCCAACGCGATCATCTTCGCCGACGGCGCGGGTGCAGCGGTGGTCGGCCCTTCGGACGAGCCGGGCATCGGGCCGGTGGCCTGGGGCAGCGCAGGCGACCTGGTCGACACGATCTACATGCGCGACCACAAGTACATCTACCAGGAGGGCCAGGCGGTGTTCCGCTGGGCGACGACGCAGATCGCGCCGATCGCCCTGCGCGCGCTGGAACTGGCCGGGCTCGAACCGGCCGACGTGGACGTGCTCGTGCCGCACCAGGCCAACCTGCGCATCGTCGAGGCGATCGCGAAACGGCTGCGCACCAAGGGAGCGCGGGAGGACATGGTCGTCGCCGACGACATCAAGCACTCCGGCAACACCTCGTCCGCCTCCATCCCGATGGCGCTGGACCACATGCGGGCCGAGGGCAGGGCGAAGCGGGGCGACGTCGTGCTCGCGGTCGGCTTCGGCGCCGGACTGTCCTACGCGGGCCAGGTCATCATCTGCCCGTGATAACACTTACCCCGGCGGGCACCGTGTCCGTCGGACCGAGCAGGACCAGAAATCAGGAAGGAACACCCCAGTGGCTGACAAGCAAGAGATCCTCTCCGGCCTCGCCGAGATCGTGGAGGAGGTCGCCGGAGTCGCACAGGACGACGTGACGACCGAGAAGTCCTTCGTGGACGACCTCGACATCGACTCGCTGTCGATGGTGGAGATCGCCGTGCAGGCGGAGGACAAGTTCGGGGTGAAGATTCCGGACGACGAGCTCGCGAACCTGAAGACGGTCGGCGACGCCGTCGACTACGTCTCCGCCAACTCGAACTAGCTCGTCGCGCGCTCGACGTGCGGGTTGGCGGACTGCACGCGCCGGGACGCGCTTTTCGTCCCGGTGCCGATCCAACACCGCCAACTCGAACTAGCTCGTCGCGCGCTCGACGTGCGGGTTGGCGGACTGCACGCGCCGGGACGCGCTTTTCGTCCCGGTGCCGATCCAACACCGCCAACTCGAACTAGTTCGTCGCGCGCTCGACGTAAACCGAAGTAGCAACACATCGCTGGCAAACCCTCGGGGAGAATGCAATGAGCAACATCGACGTCGTGATCACCGGGCTCGGCGCCACCACGCCGCTCGGCGGGGACGTCGCGTCCACCTGGGACGGACTGCTCGACGGCCGGAGTGGTATCCGCACCATCGAGGCCGACTGGGTCGAGCGTTTCGACCTGCCGGTGCGGATCGGCGCCACCCTTGCCGAGGACCCAGCGGTGAAGATCCCGCGCGTGCAGGCGCGCCGCCTGGACCGTTGCGAGCAGGTCGCGCTCATCGCCGCGCGACAGGCCTGGGCGGACGCGGGCTACACGGAGCCGACGGAGGAGCACGCCGACGTCGACCCGGAGCGGCTCGGGGTCTCCATCGGCACCGGCATCGGTGGCCCGCTGACACTGCTGGCCCAGGACGATCTGCTGGAGGAGCACGGCATCCGCAAGGTCTCTCCGCTGACCGTCCCGATGCTGATGCCGAACGGCCCCGCCGCGCACGTTGGGATCGACCTCAAGGCCCGTGCCGGAGTGCACTCGCCCGCATCGGCGTGTGCCTCCGGCGCGGAGGGGATCGCGAACGGCGTCCAGATGATCCAGTCCGGCCGCGCCGACGTGGTGATCGCGGGCGGCGCCGAATCCTGCATCCACCCGATCACAATTGCCGGGTTCGCCCAGGCCCGCACGGTCTCCACCCGCAACGACGCTCCCGAACTCGCCTCGCGCCCGTTCGACACCGACCGGGACGGCTTCGTCCTCGGCGAGGGCGCCGGTGTGGTGATCCTGGAGCGCGCCGACCTCGCGGCACAGCGCGGAGCGCGGGTGTACGCGAAGCTCGGCGGGTACGGCATCACCTCCGACGCCCACCACATCACCGGTAACCACCCGGAGGGCATCGGGCAGATCTCGGCGATGCGCAACGCGATGCGGATGGCGGGGCTCGACCCGAGCGACGTGGGCCACGTCAACGCGCATGCCACTTCGACCGTGGTCGGCGACGTCGGCGAGGCCGCCGCGATCCGCAAGGCGATCGGCAGGCACCCGGTGGTCACCGCTCCCAAGGGCGCCCTCGGCCACCTGGTCGGCGGCGCGGGCGCGGTCGAGGGGATCGCCACGATTCTCGCGCTGTACCACGGCATCGTCCCGGCGACGCTGAACCTCGAGAACCTCGACCCGAAGGTCGACCTCGACGTCGTGGCAGGCAGCCCGCGCAAGGTCGAACTGAGCGCCGCCATCAGCAACTCGTTCGGCTTCGGCGGGCACAACACGGCCCTGCTGTTCACCACGGCGTAAGAACCGCACTTTCCCGGGAAAGTGACGTACCCCGCGCGTGCACGTACCGCGCTTTCCCGGGAAAGTGCGAGGCCTGACTCCGCACTTTCCCGGGAAAGTGCCGTTCAGCAGGCCTCGCGGTGCGGAATCGTGCCCGCAGGCACCTCGGCGATCTTGAGCTGACCGTTCTCCTGTTGCAGAGGCAGGGTCAGATTCCAGCGGATGCATCCGACGGGCAGGCCCACCGGGGCGTCCTCGGGGTCCTGCGTGCTCGTGAAGCCGACCAATACGTGCAGTCGCTGGTCGGCCCGCGTCTCGATCCGCCGGACGATGATGCTGCCGTCCCTGGTGGAGCGATAGTCGACGAGCCATTCACGCCGAGGCTGCACTTGGATCCGGTCCGCGGTCACCGTGGTCATCCAGCGCTCGTAACTGCGCCCGTTGATGGCATCGAAGTACGTCTGCAGCAACTGCCGGACGGACTCGTGCTCAGGATGGGCCGCGGCGCCGGGAGTCAGTTCCACCGTCGGCGATCCCGGCTGCTCGTCCGGAGCCAGCGAGGACGTGCTCGGGACGGTCACCATCGGCACCGCCACATCGCCCGGCAACCGGTACACCTCGCGCGCCAGCAACCCCGCGCCCACGGTCAGCGACACCACGACGACGAGCACCGGAACCAGCCACCGCGCACGGCGCGCAGCGGGCAGAGCTTTGGACACACCCCGAACTCTAACCACCAGAACAGCCTTGGGGGTGGTGGCCGGGTGACGGGCGGGGCGTCAGCCCACCTGATGCAGCCAGGTCACGGGTGCACCGTCGCCCGCGTGGCGGAATGGTTCCAGCGCCTCGTCCCAGTTGGCACCGAGCAGTTCGTCGAGCTTGTGGGCGAAAGCCTCACCCGCCCTGCTCTTGGCCACCAGTGCGCGCAACTGGTCCTCGCCCACGACGATGTCACCGTTGGCACTGGTCCTGCCGTGCCACAGCCCGAGCCCGGGCGCGTAGCAGAATCGCTCACCGTCCACTCCGGGACTGGGTTCCTCGGCGACTTCGAACCGAACCATCGGCCACGCCTTCAGCGCACCGGCGAGCTTTCCACCGGTGCCCGCAGGCGCACGCCAGCTGCACTCTGCGCGCAGTTGACCGGGGGCGGCGGGTTGCGCCGTCCATTGTAGATCTGCCCGTGTGCCTAGGGTGCCAGAAATTGCCCACTCGACGTGCGGACATACCGCAGACGGCGACGAGTGGACGTACACCACGCCACGGGTGTTGCCACGGGTGCTCACTGCTGACCTCCGCTACTCGACGAGGGGCGTCTTCCCCTACGACCTCGCGAGCATCGGATGCACTCGTAGCGACTCCACGCACATTGTGCACCGCGATCGTGCCTTTTGGCCACACGAACCACAGAAGTCTCACCCCCGTATGGCCGGTATGTGGCCAGGGCGACCCGGTGCCGGTGGATTTTTGCTGGCACCGGGTCGCCGCTGTGTCACCTACCGTCGCCGATCAGGAGGTGGCGCCGAGCGCGGTGGCCGCCGCGACCACGTCGACCAGGCCCGTGCCCTTGTCGTAGCTGGACGTGTAAGGGCCTGCCTGCTCGTAGGCCGCGCCGTCACTGAACTTGTACGCCGTCGACTTGAGCGCGTTCTCGATCTCGGCGGGGGTCGCATCCGGCTTGGCCTGGAACAACTGCGCCACGATGCCGGTGATCTGGGGGGCGGCCATCGAGGTACCGCTGATCACGTTGTACGTCCCGAGGTCGAGCAGCCCGGGCCCGTTCTTCGGCTGCAGTCCGGTCGAGCAGATGGGCAGGTAGAGACGACAGGAGGAGAGGATCTCCTCACCGGGCGCCGAGATGTCCGGCCAGCTCTGCTGGTCCGTGGCCGAACCGCGGGAGGAGAAGTCCGACACGGAACCGTCCCGGGTACCGGTGCCCTGGTCGAAATAGGACGCCACCGACAGCACGCCAGGCGTCGGGTCCTGCCCCGGCGGGTTGGACAGGCTCGCCGAGCCGTCCCCACCGTCGTTGCCATTGGCCCAGACGGTCACCACACCCTCGTCCGCCAGTGCTCGCTGCAGTTTGACCGTCGCCGAGTTCGGGTCGAACTCGCCGCCACCACTGGGGCCGTAGGAGTTGTTGATCGCCTTGATCGGCGGGCAGGTGGTGGCCGGAACACCGGCGCCACAGGGGGTGGCATGGTTCTCCAGCACCCAGTTCAACGCGGCATCGCTGCCGAGCACCAGTAGGGCGGCTCCGGTGGAGATGGAGACGATCTTCGACCCGGGTGCGGAACCGCCGACCCGGCTGCCGTCGCTGAGCCGCAGGGTGTTACCCGCGGCGATCCCGGTGACGTGCGTGCCGTGACCACCGAGGGACAGGGTGTCGGTGTCGACCGAGTTCGGCACCGACACGATGCATCCGGTGTCGGTGCCCTGCAGACAGAGGCTCTTGAGGTTGCGCACCACGCGGCTGGAGCCGTCGGCGCCACGGAACGCCGGATGGGTGGGGTCGACGCCGGTGTCGATGACCGCGACGGAGACCCCGCTGCCGTCCAGTTGCGCGCCGTTCGCACCGGTGAGCGTCGTGCGGGCTTCGGCGCTGCGGGTCGCCTCGGTCCCCGAGGTCCCGAACATGCTGATCGGGTCGTTGTTCTCCAGGTAGGTCACGCCGTCGGCCGCGCGCACCTGGCGCACCTGCTCGGCG
Organism: Amycolatopsis marina; assembly: GCF_900111885.1. Lineage (GTDB taxonomy): Bacteria > Actinomycetota > Actinomycetes > Mycobacteriales > Pseudonocardiaceae > Amycolatopsis > Amycolatopsis marina. Next base: position 64,999 of record NZ_FOKG01000023.1, read on the forward strand.
GTTCCCTTCGCCGCGACGACGCCGATCTTGCGGAAGCTGGTGATCCGCTGCATTCCTGCCTCACGCACCGCCCGCTCCGCGGCGCCGAGATCGGTGCCGTGGACCAGGGTGGTCACGCCGGCCGTGTCCGCAGCGGTCGCGAGCAGCGCGGCGAGGGTGTCCGAGACGGGGGTGAGCTGGTGCCGGGTGTCGGCCGTGGCGGGCACGGCGCCCGTCACCGGGAGAACTACGACGGCAGCGGCGATCGCGAAGGATCGTCGAAGCCGCGCGGAGCGTGTGCGCATGTGCGTGTCCTGCTTTCTGACAGCCCCTGTTTACTGACGAGTAGCTACTCAACTAGGTGATAGCGATCACTGTCAATAAGTACGTTCCGCTCACAAAAACCGAGACACCCCTCATCTGGGTGATACACGGTCGGGTGGGGGCCTCTCGGAAGTGCGAAAAGGCCCGGCGCACTAGCGTGAAGCCGACACGGCGAATTCGGGAGGCTCGGGTGCGACTCGTCCGGCTGACACGGCGATCAGCAATGGTCTCGGAGGACATCCGCGCCGCACTGGCAGCACTCGGCCGTGGCAGCACGGTGGTCGGCGGGATCGCGCTCGTCGGCGCGCGCCCGGAAGGGTGCGACGAACCGGTGGACGCGATCGTGCTGCGGCCGGACGGAATCGTGATCGTGGTCGGGGTGGACCTGCCGGATCCCGCCGTGCACCTCGACGCGCCGCTTCGGGACAAGTGGAAGGCCGACGGCTGGCCCCTCGTCCGTACGGACCACGCGGTCAACCCCGCAACCGACGCGCTGGCGCTCGCGGCCACCGTCGAGGAGCGAATACGGTCGATGGACGGCGCTTCTCCGGTGATCGGCACGGTGGTGGCCGTCGGCCCCTACGTCGAGACGGTGGAACAGCCCGCGGCCGACCTCGCGGGCAGGATCCGCGTGCTCCACCCGACGCCGACGAGCATGCTCGCCGCCATCGTGTCGCTGAGCACAGCACAGACGCCCATGTCGGTGACGACGGTGCGGCGGCTGCTGAACACCCTCGCCCCGGACGCCCCGGCACAGAACGCCGCCCTGCTGACCGCGGAGGGCTTTCCGGCCGAGCCCACCGTGCAGGAACGGCCACCGTCCACGCCGAACACCGGGGCATCCACCCACGCTCCGGCGCCACCCGCCGCCGGTCCGCCCGGCGACCCGACGGCCGCGACAACCTCGGCGACGCCGGGTCCGCTCGCCGCTCCCCGGCCCCCATCCGCCAACGGCACCGAGAAGCCCGCCGTCGCACGCTGGCTGCCACTCGCCGCACTGGGGCTGCTCGTGATCCTTCTGGTCACGGCGGTCGCGCTGGCCGCCACCGGCAGCGACGACGAGGCCGCGAACGCCACCGACCAGCCACCCGACCCCCTCGTGCAGACGATCGACGGCCTGCCACTCACCACGGTGGCGGTCGCCACCGCCGGGCGGTGCGCACCGCACGCGACCGGCGAACTCCAGCGCGCACTGCGCACCGAGGACTGCACCGGCCTGACACGGGGGAGCTTCACGACCACGGCAGGCGGACGACGCGTCGCCGTGTCCGTCGCCGAGCTCACCTTCACCGAACAGGCACGTGCCGAGGAAATCAAGCAACTCTCCGACACACCCGGCAACGGCGCGATGACCGACCTCGCGACCGAGACCGGCCGGTGGTCAGCTCCCGAGCCGGGCTTCGCCGGAGCGGCCTACACGAGCGATGCCGGCGCGGCCGAGGTACGCGTCGTGCAGGCGGGCTGGGTCGATGGCGCCGCCGATCCGCTCGACCCCGCACTCGTGCGGGCCGCGGAAGCCGGTCTCGCGGTCTCGCTGACTCCCTGAGTCCCCCGGCACGGGCTCTCGGGCGGGCGCCGGGTTCTCCTGCCCCACTAGCACACCGCCCCAAATTGTCCACTCTGGACACTATTGGGCTGGACCATCGAGACCCGCGGCGACGCCTGTTCCGCGAATCCTGCTCCCCGCACGGGATTCGCGGGACAGGGAGGTATCCTTTTGCAGGAAGCTGGAAAGTCGGCGGTTGTACTTCTACGAGGTCGTAACCGTGCCGGTTACCCTGATCAACGATCGAGCACGGGGAGGTCTTCGTGGCCAAGAGCAAAGCGGTTCACGTCCTGGACGATCTCAACGGTGAGCCCGCCGAAGAGTCCGTCCGATTCGCACTGGACGGTGTCCAGTACGACATCGATCTCTCCGGCGCGAACGCCGACGCACTGCGTGCGGCCTTCGCCGCCTATATCGAGCACGGACGACGGGTCGGTGGACGCAAGCGCGCCGCGCGCGTCTTCGCCAAGCCGCGCCGCCGCGGCCCGAAGGCGGCCGCGCCAGCGGGTAGGCAGAAGGCGGTGACCAAGGCAGGCACCAGCAAAACAGGCACCGCAAAGGCGACCCCCGCGAAGACCACGGCGCCCAAGGCTGCGAAGCCTGCCACGAAGAAGACCTCGGGGACCAAGGCCACGGCGACGAAGTCCGCCTCCGCCAAGGCTGCTTCCACAAAGGCCGCCCCTGCGAAGACTGTCGCCACGAAGGCCTCCCCTGGCAAGACTGCCGCTCCCGCGAAAGCCCCCAGGAAGACCACGGCCACGACGAAGACGTCGAGCACGAAGGCGGCTGCGGCAAAGCCGGCCAAGAAGGACACCAAGGCGGCCAAGGCAACCCCTGCGAAGGCTGCTCCTGCCAAGCCCGCGCAGCAGGCCAAGGTCCGGCGCGCGCCCCGCAAGGCGCCGCCGGTCACGTTCTCCGCGGCGAATCTGGTCTGAGCGGCGCCACTCAGACCAGGTTCGGCGGTCCGCTCACTGTCTGTCTGAGAACTCGGTCCGCTACCGAGTCGCCAGGGCTCTGACTCCCAGCCGCTGGGCTCAGAGGGACTTGAGTTCCTCGACGATCTCGCCGACCGAGGACTTGGCGTCACCGAAGAGCATGCTGGTGCGCGCGTCGTAGAAGAGATCGTTGTCGATTCCCGCGAAACCCGAGCTCATCGAGCGCTTCAGCACGATCACCGACCTGCTCGTGTTCACCTTCAGAATCGGCATGCCGTAGATGGGCGATCCCGGGTCCGTCTCGGCTGCCGGATTGGTCACGTCGTTGGCACCGATCACCAGTGCGACGTCGGTCTGCGGGAATTCGGAGTTGCTCTCGTCCATCTCCTTGAGCTGGTCGTAGGGGACGTCGGCCTCGGCGAGCAACACGTTCATGTGCCCTGGCATCCGCCCCGCGACGGGATGAATGGCGTAGGAGACCGTGATTCCCTTCGCCTCCAGCAGATCGGCCATCTCCCGCACGGCATGCTGGGCCTGCGCCACCGCCATGCCGTACCCGGGCACGACCACGACGCGCCCCGCGTACGCCATCTGGATCGCGGTGTCGGCAGCACTGGTCCTGCGGACCGGCCGCTCCTCCGCCTTTCCTGCCCCAGCCGAGACGGTCGTCCCGCCGAAGCCGCCTGCGACGATGGCGGGTATCGAACGGTTCATCGCCTTGGCCATCAGGTTGGTCAGGATCGAACCCGACGCGCCCACGATCATCCCCGCGACGATCAGCGCGGTGTTGTCCAGCGCCAGCCCCATCGCGGCGGCCGACAGCCCGGTGAGGGCGTTGAGCAGCGAGATCACCACGGGCATGTCCGCACCGCCGATGGGCAGCACGACCATCACGCCGAAGGCCGCCGCGGCGAGCAACAGGATGATGATCAGCAGCTCGCTGTCACCACCCGCGGCGATCACCACGGCGCAGGCCACCGCGGCGAGCAGCAGTAGCGCGTTGAGCGGCTGCTGCAGCCTGCCGAGGCTGACCGAACGGCCCGGGATCAGCTCCTGCAGTTTCCCGAACGCGATGTTGGAACCCCAGAACGACACCGAACCCACGATCGCGGCGAACAACGACGCGATGGCGACGTACCGGGGTTCGTGTGCATAGGCGTCGGTGGTCCGGAACTCCACCCAGGCGATCAGCGCGACGGCTCCACCGCCGACACCGTTGAAGAGTGCCACCATCTGCGGCATCGCGGTCATCTTGACCTTGCGGGCCGCGGGCACCCCGACCAGTGCGCCGAGCCCGATACCCAGCGCGATGAGCCACCAGTTGCCCATACCGGGCAGCAACAGCGTGGCGACCACCGCGATGGCCATACCCGCCGCGGCGATCCAGTTGCCGCGTACGGCGGTACGGGGTCCGGTCAGACCCATGAGCCCGTAGATGAACAGGGCGAACGCGACGATGTAGAGAATGCCGACGAGACTGTTCATGAGCCTGCCCCGTCCTCTGGCTTCTTCTGTTTGAACATGGCCAGCATCCGGTCGGTGACCAGGAATCCACCGACGACGTTGATCGTGCCGAAGGCGATCGCGATGACCAGGAGGATCTTGTTCAGCACCCCTTCGGCGCCGAGGCCGAGCACGATCAGTCCGCCGAGCAGCACGATCCCGTGGATCGCGTTGGTGCCGGACATGAGCGGAGTGTGCAGGGTGTTCGGCACCTTGGAGATCACGGCGAAGCCGACGAAGCCGGCCAGCACCAGGATCGCGAGACTCTGGATGAGCATCAGTCGTTCCCCTTCGCCTCGGTTACCTCGCCCGTGGAGGATGGCGCGCCCGCGACACAGGCTCCCGCCACTACCTCGTCGGAGAAGTCCAGCGCCAGTGCGCCCTCGGTGTCGACGAGCAGTTCGAGCAGCTCGGTCAGGTTCCTGGAGTAGAGCTCACTGGCGTGTTCGGGCATCTCCGCAGGCAGGTTCAACGGCGAGCAGATCGTGACGTCGTGCGCGACGACCTCGGCGCCGGGCTCGGTGAGTTCACAGTTGCCACCGGACTCACCGGCGAGGTCGACCACGACGCCGCCCGGCCGCATGCCACGTACGGCATCGGCGGTGACCAGCGTGGGAGCTGTGCGACCGGGCACCAGCGCGGTGGTGACGACGGCGTCGAATCCGGTGATCGCCTCGCTGAGCCTGCGCTGCTGCTCGGCCCGCTCCTCCTCGGTGAGTTCGCGCGCGTACCCGCCCTCGCCGACGGCCTCGATACCGAGATCGAGCCACTGGGCGCCCACCGAGCGCACCTGCTCGGCGACCTCGGGCCGCACGTCGTATCCGGTCGGGCGCGCCCCGAGGCGTTTGGCCGTCGCGAGCGCCTGCAACCCGGCCACTCCCGCGCCGAGTACCAGTACCTTCGCCGGCGGCACGGTGCCCGCGGCGGTCGTGAGCATCGGAAAGAACCGTGGCAGCCGTTGTGCGGCGAGCAGGACCGCTCGGTAGCCGGACACACTGCTCTGCGAGGACAGGGCGTCCATCGCCTGCGCCCTGGAGATCCGGGGAATCGACTCCACCGCGAACGCGGTGACCCCCGCCTCCTCCAGCGCCCTTACACATTCCACATCGGACAGCGGCGCGAGAAATCCGATAAGGACGGTGCCCCGCGAGAGCCTGCCGACCTCATCCGCCGTGGGCGGCGCGACCTTGAGCACGACGTCCGCGGCCCACGCGTCGCCGATACTCGCACCGGCCTGCTCGTAGAGTTCGTCCGCCAGCCGGGCGCCTGCCCCCGCACCGGACTCCACCACGATGCGGAGGCCTCTGCCCCGCAAGCGTTCGACGAGTTTGGGCACGAGCGCGACGCGCGTCTCACCTGACCTTGACTCGCGTACCACCCCCACCGTGAGCGAGTCGGTATCCACCACCACGAGACCTCCGTCACTGTAATCGCGATCACCAGGTTTACCACGAGGGGACTGTGTCGCGGCAGCGACTCAGGGCTTGCTGCGCCAGCTGGCCGCGCCAAGCACGATCAACCGCAGACGTTTGCGCGCCGTGCGCACGATCTGTTCGTCGGTCTCCGCGTCGCGGGGCCGGGCCTCGATCAGTTCGACGACGGTGGACAGCATCGCCGTCACGATCAGATCGGCCATCATGTGCAGGTCCTCGGTGGTCCACTCGCGCAGGTAGTCGAACCGGGCGAGGTCGACCGCGAGCTCGGTGGCGAACAGCTTGAGCTCGGCGCCGATCGCCTGCTGCACCGGACCCGCCCCGCCGTAGCGCTCCCTGGTCAAGAAGCGGAAGTGGTCCTCGTGCGCGCGCACGTGCTCGAAGAGGATGGCCACCGAGGCGTGGATGAGCCCGGCGTAGCTGGTGACGTCGTCCCGCGCGGCCCTGATCATCCGGCGCAGGGTCCGCATCGACTCCTCGACCAGCGCCACACCGAGCTCGTCCATGGAACCGAAGTGCCGGTAGAACGCGGTGGGCACGATCCCGGCCCGCTTGGTGACCTCGCGCAGACTCAGGCTGGCGAACCCCCGGTCCGTCAGCAGCTCCAGCGCCGAGTTCAACAGCGCCTGCCTGGTGCGCTGCTTACGTTCCTGACGGCTCACGGACTCGGTGGACACGGCCGCAACCGTACCGGCGGTATTGCTCACGTCACATCACCTCCCTCTCCGGTTGACAGCTGTCGCGCGCATGCACTCCACTAGTGAGTGTACAAGTGTTCACTGTAATCGGATGACACCTGCCCCCGGGCACCGATGTGGGAGATGCCATGACAGCGCTGCTGCCGAAACGGACACGACGAGGAGCGGGCAAACTGGCCTCGATCGCCGAGGCGCTGCTCACTCCGCACGGGATGGACCGCTACCTCGAACTGCTCGACCCGATGCTGGTGCGCAGGGAGATCCGCGGGATCGTCACCGAGGTACGCCACCAGACGGCGGACACGGTCACGCTCACCGTCCGGCCCAGCCGCGCCTGGCGTGGCTTCAGCGCCGGACAGTACGTGCGTGTTTCGGTGGACATCGACGGTGTGCGCCGGACCCGCTGCTACTCCCCCGCCTGCTCCGAACGACGCCCGGACGGCAAGCTGGAACTCACGATCAAGGTGGATCCACAGGGACTGGTATCCCGTCACCTGCGGGAGAACGCCGCAGCAGGAATGGTCCTCGGACTCTCCCAGCCCGACGGCGGTTTCACGATGCCGCAGCCACGGCCGGAGAAGGTCCTGCTGATCAGCGGGGGCAGCGGGATCACCCCGGTGCTGTCGATGCTGCGCACGCTGGTGGACGAGGGACATCAGGGCGAGATCACCTTCCTGCACTACGCGAACACCGCCGACGACGTGCTCTACCGGCGGGAACTCGCCGCGCTCGCCGCCGAACACCGCAGGACCCGGATCGTGTTCGCCTACACGCACGCGAAGCGGGGCGCGGACCTGCACGGCTTCTTCTCCGCAGGGCACCTGCGCCGTGCCGCGCCCTGGTACGCCGACGCGAAGACGTACCTGTGCGGACCTGCCCCGCTCATGGACTCCGTGCGTTCCACTTTCGCGGCCGAGGGTTTGAGCGAACACCTGCACACTGAAGAGTTCACCCCGCCGAAGCTCACGCTGGATACCGGGAACGCTGTCGGGCAGCTCCGCTTCGCGCACAGCGGCACCGAGGTGGAGAACTCGGGCAAGCCGATCCTGGAGCAGGCCGAGGACGCGGGACTGCGACCGGAGCACGGCTGCCGGATGGGGATCTGCTTCTCCTGCACCAAGGTGAAGAACACCGGCTGCGTGCGCAACGCCCTCTCCGGCGAGCTGTCCGAAGAGGAGAACGAGGAGATTCAGCTGTGCGTCTCCGTCCCCGTCGGGGACGTCGAGATCAACGCCTGAGCAGGGCGTGGCACAGCATTCGGCGAATTGCCACAGCGACGAAAGGGCCATCATGACTGGACTGCAGGACCGACTCACCCCGGAACAGGTCGAGGAGTTCGGCCGCGAGCTGGACACCATTCGGCAGCGGATCGTGGCCGACCTCGGCAAGGAGGACGTCGACTACATCCACAACGTGATCAAGACCCAGCGCGGGCTCGAGATCCTCGGCAGGGGGCTGCTGTTCGCCGGCTTCTTCCCGCCCGCGTGGATCGCGGGGGTCGGCGCGCTCTCGTTGTCCAAGATCCTGGACAACATGGAGATCGGGCACAACATCATGCACGGTCAGTACGACTGGACGCGGGACCCGGCGCTGAGCTCGCAGAAGTTCGAGTGGGACACGGTCGCCCCCGCGGAGAACTGGCGGCACTCGCACAACTACATCCACCACACCTACACGAACATCCTCGACAAGGACCGCGACATCGGCTACGGCGTGCTGCGGATCGACCCCGAGCAGAAGTGGCATCCGTACTACCTCGGCAACCCGGTGTACGCGGCGTTGCTGGCGGTGTTCTTCCAGTGGGGCGTGATGCTGCACGACCTGGAGTTCGACCGGATCGCCAAGGGCGAGCGCACCTGGGCCGACACCAAGGAGGTCAGGACCAAGATGGTCCGCAAGGCCTCCCGGCAGATCGGCAAGGACTACGTCCTCTTCCCGCTGCTGACCGGGCCGCTGGCGCCGCTGACGTTGCTGGGTAACGCGACCGCGAACCTGACCCGCAACCTCTGGGCCTTCTCGATCATCTTCTGCGGCCACTTCCCCGCCGACGTCGAGAGTTTCACCGAGGAGGAGACCGAGAACGAGACGCGGGGCCAGTGGTACCTGCGGCAGATCCTCGGCTCGGCCAACATCACCGGCGGCAAGCTGTTCCACATCCTCTCCGGCAACCTCTCGCACCAGATCGAGCACCACCTGTTCCCGGACATCCCGGCCCGGCGCTACCCGCAGATCGCCGACGAGGTGCGGGGGATCTGCGAGAAGTACGGCCTGCCGTACAACACCGGTTCGCTGCGCAGGCAGCTCGGCTCGGTGGCGAAGAAGCTCGTCAAGCTGGCGCTGCCGGACGTGCGCGGGAACGGCGACCCGAGCGGCCCGGCCACCACTGGCTCTACCCTGGACCGCGACAAGGCACGCACGGCTGCATGAGGGATACCAACATGGTGGGTCGGTTCGAGAGCCAGAAGGACACCGTGCAGGAGCTGACGGAGTCGGCGGCAACACACATCGGCAACATCGCGACCATCGTGACCGGCGCGGTCCGCGACGTCGCAAGGGAGACCGGCGACTGGCTGACCGACCTGATCGAGATGCGCGAGGCCGCGCAACGCGCACAGGCGGACGAGCTGCGCGGCCCCCGCGACGAGGGCTGAGGAGTTCCCCAATGTGGCATTGGGGAACTCCTTCACCACTCTAACCTACTGGCTAGTAGGTTAGAGTGGTGCGATGAGCGCTCCGTTTCCACACCTGTCGCAGCCGCTGGAACTGGGTTTCACCACGCTGCCCAACCGCGTGGTGATGGGCTCGATGCACACCGGTCTCGAGGACCGGGCGAGAGACACGGGGCGCCTGGCCGAGTACTTCGCCGAACGCGCTCGTGGTGGGACCGGCCTGATCATCACCGGTGGGTACTCCCCGAACCGCACCGGCTGGCTGCTGCCGTTCGGCTCCTCCCTCACCACGGAGCGGGAGGCGCGAACGCATCGGCGCATCACCGCGGCGGTGCACGAGGCGGGCGGCAGGATCGCGCTGCAGATCCTGCACGCCGGGCGCTACGCCTACCACCCGCTGAGTGTGTCGGCGTCGCCGGTGAAGTCCCCGATCACGCCGTTTCGCCCACGAGCCCTCAGCGCCCGCGGCATCCGCGGCACGATCGCCGACTACGCCCGCTGCGCCGCCCTGGCCCAGCAGGCCGGTTACGACGGGGTCGAGATCATGGGCTCCGAGGGGTACCTGATCAATCAGTTCCTCACCGCGCGCACCAACCGTCGGCGCGACGAATGGGGCGGTAGCTGGGCGAACCGGATGCGCCTTCCGGTGGAGATCGTCCGGCGGGTTCGCGCCGCCGTCGGCAGCGACTTCATCGTCGTCTACCGACTCTCGCTGCTCGACCTCGTCCCCGGCGGGCAGAGCTGGGACGAGGTGGTGGAGCTGGCGCTTGCCGTGCAGGAAGCAGGCGCGACGCTGATCAACAGCGGCATCGGCTGGCATGAGGCAAGGGTGCCGACGATCGTCACCTCCGTGCCGCGCGCCGCGTTCACCGACCTCACCGGCAAGCTGCGTCCGCACCTGGACATCCCGGTGATCGCCTCGAACCGGATCAACATGCCGGACGTCGCCGAGGGCGTGCTCGCGCGCGGCGAGGCCGATCTGGTGTCACTGGCGAGGCCGCTGCTGGCCGATCCGGAGTGGGTCGCCAAGAGCACCGAGGGCCGCGCCGACGAGATCAACACGTGCATCGCCTGCAACCAGGCCTGCCTGGATCACGTTTTCCGGCACCGCACCGCGACCTGCCTCGTCAATCCCCGAGCCGCACACGAGACACAGCTGGTGATCCGCCCCGCGCCGGCGCCCCGCCGGATCGCTGTCGTCGGCGCGGGTCCCGCCGGACTGGCCGCCGCGACCACACTCGCCCGGCGTGGTCACGCGGTCACCGTGTTCGAGTCGGCCGAGGAGATCGGCGGGCAGTTCAACCTCGCGAAGCGGGTCCCCGGGAAGGAGGAGTTCCACGAGACCATCCGGTACTTCTCCCGGCAGCTGGACCTGCTCGGCGTCACCCTGCGCCTTGGCCATCGGGCGGACGTGGCGGCGCTGACCGGTTTCGACGAGGTGCTGCTCGCGACCGGTGTCGCACCTCGGGTACCCGCGATCCACGGCATCAGCCACCCGAGCGTGCTGTCCTACGTGGAGGTCCTGCGCGGCGCCCGTGTGGGACGCAGGGTCGCCGTCATCGGTGCTGGCGGGATCGGCTTCGACGTCTGCGAGTTCCTCACCAGCACGGACAGTTCCGCACTCGACGTCGGGCAGTGGCGCGCCGAGTGGGGTGTGGCCGACCCGGAGACCGCCCGGGGTGGTGTCGACGGGGTCCCCACGGCGGTGTCGCCCTCGCCGCGTGCGGTCTACCTGATCCAGCGGAAGACGAGCAAGATGGGCGCGGGGCTGGGCAAGACGTCGGGCTGGGTGCACCGCACGACCCTGCGGAACAAGCAGGTCGAGATGATCACGGGGGCCACCTACCACCGAATCGACGACGAAGGACTGCATCTGGGCGTCGGAGCGGAGAACCGCGTGCTCGCCGTCGACAACATCGTGGTCTGCGCCGGCCAGGAGCCGCTGCGTGAACTGGCCGAGGGCCTGCGCGCTGCCGGGGCCCGTACCCATCTCGTGGGTGGTGCCGACGTGGCCGCGGAACTGGACGCGAAGCGGGCGATCGACCAGGCGACGCGGCTCGCGATCACGCTGTAGGGGGCACGGTCAGTAGGCCACGGCCCGTGCCGCGAAACGCTCGGCGGGCGAGCCGGTGCCCGCCGGGTAGGAAATGGTCTCCGGGTCGCCGTCGGAGGTGTAGCGGATGTCCGGATCGGCCTCGAGTTCGTCGAGCCAGACCGTCGAACCGTACTTCGCCTCCGCGCCGTCCGCCCCCTGCGACCGGATCCGCGGAACCGCCTCGGGATCGAAGTCCACCGAGTACGGCGAGGGAGCCGGGTTCGCACCGACGAGCAGGGCGCCCGCGTAGTCGTAGCCGGGGCCGCGCAGCACGAGTCCCTTCGTGTCGGACCGCGCGCCGAACGGCAGCGCGAGAGTGGTGGGACGGTACCCCGGCAGCGCCTTGCGGATCGCCTCGTCACCCCGCGCGATGTCCTGCTGTGCCTCGCTGTCCGCGGCCGAACCCAGATTCGTGTGCCCGTATGTGTGATTGCCGATCTCGAAGTCGTGCCCGTGCAACCACGTCAGCGCCCGTTGTCCTTTCGTTCCCCCGCCGAACGGTTCGGCGTTCACGTACAGGCTCGCGACAGGCCGGAATCCGGGGTGCGCCTCGGCCACCTGCAGCAGGATCCGCACGGCGGTGCCCTGTTCGGGTTCACCGTCCGGTCCAAGGGAGAACGCGCTCGGATCACCGTCGTCGAAGGTGAGCACGACCGGATGTTTCCCTGCCGGAATGTCGATCTCACCCCGCACGAACTCCGCCGTGGTGACCGGTACGTAGTCCTCCCGTGCCAGACGTTCGAGTTCGGCCCTGAAGTCCTCCGGTTTCCGGTCGTAGACCGAGGTCGGTTTCGCGACGATGCGGTGGTACATCAGCACCGGAACGACCCCGAGTTCGTTCGCCCGCACATCCGCGGGCCGCACGGCCGCGGCGGTGGTCCGCTCGGCCACGGACGGCGGCGCGACAGTGCCGGAACCGACCAGTTCCTCGACCGGTGGGGAAATGCCGCCACCACATCCGGCCAGCAACATCGCCGTGGTCGCCGCGGCGATCACTCGGAAAAGGCGCATACCGGCAACGTAAGAGCCAGGGCTCCGGCACGCAGGCCAATCACTCGAACGGGGGGACTTCGTCATCGGCGGGGAAATCGTCTTCCTTCGGGTACTCGGACAGCACGACGCGCACGAGACCGGAGGTGGAGTGATGGCATCGAGTTCGTTCGTCCGGAGCACATTGCTGGTTCTCGCCGCAGCGGTGCTCGCCGCAGCGGCGGCGATCGTGTCAGTGGCGATCTCGATGCGACCCGACGTCTCCGTGACCGCGCTGGACAACGGGGCGACGATCAGCCCGGCCGCCCTGAATCAGGTCACGATCACCGCGAGCGAAGGTATCGAACGCGCCGAGGTGCTGCTCGACGGCGCCGCCGCGCCGGTCGTGCCCGAAGGCGACGGGCTGCGGCTGGCGGTGCCGGAACTCGACGAGGGCCTGCACACCCTCGTCGTCCGGCTTCCGCACCGGATCTCACCACTTCCGGCAGGCGGCGAGACCCGCATTTTCACCGTGGACGCCGCACCACCCGAACTGGCCGTCCAGCCCGTCGAGCCCGCGGAACCCGACGCACCCGCCAAGATCAGTGGCAGCACACAGGGCGCGTCCTCGCTGCATGTTCAGAACAAACCGATACCGCTGACCGAGGACGGCACTTTCACCGTGCAGACCGAACCGGGGACTACCGCGGTCACCGTGGAGGCACGGGACAAGGCGGGCAACGCGGCGACCAGGAAGGTCCCCGTTCCGGTGCGCCATCCCGGAATGCGCGCGGTGCACATGACCGCGAGCGCGTGGAGCGCACCGTCGCTGCGCGACCCGGTCCTGCAACTGGCCAGGGAGAAGCGTATCGACGCGGTCCAGCTGGACATCAAGGACGAGAGCGGGGAGATCGGCTACCAATCGGCCGTTCCGCTCGCGAAGGAGATCGGCGCGACCCGGGACTACTACGACGCACGAGCGGCGCTCGACCAGCTGCACCAGGCGGGAGTCCGCGTGGTGGGCAGGATCGTCGCGTTCCGCGATCCGATCCTCGGCAGGCACTCCTGGGAGAACGGGCAGCGGGACCGGGTGGTGCAGCAGGCGAACGGCACGCCGTGGACGGGAGGATACGGGGAGTACGCCTTCACCAACTTCGCCAACCCCGAGGTACGCGCGTACAACGTGGCGCTCGCGGAGGAGGCGGCGAAACTCGGGTTCGACGAAATCCTCTACGACTACGTCCGGCGACCTGACGGTGCGATCGCCGAGATGCGTTTCCCCGGCATCACCACAACGCCCGAACAGGCCGTCGCGGATTTCGTCGGACAGACCCGCCCGGTCGTCCACCGGCACGGGGCCTTGCTCGGCGCATCGGTCTTCGGAATCGCCGTCACCCGGCCGACCCAGATCGCCCAGGACATTCCCGAGCTGTCGAAGCACGCCGACTACATCGCGCCGATGGTGTACCCCTCACACTGGGGTCCGGGCGAGTACGGGGTCGCCAACCCGGAAAGCCAGCCGTACGACATCACCAAACGATCACTGGACGATTTCGCGAAGCAGGCGGCCGAAGGCGACGGCTCCACCGCCATCATCCCGTGGCTGCAGGCGTTCAGCCTCGGTGTGTCCTACGGCCCCGAGGAGATCAGGGCGCAGATCAAGGCAGCGGAGGACGCGGGCATCCAGTCGTTCCTGCTGTGGAACGCGAACTGCCGCTACGATCCGGAGGCACTCGCCCCGCGATAGGCCCGCCAGTCGCCGTAGTCGGTGATGTCCACCAGTTCCGCGCTGTCCACGAACGACCGGCGCAGCACGGTGGCCAGGCAGGACACGCCGTCGGCGAGTTCGACGACGCCGATTTCCAGCTCCGGCGGCTCGGCCGGGATCAGGTGTTCCCGCAAAACGGACAGCGGCAGGTCGTAGACCTCACCGAGCACGCTGCCCCCGCCCTCGCCGACCTCGTGCATGGCGGGGAACCGGTCGCCGACCGAGAAGTAGCGGTACCTGGGGGCGCTGCGCGTCACGCACAACAGCGGCGCCCCCCGCAGCTGTTCGTGCAGCGGACCGCCGCGCATCCCACCACCGTTGAGGAACATCAGTGCCATCACGAACTCCCTTCAGTGCCGGTCCGGGTCACCGCACCGCGGCGGTGATTCCCTCGACGGCGAAGTACAGGAAGAACACCAGTGCCAGCGAGCCGAGTATCCAGCCCACCTCGCCCAGCCTGCGCTTGCACAGCTTGATCAGGACGAAAGCCACCAGGCCCGCACCGATGCCGTTGGTGATCGAGTAGGTGAACGGGATGATCGCGATCGTCAGGAACACCGGGATCGCGAAGTCCATGTCCTGCCAGGGCACCTTGGCGCACTGCGCCATCATCATCCCGCCGATCACGACGAGCGCGGGCGCCGCGGCCTGCGCTGGCACCACGGCGGCGATCGGGGTGAGGAACAGCGTCGCGGTGAACAATCCGCCGGTGACCACACTCGCCAGTCCCGTGCGGGCGCCCTCGCCGACACCGGCTGCCGATTCGAGGAACACGGTGTTCGGCGACGATCCGGTGTACCCGCCGGCCAGTGCGCCGAAGCCGTCCACCATCAGGATCCGGCCCATACCCAGCACTCGTCCTTCGCGGACCAGCCCGGCCTCCTGGGAGACGCTCGTGATGGTGCCCATCGCGTCGAAGAAGCCGGACAGGACCAGCGTGAACAGGAACACGGTCGCGGTCACGGCCCTGGCCGAGGCGAACCCGCCGAACAGGTCCACCTGTCCCAGGAGCCCGAAGTCGGGGTTGGCCACCAGGTTCTCCGGCAGCGACGGTTCCACCAGTCCCCAGCCGCTCACCGCGAAGACCTCGTTCAGCACCACGGCGAGCACGGTGGACGCGGCGATGCTGATCAGCACCGCGCCGGCCACTCCCCGGCTGACCAGCACGACCATCAGCAGCAGGCCGATACAGAACACCGCGATCGGCCAGCCGATCAGGTGTCCTCCCTCGCCCATCCGGACCGGGACGGTCGAGTTCGCCGCGTCCGGGGTCCTGGTGACGAACCCCGCGCTGACCAGACCCACCAGTGCGATGTAGAGGCCGATGCCGACGGTGATGGCGGTCTTCAGCGGCATCGGGATGGCGTTGATGATCCGCTCCCTGATCCCGGAAACGGCCATCAGCACGATGCAGATGCCCTCCAGCACCACCAGGCCGAAAGCCTGCGCCCACGTCATCGCCGGCGCCAGCTGGAAGGCGACGATGCCGTTCACCCCGAGACCGGCTGCCAGCGCGAGCGGGGCGTTGCCGACGACACCCATCAGAATCGTGGTGACGCCCGCGGCCAGTGCCGTCGCGGTGGTGATCTCCTCGGTGGTGAGCCTGGCCCCGGTGATGTCCGCCGACGCCCCCAGGATGAGCGGGTTGAGCAGCACGATGTAGCACATGGCGACGAAGGTGGTGATTCCTCCGCGCACCTCACGCCCGAGGGTGCTGCCCCTGGTGGACACCTTGAAGTAGCGGTCGATCGCCGAACCTCGTCCCCGCCCTCGTTCGGGCGGTTGGTGCGGCCGTTGCGTACGCAGCTCGGTCACGGCAGTCCTCCACATCGTTGTGGCCGGGAATCTGGGCGTGCTCCATCACCAGCCCTGCCGCAGCGGGGCTGTCATCGCGGGTGAACTCGTGCGGTTGTGGGTTGTGGGTTGTGGCGCGGTCAGTACTCGACTCTGTCCGGCTTCTCCTGCCAGGCGGTGAACGGGGCGATATGCCCGGCGCGGTCTGCTGTGGACACCTGGCCGACCGGCACCGTCCACTCGGTCCTCGGACGGTCGAACAGGTCGTAGAACTCGCGGTCGTCGAACCCGGCCGCCGCTGCGTCGTCGCGGTCCGCGCCGTAGAGCACCCGGTCGACCCTCGCCCACAGTGCGGCCGAAAGGCAGAGGGGACACGGTTCGCAGGACGAGACGAGGACACACCCGGTCAACCGGAAGTCACCGATCGCGGCACAGGCCGCGCGGATGGCGACCACCTCCGCGTGTGCCGTGGGGTCCAGTGTGGACGTCACCTGGTTGGTGCCGGTGGCGATGACCCGGCCGCCGGACACCACGACGGCGCCGAACGGGCCGCCGCCTTCGGCCACGTTGGCCGTGGCGAGCCGGACCGCCTCGCCGAGCCACTCACGCTCGGCGGACTGGGTGGTGGGCAGGCTGACGCCCATGCGTGTGCTCCTTGCTCGTACTGGTGGTGGTGTGGCTGGTCTGGTGAGTAGAGCGGCGCGAAGCGCCTCAGATTGGGTGGTGGTGGGCGACGGGCAGGTGAGTAGAGCGGCGCGAAGCGCCTCAGTTTGGGTGGTGGTGGGCGACGGGCGGGCGGGGAACGTCGTGGCCCGTGATGTGTTCGGGGCGCACCGGAACCCGGCGCAGTGCCCTGCCGGTCGCCGCCCTGATCGCGGCGACGATGGCGGGGGTGGACGAGATCGTGGGTGGCTCGCCGACACCGCGCAGACCGTACGGGGCGTGTGGGTCCGCCCGCTCCAGCACGTCGATGTCCATCGGTGGCATGTCGAGCACGGTCGGGATCAGGTAGTCGGTGAAGGAGGGGTTGCGGATTACCCCGTCCCTGGTCTGGATCTCCTCCATGACGGCGAGGCCGAGTCCCTGCGCGGAACCACCCTGGATCTGACCGAGCACCGCCTGCGGATTCATCGCTTTGCCGACATCCTGGGCGCAGTCCAGCGCGACCACCTTCACCAGTCCCAGCTCCGTGTCCACGTCCACCACCGCTCGGTGCGCGGCGAAGCCGTACTGCACATGCGCGTTGCCCTGCCCGGTCTCCGGGTCGAGTTCCTGGGTGGGCCGGTGCCGCCACTCGACCGTCTCGTCGAGTACATCCGAGCCGAGCACCTCGGCCAGTTCGGCGACGACCGCGCCCTGCCCGTTGACGAGTTTTCCTCCGGTGACTTCGAACTCGCCGCCACCGAACTCGTCCCGCGCGCGGGTGAACAGACCGGTGCGCACCGCGAGGCAGGCGGCCCGCACCGCTCCTCCCGTGACGTACGTCTGTCTCGAGGCCGAGGTGGAGCCCGCGTTCCCGATCGTGGTGTCCATCGGCTGGATCGTCACCTGCTCCACGCCGAGCTCGGTGCGCACGATCTGCTGCAGCACCGTCACCAGCCCCTGTCCGACCTCACAGGCCGCGGTGTGGACGGTGGCGGCAGGCTCCCCGCCGACCACCTCAAGCCGGACCCGTGCCGTGGAGTAGTCGTCGAAGTTCTCCGAGAAGCAGATGTTCTTGATCCCGACCGCGTAGCCGACGCCGCGCACGACACCCTCGCCGTGGGTGGTGTTGGAAACCCCGCCCGGCATCCGGCGCAGGTCCACCGTTTCCGCCGCACTCGCGGGCAGCGGCTTGCGCCGCACCCGCTGCAACAGCTCCGCGACGGGCGCGGCCGAGTCGACCACCTGCCCGGTGGGCATCACGGTGCCCTCGCCCATGGCGTTGCGCACCCGCACCTCCACCGGGTCGAGCCCACAGGCCTCCGCGAGCTTGTCCATCTGGGACTCGTACGCGAAGGCGGCCTGCACCGCGCCGAACCCGCGCATCGCGCCGCACGGCGGGTTGTTCGTGTACACGCCCCAGCAGTCGACCGTGACGTTCGGTACTTCGTAGGGCCCCACGCCGAGGGTCGCCGCGTTGGCGACAACGGCGCCGGTCGAGGACGCGTAGGCACCGCCGTCGAGGAAGATCCGCGCCCTGACGTAGCGCAGCCGCCCGTCGGCGTCCGCACCGTGCTCGTAGTGCAGCGTCGCCGGGTGCCGGTGCACGTGACCGTAGAAGGACTCCTCGCGGTTGTAGACCATCTTCACCGGTTTCCCGGTGTGCAGGGCCAGCAGGCACGCGTGCACCTGGATGGAGAGATCCTCCCTGCCGCCGAACGCGCCACCGACCCCGCCGAGGGTGAGCCGGACCTTCTCCACCGGCAGCCCGAGCGCGGCGACGATCTGCTGCTGGTCCACGTGCAGCCACTGCGTCGCGACGTACAGGTCGACGCCGCCGTCCTCGGCGGGCACGGCCATTCCCGACTCCGGTCCGAGGAAGGCCTGGTCCTGCATGCCCACCTCGTAGGACCCGGTCACGACGACGTCTGCCTCGACGTTCTGCTCTCCCCTGCGGATCGGCACGTGGCGCACGACGTTGCCGCCGGGATGCAGGGCTGGGCCCTCCTCGTCGGCGACCGCCCGCTCGGCGTCGGTCACCGGCTCGAGCACCTCGTAGGACACCTCTATGCGTTTCATCGCCCTGCGCGCGGTCTCCGGGTGATCGGCGGCCACGATCGCGACCGGCTCCCCCTGGTACCGCACGACGTCGACGGCGAGCACCGGCTGGTCGGGATGTTCCAGTCCGTACCGGTTGACGCCGGGGACATCCTCGTGCGTGAGCACGGCGTACACGCCGGGCACGGCCAGCGCGGCGCTGATGTCGATTCCCCCGATGCGGGCGTAGGGATGCGGGCTGCGCAACGTAGCGCCCCACAGCATGTCCTCGTGCCAGAGGTCGGAGGAGTAGGCGAACTCGCCGCGAACCTTGATGACGCCGTCCGGCCGTTGCGGACTGGCGCCGATACCGCTCGCGGTGCTCGTCGCGGTGCCTGTCTGTGCGGGTGCGTTCATCAAAGCTCCCTCGACGAAACCAGCCGCGCGCTCGCGGCATGCAGCTGGTTGCTGATCACTGACTCGTCCGCCGTGCGCAGCTCTCCTTCGGTGACGACGGTTTCGCCACCGACGAGCAGCAGTGCCAGTGGCGGGAGCGCGCCGAGTACGAGTGCGGCCACCGGGTCGGCGATCCCGCTGTGCGCGAGTCCGTCGAGCCGCCACACCGCGAGGTCGGCGAGTTTGCCCGGCTCCAGTGAGCCGAGTTCGGCTGCCCGGCCGAGACACCGCGCGCCGCCGATGGTGCCCAGCCGCAGCGCCTCCCGGACGGAGAGCGCCGTCGGGCCGCCCCGCTGCCGGGCCTGCAGCAGCGCCTGGTGCAGTTCCTCGCCGAGCCCGCCGGACTCGTTCGAGGCCGCGCCGTCCACGCCGAGACCCACTGGCGCCCCGGCGTCGAGCAGTTCGCGGACCGGCGCGATTCCGGTGCCCAGCCTGCCGTTGGAGGTGGGGCAGTGCGCCGAGCCGGTGCCGGTGGTGCCAAGCCGCAGGACGGCCTCCGGTGCCAGGTGCACGGTGTGTGCGAGCCAGACGTCCGGGCCCAGCCAGCCGAGTTTGTCGGCGTACTCGGCAGGCGAGCAGCCGTTCTCCGCCCGGCACTGCCGATCCTCGTCGAGCGTCTCGGCGAGGTGGGTGTGCAGGCGGACGCCCCTGCCGCGGGCCAGCTCGGCCGCGCCGGTCATCAACCGCTCGCTGACCGAGAACGGCGAACACGGGCCGACCGCGATCCGGATCCTGGCCTCGGGCCTCGGGTCATGCCAGGCGTCGATCGCCTGCTCGGTGCCGAGCAGCGCGGCCTCGGTCTCCTCGACCAGGTTGTCCGGCGGGAGCCCGCCGGCTGACTCGCCCCGGTCCATCGATCCGCGTACCAGGTGGGCGCGCACGCCGATCCGGTGCGTCGCCGACACCAGCGCGTCGAGCTGGTCCCCGCCCGCTGCGGGAAAGACGTAATGGTGGTCGGCCACGGTGGTGCAACCGGTCAGCGCGAGCCGGGCAAGGCCCGCGGACGCCGCGGCGTGGGTGATCTCGGCGTCCAGGCCGCCCCACACCGGGTACAGCTCGACCAGCCACTCGAACAGGGTGGAGTCGGCCGCGAGTCCCCTGGTCGCCCACTGGTAGAGATGGTGGTGGGTGTTCACCAGTCCCGGGGTGACCAGACAGCCGCCCGCGTCGATGCGGCGGTCGGCGACGCCGGGGGCCTGCCCTGGACCGACCGAGACGATCCGGTCGTCCTCGACGAGCACGTGGCCCGACGGGTACTCCGTGTTCTGGTCGTCCACGGTGCATACGGCGGCGTTCTCGATCGCGATGCGGGTCACGACTTTCCCGCCTTCTCCGCTGCCGCCTGGCGGACCGCGTCCAGGATCTTCTCGTATCCGGTGCAGCGGCAGAGGTTGCCTGCCAGTGCCTCGCGGATCTCCTCGTCGGCGGGCTCGGGTACCCGGTTCAGCAGATCGTGTGCGGCCACCACCAGTCCGGGCGTGCAGAAACCGCACTGCACCGCACCGGCATCCACAAAGGACTGCTGAACCGGGTCGAGCCGGTCTCCCTCGGCCAGCCCCTCCACCGTGCGAACCTCCCGCCCCTGCACCTGTCCGGCGGCGACCAGGCAGGAGCAGACCGGCACCTCGTCCAGGTACACCGTGCACGAGCCGCACTCGCCCTGTTCGCACGCGTTCTTCGAGCCGGGCAGGCCGAGCCGCTCGCGCAGGACGTACAGCAGGCTCTCGCCCTCCCAGACGTCGTCGGCCTGCCGGGTTTCACCGTTGACCGTCACGTTCACGCGCATGCCCTGCCTCCAATTTGGAACTCCGACCAGGCCCAGCCCAGCGTGCGCCTGGCGAGAACGCTCAATGCGTGCTTGCGGTAGTTCGCGCTGCCGCGCACGTCGTCGATCGGGTCGGCGGCGGCGGCCACGAGTTCCCCGAAGCGCCTGCGCACCGAGTCCCGGATGCCCGCGCGCGACTCCCACAGCCCGGCGGCACCGAGTTCGCCGGTGAGGAACTCCTCGGCCTCGGCGGCCCGGCGCGGAGTCGGCGCCGCCGAGCCGACGGCCGCCGCCACCCTGGACTCCCCGGGGTGCAGGGCGACCGCGAACGAGCACACCGCGATCACCATGGCGTTGCGGGTACCCACCTTCGCGAACTGCTGTGGGCCAGGAGTGGCGGGCAGGTGCACCGCGGTGATCAGCTCGTCCGGCTCCAGTGCGTGCCGCTTGACCCCGAGGTAGAACTGCTCTGCGGGGATCAGCCTGCTCCCCCGCACCGACGCGGCCTCCACCCTGGCACCCGCGACCAGCAGCACCGGGTGGGTGTCACCGGCGGGCGAGGCCGCGCCGAGATTTCCCCCGACCGTGCCCCTGTTGCGGATCTGCGGAGAACCGACCGTCCTCGACGCCATCGCCAGCGCGGGCAGTGTCGCGCCGAGCTCGTCGATCACCCGTGTGTAGGGCACCCCGGCACCGAGCCGGATGTCGCCGTCGGTCCGCGCCCACTCGGCCAGCTCGCCGATCCCGGTGAGATCGAGCAGCGTGTCCGGACGGCGGTGGTCGAAGTTGAGCTCCACCATCACGTCCGTGCCACCCGCGATGGGCACCGCGTCCGGCCGTTCGGCCTTGACGGCGAGCGCCTCGTCGAGGGTGGCTGGCCGGAGAAACTCCACCGTGACTCCCCTTCGTTGGGTCCGCACTTTCCCGGGAAAGTGCGGGACCGGAAACTTCCGTCCCAGGTCACAGCCTTGCCCCATCGCACTTTCCCGGGAAAGTGCCGTTCTTGTGGGTGACATCTTCCCGAGAAAGTGCCGGTTGGGCTGTGTGTGACCTGCTGCACAAGTAGACACAGTCGGACCGGCAGGCGGCAACGGCGCGGCAGTATGAAACCGCGGCTGGTCAAGGCCCTTCCGGTTGTGCTTTTCTACAAACCTGATGACGCCGGTGCGAACGCTGCTCGAGATCCCCGACCTCCGGCTGCGGCTGCGCAGCGGGGCCGCCCTGCTGGACCGGGAGGTCAGCCGGATCTACGGGACCGAGCTCCCGGACCCGAGCCGATACCTCTCGGCAGGCGAACTCGTGCTCACCGGCCTGCTCTGGTGGCGCGCCGATGACGACGCCGAGCCGTTCGTCACCGCACTGGCGGACGCGGGCGCCGCCGCGCTCGCAGCGTCCGGCGCGGACACCGGCGGGATCCCCGCCGAACTCGTGCGGGCCTGCGAGCGGCACCGCATTCCCCTGCTCGAGGTGCCGCCCGACCTGTCCTTCGCGGTCATCACCGAGCGGGTGGTGCTCGCGCTGGCCGGCGACCGGGAGGACAGTCCCGGTGCGCGCAAACGGTTGCTTTCGGCGGCGACCGAGCACGCGTCGCTGCCCGAACTGCTGCGGCACGGCGCGGCCGAGCTGGACGCCCCGTGCTGGGTGCTCGCGGCCACCGGCCGGATCGTGGCCGCGAGCACCCAGTCCGAACCGCTCGACGCGGCGGCCGCCGCACGCGCCTTTCTCGACGCGGGCTGCCGCACCGTGGTGCGGGACGGGCTCACGCTGCTGCCACTCGGCGACCGCTCGCCCCTGCCCTGGCTGCTGGTCGTGGGTGGCGACCGGGCCGACCGGCCGACCGCGCGGGCCGCCGTCGCGGAGGAACTGGCGAGCCTGGTGGCCCTGGACCGCTCCCGGAGCGAGCAGGTCCGCGGGGTCACCGACCGGCTGGCCGCTCCGTTGCTCCGGCTGGTCGGCGGGGCGGCGCTGAGCGAGGGCGAACTCGCCGGCGGACTCGGTGCCACGGGACTCACCACGGACACGGCGCTGCGGGTCCTCCTGCTCAGCGCGCCGGAGCCGACGCCCGGACTGGGCGTGCACCTGCTGGTCGAGCTGCTCGCCGAGCACCCGGGTCGGTCCTTCGTCGGCGAGCTCCCCCAGGACGGCGAGCACGCGTGCGCACTGGTTGAGACGAACGAGTGGCCTGCGGACTGGGCGGACACGGCGACGGCGGCACTGTCGGCGGTGGAACCGCTGCTGCGCGGCGGCCGGGTACGGGCCGGCATCGGCGGTCCGGTCACGATCGCCGGGCTGCGCGGGGCGAGCGAGGAGGCCCGGCACGCGCTGGCCCTGGCCGCGCGCGGCACCGACCGGATCGGCGTCGTGTCGGGCGAGCAGATCGGCACACACCAACTGCTGCTCGCCGGGGTCGCCGACGAGTTCAGGCACTCCGTTCGCCGGCGAACACTCGGCCCGCTGCTCGCCTATGACGAGGCCCAGCAGGGCGATCTCGTCCGCACCGTGCGGGTCTTTCTGGAGTGCTCGGGTTCACCGGGCGCGGCGGCGAAAGCGCTGCACGTACACGTGAACACCCTGCGCTACCGCATCGCGCGGGCGAGCGAGTTGCTCGGCAAGGACCTCACGGACTTTCCCACGCAGGTGGACGTCTACCTTGCGTTGTGTGTTGAGGACCGACTGGCGTAGGCATCGAGGTCGGTTCGGTCCAGGGTGGTGGCCGCGGTGACCTCGGCGGGGTCGAAGGCACCACAGTCCAGGCCGCGCACGAGGAAACGGGCCAGCGCCTGCGCCGTCGCCGGCTCGTCGAGGACACCACCACCGGCCTGCTCCGCGTAGTCCCGCAACCGCTGCGCCGCAGCGGGAAAGCCGTCGCGGAAGAACCCGTAGGTGGCCGCGAACCGGCTCGGCAGCTGATGTGGATGCAGGTCCCAGCCCTGGTAGAAGCCGTTGCCGAGGCTGCGCCGCACCAGACGGGTGTGCTCGTCCCACGCGGCGTGGACGGCACCGGCGTCGCCGACAGGCAGCCGGTTGGTGGAGCCATCGGACAACCGGACGCCCGTTCCCGCGGCGGCGACCTGCATGAACGCCTTGGCGAAATCCGCGGCCGGATGGTCCATGCTCTGGTGCGCCGCGCTGATGCCCAGCGCCGCACTGTAGTCGTAGGTGCCGTAGTGCAGGCCGGTGCAGCGCCCCTGCGCCGCGCGGAGCACCGCGGCGACGGCGACGGCACCGTCCGGGGTGAGGATCGACTGCGGTGTCTCGATCTGCACCTCGAACCGCAGCGCCCCGGACCGCAGTGCATGCGCCTGTTCGAGCGCTGCCAGCACCTCCGCGGCGACGGCGACCTGTTCCACCGCGGTCACCTTGGGCAGCGTCACCACGAAGCCCTCGGGCAGGCCGGAGTCCCGCAGCAGTCCCTCGAGGAAGAGGTCCAGGGTGCGGATGCCGCGATGCCGGGTGGCCGCCTCGAAGCTCTTGAACCGGATTCCGGTGAACGGCGGCGCCGACCCGCCAGCGACCAGCTCGGCGAGGACGCGTCCCGCGTCCCGGGCCGCGGAGTCCTCCTCCTCGTCGGGCCGATAGCCGTAGCCGTCCTCGAAGTCGATCCGCAGATCCTCGACAGGCTCGGCGCGCAACTTCTCCCGCACCCGCTCGGCCACGGCCGCGTCCATGGCCAGCCCGTTGCCGTGCTGCGCCAGCACCTCGCGGGCTTGCGCGCCCCACTTCTCGACCACGTCGACCGAGAAGTGGTGCGCGGGCACATAGACGGTGTGCACTGGCTGGCGCCCGGCTGGCTCGCCGGGATACAGCGCGGCCACCTGGGCGTCCGCCTCCGCGAGGCGGGCGTCGGCCCCCGCGTAGACGCTGTGCGGGAGCCGGCCTGCCGGTGCCACCTACTGGATCCGCTCGTAGGCGGCCAGCGTCAGGAAGTCCACGTACTCCTCCGCCAGGGCGACCTGCTCGAACAGCTCGACGGCAGGCTCCAGCAGCTCGGCCGGAACCTCCCCGGCGAGTTCCTTGTGCACGTCGTCGAGCACCGAGCGGACCAGCGGCTCGGTGACCTTCTCACCGTTGTCGAGTTCGGTGCCGTTGCGCACCCACTGCCAGATCTGCGAGCGGGAGATCTCCGCGGTGGCGGCGTCCTCCATCAGGTTGTGGATACCGGCCGCACCGTTGCCGCCCAGCCAGGACGCGAGGTAGCGAATGCCGACATCGACGGCCGCGCGCAGGCCGGCCGCGGTCGCGCTGCCCTCGGTCGAGGCCACGTCGAGCAGCTGCTCGGCGGTCACGTGCACGTCCTCGCGGGTCCGGTCGAGCTGGTTCGGCTTGTCGCCGAGCACCTTGTCGAACTCCTCGCGGCAGATGTCGACCATGCCGGGGTGCGCCACCCAGGAACCGTCGAACCCGTCACCCGCCTCACGGCTCTTGTCGTCGCGCACCTTGGCGAGCGCCTTCTCGGTGACCTCGGGGTCGCGCCGGTTCGGGATGAACGCCGCCATCCCGCCGATCGCGAATGCGCCGCGCTTGTGACAGGTCCGCACCAGCAGCTCGGTGTAGGCGCGCATGAACGGCGCGGTCATGGTCACGCTGTTGCGATCCGGCAAGACGAACTTCTCGCCAGCGTCACGGAAGTACTTGATCACGCTGAACAGGTAGTCCCAGCGACCGGCGTTCAGCCCGGAGGCGTGCTCGCGCAGCTCGTAGAGGATCTCCTCCATCTCGAAGGCCGCGGGGATCGTCTCGATCAGCACGGTGGCCCTGATCGTGCCGTGGTCGATACCCAGCTCGGCCTCGGCGTGGCTGAACACGTCGTTCCACAGCCGTGCCTCGAGGTGGCTCTCCATCTTCGGCAGATAGAAGTACGGACCGGCGTCGTTCGCCAACAGGGCGCGGACGTTGTGGAAGAAGTAGAGGCCGAAGTCGACCAGCGCACCGACGGCCTCGCGGTCACCGAAGGTCAGGTTCCGCTCGTCGAGGTGCCAGCCACGGGGGCGCACCACGATCGTGGCGTGCTCGACGTCGTCGCGCAGCTGGTAGCTCTTGCCCTCCGGCGTGGTGAGCCCGACCGTCTTGCGCACCGCGTCGTAGAGGTTCACCTGGCCGGACACCACGTTGGCCCAGTGCGGGGTGTTGGCGTCCTCGAGGTCGGCGAGCCAGACCTTGGCGCCGGAGTTGAGCGCGTTGATCGTCATCTTGCGGTCCGTCGGGCCGGTGATCTCCACGCGCCGGTCACGCAGTGCGGGCGGAGCTTCGGCGACCTTCCAGTCGGACTCGCGGACCTCGCGCGTCTCGGGCAGGAAGTCCAGCTTCCCGGTGCGCGCGGCCTCCTCACGCTTGCTGGTGCGCGCCTGGAGGAGTTCGTCGCGGCGGGCGGCGAACCGTTCGTGCAGATCGGCAAGGAACTGCAGCGCCTCCGGCGTCAGGATCTCGTCGCCGCGCTCCACCGAGCCGCCCAGCACCTGCACTTCGGACATGCGAACACCCCACTGTGACTTCTCAAAAGACGTCCATACGTTTTTACATCTCGGACTATAGTTTCTGCATAGCGGAAGCTCAACGGCGGTGTGATATCAACAGCTGATTCTTATTTGATTGTCGGGTTACTCACCGCCAACGTGCGGTCAGACACGGACCTCACCCGCAGTCGGCAGCCACGACCACCCTCCGGGCGGCCCCGTCTACCGACTTGTGAGTAACCCTCACGGTGATGAAGGGAGCAGGCTGTGGCGCCGCAGAAGCCCACACGTGACGGTAGTACCGGCGTTCAGTCCCTGCAGCGGGCGTTTGAGCTGCTCGAGCACCTCGCCGACACCGGCGGCGAGGCGAGTCTTTCCGAGCTCGCGTCGACATCGGGGCTGCCGATGCCCACCATCCACCGATTGATCCGCACACTGGTGGCCCTGGGCTATGTGCGGCAGAACACCAACCGGCGCTACGCGCTGGGCGCACGGCTGATCCGGCTCGGGGAGAACGCGAGCCTGCAGTTCGGCAGCTGGGCGCGCCCGTTGCTGACCGAGCTCGTCGACGAGGTCGGCGAGACCGCGAACCTGGCCGTGTTGGAGCGCGACGAGGTGGTGTACGTCGCACAGGTGCCTTCACGGCACTCGATGCGGATGTTCACCGAGGTCGGCCGCAGGCTGCTGCCGCACGGCACCGGGGTCGGCAAGGCGATCCTGTCCGTGCTGCCGCCGGAGCAGACTCGGGCGCTGCTCGCCCGCACCGGCATGCCCGCTTACACCGAGCACACCTTCACCGAGCCGGACACGCTGCTGCGCCATCTCGCCACCGTGGCGAAGCAGGGGTACGCGCTGGACGAGAGCGAGCAGGAGCTGGGCGTGCGCTGCGTCGCCGTGCCGATCGAGGGCGCACCGACGCCGGCCGCCGTATCGGTGTCCGGCCCGGAGGGCAGGCTCACCAAGGAGGCGGTGAGCCGGATCGCCCCCGTGGTGCAGCGCATCGCCAGAAACCTCTCGGCCCAGCTGGGCACGGACGCCGCCACCGCATAGCGACGTTCGGCTCCACTCAGCCGAGCAGGGCGTCCACGAACGCGGCGGGCTCGAACGGCGCGAGGTCGTCGGGCCCCTCGCCGAGGCCGACCAGCTTCACCGGGACACCGAGTTCACGCTGCACCTGGAACACGATGCCGCCCTTGGCTGTGCCGTCGAGCTTGGTCAGCACGATGCCGGTCACGTTCACGACCTCGGCGAACACGCGCGCCTGCGCGAGCCCGTTCTGGCCGGTGGTGGCGTCGAGCACCAGCAGCACCTCGTCCACCTCGGCCTGCTTCTCCACCACCCGCTTGACCTTGCCGAGCTCGTCCATCAGGCCGGTCTTCGTGTGCAGACGTCCCGCGGTGTCGATCAGCACCGCGTCCACACCGGTGTCGATACCGCGTTTGACGGCGTCGTAGGCGACGGCCGCGGGGTCGGCGCCTTCCTTGCCGCGGACGACCTCGGCTCCGACGCGCTCGGACCACGTCTGCAGCTGCTCCGCGGCGGCGGCACGGAACGTGTCGGCCGCGCCGAGCAGCACCTGCCTGCCCTGGACCACGAGCACGCGGGCCAGCTTGCCGGTCGTGGTGGTCTTGCCGGTGCCGTTCACACCGGCGACCAGGACGACCGCGGGGCGCTTTCCATCGGGGCCGCCGGTGTGCGGCAGGGCCCGGACCGAGCGGTCGTCGTCACGGCCGAGCGCGTCGGTGAGGACGTCCTTGAGCACGGCGCGCGCCTGCTCGGGTGTGCGCACACCACGGCTGGACAGCTCGGCGCGCAGCTTCTCGACGATCTCGGTGGTGGTCGCGGAGCCGAGGTCGGCGATCAGCAGCGTGTCCTCGACGTCCTGCCAGGAGTCCTCGTCGAGGTCACCGGCGCCGAGCAGGCCGAGCAGGCCCTGCCCGAGGGAGGAGCGCGACTTGGAGAGCCGCCCGCGCAGCCGCTCGATCCGCCCGCTCGCGGGCTCGATCTCCTCGGCCGGCACCGCGGGCTCTGTGGGCTGGGCGGGCTGCTCCGGCTCGGCGAGCGCGGGCTGCTGCTCGACCTCGTCCGGCAGGCCCACGTCGACGATGCCCCGCCGGGGCGCGTCCCTCGGCACGGACGCGTCGTCGCCGACCCCGGGCTGACCGTCGACCTCGGTCCGTTCGCCCGCGGGATGCGGTGGCGTGGTGTCTTCCTCGGGGGGCCCGGAGTCCTCCTCGGCGGCACGGTCGGTCCCCCCTGGCGCGAGGCTGATTCCGCCACCCGCCTGGTATCCGCCGCCCTTCGGCTTCTCGCGCTCGGCACGGTCCGGTTCATCGAGGCTGATCTTGCGCTTGCGGGCGATCGTCAGCCCGGCGACAAGCGCGATCGCGAGCAGCACGACGGCCGCGACAATGATCCAAAACCACAGGTTGCTCGACACGCGGCCATCCTCGCATCCGACCGGCGGCGTGGCAGGGCGCCCCCAATGTGGCATTGGGGAACTCCAACGTCCCCAATGCCACATTGGGGAACTTCCCCGCCACGGCAAGTGAACACATAACTCCCTGAAACTCTTTTCGGACAAAAATCAACGAAACATCTTGTGCTACGGCGGGGAGGTGGACTAGACCACACCTCGTGACGAACCCCGATGAAGGCCTGCGGGTGGCCGGGCTCATCTCCGGCACCTCCATCGACGGCATCGACGTGGCAGTGGCCGAGTTCCGCGACGAGGGTGCGGAACTGATTCTCGTCCCACTCGGCTACCTCGAACTCGACTATCCCGACCGCCTGCGCGACGACCTGCTCGCCGCGCTTCCGCCCTCGGCGACCAGTGCCGAGCAGCTCACCCGGCTCGACACCGAGGTCGGGCAGGCGTTCGCCGCCGCGGCCAAGACGGGCATCGACGAACTCGCGGGCGGACACGTGGATCTGGTCGCCTCACTGGGTCAGACGGTGTTCCACTGGGTCGAGGACGGTTCGGCCAAGGGCACACTGCAACTCGGCCAGCCGGCATGGATCGCCGAGCGAACCGGCCTGCCGGTGGTCGCGGATCTCCGGGTCCGCGACGTCGCGGCAGGCGGCCACGGCGCACCACTGGCCAGCACTCTGGACTCGCTCTGGCTGCGTCCACTCGTGGACGAAACCGGGCGCGCGGGTGCGGCCGTGAACATCGGCGGCATCGCGAACATCACCGTGGTCACCGCGGAGGGCGAGACACTGGCCTACGACACCGGCCCCGGAAACGCCCTGCTCGACCTCGCCGCGGCCAAGGTCAGCGACGGCGAACAGCGCAGCGACGTCGACGGCGCGCTCGCCGCGCGGGGACAGGTGCGCACCGACCTGCTGGACCGGCTACTGGCCGATCCGTACTACCTCGCGCCACCGCCCAAGTCCACCGGCAAGGAGCACTTCCACCAGGGCTACCTGGACGAGGCCAGCGCCGGACTGCCGGAGATCGCCGGGCCCGATCTGCTCGCGACACTCACCGAACTGACCGCGACCACGGTCGCCTCGGCCTGCCTGGAACACAAGGTGGACACCGTTGTTCTCTCCGGTGGCGGTGTCGCCAACCCGACGCTCATGGCCGCGTTGCGCGCCGCGCTCAACGGGAGCACGGTGACCACAAGCGGCGAGATCGGCCTCTCCAGCGCGGGCAAGGAGGCCTACCTGACGGCCCTGCTGGGATGGCTGACCTGGCAGGGACTTCCGGCGAACGTGCCTGGCGCCACCGGCGCCCGCGGCACGCGGCTGCTGGGCAGCATCACCCCAGGCGCGGGTGCCCTGCGCCTTCCCCAGCCACGACAGACGGCAATCAGCCGCTTGCGGGTAGCGGCCGATCCCACGGACACGGTAGGAGATAGCCATGCGCGCCCTTGACCTCGCGATCATCGTGGTGTTCCTGGTGGGAACACCACTACTCGGCATAGCCATCGCCGGGAAACAGAAGTCCTCCTCCGACTACTTCGTGGGCAGCAGGAAGGTCCCTTGGTGGGCGGTCACGTTCTCGGTGGTCGCCACCGA
>NZ_FOKG01000021.1 GCF_900111885.1 Amycolatopsis marina
GAAACCCGTTCTTTTGTGCCGTCTGCTGAGTTTGTGGCGGGGGCGAATGTGTCTGGGGAGTGGTATGAGCGGGCTGGGGTTGATCGTGAGGGGTTTTGGGCGGAGCAGGCGGGGCGGTTGTCGTGGGAGCGGGGGTGGGATCGGGTGTTGGACTGGTCCGGGGCTCCGGTGGCGCGGTGGTTTGTGGGTGGGTCGTTGAATGTGGCTTATAACTGTGTGGATCGGCATGTGGAGGCGGGGTTTGCCGATCAGGTCGCGATTCATTGGGTGGGGGAGCCGGGTGATCGGCGGGATCTGACGTATGGGCAGTTGCGGGTTGAGGTGTGCCGGGCGGCGAATGCGTTGGTGTCGTTGGGGGTGGGGTCGGGGGATCGGGTGGCGATTCAGTTGCCGATGATCCCGGAGGCGATTGTGGCGATGCTGGCGTGTGCGCGGATCGGGGCGTTGCACAGTGTGGTGTTCGGGGGGTTTTCCCCGGCGGCGTTGCGGTCGCGGGTCGATGATGCGGCCGCGAAGGTGGTGATCACCTCCGATGGGCAGTATCGGCGGGGTAAGGCGGCGCCGATGAAGGCCAATGTGGATGAGGCGTTGGCGGGGGCGGAGTCGGTGGAAACGGTGCTGGTGGTGCGCCGGACCGGGGATGAGGTGTCGTGGGTGCAGGGCCGGGATGTGTGGTGGCACGAGGTGGTCGAGGCCCAGTCGGACAGTCATACCGCGGAGGCGTTCGACGCGGAGCATCCGTTGTTCATCCTCTACACCTCGGGCACGACGGGGAAGCCGAAGGGGATCCTGCACACCTCGGGTGGGTATCTGACGCAGGCGGCCTACACCCATCATGCGGTGTTCGATCACCGGGCGGGCGAGGATGTGTACTGGTGCACCGCCGATATCGGGTGGGTGACCGGGCACACCTACATCGTGTACGGGCCGTTGGCGAACCGGGCCACGCAGGTGGTGTACGAGGGCACGCCGAACACCCCGCACGAGGGGCGGCACTGGGAGATCATCGCCGAGCACAAGGTGTCGATCTACTACACCGCGCCGACGCTGATCCGCACGTTCATGAAGTGGGGTGCCGACATCCCCGCCCGCTACGACCTGTCGTCGCTGCGGGTGCTGGGCAGTGTGGGTGAGCCGATCAACCCGGAGGCGTGGATGTGGTATCGCGAACACATCGGCGGTGAGCGGTGCCCGGTGGTGGACACCTGGTGGCAGACCGAGACCGGGGCGATCATGATCTCCCCGCTGCCCGGGGTCACCGCGGCCAAACCCGGTTCCGCGCAACGCGCCCTGCCCGGGATCTCCGCGAAAGTGGTCGACGACCAAGGGGTCGAAGTCCCCCCGGGCGGCGGCGGATACCTGGTGCTCGACGAGCCGTGGCCGGCGATGCTGCGCGGGATCTGGGGCGACGAGCAACGTTTCCGCGACACCTACTGGTCCCGCTTCGCCGAGCAGGGCTTCTACTTCGCCGGTGACGGCGCGAAATACGACGACGACGGCGACATCTGGCTGCTGGGCCGGGTCGATGACGTCATGAACATCTCCGGGCACCGCATCTCCACCACCGAGGTCGAATCCGCCCTCGTGTCCCACCCCGACGTCGCCGAAGCCGCCGTCGTCGGCGCCACCGACCCCACCACCGGACAAGGCATCGTCGCGTTCGTCATCCTCCGCGGCACCGCCACCGACCACGGCACCGACACCGCCACCACCCTGCGCAACCACGTCGCCACCGAGATCGGGCCCATCGCCAAACCCCGCCAAATCCTCGTCGTGCCCGAACTCCCCAAAACCCGCTCCGGCAAAATCATGCGCCGACTCCTCCGCGACATCGCCGAAAACCGCGAACCCGGCGACGTCACCACCCTCGCCGACACCACCGTCATGGACCACATCACCACCGGCCTCAACAAAAACACCACCGACGAATAACCCACCAAACACGGGCAGGGGAACTGTTCCCCTGCCCGTGCTTGGAAACTGTCGGCGGCGGGTAACCAGGCGACTATGAACGAGCGAACCGGAGGCCGTGCCGACGACGTGCCGCTGTCCGAACACCAGCGCCCCGCGGGCATGGACGACGTGACGGTGCGGGCCGTCGGGGCACTCAGTGAGGCATTGGAAACCGTCGAGCGGGCTCGTGGGCAGCTCTACGGCTTCCACCAGTTGACCGGTAGGGCGGACGCACAGCTGGCTACCGCCGTTGACCTGTTGCGGGAGGCGGGTCACCACGAGATCGCCGACCGGCTGGATCGCGAGCTGGTGGGCCGCAATGTCATCGAAGGCCGGTGGACCTTCCAGGTGGTCGAGGAGTACGACGACGGTTACTACGTGCCGTTCCAGGGGCACGAGCGCCGTGTTCGTGACGAGATCGCCGGCGGGCGCAGGCACGTGTACGAAGCGGAGATGAAGGAGCGGGAGCGCAGCAGGCGCCCAGACGGCACGCCGGAAAGCCTCCATGCCGCGACACCGGCCTCCGAACCGGGCTGAGGGTGCGGGTTCAGCGTCCCAGCTGATTCACGATCTCCAGCAGCTTCTCCCGGAAGGCCTCGTCGTTGCCGAGCGCGCCCCACACCACGGGGTCATGCCGCTCCGCGACGACCGCGCGCTGGTAGACCTTCCGCCCCTCGGAAGTGGCGCTGATCAGCACCCGCCTGCCGTCCTGCGGGTCCGAGCCGCGCTCGACGAATCCGGATCGGCGCAGGCGGTCGACGATACGGCTCATCGTCTGATCGGCCACCCTGCACCGGTGTGCGAGGACGCGCTGGGGCAGTGCGTCCCCGCCGAGGGTGTGCAGCGCGACTAGCCCTGCGTGCGTGAGGTCCAACTGCTCGAGAAGGACCGCCCAGCGGGCTTCGATCAGGCGGGCGGCCACCGAGAGCAGGCGTCCGGTCGGCCAGGCGCGGACGTCCTCCGCCGACCCGGCGAGCGGCTCGGTGTCCACCCTCACACTCCTCCGTGCTGCGCAATGTTCAGCATGCTGAATAATAGTCCCATGGTCTCCGATCGCGCGAGTGAGCGCACCGGCCGCTCACGGGTGCCGGCCCTGCGGTGGATCCTGCCCGCGTTGCTGATCGTCGGGTGGCTGGCACTCGGTGCCGTCGGCGGACCGTTCGCCGGAAAGCTCAGCGAGGTCGCGGAGAACGACAACGCGGCCTTCCTGCCGTCCTCCGCGGAGGCCACGGAGGTCAACGAACTGCAGAAGCAGTTCGCCGACAGCCAGACGGTGCCCGCCATCGTCGTCGCCGAACGGACCGAGGGGATCTCCGCGCAGGATCGGACGTTCCTCACAGCGGCCTCCGCGAGGATCAGTGAGATCCCCGGCGTGGCAGGTGCACCCTCCCCGCCGATCCCGTCGCCACTGGACGACCAGGCCGTGCAGGTCATCGTGCCGATCGCCGCCGATGGCAACCCGGGGGACGTCGTCACCGAGGTGCGAGCAGCGTTGACCGGGGCGCCGGAGGACCTGACGGTGCTGGTCACGGGCCCGGCGGGGCAGCTCGCGGACCTGGTCGAGGCCTTCAGCGGGATCGACGGGCTACTGCTTATCGTGGCGGGTTCCGTGGTCGCGTTGATCCTCGTCGTCGTGTACCGCAGCCCGGTGCTCCCGGTGCTGGTGCTGCTGTCGGCGGTGTTCGCGCTCGGCCTCGCGAGCCTGATCGTGTACCTGCTGGCCGACGGCGACGTGCTGGCGCTGAACGGGCAGAGTCAGGGGATCCTGTTCATCCTCGTGTTCGGCGCCGCGACGGACTACGCGCTGCTACTGGTATCCCGGTTCAGGGAGGAACTGCGGGACACCGCCGACCGGGTCGAGGCCATCGGGAAGGCTTGGCGGGCGACGATAGAACCGATCGCCGCGTCGGCGGGCACCGTCATTCTGGGAGTGCTGTGCCTGCTGTTGAGTGACCTGAACTCGAACAAGGGCCTCGGCCCGGTGGCCGCTATCGGGATCGCCGCCGCACTGCTGGCCTCCACGACCTTCCTCCCGGCCGCGCTCGCGTTGCTCGGGCGTGCCGCGTTCTGGCCCTTCCGTCCCGAGCTGGGCTCGGAGCATCCGGAGAACTCGGGAATCTGGGGCCGGATCTCGCGCGCGGTCGGTCGTTCGCCGAGGCTCATCTGGATCGGCACGACAGTGGTGCTCCTGCTCGGAGTCGCGTTCGTCCCGCAGCTCAAGGCGAGCGGAACCGCGCAGTCCGACGTGTTCCTCACGCCGGTGGACTCCGTGGCCGGTCAGGAGATTCTCGGCAGGCATTTCCCGGCGGGCGCGGGCTCGCCCACGGTGATCGTCGCCAATTCCGGACACCTGGGCCAGGTGCTCGACGCGGCGCGGGTGGACGGCGTCTCACGTGCCGCACCGATGGCGGGCCCGGACGGTGCGCCGAAGGTGGTGAACGGGCGAGTTCTGGTCGAGGCGGTGCTGACGACCCCCGCGGACTCCGAGGAGGCAATCTCCACGGTGCAGCGGATTCGCGAATCGGTGCACGAGGTGCCGGGTGCCGATGCCAAGGTCGGAGGCCGGACAGCGATCCAGCTCGACACGCAGGAGACGTCCGAACGCGACCGGGCATTGATCATCCCGGTCGTGCTGGTGGTGATCTTCCTGGTGCTCGCGTTGCTCCTGCGCGCGTTGCTGGCGCCGCTGCTGCTGATCGCCACGGTGGTGCTGTCGTTCGGCGCGACGATGGGGGTGTCGGCGCTGGTCTTCAACCACGTGCTGGGCTTTCCCGGGGCGGATCCGGCGGTGCCGTTGTTCGCGTTCGTGTTCCTGGTGGCGCTGGGAATCGACTACAACATCTTCCTGATGACCCGCGTACGGGAGGAAGCCGTGCGCTCGGGGACGAGGAAGGGCACGCTGCGGGGGTTGTCGGTCACCGGAGGGGTGATCACGTCCGCGGGTGTGGTGCTCGCGGCGACGTTCGCCGCGCTCGCGGTGCTGCCGATCCTTTTCCTGGCGCAGATCGCGTTCATCGTCGCGTTCGGTGTCCTGCTGGACACGACGATCGTGCGCTCACTGCTGGTGCCCGCGCTGAGCATCGAGATCGGCGACCGGGTGTGGTGGCCATCCGCGCTGTCGAGGCGAGGACGCCCCGGTGCCTCAGCCGGCTCCGCCGGGCCAGCTCAGCGTGACGATGCCGTTGCCGGATGAGCCGAGGTCGGGCGTGTCGTCCTTGCCGTGACCGGCTTCGCTGAGCGCGTCAGCCACCTCAGCGGCGCGGGATCGCGGGAGGCAGAGCCTGCGCCGGGTGACGTCCACCATCGTGGCGAAGTCCGGGTGCTCGGTGGCGGGGAAACGCTGCCAGCGGGCGACTTCGGGAGTGATGCCGAGTTCGCCGAGGGCCGCGATGGCATCATCCGCGGTGGGGCCGTCCGGCCGGCGAATGCCGTGGAACCACACCCAGAGCTCGTTGAGCGCGGTCAGCGGATGCCGCTCGGCGAGGTCGAGGACCACCAGCCTGCGCGCGTGCGAGGTCAGGGCGTTGACGAAGGCGGGCAGATCCGGCGCGTTGTAGAGCACGTGATGGCAGACGACGACGTCGAAGGCGGGCAGATCCTCGCCGACTTCGGGCCAGGTTCCGCGCACGGTTCGCGCCGCGACGCCGATCTCACTCGCGCGCAGGGCGAACCGAGCGAGCAGTTCGGCGTCGCCGTCGACCGCCGTGATATCTGTGCTTCGCGGGGCGAGCGGCAGACTCGCCGACCCGGCACCGGCGCCGACGTCGAGGACGGAGCCGGATGGGCGAAGTGCCTGCCAGGCCACCTCGAACGAGGCCCCCTCGGGCCGGTCGAGCTGGGATCGTGCGCGCCGGACGAACACGTGGCGGGGGAGCACCCAGGGGGAGTCCTCGGCGTCGGCGAGGACGGCAGGGGGTATCTCCCAGGCGGCGAGGGCGTCCCGCCAGTGCTGGATCGCGTTCACGTCGTTCGCCTCCTGCGGTGCTGGTGTGTCAGCGATGATGCCCTGCCGGGTTGGGGCGGCTATGGCTTGCTTCGCATTGTCGGTCCTCGGAACTGTCAGTCCTCGGCCAGTTCCTCCTTGATCCACTTCGTGATGGAGGAATGGCGGGGGCGCCAGCCGAGTTGGCCGCGGGTCGTCTCGTCGCGAACGCGACTGTTGGATCCGAGCGCGAAGGCGGCGAGCTCGTGCCCCCACTCCTGCACGGCAGCGTCGATGTCCCAGCCCTCTGCCGTTCCCAGGTCCAGCGCTTGAGCGATTGCGCTGGTGATGTCGGCGAGCGATGCCTCGCCGTTCTCGACGAAGTAAAATGATCCGGCCGGGGCTGCTGTCAGTGCGAGCAGGTAGAGGTCGGCCATGTCGTCGACGTGGACATTCGACCAGAGATTGTCGCCCGTGCCCACTCGTCGCACGGTTCCGCTCTTGCGGGCTTGCCGCACCAGTGCGGGGATCTGCACACTGTCCCGGCCGATTCCCCGTCCGTGCCCGTAGATCATGGTGTTGCACAGGACCACCGTGCGCACGCCGCGATCAGCGGCCGCCAGAACGTACCGGTCGATCGCGACCCTTGCCTGCTTGTCATCGGCAGGACGCCAGGTCGAATCTTTGCCGAGAATGTCGTTGGCGAAGACCTCGTCTGACGCCTCGCCACGGGAGTCGGTGCCGACGATGCTCGAACCGCTGGTGTGCAGCAGTGGTTTGCCTGATCCCGCGAGCCCCGCTACGAGTGCTTCCACGGCGCCCCGGTGATCACTGTCGGCGGCATTGATCACGGCGTCGGCGGCAAGGGCCTGATCGACGAGCAGGTCATGGTCTTCCAGCCTCCCGAGAGTTGCGGTCGCGCCCAGCCGTTCGAGCTCCTGCGCCTTGTCGGGGGCCCGAGCCAGGCCGACGACTTCGTGACCTGCCCGTAGCAGTCGGTCGGCGATAGTACCGCCGATGTAACCCGTCGCACCTGTGACGAACACACGCATGAGGTCCAGCCAATCTATGCGTAGAAGCTTTATGTATATGCATAGATTGCAGCTGCATGGAGTTTGTGTCAAACTACTGTCCGAGGAGGTGGTTATGCCGCAGGTCACCGCACGTACTCCGCGGATCACGTTGCCAACGCCCCTGGAGCGACGGTGGCAGGCGCTACGACGGTTGGAAGCAACCCTTGGCGAGGCATTGGATCGAGCCCTTCAGGCCGAGCACGGAGTCTCGGTGTCCGAGTACGCTGCCCTGGCAGCGCTGGCCTTCTCCGATGACGGTGGTCATCTGCGACAGCAGGTCCTCGCCGATGCGATCCCGCTCCAGCAGAGTTCACTGAGTCGCTTGGTCTCTCGGCTGGAACGAGCCGGCCTGACCGAACGTTTCCACTGTCCAAACGACCGGCGTGGTGTCTACACACAGATCACCGACCGAGGACGCGAAGTCGTGTTCGCGGCGCGCGCCACCTACTTGGACGTGGTCGACCGCGCTCTCGCAGGGGCCGCTGGCGATCCAGAGTTGATTCCCCTGACCGAGCACCTCCGCGGCACGCCGTCCGACGACCAGACTTGAGCTACCGGCGTGGCCGCGCTACCCGACAACATCAGTCTCGGCCGGAGACCCTGGAACTGCGAACTCGCGCCCTGGAACTGCCAACTCGGACGCCGGAACTGCGAACTCGGGGGCGGCATTACGATCGGTGGTATGTCGGATCGGTTGTACTTTCGCCAGTTGCTCTCGGGCCGCGACTTCGCGGTCGGTGATCCGATCGCCACGCAGATGCGGAACTTCTCCTACCTGATCGGTGACCGGGAGACCGGCGAGGCCGTCATCGTGGATCCGGCTTATGCGGCTGGCGATCTGCTCGAGGTCCTGGCCGGGGACGGGATGCGGCTGACAGGCGTGCTCGCCACCCATCACCACCCGGACCATGTCGGGGGCGAGATGATGGGGTTCGCACTGCCCGGCGTTCCGGAGTTGCTGGCGTTGCAACAGGTGCCGGTGCATGTCAACCAGGCCGAGAGCGAGTGGGTGCGGCGGACCACCGGCATCTCGGCGTCCGATCTCGTGTCGCACGACCACGACGACCTGCTCGAGGTCGGGGCGATCCCGCTGCGCCTGCTGCACACGCCGGGACACACCCCCGGCAGCCAGTGCTTCCTGCTGGACGGCCGGCTCGTCGCAGGCGACACGCTGTTCCTCGAGGGCTGCGGCCGGACCGACTTTCCCGGCGGGGACTCGGACGCGATGTACCGCAGCCTGCAGTGGCTGGCCGGACTCGACGGCGATCCCACGGTGTACCCGGGACACTTCTACGCCGCCGAACCGTCCGCGTCGCTCGACGTGGTGAAACAGGAGAACTTCGTCTTCCGCCCGCGCTCACTGGAGCAGTGGCGGACCATGTTTCCCTGAGTGGCCCCGGGTTCAGGACATGCCCAGCCTGCGTTCGATGGCGATCTCGATGACCACGCGTTCCGGATTGGGTTTCGGCGTGCGCTGGTAGCGCCGCGCATAGCGCTGCTCGGCGTCGCGCACCGATTCCGCGTCCTCGCGAACGACCGCTCGACCCTCCAGAGTGGACCAGCGTCCCCTTTCGACCTGGCTCACCGCGACGACGGCACCGTCCGCTCCCGCGGCGCGCACGTTACGCGCCTTGACGCTGCCCCTGCGGCAGATCACCCGTGCGACACCGAAATCCTCGTCCACGGTGACCCCGACGGGCACCACGTGTGGCGATCCGTCGGCACGCAGGGTGGTCAGTGTGCAGAGATGCCATTCGCTCCAGAACTCGCGTAGTTCGTCCGTGGCAGTTGGTGCGGTCGTGGTCATGCCCGCATTCTGTCAGTGCCCGTCTGACCGGACCCACCCTCCCGGTCAGCCGCGCCGGAATCGCCAGGTCTTGCTGTCGAACGCCACGCAGATCCCCGGGGAGAGGACGATCACCCTTAGCGTGCCGTCCCGTTCGTCGTAGTCGATCCCCTCGGTCTCGAACTCGCCGCCGCAGCCGCTCTCCAACGGCAACTGTCCGAGAGCGCTGACGCGGCCGGTGACATCGGAACCGTCCAGCGGCCTGTCGAGATCGACCTGGAGCAACGGTTTCGTCACGCCGAAGAGGTCGCCTGCCGGGTCGTTCGAGGAACACAGCAGCCGGGTCGCCGAGACGAAGTCACAGCCCTGGACGTCCCGGACGGGGCGATCGAGCCGGACGGCCGAGGCGTACGGGAGATTCGCGCCGGGATCGGTGAACGCGATTCCGGGCATCGGGTGCACCAGCAGGCGTTCCTTCGTCCCCCACTCGCCCGCGACCAGCCAGCGGCCGCCGGGAGAGACCGCGGCGAAGGAGTTGTTCGAGGCCTCCCACGACTCCAGTGCGTGGGTGTACTCCGCCCAGGAGCCGTCGGGTGCCTGCACCCGGAAGAGTTTGGGGCCGCGGTCGTCGCGCTGGTACGGCTCGACGTAGTAGCCGTTGCCCGCCCCCGGATCCCCGACGTGGTTCCAGCCGCGGGAGGCGACGCCCGGCGGGATGGTGCCGACGCCGGTGTAGCGGAACTCGGTGCCGCCCGCGCGCTGGACAGTCGCGAGCCCCTGGCTCTCGTCCAACGGGCGCGCCCGGTCGGAGCCGATCGGCGTCCACGGGCCGGTCGCGGACGCTCCCACGGGTGTCGCGACCATCAGCATCGCCGCCAGCGCCACGAGGATCCCGGTTCTCCGCACTGTTCGCTCCGCTCGTCGCGCC
This sequence comes from Amycolatopsis marina, assembly GCF_900111885.1. GTDB lineage: Bacteria > Actinomycetota > Actinomycetes > Mycobacteriales > Pseudonocardiaceae > Amycolatopsis > Amycolatopsis marina. The sequence goes on from NZ_FOKG01000021.1 coordinate 9,663, forward strand.
GCTGGATCAGGTCCCTGAGTACCAGCTCCGCCGCTCCTGGTGGAACCAACTTACGAATGTTCTTCATATTCGATCGGCCCTTGACCGTGTGTGGTCTGGACCACTAATCTCCCGAAATCGTCTACAAAGTTTCCTATTAGCCCTGCGGGGAGGGACGGCATGCGCGACGGAAGCCCTCGGCTGCTGCGGGCCATCAACGACCGCGTCGCCATCGGCGCCCTGCTCCGAGAGGGGCCGCTGACCAGAGCGGACCTCGGCGACGTGATCGGGTTGTCGAAACCGGCCACCGCTCAGCTGCTGGTCCGGCTCGAGCAGGACGGCTTTCTCGTCCGCGAGGGGGTCCGTGGCGGTAGCCGTGGCCCGCGCGCCCAACTGTGGGCGGTCAACGGTTCTGTCGCGTATGTGGCGGCCGTGGATCTGACCCCGCACGGCGCGGACTTCCTGATCGCCGACGTGACCGGGCGTGCGGTGGGCGAGCAGTGGACCGAGCTGCCGATCGAGGAGGGAACCGATGTCGTCGGTGCCTTCGCCGCCGCGCTGGACGCCGCTGCCACCAAGGCCGGCATCGAGCTGGGCCGCCTGCGACAGGTGGTGCTCGGGGTGCCGGGGGCACTCGACCCCCGAACGGGCCGCCTGGAATCGGCGCCACACCTTCCCGGCTGGTCCGGCTTCGACCTGCGCGCCGAACTGGAGCGGGCGATCGCGCCAGCCGTGACGGTCGAGAACGACGTCAACCTGGTGGCGCTACGGGAGATGGCCGAAGGAGAGGGTGCCGCGTTACGTGACTTCGTCCTCGTCTGGCTCAGCGAGGGTGTCGGTGGCGCGGTGGTGTTGAACCGGACCCTGCGCCGCGGTGCCTCGGGCAGCGGCGGGGAGATCGACTGGCTGCGGGTGCCCGACCCCCATGCCAAGGGGACAACGGGGACTCGGTGGGGCGATCTCGTCGACTCCCCGGCGATCCTCGCACTGGCGAGGACACACGGAATGTCCGCGAGCACCGGTTGGGCGGCGGTCGGTGCCGCGGTCGAGGCGGGCGAGGGCGGCAGGGAATTCCTTGCCGACCTCGCCCGTCGTATCGCCGTCGGCGTCGCGAACGTGGTCAGCGTCGTCGACCCCGAGGCGGTACTGCTCTGTGGCGAGGTGAGCAGGGCGGGCGGGACGGTCCTGGCCGAACTCGTCGCCACCGAACTGCATCGGCTGGTGGTCGCGGCCACGCCGGTCGGGCTCGCCTCGGTTCCGGGAAACGCCGTGCGAGCCGGTGCCCTGCAGGCGGCGCTCGTCGCGGTGCACGAGGACGTGTTCGGCCTGGCCCCCACGGCCAGTGATGTGCTCCACCGTTCCCCATCCGTGCACAGCTGACACAGGAGGGCCCATGCGCTCCACCATCCGCACCACCAGCATCACGGGTCGCCACCGAGGCAGGGCCCTGGTCTGTGCCGCGACGGCCACCGTGCTCACCGCCTGTTCCGGGGCGGCAGGCGGGCCGGGGGACACCGGAGTCGCCGCACCGGCACCCGCCGCCGACGCGGAACTGACGCTCACCGTGTACAGCAAGTTCAGCGCCAGGGAGTACGACGTCGTCACCGGGGCCATGGAGGGGCTCCGGGAGAAGTACCCGAACATCCGCGTCGAGCACGAGGGCAACCAGGACGACGACAAGCTGGCCGCCTCGATCCGCGGCGGAAACCCGCCGGACGTCGCGATCTCCTTCTTCACCGAGAATCTGGGCGCCTGGTGCGAGAACGGCAGCTTCCAGGATCTGGGGCCCTACATCGAACGCGACCAGATCGACCTGAACGTCATTCCCGAAGCGGTGCGGAACTACACCGAGTTTCGCGGTCGCCGTTGCGCGATGCCGATGCTCGCCGATGTCTACGGCTTCTACTACAACACCGAGCAGTTCGCCGATGCCGGAATCACCGTGCCCCCGAAAACCACCTCCGAGCTGCTGTCCCATGCGAAGAAGCTGACGAAGTTCAACCCCGACGGCTCCATCGCGGTGGCCGGATTCCTGCCCTCGATGCCGTTCTACAACAACCAGGCGCAGATCTGGGCGCCGAGTTTCGGTGCGACCTGGCTGGACGAGCAGGGCCGGTCGAACCTGGCCGCCAGTCCGGAATGGAAGGAGCTGTTCCGCTTCCAGAAGTCCCTTGTGGACTACTACGGGCACGAGAAGCTGGAGCAGTTCAAGGCGGGACTCGGTGACGAGTTCTCCGCCGACCACGGCTTCCATCGGGGCAAGATCGCGATGATGTTCGATGGCGAGTACCGCACGGCGTTCCTGGACGAGCAGGCGCCTGACCTGAAGTACGCGACGGTGCCCCCGCCGGTGGCCGACAGCCGGCCGGACCGCTACGGCGGTGCCTTCACGACCGGGACCATCGTCGCCATCCCGAAGGGGGCGCCGAACCCGGGCGCTTCCTGGGAGCTGGTCAAACACCTCAGCCTGGACACCGAAACGCTGGTGGAGCTCGCCAACGGACTGAAGAACGTCCCCAGCACCGTTCCCGCGCTGGAGGATCCCCGGCTCGAGGTGGACGAGCACTTCCAGCCCTTCCTGGACATGTTCTCCGGCGGCAAGCTGATGGCGAACCCGACCACTTCGATCGGCGACGCGCATCTGAAGGCGGTCAACGACTTCGCCGAGCGCTGGCAGGCAGGCGCGGAACCGGACCTGGAGGCCGGGTTGCGCGCGGTGGACGCGCAGATCAACGACGAACTCGAGCACGGGCCCGGCGGGAACTGAGCGGGATGACCGCCACCCTCCGAAGGCCGGCGGTCGGCGACGTTGCCGTGTCCAGAGGGGGGACACGGGAACAACGCCGCCGCAGGCACCGGCTCACCGTGCTCGGTTTCATGGCGCCGGCCCTGGCCGGTTTCCTCATCTTCTTCGGCTATCCGCTGATCGCCACGGTCTACTACTCCTTCACGCACTACGACCTCGTCAACGCCCCGGTGTGGGCCGGTTTCGACAACTACGTGCGGATGTTCACCTCCGAGCCGGTGGTGGGTACCGCGGCCTACAACACGCTCTGGCTGGTGATCGTGCTGACCGTCACCAGGGTCGTGTTCGCGCTCGGGGTGGCCTCGGTGATCGCCAGACTGCGGCAGGGGGTCGGCCTCATCCGGACATTGTGTTACCTGCCCGCACTGGCTCCACCCGCGGCGGCGACGCTGGCGTTCGTATTCCTGTTCAACCCGGAATTCGGGCCGGTGAACCGATTCCTGCGCGCGGTGGGTGTCGAAGGTGGGCTCTGGTTCAGCGACCCGGACATGGCCAAACCGGCGCTCACGCTGCTGGTGCTGTGGGGCTCCGGCGAGCTGATGATCATCATCCTGGCCGCGCTGCTGGACGTTCCGCGGGAGCAGCACGAGGCGGCCGCGCTGGACGGGGCCGGAGCGGTGCGGCGGTTCTGGCACGTCACCGTGCCCTCGATCTCGCCGGTGCTGCTGTTCGGTGTGGTGAACTCGATCATCTTCGCGCTGCAGTTCTTCACCCAGGCGATCATCGCCGGTTCCGCCGCGGCGGGCTCGTCCGACGTCGCGGGCAACACGAAGTACATCGGAGCTCCGCAGAACTCCACGCTCACGTACCCGATGTGGCTCTACGTTCAGGGATTCCGGTACTTCAACATGGGCTATGCCGCGGCGATGGCCGTGCTGCTGTTCGTCGTGTCGTTCGGGTTCACCGCCCTGCTGGTCCGGCAATTGCGCAGAGCCTCGCACGTCGAGGACGTTTCATGAGCGTCCAGTCAGGCCGCGGGACACGCTGGGACCGCAGGTTCTCCTGGATCGCGGTGCACAGTCTCGGTCTCGCTCTCGGGCTCGTCTTCACGCTGCCGCTGGTGTTCGTCGTCCTCACCGCGGTGATGGAGGACGACCAGGCGATGACGTCCAGCCTGTGGCCGGGGGAGTGGCACTTCGAGAACTTCCGCACCGTCTTCGAACGGGCCCCGCTGCTCGAGTACCTGGGCAACAGCCTGCTGTACTCGACGCTGGCGACCCTGGGCATCCTGCTGTCGGCGGTGCCCGCCGCGTACGCACTGGCCAAACTGCGCTGGCGCGGTCAGCACGTGTTCTTCGTGCTGACCGTCGCGGCGATGATGCTGCCGCCTCAGGTCGTCGTGGTACCGCTCTACGACCTGTGGGTGCGGCTGGGCCTCACCGGCAGCCTCGCGCCGTTGATCATTCCCTACGTGTTGTTCGACGCGTTCAGTGTGTTCCTGCTGCGTCAGTTCTTCCTGACCATCCCGAAGGACTACCTCGACGCCGCCCGGATCGACGGCTGCTCCGAACTGCAGGTGATGTTGCGCGTGCTGGTGCCGATGGCGAAGCCGGGTATCGCCGCGGCGGGCATGTTCTGCTTCCTCTACACCTGGAACGACTACTTCGGACCATTGTTGTTCGTGGGGGAGAACCGGGACAGCTGGCCGCTGTCGCTCGCGCTGGCCTCGTTCCGGGGTATGCACCATGTGGAGTGGAACCTGACGATGGCGGCCACCGCGCTGGTGATGGCTCCCGTGATCGTCCTTTTCGTACTCGCCCAGCGCTCGTTCGTTCGCGGAATCACGTTTACGGGAGTCAAAGGATGAGATTGACGGTCGTCGGCGGAGGGTCGACGTACACACCGGAGCTGGTGGACGGGATCTGCGCGCGCCGATCCACACTGGACGTCGAGGAGCTGGTCCTGGTCGACCCCGACGAGCGCAGGCTGGAGATCGTCGGTGACTTCAGCCGTCGGCTGCTGGCCCGCGCCGGTCATCCCGCCCTCGTGCACACGACGACCAGTGTGGCCGAGGGCGCCGAGGGCGCGTCCGCCGTCCTGTTGCAACTACGGGTCGGCGGCCAGCGTGCCCGGCGCAGCGACGAGACGTTCCCGCACGCCTGTGGATGCGTCGGTCAGGAAACCACGGGAGCGGGCGGCCTGGCCAAGGCGCTGCGGACGGTTCCGGTGGTGCTCGACATCGCCGACCGTGTCCGGGAGGTGGCAGGTCCGGACGCGTGGCTGGTCGACTTCACCAATCCGGTCGGCATCGTGACGCGCGCGTTGCTGGAGGCGGGACACCGGGCGGTGGGTCTGTGCAACGTGGCCATCGGATTGCAGCGGCTGAGTGCCCGGTTGCTGGGGGTGGACAGCGCATCGGTGCGCCTCGACCACGTCGGGCTGAATCACCTGAGCTGGGAGCGCCGGGTACTCGTGGCCGATGCGCACGGGGAGACCGATCGGCTGCCGGAACTGCTGGCCGCGCACGGGCCGGAACTGGCCGAACACGTCGGCGCCCCATGTGACTGGCTGCGCAGGACGGGGATGTTGCCGTCCTACTACCTGAAGTACTTCTACGCCCATGACGAGGCGGTCCGGGCGCAACTGACCGAACGGCCCCGTGCCGATGTCGTCAGCGAGGTGGAGGCCGAACTGCTCGCGTGCTACGCCGATCCGGCCCTGGAACGGACACCGGAGTTACTGGCGAGCAGGGGAGGCGCCTACTACTCGGAGGCCGCGATCGAGCTGGTGCGGGCGCTGATTGGCGCGGGGTCCGCCGGGGAGCATGTGGTGAACGTGCGTAACGAGGGCACCCTGCCGTTCCTGCCGGACGACGCGGTGATCGAGACGGCGTGCGCTGTGGACTCCTCGGGGGTCCGGCCGCTCCCGCAGCGGCCGGTCGAGCCGCTGCTGCGCGGACTGATCGCGCAGGTTAGTGCCTACGAACACCTTGCGCTGGACGCCGCGCTGCGCGGCGGGCGGGACCGGGTGGCCGACGCCCTGCTGGCCCATCCCCTCGTGGGCCAGTACGCCCTGGCCGACCGCCTGGCCGACGACCTGGTCGCGGCGAACCGTGCGGTGCTGCCGTGGGTGCGAAAGGGATGAGCGACTGGCACCGGGAACGAGTTGGGTACGGCTCTGAGCGATGTGCAGCCTGCCGGCGAGTGAGGCGAAAAGCATGAGCGACTGGCACTGGGATGAGGTGATAGTCGCGATCGACGGGGGCAACAGCAAGACCGACGTGGCCGTGGTGAGTGTCCGCGGCGACCTTCTTGGCCGTGCCAGAGGTCCGGGTGCCTCGCCCCAGACCGTCGGGGTGGACCGCGCTGTCACGGTGTTCGAGGAGCTGGCGGTGCGGGCGCTCGCCGCGGCGGGGCCGACGTCGTCGTCGCGGCCCTTCGTCCGGCACGTCTCCGCCTACCTTGCCGGGCTCGACCTGCCCTACGAGGAGGAGACCGTGCGGCATGCCCTGCTCGCCCGCGGCTGGTCGCCTTCGGTGGCGGTCGGCAACGACACGTTCGCTCTGTTGCGGACCGGATCGGCCGACGGCACCGGGGTCGCGCTGGTGTGCGGTGCGGGGATCAACTGCGTCGGGGTCGGCCGGGACGGCAGGGTCCACCGGTTTCCGGCACTCGGCCGGATCTCCGGGGACTGGGGCGGCGGGCTCGTGCTGGGTGAGGAGGCACTGTGGTGGGCGGTCAGGGCGGAGGACGGGCGTGGGCCCGCGACAGCCTTGCGATACGAGGTGCCGCGCCAGTTCGGGCTGGACGCGGTGACCGACGTGGTGTGGGCACTGCACACCGGTGCGCTGGCTCCTGCTGCGCTGCACGAGCTGTGCCCGGTGCTGTTCGCGGTCGCGGCCGGGGGCGACACCGTGGCCGCGGCGGTGGTGGCCCGGCTGGTGGAGGAGGTCAGCACGATGGTCGGTGTCAGTCTGCGCAGGCTCGCGATGACCGCCGAACCGGCGGCGGTCGTGCTCGGGGGTGGGGTACTGACCGGTGTCGGGCCGGGAGTCATCGCCGAGATTCGACGACGTTGCGCACGGACGGCTCCGCTGGCCGATGTGCGGGTGGCGGAGCTCGCGCCGGTGTTCGGCGCCGCGCTGCTCGGACTCGATGCCCTGAACGCGGGAGCGGCAGCGGCGAAGTCGCTGATGTCAGCCGGTCTCGACGAAGGACTCGGGGTCGGCGACGATGGCCCTGACTGCTGAGCCCGCCGCGCCGCGGACCGCGGCCTCTGTTCCGAGGGCGGAGCGGACCACCCTGATCGGCGCGAAACCGGCGCTCATCACCCGAGTCTCCAGCTCGGCGACCAGGGCGCCCGCGAGCCAGGGGTGCAGACGCGCGTAGGCGCCGCCGAGCACGACCGCTGGAACGTCGAGCAGGTTGACCACATCGGACAGTGCGGTGCCGAGCCAGCGGCCTGCGGAGGCCGTCGCGGCGAGCGCGGCCGCATCGTCGTGCTCGAGTTTGCGGACCAGTTCCCCGAGTTGTTCCGACGGCCTGCCGTCGGCGGGCACACCCGCGCGGCGCAACACGGATTCCTGACCTGCCAGGCGTTCCAGGCACCCGCGGGAGCCACAGGAGCACGCCGGGCCGTCCGCATCGACGGAGAAGTGCCCGATCTCCCCACCGAAACCGCGCACGCCCTCGAAGAGTTCGCCGGCCACGACGATCCCGGCGCCGATGCCGACCTCGCCGGAGACGTGCACGTAGTCCCGCAGTCCGTCGTGGCCACCGGCCCAGAGTTCGGCCAGTGCGGCGAAGTTGGCCTCGTTGCCGGGCAGGATGGACAGTGCCGGCAGGTCCAGTCTGGCCCGCAGTTCGCCGGGCACGTCCACGTCGCGCCAGCCAAGGTTGGGGGCGACGCGGAGCACTCCGCTGCCGGACTCGACCAGGCCCGGCAGCGCGACGCCGATGCCGCCGATGCGCACCCCGAGCGCCTCGGCCTCCTGGAGGGCGTCACGTACGGCCCTCGCGGTACGGGCGAGGACCCGCCCTGTCGGTTCCGTCCGGTTGTCCGTCTCACGCACCAGCCTGCTCCGCATCCGGCCGGTGAGGTCCACCAGGCAGGTCGCGAGGTAGTCGACGCCGATCTCGACGCCGAGCCCGTGCGGGCCCGTCTCCGACAGCGAGAGGGCGGCACCGCGGCGGCCGGGCCCTTCGCGGCGGGCCGGGCCGGAGTCCGTGACGAGACCGGCGGCCAGCATGCGTTCCACGAGGCTGGACACGGTCGCCTTCGTGAGTCCGGTACGCCCGGCGATGGAGGCCCTGGAGATACCGGGTGTGTCCGCGATCGCGGCCAGCACGAGTGCGGAGTTGTGCCTGCGCACGGTGTGCTGGCCCGCGGGATGCGGGGATGCCGGTCGCGGTGAGGTCACGTCGAGAGCCTAAACGTTCAGGGCCTGAACGAACCTCTTGACCTGCCGTCGGCCCCGCAGATAAGTTCAGTCGTCGAACTAATTGGCCGGGCTTTGCGGGCCCGGGCTCGTGAAGAACAGTGGAGGGCACCGTGGCACAACCGTCGACGCGCAGGCCAGTGCGCGAGGACAAGTTCAGCTTCGGTCTGTGGACGGTGGGCTGGCGCGCTGTCGATCCGTTCGGGGACGCGACACGTCCGACGTTGGACGCGGTGGAGGCCGTGCACCGCCTCGCCGACCTCGGCGCGTGGGGGATCACCTTCCACGACGACGATCTGATTCCGTTCGGGACCGGCGAAACCGAGCGGGACCGGCAGATCGCGCGCTTCAGGGCCGCGCTGGACGAGACCGGGCTCGTGGTGCCGATGGCGACGACGAACCTGTTCGGCCACCCGGTGTTCAAGGACGGCGGCCTGACGAACAACGACCGCGGCATCCGCCGGTTCGCCCTGCGCAAGGTGATGCGCAACATGGACCTCGCCGCGGAGCTCGGAGCGTCCACCTACGTGCTCTGGGGTGGCCGTGAGGGGTCGGAGACCGATGCCGCGAAGGACGTCGGCGCCGCGCTCGACCGCTACCGCGAGGGCATCGACACGCTCGCCCAGTACGTGCTCGACCAGGGCTACAACCTGCGGCTGGCGCTGGAGCCCAAGCCGAACGAGCCGCGCGGCGACATATTCCTGCCGACGATCGGCCACGCGCTCGCGTTCATCTCCACCCTCGAGCACCACGACATGGTCGGGGTGAACCCCGAGGTCGGGCACGAGCAGATGGCCGGGCTGAACTTCGTCCACGGCATCGGACAGGCGCTGTGGCAGCGCAAGTTGTTCCACATCGACCTCAACGGCCAGCGCGGCCCGCGCTACGACCAGGACCTGATCTTCGGGCACGGCGACCTGCTGTCGGCGTTCTTCCTGGTGGACCTGCTGGAGCACGGAGGCTACGAGGGCCCCCGCCACTTCGACTACAAACCGCTGCGCACCGAGGACATCGACGGTGTCTGGGCCAGTGCGGAGGCGAACATGCGCAGCTACCTGGTGCTGCGCGAACGGGCGCGTACCTTCCGGGCGGACCCGAAGGTGCAGGAGGCGCTGGCCTACTCCGGGGTCCCGGAGCTGTCGGTGCCGACGCTGTCGCCAGGGGAGAAGCCGGCGGATCTGAAGGCCGATCGGGCCGCCTTCGAGGACTTCGACGCCGACGCGGCCGCCGCACGGGGCTATGGGTTCGCCGCACTGTCCCAGCTGGCGCTGGACCACCTGATCGACGCCCCGCGCTGAGCGACCGCGCGCTCGGCGGCCACGGCCTGAGCGTTGCTCAACACAGGCCTCTGGACAGGGCGAGCGCGGCCGTCCGGACCGCGGGTGCGACGCGGTCGGTCCGCATCCGGTTAGACCACCCGGAGATCGAGATGGCGGCGACGGCCGTGCCGCCCGCGTCCAGCAGGGGGCTTGCCGCGCACACCACACCCGGTCCTGACTCCTCGCGCTCGTAGGCGATGCCCTCGGTGCGGATCCGGTCGAGCTGACGGCGGAGCAGGCCGGGTGCGGTGACGGTGCGCGGGCTGAGCCGGGGCATTCCGGCGTCGATGACCGCCTGCACCCGCGCCTCCGGGCCGTTGGCGAGAATCGCCTTGCCCACCGCGGTGGCGTGCGCGGGAAAGCGGCCCCCGATCCTGGACGGCAGGCGCGGCGCGTCGGGCCCGCGCAGGACGTCGAGGTAGACGACCTCGGTGCCCTCCAGGACCGCGAGGTGCACGGTGTTGTGCGTGGCCTCCCTGAGGTCGGCCAGGTACGGGCGCGCGGCATCGACGATGCCCCGCTGCCGGGTGGCCAGCTGCCCGATCTCGAACAGCCGCAGTCCCAGCCGCAGCGAGCGGCCGTCGCGTTCCAGCAGTCCGTGGGTCACGAGGTGCCCGGTCAACCGGTGCACGCTCGACTTGGGCAGCGCCGTACGGCGGGCGAGTTCGGACACCCCGAGTGCGTCGTCCCCGGGGCGGAACGCGGTCAGCAGAGCACTGATCCGGGCTGCGGTGGAGACGTCGTCGTTCCGCTCAGCGGCACACATGTGTTGATTGTGCCGTATCCGGCGGGGAAGTGTGCGGATCGTCGGCACAGTTCTGTGACGGAGGGAGCCCGCGCATGACCGAGCGGAGACGAGTGACGGCCGCGATCGTGGGGCCGGGCAACATCGGCACGGACCTGCTGGTGAAGCTGCGCCGCAGCGAGCTGGTGGATGTGCGGTACATGGTCGGGGTCGACCCGGCCTCCGACGGGCTGGCCAGGGCCGCCGACCTGGGCGTGCGTACGTCGGCGGCCGGGGTGGACTGGCTGCTGGAGCAGGAGGACCGCCCGGACCTGGTCTTCGAGGCGACCTCCGCCGGAGCGCACAGGGCGAACGCGCCGCGCTACGCCGAGGCCGGGATCCAGGCCGTGGACCTGACTCCGGCCGCGATCGGTCCCTTCACCTGTCCCGTGGTGAACCTGCCCGACCAACTGGGCGCGCCGAACCTGAACCTGATCACCTGCGGCGGCCAGGCGACGATCCCGATCGTGCGCGCCGTGTCGCGGGTGACGCCGGTGCCCTACGCGGAGATCGTCGCCTCGGTGTCGTCGCGCTCCGCTGGTCCTGGCACCAGGGCGAACATCGACGAGTTCACCGAGACCACGGCGCACGGCATCGAGTCGGTCGGTGGTGCGGCGGCCGGTAAGGCGATCATCATCATCAACCCGGTGGAACCGCCGATGATCATGCGGGACACGGTGTTCTGTGCGATCGGTCCGGACGCCGACCGGGACGCGATCACCGCCTCGATCGAGCGGATGGTGGCCGACGTCCGGGGGTACGTGCCGGGGTACACGCTCAAGGCCGAGCCGCAGTACGACGACCCGTGCCCCGACTGGAACGGCCGCGGCCGGGTCGCGGTGTTCCTGGAGGTGGCGGGCAACGGCGACTACCTGCCCGCGTTCGCGGGAAATCTGGACATCATGACGGCTGCCGCCGCCCGGGTGGGGGAGTTGCTGGCGGAACGAATCCTGGACCGGAAGGCGGTGACAGCGTGAGCGACCGGAACTGGAACGACGGCGGCCGCGAGGTGCGGCTGGTGGACACCACGCTGCGCGACGGCAGTCATGCGATGGCGCACCGGTTCACCGAGCAGAACGTGCGGGACACGGTCCGGGCACTGGACTCCGCGGGCGTCTCGCTGATCGAGGTGACGCACGGCGACGGCCTCGGTGGGTCCACCTTCAACTACGGATTCTCCCTGGTCGACGAGCGCACGCTGATCGCGGCGGCGGTCGAGGAGGCCCATGACGCGCGCATCGCGGTGCTGCTGCTGCCCGGCCTCGGCACCGTGACGGACCTGCGCGCCGCGGCCGATCTCGGGGCGGGCGCCGTGCGGATCGCCACACACTGCACCGAGGCGGACGTGTCGGTGCAGCACTTCGCGGCGGCCCGCGAACTCGGTCTCGAGACGGTCGGGTTCCTGATGCTCTCGCACATGTCGACGCCGGAGGCGCTGGCGCGGCAGGGACGGATCATGGTGGACGCCGGCTGCCAGTGCGTCTACGTGGTCGACTCGGCAGGCGCCCTGATCCTCGAGGAGGCGGCGGACCGGATCGCCGCGCTGGTGGCCGAGTTCGGCGACCAGGCCGAGGTGGGCTACCACGGGCACCAGAACCTGAGCTTCGGCGTGGCGAACTCGGTGCTGGCTCACCGCGCGGGAGCGCGGCAGATCGACGGATCCCTGGTCGCGCTCGGTGCCGGAGCGGGCAACTCGCCGACCGAGGTGCTCGCCGCGACGTTCGAGCGCCTGGGCGTCGGCACCGGAGTGGACAAGGACGTGCTGATGGCCGCCGCGGAGAACGTGGTGAAGCCGTTCATCACCCGCCTGCCCGTGATGGACCGGTCTTCGATCATCCAGGGGTTCGCCGGTGTGTACTCCAGCTTCCTCCTGCACGCCGAGCGGGCCGAGCAGCGCTACGGGGTGCCCGCCCACGAGATCCTCTACCGGGTCGGGGCGGCGAGGTATGTGGGCGGCCAGGAAGACATGATCATCGACATCGCCCTGGAGATCCTGCGTGAGCGCGAGGAGGCGGGGGCGGCAGACGCTCGGGTCAGCGCGGACGCCCTGTCAGGCTCGCGCGGCTGAGCAGGTGGACACAATGCGTGACCAGGCGTTCCCTCGGTGCCGTCAGGGTGCCTTCCAGATGGGCCACGAACAGGTTGGTCAGCGCGCCGACCAGGCCGATCGCCGTCATCTCCCGGTCCAGTTCGTCGGCGCCGGTCGGCAGCTGTTCCCGAATCAGCGCGGCGAAGGCGGGCAGCAGCTCCACGCCCTTGCGGCTGAGCGTGGGGTCGGTCAGCGGCGCGATCAGCAGGACCCTGCCCTTGCGCGGATCGTCCAGCATCAACTCGACGAACGCGGTCACGGCCGCTTCGGCCCGCTCGTTCGCGGAGACAGGGGCCGCCGCGACGGCGTCGACAAGCGCCTGGTGGGCCTGCGCGCCGACCTGCTCGTAGACCGCGAGCACCAGGGCCTCGCGGTCGCTGAAATTCTCGTAGAAGTACCGCTCGGTGAGTTTCGCCGTGCGGCATACGGCGCGCACGGTCACCGCCGCGCTGCCACCGGTGCCAAGGAGGTCGAGGCCGGCGGCCAGCAACTGCTCACGTCGAGCGTTCCGGCGATCGGTCAGTGTCGTGCCGCCCCACGTGCGCCCTGCTGTGTCGGCCATCACGTCCATTCTCCAGTACCGCGGTGGGTTCGTTGACTACGCCTGTTGTCAACCTTAGCCTGACAACGGGTGTAGTCACTTTGCCCGACACGGTGAGGAGAACGATGATGAATACCGGCCCGGTGCCGCTCGGCCCGGAATCACTCACGTGGAAGTACTTCGGTGACTGGCGGGGCCTGCTCATCGCGCTCTGGGCGGGCTCGATGCAGAACATGCATCCCGGACTCGGCGCGGGGGTGGAGCAGCACTCGCGGTTCTTCGAGGAGCGATGGCAGCGGCTTTTCCGTTCCCTGTACCCGATCGGTGGCGTTGTCTACGACGGGCCGCGGGCGCACGAGACGGCACTGCAGGTCCGGGGCTACCACGAGACGATCAAGGGCGTGGACGCACAGGGGCGGCGCTACCACGCGCTCGACCCGGACACCTACTACTGGGCCCACGCCACCTTTTTCGTGAGCACCCTGCTCATCGCGGAGAACTTCATGGGCGGGCTCACCGAAACCCAGCGGCGGCAGCTGTTCGACGAGCACGTGCAGTGGTACCGCATGTACGACATGAGCATGCGGCCCGTGCCCGAGACGTGGGAGGACTTCCAGCGGTACTGGCACCGGATGTGCACCGAGGTGCTGGAGGACAACAAGGCGACCAGGGACGTGCTGGAGATCGACGACCTGGCGAAACCGGCCTACCTGCCCTGGCTGCCGGGGGCCGTCTGGCGGCTGGTCCGTCCCGCCGTCGCGCGCGGCTTCGTCTGGCTCACCGTGGGCATGTACGACCCCCCGGTGCGTGATCTGCTCGGTTACCGCTGGACGAACCGGGACCGGTGGCTGCACCGGCTGGTGGGCAGGGTGATCAACGCCGGATTCAGTCTCGTCCCACGAGAACGCAGATACCACCCGCGGGCCAGGGCGGGCTGGCGCAGGGCAGCGGGAAAGGTGCCCGCCGACGCGCCGCTGGTCGAGACCCCCGCCCGGAACCTTCCGCCGCGCGAGCGCAGGAGCAGCCCCACCCATTACGCGCCGGATGTCGACTCAGTGGACGTCACGGGCCCGGCTGACAGGGCTCGTTGACCGGGGCAAGATCAGCTACGTTCGATCCACTCGTCTTCTCCGTCACCGCAGGAGGTCAACGTGAAGCTCGGCTACCACCTCGGCTACTGGTCGTCCGGACCTCCTGCCGGAGCTCTGGAGGCGATCGTGCGGGCGGAGGAGCTCGGGTTCGACTCCGTGTGGACCGCGGAGGGGTACGGCTCGGACGCCTTCACCCCGCTGGCCTGGTGGGGAGCGTCCACCTCGCGAATCCGGCTCGGGACCAACATCGTGCAGATGTCGGCCCGTACGCCCACGGCCACCGCGATGACCGCGATGACCCTGGACCATCTCAGCGGCGGCCGGTTCGTGCTCGGCCTCGGCGCTTCCGGGCCGCAGGTCGTGGAGGGCTGGTACGGCCAGCCCTACGCCCGCCCGCTGGCGCGCACCCGCGAGTACGTGGACATCGTGCGCAAGGTCGTCGCACGGGAACGGCCGGTGACGCACGAGGGCGACTTCTTCTCGCTGCCGCTGGCCGGTGGGACGGGCCTGGGCAAGCCGCTCAAGTCGACCGTGCACCCGCTGCGCTCGCATATCCCGATTCACCTAGCCGCCGAGGGGCCGAAGAACGTCGCGCTCGCCGCCGAGATCTGTGACGGCTGGCTGCCGCTGTTCTTCTCGCCGAAGAGCGACGCGTTCTACCGGACCGCGCTGGCCGAGGGTTTCGCGCGCAGGCCGGAGCAGGCGCAGCCGGAACACTTCGAGGTCGCGGCCTCGGTCCCGGTGATCGTGCACGACGATGTCGAGCACGCCGCCGCGCTCATCAAGCCGTCGCTCGCCCTGTACATCGGCGGGATGGGTGCGAAGGGGGTCAACTTCCACCACGACGTCTTCGCGCGGATGGGCTACGAGGAGGTCGCGGACACCGTGCAGGAGCACTACCTCGCGGGCCGCAAGGAGGACGCCGTCGCGGCGATTCCCACCAGCCTGGTCGAGGACACCTCGCTGATCGGTCCGGCGGAGAAGATCAGGGAGGAACTGTCCGCCTGGGAGGAGACGGTGGTGACGACGCTGCTCGTCCGGGGTGACGCCGCGACGCTGCAGTCGGTCGCCGAGGTGCTGTCTGCGTCATCGTGAGAACCGGGACTTGTGCATGTGGGCTCGGTTTTCGGCTGCTCTGTCAGACGGCACGCGACGGACGGATACCCTCATCGCGATCATGCGTGTGATCTCGCACTGATGAGGAGGACCCCGTGGCCGAGTTGACCACCCGGACCCGGCTCGGCTATTCGTTCGGCTCCTTCGTCACCGGTGCGTTCGGCACGGTGCCGGGACTGCTGCTGTTGCCGTACCTGACCGACACGATGGCCGTTCCGGCCGCGCTGGCCGGGGCCATCGTGCTGCTGCCGAAGGCCTGGGACGTGCTGTTCAATCCGGTCGCGGGCCGGATCTCCGACGCGGCCCGCCTCAAACACGGCAGCAGGCGGCGTTTCCTGCTGTACGGCGGAATCGGCGTCGCACTCTGCTTCGCGGCGTTGTTCGCCCATCCCGGCTTCGGATCCGTGTCCGCGGACGCGGCCTACGTCGTGGTGGTGTTCTTCCTGTGTGCCACCGCGTTCGCGTTCTTCCAGGTCCCCTACAACGCGCTGCCGGCCGAGATTACCGACGTCTACAACGAACGCACCCGGCTGACGAGCTGGCGGATCGCGGTACTGGCGCTGGCGATCCTGGTCTCCGGTGCTGGTGCTCCGGCGATCACCGACGCCGTCGGCGGGGTGCCCGGCTACCGGGTCATGGGCATCGCGGTGGCCGGGCTGATGGTCGCAGGCACCATCGCGGTCTTCTTCGGGCTGCGCGGGGCGTCGGTCGGCGAGTTGCGCGGATCGACCCCCCGCCTGCGGGAGCTGGTCGCGACCATGCGGGCCTGGAAGCCGTTCCGGTGGCTGCTCGCGGTGTACTTCGTCCAGGCGCTGGGGGTCGGCACGCTGCTCGCGGGCGTCGTCTACGTGGCGCGGTACGTCCTCGACGACAGCGGGATGCAGTCGCTGCTGTTCGCCGGTTTCGTCGGCCCTGCCCTGCTGGTGATGCCGCTGTGGAACCGGCTGGGGCAACGGGGCGGGAAGCTGCTCGGGTTCCGCGTCGCGTCCGTGGCGTTCGGTGTCGCCCTGCTGGGGCTGATCGGGGCACGGGTGCTGCCCGTGCCGGTCGTGTTCGCATTCGTGGCACTGGCAGGCGTGGGATACGCCGGGATCCAGGTGTTCCCGCTGGCGATCCTGCCGGACCTGATCTCGGCGGAGGAGGAACGAACGGGGGAGACCAGGGCCGGTATCGCCGCCGGGGTCTGGACCGCGGCGGAAACCCTCGGCCTCGCACTCGGACCGGGACTGTTCGGGCTGGTGCTGACCTTCGGTGGCTACGTGTCCACGGAAGGCTCGACCACGGTGGCCCAACCGGACAGCGCGGTGGCCGCGATCGTACTGGGCTTCTCGGCGATCCCCGCGGTGCTGATCCTGCTCGGGATCCCCCTGTTGCGCCGCAGCGTGCTGGACGGAAGCAGGCAGCGAAGTCGAGTGTTGGAGGGCCGGTCATGACCCCGCTTCCGCCACACGGCCAGGACGCGTCGGCCGTGCTCGCCGAACTGCGCGAGCGGCGCGCGGGTGATCTGCCGACCCATGGCGGGCGGACGCTGGCCTACGTCTACGACAGCGGGCTCGCCGAGATCGACGAGCTGGCCGCGGCCGCGCACGCGTTGGCATCCTCGGCGAACGGGCTCGACCCGACGGCGTTCCCGAGCCTGGCATCGATGGAGAACGATCTGGTGTCCGCCGCGGCCGGGTTGCTCGGTGGCACGGCCGCGACGGTCGGCTCGGTGACGTCGGGCGGCACGGAGTCCTGCCTGCTCGCGGTGCTCGCCGCCCGCAACGCCAGACCCGACATCGACCGGCCCTCCCTCGTTCTGCCCGCGACCGCGCACGCAGCGTTCCACAAGGCCGCCCACTACTTCGGCGTCCGAGCGGTCACGGTGCCGGTGGACCCGCGCACCTTCCGTGCCGACCCTGCGGCCATGGCCGCCGCCGTGGGCCCCGACACCGTCCTGGTCGTCGCGAGCGCGCCGTCCTACGCGCATGGCGTCGTGGATCCGCTCGCCCCGATCGCCGCCGCGGCGGCGCAGCGCGGTGTCCGGATGCATGTGGACGCCTGTATCGGCGGTTGGGTGCTGCCGTACCTGCGCAGGCTCGGGGCCGACGTGCCCGACTTCGGCTTCGGCGTCGAGGGCGTCACGAGCATCTCGGTGGATCTGCACAAGTACGCGTACTGTCCGAAGGGCGTTTCCGTGCTGCTGCACGCCGACGCGGACCTGCGGCGCGCCCAGTACTTCGCCAGCGCGGACTGGCCGGGCTACACGATGCTCAACACGACGTTGCAGTCCACCCGTTCCGGCGGCCCGCTCGCCGCGGCGTGGGCGGTCCTGCGACACATCGGCGACGACGGCTACCTCGGTCTCGCCGAGCGCACGGCGAAAGCGACGGCGACGCTGCGCAGCGGTATCGAGCAGGTGCCGGGACTGCGGATCCTCGGCGACCCGGACGCCACGTTGCTGGCCGTGACGACCGAGGAGGCCGCGGGCTTCGACGTGTTCACCGTGGCCGACGAGATGCGGGTACGCGGCTGGTACGTGCAGCCGCAGTTCGCACACGCGTCATCCCCGGTGAACCTGCACCTCACGGTCACCGCGGCGAACCGGGGCAATGAACAGCGGTTCCTCGACGACCTGCGTGCCGCTGTCGACGCCGCCCGCTCCGCCGGGCCGGTCACCATCGACGACGGCCTGGTCGCGTTGCTGGCCGAACTCGATCCGGAGCAGCTGACCGGAGAGCAGTTCGCGGGCCTGCTGGCCGGTGCGGGACTTGGCCCCGGCGGGGGACTGCCGGAACGGATGGCGGAGATCAACGCGCTGCTGAGCGTCGCACCACCCGGGTTGCGCGAGCGGCTGCTGCTGGAGTTCCTCGGCCTGCTCTACCGGCCGGAGGAGTGACATCGGTTCAGGGGTTGGTACTACCGAGGAGGACATCTGATGCGCAGCGTGACCTATTCGATGAACGTCTCACTTGACGGCTACATCGTGGGCCCTGACGGCGAATTCAACTGGACGGCGCCCGACGAGGAGGTCTTCCGCTTCACCACCGACGAGACTCGGGAGGTCGGCGTATACCTGTTGGGACGACGACTGTACGAGACGATGTTGTACTGGGAGACCGTCGACCAAAATCCGTCGCTCGACTTCTCAACGCTCGAGTGGGCCGCGATCTGGAAGCCGCTTCCCAAAGTGGTGTTCTCCACCACGCTGTCGGCGGTGCAGGGCAATGCCCGGCTGGCCTCCGGCGGTCTGGCTGAGGAGATCGAGCGATTGCGGGCCGAGCCGGGGGAGGGCGACATCGCGATCGGCGGTGCGACTCTCGCCGCCGAGGCTGCCGCGTTGGGTCTGATCGACGAGTACCGGGCCAAGGTCCATCCGGTGCTGGTTGGCGGTGGCGTTCCGTTCTTTCCTCAGCGCGAGCGCCGGGTGGATCTCGAACTCGTCGAGACCCGCACCTTCAACTCGAAAGTCGTCTACCTCCGCTACCGCGTGGCGCGCTAGCCGGGGTTGGGTGTGGGGCGTGTGGTCGTGGTCGGGGTATGTCCGGTGTGGACTGTGCGGGTTTTGGTTCGGTGATCGGCTGGATGGTTTTGGTGTAGGTGCGTCCGGTGGGGGTGGTGATGGTTGACGTCCCGCTGCCGGGATGGTGTGTGAGTGTCCAGCCGGGTTGGTCTTTGCGGTAGTGGTCTCGTTCGCATTTGGCGCCGCCGTTGGTGTCGGAGGTGATTCCGAGATCGCCCCACTCCTGCAGGTGGTCGAAGTCGCACCGCTGCGCCGGGCGGTGACAGCCGGGTGTGGCGCACTCGCGGTCGCGGGCGGCGACGAAGTCGCGCAGGAACGCCGACGGTCTTCGACGGGTGCGTCCGAGGTCGCGCACCGCACCCGATGCCGGGTCGGTGAGGACCTTGCGGATCATGCTGTTCGGGTTGGTCATGATCTCCCGCGCGATGGCCGCTGGGAGGGGACCATAGCCGGCGAGTTCGCAGCCGGTGTCGGACATGGTCAGGGCGGTGTCGATGGGCATGTGCAGGAACACCACCGCGGCTGCTCGGGGTGCTCCGGCACCGGGATCCTGGCCGAGCAGCAGCGCGGCATACACGTCCGCGCGGAGTTGTTCCAGGCTCCTGTGGTCCCCGCCGTTGCGTAGTCGTCGCGCCATGGCGTCGACCCGGGCATATGCCGAGGCCGCCACCTCGGCGGGGAGATCCGCCGACAGGGTCGCCATGCCGTTGTCCTGCGGCGTCAGCACCACCTTGCGGCCCGCACGGGCTTTGCGGGCCCGGGTACTCTGCCCGTCGGGGTCGACGTTCTCCACCAAACGCCGAGTCGCGCGAACCAAGGAATACGGGTCGGTGAACTGTAGCCGCCCCGACACGAGTTTCGCCGCGAGCAACTCGTCCACCTGGCGGGCCTGTGAGTTGTCGAGCATCGCGGTCGCCTCGACAATCTTCCCGGCCGGAAAGCCCTCGATGTCCCCGGCGTCCATCGCTGCCAACAACAGTGGCATCCGGTGCACCAGATCGGTGCCCCGGGCGATCCGGGTCGCGGCGGCGGTCTCGGAGATCCGTGCCTCCAGCGCCACTTCCTTCGCCACCGACGAATCCCGGCCCCGCACGGCGGCCAGGCGGGCCACCGCCCGCGCCTCGGCGGCGTCCGCCCGCGCCCGCAACCGTCGCGCGGCGGCCACCGCCTCCACCGCACCATCGGCATCCAACACGGCGAAGTCCTCAGCGGTACAGGTCAACAACCGCCGGTCGGCCCACTGCTGCTCGGTCAACGGCACCGGACGCACGAGATCAGCGGGCAGGAACAGAGCCCCCGCCACGCTGCTGACCTCGACGAATGCCGTCATAGGGCAATTCTATCGAACAAATGTTCTAGCATGGTGGCGCGGGTGTCGAACCACCCGAAGGAGAACAACAGTCAGGAACCCGACAACTGACAGTGACGGTCCATCGGCATGAGTACGTTCCAGGGCGAAGGTGGCAAACGCGGCTAGGGCACCGTGCCGGTTCGCCACTCGTCTCCGGAGTCGGCCAGGCCTGGGCTGGCAGGAGGCACTCAGACTCCCGCAAACCCGAACGCATCCATGCGCGAACCCGCATGGGTGAATACCCCTGCCCGATGCCCGGCCCGGTGTTAGCTTCCGGCCATGACCTCAACGACCGCGCACCAGCAGCACATCGACCACGACCACGCGCACGGCGAGGGGTGCGGACACGTGGCGGTCCCGCACGGCGACCACGTCGACTACGCGCACGACGGCCACCTGCACCGGGTGCACGACGATCACGTCGACGAGTGCGAGCCCTCCGGGCACACCACACACGACAGTCACGAGCACACCCACGGGGAGGGGTGTGGGCATGTGGCGGTGCCCCACGGGAGCCACGTCGACTACGTCCACGACGGGCACCGCCACGCCTCACACGGCGACCACTACGACGAGCACTGAATCCCGCCTCCCGCCGCAACAGCGGACACGACCGCTTCGTCGTGATCATGGACGTGCACGACGTCCCACTCCGGGAACGGGTCGGCCGCTGCCCGCCAGTCCATTCCGGACTCGGCCTCGGTGAGCAGGCAGCCATCGAGCTCCGCCCGCAACGCGGGGGCGTCGAGCCGCGTCCCGATGAAGACCAACTCCTGGAGGGTGGTCCCGCCGGCGCCCTGTGGCTCGAACCTCGCAACCGAACCCGCCTGTGACCACAACCCGGTCACCGACGGCCGCGTCGCCAGGGTGAAGAACCCCTTCGAACGCAGGACAGTGCCGAACGCACCTGAGTCGAGCCGGGACGACACGAACTCCCACAGCCTGCCCGGATGGAAGTAACGCCCGTCGCGGAAGACCAGGCTGGAAATGCCGTACTCCTCGGTTTCCGGCACGTGGTCGCCGTTCAGTTCGGCGACCCAGCCCGCGGCCTCCTGTGCCCGCAGGACGTCGTACCGGCCCGTTCCGAGCAGACGGTCCTGTGGGACCCGCCCGAACGTGCTGTGCACGACCTCCGCCGCCGGGTTCAGCCTGCGCAGTGTCGCGGTCAGCCGATCCAGTTCGGCCGGGCCGATCAGGTCGGTCTTGTTCACCAGCAGCACGTCGGCGAACTCGATCTGGTCCATCAGCAGGTCGCTGACCGTCCGCTCGTCCCCGTCGTACTGGTCGAGGCCGCGCTCGGTGAGCGCGTCTCCCGCGGCGAGTTCCCTGCCGAAGTTCGCCGCGTCCACAACCGTGACCATCGTGTCCAGTCGTGCGTCCGGCAGGAGGACCACGCCGTCGTCCCCGGCGAAGGAGAACGTCGCCGCGACCGGCATGGGTTCGGAGATCCCACTCGACTCGATGAGCAGGTAGTCGAACCGGTCCTGGTCGCACAGCCGGGCGACTTCGGCGAGCAGGTCGTCCCGCAACGTGCAGCAGATGCAGCCGTTGGTGAGTTCGACAAGCCGCTCCTCGGTCCGCGAGAGTTCGCTGCCGTCGCGGACCAGGGCCGCGTCGATGTTGACCTCACTCATGTCGTTCACGATGACCGCGACACGCAGACCCTCCCGGCCGGCCAGCACCTCGTTGAGGACGGTGGTCTTGCCGGCGCCGAGGAAGCCGGACAGCACCGTGACGGGCAGCGTCACCGGTCCCGCTCGAACCGATGGAAGTGCTTGATCAGCGACCTCGGCACGAGTTTGCGTTCGCCGTCAACGGTGATCGGCACCAGATCGGGCGCGGACGCCTTCCACTGCGACCGGCGCGACCGGGTGTTGCCGCGCGACATCCTGCGCTTGGGCACGGCCATCAGTTGTTCCCTCCCCGGCCCGCGCGCTGCCCGTAACGGCGGTGGAACTTCTCGACCTGGCCCGCGGTGTCCATCACGCGGCGGGTACCGGTCCAGAAGGGGTGCGACGCGGAGCTGACGTCGACCTGGATGAGCGGGTAGGTGTTGCCGTCCTCCCATTCGATCGTGCGTTCGGAGGTGATGGTCGACCGGGTGAGGAACGCATCTCCTGTGGAGGAGTCCTGGAACACCACGGGGTGGTAGTCGGGGTGGATGCCGGGTTTCATCGTGTGTCGTCCTTTCGTGGTTGGGCACTCACGTCGTGTCGGTCGGGGGAGACCTCGGTGTCGTCGCAGGGTTCCTCGTGCCAGGAACCGAACGGATCGGGATAGTGCCGCCAGGCCGCGCGGCCCTCGGCGAGTTCGGCGTCGGTGAGCAGAGCGCCGCGCAGGGCCGCCTCGATCTCCTCGGGCGTCGCCTGATGGGTGAGCACGACGAGTTCCTGTGCCCGGTCGCCGAAGTCGGGGTGCCAGCGCAGGGAGGCCATCGTCCTGCGCTCGGGCGACACCTCGTCCCACGCCGGCCCCTCCGGGGAATCCAGCCAGGGACCGGCGTGCCCGATACCGAGCCCGCCGCCTGCCGACTCGATCCAGAAGGCGACATCGGGCTGACTCGCGACCCATGCCCTGCCCCTGGTCCGCACGACCCCGTCGAGCAGGACGTCGATGGCGTCGTGCAGCCGGTCCGGGTGGAACGGGCGGCGCGCGGTGAAGGTGAGCAGCTCGACACCGCAGTCCGGGACCAAGGGTGGTTCGCCGGTGAGCAGCGGGCCGTGCATGTCGGTGACCTCGCCACGCCGGGCCGCGGCCGGGATCGACGCCCGCAGCGCCGCGGAGTCGAGGCCGGACAGCTCGACCCTGGCCGCTGCGGGGGCGACGCGGTCGAGCACGGCGCCGGTCTTCGCTTCGGTCCAGGCGTCGGCGGCCCCGCCCGTGAGCACCAGGACGTCGGCGAACTCGACCTGGGACAGCGCGACCTGGGCGACGGTCCGCTCGTCCTCCGGACTGGCGCGCAGACCGCGTTCCTCGAGGATGTCCTCACCCGTGGCGTCGGCGAACCAGGTGCTCCTGTCGACCACGGTGACCACGGCCTCGAGATCGACGTCGGTGATCACGGGCTGGTCGCCGACCAGCACGTTGTGCAGCGCCCAGCTCACGGGCTCGGGCTCCATCGCCTCGTCGAGGCGGACCACGATCCGCTCGACCTCGGGCATCCGGCTGAGTCTGCGCAGCAGGGGGAGCAAATCCTCCCGCAGGGTGCAGGACACGCACCCGTGCGCGAGTTCGAGGGCGCTGAGCTGGTCGCGGGCGCCGAGCTGCAACCTCCGCCGGACCACGCCGGAGGTGATGTGGCGCAGGTCGTGGTGCACCACCGCCGTACCCGGCTCGTGAGCGCGGAGGGTGTCCGCGAGCTGCGAGCCCGGCCCGGGGGAGAGGCCGCTGATGAGCAGGAGTGGCACACGGGGACGTTCTGACACGAGAGCTCCACTGGACCCGGTCGGGTCATCGATCGCTGGTACGGACAGCTGTGTACAGTAGATGAAAATGACATTCAATACCAATTAGGAGGGCGTGTGTCAGCCGTGTGCCAGGTCACCGGTCGCAAACCGGGGTACGGCAAGCAGGTTTCGCACTCGCACAAGCGGACGTCGCGGCGCTGGGAGCCGAACCTGCAGACCCGCAGGTACTGGGTGCCCAGCGAAGGCCGCCATGTCCGGTTGCGTGTGTCGGTGAAAGGGATGAAGACCATCGACAGGCGGGGGATCGACGCCGTCGTCGCGGGCCTCCGCGCACGGGGGGTGAAGCTCTAGATGGCACGCGGTAACGACATCCGTCCGATCATCAAGCTCCGCTCCACCGCGGGTACCGGCTTCACCTACGTGACCAGGAAGAACCGCCGCAACGACCCGGACCGGATGGTGCTGCGCAAGTACGACCCGGTGGTCCGCAGGCACGTCGAGTTCAAGGAGGACCGCTGATGGCCAAGAAGTCCAAGATCGCCAAGAACGAGCAGCGCAGGGTGGTCGTCGCCCGCCACGCCGGACGCAGGGCGGAGTTGAAGAAGATCATCTCCTCGCCTGCCTCCAGTGGCGAGGAGAAGGCCGCGGCGGTGTCCGCGCTGCAGGCACTGCCACGCGACTCCAGCCCCACCAGGATCCGGAACAGGGATGTGGCCGACGGGCGCCCGCGCGGCTACTTCCGGGACTTCGGGCTCTCCCGGATCCGATTGCGGCAGATGGCGCACAACGGCGAACTGCCCGGCGTGACCAAGTCGAGCTGGTGAGGGGGCAGGGCATGGCGAAGATCACCAGGGAGCGTCCCGGCAAGCGCAAGCGGAACCTGCTGAAGGCAGAGCGGGTCGCCGAGGTCGACTGGAAGGACGTCGACCTGCTGCGCAAGTTCATCTCGGACCGGGGCAAGATCCGGGCACGGCGAGTCACCGGCCTGACGCCCCAGCAACAGAAGCAGGTGGCCGTGGCGATCAAGAACGCGCGCGAGATGGCGCTGCTGCCCTATCCGAACGGCAGGCGCGGGTAGGACATGCGGCACGTGCCGGTTGTGTGAAAATCGCGCCACGACGGAGACCGCGCCGGACCAGGAACCCGACCCCGAGCTGCTCCAGCTGTGGTCGAAGGTTTTCGGTTTCGCCCGTGCGGGTGAGGCCGCGACCCTGGCCGCCTACGTGGGAAGCGGGGATATCGGCGAACCTCACCAACGAGAAGGGTGGCACCCTGGTGATGCTCGCCGCATATCACGGGCACGCGAAGCCGGCCGAGGACAGAGCCGCGTTGCTGGAGCGCGGATCCGACCCCGACCGGCTCAACGACCGGGGGCAGAGCCCGCTGGCCTGCGCGGTCTTCAAGAACGAGCCAGATGTGGTGAAGACGCTGGTCAAGGCGGGTGCGGATCCGGCAGCCGGGCAGCCGACGGCGATCGAGACCGCTCGGATGTTCGACAACGCCGAGATGCTCGCGCTGCTGCAACCCTGATCGAAAGGCGGGAAAGGCCGGGCGGCATGCTTGGCGGCATGGTTGCCGCACCGGACCCCCACTACCTCGTCGGACTCGACCTCGCAGGGCGCAGGGTCGTAGTGATCGGGGGTGGCACTGTCGCCCAGCGGCGGTTGCCCAGACTGGTCAGCGCGGGCGCCGTGGTGCAGCTCATCTCGCCGGAGACGACGCCCTCGGTCAGTGGCATGGCCGACGCGGGGGAGATCACCTGGGTGGAGCGTCCGTACCGCGAGGGCGACCTCGACGGAGCCTGGTACGCCCTCGCCTGCACCGACGATCCAGAGGTGAACGCGGCCGTGTGCGCGGAGGCCGAGCGGGCTCGGGTGTTCTGTGTCCGCGCGGACGCCGGCATCGAGGGCAGTGCGGTCACCCCGGCCAGCGGCGGGCACGACGGACTCTTGGTCGGCGTGCTCTCCGGCGGTACCCCGCGTCGCTCGGCCGCGGTGCGCGACGGTCTGCTGGACGCGCTGCGTGTGGGCACCGTGGCCGACCCCGGCGAGGACCTCGACGAGGGTGGTGAGCCGGCCGGAGTCGCGCTGGTCGGCGGTGGTCCCGGCGATCCGGAGCTGATCACGGTCCGTGGCCGCAGGCTGCTGGCCCGCGCCGACGTGGTCGTGGCCGACCGCCTCGGACCGCGTGACCTGCTCGACGAACTCGCGCCGCACGTCGAAATCGTGGACGCCGCCAAGATCCCCTACGGCAGGGCGGCGAGTCAGGACGTGATCAACAGCACCCTCATCGACCGGGCGAGGGCGGGCAAGTTCGTCGTCCGGCTCAAGGGCGGCGACCCGTATGTGTTCGGCAGGGGGTTCGAGGAGGTGCTGGCCTGCGCGGAGGCGGGTGTGCCGGTGCGGATCGTGCCGGGCATCACCAGTGCCTTCGCGGTACCCGCCGTCGCCGACGTCCCGGTGACCCACCGGGGCGTGGCGCATGAGGTGGTGGTCGTGTCCGGCCACGTGCCGCCGGGACACGAGCAGTCACTGGTGGACTGGGAAGCGCTCGGCAGGCTGCGCGGCACCCTGGTGCTGATGATGGGAGTCGAGCGCATCGCCCAGTTCGCCGACGCCCTGCTCGCGGGCGGACGTCCGGGTGCGACCCCCGTCGCGATCATTCAGGACGGCACGATGCGCACCCAGAAGGTGCTGCGGTCGTCTCTCGACGCCGTCGCAAGGGACGCGGCGCAGGCGGGTGTCCGCCCGCCCGCCGTCACCGTGATCGGGCCGGTCGCCGGAATCGCCCCGGAATCGGCGCTCCCGCTCACGGGTGGGCGCAACAACGACGGATGAACGCGGTGATGGATTCGGTCAGCCTGCCCGGGTCCAGCCGTAGCTCCACGGGGCTGCGCGCCTCCACGAACTCCGCGTCGGGCAGATCGGCCGCGAGGGAGTCGGCGTCGCCGAACGGGTGGATGGGATCGCGCTGGTGCCCCACCACGAGCGCGGGGACCTCGATGGTTCTGCGCACCGACTTCGGCGGGGCGATCCGGCCGAACAACACCCCGTGGATCAGGGCCGCCATCGACGCGGGCTCCTGGTCCAGGGTGTCGGTGACGACGTCCACCCACTGGTTGCCGTGTGGCACGCGGTGCGCGAGTGCCGCGACCGCCCGCACGGAGATCGGGACGAACCGCGCGGCGAACAGCAGCGGTGCGAAGGTGAGCAGGCCGGCCACGATGGCGTTGTCCAGCACCGGCATCTCCACGACGACCCCCTTGGCACGCTCCGGTGCGCGCACCGCGACCTCGAGCGCCACATTCGCCCCGAGCGAGGTTCCCCCGACCACGGCCTGCTCGATCCCGAGGTGGTCGAGCAGGCCGATCGTCTGCTCCGCGAACGCCGGCATCGAGTAGCGCCAGGACTCTCTGGGCCGGTCGGAATCCCCGTGGCCGAGCAGATCGAGGGTCACGACGCGGTACCCGGAGCGGGCCAGTGCGCGAGCCAGCGGGGCGTGCATCCTCCGGGTGAACATGATGCCGTGGGTCAGCACCACGGCATGTTCGCCGGAGCCGTACTCGGTGTAGGCGAGGCGGTGGCCGTCGTGGATGAACGATCCGGCGAGTTCGATCGGCTGGGAGCGACGTCCCGGTGGCTCCTGGGCGGTGGGCGGAGAGGGTTCGGTGTGTGCGGTCGCAGCGGCGGACGAAACCATGGTCGCGAGGTCCTTCCGTCTTCGAGCGGTCGCGTGCGGGGCGGGTCCGCCGGCGCTGTCGCGGTGGCGAGCCCTGCACAGTGTCGCAAGAGGTACCCACGGTCCCGGCTCGATCCGGGGGCAGATCACGTCTCGCTCGCGCAACAGTTGCGCATAATCCTCACCGGCTGGCAGGTTGCCAACGAGATGGTCCATGATGACGCGCATGACTCATACCGCCGACGTTCCCGACAATCTCGTCGCGCTGAAGGTGCAACGTTCCGGTCACGTCGCCGAGGTGACCCTGCTCGGCCCGGCGAAGGGCAACGCGATGGGTCCGGACTTCTGGCGGGAGCTTCCGCTGGTGTTCCACGCCCTCGACGCCGACCCGGAGGTCAGGGCGATCGTGCTGACCGGCAGTGGAAAGCACTTCTCCTACGGGCTCGACCTGCCCGCGATGCTGCCGTCCTGGTCGGAATACCTCGGCGGGGACGCGCTGGCCGGGCCGAGAACGGCCTTTCTCAAGGAGATCCGGTCGCTGCAGGATTCGGTCAGCTCGCTGGCCGAGATCACCACGCCGGTCATCGCGGCCGTCTCCGGCTGGTGCATCGGTGGCGGGATCGACGTGATCAGTGCCGCTGACATCCGACTGGCCAGTTCCGACGCCAAGTTCAGTGTGCGCGAGGTGCGGGTCGCGATCGTCGCCGACCTCGGCAGCCTGCAGCGCCTCGGGGCGATCGTCGGCGAGGGACACCTGCGGGAGCTGGCACTGACCGGCAAGGACATCGACGCGCAGCGCGCCGAGCGAATCGGCCTGGTCAACGACGTCTACCCGGACCAGGAGTCCTTGCTGACCGCGGCGCGTGAGATGGCGGCGGAGATCGCGCGGAACCCGCCGTTGGTGGTGCGCGGTGTGAAGGACGTGCTGTCGGAGAACCACCGTGCCCGGGTCGAGGCCGGTCTGCGGTACGTGTCCACTTGGAACGCCGCTTTCCTGCCCAGCAAGGACCTTGGCGAGGCAGTGCAGGCGTTCATGGAGCGCAGGGGCCCGGAATTCTCGGGGGAGTAACGTCCGCCTGGCCAGATTGATCACCCGGAGTGATGTCTACTCTCGGTGTGCCCAATTTGTCCACATTGGACAACTTTGGTGGTTCGTTCGTGTTTCGGTGGGCGACCGGGTGAATGTTGCCGTTGGAGGTTAACAATTCCGGCTCCGAAACCGAATGTTTAGACGAGCGTCCGTCGCGGCAGTCTGGGGTTGGCGCGGGTTTGCCGCGTGGACGCGATTCCTCTGGAGTCAACACTGAGAGCGATGAGTACCGAAACTGACAGCGCGGACGCTGCGTACGAACCCGCATTTGCCGACGGCACGGGTTCCGCGACGGACACTGACAGTGCACCGGCATCCCCGGCGCCCGGCGCGGCGGGCGGGCCCCCGACCACGCCGTGCACCGTGGTGTGGAGCGAGGGTCGGCCGTACGTGCTCGAGGGCGGCTCCGGCCGTCCGCGCTGGATGGGTACTGACGGGCACGGCAGACCGCAGTCGCTGACCGGCGCGCAGCTGGAGCGACGTGGCTGGAGCTACCGCCGCGGGAACTGACACGTTGCGGTGGGCGTGGTGGCCGCTGCGGCTACGGTGAGTCCGTGAGTGAGCCGGAGACTTCGCAGACGGACGGGGCGGACCGCCCCGAAGACGGGCGGGCGGGAACCGGGCAGGACCGGCCCGGGCGTCAGAGCTCTGGCGATTCGATCTCGGACTCGAGCGTCCAGCCGAGTGCCGAGCCGTCGCTGGCTCGTCAGGCGCTCACGGTGCCCAACCTGCTCTCGATCCTTCGCCTGGCACTGGTGCCGGTGTTCCTCTGGCTGCTGCTGGGCCCCGAGGAGGACGGCTGGGCGCTGGCGATCCTGATGTTCGCCGGCTTCACCGACTGGCTCGACGGGAAGCTCGCCCGCTGGCTGGACCAGATGAGCAGGCTGGGCCAGTTGCTCGACCCCGCTGCCGATCGCCTCTACATCGCCGCGACGCTGGTCGCGTTCCTCTTCCGCGACATCGTGCCGTGGTGGATGGTGGTGGCGCTGCTGGCCAGGGAACTCTGTGTCGGTGTCTGCCTGCTCGCCCTGCGGTGGCGCGGTTTCGGGCCGCCGGAGGTCACTTATGTCGGCAAGGCGGCGACGTTCAACCTGATGTACGCCTTCCCGCTTCTGCTGCTGACGCAGGGCGGATCGACCCTGGCCGAGGTGGCGCGCCCGGTGGCCTACGCCTTCTCGCTGTGGGGCGGAGTCCTCTACTTCTGGTCTGGCGTGCTGTACGTGATCCAGACGGTGCGCGCGGTCTCCGGCGCCGCGCGGGCGGCGCCATGATCACGCTGCGCCGAGGCCTGCCGCGCGCTCACCGGCGGCTGACCGCCCTGCGTAACCCGTCCGCGCACGGAATCGTGACATGGCGGTTGGGGGAGCCCCGGCGCCCGGAACCGATCAGGCACGGTACGTTGGCAACCACACGTTCTCCAGTACCGAACCTTCCAGTGCGTAAGGAGCTCAGGTGAGCACGAACGACGGGCCCGGCGTTCCCCCGGAGCAGTCTCCGGAGCGGACCTCCGTCTTCCGGGCCGACTTCCTCGCCGAGGCCGAAGGCCAGGAGACGCAGGCCCCCGAGCCATCAGTTGCCGGAGTCGACGCGCTGCCGGCCGGATCGGCGTTGCTGGTTGTCAAGCGGGGTCCGAACGCGGGCTCGCGCTTCCTGCTCGACAGGGACACCACCAGTGCGGGCAGGCACCCGGACAGCGACATCTTCCTCGACGATGTGACGGTCTCGCGCAGGCACGCGGAGTTCCGCCGTGAGGGTGGCGAGTTCGTGGTGATCGACGTCGGCAGCCTGAACGGCACCTATGTCAATCGCGAACCGGTCGATCAGGCGGTTCTCGCGGGTGGTGACGAGGTGCAGATCGGCAAGTTCCGCCTCGTCTTCCTGACCGGGCCCGGACACGGGGGCCAGGGGGCGCAGTGACGGCGGCCGGGCGGCCACAGCGCGATGGGTTGAGCATCGGGGCCGTGCTGGCGCAGCTGCGCGGCGATTTTCCGGATGTCACCATCTCGAAGATCCGGTTCCTCGAATCCGAGGGGCTGGTTCAGCCTGGCCGTACGCCGTCCGGCTACCGGCAGTTCGCCGCCGCGGACGTCGAGCGGCTGCGGTTCGTGCTTTCCGCTCAGCGGGACCACTACCTGCCGCTGAAAGTGATCAAGGAGCAGCTCGACGCCGCGGACCGTGGAATCGAGCCAGGGACACCGGTGCCCCGGCTGCCCCGGAAGCTGGTTTCGCTCGGCGCGCCTGGAGACGATCACGCCGATGGCGGGGGAACCCCGGTGCCGTGCGCGGACGACTTCGTCGCGGGTCGGGAGACCCGGCTGACCCAGGAAGAGTTGCTCGCCGAAGCCGGGGTCGACGCTTCGATGCTGAACGAGCTGCAGCAGTACGGCCTGGTCCGGCCTGGTCCGGCCGGCTTCTTCGACGGCGATGCGGTCCTGGTCGCGAAGACGGTCAAGGCGATGACCGACTTCGGGATCGAGCCGAGACATCTCCGCGCGTTCCGGGCGTCCGCCGACCGGGAGGTCGGTCTGCTGGAGCAGATTGTCGCGCCCGTGTTCCGTCATCGCGACGCTGGCGCGAAGGAGCGGGCGGATGAGCTGGTGCGGGAGCTCGCGGCGTTGTCGGTAACCCTGCACACCCTGCTGGTCAAGGCGGGCATCCGCAGTGTGACCGGGCGCTGAGCACGGGGAGCCGCCGGTCGGCCACGTCTATTTCGCCACAATGCTGTGACCCAAGATTCGGCGTGGAATGCCGTACGGTTGGTGCAGGGTTTGCCTAGGATGGACCCGGAGCAGTCGACACAGCCACCACGACAGCGAGCACACGACACCAGCGAGCACAGCGCTCACGGGACGGGTACCGTCGATTATGTCGATGCGGGATCCTCGTACCAGCGCTGCAGCCCGCGCGCAGAAGAGGGAGGCGAAGCCCGATGAACGAGATGCGCGTCGTCGGTGTGCGGGTCGAGTTGCCCGCCAATCAGCCAATCCTGTTGCTGCGCGAGACTGAGGGCGAGCGATACCTGCCGATCTGGATCGGCTCGGTCGAAGCCACGGCGATCGCGTTGGAGCAGCAGGGGGTCCGGCCGGCAAGGCCGCTGACCCACGACCTTCTGAAAGAGGTCATCGGAGCGTTGGGACGTGAGCTGGAGCAGGTCGTGATCACCGATTTGCGCGAGGGCACGTTCTTCGCGGAGCTCGTGTTCGACGGTGACATCCGCGTGTCCGCACGGCCGAGCGACTCGATCGCGCTGGCGCTGCGTGCGGGAGTACCGATCCACGCCGAGGACGGCGTCCTCGAGGAAGCGGGCCTGATCATCCCGGACGAGCAGGAGGACGAGGTCGAGAAGTTCCGCGAGTTCCTCGATTCTGTGTCGCCGGAAGACTTCCGCGGCGCCGACACATGATGGTGACTGTGCGCTGGTAGTGGCGCCGCGGAAGTCTTGGGAGCCGGGGCTAGTCCTGTGCTGGGCGGGTGGCGCGGTCGAAGAGTTCGGCGAGTTCCCGGCCGTAGGCTTCCACGTCCAGTTCGGGGTCCTCGGCGAACCGCGCTGACACGCCGTCCAGCGCCTGCCTGATCGTCATCGCCATCACGGCGACGTCGAAGCTGCCGAACGCTCCTTCGCGCTGGCCCTGTTGCAGTTGTCGTTCGAGCCGCCCGACCCGCAGGTCGTGCCAGACCATGCTCACGACCGGCGTGTCGAGGTTCTTTCGGGCGTTGGTCCCGATCTCGATGAGTGCCCGAGTCCGTTCGGGATACGCGTGCAGGAAAGCGACCTCGGACTCGATGTAGGCGCGCAGCAGCTCTGGACGGTCGGCATCCGAGGGCGTGCGTGATCCCAGGTAGGTGTCCATCGTGTCGATGATGTCGAGCAGCGTCGCCTGCAGGAGATCGGCCTTTCCGGCGAAGTGGTAGGAGATCAGTCTCGTGCTGCTCAGTTCGGCCCGCTCGACGATGCGAGCGAACGACGTCTTCGCGTAACCGATGTCGGCCACTGTCGCGATCGTCGCGGCGATGATCTGGGCGCGGCGGCTGTTCTCGCTCGTGGGGACGCCCATCCCCGCGCCGAACTGTTCGGAGCGCTCCTCGTTTACTTGCATGAGTAAGAATTTACCCGGCCAAGTAAGAGCACGTCAATCCGGATGCGCGTGCGACAGAGCCTCGGGTGTCCGCGCGTCGCGTTGACCGCTTCGTCCGACCCGCTTACCGTCGGAGGAGATAAATCGCGTCAGTGTAGTTCCCCTGCCGGTGCGCTGCTGGTCGCGATTGTCGTCCGGAGCTCCCGTCCCTGGGAGCTGCGGTGTCGTTCGTCGGCCATGGGGCCGGGCGAGGGGAGGCATGCGTGGTCGAGGAAAGGCCGATCGAGGCCGTCGACGGCGAGCAGGGTGAGTTGTTCCCCGACGCGTCGCTGCCGGACGAGCTGGTCGGCTACCGGGGTCCGGCCGCGTGCCAGATCGCCGGTATCACCTATCGCCAGCTCGACTACTGGGCCAGGACGAAGCTCGTCGCGCCGAGCATCCGCACGGCTCACGGCTCCGGTTCGCAACGTCTCTACTCGTTCAAGGACATCCTGGTCCTGAAGATCGTCAAACGACTGCTCGACACCGGGGTCTCACTGCAGAACATCCGGGTCGCCGTCGAGCACCTCCGGGCCAGGGGAGTGCGGGACCTGGCGAGGGTGACGCTGTTCTCCGACGGCACGACAGTCTACGAGTGCACCTCGCCGGAGGAGATCGTCGATCTGCTGCAAGGTGGTCAGGGTGTTTTCGGTATCGCGGTCAGCGGTGCCATGCAGGAGATCAGCGGGACGATCCACGAGTTCCCCGCGGAACGCGCGGACGGCGGCGAGATCGAGCAGCAGGTTCCCGACGAGCTCTCGCAGCGGCGCAGCGCCCGGCGTACGGGCTGAGGTCGAGCGCCGCCGGACTACCGCCGACCGCCCGGATCGCCCGGGTGTGGGGACGCTAAGGTGATCAGCGTTGTCGCCGAACCGCGCGGGAGAGACCAGGCCACCAACAGTGGGCCTGGCGCCGAAGGAGCAACTCCTCCCCGGAAACTCTCAGGCACCAGGGACCGCGGGGTGAGACGCCTCTGGAAAGCGGGTCGTCGGGTCACCCTCCGACGACCCCGCCGAAGGTGCAAGCCCAGCTGAAAGCAGGGCGAACCTCTCAGGCGCCCGGACGAACGGGCACGGACAGAGGGGGAGGCCGTTACCACGCCGGAGGAGCCATTACCCGCGAGGTAATGGTTTCGACCAGCCCTCCGCCGGTAGCGTCGCAGCGGTGACGACGACCATCTCATCTCGCTCGGTGGGGGAACTGCTGCGGGAGTGGCGTGACCGGCGCCGGACCAGCCAGCTCGACCTCGCGATCGCGGCGGACATCTCCACCCGTCATCTCAGTTTCGTGGAGACCGGGAGAGCGAAGCCCAGCAGGGATATGGTGCTGCGTCTCGGCGAGCACCTCGATGTCCCGCTGCGGGAACGAAACCAGCTGCTCCTCGCCGCGGGGTATGCGCCCGTCTACGCGGAATCCTCACTCACCGAGCC
This sequence comes from Amycolatopsis marina, assembly GCF_900111885.1. Classification (GTDB taxonomy): domain Bacteria; phylum Actinomycetota; class Actinomycetes; order Mycobacteriales; family Pseudonocardiaceae; genus Amycolatopsis; species Amycolatopsis marina. The sequence continues at coordinate 43,338 of NZ_FOKG01000021.1, forward strand.
GAGTCTTGCCGCCGCGCGGCAGGCGGTCCGGCGATTGCTGCGTGCCCATGAGCCCTACCCTGCCGTGGTGATCGACCGTGTCTGGAACATGGTCGACGGCAATGCGAGTATCGGGATCCTCACCGAAGGCATTGCCGAGGACCTGCTGACCCCACCGGTGAACGTCCTGCGCGCCACGCTGCATCCCGAGGGGATGGCCCCGCGGATCGCCAACCTTGGCGAGTGGCGGGCGAACCTGCTTGGCAGGCTGCGCCGTGAGGTGCGGGCCACGGCGGACGGCGCACTGTCCGAGCTGCTCGCGGAGCTGCGCGAGTACCCGTGCGCGGACGAAGTCCCGGAGGTCGACGTTCCGGGGCCGGGGGACATCGTGGTTCCGCTGCGCCTGCGGCACCACGACGGCGAGCTCACCTTCTTCAGCACGGTCGCCACGTTCGGCACGCCGCTCGACGTCACGCTCGCGGAGCTGTCGATCGAGTCGTTCTACCCGGCCGACGACACGACGGCCGCGGCGCTCACGAGCACCTGACGGGCTGGACCAGCTGACGGCCTCCGGCACGGTCACATGCCGCTGGCGGTGAGAATCTCCTGTTGGGCAGGCTCGAGGAGGTAGGCGCGGAACGATTGGGCCGCGTGCTTGTGCACGACGTCGATGCCGTCCCCGGCCAGACCGATGAACGGGTAGTCGGCCGAGCCGCTCGAAGCCACCGACTCGGCCGGGGAGCCGACGAGCCGGGGATCGATGTTGTCGAGTTCACTGGTCCACCAGGAGGATTCCGGGATCCAGCCAGCGGGCAGTCCGCCGATGGTGTCGAGGCCGGTCTTGCCGGTCAGCGCGTCGAGCACGGTCCTGGAGGGAACAGCGTCGACGTCGACCCGGATGCAGTGGGCCCGAACGACGGTGTTGGCCTGGTTCCAGTTTTGCGCTGCCGTGGTCACCGCCTTCTCGGCGCTTGGGGTGACGACGACCCGGAGTGCGGTGTCACCTTCCGGGCAGCTGGACGCCTGTGCCTCAGCGCGCCGGTTCAGCATGTCGTCGGCCCAGTTCCACCCGACCCAGCCGAGGCCGAGCAGTGCGACGAGTACGGCGCAGGCGATCGGCCACGCGGCGATCCTGCGGCGTGGGCCGCGGCCGATCGCACGATGTGTACCGGTGGAGGTGCAACTGTCGGGTGACGGCGGAGCCGGTGGTTCGACCCTGCTGTGACGCCCCATCCGAGTCCTTCCACTTCTCAAGCGAGAGCCGAACGCTCTCCGTGTATTACCAAAACGTTATCACCCTAACAGGGGACAGTCGCCGAGCAATGTGATGACTGTCAGTTGTGAGAATTGTCGGTGAAAGTACGTACGCCGCTCAGAATTTCGTGGCAGTGGGCGATCAACCGGCTGCGCAGTGGAGCGGCGCGGCGGGCGAATTCGGCCTGTGCCCTGGCGTACTCGGCCCGTCCGTGTGCGGTTTCGATCGGCAGCGCGGTGTACCCGAAACCGGACAGGTCGTACGGGCTCGCCCGCATGTCGAGCTCCCGGATCTCCACGGCGAGCGCGAAGCAGTCGCCGAGCAGCTCGGAAGGGATGAACGGCGAGAGCTTGTACGCCCACTTGAACAGATCCATGTTCGCGTGCAGGCACCCGGGCTGTTCCAGATCGACCTGCTCCTCCCGCGTGGGCTGAAGGGAGTTGAGCGGCCGGGCGGGTGGCGTGAAGAAGCGGAATGCGTCGTAGTGGCCGCACCGGATGTCAAGAGATTCGACGACCGCGTCCGTTCCTGATTCGCCGAGCCTGAGGCTCAGTTGTGAATGCCGAACCTTCTCAGCCTTCTGGCGGTAGACCATCGCCCATTCGTGAAGTCCGAAACAGTTCAGCCGAGGCGCACGTGCCGCGGTCGATTCGAGTAGGGCCAGCACGAACCGCGCGGTTCGGATACGGGCATCGCCGAACTCGGCGTCGTCCAGGACGACACCGCCCCCGGTCTCACGGTATCCGGGGCGGTCGAGGAACCGGCGCGCAGCCGGTCCCCGCAGGATCACTCCGGCGCCAGGGTGCCAGCGTTCGAGATGAGCCGGGCGGTGAGAGTAGTAGGTGAACAGGAAGTCGAGCACCGGGTGCTTCTCGCCGCGGGACCGGCGCTGCTGGTGCGGCACCGTCCATCTGCGCATGCGCTCGGCGTGTGCATGCTCGCGTGCCAGCCAGTCGGGTTCGGTCAGCACGCACTGCGAACGCTCTCCCGCCGGTTCACCGTCCACCTGCTGCATACTCACAGGGTCACATGCGTCCCGTCGCGCACGGTGCCCACGTACTCCTCGACCAGGTCCTCCAGCGCCACGACGCCAACCACCTCGCGGTTGGTGTCGATCGCCCTGGCCAGGTGGCTGCCGTCCGCTCGCATCGCGGACAGTGCCTCGTCCAGCCGTGCGGTGACCGGCAGTTCCGTCAGGTGCCGGGTCTTGCTCTCGGGCACTGTCGTCTCCGGTTCGTCACCCGCCTGGTCCAGCACATCCTTGACGTGGATGTAGCCGATGAGGTCCCCGGCCGCCGTCCGGACCGGGAATCGGGAGAAGCCGGTGGAGGAAACGGCCCTTTCGACGTCGCCGACCGACGGTGTGCTGGGTAGCGTCTTCAGCTCGCCGATCGGGACCAGGACGTCCGCGACCGTCTTCTGCACCGAGGACAACGTCTGGCTGAGCCTGCGGTGTTCGGACTGCTCGAGCAGCCCCTCCCTGCGGGACTCGCTGAGCAGGTCGGCCAGCTCGTCCGAGGTGTACGCCGTCTCCAGTTCGTCCTTCGGTTCCACCTTCACCACCCGGAGTATGGCGTTCGCCACGGAGTTGAGCAGCCAGATGAACGGGTTGGTCAGCTTGACCCACACCACGTGGGCAGGCACGAGCCAGAGCGCGAGCCGCTCCGGTTCGGCGATCGCGATGTTCTTCGGCACCATCTCGCCGATGAGCACGTGCAGGAGGGTCATCGCGATCAGGGCCACCGCGAAGGCGATGACGTGCACGACATAGCTGGGCACCGGAAGGCCGAGCGCATTGAACGCGGATTCGAGCTGGTGGGCGATCGCCGGCTCGCCGAACTGCAGGAGCAGCAGCGAGCAGATGGTGATCCCGAGTTGGGCACCGGCCAGCATCCGTGAGACGTTGCGACTGGCGTTGATCACGATCCTGGCCCTGGTGTTGCCCTGCTCGAGAAGGGCCTCAAGGCGGTCCCGCCGGGAGGAGATCAGCGAGAACTCCGCACCGACGAAGAACGCGTTCGCCAGCAGCAGCACCCCGATCAGGGCAATGGCCACGCCGTCGCTCATCGTTCTTCCTCCTTCGCGGAGTGCGCGGACTGCGCGGACTCGGAGGAGTCAGCGGCCTCCTGTGCGGGCAGCCTGCGCAGGCACAGTTCGGCGATGCGGAGCCGGTCCATGGTGGTCACGGAGACCTGCCACCCGTCGATGTCCAGTTCGTCACCCTCGTCGGGGATCCGGCCGAGCCGTTCGAGCACAAGGCCGGCGATGGTCTCGAAGTCGCCTTCGGGCATGCGAAACCCGGTCAGCTCCCGGATCTCGTCGTCGCGGAGCTGGCCGGAGACCATCCAGCTGTCGGCGTCCAGCTGCTGGGAGGACGGCGCCTCGCGCTCGTCGTGCTCGTCGCGGACGTCGCCGATGATCTCCTCGACGACGTCCTCCAGCGTGACCATCCCCGCGGTCCCGCCGTACTCGTCCACCACCATCGCGAGCTGGAACCTCGAGGCCCTGAGCCGGTCGAGGAGGGCGTCGCCGGGCAGCGACTCGGGCACGGTGGGCACCGGACGCATGACCGAGCCGATCTTGACCGTCCCGCGTTCGGCGGGCGGAACTGTGAAGATCTGCTTGACATGCACGGCACCCTGCACGTCGTCGAGATCCTCGGCGTAGACGGGGAAGCGGGAGAATCCGGTGCGCCGGGAGATGTCCACCAGAGCCTGGATCGGGTCGTCCACGGTGAGCGACTCCACCTGCACTCTCGAGGTCATCAGCTCGCCCGCGTTGCGGTCGCCGAAGCGCAGGGAGCGGCCCAGCAGTTCCGCGGTGGACGTGTCCAGGGTTCCGCTCTCGGCGCTGCTGCGCACGATCGAGCCGAGTTCCTGAGGAGACCGGGCCGAACGCAGTTCCTCCTGCGGCTCGATCCCGAACTTGCGGACCACCCAGTTCGCACTGTTGTTCATCAGGGTGATGAGCCAGCTGAACAGGGCGGAGAACCGTGAGTGGTAACCGGCGACCGCGCGAGCGGTCTGCAGCGGGCGGGCGATGGCGAGATTCTTCGGCATCATCTCGCCGACCACCATCGACAGCGACGTGGCGAGGACGAGGGCGAGAACCAGTGAGCTGCCCTTGGCGACTGGGTCCGGTATGCCCATTGCGGACAGTGCGGGCCGGAGCAGTTCACCGATCAGCGGTTCGGCCACATACCCGGTTACCAGAGTGGTCAGCGTGATGGCCACCTGTGCGCCGGAGAGCTGAAACGACAGCGTGCGATGCGCCTTGAGCAGAGCTTTCGACCGTCGGTCACCGACCTGGCGGACGTTGGCCTCGACCGTGCTCCGCTCCAGTGTGGTCAGCGAGAACTCGGCGGCGACCGCGAGCCCGGTGCCGATTGTGAGCAACAGAACGAACAGGACACCGCCGATGGAGAGCAGAACGTCCATCAGCGCGCTCCGCCGTGATCGCGGCGGGCTGAGACTCCGGGATCCTCAGGATCTTCGGGGTCAGCGGGTAAGCCGGGTTCGTCACCCGGCCCAGTACTGTCACCAGGTGACTGCGCGTCGCGCACGGTGAGAAGTCACTCCTTGTCGATGATGCAGGAAATGCGGTGTGCTCATCTTAGCGAGTCGAATGCTCCGCTGCTCGGGGGATTGCGTGGTGGCGCTGATCACCCGGGGTCACGGCCAACGAGCCCGAGCAATCGTGCGGCCGGGTTCGCGTCCTCGGCGACCGGTACCGGTGGGGCGAAAATACCCGCATCCTGCCACTGCTCGATCTCGGGTCCGATCTCCTTGATCAGCGACACCGCGACGTCGGGCTCGATCGGATCCGGCGCGCCGATGGCGGTGGCAAGGTCCCATCCGTGCACCGCGAGATCCAGAGTCATCTGCCAGCCGTAGTCCGCGGCGCCGATCCGGCCGGAGCTGACATGCACCGTGCGGTTCAGCGCGCCGGGCTTCGTCCAGGCCGATCTGGCCGCCGTGGCCGCCTCCGTCCATGCCCGGAGGGGGTCGGAGCCGAGTACGTCGCCGTCGAACCGGTCGCCCACTTCCTCCAGCGTCCTGCCCGCGAGCAGGTGGGGTACCCAGAGTTGTTCGTGGACGAGGTGGCTCACCAGGTCGTGAACGTTCCATTCCGTGCAGGGGGTCGCGTTTCGCCACTGGCGCTGATCGACCCGGAGGATGGTCTGGTCGAAACCGCGCAGTGCGCGGCCGTGGGCGTCGAGAAGGTCCATGCCTCCACCCCAGCACGGTCGCGTGGCGGACGCATACCGGGCGGCGCACGACACTAGGCGGGGGTGATTTCCTCTCGCGCCCTGTGCCTGCGCACGGTCTCTTCGACCAGGTCGAGAACCGGGCCGAGGTTGTCCGCGGGAAGGCCCATCGCGAGGTGGGAGACCAACCCCTCGAGAACCAGTTCGAGAAACGCGGCGAGCACATGCACGTCGACGTCGTCACGCAGGTTTCCGGCTTCGCGCTGACGCCGCAGGCGGCGCCGGGTCGCGGTGGTGAGTTGTTCGGACCGTTCCGCCCACCTGGCGCGGAACTCCGGGTCGGTGCGCAGCCTGCGGGAGACCTCCAGCCGCGTGCCGAGCCAGTCGGCCGGATGTTCGCTGCCGTTGGCCAGCAGATCCCGCATCACCTGGACCAGCCCCTGTTCGGCGACCACGTCCGCCATGCGTGCCGCATCGTCCTCGGCCAGCGCCAGGAACAATGACTCCTTGTCCCGGAAGTGGTGGAAGATCGCGCCACGGGAGAGCCGTGTGGCTTCCTCGAGGCGACGAACCGTGGCACCCTCGTAGCCGTGGCGCGCGAAGCAGATCCGCGCGCCGTCGAGGATCTGCCGCCGGCGCGCGTCGAGGTGGTCCTGGCTGACGCGTGGCATTACCTGATCCTGTCACCCAGCGTGGACCCATGCAATCAGTACGTACGTACTGTTATTGCGTGTCGCTGTCATGGTGCGATGCGCGGCGGGCTGATGACCCTCCGGTCATCAGCCCGCCCCCAGCGGCTCAGACGCCCCTGTCAGGGAATGGTCAGTGCCTGCTCCTGCGCGGAATGGACCTCGGTCAGCACGCTGCGGTTGGCGACCGCCAGCTCGGCCCCGGTCTGCCTCGGGGGTACGCCGCTGACCATCCACTCGCCGAGCAGCAGAGCCACCTTCGCCTGCATCTCGGTGCGGAGTCGATGGAAGGAATCCGCGGGGTCCGCACCGACCTGGCCCAGCAGTAGCCACCACGCCCATGCCGCCGCACCCGCGTTGGCGATGAAGTCCGGCACGACCGGGATGCCCCTTGCCGCCATCATGGCCTCGGCCTCGGGCGTGGTCGCCGAGTTGGCCGCCTCGATAACGACCTTGGCCGCGACGTCGATCGAGTTGTCCGGGGTGATGGCGTAGGAGATCGCCGCCGGAACGAGGATGTCGGCCTCGATCCCGATCACCGCGTTGCGCGGAAGGCGCTGGACGTCGGCAGGCACCTGCGACCGGTCGACCTCGCCGTAGGCGTCCCGCAGTTCGAGCAGTGCGGGCACGTCGAGGCCCGCAGGGTGGTACAGCGTGCCCGCGGCGTCGGCCACGGCCACGACCCGCATGCCGGCCTCGTGCAGGTACCACGCCGCGCCGCCGCCCATCGTGCCGATGCCCTGGATCGCGACCGTCGTCTCGGCCGCGTCCCAGCCCCAGGTGCCCGCGACCCCGATGCACGCCTGTGCGACGCCGTAACCGCCGATCACGTCGCCAAGCAACAGTCCGCCGGGAACCGGGGCGTTCAGCCCGGCCTGCACCCTGCGCAACGTCCGCTCGGGATCGCTGGAGCGGCGGATGGCCGCGTGGTACGACTGCTCCAGGCCCAGTCCCTCGAACACCTCGTCGATCAGGTGCTGCGGCACGCCGAGGTCCTCAGCCGTGACCCAGTGAGCGTCCAGCCAGGGCCGCATCGCCGAGCAGAAGCGCTCCAGCACGCCCTTCGCCCTCGGGTTCTTGGGGTCGAAGTCGATGCCGCCCTTGGCTCCGCCGACCGGCAGGTTGAAGGTGGCGGTCTTGGCCGCCATGCCTCTGGCCAGGTCCTCGACCTCGGACACAGTGCACCCTGCGCGCATCCGGGTGCCGCCGGTGGCCAACCCGGAAACCAGTGTGTGCACCACCAGGTAACCCCGGGTACCGGTCACCGGATCCGTCCACGTCAACCTCACCAAAGGTTCAGTGCTGTCAGCCATCTAACCCACCTCCAAGCGCTCATCTCTCGACAAACCAGTCGTCCGGCGTTGCCGATTTCACCGCCGAGGGCATACCGCAGCAGCCGATCCGTTCGAACCTGTGGATCGGCGTATTCAGGGGTCCTGAGCTGCGAGTTTCCAGGGCGGCCGCATCGTGGGGCCGGTAAGTCCAGAGTGCTCCCAGAGTGGTGCGCCCGTCCAGTTACGGATCATGCATGTAAACGTTCACGCTTCCTGCACTATCGGGACGTTTGGACGGGGCAACCCGTGCTCCCTCGGTTGGGGTGCTGGACTGCCGTGCTTAATCTTGACCGCATGGAGCTGTCGTTGCACCGGTTGCGGATGCTTCGCGAATTGAATCGGAGGGGGACCGTCACGGCGGCCGCGGTGGCGTTGCACTACACGGCGTCCGCGGTCTCGCAACAGTTGGCGCAGCTCGAACGAGACGTCGGGGCGAAGCTGTTCGAACGGCTGGGCAGGCGGGTACAGCTGACCGAGCTCGGGATGCTCCTCGCCGAACACGCGGAGGAGATTCTGGGTTCGGTGGAGCGGGCCACCATGGCGCTGGAGGAGGCGCAGGAGGCGGTGACCGTCCGGCTGACGGCCGGAGTGTGGGCCTCGGTCGCCTCGGGCCTGCTGCCTTCCGCGCTCACGGCGCTGGCCGCCGAGCACCCGGGCATCCAGGTGCGGACACGGGAACTCGCCCCGGAGGACACCGCCGACGCGGTCCGGGACGGCACGCTGGACTTCTCCTTCGTGATCGACTACTCGGACACCCCGATGCCCTGGGATCCAGGGCTGGAGCGGGCCGTCATCGCCGTCGAACGCCTGCATGCCGCGGTGCCGACCGGCGCGGTGCCCAGTGGCACGATGTCGCTGCTCGAACTCGCCGAACACCCGTGGATCCTGGCCAGTCCGCGCAGTCACTTCGGTCGTGCCGTGCGGGTGGCGTGCCAGCGCAGCGGATTCGATCCCAAGATCAACCACGAGGTCGGGGAACAGGCGACGGCGCTGGCCATGGTCGGCGCGGGGCTCGGCGTCACGCTTGTGTCCGACCTCGGGCTCACTTTGCTGCCGCCCGGGGTGGATGTGGTGGCGCTGAACAATCCCGTCATGCGCACTGTCGCGATCGCCTACCGCACGACCGCCGCCCGTAGGCCGTCGTTGCAACTGGTCATCGACGCCGTTCGCGCAGCGGCGGCGGAACTCGGACTGGGAGCCCGTTCCCCGCTGCCGTGAGTCCCGTGTCTTGGTGCTCTGCGATTGTCGGACCCCGCGTGTAGCGTCCGATCGTAAGGTTTTTCGGACGGACTTCAGGCGGTGCCATGACCGCGGTGCACGCTCATTTCCCGGATGCCGAACGAACAGGAAGGGCCGATGCCGCTGCCGTCAACCGGACGGCGCGCGTACTCGCCGACCGTGCGGAGGGGGAGGCCTACGTGGCCTCGGTGTGCTTCAAACACGGGCCACCGCGGCTGCTGGGTGCCGAGCTGGAGTACACGGTGCACCATATCGCGGACCCGGCTCGCCCACTGGACCCCGATGTCATCGCCGACGCGCTCGGCCCACATACTCCGCGAACACTACGCAGGGACAGTCCGGCGCAGCCGCTGCCGGCAGGATCGCCCCTCAGCCTCGAACCCGGTTGCCAGGTCGAGATCTCCGCTCTCCCGCAACCCTCGCTCGCCGCTCTGTCCGTCGCGATCTCGACGGACCTTGACTACCTCACCGAACTGCTCGCCCGGCACGGACTGTGCCTCGGCACCCAGGGCATCGACGCCCACCGCCTGCCGCAACGTCTGTTGAACACCGAGCGCTACGCCGCGATGGAGCGGCGGTTCGCTCCGATCGGTCCCGGCGGAATCACCATGATGTGCAGCACCGCGGGGCTCCAGGTGTGCCTGGACACCGGCGAACGGGACGAACTTCCCGCTCGCTGGGCGGCACTGCACGCGCTCGGGCCCGTGCTGCTCGCCCTGTTCGCGAACTCGGCACGGCACGCGGGCAGGGAAACCGGCAGTGTCTCGGCGCGCTGGCTCGCGGTGATGGGCACCGAGCGGGCCCGAACCTACGCGGCCCGGGTTGGGCCACGGTTCGCGGACCCGGCAACGGGATGGGCCGCACGAATCATGGACACGCCATTGTTGGTGCTACCGCGCACGGCAGCGCCATGGGACGCGCCGGACGGGCTGACGTTCGGCGACTGGATCGACGGCAGGGGAGCAGGCGAGGCGCTCGATCCACCCACGACGGACGACCTGGACTACCACCTCACCACGATGTTCACCCCGGTGCGGCCGAGGGGCTACCTGGAGGCGAGATACCTGGACGCCCAGCCGCCAGGGGAGTGGCTGACTCCGGTGGCACTCCTGACGGCCCTACTGTCCCGGAAGTCCGTTGTGGACTCTGTGCTCGAGGCATGTCTGCCCGTGGCGCAGCTCTGGGAACCCGCGGCCCGCCACGGCCTCGCGGTCGCCGAGTTGGCCACCGCCGCGCGCCGAGTGGCGGACATCGGCTGCGCCGCACTGCCCGAGACCGGGCTTCCTCCGGAAACCGTGTCGCGGCTGGAGTCCGCCGTGTACCGACGACTGCACCGTGCGAGAAAGGACTGAGGCTGCGGACATGAGCATGACAGAACTCGAATCGGCGAATCCGCTGCTGGATCTGACGGCCGAGCAGCTTCGCGCGTATGCGGCCGCGGCGATGGACCGGGCGCGGCGGCGCAGCAGGGGGCTCACCGACGCCGTCGACGATTCCGACCTCGTCCGTCAGCACTCCAGGCTGATGTCGCCGCTGGTGTGGGACCTCGCCCACATCGGCAGCCAGGAGGAGCTGTGGCTGGTCCGCGATGTCGGCGGACGGCCCCCGCTGCGTCCGGACATCGACGAGCTGTACGACGCGTTCAAGCACGCGAGGGCCGATCGGCCTGCGCTGCCGCTGCTCGGACCTGCCGAGGCACGTGCGTACGTCGCCGAGGTCCGTGGCAAGGCCTTGGACGTGTTGGACACGGCGCCGATGCGCGGGCAGGGCCTGACCGACCACGGTTTCGCCTTCGGCATGATCACCCAGCATGAGCAGCAGCATGCCGAGACCATGCTTGCCACCCACCAGCTGCGCGGTGGTGAACCGGTGCTGCACGCCCCACCGCCGCCCGAACGGCGCTGCGCGCCACTGCCGGAGGAGGTGCTCGTCCCGGCCGGTGAGTTCCTGATGGGCACGTCCGCGGAGCCGTGGGCACTGGACAACGAACGACCCGCGCACGTGGTCGACGTCGGCGCCTTCTTGCTCGACACCACGCCGGTCACGAACGCCGCCTACCTCGAGTTCGTCGAGTCCGGCGGTTACGCCGAGCGGAGGTGGTGGAGCACCGTCGGATGGGAGCACATCCAGCAACACGGCATCACCGCGCCGAGGTTCTGGCGGCGGGAGGCGACCGGCTGGTGGCGTACCCGTTTCGGGGTCACCGAACCGGTCCCGGCCCACGAGCCGGTGGCGCACGTGTCGTACCACGAGGCAGCGGCGTACGCCGCGTGGGCAGGCAAGCGGCTGCCCACGGAACCGGAGTGGGAGAAGGCCGCACGGTTCGATCCCGCGACCGGCCGTTCCCGTCGTTTTCCCTGGGGCGACGAGGATCCGGGGCCGGAGCACGCGAATCTCGGGCAACGCCACCTGCGTCCCGCTCCGGTCGGTGCCTACCCGCGCGGTTCCTCGCCGCTCGGGGTGCACCAGCTCATCGGAGATGTCTGGGAGTGGACCAGTTCGGACTTCGGTGGCTACCCCGGATTCTCGGCGTTCCCCTATCGGGAGTACTCGGAGGTGTTCTTCGGAGCGGCGCACAAGGTGCTGCGCGGCGGCTCGTTCGGCACCGACGCGGCGGCGGTGCGCGGCACCTTCCGCAACTGGGACTATCCGATCCGGCGGCAGATTTTCGCCGGGTTCCGTTGCGCAAGGGACGCGTGAGCCGTGTGCCGTCACCTGGCCTACGTCGGCGCGGCCTGTTCGCCAACGCGGTTGCTGCTGGCGGCTCCGCACTCGCTGACCCGGCAGTCCCACGCACCGAGGGACATGCGCGGTGGTGGAACAGTCAATGTGGACGGTTTCGGTCTCGGCTGGTATCCGGCGGACGCCGAACCGGTCCGCTACCGCAGATCCGGACCCATCTGGGCGGACGCGGGCCTGCCGGAGTTGGCTGCTTCGCTGCGCACACGCGCCTTCCTGGCCGCGGTGCGCTCGGCCACTCCCGGAATGCCGGTGTCGGAAGGCGCGTGTGCGCCCTTCGGAGCAGGTCGCTGGCTCTTCAGCCACAACGGGATCATCGCGGGCTGGCCCGACTCGATGGCCGAGCTCGCCGGAAAGCTGCCGATCACCGATCTGCTCCGGCTGGACGCGCCCACCGACTCCGCGCTGCTGTGGGCGATGCTGCACGACAGGCTGCGTAGTGGGCAGCCACCCGAGTCGGCCGTCACCGGCTTGGTGACCGAGGTCGAGAGGGCGGCGCCGGGCTCGCGGCTGAACCTGCTGCTCACCGACGGCGAGCGGATCATCGCGACGGCCTGGTCCCATGCGCTGTCGGTACGCGGGGACAGCAGTGGTGTCGTCATTGCCTCCGAGCCGTGCGACTCGGATCCGGAGTGGACTCCGGTCCCAGACCGTCACGCGGTGGTCGCCACTCGTGACTCCGTCGATCTCGTCCCCATCAACGCCGATCGGAGTAGCCGAACACCATGAACGAACGGGATCTGGACGTTCACCGCAGCGAGGCGGCCGTGACCACCGCGCTGCGGGCAGACGTGCGCGAGGGCCTCACCGCCACACAGAAGTGGTTGCCGTCCAAATGGTTCTACGACGCCAGGGGCAGCGAGCTGTTCGAGCGGATCACCAGGGTGCCCGAGTACTACCCCACACGGGCGGAGCGGGAGGTGCTGGAGGGTGAGTCCGCGGCGATCGCGGTGGCCACCGGAGCGCACACGCTGGTGGAGCTCGGATCGGGGTCGAGTGAGAAGACCCGGCTGCTGCTCGACGCGCTGACCGACTGGGCGGAACTGCGCACCTTCGTCCCACTGGACGTCTCGGAGACCGCGCTCGCCGACGCGACACGGGTCATCGCCGCCGCCTATCCACGCCTCGAAGTACGGGGCGTGGTCGGCGACTTCACCGAGCACCTCGGCCTGCTACCGGGTTCGCCGCCCCGGCTGGTCGCGTTCCTCGGCGGGACGATCGGCAACTTCCTGCCCGCGGAGCGGGCGAAGTTCCTGCGTTCGGTACGCGACGTACTGCAGGAGGGGGAGTGGTTGCTGCTGGGTACGGATCTGGTGAAGGACCAGGATCGGCTCGTCCGCGCCTACGACGACGCCGCCGGCGTGACCGCGGAGTTCAACCGCAACGTGCTGCGGGTCGTGAACGAACGCCTCGGCGCGGACTTCCGTCCCGAACTGTTCGACCATGTCTCCTACTGGGACGCGGAGAACGAGTGGATCGAGATGCGGCTGCGAGCCCGTGAAGGGATGCGGGTTCGCGTGCCGGGAGCGGACCTGGAGGTCGAGTTCACCGAGGGGGAACACATCCGGACAGAGATCTCGGCGAAGTTCCGCCCCGAGGGCGTTGCCGCAGAGCTGGCGGATGCCGGGTTGGCGCTGCGGCGATGGTGGACCGATCGACGCGGTTTGTTCGGGGTCTCACTCGCCCAGGCCGTGCGAATGATCGAATGAGCGGGTGAGGAACCCACTTCCGCGGCTCGCGCGCCTTGTCGGGACGCGCCCCGGTCTGATGCGGCTGGCCGGCGTGGTGGTCGCTGTGGATCAGCGACTGCATCGTCTCTCCAGGGGCAGGCTGAGCCTCGTGGCGATCGCGGGCCTGCCATCCCTGCGGCTGACGACCACCGGCCGCAAAACGGGACTGGACAGGCAGACCAACCTGCTCTATCTGCCGCGTGGCGACGAGTTCGTGCTGATCGGCTCCAACTGGGGCAGGCCGAACCACCCTGCCTGGGCCTACAACCTGCGTGCGCATCCGCGGGCCACGGTCGCGATCAGGGGTGGTGAGGTGCGGGTCCTGGCCCGCGAGGTGACCGGCGCCGAGTACGACCGGCTCTGGTCCGAACTGCTGGAGTTCTGGCCGGGGTACCGGATGGAGCGGGACGCGGCAGGACGCGAGTTGCCCGTCTTCGTGCTGACGCCGCTGCCCTGAGTGGACACAGAACCGAACCACCCTTTCGGCTGGAGTTTGGGCCGGGACTCCTGCGGCGCACCGCGACGTACGGCAGTGTCGATTCTCAGTAATCGTTCGGGTGCGTGTGGTGACGAGCTGGGAGGAAACCGGCAATGACGGCAGTGTGGGGTCGGACTCGGGCGCGGGCAGTGGTGTCGCTGCTGGCGGCGAGCACGATGGTTGCCGGAATACCGGCGACGGCGGGCGCCGTGCAGGCCGCCGGACCGGTGGCGGCAGAAGTCGGTGCCGTCGACGAGGTGTCCTGGGGGGCGTGCGACCAGGAAATTCTCGCAGGAGTGGCGGAGGACCAGCGGGACCTCTATTCCTGCGCGACCTACCGGGTGCCGATCGATCACGACAACGCCGCACTCGGCACCATCGACCTCGCGCTGCTGCGCAGGGCTGCGGCCGACCCCGAAGCGCGGATCGGTTCCCTGTTCGTCAATCCCGGCGGTCCAGGCGGCCCGGGGCGCACCATGCCGATGGGAGCGGAGCAGTTCTTCGAGCAGCCTGTGCTCGATCGATTCGACATCGTCGGCTTCGATCCACGCGGTGTCGGCGACAGCAATCCCGTGCGTTGCTTCACGACCGCGGAGGACGCCGAGGAGGTCCTCGGCGGCCAGGTCGCGGTGCCGGTCTCCCAACAGGAGATGTCTCGCACGCTCGCCGGCTACACCGACTACGCCAGGTTCTGCGACCGGAACTCCGGTGCCCTGCTACGGCATATGTCCACAAAGGCGGTGGCACGGGATCTGGATGTGCTTCGAGCGGCCGTGGGTGACGAGCAGTTGACCTACGTCGGCTTTTCCTACGGCACCCTGCTCGGCGCCACCTACGCGAACTTGTTCCCCCAGCGATCGAGGGCGCTCGTTCTCGACGGGAACGTGGATCCACAGCTGCGGACCAGCGACGGCCGCCGGTACGACCGCGAGCGGGCAGGCGGGTTCGAGGTAGCACTGGACGCGTTCCTGCGCGAGTGCGAGCGGGTGCGCGAACGCTGTGCGTTCAGCCCCGGCCAGCCACGGCAGAAGTTCGACGACCTGCGCGGGCATCTGCGCAGGCAGCCGATCCCGCTGCCGGGGGGCACCGACCTCGACCTGACGGCCTTCACGAACGGTGTGGCGGGAGCGCTGTACTCGGCACGGTCGCTGCCGAGCCTCGCGAAGGACCTGCAGACGTTGCACGACGTGGTCAGCACGCCGGAAGGGGTGAAGCCGAAGACGCTCACCGAGGATGACCTGCGGGTCGTGCTCCGGCAGGGCATCGATCCCCGGTTCGACGTACGGCCGGACAGCAAGTATCTGGCCGATGACTCCTACTTCGCCGTGAACTGCGCGGACAAGCGGTTCCGGCACACGCACGCCGACCTGCCCGCGATGGCGGGTCAGTGGGAGGACGAGTCCCCGGTCTTCGGCAGGGCGCAGGCCTTCGCGGACCCCGCCGGCTGCCCGGTGTGGCCCGGTGACGCCAAGACCGGCGCGTACCGCGGGCCGTGGAACGCCAAGACCGCGAATCCGGTTCTGGTGATCGGCAACTACTACGACCCGGCGACCCAGTACACGTTCGCCAAGCGGATGGCGAGCCAGCTGGGCTACGCCCGGTTGCTGCCCGTCGATGCCTTCGGCCACTGCGTTCTGGGTGACTCGGCCGGGGTGGACAGGGCGGCCACGGAATATCTCGTGGATCTCACGGTCCCGCCGTCGGGGCAGGTGTACGAGGCGGACAAGGCACCGTTCGACTAGATCGTTCCAATCCCCATGACGCCGGCCGGCCGAAATCCGGGTGCGGGCGGCCGGCCGAAATCCGGGTGCGGGCGGCCGGCTCGGGGGTGTGTGATCGCGGGTATGGCGATTGTGCTGGGCAGGCCGGGAGTCGGCGGACTGAGTGAGACTGTGGATGTGCTGCGCGAGTGGCAGTACGACGGGGCCCCGATGCAACTGCATCCGGGGGATGTCGGCTGGTTCTGGCGGTTCGGTGCGGAGGCGACGGCCGCGGCGGTGCGGACCTGGCGCCGGGACGGACGGATCCTCGCTGTCGGGCTGCTGGATGGACCGGAGTTGCTGCGGTTGACAGTCGCGCCCGAGGCTCTGCGGGACGAGGAGTTGACGCGACAGCTGGTTGCGGACGTATCCGAGCCGGAGCGCGGGGTACTGGCAGCGGGAAGGGCGAACATCGAGACGCCCGAGGGTGCGTTGGTGGCGGATGTGCTGCTGGAGTACGGCTGGAACGTCGACGAGCCGTGGACGCCCCTGCGCCGCGACCTCACGGAGCCGGTGCATGACCCGGACGTGCGGATCGAGGTGATCGGTCCGGAGCAGGCGCACGTGCGGACGGTCGTGCAGCGGGCGTCGTTCGACAGGTCGAGCTTCACCGAGGAGCACTGGCACGCGATGGCGGCCGGATCGCCGTATGCCGACGCCCGGTGTCTGGTCGCGTACGACGAGCAGGGCACCGCGGTGGCCGTGGTGACGGTGTGGTCGACCGGTCCGGGAAAACCCGGGTTGCTCGAGCCGATGGGCGTGCACCGGGACCATCGGGGGCACGGTCACGGCACAGCGATCAGCGTGGCCGCGGCGGCCGCACTCCAGGAACTGGGCTCGTCGAGCGCGATCGTCTGCACACCCAGCTCCAATGCCGCCGCGGTCGCCACCTACAGGTCAGCCGGTTTCCAGCCGCTGCCCGAGGTGCGGGATCACTACCGGGACGCCGCGCCGGTCACGGGTTCGTCGACGCTCGACCACCAGTAGAACGCGGGAGGAAGGGCGCCACCGTCGTGCGCCGGCTCGCCGGAATCTTCCGCGGCCGTAGCCGAGGAAGATCGACGCGGAGTACCGCTCGCGGCTGTCGACGGTCGCACCGGCGGCACCCCCACCCGGCACCGAGTTGCTCAACCGAACAGGCTGCGCACCAGCAGCACGAGTGCGCTGGCCATGGCGATGGTGACCACGGTGGCGCGGGTCCGGCCCGCGTCCAGTATCCGGCGGGCCGGCCCGGACAGGGCGAACCCGGCGACCAGGAAGGGCAGCAACACCGAACCGAACACCAGATGCGCGGTCTCGATCTGACCGCCGAGCCCGAGGCCGGCCAGCGAGATCACCGTGCCGACCGCGAAGCAGGCCGCGAGCGTCGCCCGGATCTGCCGTCCTGATGAATGCTGATAGAGCAGTGCGAGTGGCGGACCGCCGATCGAGGCGGCGGTGCCGAACGTGCCGCTGGCGACCCCGGCGAGCAGCAGCGGCCCCGGGGTCGGCGTGGGGCGCCACGAGGTCACCGACAGCAGTCCGCAGAGCAGCACCGAGGCACCGACGATGGCGGCGAACGGGCGGGGCGCCAGTGTCGCGACGGCGAGCACACCGAGGGCCGTGCCCGGCAGTCTGCCGAGCATCGCCCAGCCGACCCCGCGCCAGTCGATGTCGTGCCACTCCCTTGCCATGGAGAGCACGGCGTGGGCGGCGGCGATCAGCAGCAGCGGCACCGGTACGAGCTGGGGGTCGGCCAGCGTCAGCAACGGTGCCGCGATCAGGTTCATCCCGAACCCCGCTGCGCCCTGCACCAGCGCGCCGACGAGGACGACGATGCCGGCGAGCACCAGCGTCACCGACACCATCTGCACCACCCCACGGATGTCCCCAATGTGGCATTCGGGAACTTCAGCGTCCCGAATGCCACATTGGGGAACTACGGCACCTGTGTCAGGCGCTGGTCATCTTGCGCAGCACGTACTGCAGGATGCCGCCGTTGCGGTAGTAGTCGGCCTCGCCGGGAGTGTCGATGCGGACGACCGCGTCGAACTCCACGGTGGAGCCGTCCTCCTTGGTGGCGGTGACCTTGACCGTGCGGGGGGTCTCACCCTCGTTGAGCTTGGTGATGCCCGCGATGTCGAAGGTCTCCGTGCCGTCCAGGCCGAGCGACTCGACCGTCTCGCCCTCCGGGAACTGCAGCGGGATCACGCCCATGCCGATGAGGTTCGAGCGGTGGATGCGCTCGAACGACTCGGTGATGACCGCGCGCACGCCCAGCAGCGACGTTCCCTTGGCCGCCCAGTCCCGCGACGAGCCGGAGCCGTACTCCTTGCCGCCGAGGACGACCAGCGGGATGCCCTGCGCCGCGTAGTTCTGCGCCGCGTCGTAGATGAAGGCCTGCGGGGCGTCGTCCTGGGTGAAGTCGCGCGTGTAGCCACCCTGGACGTCGTCGAGCAGTTGGTTGCGCAGCCGGATGTTCGCGAAGGTGCCCCGGATCATCACCTCGTGGTTCCCGCGACGGGAACCATAGGAGTTGAAGTCCTTGCGTTCGATGCCGTGCTCGGTCAGGTACTTGCCTGCCGGGGTGTCGGCCTTGATCGCACCCGCCGGAGAGATGTGGTCGGTCGTGACCGAGTCACCCAGCTTCGCCAGCACCCGGGCACCGGAGATGTCGGTGACCGGCGCGGGCTCGGCCTGCATCCCGTCGAAGTACGGCGGCTTGCGGACGTAGGTGGACTCCGGGTCCCAGGAGAAGGTCTTGCCCTCCGGCGTAGGCAGCGACTTCCAGCGCTCGCCGCCGTCGAACACGTCGGCGTAGTCCTTGGTGAACATCTCCTGGGTGATCGAGGAGTCGATGGTCTGCTGGATCTCCTGCGGCGTCGGCCAGATGTCCGCGAGGAAGACGTCGTTGCCGTCGCTGTCGGTGCCCAGCGGCTGCGCCTCGAAGTCGAAGTCCATCGTGCCCGCCAGCGCGTAGGCGATCACCAGCGGCGGGGACGCGAGGTAGTTCATCTTCACGTCCGGGTTGATCCGGCCCTCGAAGTTCCGGTTACCGGACAGGACCGACACCACACTGAGGTCGTTTTCCTGCACGGCGGCCGAGACCTCTTCGGGCAGGGGGCCCGAGTTGCCGATACAGGTGGTGCAGCCGTAGCCGACCAGGTGGTAGCCGAGCTTCTCCAGGTAGGGCCACAGGCCTGCCTTGTTGTAGTAGTCGGTGACCACCTGCGAACCGGGCGCCATCGAGGTCTTCACCCACGGCTTGACCGAAAGACCCTTCTCGACGGCGTTGCGCGCGAGCAGTGCGGCGCCGAGCATGACCGAGGGGTTGGAGGTGTTGGTGCAGGAGGTGATCGATGCGATCACCACGGCTCCGTGGTCGAGCACGAACTCGCCGCGATCCTCCGACCGCACGGTGACCGGCTTGGAGACGCGGTCCTGGTCGGCGGGCACCGCCGAGTAGTGCACCGGGGCGCCGCTGGTGCCGTTGCCGCCGCTGGCGTAGGCGGGGGAGTCACTGGCCGGGAAGGACTCCGAGGAGGCCTCGTCCACAGTGGACTGCACACCCTCCGGCTGTTCCTGCTGCGGAATACCGGACCTGCGGTCCTGGTCGCCGGTCACCTCGGCCTTGGCGTAGTCACCCAGTGCGGCGCGGAACGAGGGCTTGGCGTCGGTCAGCGCGATGCGGTCCTGCGGGCGCTTCGGCCCGGCGATCGACGGGACCACGGTGGAGAGGTCGAGTTCGAGGTACTCGGAGAACTCGGGCTCACGGCTCGCGTCGTGCCAGAGACCCTGTTCCTTCGCGTAGGTCTCGACCAGGTCGACCTGCTCCGCCGAGCGGCCGGTGAGCTTGAGGTAGCGGATGGTCTCGTCGTCGATCGGGAAGATGGCCGCGGTGGAGCCGAACTCAGGGCTCATGTTGCCGATCGTGGCGCGGTTGGCCAGCGGGACAGCGCCGACGCCGTCGCCGTAGAACTCGACGAACTTGCCGACCACGCCGTGCTCGCGCAGCATCTCGGTGATGGTGAGCACGACGTCGGTGGCGGTCGCGCCGGGCGGGATCTCACCGGTCAGCTTGAAGCCGACGACGCGCGGGATGAGCATGGAGACCGGCTGGCCGAGCATCGCGGCCTCGGCCTCGATGCCGCCGACACCCCAGCCGAGGACGCCGAGGCCGTTGACCATGGTGGTGTGGGAGTCCGTGCCGACGCAGGAGTCGGGGTAGGCCTGCCCGCCCCTGGCCATCACCGTGCGGGCCAGGTGCTCGATGTTCACCTGGTGCACGATGCCGGTGCCGGGCGGTACGACCTTGAACTCGTCGAAGGCACCCTGGCCCCAGCGCAGGAACTGGTAGCGCTCACGGTTGCGCTCGTACTCGAAGTCGACGTTGCGCTCGAAGGCGTCCGCGCGGCCGAAGACGTCGATGATCACCGAGTGGTCGATCACCATCTCGGCCGGTGCGAGTGGGTTCACCTTGTCGGGGTCGCCACCGAGGTCGGTGACGGCCTCCCGCATCGTGGCTAGGTCCACCACGCACGGCACGCCGGTGAAGTCCTGCATGATCACCCTGGCCGGAGTGAACTGGATCTCCGTTGACGGGTCCGCCGCGGGGTCCCAGCCGGCGAGCGCGCGGATGTGGTCCGCCGTGATGTTGGCGCCGTCCTCGGTGCGGAGCAGGTTTTCGAGCAGGATCTTCAGGCTGTAGGGGAGGCGCTCGGAGCCCTCCACCTTGTTCAGGCGGAACACCTCGTAGGAGGCGTCGCCGACCTTCAGCGTGTCGCGCGCGCCGAAGCTGTCCTTGCTGGCAGGTGCAGTCACGTCTAACTCCATCGATGGACGGACCCGGTGAGAAGTCGTCTCGGTCAGTTCGGTCGGTTGTTCGGGTACCCGGCGAGTCTCGCGCACCACGTCCGTGTGTGCAGACGTGGGCTCGTGGATCTCGCCGGATACCCAAAACAGTACGCGTGTCCTTTTTTTACATCAAGGGGGACACGCGGCACCGGCCGCGGTGCGACGTCGATCACCGTTCTGCCGGTTTCCTCGGCTCAGTTCGCCATCCGCAGCATCGCTTGGAAGTCCTCGGGCTGGAGGCTGCGCAGTACCGTCATACCCAGCTCCGTGAAGGTGCGCACCGGGCTCACGTAGTGCTTTCCGTCCACCTCGGTGGTGACCACGCCGAGCCCCTGGTCGAGCAGTCCCTTGCCGAGATTGCTCAGCATCTGCACGGCCTCGGGCGGCAGTTCGGCGTCGGACTCCTTGCTGATCAGGGACGTGAGTTCGTCGGCGCACAGCCGCTGCGTGTCGCCGTCGATGTCCAGTTCGTAACACTCGCCGTTCTTGGTCAGGGTCAGCGTGCTCGCACCGCGGTTCTTGGTCATTTCCAGTGTGGTGATCGTGGCCCTGGTGGCCCCTGCGACCTCGGTGTTCTCGGTCTCCAGCCGCTTGACCGTCACACCGGTCGGCTCGGGATCCGTGCCGATCGCGTCGAGGATGGCCGGACCCGCGTCGTGCAGCACACCCATCTCGTCCGGCGGAAGGAGTTCGATCACCCTGCGGACGTCGGCGTTGAGGCCTGCCTGCAGTGTCTCCCTTACCGCCTCGTCCGGGGACGCGGCGCCGTTCGCCGGAATCGACTCGGCGGGCCAGGGGATGCGCTCCTCGAGGAGCGCGTAGTCCGCCATCGTGTAGAGCAGACTGGGATACCACTCGTCGTCCGCCTTGACCGTGGCGATCCGGATCGGCTCGCCGGTGTTGCGGACGAAGTCGGCGATGTCGACGGTCTCGGTCCGCGGTCCCTGCTCCAGTTCGGCCTGCTCGGAGCGGCTCAGCGCCGCGTCGATGAACTCGTCGGACAGCGGAACCGTGCTCAGGTCCGCGGTCACGGTCACCGTGCCGCCGGTCAGCTTGGTTATCGTGAGATGGTCGTTGACCCGCTCCTCCTGGCCGCTGTCGAAGACCAGATCCGTGGTCTCCAGACGGATACCGGTGAGCTGGGACGGGTCGGCGGACTCGTCGAGGATTCCGATCCGCTTGAGCTCCGCAGTGGTCTCCTCGAGCGGATCGGTGAACAACGCCGCCTCGGCCGGGACCAGCGTGCTCAGCAGGCCGACCACATCACCGTTGCCGAGCGAGCCGGCCAGCTTTTCCGCCGCTTCGGCGGGAGTGCCCGCCCCGGACGCCACCGAGTTCGTCTGGGAGACCGCGAACCAGGTCGCTCCGGCGCCGAGCGCGACGACCAGTGCGACGACCAGGCCGATCACCAGCCCGCGCCTGCCCTTGGGGGCCTGCGGTGCCCCCGGGCCCCAGGGACCCTGTGGGCCGTACGGCTGCTGCCCCTGGGGGAACTGCTGCCCCTGGGGGAACTGCTGTGTCCCGTACGGCTGCTGCGGATACGGCTGAGCCGGATACGGCTGTTGCGGGTACTGCTGGTGTCCGTGGTGCGGCTGCTGCGGCGCCGCACCGTACTGGCCACCTCCCGGCTGCTGGTAACCCCCTTGCTGAGGGTCTCCCTGATGGGGCCACTGGCCGCCCGGTCCTGGGTTCGTCACGTGCGTGTACCTGCTCTTCCGTCTGCTGGGCCGCGGGTGCGTCCGGCGACCACGAGAATGCCGAGCGCGCCGATCAGGGCAATGATCGAACCCGCAAGGCTGGTGATCGGACCCGCCGGTGCGATGCCCACCAGTCCGGCCGGGTCGGATGCTTGGACGGTCAGTATCCCCGCCGGGGTTCCCGCGAGTGCGGAGACGGCCAGTGTGAGCACTCCCGCACTTCGATCGAGACGCACCGCGATCAGTGCGACACAGAGCGCGCCGAGCGCGGGAATCGCGATCCACGTACGCAGCGTGACGACGAGAAAATCGTTGTCGACGAGTGCGAAATGATCCGCCAGACCTGCGGATTCATAGCTGTTGCGGGTCACATTTCCCGACCGCAACCACGGCAGGAAGCTGCCGAGAACGGTCACGGCAAGGCCGGCCGAGGTGAGCACGGCGAGCAGATAACGGCTGGTAGGCCGGGCTGGTGAGGTGGATCGCATTCGCCGCTCCCCGGAGTTTGTGGTCGGGACGGGGGTTGGACGTGCGCCGAGGCCGCCCGGTTCGCCCTTCTCGGACACGTCATATTGCGGACCCAAGCGGCATTGCCATCCCCCGGAATGGGGAATTGTGGCCCAAGGTGAGCAAGTTTCCCATGTTGCGCTTGGTAATGATGAGGCAGTAGTGGCACAGTCAGTTCGAATGCTTAGGCCGTTCGCGTCAGCGGGACCACTCATCTGGCGGTAGCGGGCTGGTCCGGAGGCAGGAGTCACGGGAGGTGGAGCTGTGCGGATGAGGCCGAGTGAGCAGCGCAGGGCTTCAAGAGGCGACCGTTGGACTTCCGGTGCCCTCGTGCTGCTGGTGGCCTGCGCCATCGCCGCGGGTTCGGGCACCGCGGTGGCCGTTCCGCCGCCCCCGCCGAACCCGAGTGACTCGGAACTGGAGGCGAGCCGCAACGCCGCGAACTCCAAGGCCGGAGCCGTCGGGCAGCTCACCAACCAGCTCGCGGAGGCGGAGTCGCGGTTGTCGAATCTGCGCGCTGAGGTCGAGCTGAAGATGGAGGAGGCCAACAAGGCCCTCGTCGACATGCGCACGGCCCAGGACGAGGCCACGCAGGCGGAGCGGGAGGCCACCGCCGCACGTTCGGCCTCGGACGCGGCCGCCGCGGCGATCGAGCGCTTGCGCGCGGATCTGGACAACTTCGTGGCGGGCAGCTACCAGCAGGGCAGCACCATCGGCTCGATGTCGGCCTACCTCGGTTCGGAGAGCCCGAAGGACCTGCTCGACCGGGCGCAGTTGCTCGACGCTGTCAGTGGCAGCCAGATGGACGCGCTCGGCAGCATGCAACGGGCGCGCGTCACGAAGTCGAACAAGGACGCCGCCGCGCGCAAGGCGCTGGAGATCGCCGAGCAGATGCGGGCCGAGGCGGAGCAGGCGAAGGAAGCCGCCGACGCC
Organism: Amycolatopsis marina; assembly: GCF_900111885.1. Lineage (GTDB taxonomy): Bacteria > Actinomycetota > Actinomycetes > Mycobacteriales > Pseudonocardiaceae > Amycolatopsis > Amycolatopsis marina. Next base: position 66,718 of record NZ_FOKG01000021.1, read on the forward strand.
GCCCAGGAGGCCGCGGTCGCGGCGCAACAGAGCCAGGCCGCGCGCACCGCCGAGGTCGAGGCCGAGAAGGACGCTGTCGAGCGCCAGCTCTACGCCGCGCAGTCCAGGGTGAACGGCCTTGAGGGGCAGCGGCAGCGCTATGAGGACTGGCAGGCGCAGAAACGTGCCGAGGAGGCGGAGCGGGCGCGAAAGGCCGCGCTCGCGGCGGCGTCCTCCGCGAGCGGTAGCAGCGGGGGCGGTGCGCCACCGCGAAGCAGGCCGTCCGCACCGTCGGGTGCCGGGATCGAGACCGTCGTGGCGCGCGCCATGTCCCAGCTGGGAGTCATCTACGCCTGGGGTGGTGGCAACGCGTCCGGGCCGACCCGCGGCATTCGCGACGGGGGAGTGGCCGACCAGCACGGCGACTACCGGAAGATCGGCTTCGACTGTTCGGGGCTGATGATCTACGCGTTCGCCGGAGTCAAGTCCCTGCCGCACTACAGCGGCTACCAGTACAACTCGGGTCGGAAGGTGCCGCTTTCCCAGGCGCGGCGTGGGGACATGCTGTTCTGGGGCTACAACGGGGGCCGGATTCACCACGTGGCGCTGTACCTCGGCAACGGGCAGATGATCGAGGCCCCCCAGTCCGGGCTACGAGTGCGGGTCGTGCCGGTGCGCTACGGCGGCATCATGCCCTACGCGACCCGGCTGATCGGCTGACCGCACCGGGCCCTCGCCGGTGCGGTGGCTGAGGCCGACGAAGCCGTCCAGCGACATCGTGAAGTGGCAGAGCACCACATCCCGGCCGCCCCGCCCTTCTCCGCCTCACCACCGCACCGCTCGGTGTCAGCGCTTCATGCCCTGTTCGATGGCATCGATGATCCGTGGCCGCAGCTCGGCCGCGCTGATGATCGCGTCCACCGAGCCGACTTCGACCGCCCGCTGGATGCTGTGCACCTGGTCGAACTCCGCGGCGACCTCGCCGAGCTTCTCCGACCGGACGCTCGACTGGAGCTCGGCGAGGCGGGCGCTGCGCGCCGCCCGCTCGGCGCCACTGGCCGCCGACACCTGCGCCTGCAGCTCGGTCACCCGAGGGTCGGTCGCCGTGCGGTTGTTCACCTCGCCGGAGAACACCACGGCAGCGGCGGGCGCGCCGCCGAGCACCGAGGCGAACGAGCCCTCCAGGGCCAGCACGGTCATGTTCGGGTTGAGTGCCTTGGAGAACACCACGAACGCCCCGCCGTGGTAGCGGGAGATCACGCAGAAGACGATCGGGCCGTCGAAGTTGACGATCGCCCGGCCGATCTCCGCCCCGTACTCCAGCTGGAGCTTGCGCATCGACTCCGGTGAACCGTCGAACCCGGACAGGTTCGCCAGCACGACCAGCGGCCGGTTGCCGGACGCCGCGTTGATCGCCCGCGCGGTCTTCTTCGAGGAGCGGGGGAACAGCGTGCCCGCGGTGTAGGTGTCCGGCCCGTCGCTCGGCGGGAACCCGCGCCGCGGCACCGAGCGGGACTCGATCCCGACAAGGCAGATCGGCCAGCCACCGATGTGCACGTCCTGCACGGCCGAGGTGTCGGCGTCGGCCATCCCGGCCCACCGCTCCAGGATCGGGTGGTCCTGGTCGGAAAGGGCACGCATCACCGTTCGGATGTCGAACGGTTTCTTGCGGTCCGGGTTGTGTTCCGCGGAGAAGATCTCGCCGACGCGGGTGAAGTCACTGCCGACGACCGCGTGCGGGAACTCGGAGACGTCGCGGTCGGGCGGGTCGTTCGTGACCGCCTTCCGCGGTGCCGTCTCCCCGGGGGCGACGTAGGTGTGGTCGTAGTGCCGCATCAGCACGTCGCGGGCGGCAGGCAGGCTGGGTGCCCAGTACTGTGCCTGGCCGTTCGGCCCCATCACGCGGTCGTAGCCGCCGATGCCGAAGTTGTCCTCGGCCGAGACCCCGCCGGAGAAGTCCAGTGACTGCTTGCCGGTGAGCACCATCGCGGAGTCCGGTGTCATGACCAGGATTCCCTTGGTGTGCATGAGCATCGTCGCCTCGGCGTTCCAGTACGGCTGGGCGCCGACGTTGATCCCCGCGACCACGATGTTGATCTCGCCGCCGTTCTGGGTGAACGTGACGATCCGCTTGAGCGCCGCCGCGACCCAGTCCATGTTCTCCGTGCCCGACGACATCGAGATCCGCGCACCGGCTGACAACGCGAACCACTCCAGCGGGACGTCCATCCGCTCGGCGAGGTCGAGGGCGGCGATCACCCGCGAGCACTCCGGCTCCGACAGCGCACCGAGCGCCTTGGTCGGGTCACCGAGCAGCACCACGCGGGTGACTCCCTCGGGGTGGCGTTCGGTTGGTGTGGTGACCACGCCGGCGACGATCGCGGCGGTGTTCCTGCCCTTCGGCCGGTCCACCGGCACCAGCGTCCCGACGCCCGAGGTACTCGCCGCCGAGGGTGCGTCGGCGCTCTCGGGGAGATCGTGCTCGACGAAGCGGCCTTCCGGCCCGGCGAGCAACTCGGTCAGCTCGTAGGGATAGACGTTCCCGCGCCGGGCCGCGCGCAGCACCTTCTGGCGATAGTCGTTGAGCGGTTCGACCGGCTCCGTCGACGGCTCGCCGACATGCACGCGCGCGCCGTTGCCCGGATCCAGGGTGATCCGGACCGCGACCTCGGTCAGCTCGCCCGTCGCGGTGCGCTGGCGGGCCAGGAACTGGACCTCCTCCAACCCGGCGCCCGCGGTGGTCGGCAGGATGCGCTGGACCAGCGTGTTGAGCTCGTCGGGGGTCAACTCGGTCGACGGCCAGACGTACATCATGATCCGGTTTGTGTCGAACCGCTTGTTCTGCGGTCGCTGCGCCTGGATGTTGCGGATCGCGTCCAGGCAGGTCGTGATCGCGTCCTCCACCGCGGGCAGCGCGACCAGTCTGCCGTCGGTCTCACGCAGCGGGGTGAGGTCGCGGACCTGCCCCATCGCGATCAGCCGCTCATCGGCCGGGTTGCTGCGCGCCACGGCTTTGAACAGGTAGATCTCCTCGTCCGCGGACGGCAACCGGGTGAGATCGAACTCGCGCAGTCGCTGCAGCTGCAGGCGGCCGGCGATCTGCGGGTGCAGACCGCGGATCAGCCGGTCCTCGGCGAAGCCGGCGTCGTCGCGGCGGAAGGTGAAGTGGTGGTGCATCACCGCGCCGCTGGTGCCTGCGACGGTCGTGGTGATCCGGCGGACGCCAGCGGGCAGCGGGTGCGCGGCCATGAGCTCGCCGAGCCGTACCGCCATCGTGTCGGCGTCCGGCTGGTCCTCCCACGTGACGTAGAGGTCCGCGACCAGCTCGCGCTCCGTGTCGGCGGTGGCGAACGTGCCGACCGCCCCGACGGCCGCGGGAAGGGCGCCGATGTCGACGGCCGTGGTGACGACGCGCGTAACGCCGCCGGAGCCGATGTGCTCGGCGGCGACGAATCGGCAGCCCGCGGTCTCGTGCGTGGTGACCTCGGACAGCCCGCGGTTGCCGTAGTAGCGGCGGGTCAGCACTTCCAGCAGCGGCGCGTGGTCGGAGTCCGTCCGTCCGATCCGCTGCCCGATCAGCCGGACCAGCGGTTCCGAACTTGCCACCATGGCCTGAATCCGCTCGGCGCGGTCCGGTGCGTCCGGATCGCGGTCCAGATAACGCAGATCCTGCCGGACCGAGGCGTAGACCTTGGCGCGGTTGCGGCGCAGCAGCGGCTGGGCGAACCAGCGGAACACCACGCCGCGGGCGAGGTCCGACACCGCGGGGAAACGCACCTGTGTGGCCTCGATCAGATGCTCGAGGGTGAGTCCGGCGCGTTCGCTGAGCGCCTCGAGCGGCGGCGCCCCGGCCAGCCACTGCCGCAGCAGTTCCGACACCACCGCGACGTCGGTCGACATGCGCTGTTGCGCCAGGAAGATCCGAAAGACCGCGGACTCCAGTTCCGGGGTGCGGTCGAGATCGTCGACACCGTAGTGTCCCAGCGCTCGCTTCAGCTTGGCCTGGAAGCCTTCGGGGAGACCCGCACGTTCGACGTCGAGGCTCTGCAGATAGCTGTGGAAGTACTCACGCGGGCTGTGCACCGGGTTGCCGGGTTCGACTTCCAGTTCGCCGCCTGGCTTGTTGCGGCTCAGTTCCGACAGGTCGGCGAACACCGTCAGCAGGTCCAGTTCACCCGGTAGTTGCCTGCCACCGAGTTCGGCCCGTGCGGCCAGGTACCCGGACAGCACGCGCCTGCGGTCCTGCGGGTCGACGTCGAAGCCCAGCAGCAGGCTGCGCAGGTCCTGCAGGCCGCGCTCGGCGCGCTCGGCCGCCGACACGTCCGCGGGCTCGGCAGGCAGGTCGATCCGGACGGTCTCAGCGACGGACGCGGTGCCCGCGGTTTCCGCGCCGGCTGCCGTGTCTGCTGCGTCCTTCTCGGCAGCGAGGGGCTCCAGGCGCATCACCGGCGCGCCGGTCCCCACCTGGCTGCCCACCGACACGGGACATTCCCGTACCCGCGCACGGAACGGCGCGCGCAGCACCGTCTCCATCTTCATGCTCTCCAGCACCAGGATCGGCGCGCCCGACTCCACCTCGTCCCCGATCGACAGCGGCGTCGCCACCACCAGCGCCGGCGCGGGGGAGCGGACGACGCCGCCCTCGTCGAGGCTGATCCGGTGGGTGACGCCGTCGACCTCGACCAGGTGGATCGGTCCGTGCGTGGCCGACACCAGCCGGAAGCGGTGCCCGTTGACCACGATCTGACCGCTGTGCGCGTCGAACCGTTCGACCTCGACGTCCGCCGAGGTCACAGCGTCCACTGCGTCCGGGCCGCCCGCGGTGATGCAGACGCGGAAGCGTTTCTGCCCGACGCGGGCGACGTTCACGCGGTAGCCGATGCCACGCAGCTTGAGGTTCAGCGGGCGGCCGGTGTCGTGCCGCACCTGCGGGCGCCCGCCCCGCGCGGTGGACAGCAGCCGCTGCCGGGCGACCTCCTCCTCGTCCTGGTAGGCCTCGATCGCGGCAGCCGCGAGTGCGACGGCGGAGTGCCGATGGCTGACCAGTCCGCCTTCGGCGCGGACGCGGTCGATCCAGCCGGTGTCGGCGCTCGCGTCGATCACCTCCGGCTGCTCGAGCAGGTCGAGCACGAAGCTCTTGTTGGTCGCGCCACCCTCGATGATCACGGTGGTCTCGGCCATCGCGCGGCGCAGCCTGCCCAGTGCCTCGTCCCGGTCGCGCCCGTAGGCGATGATCTTCGCGATCATGGAGTCGAAGTCGGCCGGGATGCTGTCGCCCTCGCTGACGCCGGTGTCGACGCGGATACCCGGCCCCGCGGGCAGCGCCAGCCGGGCGATGCGACCGGGGGAGGGGGCGAAGTCGCGGTCCGGGTCCTCCGCGTTGAGCCGGGCCTCGACCGCGTGGCCTGTCTCGGCCGGCTGGGTGCCTTCGAGTTTTCCGCCGTTCGCCACGTGGAGTTGCAGCCGGACCAGGTCGGTGCCGGTGGTGATCTCGGTGATCGGGTGCTCAACCTGCAACCGGGTGTTGACCTCGAGGAAGGCGAACAGCTTCTCGCCAGGGTGGTAGAGGAACTCGACGGTGCAGGCGCCGCGGTAGCCGACGGCCACGGCGAGCCGCTCGGCCGACGCCTTCAGTTCCGCGACCTGCTCCGGTTCCAGAACGGGGGAGGCGGACTCCTCGATGATCTTCTGGTTGCGCCGCTGCACCGAGCAGTCACGGACGCCCAGTGCCCAGGCGGTGCCCTGTCCGTCGGCGATGACCTGGACCTCGACGTGCCGGGCGCCAGTCACCAGGCGTTCCAGGAAGACGACGCCGGAGCCGAAGGCGCGCAGTGCCTCCTGGCTGGTGCGTTCGTAGGCATCGCCCAGGTCCTCGGCCGACGTGACCTTCCGGATGCCGCGCCCGCCACCGCCCGCGGTCGCCTTGAGCATGAGCGGGTAGCCGATCTCGTCGCCGGCCCGCAGCGCGTCGGCGAGGCTGGCCACTTCGCCGCGGCTCCATGGCGCGACCGGGACGCCAACCTCCTCGGCGATCAGTTTGGAGCCGATCTTGTCGCCGAGCCTGCGCATCGCCTCCGCGCTCGGCCCGACGAAGGTGACGCCGATCTTCTCGCACAGTTCGGCGAAGGCCGGGTCCTCGGCGACGAAGCCCCAGCCCACCCACGCGGCGTCGGCCCCGGTGTCCACCAGCGCCTGTTCGAGCACTGCGTGATCGAGGTACGGCCGGGCCGAGGCGGGGCCCAGTGGGTACGTGATGTCCGCCTCGCGGACGAAGGTCGCGTTGCGGTCGGCGTCCGTGTAGAGGGCGACGGTCTCGATCCGCGTCCCGGTTTCCGCCGAGATGTCCCGGACGGCATGGATGAGCCGCATCGCGGCCTCTCCACGGTTGACGATGGCAACACGACTGAACACCGGCTGAGCCTCCCAAGTCCCCACGCACAGAAGGCGACGCCCGGGGCCTCGCCAGCGTCGCCTGTACCTGACGTACACCTTGCTCGATTACCGGTGGGTACACCAATGTCGTGCCCCGCGCATGCCGGAGCCACTGTGTTGTGGGAACCCCACAAAAGCGACCTGGGCCACAGTGGCGGGTCGGCGTTTCCCGCAAGGTCTGCCACAAAACCCGCCGTTTCGCCGCGTGTGCACCGCCGGATCGTGGGCGCAGGTTTTCTGGAGCAGCTGCTCTGTTACTGTCCAGGTCATGCCCCGGCCCCGTGTCCATGACCTGGAGAGACTGCTCGACACCGCTGAGCGGCTGGTCGCGGACGCCGGCGCGGAGCAGGTCACCGTGCGCGCCCTGTCCGCGGCGGCCGGCGTGCCGAACGGCACGATCTACCACGCGTTCGGTTCGATCGCCACGTTGCTCGGGCAGGTGTGGCTGCGGGCGGCCACCGCCTTCCTCGATCTGCAGGCCGAACTGGCGGAAAGGGCACTCGACGGCCGGTCCGCGAATCCCCACACCGCCGTCGCCGCCGTGGTGGCGGCCGCCGACGCCCCCGCCGTGTTCGCCGAGCGACGTCCCGCCGCGGCCAGGATGCTGCTCACGGTGAAGCGGGACACGCTGCTCGGCCCGCAACTGCCCGCCGACCTCGCCGACTCGCTGATCGCCCTCGACACCCGGCTGGTGGCCTTGCTGGTCCGATTGACGGACCTGGTGTGGGGCAGGCGGGACGGCGCCGCGGTCGAGGTCCTGACCACCTGCGTGGTGGACCTGCCGACCGCGTTGTTCCGCCGCGCGCTGACCGGTCCCGTTGCCGAGGGGGCGTCGCCGGTCGACGCACCCACGCGCGAGCGTCTCGCGGCGGCCGTGCGCGCGGTACTCACCGTCGCACCGCCGCCCTCCCTTACCCGCCGGAACTCACCCAACACAAAGGACTGAACGTGCCCGCACTGCAGCATCACGATTCCGTGTCCGTGCTCGACCTCGGAGCGGACGAGAACCGTTTCTCCCCCGAATGGCTCAAGACCGTGCATTCCCTGCTGGACACCGTCGAGGACGCCCCGAACCCGTCCGTGCTCGTGACGACGGGACACGGAAAGTTCTTCTCCAACGGACTGGACCTCGAGTGGCTGATGGCCCACGGTGACCAGGCCGAGCAGTACATCGCCGAGGTCCACGAACTGTTCGCCCGCGTGCTCACCTTCCCCGTGCCCACGGCCGCCGCGCTCAACGGGCACGCGTTCGGCGCGGGAGCCATGCTCGCCATGGCCCACGACTTCCGGGTGATGCGGGCGGACCGGGGATACTTCTGCTTTCCCGAGGTCGATATCAACATCCCGTTCACCCAGGGAATGGCCGCGCTCATCCAGAGCAAGACGACTCCCGCGGCCGCGGTCGCCTCGATGACCACCGGCAGGCGGTTCGGCGGAGGAGAGGCCAGGGACCTCGGCCTGGTGGACGACATCGCCGACGAGTCCGAACTGGTGGACCGCGCCGGTGATCGCGTTCGCGGGCTGGCCGGTAAGGACAAGGGCACGCTGGAAGCCATCAAGTCCACCATGTTCGCCTCAGCCGTTGCCGCGTTGCGTGGTACGGCCGGGTAGAACTGTGTGATGAACAGTCCGGTCGAACCCGCGGCGGCCGAGGGCCTCGCGGCGATCGTGCTCGCCGGTGGCGGAGCACGCAGACTCGCCGGCCTCGACAAGCCCATGATCGAGGTCGGCGGGCGGACGCTGCTGCACGGTGTGCTCGCCGCTGTCGGGCCCGCGGACCCGGTGATCGTGGTCGGTCCCGAACGAGCGGGGTTCCCCGGCGTGCGGTGGACCAGGGAGGACCCGCCGGGTGGGGGGCCGGTCGCCGCGCTCGCCACGGGACTGGAGTGCGTCCCGCCCGGTGCCACCGAGGTCGCCGTCCTGGCCGGCGACCTCCTCGGGGTGACCGCGTCGACCGTCCGCCGACTGCGCGCGGCACTCGGGGCGGGCGACGGCGCACTGCTCGTGGACGAGGACGGTCGCAGGCAGTGGCTGGCGGGGGTGTGGCGCCCGGTCGCACTGCGGGCCGCGCTGCCCGCGCGGCCGTCGGGTGCGGCGTTGCGCCGCGTTCTCGGCGGACTGTCCATCGTGGAGGTCCCAGCGCTGCGGGGCGAGACGTTCGACGTGGACACGCCCGCCGATCTCGACCGAGCCCGGCGCGGTGCCCGCGCCGACGACTGACCAGGCAGCACCTTCACAGCCGTCACACTGCGCATCCGGTTGGCTGTCCCTACTCTGGCCGCTCATGGCCGTGCCGCTGGGGACGGGTACGGTCGCACGGCGCAGGTGATCATGCAGCAGGTAGGAGGCACCGTGACCGAGCCCGGCTACTCCGACGGGACGACCGGCGGACAACCCGGCACACCAGCCAACGACGCGCAGTTGCTCGAACGCACCGTCTTCGAGGTGAAGCGGATAATCGTCGGGCAGGACCGGCTGGTCGAACGGATGCTGGTGGGGCTGCTGGCCAAGGGGCACCTGCTGATCGAAGGTGTTCCCGGTGTGGCGAAGACACTCGCCGTCGAGACCTTCGCGCGCGTCGTCGGCGGCAGCTTCTCCCGTGTGCAGTTCACACCGGACCTTGTGCCCGCCGATATCCTCGGCACCCGGATGTACCGTCAGACCAGCGAGAAGTTCGACGTCGAACTCGGTCCCGTCGTGGCGAACTTCGTGCTCGCGGACGAGATCAACCGGGCTCCCGCGAAGGTCCAGTCCGCGATGCTCGAGGTGATGGCGGAACGGCACGTCTCCATCGGTGGGCAGACCTTCCCGATGCCGGACCCGTTCCTGGTGCTCGCCACCCAGAACCCGATCGAGAACGAGGGCGTGTACCCGCTGCCCGAAGCCCAGCGGGACCGCTTCCTGTTCAAGATCATCGTCGAGTATCCCTCGGCCGAGGAGGAGCGCGAGATCGTCTACCGGATGGGGGTCGCCCCGCCGGAGCCGCACGAGGTCCTCACGCCTGCCGAACTGACCAGGCTGCAGGGCGTGGCGTCACAGGTGTTCGTGCACCACGCGCTGGTCGACTACGTGGTCCGGCTGGTTCTCACCACCCGCACCCCAGCCGAGCACGGGCTCGCCGACGTGGCGGGCTGGGTGTCCTACGGCGCCTCACCGAGGGCCAGCCTCGGCATCATCGCCGCGGCGCGTGCCCTCGCACTGGTCCGCGGCCGCGACTACGTCCTGCCCCAGGACGTAGTCGACGTCGTACCCGATGTGCTACGGCACCGGCTGGTGCTCTCCTACGACGCGCTCGCCGATGGCGTCCCGCTGGACCACATCATCACCAGGGTGCTGCAGACCGTGCCGTTGCCGCAGGTGTCGGCCCGCCCGCAGGGGGGCGGCCAGCCGGTCGGCGCGGGCGTGCCGGGCAGGTAGCGAAACGCGATCCATGGGTGGCACAAGCGACGCCGACGGCGGTCCTCGATTCCCGCATCGCCGGTCGGCACACGGTGAGACCCCGAAGCAGGCCGAGGCGAACGCGCGGCCGGACTGGGCTCCGCCGATCCTGCGCGGCGACCGGCTGGAAGCCGGTCTGCGCACGCTGGAGCTGGAGGTGCGGCGCAGGCTGGACGGACTGCTGCAGGGCAACCACCTCGGCCTGGTCCCAGGACCGGGCTCCGAGCCGGGGGAGGCAAGGCCGTACCAGCCCGGCGATGACGTACGCCGGATGGACTGGGCGGTCACCGCCCGCACAACCGTGCCGCATATCAGGGAGACCGTCGCGGATCGGGAACTGGAGACCTGGGTGGTCGCGGACCTGTCGGCGAGCCTGGACTTCGGCACCGCCTATTGCGAGAAGCGGGACCTGGTCGTCTGCGCGGTCGCGGCCATCGCGCATCTCACCGGCGGTGGGGGCAACCGCCTGGGGGCACTGGTCTCGACAGGGGCCACCACGACGCGGTTACCGCCGATGGGGGGTCTGCAGCACGCGCGCGGCCTCGTCCGCAAGATCGCCGAGACACCAAGGGCCGCCGAGGGAACCAGAGGCGACCTGGCGGGGGCCGTCGAGCAACTTCGCAGGCCGCCGCGCAGGCGCGGTCTCGCCGTGGTGATTTCGGACTTCCTCGGGGACATGGAGTGGCAGCGTCCGCTGCGGGCCCTCTCGGCCCGGCACGAACTGGTGGCGATCGAGGTGCTCGACCCACGGGACGTGGACCTGCCCGACGTGGGCACCGTGGTGCTCGCCGACCCGGAAACCGGCAAGCAGCGAGAGGTGCACGCCTCGGCGCTACTGCGCAAGGAGTTCGGCGCCGCGGCCAGGGCGCACCGCGAGGAGGTGGCGGCGGGCCTGCGCCGTGCGGGAGCGGGACATCTGGTGCTGCGCACCGACTCCGACTGGATCGCCGACATGGTCCGGTTCGTCGTGGCGCGCAAGCGCGGCTGGTCGGGGGGTGGCCGGTGAGGATGTCGCCGGACGGCACGGGGCTCGTGCGGCCGAGTGCGAAACGGAGCGAGGCAGGTGGGCTGACGTGAACCTGACTGGATTCGCCTCGCCGTGGTGGTTCCTGTTGCTGCTGGTCGTCGCAGCGGTGACCGTCGGCTACGTGCTCGCGCAGCGCGCCCGGCGCAGGCGCACCATGCGGTTCTCCAATCTCGAACTGCTCGACCGCGTCGCGCCGCGAAGCCAGGGTTGGCCCAAGCACGTTCCGGCCGCGTTGCTCATCGTGTCGCTGCTGCTGCTGACGTTCGCCCTTGCCGGGCCGACGGCGGAGCAGAAGGTTCCGCGGAACCGTGCCACGGTGATGCTGGTGATCGACGTGTCCCTGTCGATGGAGGCGACCGACGTCGCTCCGACCCGGATCAAGGCCGCTCAGGAAGCGGCCCGGTCCTTCGCCGAGGGGCTGACGCCGGGGGTGAACCTGGGGCTGATCTCGTTCGCGGGCACCGCGACGGTGCTGGTCGCGCCCACCACGGAACGTGGTGGCGTGGTCAGGGCGATCGACAACCTGAAACTGGCGCAGTCCACCGCGACCGGCGAGGGGATCTTCGCCGCACTGCAGGCCATCGAGGGCTTCTCCGCCGTCGTCGGCGGGGCGGAGGGGCCGCCACCGGCGCGGATCGTGCTGATGACCGACGGCAAGCAGACCGTGCCGACCGGCGATCCGTACGACCCCAGGGGCGCCTACACCGCCGCCCAGGCGGCCAAGCAGCAGCAGATCCCGGTGTCCTCGATCTCGTTCGGCACATCACACGGCACGGTGGACATCGAGGGCAAGGAGATCCCGGTCGAGGTGGACGACGAGTCCATGCGTGAGATCGCCCGCCTGTCGGGCGGGGACTTCTACAAGGCCGCAACGGCTGACGAGCTCAAACAGGTCTACGCGAGTCTCGGCGAGCAGATCGGGTACGAGACCAAGGACGCCGACGCGAGCAAGCCGTGGGTCGCGCTCGCCACGATCATGCTGATCGGCGCCGCCGGCTCGTCACTGTTCCTCGGACAGCGGCTGCCCTGAGTGCGCAGGAGGGTTGTTCAGAGGTCGGTGGACGGGGCCGCCCCGAGCCCCGCTGTGGCGTGCTGATTTGTGCCACATGGGGGCGGTCGTGGCTGCCGACCGCAGGTGAGGCACGGCACGACCCGCAGGTCGGCGGTGAACAACCCGACTTACGACTAGGACGCAGGCTCCCCGGCCCCGGCGAAATCGTGCTGGCGCCAGGCCTCGTACATCGCGACGGCCGCGCTGTTCGCCAGGTTCAGTGACCGGGATGACGGCAGCATCGGCAGGGTGACGCTGTCGGTGATGGCGTCCCCGGCGAGCACGGGCGAGGGCAGGCCCGTCGACTCCGGGCCGAAGAGCAGAACGTCTCCCGGCTGGTATCGCACATCGGTGTAGCGGCGGGTGGCGGCCGTGGTGAAGGCGTACACGTTGGCGGGGAGCAGGTGCGCCAGCGCGGAGTCGAGGTCGGCGTGCACCCGGACCAGCGCGAGGTCGTGGTAGTCGAGGCCGGCGCGACGCAGATGGCGCGCCTCCAGCGAGAAGCCGAGTGGTTCGATCAGATGCAACTCGCACCCGGTGTTCGCGGCCAGCCGGATCGCGTTGCCCGTGTTGGGCGGGATCTCCGGTTGGTAGAACACGATCCGGAACACGTCGTCACAGGCTTTCTGGTCGGCGACCCCACGGGACAGGGGACCACTCTAGGGGCGTCCGTTGATGTATAACGTCCTATACGGTGCCGCTCGTGGCGCCGGTCAGCCGTGTAGCACCCGGTACACCGCTGCCGCCCCTTCGTGAAGCGGCAGGGAAGCGGTGCCGATCAGGGTCCGGACGTCGAGGTACTGGGTGCCCGCGGCCTGCGCCGGAACAAGGTCGGCGGCACGGGTGGCCAACACCCTGGTGACTGCGCCGACGACGTCACCAGGCAGTGCGGCGGCGCAGACCAGCAGATTCGCCACGCCGATGGTCGACTGTCCGGAAATTCGCGGATACGCGTCCGCAGGCACCCGGACCTGCGCGTAGACCGGGCCGTGGGCCGAGCGCATGGCGGGCAGCAGGTCGTTCAGGGGGAGGAGGACCAGCGGGGTGTCCTCGCTGAGCTCGGCGAGAGCCTGCGTCGGTACGCCACCGGACCACAGGAGACTGTCGATCCCGCCGTTCCGCAGCGCGGCCACGGCGTCGGCAAGACCTCGGTGTTCGGCCTGCACGGCGAGACCCGCGACCCGGATCAGCCGGTCGCCGGTCACCGCGGCACCGGAGCCGGCGGCGCCCAGGGAGATCCGACGTCCCGCGAGGTCGCCGACCGATCGGATCGGGCCGTCCGCGCGGGCAAGCAGTTGCAGGTAGTTCTCGTACACCCGGCCGATGGCCCGCAGCGGCACCGGTGTGGAGAACGGTGCGGTACCGGCGACGGCGGCCTCGGCCGAATCCGCGAGGGCCAGGCCGAGGTCGGCCGTCCCGGCCTGCACGGCATGGATGTTGGCGACGCTCGCCTCGGTGGGCACGGCCGAGCAGTGCAGCCGCGGTTCGGCGCGGGTGATCTCGGCGGCGAGCAGGCGCGCGAACTCCAGGTAGAACCCGCCGCTTTCCCCGGCGGCGATCACGAGTTCCCGCTCGGGTCCCCGGTAGCCCCCACCTGAGCAGCCCGCGAGGAGTCCCAGCGCACCGGCAAGCGCCGCTCTTCTGCCGAATTCCGCTGGCCGCGGTGCGTGCTCGGTTCTCGTACGCCCTCTCATCGGCGTGTTCCGGAAGGGGCGAGCGGCAGTTCGATCGACACCGTGAGCCCGTGCGGTCGTGTCGCCCCGAGTTCGAGCCTGGCGCCGCGCGCGGCGAGTTGCCGCTGCGCGATGGCCAGGCCGAGGCCGGTCCCGCGCGGTCGCTGGGTCCCCGGTCCGCGCCAGAACCGCTCGGTCGCCCGCGTCAGCTGTGTTTCGGTCAGGCCAGGGCCGTCGTCGGCCACGGTCAGCGTGGCCGTTCCCGCGTCGGGCCGGTCCGAGCAGGAGATCCGCACCCGCGCCCCACGACCGGCGTAGGCGATGGCGTTGTCCAGCACGACGTCGAGCACCTGGGACAGCTCCGATTCGGGAAAGTCGACCAGCAGCGGGTCGGTGGCGGCCTCGGGATCCAGCCGGACGCCCGACCGATCGGCCGCGGCGGACCAGGCGTCGACGCGTTCGGCGACCACGGTCGGGACATCGGCGGGCGCCTCCTCGGCACCGATCCCGGCCGCGAGCCGGGTCGTGGCGCTTTCCGCGACGGCCAGCGCCAGCAGACCGTCCAACAGCGACTCCAGCCGGTCCACTTCGGTCACCGTCGCGTGGTAGGCCTTGGTGCCGGGCTCGTCGACGTGTCCGGCGAGCGAGTCGACCCGCAGGCGCAACGCGGCCAGCGGGTTGCGCAACTGGTGCGACGTGTCCGCGATGAGCCGCCGCTGCTGCTCGGCCGCGGCGACCACGGCGTCGGACATCCGGTTGAACGACGTTGCCAGCGCTCGCAGCTCCTGCGGACCCGCGCCCGCGGGCACCTGCGCCCTGCGTCCCTCGGCGACCGTGTGCACGCCGCGTTCCAGCGCGTGCAGCGGGCGCAGCACCCACCGCGCGAGCAGCATCGCCAGCAGCACGAACGCCAGCCCGGCCAGCAGCGCGCCGGCCACGACCGTGGCCCATCGCAGTCCCACGTCCCGCGCGGCGGCTTCGACGGACGCGCGGAGCACGACGGCCCCGGAGACCCTGGTCCCGGTGCCGACGGGACGTGCGAACAGGATCGGCTCCGCCGACCAGGGCAGGATGGTCGGCGGGCGCGGGCCGGGCTGGTTGCGGACCGCGCCCGCGACGAGGGCGCGCACCCGCGGATCCGCTGTGGACAGTCCGGCCTGCACGAGGGGGAGGCCCTGCCGGTCGGTCACGACCACCCCCTCGCGGTAGAGGTCGCTGTAGCGCTGGGCGTCGGCGGCGAGCGCGGCCACGTCGCCGGACTCCACCGCGACCTGTGCCAGCTCGGCGAACCGGTCGAGATCCGCGGTGCGCCCGATCAGCAGTTCCTGCGTTCGTTGTCCCGCGGTGCTGGCGAGCAGGGGTGTGGCGAACCCCGCCACGGCGGCGAGCGCGAACGCGACGAGGACGAGCAGGAGCCTTCGGCGCATCGCTCACTCGCCGAGCCGGTAGCCATAGCCGCGGATGGTGACGATGAGCCCCGGCGCGTCGAGTTTGGCGCGCAGCTGGGTGAGATGCACGTCGAGCGAGCGCGACACGGCGAGGTGGGCGTCGCCCCACACCTCGTCCATCACCTGCTGTCTGCTCACCGCCATCCCCGGCCGGGCGGCGAGCGCCGCGAGGACGTCGAACTCCTTCGCCGTCAACGACACCGCTCGCCCGCTCGAGTGCACCGTCCTGGCTGCGAGGTCGATCTCGACGGCGCCGATGCGCACCGGTCCCGGCTCCCCGCCGGACTGCCGATGGGTGGTGCGGCGCACCACCGCTTCCATCCGCGCGAGCAACTCGGCGAGCCGCACCGGTTTGGTCAGGTAGTCGTCGGCGCCCAGTCGGAGCCCCCGCACCACCGAGCGTTCGTCACCGCGAGCGGTGAGCACCAGCACCGGGACGGCCGACACCTGTCGGATGCGGTGCAGCACGTCGAGCCCGTCCATGTCGGGCAGGAAGAGATCGAGCAGCACCAGATCGGCGTCGCGGTGGCGGGAGAGGGCGTCCGTGCCGCGCGCGACCCTGGTCACCCGATGACCGGGGGTGCGCAGGCTCTCCGCGAGCGCGTCGGCGACACCGTCGTCGTCCTCGACGAGGAGCAGTCGCACCTCAGCACCTCCTGTCGCCAGCGTGGTCCGCCTGGTCAGGTGGCCACCTGCATCGAGTGTGTCCTACACCATGCCGGGTTACTCGGGGGTATCGGCCGCGCGGACGCGACTGGGGAAGCGGGAGCCGATAGCCTCAGCGCGACCCGTCCGCGGCAGGCGGTGGACCCCCAGCGATTTCGAGGAGTACTACGTGGCACGTTCGGTTCTGGTCACCGGTGGTAATCGTGGCATCGGTCTTGCCATCGCACGTGATCTCGCCGAGCAGGGCCACAAGGTCGCGGTGACCCACCGCGGCTCCGGGGCGCCCGAGGGGCTGTTCGGCGTGCGGGCCGATGTGACCGACACCGAGCAGGTGGACGCCGCCTTCAAGGAGGTCGAGGAGCACCAGGGCCCGGTGGAGGTGCTGGTCTCCAACGCGGGAATCACCGACGACACGCTGCTCATGCGGATGAGTGAGGACCAGTTCACCCGCGTTGTGGACGCCAACCTCACCGGGGCGTACCGGGTCGCCAAGCGCGCCTCGCGCGGCATGCTGCGCGGCAAGTGGGGTCGCTTCGTGTTCATCTCGTCGGTCGTCGGGCTGACGGGTTCGGCCGGGCAGCTCAACTACGCCGCCAGCAAGGCCGGTCTCGTCGGCCTGGCGCGCTCGCTGGCCAGGGAACTGGGCTCGCGCAACATCACCGCCAACGTGGTGGCGCCCGGGTTCGTCGGCACCGACATGACCGACGCGCTGGGTGAGGACCGCAAGAAGGAGATCCTCGCGCAGATCCCGTCGGGCCGTTACGCGGATCCGGCGGAGATCGCCGCCGCCGTGCGGTTCCTCGCCTCCGAGGAGGCGGGCTACGTCAACGGCGCGGTGTTGCCGGTCGACGGCGGCCTCGGCATGGGCCACTGAATCACCGAGTCGCCAAGCGACTGACGACAATCAGCAACAACCCCAGAACTGGAGGACAGGTGTCCGGACTGCTCGAAGGCAAGCGACTGCTGATCACCGGGGTGATCACCGACGCCTCGCTCGCGTTCCACGCCGCGAAGATGGCCCAGGAGCAGGGGGCCACCGTGGTGCTCACCGGTTTCGGCAGGCTCTCCCTCGTGGAGCGGATCGCCAAGCGCCTGCCCGAACCGGCCCCGGTGATCGAACTCGACGTGCAGAACCAGGAACACCTGGACACACTGGCCGACCGGGTCCGCGAGCACGTCGACGGGCTCGACGGTGTGCTGCACTCGATCGGTTTCGCGCCGCCGTCGTGCCTCGGTGCTCCGTTCATGGACGCGCCGTGGAAGGACGTCTCCACCGCTGTCGAGGTCTCCGCGTACTCGTTCAAGTCCCTCGCGGAGGCCACGCTGCCGCTGCTGGGCCAGGGCTCGTCGATCGTGGGCATGGACTTCGACGCCAGGGTCGCGTGGCCCGTCTACAACTGGATGGGCGTGGCCAAGGCGGCGCTCGAGTCGGTGAACCGATACCTCGCCCGTGACCTCGGCCCGCAGGGGATCCGGGTGAACCTGGTGACGGCGGGTCCGATGAAGACGATGGCCGCGAAGTCCATTCCCGGGTTCGGGGAGCTGGAGGAAGGCTGGGGCGACCGCGCGCCGCTCGGCTGGGACAGCTCCGACCCCACGGCCACGGCCAAGACCGTCTGCGCCGTTCTCTCGGACTGGCTGCCCGCGACCACCGGCTCGATGATCTGGGTCGACGGCGGCGTGCACGCGCTCGGCGTCTAGCCGGCGGAGCGCACGTCTTGGGATGTCTCCAATGCCTCATTGGGGACATTCTGAGCAGGCGCCGGCACGCCGAGTTGGTCGGCCAGGTCGGTGAGACCCCGGGCGTACAGGTCGAATCGATCCGAGGGTGCCGGTGGGTCTCCGACAGGTCGGGCAACGTAGGCGGTGCGCAGGCCGACGGTCTGCGCGGCACGTAAGTCCCAGGCGTGGGCGGCGACCATCAACAGCCGCTCCGGTCGCACTGCGGACACGGTGACAGCAAGCTCGTAAACGGACGGGGCAGGCTTGTAGCTCTGCGCGTCCTCAGCGGAAAGTGCCTGGTGCCAGCGCAGTCCCGCGTGGGCGTTGAGTCCCAGCAGTGCCGTCCGGCTGGCGTTGGACAGGCCGATCAGCGGGAAGCTCTGCGCGAGCCGGGCAAGTCCGGACACGGTGTCGGACCAGGCAGGCAGGCGTCGGCCGGACAAGGCCAGCGTGGCGACGGCCGCCGGGTCGCTGATCGCGGCGGCCTCGGCGACGAGCTGGGCGGCCTCGTGGTCGAGAGCGTCGCTCGCGGCGTAGGCGCGGCGGCCGTCCAGGATTCGTCGTTGCTCGCCGTCGACGTGGGTGTGCCACAGGCGCACCAGTTCGTCGACGGCGGGATCGGTGAGCGAAGGCGCGAGGGCGCGGATGCCGGCGCGGATCCCGGCGGGTTCGTCGACGAGTGTGCCGAGCACGTCGAACACGACGGCGTCGATCTCAGCGGCTGGCATGTGCGGTCTCCCGGGCGTCTGGCCCTTACGATCCTGTAAGGGCTAAACTGGCTGTTAGCTATGATCCTATCGGGAGGGCGGTAAGGGATGCAAGTTGCGTTAGACGATTACGCCTGGGCGGCGGGCATCGCGACCGACCTGATCAACACCACCGCCGAGGTGTGGCGCGGTGACGACCACCTGCCCGACCAGGCCGCCCTTGTCGCGTTCACCGAGGAGGGTCAGAAGGCTCGACCCGATGGCAGGGGCGAGCTTCCCGGACTCGCCCGCCGCGCCCGGCCCGCCGACCTCGTCGCGGTTCACGCGCTACGCGGCACGGTGCGCGCCCTGGTCGATCACCCCGACCGGGACAATCTCGTTGTCGGCGCCAGCGCGCTGACCTCCTCCGCCGGCGCTGTCACCCTCGTGCCCGATCCCGTGCGCGAGCGCCGCACCCGCTGGGCCGTGTCACTCCGCGAGGGGGCAACTGTCGTGGACGCGCTCTCGGTGATCTGTGGCGTCGGCATTCTCGGCGTCGTGCACACGCTCGACGAAGAGCGGTTCCGCCAGTGTGGCGCGCCCACCTGCCGTGGCGCGTTCATCGACACCACCCGGCCGGGCCGGCGCCGTTACTGCATGCCGGGTCTGTGCGGGAACCGCACCAACGTCGCCAACTACCGCGCCCGGCAAGCCGGGAAGCCGCAGTCCTGAGAGTCGCACTTTCGCGGGAAAGTGCGGTCGGGGACAGTTGGCGCCGATGCCGATCTTGCATGGTGGTACTTGCAGGCGCTCCCTCGCTGGAAGGTGAGCGGCCGCCAGTGGCATTTCGATCAGGGGTGGCGACTCGCGAGGACGCAGAACTCGTTCCCCTCCGGGTCGGTGAGTACTATCCAGCTCTCCTCGCCCTGGCCGACGTCCGCGCGCCGGGCGCCCAGTTCGAGCAGGCGGCGGACCTCTTCGTCCTGATCCCGGTCGGTGGGGTTGACGTCGATGTGCAGCCTGTTCTTGACGGTTTTGCCCTCCGGTACGGGCGCGAACGTCAACGTGGGTGGCACGGGGCCACGGCGAGCCTTGCCTTCGCGCGCCAGCGGGGAGCCGATGGTGACAACTTCGTCGTCCTCGTCTTGTACCTCGTAGTCCAGGACCGAGCACCAGAACCGGGCGAGACGGTGCGGATCGGCACAGTCGATCGCAAGCTCGGTGAACTTGCTGGTCATGTCAGGACCCTCCCAGTCGAGTAGCGGCTCCACCAAGGACCCACGCTAATCGTCGCGATCGGCATGGAGGTCGTCGAGGTCCGGCCCCGGGTCCTAGTTGGTCCACAGTAGACTCATTGGTCCGGACGGTGTTCCTGCTCGTTCGGTCCGTGTCGGCGGCGCACAGGTCACGGTAGCGTGTGGACCGTGAACATGCGGATTGATCGAGTCGCGCTCTTCCATCTCGCCACGAGCACGATGCTGGAGCGCGCCGTCCGTGCGGTGCCGCCCGCCGAGTCCGTGGCCTGGCGCGCGGCGGCTCGGTACGTCGCGGGAACGACTGCCGAGGATGCCGTGCGGACCGTGCACGAGCTGCGGCAGCGCGGAGTCGCGGGCAGTATCGACCAGTTCGGTGAACAGGTCGGCGATGCCGCCGAGGCCGAGCGGGTCGCCGAGGACTATCTCCGGCTCGCGGGCGAGTCGCACGCCATGGCGGACGACGCGTGGCTTTCGGTCGATCTGTCCCACCTGGGACTCGACGTCGATGCGGACTACTGCGCCGACAAGCTGACGGCGATCGCCCGCAAGCTCCCGCCAGGGCGGCGAATCCAGGTGGGCGCGGAGGACCACGACCGGGCCGACGCGGTACTGGGCTGTGTCCTGGCGACCGCGGGCAACGGCCTCGCGGACCGCGTCGGAGCCACGGTGCAGGCGAATCTGCGGCGGTCTGATCGCGACCTCGACCGGCTCGTCGAGGCCGGCGTCCACGTGCGACTGGTGAAGGGTGCTTACGTCGAGCCCGCCGGGCGGGCACTGCCCTACGGCGAGCCCACGGACATCGCCTTCACCCACCTGGCCCATCGGCTGGCGGAGGCGGGCGCGGACTTCGCGCTCGCGACACACGACGGAGTGTTGCGCGAGGCGCTGCTGGCCGCGCTCGGTCCACGGCCCGTGGAGCAGTTGCTCGGGGTTCGGCCTGACGTGGTGGACGATCTGGTCGCCCGGGGTGTCCCGGTCCGGGTGTACGTGCCGTTCGGGGACAACTGGTTCCGGTACTGGATGCGCAGGCTCGCCGAGTCAAGGGGCAGTTGAGCGCACACCCCCGGATCTGCGCGAGCCCGGTCACAGCGCGAAGATGGACACCGTGAGTGAACTTCCCTATGACGCGGTGCTGTGGCTGTCCTTCGGTGGTCCGGAGGGCCCGGACGAGGTGATGCCGTTCCTGGAGAACGTGACTCGCGGCAGGGGAGTACCGCCAGAGCGGCTGGCGGAGGTCGCCGAGCACTACCACCATTTCGGCGGGGTCTCGCCGATCAACCGGCTCAACCGCGACGCGATCGCGGCCGTGCGCAAGGAGTTGGCGGGGCAGGGACTCGACCTCCCGGTGTACTTCGGCAACCGGAACTGGCGCCCGCTGGTCGAGGACACCCTCGCCGAGATGGCTGCCGCAGGCGTGCGGCGCGCGCTGGTCTTCCCGACCAGTGCGTACGGCGGGTACTCGGCCTGCAGACAGTACGACGAGGACATCGTGCGAGCCAGGATCGCCGTGGGGAAGGGCGCTCCGGAGCTGACGAAGCTGCGGCAGTTCTTCGATCACCCGCTGTTCGTGTCGGCGTTCGCCGACGGCGTCCGGGCCGCACACGCCGCACTCGGCTCACAACGCGACGTCCGGACGATCTTCGTCGCGCACTCGATCCCGGAGAGCGCCGACCTCGCGGCTGGGCCGCCCGGTTCGGGGGGCCGCAGGTATTCGCAGCAGATCGCCGAGGCGGCGAGGCTGGTCGCGGCCGAGGCAGGCGTGGCGGACTACGACGTGGTGTGGCAGTCCCGTTCCGGCCCGCCCACGGTGCCCTGGCTGGAACCCGACATCGTGGACCACCTCGACACGGTGCACGAGCAGGGGGCCGACTCGGTGGTCGTCTGCCCGGTCGGGTTCGTTTCCGACCATCTGGAGGTGGTCTGGGATCTCGACAACGAGGCCGCGGAGCGGGCCGCCGAACTCGGGTTGGGCTTCGCCAGGGTGCCGACCCCGAACGGGGACTCCCGCTTCGCCCAGCTCGTCGTCGAGCTGATTCGCGAGCACTGCACCGGTGCCCCACCCCGTGCCCTCTCGGACTTCCCCACCGCGGGCTGCACGGTCAACGGCGCGCCCTGCGCCATCGGCTGTTGCGAACCCCCGAAACGCCGCGCACCCTGACTTGGCAGTTCCGGTGGCCGAGTTCGCAGTTCAGACCTGCCGGTCGGCGTCGCCGCTGAGCACGCGCACTGCCTCGGTCACGGCAGCACACCGGGCCGTCCGGACCGCGTCGGACAGCGGGCGCAGTGCCTCGGAGCGCTGTGCGGTGGCCGAGGCCGAGAGCGCGCCGCCCGGTTCGTCGCTCAGCGCGAGGGCGAGGATCGCCTCGACCTCGTCCGCGCGTTGCAGGACGAGCAGGCAGCGCCCCGGCATCGGGGCGGGCCAGCCCGGCTTCGGCGCCGAGCGCAGGCGTGCCTTCAGCTCGCCGCGCACCCCGGGGCGATCCCGAGCGACGTCCAACTGCTGCAACGTTCCCGCGCTGACCCGGACCGCGTCCGTGAGCAGGTGCTCGGCCTCGCCGATGCCGACGAACTCGGGCGCGGTGCCCACGGGAACCGGATACACGGTCCATCGCAGCAGTCCCTCCGCGATCGGCTGGGGCACGACAGCGCAGCCCGCCGAGGGGAACAGGGCGGCCTCGCCCGCATGCAGTGCCCCCTCCGTGAACGGACCTCCGCCGCCGAGCCCCCGCACGTCGCCCGGGACCGGCAACGCCAGCCGGGCGTCTGCCGCACCGATTCCGCGCAATGCTCCGAGCAGCTGCGCGGGTTGCACCGGAACCGCGCCGGCCACGGGGAGGTCGAGCCGGTCCGCCGTTTCGGCGTCGGCCGCGACCACCTCGTGCGCCTCGCCCCATGCGGCGAGCGCGTCGAGGGCGTTGTCGGCGGCGGCGGCACCGTTCAGCCACGCCGAGGACCAGACCGAGAGGGTCGCACTGGGACAGCACACGGCGATTCAGCGTAGAGGTCGCCTCGGCGCTGCCGGTACCCGGTGGGTGGAGTTGCTCCACGTCGACGCCACGCCGAACGGTCAGTAGCGTCGCGGGAGTGAGCAACAGTTCCGCACCCGCACACCTGCCCCGGACCGTCGGCGCACTCCGCGAGGCCGGCCACCCCCCGCGGGGCGTGAAGACCGAGATCCACGAAAACCTGCTCGCCGCGCTGCGGGCGGGACGAGACCCGTGGCCCGGAATGGTGGGGTTCTCCAGAACCGTGCTGCCACAGTTGGAACGGGCGCTACTGGCCGGGCACGACGTCGTGCTGCTCGGCGAGCGCGGCCAGGGCAAGACCAGGCTGCTGCGGACATTGGCCGGCCTGCTCGACGAGTGGACACCGGTGATCGAGGGGTCGGAGCTGGCCGAACACCCGCTGCGGCCGATCACGCCTGCCTCGCTGCGCAGGGCAGCCGAACTCGGTGACGATCTCCCGGTCGAGTGGCTCCATCGCGACTCCCGCTACACCGAGAAGCTCGCCACGCCGGACACGTCGGTCGGTGACCTGATCGGTGACGTCGACCCGGTCAAGGTCGCCGAGGGGCGCAGTCTCGGTGACCCCGAGACCATCCATTTCGGTCTGGTGCCGCGCTCACATCGCGGAATCGTCGCGATCAACGAGCTGCCCGATCTCGCCGAACGAATTCAGGTCGCGCTGCTGAACGTGATGGAGGAGCGCGACATCCAGGTTCGGGGCTACACCCTGCGGCTGCCGCTGGACGTCTTGCTGGTGGCGACCGCGAACCCGGAGGACTACACGAACCGCGGCCGGATCATCACGCCGCTCAAGGACCGGTTCGGCGCCGAGATCCGCACGCACTATCCGCCCGACCTCGATGCGGAGATCGGGGTCGTGCGGCAGGAGGCCCGGCTGGTCGCCGAGGTCGGTGAGCCGTTGCTGGAGGTGCTGGCGCGGTTCGTGCGCGGCCTACGTGAGTCCACTGTGGTCGATCAGCGGTCGGGGGTGTCGGCGCGGTTCGCCGTAGCCGCCGCGGAGACGGTGGCAGCGGCCGCGTTGCGGAGGTCGGCGCTCACCGGGGAGGAGCCCGCCGTCGCGCGGCCGGTCGATATGGATTCGGTGCCCGCCGTGCTGCGCGGAAAGCTCGAGTTCGAACCGGGCGAGGAGGGCAGGGAGACCGAACACCTGACGCACCTGTTGCGCAGGGCGATCGCCGAGACGGCGCGCGCACGGTTCGCCGGTCTGGACCTGAGCCCGCTCGGGAACGCGGTCGCCGACGGACATCTCGTCGCCACCGGCGAGCGGGTTCCGGGGAAGGACATCCTCGCCGCACTGCCGGAGTTGCCCGTGCTGCACGAGGTCGCGCAGCGTGCCGGGGTCGGCGCGGACGAGCCTGCGAGCCGGATCGCCGCCGCGATCGAGCTGGCGCTGGAATCGCTCTACCTCGCCCGCAAACTCGCCAAGGACGCCGACGACCACACGACGGTGTACGGACCATGACCGCTCCCGGGTACTCCTACGGCCCCTGGCACGAGGGACCCGATCCGCTTGCGCCGCCGACCGACCTTCGAGAGGCGTTGGACGAGATCGGCCAGGAGGTGATGGCCGGTGCGTCACCACGCGCGGCGCTGGAGGAGTTGCTGCGCAGAGGCACTCAGGCCACGGCCGGACTGGACGAGCTGACCCGGCGGGTGTGGCAGCGCCGCGCGGAGATCCAGCGCAGGCACCGCCTTGACGGGACCCTGCTCGAGGTGCGGCGGCTGCTCGACGAGGCCGTGGCAGCCGAGCGCGCAGCGCTGTTTCCCGACCCGTCCGACGACGCACGCTTCCAGGAGGCCTCGCTGGACGCCCTGCCGTCCGGCACGGCGGCGGCGGTGCGGGAGCTGGGCGGGTACGAGTGGCGCTCGGAGCAGGGCAGGGAGAACTTCGAGCGGATCCGTGAGCTGCTCGGCAGGGAACTGCTGGACTCCCGGTTCGAGGGGATGAAGAACGCGCTGCGGGACGCCGGCAGCGCGGACGTGGAGCGGATCAACCAGATGCTGGCCGATCTGAACGCGTTGCTCGCCGCACACGCTCAGGATCTCGCCGACGTGCCGGAACGGTTTGCCGAGTTCATGCGCAGGCACGGCGCGTTATTTCCCGAACGGCCGAGAACGGTCGACGAGCTCATCGACGTGCTCGCGGCCAGGGCCGCGGCCGCGCAGCGAATGCTCAACTCGATGTCTCCCGAGCAGCGGGCCGAACTGGCCGAACTGGCCCAGCAGGCGTTCGGCGACCCGAGACTGGCTGAGCAGCTCTCGGCGCTGGACGCGCAGCTGAAGGCACTGCGGCCGGGGCAGGACTGGGAGTCGGCCGCGCGGATGCGCGGGAACGACCCACTCGGTCTCGGTGAGGGTGTGCGGGCCATGTCCGATCTCGCCGAGCTGGACGCACTGGCCGAGCAGCTGTCGCAGTCGTATGCCGGTGCCCGGCTGGAGGACATCGACGCCGACGCGCTGGTTCGCCAGCTCGGCGACGATGCGGGCGTGGACGCGCGCAGACTCGCCGAACTCGACCGGGAGCTGCGCGGGCAGGGGCTGTTCGAACGCACGGCGGACGGATCGCTGAGGTTGTCGCCGAAGGCGTTGCGCCGCCTCGGCGAGACGGCGCTGTCCGACGTGATCCGGACACTGCGCGGACGCGCCGGGCAGCGGGAGACCGCGTCGGCGGGTGCCGCGGGCGAGCTGACCGGTTCGAGCAGGCCGTGGCAGTTCGGCGACACGCAGCCGTGGGAGGTGTCGCGCACGGTCCGCAACGCTGTGCTGCGCACCGCCGCCGGTGGCGCGGGACGGGGCAGGCGACTCGACGTGTCCGACGTGGAGGTGGCCGAAACCGAGCACAGGGCGCGGGCAGCGGTCGCGCTCTGCGTGGACACGTCGTGGTCGATGGTCCAGGAGGGCCGCTGGCTGCCGATGAAGCGCACCGCCCTCGCGCTGCAGCAACTGATCGCCACCCGGTTCCGGGGAGATGCCCTGCAGTTGATCACGTTCGGGCGCTACGCCGCCACGGTGGAGCTGGCCGAGCTGGTTGGCATGGAAGGAGCGTGGGAACAGGGCACGAACGCCCACCACGCACTCCTGCTCGCGGGCAGGCACCTGCGCGGAAACCCCGGTTCCCGACCTGTGGTGCTCCTGGTCACCGACGGAGAGCCGACGGCACATCTGGAACCGGACGGAACCGCCGAGTTCGACTACCCGCCTGCCCCGCGCACGCTGGCGAAGACCCTCACCGAGGTGGACCGGCTCGCGAAACTCGGCACCTCCCTCACCGTCTTCCGGCTCGGTGACGACCCCCGGCTGACGTCGTTCGTGGATCTGCTCGCCCGGCGCGCGAAAGGCCGGGTGGTGGCGCCGGACCTCGGTGGTCTCGGGGCGGCGGTCGTCGACGACTACCTGCAGACGCGCAGGGGCTGACTCCGCCGCACCGCGGTGGGTTTCGTGGCTGGCGGGGACCGATGACCGCCCGGCCGACAACCGCCCGAAGAACGTGCGCCTCTCGGCGATCACCGATCCCGACGGCAACAGGATCACGTCCATCGGGAACTTCCGGGTGCGGTACTGATTCGGTCCGCTGCTCGGCTGCGGATGTGGTTTCCGGAGGTCGAGCAGAACTCGACCCCACCGTCGACGTGCAGGAGACCGCGCGGCCTCCCGCACGCCCGGTGCCCCCGGGTCTGGTCTGTCCGGCCTACTGGGGTCCGTCCCCCGGTGGCAGCTGGTAGCCACGGTCGAACTCGACGTCGACGACTCCGGGCACATCCTTCAGGGAACCGAGCGCGTCATCGTGCACCCAGCCGGTGACGGTGCCGATGACGTCCTGCACGTCCTGGACGCGCAGGCCCGCGGAGCGCAGGGTGGCCACGACGGCACCGATCCGGTCGAGGTTGTCGTCGGCGATCGAGACGATCACCCTGTGGTCGTCCTCGGCCATCTGGCCTCCCTGCGGCGGCCCGGACCGTTACCGGGGTGCGAAGACGAGTCCAGCACCGATGTCGGTGGAAGGCAAGGGCAGCCTGCGTGCGCTCTGCCCGAGCCTGGCCCACAGCTCCCAGCCCCGTGCGCCGTAGTGCTGGGAGAGGAGCGCGGCGATGCCCGCGACGTGCGGGGTCGCCATGCTCGTCCCGCTGATCCGCCGGTGCCGGGTCGGCATGGGCCAGCTGGAGTGCACGTCCACACCAGGGGCCGCGATGTCCACGGCGCGTTCCGGGTCGACGCTGCCGCAGGAGAAGTCCGCGACCGCGCTGTGCACGTCCAGTGCCCCGACCGCCAGGATCGAAGGGCAGTTGGCAGGGTGCCCGATCGGTGAGATCACCCCGGAGGCCCGCCTGCTCTCGTTGCCCGCCGCCGCGATGATCAGGGTGCCCTTGGCGACGGCGCGGCGGGCGACGCGCTCGAAAGTGGGGGAGTGCGGGTCGCCGGGACGGACGGCCGCGCCGAGCGACATCGACACCACCGCGCAGCCGTGCATGATCGCCCACGCGATCCCGGCCAGGATCCCGCCGTCGCTCCCGGAGCCCGCGTTGCTGAGCACCTTGCCCGCGTAGATCTCCGTCTCGGGCGCCACGCCGTAGCCGGGTCCGGTCTCCGGTTCTCGTGGCCCGCAGGCGGTGCCGATGCAGTGGGTGCCGTGCCCGTGCCCGTCCGCGACGTCCTCGCCGGTGATGAAGGACCTGGTCTGCACGACGCGGCCGGCGAAGTCCGGGTGCTCGACGTCGAACCCCGTGTCGAGGACGGCCACTCGCACACCGGCGCCGGTCGCCGGGCTGTCCGGAGCTCCCACCGCCTGCAGGCCCCACGTGAAGGTGGTCTCGTCCACCGCCCCGGGCTCCACGGCGGGGGCCGCGGGAGTGATCGCGTGCACCGTGCGTTCCCGTTCCACACCCGCGATCGCGCCGCGTTCCTGGATCGCGTGGGTCAGGGCGTCCGCCTGGTCCGCGCCCGCCGTGATGACGGCGACCCCGAGTTCGTGGAGCAAGAGCCCGTCGAGGCCCGCCGACAAGGCCACCGCGTCACCGGCGAGATCCGCGGTGCTCGCGGTACGTATACCGGCCACGCGCGCCATGGCGCGAACTCCCTCATCGGCGGCGTCCTCCTCGAGCAGGACCAGGTACCGGCCGGTTGTTCCGTCGCTCACCGCGTCGGTCATCGGAGCCACCTTCTTTGCCTCTGGGGATGGGGTGTCATCTCCAGGATCGAGCGTGGCGGAGCAAATGTAACCTAGATCACGTCACTATTGCGTTACGATCGGCTACTTAACGTTACAGTAGGTTACTGGCGGGAGTGTGCGATCACCCGGGCGCCACGTCCGGGCACCATGGTGATGTGCCGGGCCTTGGCGGGCTCCGGACGCGGGCGGTCCGGGGTGATCCGGTAGCGGCTCAGTACGGCCCGCAGCATCACCGTGGCCTCCATCAGGGAGAACCCGGCTCCGAGGCAGCGCCGAACGCCGCCGCCGAACGGCAGCCAGGTGCCGGCGGACGGACCGGCTCCGAGGAACCGTTCCGGACGGAACTCCGTCGGATCGTCGTGGTGCGCGGGATCGCCCTGCACCAGGACGATCGATGGCATCACGGTGTGTCCCGCGGGAATGCGGTAGCCGCCGATGACCACGTCGGTGGTCAGCTTGCGCGCGACCTCGGAGATCACCGGGTGCAGGCGCATCGACTCCTTGGCCACGGCCTCGAGGTACTTGTCGTCCTCCTGTGTCCGGCCGTCCGCCGCGCGGACCGCCTCGTCCAGCAGGGCGGGATGGCGGGCCAATTCGTGCAGCGCCCAGGCCAGGGCGGTGGCGGTGGTCTCGTGACCGGCGAGCAGGAGCGTGACGAGCTGGTCCCGCAGCTCGACGTCGGACAGCCGCTCACCTTCGACGGTCACCAGCAGGAGCCGGGAGAGCACATCGCCGCGATGCTCCAGGTCGCCCGCCCGCCTTCGTTCGGCGATCTCGGCGTAGAGCAACTCGTCGACCCGCTGCTGACCGCGGGCGTACCGGCGCCACGGGCCGTACCGCTGCAGCTTCGGGTTGTGCCAGCCGAGGATGTCGATCGGTCCCACGTCGACGAGCCGGCCCAGCAGTGCCCTGAGCTCGTCCAGGCGCGGCCCCTCCGCGACGCCGAACACCACTCTGAGGATGACCTCGAGCGTGAGCGCCTGCATGCTGTCGTGGGTGGGGAAGGGGCGGCCGACGGGCCAGCGCGCGACCTCCGCGTCGGCGAGTTCCTCCACCAGGTTCCGGTAGCCGCGCAGCGCCGCGCCGTGGAACGCGGGCATCAGCAGCTTGCGGGCGCGCAGATGCTGGTCCTCGTCGGTGAGCAGCACGGAATGCGCCCCCATGACCGGCTTGAGGATCACGTTTCCCTCGCCCGCGTGGAACACCGTGCTCGAGCCACTGAAAATCGCGCGGATCAGCTCCACGTCGGCGATCTCGACCACCGACCGCTCGGGATAGATGCGCAGCCGAACGACATCGCCGTAGCGCTTGCGCAGCCGCGGCAGCCAGGTGTGTCTGCGGGTGCTGAACAGCAGCGTCTGAACCGCCATCGGCAGGCGCGGACCCGGCGGCGGGGGCGCGGAAGCCGGATCCGCGGAGCCGATCGCGGCGAGCGCGCCGGTCGCGGTGTTCGCAGTGTTCGCGGTGGTCATGGTGCGGCTCCTCGGCGAGCGTCGGACCCATCCATTTACACACCCGTATAAGTGCTGTGTCAAGGGTCACCGTCCTCGCGCCTCTATGCTGTGCCGGTGGGGCACCGGGAACAGCTGCTGGTCGCGGCACGAACACTGCTGCAGGAGCGGGGCTACGCGCACATCACCGCGCGCGACCTCGTTGCCGAATCGGGCACCAACCTGCACTCGATCGGCTACCACTTCGGTTCCAAGGCGGGGCTGCTCAACGCGGCGATCGGCGAGGTGTTCGAGGAGTGGACCGAGCAGCTCGCCCGGATCGCCATGGCCGACGCCTCGGCTTCACCGATCGAGCGCGGCCGGATCACCTGGGTCGCGATGCTGGACAGCCTCGCGGAGAAACGCGCACTGCTGCTGTCCTACGTGGAGGCGCTCGCACAGGCCGAACGAACACCGTCGCTACGCGAGCAGTTCGCCGAGCAGTACCGCCGATGCCGCGAGCGGGTCGCCGCGCTCGCGGCCCAGTCGCTCGGCGGCGACGTCCGGCCCGACGACCCCCGCTGCGTCGCGCTGGCCGGTTTCGTGATCGCGGTCTGCGACGGTCTGTCCGTGCAGTGGCTCCTGGACCCCGAAGGAGCCCCCGACGGCGAGCACCTGTCACAGGGGCTCGCGATGATGTGGGCGGCCTCGGCCACGTTCTCGGCGTCGTCGGTTCAGTCGGCGCAGTCCTGACCTGGGCTGGTTCCACCAGGTGGGCACCCGGGGAGGAACGGGACCTAGGGTTGAGTCATGCAGACTTGGTCATCCGTCGCCCTTCCCAGAGTGCCAGGAACTCCTCCGCCGCTGCGGTTGTTCGACACCGCCTCAGGTGAGGTCCGGCCGACAGCACCGGGATCGGTGGCGCGTATGTACGTCTGCGGCATCACGCCGTACGACGCGACGCACCTGGGGCACGCCGCGACCTACCTCGCCTTCGACCTGGTTCATCGGTTGTGGCTCGATGCCGGGCACGAGGTGCACTATGTGCAGAACGTGACCGACATCGACGAGCCGCTGCTCGAGCGAGCCGAACGGGATCAGGACGACTGGGTCGTGCTGGGAATGCGGGAGACCGCGTTGTTCCGGGAGGACATGGAGGCGCTGCGCGTGCTTCCGCCGCGCGAGTTCGTCGGCGCCGTCGAGAGCATCCCGGAGATCATCGAGGTCGTCGCCAAGCTGCTGGCGGACGGGAGCGCGTACCGGGCCGACGATCCCGAGCACCCGGACATCTACTTCGATCACCGGGCCACCGGCCGGTTCGGGTACGAGTCGAACTACGACGCCGAGACGATGGCCAAGTTCTTCGCCGAGCGGGGTGGCGACCCGGACCGGCCCGGCAAGCGCGACCCGCTGGACGCCCTGCTGTGGCGGGTGGCCCGCCCCGGCGAGCCGTCATGGGAGTCGGAACTGGGCGCGGGACGGCCCGGCTGGCACATCGAGTGCAGCGCGATAGCCGTCAACCGGCTCGGCATGGGGTTCGACGTCCAAGGCGGCGGTTCCGACCTGGTGTTCCCGCACCACGAGTTCAGCGCCGCGCACGCGGAGGCGCTGACCGTCGACCATCCGTTCGCCCGGCACTACGTGCACGCCGGGATGATCGGCCTCGACGGTGAGAAGATGTCGAAGTCCAGGGGAAACCTCGTCTTCGTTTCGCGGCTGCGGGCCGGCGGGGTGGACAGCGGCGCGGTCCGACTCGCGCTGCTGGCAGGGCATTACCGCGCCGACCGCGCGTGGACCGACGAGCTGCTGGCCGAGGCCGAGGCCAGGCTGGACCGCTGGCGTAAGGCCGTCGCCGCCCCGGGCGGACCCTCCGCCGAACCGGTGATCGCCCGGCTCCGCGACCACCTCGCCGACGACCTCGACACCACGGCGGCGCTCGCGGCGATCGACGCGTGGGCCGACGAGGCGCTGCGCGGGCGCGGCGGCGACGATGACGCTCCCAACCGCATCCGTGACGCCGTCGACGCACTCCTGGGAGTCCGCCTGGCCTGACTTGGCAGTTCCGGCGGCCGACTTGGCAGTTCCGGGGCGCGAGTGTGCAGTTCCGTCGGCCGAGTTGGTGGTTACCGCGCGCTCCCGGTCCGTACCTCGGCGCCCCGCCCGAGTTCCAGCCGGTCGCCGTCCCAGCCGCGCCGCAACCACCGGTCGTGGGAGGCGACGACCACAGCGCCGGGCGCGCTGCCGAGTGCCTCGGTCAGTTCCTCGGTGAGGCTCAGCGAGATGTGGTTGGTCGGCTCGTCGAGCAGCAGTACCTGCGGTGGTGCTGCGATGAGTGTTGCCAGCGCCAGCCTGCGCCGTTGCCCCACCGAGAGGTTGCCCAGCTCGCGGTCCAGATCCCTGACCCCGAGCAGGCCGAGGTCGGCCAGCGCGGGTGCGTCGTCGCCCGCGACCGAGCGGTAGAGCTGACGCGATGTCATCGCCGGGTCCGGGAACCGGACGTCCTGGTCCAGCATTCCCACCCGGACCGTGGGGGAGCGGTGGACCAGCCCGCGTGCCGGCCGCAACCGCCCCGCGAGCACCGAGAGCAGGGTGGACTTGCCTGTGCCGTTGCCGCCGGTGACCAGCAGCCTGCTCCCCGCGCCGAGCGCGAGGTGTTCGATGCGCGGCAACCTGCCCGGTATCTCGACGTCGAGCACCGTCAGTGCGTCCTGCTCACCGGTCTCGCCGGTGAGGGGCGCGGCGAACCGCAGCGGCGCAGGGGGCTTCGGCGTCCGCGTGCGTTCCAGCTCGTCCAGCCGCGACTGCGCGTTGCGAACCCTGCGCGAGATCTGCCGCTGGACCCGGCCGCCCTTGTAGTCGTAGGCCATTTTCGCGTTGTCCCTCGGCGCACGGTCGTGGCTGATGGCGCGGGCCGTCACCGCCACGGACTCGCGCAGTCGCCGCAACTCGTCCTGCTCCTCGGCGAACCGTTGTTCCCAGCGCAGCCGCTCGGCGCGTTTGGCCAGCAGGTAGTCGCTGTACCGGCCGCCGTAACGCGCAGGCCCTCCGGCGGCGGGGTCGAGGTCGACGATGTCGGTGCAGACCGCGTCGAGGAAGACGCGATCGTGCGAAGACTGGACCACGACCCCGGGTAGCGAGGCGAGGTGTTCCTCGAGGAACACCATCGCGTCGTCGTCGAGGTGGTTGGTCGGCTCATCCAGCAGCAGTGCCGACGGCCTGCGGACCAACAGGGCCGCGAGCCCGAGGCGGGCGCGTTGCCCGCCCGAGAGTGTGCCGAGTTCGCGGTCCGGAGCGACGGCGCCGAGACCGAGACCCGCACTGACCAGTGCCGCCCTGCGGTCCGCGTCCCAGAGGTCGTGCGACTCCGCCCACTCGAGAGCGTGCCCGTACTCGACCAGTGCCACGTCGTCGTCCGGGCGCGCGGCGAGGTGCTCGGCCAACCGGTCGAGCCGTGCGGCCATGGCACGCGTCTCGGCCAACGCGTCGTCGATGACCGCCGAGACGACCGTCGTGGCCGGGTAGGGGAGTTCCTGGTCCAGGAAGCCGATATCCGACACGCCGGTCACCGTTCCGGCCTGCGGGAGTTCACGACCGGCCAGCAGCCGGAGCAGGGTGGACTTCCCGGTGCCGTTCTCGCCGACGAGGCCGATCCGGTGACCGGCTGCGGCGGTGAACGACAGTCCGTCGAAGACCACCCGGTCGCCGTAGGCGAACGCGAGGTCGGTGGCACGGAGAAACAGGGAGTGAGACAGGGGGATCACGATCCTTGGCGCGTGGGTGACCCGCCGGGCACTGTCGGGCCGGGAGCGGAGGGCTCAACCGGAACGTGGCCTCGGGCGCGGGTGGGCTCGCGGGATCAGTGGTCCATGATGCGCCGAGTTTAATGCCGCATCCGTATTGTCAGTCAACCGCTTTTTCCTGGTGCGCCTCCCGCCGTTGACATTGTTCCCCGCCGACGGCAAGCTGAAAGAGAACTTTTGAAATAACTCTTTCAGGACTGGGGTGGCATGAACGGACTTCCGGAACGCAGGCGGGTGCGGGACGCCGAACTGATGCGCGCGTTGGCCCATCCGCTGCGCGCGGCGCTGCTCGACCACCTGATGGCCGTCGGACCGCGAACGGCCAGCGAGTGCGCGGAAGCGGTGGCTTCCTCCGCCTCCAACTGCAGCTGGCACTTACGCAAGCTGGCGGAGTTCGGACTGGTGGAGCCCAGCGCGGCCGAGGACGGTCGGCAGCGCCCGTGGCGGGCCTGCCAGGTCGGGCTGGAGTTGGGTGAACCAGGGCCGGACCCGGCCCTGCGGTCCGCTCGGCTCGCCGCGGTCGGCACGATGCTCGGCACCGAGCAGGTGCTGACCCAGCGGTACCTCGACGCGGTCGAGGATCTTGACCCGAAGTGGCGCGACAGCGGCGGCCTGAACAGCTACGCACTGACCGTGACGCCGGAGGAACTCACCGAACTGGTGGCGTCCGTCGACGCGCTGATCCGGCCCTACGTCGGCACGATCCGCACCGAAACGCCCGACGGCGCGCGTCCGGTGCACGTCGGCCTGCGCGCGTTCCTGCGCATCGAGGCGGACGGTGAGGGGGCGTCGTGAACCGTACCGGTGTCCTGCGGCAGCGCGGGTTCGTCCGGCTGTGGACGGCGGCGTTCTTCTCCGAGACCGCGGAGTGGATGTTGCAGGTCGCGCTTCCCGTGCTGGTGTACCAGCTGACCGGGTCGGCCGCGTCCACGGCCACCAGCATGATGTTCGGCCTGCTGCCCGCGGTGCTGATGAGCCCGTTGGCTGGCGTGCTCGCCGACCGGTACGAGCGGCGGGTGGTGCTGTGCCTGGTCTGCGCCGGACAGGCGGTGGTGGCGGTACCCCTGCTGATCGTCGACGGCGGTGGCGCACTGCCGGTGGTGTTCCTGGTGATCGCGGCGCAGGCGTCACTCGCGGCGTTGTTCGAACCCGCCCGCAACGCCCTCGTGCCCGATCTCGTCCCGGCGGACGAACTCACCGCGGCGAACGGCCTCATGGGAATGAACAGCAGCGTGGCCCGGCTCGTGGGCGCTTCGCTCGGTGGCCTGCTGCTCGGCTTCGCCGGTCTGCACTGGGTGATGGCCGCTTATCTCGCCGCGTTGGTGCTCGCCGGAGCATTGCTGCTGCCCCGTTTCCCCGCCCGGGCGGGCACTCCGGACGCGGGCGCCCACCGGCAGGCGATGGTGCGGCAGTGGCTCGCCGGGCTGGCCGCGATCCGCGGCGACAGGACCCTGCGCATCACCGGGGTCACGCTGCTGTTGTCGGCGATCGCGCAGGGCATGTTCCTGGTGCTGTTCGTGCTCTTCGTGCTCCGCACGCTGGGCGGTGGCGAACCGGAGGTCGGGCTGCTCCGTGGAGTGCAGGCGGTCGGCGGGCTGGCGGCGGGGCTGCTGGTCGCGACCGCGCTGCGGCGGGTCCGCCCCGCGGCCCTGCTGGGCTGGGGCACCCTGAGTGTCGGCCTGCTTTCCGTGCTGATCTGGCACCTGCCCGCGATCACCACGGAGTTCTGGTTGTACGTCGGCCTGTTCGCCCTCGTCGGTGCGCCGGGCGTCATCTCGGCGGCGGGCCTGATGTCCGTGCTGCAGACGACGGCGGGAACCGAGTTGGCCGGGAGAGTGTTGAGCACCGGCTTCGCCGCGATGGCAGCGGGTATGGCGGGCGGAATGCAGCTGGCCGGGATGTTCGCCGACCGGGTCGGGCTCCCCGGCCTGCTCACGGTCCAGGCGGCCCTGCACGTGCTCGCGGGATTAGTGGCGCTGGCGTTCCTCGTGCGCGGTCGGCGCAGCGTCGGAACGGACACACCGGAGAAGGCGGATACGGTGGAGTCGTGCCACACCTGCTCGCCACCAGCGACCTGCACGTCACCCACAGGGGAAACGAACCCCTCCTCGACGACGTCCGCTCCGAAAGCCGCGACGACTGGCTGATCGTCGCCGGAGACGTCGCCGAGCGGATGGACGCGGTGATCGAGACGCTGCGCACCCTGCGGGAACGGTTCGCGAAGGTGATCTGGGTGCCCGGCAACCACGAGCTGTGGACGACGAAGAACGATCCGGCGCGGTTGCGGGGGCAGGCGCGCTACGACGAACTGGTCCGCCGGTGCCGGTCGATCGACGTGCTCACCCCGGAGGACGAGTTCGCCGTGTGGACGTACGGCGAACGCCCGCTCACCATCGCACCGCTGTTCCTGCTCTACGACTACTCCTGGCGCACGCCGGAAGCCGACGGCAGACCGTTGGCCGAAGCCCTCGATCAGGCGAGGGACGCGGGAGTCGTCTGCACCGACGAGTTCTTCCTGCACCCGGACCCGTTCGCGAGCCGCTCCGACTGGTGCGTCGAGCGGCTCAAGATCAGCGAGGAACGCCTGGGCGTGATCCCGCCGGCGCACGGCACCGTCCTGGTCTCCCACTGGCCGCTGCACCGCCATCCGACCGAACCGCTGTACTGGCCGGAGTTCGCCATGTGGTGCGGCACCTCGCAGACCGAGGACTGGCACCTGAAGTACCGGGCGGAGATCGCTGTGTACGGCCACCTGCACATTCCGCGCACCACCCACCGGGACGGCGTGCGGTTCGAGGAGGTGTCCCTCGGCTACCCACGCGAGTGGCGCAAACGGGCCCGCGGCCCCGTCCCGCTCCGCACGCTCCTCTGACCCCGGCGGCGGGATGTCCCCAATGAGGTTTTCTCAGTGGGTTGATCTTGGGGTGTGTGGTAGGCGGAGAGCCTCTGGTAGTGACTGGGTTTGCTGAAGACCAAGTCTGAGGAACCAGAGGCTCTCCGTGATTACGTATCGTGCCACGCTGGATGTCGCGCGCCCGATCGGGCAGTTTGTGGCGCAGTTGCTGACCGAGCATCGCCGGGCGGTGGGGACCCGGCGGGGGCGCCGTGCGCTGGGGCCCTTCGCCCAGGCGGTGCTGGTCCTGCGCTGGTTCCGTGACGCCACCCCGGTAGCGCGGCTGGCTACCGATTCCGGGATCGGTGTCGCCACCGCTTACCGCTACCTGCACGAAGGCATCACCGTGCTCGCCGCCCAGACCCACGACCTGCCCGAGGTACTCACCGAACGGCTGGCCGCCGGAGACACCCACCTCATCCTGGACGGCACCCTGATCCGCACCACCCGCGTCGCCGGGACCGTGATCAAAACCAAAGGCCGCACCGCCGGACAACCAGTACACCGCTGGTACTCCGGTAAACACCGCGCCTTCGGCGGCAACATCCAGTTCCTCGCCACCGCCGACGGATTCCCCC
>NZ_FOKG01000026.1 GCF_900111885.1 Amycolatopsis marina
AGACGGCGGTGTTGATCGAGACGTTGGTGTCGTTGGGGGCGGAGGTGCGGTGGGCGTCGTGCAATATTTTTTCGACGCAGGATCATGCGGCGGCTGCGGTGGTGGTGGGTCCGCACGGGACGCCGGAGGAGCCGAGGGGGGTTCCGGTGTTCGCGTGGAAGGGGGAGTCGCTGGCGGAGTACTGGTGGTGCACGGAGCGGATGTTGTCGTGGGAGGGCGCGGGCCCGGCTGGGTCTGATGATCGGGCCCTGCGAGCAGGCCCGAATATGATTTTGGATGATGGTGGGGACGCGACGATGCTGGTGCACAAGGGTGCGGAGTTCGAGCGTGCTGGGGTGGTGCCGTCGGCGGAGGATGATGATCCGGAGGAGTGGCAGGTTTTCCTGGAGTTGTTGCGGGCGTCGGTGGCGGCGGAGCCGGGGAAGTGGTCGAAGGTCGGTGCGGGGATTCGTGGGGTGACCGAGGAGACCACGACGGGTGTGTTGCGGTTGTATCAGTTGGCGGCGCAGGGGGAGTTGTTGTTCCCGGCGATCAATGTGAATGATGCGGTGACGAAGTCGAAGTTCGATAATCGGTATGGGATTCGGCATTCGTTGGTTGATGGGATCAACCGGGGTACGGATGTGTTGATCGGTGGCAAGGTCGCTGTGGTGTGTGGGTATGGGGATGTGGGTAAGGGTGCGGCGGATTCGTTGCGGGGGCAGGGTGCCCGGGTGATTGTGACGGAGATCGATCCGATTTGTGCGTTGCAGGCGCAGATGGATGGGTATCAGGTGAAGACGTTGGAGTCGGCGTTGGGTGAGGCCGACATTGTGATCACCACGACGGGGAACAAGGATGTGGTGATGGTCGAGCATATGGCGCGGATGAAGCATCAGACGATCGTGGGTAATATCGGTCATTTTGACAATGAGTTGGATATTGCGGGGTTGGCGCGGTATCCGGGGGTTCGTCGGGTGAACATCAAGCCGCAGGTGGATGAGTGGGTGTTCCCGGATGGGCATTCGATTTTGGTGTTGTCGGAGGGGCGGTTGTTGAATTTGGGGAACGCGACGGGGCATCCGTCGTTTGTGATGTCGAACAGTTTCTCGAATCAGGTGATCGCGCAGGTCGAGTTGTTCACGAAGCACACCGAGTATGACAACGAGGTGTATCGGTTGCCGAAGAAGCTGGATGAGAAGGTCGCGCGGATTCATGTCGAGGCGCTCGGTGGTGAGTTGACGAAGCTGTCGAAGGAGCAGGCCGAGTACATCGATGTCGATGTCGAGGGTCCGTACAAGTCCGACCACTACCGTTACTGACGACACTTTCCCGGGAAAGTGCGATGCGTGCGTGTGCACGTAGGTCACTTTCCCGGGAAAGTGCCGGTCACGGGCGCACGCGCCCTCGCGCACTTTCCCGGGAAAGTGCGCGAGGGCAGACCCGTGGCCCTGGGGCCGGGAGCTTCCGGCCCCGCACTTTCCCGGGAAAGTGCGAGGTATGGGAACCGGATACGAGATCAGGGGAGCTAACTGTGCGCAAGGTCGCCGACAGGCTGACCCGGGAGCATCGGCCGACGTTCTCGGTGGAGTTCTTCCCGCCGCGTGACGCCGCCGACGAGCAGATTCTGTGGCGCTCGATCCGGGAACTGGAGCCGCTGGACCCCGCCTACATGTCGATCACCTACGGCGCGGGCGGGTCAAGTCGTGAAGGCACCATCCGCAATATCGCCAGGGTGGCCAGTGACACGACGTTGGTGCCGATGGCGCACCTCACCGCCGTGGGGCATTCGGTGTCCGAGCTGCGCACCGTCATCGGACACTTCGCGTCGGTCGGTGTGCGCAACATCCTCGCCCTGCGCGGTGATCCGCCCGGTGACCCGCTGGGCCCGTGGTCCCCGCACCCTGAGGGACTGAACTACGCGGAGGAGCTGGTGCGGCTCGTCCGGGAACTCGGAGACTTCTGTGTAGGGGTGGCGGCCTTCCCCTACGGGCACCCGCGATCGGCCGAGCTGGACACGGACACGGCGCACCTCGTCCGCAAACTGCGGGCCGGCGCGGACTTCGCCATCGCGCAGCTCTTCTTCGAGGCCGACGACTTCCTCAGACTGCGTGACCGGATCTCCGCGGCGGGCTGCGACAGTCTGCTGATCCCGGGAATCATGCCGCTGACAACCATGCGCACCCTGCGTAAGACCATCGAGCTGTCCGGCGCCAACCCACCGCAGTGGCTGCTGGACAGGCTGGAGCCGCTGTCCGACGACCCGAAGGCGTTCCGGGCCGAGGGCCTCGACATCGTCACCGAGCTGTGTGAGCGGCTGCTGGCCGAGGGAGTGCCCGAGCTGCATTTCTACACGTTCAACCGGGCCAAGGCGACGCGTGAGCTGGTAAGCAGACTCGGGTTGCGCCCGCCTGCGCTCCTGCCCGCCGTCGAGCCACTGGCGCGTGCATGACGGGGTTGTGTCCGACTCTCAGGGCCTGCCTTCGGTGGACTCACGCACGACGAGTTCGGGTTTGAACACGACCTGCTGATGGGCGTGGGTGTCGGGCTGGTCGCACTCCTCGACGAGGAGTTGTGCCGCCGCGCGGCCTATCTGCTGGGTCGGCTGGCGAACCGAGGTCAGTGGGACGGCCGCGTCGGCGGCGAACTCGATGTCGTCGTAGCCGACGATCGCGATGTCCTCGGGCACCCGGCGGCCGGTGCTCACGGCGCCGCGCAACACACCGAGGGCAAGCAGGTCGTTCGCACAGAACGCCGCTGTCGTCGTTGTGCCTTCGGTGAACCGCCGTATCGCGGCGTCGTATCCGCTCCGTGCGTTGAGTGCGGATGCCTCGACCACCTCGATCACCCGCTCCGGATCGCCTCCGGCCGTGGCGACGGCCTGGCGCAGTCCCGCTAGACGGTCGGCGCACTGGCTCAGCACCAGGGGTCCGCTGACGTACAGAATCCGCTCGTGTCCGCCTGCCAGCAGGTGCGCTCCGGCGAGTTCCCCGCCGGCCACGTCGTCCACCGCGACGGAGCAGCAGTTGACGCGCGGATCGTGGCGGTCGACGAGCACGGCGGGGGTGCCTCGCCTGCGCATGGCGTCGAGCCGCTGTGAACTGACCTCGATCGGTGTGATCAGCACGCCGCGGATCCGCTGCTCCTCCAGTACCTGCAGGTAGCGGTTCTCCCTTGCGGCCTGTTCGTCGGAGTTGCACAGGACCACGGCGTATCCGAGCTCGTCGGCGACGGCCTCGACCCCGCGTGCGACGTCATGGAAGAACGGGTTGGCCAGGTCGAGGACGATCAGCCCGAGTGAGCGGCTGGTGCCTGCCCTGAGCTGGGCCGCGGAGGAGTTACGCACGAAGCCGAGCGCGGAGATCGCCGACAACACCGCTGACCTGGTGTGCTCGGAGACGCGCTCGGGGTGGTTGAGCACGTTGGACACGGTGCCGATCGACACTCCGGCGCGTTCTGCGACGTCCTTGATCCCCGGTGACATACCCTGCCCCTTCACGTCGGACCGCTGGACGAGCGTTTTGCTGAGGCGGCCCTACAACCTTCTGAAACGATTTAACCAGCCGTGGTCGTCTTTGGTGACCCAGGCCACCTTTGGCTCCCCGTGTTGCCGCCAACGTTACCGCACGCCAACTCTCCCCATCGCGCTGTAGTTGCCGGAATTGTTACGTAACCGCACGTGGGTAGCTGCCTTGACGGTCGAGTGTGACCCGGCTAACTTGAGCGCCAATCTTGATGAAACGTTTCACCCATCAATGTTCAGCCGCTCGGCTGGCCTCCAACGAAGGAGGACATCGTGGAAGCACGGGAGCACGGTCCCGTTCCGCTCCTCGAGCTCCGAGACGTCAGCAAGTCGTTCCAGGCCGTACGGGCGTTGCGCGAGGTCTCGCTGGCACTGCGAGCCGGAGAGGTGCACGCGCTCGCCGGGGAGAACGGCGCGGGAAAATCGACCGTGGTGCGGATCATCGGCGGGGAGCACCGGCCGGATTCGGGTGAGGTGCTGCTCGACGGGGCTCCCGTGCGGTTTTCGGCGCCGAGGGAGGCTCAGCAGCGCGGGGTCGCGGTCATCCATCAGGAACCCATCCAGTTTCCGGACCTCTCGGTGGCCGAGAACGTGTACATGGGTCGCCAGCCGCTGCGCCCGGGACGCCGGATCGATCGCAGGGAGATGCATCGGCGGGCCGTGGAACTGTTCGACCGGCTCGGTGTCGCCATCGATCCCGCACGCCCGACCCGTGGACTGTCCATCGCGGACCAGCAGATCATCGAGATCGCGAAGGCGCTCTCGGGCGACGCTCGGATCATCGTCATGGACGAGCCGACGGCCGCGCTGTCCGCTGTGGAGGCGGAACGACTCTTCCGGGTCGCCAGAGGACTCGCCGAACAGGGCGCGGCGCTGCTGTTCATCTCCCACCGCCTCGACGAGATGTACGCACTGTGCGACCGGGTGACCGTGTTGCGCGACGGCGCCTTCGTCGCCACCGAGCGGATGACCGAGATCGACCAGAACACGTTGGTCCGGCGAATGGTCGGCCGGTCGGTCGAACAGCTCTTCCCGCGCAGGGACCACGTGGCCGGGGCGGAGGTGCTCGTGGTCGAGGGGCTCACCAGCGCCGGAGTCTTCAGTGACATCTCGTTCTCCGTACG
The DNA here is from genome assembly GCF_900111885.1 of Amycolatopsis marina. Lineage (GTDB taxonomy): Bacteria > Actinomycetota > Actinomycetes > Mycobacteriales > Pseudonocardiaceae > Amycolatopsis > Amycolatopsis marina. The sequence goes on from NZ_FOKG01000026.1 coordinate 4,627, forward strand.
GCGCGGTGAGATCGTCGGTCTCGCCGGACTCGTCGGCTCAGGAAGGTCCGAGGTGGCCCGTGCCGTGTTCGGAGTGGACGGACGGGATGCGGGCACGGTGTCCGTCGACGGTAGGACCGTACCCCCCGCGGATCCGCGCGCTGCGATCGACAGCGGTATCGCGCTCGTGCCGGAGGACCGCAGGGAACAGGGGTTGGTGCTCGAACTCTCCATCGAACGCAATGCCAGCCTGCCCCGGTTGCGCGCGGTGTCTCCCGCGGGCATCACGAGGAGTGCCCGCGAGCGCGAACTGGCCGTGAGCTGGGGCGAACGCCTTTCGCTGAAGTACGGGCGGCCGGGCGATGCGGTGTCCACCCTGTCCGGTGGGAACCAGCAGAAGGTGGTGCTGGGCAAGTGGCTCGCGACGGAGCCCTCGGTGCTCATCGTGGACGAGCCGACACGGGGCATCGACATCGGCGCCAAGGTCGAGGTCCACACGTTGCTTTCCGATCTCGCCGCCGAAGGAATGGCCATCCTGATGATCTCCTCCGAACTGCCCGAGGTCCTCGGGATGTCCGACCGGGTGCTGGTCATGCACGAGGGACGGCTGGCCGCGGAGTTCGCCGGTGCGGACGCGACGGAGGAGGCGGTGATGCGAGCGGCCACCGGCAGCGACGCGTCCGGGGGGAGTGCCGCATGAATCGGCTGCGCGACCTCCTCTCCGGCAGGGAGATGAGCATCGTCGGGGTGCTGGTCGCGGTGGTCGCCGTGACCACCGCGGTGAACCCCGGGTTCCTGAGTCCGCAGGGCGTGCACGATCTGTTCCTCAACGCCTCGATCATCGCCCTGCTGGTGATCGGGCAGACACTGCTCGTGATCACCCGGAACATCGACCTCTCGGTCGGCTCGGTGATGGGGTTGACCGCGTTCCTCTCCGGTCAGCTGTTCATCTCCAGCCCCGGCACCCCGGTGATCCTGGTGCTGCTCGCGGGGATGGCGCTCGGCGCCGTGTGCGGAGCCTTCAACGGGGCGCTCGTCGCGATCGCGAAGGTGCCCGCGCTCGTGGTGACGCTCGGGACGCTTTACGTGTTCCGTGGGGTCAACTACGGATGGGCCAGTGCGACCGACACCCACCAGGTGAACGCCGACCAGATGTCGCCGGATTTCCTCGCCTTCGGCAGTGGTTCGGTGTTCGGCATCCCGAACCTCTCACTCATCGCGCTGGCGATGCTGGTCCTGGTCGGCTACGCCCTGCACAACTGGCGCAGTGGCCGCGAGTTGTACGCGATCGGGTCGAACCCGCAGGCCGCACGTCTCGCCGGAATCCCGGCGGGCAGGAGGGTCTTCACCGCCTTCGTGATCTCCGGCGCACTCGTCGGGCTCGCCGGGGTGTTGCACGCCTCGTACTTCGGGACCATCAACGCCTCCGTGGGAACCGGTAAGGAACTCGCCGTCGTCGCGGCGGTCGTGGTCGGCGGTGTGGCGATCTTCGGTGGCAGCGGGTCGGTACTCGGTGCGGTGCTCGGCGCCCTGCTGCTCACGACCATCACCAGCGCGCTGCCGATTCTCGGTGTGCCCGCCTTCTGGCAGCGCGCGGTCGACGGCGCCGCGCTGCTGCTGGCCATCTCGATGGACAGGGCGGTGATGCTGCGGATGGCCGAACGGCTGCGCAGGGAGCGAAACGCGAAGGCAGGGCCCCCGCCCGCGGACACACCTTCCGGCTCGGAGAGGAGCGTGCCTCGTGCGTGACAAGATCTTTCGCTGGGAGACGATCCTGCTGGCGCTCGCCGTCGTGGTCTTCGTCTTCGGTGCCACCGGAACGCCGGGCTTCGCCGAGCCCGACAACATCAGCTTCCTGCTGCTCGACTACACCGAGATCGCGCTGCTCGCGCTCGCGCTGCTGCCGATCATCCTCACCGGGGAGATCGACCTCTCCGTCGCCTCGGTGCTCGGGTTCTGTTCCGCACTGACCGGAGCGCTGTGGAACGCGGGGGTGTCGTTCGAGACGATCGTGCCGCTCGTCCTGCTAGCCGGGGCGGTGCTCGGGTCGGTGAACGCGGGCCTGATCGTCAAGTTCGGCCTCCCCGCGCTCGCTGTCACGATCGGCACCCTCGGGCTGTACCGGGGACTGGCCTATGTCGTACTCGGTGACGGGGCGGTGACCGGCTTCCCCGAGGCGTACCGGCCGCTGGCCACCGAGACCGTGGCGGGCACCTTCCTGCCCTACGCGACGGTCCTCGTCCTGGTCGTCGGCGTGATCGTGGCGCTCGTCGTGCATTTCACCCCGGTCGGGCGCTCGCTCTACGCGATCGGCCTCGGCGAGCAGACGGCCCGGTTCTCCGGTATCCGGGTCGACCGGATCAAGATCACCCTCTACATCGTGTCCGGACTGCTCTGCGCGGTCGCCTCGCTCGTGTACACCCTGCGCTACAACAGTGCCAGGGCCGACAACGCGAACGGACTCGAACTGATCGCGGTGGCCGCCGTACTGCTCGGGGGCGTCTCGATCTTCGGTGGCCGCGGCACGGTCATCGGCGTCGCGAGTGCCCTGCTGCTGATGGCGGGTCTGCGCAACGTCCTCTTCCTCAACGACGTGACCAACGAGATCCAGAACGTGATCAGTGGGCTGCTGCTGATCATCTCCGTGCTGGTGCCGGTGGTCGCGGGCCTGCTCCACCGCAGGCGCCGCCATCCGGTCGCCGCCGTCCCCGCGACGCGGGCGCCCGACGAGCCCCTTCCCGACCCCGTGGGTGCGTCCGCAACCCATGGTTCCCCACAGGAGGACCAACGATGATCCGCTCCCGTACACGATGGAACCGGGCCGTGCGTGCGGCCACCGGCGCCGGGCTGGCCCTCGCCCTGATCGCGGGCTGTGGCGGCACCACGAAGGACTCCGCTTCGGAGGACACGGGGAACTCCGGCGGTACCGAGAAGGTCGCCGACCCGAACGCGCCCATCAAGGAGAACCTGAAGGTCGCGTTCCTGCCAAAGGAAATCGACAACCCCTACGAGAACATCGTCGACGAGGGTGGCATCAGCGCGATCGAGGAACTGAAGGGAACGGCCAAGGAGGTCGGCCCCTCGGACGCGTCGGCATCCTCGCAGGTCTCCTACATCAACACACTGATCCAGCAGAACCAGGACGCGATCGTCATCGCGGCAAACGATCCCAACGCCGTCGCCCCCGCGCTGAAGGAGGCGATGGCCAAGGGCATCGCGGTGGTGAGCTACGACTCCGACGCCGCTCCGGACGCGCGCCAGGTTTTCGTCAATCAGGCGAACTCCGAGGACATCGGTCGCTCGCAGATCAAGCTGATCTCCGAACAGATCGGTGGCAAGGGCAAGATCGCGATTCTCTCGGCGACCCCGAACGCGACCAACCAGAACACCTGGATCGAGTTCATGAAGGACGAGCTGACCAAGCCCGAGTACTCCGGCATCGAGCTGGTCACGGTCGCCTACGGGGACGACGACGACCAGAAGTCGTTCCAGGAGACCCAGGCGCTGCTGCAGTCCATTCCGGACCTGAAGGGGATCGTCTCGCCGACAACCGTGGGTATTTCCGCCGCGGCCCGCTACATCTCCTCCTCGCCCTACAAGGGAAAGGTGGCGCTGACCGGTCTCGGCACACCGAACCAGATGCGGCAGTTCATCAAGGACGGCACCGTCAAGGAGTTCGCCCTGTGGGACCCGACGCAGCTCGGCTACCTCGCCGGCTACGCGGCAGCGGCCCTCGCATCAGGACAGATCACCGGCGCCGAGGGTGAGGTGCTCAAGGCCGGTGAGCTCGGCGAGCGGACGATCGGCAAGGACGGCGAGATCATCCTCGGACCGCCCACGACGTTCAACGCCGACAACATCGACGACTACGACTTCTGATGGCAGGAGACGTGAAGCGGAGCTATGTGGCAATGGCGACCCGGAGAACGCGCGCGGCGGAGCCCACGAGCGAGGAGGCGGGGCGTATGACGTCCGGTGGTGCTGTTCGCACTACAGTTCCGAGCCCCGCCCACCCGTCTCCCGCCCACCCGTCTCCCGCCCACCCGTCTCCCGCCCACCCGTCTCCCGCCCACCCGTCTCCCGCCCACCCGTCTCCCGCCCACCCGTCTCCCGCCCCCGCCCAGACGGAGGCGCTTCGCGCCGCTGCCCCCGCCGAGTCGAACGTGACGCGCGTTTGTGACAAACACTGATGGCAGTGGGCGGGAACGGTGGCAAGGAACAGCGGGTGTGTTTCCTCCTCAAGGTCAGACCCGACCGGATGGAGGAGTACCGCAGGCGGCACGCCGAGGTCTGGCCCGAGATGCTGGCCGCGCTGCGGGAGACCGGCTGGCGGAACTACTCGCTGTTCCTCGCACCGGACGGCCTGCTCGTCGGATATCTCGAGACCGACGACTTCGACGCCGCGCTGGCCGGGATGGCGGCCACCGAGGTGAACGCGCGGTGGCAGGCCGAGATGGCGCCGTTCTTCGAGGACCTCGACGGCAGGGCGGACGCGGGAATCGCGCCACTGACCGAGGTCTTCCACCTCGACTGACGAACCCTCAAGGGAGGACCGCACGATGCCCGACCGATCCGCCGTGAAAGGGGTGCTGCGCACGCAGCACATCGAGACCCCCTCGTGGGCCTTCGGCAACTCCGGTACCCGATTCAAAGTGTTCGCACAGGAGGGCATCCCGCGGGACGCTTTCGAGAAGATCGACGACGCCGCGACCGTGCACCGGTTCACCGGTGTGGCGCCGAGCGTGGCAGTGCACATCCCGTGGGACGCGGTGTCCGACTACGCCGAACTCGCCCAGCACGCGAAGAACGCCGGGGTGACCATCGGGGCGGTCAACCCGAACGTGTTCCAGGACGACGACTACCGGCTGGGCAGCCTCTGCAATCCGGACCCGGCCGTCCGCCGAAAGGCGGTCGGCCATTTCCTGGAGTGCATCGACATCATGGATGTGACCGGTTCCCGCGATCTGTCCGTCTGGCTGGCCGACGGCCTGAACTATCCGGGTCAGGACTCGATCTCGGCACGGCAGGAGCGGCTCGAGGAGTCGTTGCGTGTGGTGTACGACCGGCTCGGTGAGCAGCAGCGGATGCTCTTGGAGTACAAGTTCTTCGAGCCGGCTTTCTACGCCACGGACGTGCCCGACTGGGGAACCAGCTACGCACACTGTTTGGAGCTGGGTCCGAAGGCACAGGTACTCGTGGACACCGGGCACCACGCCCCCGGCACGAACATCGAGTTCATCGTCGCCCTGCTGCGGCGCAAGGGCAGGCTCGGCGGCTTCCACTTCAACTCGCGGTTCTACGCCGACGACGACCTGATGGTCGGCGCGGCCGACCCCTACCAGCTGTTCCGGATCATGTCGGAGATCGTGTTCGGCGGCGGACTCGACCCGAACTCGGGCGTGGCGTTCATGCTCGACCAGTGCCACAACATCGAGCCGAAGATCCCGGCGCTGATCCGCTCGGTGATGAACGTGCAGGAGGCCACGGCCAAGGCGCTGCTGGTCGACACCGACGCGCTGCGGACGGCACAGCAGGCCGGTGACGTGCTTGACGCCAACGCCGTGCTCGTCGACGCGTTCGCCACCGACGTGCGGCCACTGCTCGCCGAGCTGCGCGAGGACATGGGGCTCGACCCCGATCCGATCGCCGCGTACCACCGCAGTGGGCACGCCGCGAAGATCCGTGCGGAACGAGTCGGCGGCGCGGCCGCCGGGTGGGGAGCCTGACGTGCGACGGACGCTGTTCCTCGCGATGGTTCTGGCGCTGCTGGACACCTCGGCGCTGTACTCCAGAGTCGCCGTTGACTGTGCGCTGTCCGTGCAGTACCAGCAGGCCTCGAGTGGGACCACGCCCTCGCCCATGCGGGTGGCCGACTTCCGTCTCGGCTGACCTCCCGCGGGCGCGTCCGCCGACGGGCGCGACCTGCGGGCACCACCGGGCCGATACACCGCCGAACATTTCGCGTACTCGGAAGGAGTCTCCAATGACCAGCCAGTCTCATCCGGCCGTGGCCGAGCTGCTCGCCCGCTCGCACGAGCTCGGCGCCGACCGGAGGAACACGAACTTCGCGGGCGGCAACGCCTCCGCGAAGGGCACGGCCGTCGACCCCGTCACCGGTACCGATGTCGAACTGATGTGGGTCAAGGGATCCGGTGGTGACCTCGGCACCCTCACCGAGCCCGGGCTCGCGGTGCTGCGCCTCGACCGAATGCGGGCCCTCGTCGACACCTACCCCGGCGAGGCCCGCGAGGACGAGATGGTGGCCGCGTTCGACTACTGCCTGCACGGCAAGGGCGGTGCCGCGCCGAGTATCGACACCGCGATGCACGGCCTCGTCGACGCCGCGCACGTCGACCACCTGCATCCCGACTCGGGAATCGCGCTGGCCACGGCGATCGACGGCGAAGAACTCACCCGGAAGGTGTTCGGTGACCGGGTGGTGTGGGTGCCGTGGCGGCGGCCGGGCTTCCAGCTGGGACTGGACATCGCCGAGGTGAAATCGGCGAACCCGGAGGCGATCGGCTGCGTTCTCGGTGGCCACGGCATCACCGCATGGGGGGTGGACAGCGAGGGGTGCAAGCGGAACTCGCTGGAGATCATCCGGTCGGCCGAGGCGTATCTGGCCGAACACGGGGCCGCCGAACCGTTCGGGGCGGTGCTTCCGGGTTACGCGCCACTGCCCGAGCGGGAACGCAGGGAGCGGGCGGCCGCACTGTTCCCGGTGCTGCGCGGCCTGGCGTCCACCGGTGACGCTGTGCTCGGGCACTTCACCGACAGCCCCGGGGTACTGGAATTCCTGTCGCGAACCGAGCATCCCCGGCTCGCGGCGCTCGGCACCTCGTGTCCTGATCACTTCCTGCGGACGAAGGTCGCTCCACTGGTGGTGGACCTGCCCGCCGGCACGCCGCTGGAGCGGGTGATCGAGCGCGTGCGGGAGCTGCACGCCGCGTACCGCGAGGAGTACGCCGCCTACTACGCGCGTCACGCCACGCCGGACTCACCGCCGATGCGCGGCGCCGACCCCGCGATCGTGCTCGTGCCGGGCGTGGGCATGTTCAGCTTCGGCAGGAACAAGCAGACAGCGCGGGTCGCGGGTGAGTTCTACGTCAACGCGATCAACGTCATGCGGGGCGCCGAGTCCGTCTCGTCCTATGCCCCCATCCCGGAGTCGGAGAAGTTCCGCATCGAGTACTGGGAACTCGAGGAGGCCAAGCTGCGTCGGATGCCGGCAGCCAAGCCGCTGGCCGGGCGGATCGCGCTGGTGACCGGCGGGGGATCCGGGATCGGCAAGGCGATCGCGCACAGGCTGGCCGCCGAGGGCGCCTGCGTCGCGGTCGCCGACCGCGACGACGAGGCGGCGGCCTCGGTCGCGGCGGAGCTGGGCGGCGCTGACACGGCCATCGCGGTCGCGGCTGACGTCACCGACGAGACGGGTGTCGCGGGTGCGGTCGCCGACTGTGCCCTGGCGTTCGGCGGGTTGGACCTCGTGGTGAACAACGCGGGGCTGTCAGTGTCGAAGCCGCTGCTGGAGACCACCGGCGCGGACTGGGACCTGCAGCACGACGTGATGGCGAAGGGGTCCTTCCTCGTCTCGCGCGAGGCGGCGCGGGCCATGATCGCGCAGGACATGGGCGGTGACATCGTCTACATCGCGAGCAAGAACGCGGTGTTCGCGGGGCCGAACAACGTCGCGTACGGCGCGACCAAGGCCGACCAGGCGCACCAGGTGCGGTTGCTGGCGGCCGAACTCGGTGAGCACGGAATCAGGGTCAACGGGGTGAACCCGGACGGCGTGGTCCGCGGATCCGGCATCTTCGCCTCGGGATGGGGAGCGAAGCGCGCCGCGGTCTACGGCGTGCCGGAGGAGAAGCTCGGCGAGTTCTACGCCCAGCGGACGCTGCTGAAGCGGGAGGTGCTGCCCGAGCATGTCGCGAACGCCGTGTTCGTGCTCACCGCGGGCGAACTGTCCCACACCACAGGGCTGCACGTCCCGGTCGACGCGGGCGTCGCGGCGGCATTCCTGCGGTAGGCGGGGTCGGCAGAAGCGCTGGTCCGCAACGACGAGGAGAGGCAGGATTCATGACCGACACACGGCGCAGGCCGAAGATCGGGCTCGTCGCGGGCGGGCTCGGGGCGTACTGGCCACAGTTCCCGGATCTGCTGCCGACGCTCGAGAAGTCGTCGGCCTATGTCAGCGAGCGGATCTCGGCGTTCGACGCGGACATCGTCGACGTCGGGTTCATCTCCGACGCCCGCGACGGCGCGGCTGCCGCCGAACGGTTGCGTGCGGCGGGTTGCGACCTCATCGTCGGATTCCTCACCACCTACATGACGGCCACCATGCTGATGCCGGTCGCGCAGCGCAGTGGGGCACCGGTGCTGCTGATCAATCTGCAGCCGACGGAGTCGATGGAGCATGCCACAGTGGACACCGGCCAGTGGCTGGCCTACTGCGGGGCCTGCCCGCTGTCGGAAATGGCGAACGCGTTCCGCAGGGCGGGCGTGGAGTTCCGCAGTGTGTCCGGCTACCTGCACGACGAGCGCGCGTGGACGAAGATCGAGCGGTGGATCTCCGCCGCCACCGTCCGGACCGTCCTGCGGCATGGTCGACACGGCCTGATGGGGCACCTCTACCCGGGCATGTACGACGTCTCCACCGACCTGACCATGGTCAGCGCGCAGCTCGGCGGACACGTCGAGGTGCTGGAGTTCGACGACCTGCGGATGCGGGTGGAGCAGGTCACCGACGCCGAGGTCGCGGCCAAGGTCACCGAGGCAGAGTCGGTCTTCGAGCTGGACGAGTCGGTGAACCCCGATTACCTCGTCTGGGGCGCGAAGGTGTCGGTCGGCCTCGACCGGCTCGTCGCCGACTTCGACCTGGACAGTCTCGCGTACTACCACCGGGGTCTTGACGGGGAGATCCACGAACGCCTCGGCGCGGGCATGATCCTCGGCGCGAGCCTGCTCACCGCGCGGGGCATCCCGGCGGCGGGGGAGTACGAACTGCGCACCAGCATGGCGATGCTGATCATGGACGTGCTCGGCGCGGGCGGCTCCTTCACCGAGCTGCAGGCACTCGACTTCGAGCGCGGGCACGTCGAGATGGGCCACGACGGGCCCGCGCACCTTGCGATCAGCGCGAAGAAACCGTTGCTGCGTGGTCTCGGCGTCTATCACGGCAAACGCGGCTGGGGCGTCTCGGTGGAGTTCGACGTCGCGCACGGTCCGGTCACGCTGCTCGGCGTGGGCCAGGACCGCGAGGGGCGGTACTCGCTCATCGTGGCGGAGGGCCAGGTCGTCGACGGTCCGCTCATGCGGATCGGCAACACCACCAGCCGGGTGGACTTCGGGCGGGATCCGGGGGAGTGGACGGACGACTGGTCGGCCAGCGGTGTCGCGCACCACTGGGCGCTCGGTCTCGGGCACCGGGTCGGCGAGCTACGTGCGGTGGCGAGCCTGCTCGACCTCCCGCTGACAGTGGTCTGACATGGACTCGTTCGTCGCCGTCGACCTCGGCGCCTCCAGTGGCAGGGTCATGCTCGGAGAGGTCACCGACGGCAGGATCGCCCTGTCGGAGGTCCGCCGGTTCGCCACCGGACCGCGCGAGCGGCCCGAGGGCGGGTTGCGCTGGGACGTCGGGGAGATGGAGGCCGAGATCCGCGCCGGTCTCGCCGACACCGCCTGCGCCCGCCCCGTGTCGGTCGGGATCGACTCCTGGGCCGTGGACTACGGTCTGCTCGGTCCGGACGGGCAACTTTCCGGGGACGTGCGGTGCTACCGCGACCCGCGGACCGACGGCATGGCCGAACGCCTGCGCGCGACCGTGGACGACGCGACCCTGTACGGGATGACCGGCCTGCAGTATCTACCGTTCAACACGATCTACCAACTGCTCGCCGAGCCGCCGGAACGCCTCGCCGATGCGCGGATGCTGCTCCTGCCGGATCTGCTGGCGTACCGCCTGACCGGGAGGATCGGCGCCGAGGTGACCAACGCGTCGACCACGGGACTGCTCGACGCGTCGACCCGCCGCTGGTCAACGGAGCTGCTCGCCCGAACCCCGATCCCGGCACCACTGCTGCCCCCGCTGCGCGGACCTGGTGAGCGGATCGGGGTCGGTCCTGGCGGTATTCCGGTCGTGGCCGTCGCCTCGCACGACACGGCGTCAGCAGTCGCCGCCGTTCCGGCGTCCGGTTCGGACTTCGGCTACATCTCCTGTGGCACCTGGTCCCTCGTGGGACTCGAACTGCCCTCGCCGGTGCTCGATGAGCGAGCGCGAATGGCGAATTTCACGAACGAGGCCGGGATCGACGGCACGGTTCGCTTCCTGCGCAACACGATGGGCCTGTGGCTACTGAGCGAGTCCCTGCGCGTGTGGAACGGACGGGGCCTCGACGTGGACCTGGCGCAGGTGCTGACCGCGGCCGAGGCGGAGCCCGCCTTCGGGTCCGTTGTGGACCCCGACGATCCGGTGTTCCTCACCCCGGGGGACATGCCGGAACGGATCGCTGATGTCTGCGGACGAACTGGACAGCCCGTGCCGAGGACCCCACCCGCTGTGGTGCGGACGATCCTGGAGTCACTTGCTCTCGCGCACGCCCGTTCACTCGACACCGCCGCCCGCCTTTCGGGACGCCGGATTCGCACCGTGCACCTTGTCGGTGGCGGCGCGCGCAACGAGCTCCTCTGCCAGTTGACCGCGGACGCCTGTGGACTGCCCGTGCACGCGGGGCCCGTTGAGGCGAGCGCTATCGGCAACATCGGTGTTCAGGCCCGTGCCGCGGGCATGCTGCAGGACATCAGGTCCAGCAGCGCGCCCATCGCCACATACTTCCCACGCGGACGGCGGAGTCGCTGGGACGCGGCCGCGCGCCGGGCGGGACTACGATGAGCGGGCCGCGTGTGGCGTTGTTCGCCACCTGCCCCACCGACACGCGGTACTCCCGCCCGGGCCGTCGCGGTCGCCGAGACGGGCATCCCCGAGGTGATCGTCGTGGACGACGACAGCGGCGCGTGACGCGTGCTCAGCCCTCGCGTTTGCCGACGGCTACGGTCAGCTGCTGCGACTCACCCCCGCGCGACACGGTCAGGCCGGTCTCCTCGCCCGGTTCGATATCGCGCAGCGCGGCGAGCACGTCCTCGACCGCGGCGATGTCCTGACCAGCGAACGAGGTGATGACGTCACCGGCCCGGACACCGGCGGAGGTGGCCGGGCCGTTCTCGTCGACCCCGGTGACGAGGGCGCCGCTTTCCGCCTGCACATTGAGCTGTTCACGGATCGCCGGGGTGAGCGGGCGGAGCGAGACCCCGAGGTAGGGATGGGTCGCCGTGCCGTCGGCCAGCAGCTCGTCCGCGGTGTCGACGACGGTGGCCGCGGGGATCGCGAAGCCCAGTGAGACCGCTCCCTGGTTGGGCGGGATGTACGCCTCGTTCACCCCGATGATGCGGCCCTGTCCGTCGATGAGGGCGCCACCGGAGTTGCCGGGGGAGATGGAGGCGTCGGTCTGGATCAGGTCCACCAGTGACTGGGTCTTGGCGGCCGAACCCGGGATCTCCCGGTGCAGCCCGGAGATGATGCCCGCGGTCACGGAGTTCTCGAAGCCGAGCGGGCTGCCTATCGCCAGCGCGGTCTCGCCGGGCCGGGGCAGTTGCGTGCGGTACTCGGGTACCGGCAGATTCTTGCGTTCGGTCCGCACCACGGCGAGGTCGGTGACGGTGTCGGTGGCGAGCACCTCGCCGGGGGACACGGTCCCGTCGGCGTAGGTGAGCTGCACGTCGGTGTGATCGCCGACGACGTGCTGGTTGGTGACGACCACGTCGGGTCGCAGTACCACTCCGCTGCCCACTCCGGAGCCGGTACGCACGGTCACCACGCTCGGCGCCAGCCGTTCGGTGATGTCGGCCAGCGGTGCCGATTCCCCGGGCGGTGCCGTGACGCTGGACTGGTTCTGGTTCTGGTTCTGGGGCTGGGAGTCTCCGCCGGTGCATCCGCCCGCGAGGAGCAGGGCGCAGGCGGCGGCGACTCCGGCCGCTCTTGCTCTCGTGGTCCGCACGGTCGCAGGGGTACCCGGGATGCGGGTCGCCAATCACCCGTCGGGTGTCAGGGGAGCGGCCGCCGCCCCGCGAACCCGAGGTCGGCGCGGTGATACCAGTTCAACCCGGCGTCACCCTCCAGCCAGCACAGCAACACCGGCACGCCGTCGATGTCGGCAGGGAAGTCGACGAGCAGTGGCGCGAATCCCTTGAGTTCGGCGCCGGTCTCCTGCACGATCGCCATCAGTTCGTCCAGCCGCGCCTGGGCGGCCTTGAGTTCGGCGAGTCCACCGAGTGCGCTCGGAGCGCCACCCGGAGTCTGCGCGAATGCGAGTTCGGCCGCATCCGCCCGCAGTGTCACGATCTCGTCCAGTACCGGCCGCAACGCCGTCAGCTCGGCGCGTGCCTCCTCCACCGTGAACAGTCCCATCTCAGCAGCGTCCCATGCCCGGCGGTGCTGCCGGTGACTGGTGGCCGCGGTCGGCGACCCACCAGCACACCGCCGGAGGCTGTCAGCACTGGTACAGGGAGTTCGGGTGGACTCGCTCGCAGTAACGCACGTGCAGGTGATTGTCGTGGTTGGCGTACTGGCTGGTGAGGCCTTCCCTGATCAGGACGGGGTCGTTGAAGAAGATCAGTTTGACGTGCCCAGGCGCGGTGGCCCGGATCTCCTGGACGAGCTTTCGGGTGGCGGCGCGGTCATAGGTCGAGGACTGCCACGTGATCCGGCCCGCGGAGCATTGGGCGGAGTCCGTGCGGATCGGCCACAGGTCCACGTCGAGGCCGAGTTGATGGCTGGAGTGGCCGTTGAGGGAACCGCCGTGTTCTCTGGAGATGTCACCGAGCGGCACCTTGCCGTTGCCGCTCGGAACGAACCGCCGCACCGCCTCCTCGAGTTGACCGACCGTCGCACCGGTGCCCCAGTTCACCGTGCCGTTGTTGTCCGGGTCCTTGTCACACAGACCGCTCGACATCGCCGGATAATCGTAGTGCCACAACAGGTTCTTCCAGGTGGCCGGACCGGTGATCCCGTCGACCCCGATCCCGGCGTGCCGCTGGAAGTTCGTGACGGCGGTGCGGGTGGCGGTGTCATAGGTGCCGGAGACACCGAGCTTCGCGTTGTGCTTCGCGTTGAGTTGCACCTGCAGCGCCCGCACCGCGTCACCGGTGTCGCCCTGGCGAGTGGTCACCGCCAGCCTGGCCCAGGTGTTGGGGCCGATGATGCCGTCCACGTCGAGGGACCGCGCCTTCTGGAAAGCCCGGACGGCGGTGTCCGTGCCGGTGCCGAACACGGAGTCCGCGTCGGCGGACTGCCGGTGATGGCGCAACAGATACTGCGCGGCGAGCACGTCCACGCCGCGATTTCCCTTGCTCTGCGTCGGAAAGAAGGCGCCGGAGTAGGCCTGCGCGGATCCGGCGAGCAGCACCGTGCTCACCAGCATCACCACCGCCATGGCGAACCGAAGGAACGTTCTCATCTGGGGACCTCCTGCGCCGCACGTCGGCGGTGTGAACAACCCGAATTCCGAACAGAAAACAGTGTTCAGAAGATAGGTGCACCGAGCTCTACCCGACCAGCGTTCGGTCGTGCGGGAAAAGTTCCTGACGGCAATTGGGAAAAAGTGAGAAATGCGTATGGTTTCTATTTCCCGTGCACCGGTTCACCGCTGACGGAACGCCATGAGGCCGAGGGTGAGCAGAAGCCGGTCGCGCGGATCGGCGATCTTGCGACCGGTCACCGTCTCGATTCGCTGGAGCCGGTAGATCACCGTGTTGCGATGACAGTAGAGCCGCTGTGCGGCGTGCGTGGGTGACCCGCCACTGTCGATCACCGCGTCCAGAGTCTCCAGCATGGTCTGCCGCTCGGCCTCCGGGAGGTCGAGCAGGTCCCCGAAGGCCACTTGTTCCAGCCGGGGAACCAGATGCGGGCTGCCGACGAGCAGCGCCTCCGGCAGCCGTTCGTCGAGTGCGGCGACGCCCGGTTCGGCCAGTGTCCGGGCCGCGGTCTGTGCCATGCCGTACGCCACCCCGATCTCCGCGAAATCGGTGATCACCGGTGCGGCGCCGACGCGCCCGGCCACCGCGGGGCCGAGCGCCTCCAGCACTTCGGCCGGGGTGCGTTCACCGAGTGCCACAAGGCCGACGATGTCGGCGGGACGGACATGCCACGAGGAGACGATCCCGTGTGAGCCGAGCGCGTCCTGCGGAGAGCGCAGCGGGTCGTCGCGTGGGCTGTCGACCGGGGCGACGATACAGATCAGTGGCCCCGTCGGTGGCAGGCCGAGCGCCGCGGCGGCCTCTGTGGCGAGTGCCGGGTCTCCTCCACGGCCCTCCAGCAGCGCGTTCAGAAAGGCATGTTTGCGGCTGAGCTCGTGACTGCGCAGCCGCGCCTCCTCCAGCCGGTAGGCGTCCACCAGCGCCGAGGAACTCGAGTCGATCACCCGCCAGACATAGCTGGCCGCCTCGAGCAGGTCGTGGTCGTACTTTCCGCCGAAGCGCTCCCTGGAGGTGGACAGCAGTGCCTCCCAGATCACCCGGCCACCCAGGCGATAGGCACGGAGGACGGCCTCCAGCGGAATGCCCTGCCGTACCCGGATGCGGCCGGTCTCCCGTGAGGTGTCCTGTGGATCGTCCCCGTCGGGAACCGCCTCGCCGAGCGACTGGATGCCGCGCTCGAGGTTGTCCCGCAGGCTCAGCCGGAGTTCTTCCGGTGCGGCGACACCCAGTTCGGCGTAGGAGGGTTCGCGCTGCAGGACGACCAGCGTGAGCCGGTCGGCCAGACTGTCCAGTTCGCCCAACAGCACCCGGCTCAAAATGTGCAGTGCGCCCTTCGGCGGCTTCGTCAACTCCGGTTTCGGCTGACCAGGTGCCGGTGCTTGCATCGGCCGACAATCGCACGGCACCTGGTGCGGCGTCCACCAGTCCGGGCGCCGAGCCCAGAAATCGCCTGCATCTTTGGGCGCTCCGCCTATGGCCCAGATTGGGCGCCGCGCATCAGTCTTATGGACCTATCGGGCCGGGGTGTTCCACGACACATCGCACCCCTGGTGTCCGTGCCAAGTGACTCACCAATGGCGGGAGGCGCGGCTGTGACGTTGCCGGATCGATCCGACACGCAGACCTCGACCACGGTGCGGGAATCCCCGCCACTCTTCGAAGCACGTGGGATCAGCGTCCGGTTCGGTGGCCTGACCGCACTCGACGATGTGTCACTCGCCGCCTCGCCCAGCGAGATACACGGCGTGATCGGACCCAACGGCGCGGGAAAGACCACCCTGTTCAACGTCTGTTGCGGCTTCGTCGCGCCGGATTCCGGAACGTTGTACCGCGGTGGGCGGGAGTTGGCCGACCTGCGGCCACACCAGCTCAGCGGGATGGGAATCGCGCGGACCCTGCAGGGGGTCGGGCTGTTCGCCGGGCTCACGGTGCTGGAGAACGTGATGGTCGGCGCGGACCGGTTCCACAGGTCCGGCTTCACCTCCGCGTTGTTCGCCCTGCCCCGCTCCGCCGCTGACGAGCGCGGGCTGCGCGAGTCCGCGCGCGGTGCGATGCGGGAGGTCGGGGTCGAGTCCTACGCCTCCCGGATGCCGTCGAGCCTGCCCTATCCGGTGCAGAAGAAGGTGGCACTGGCCAGGGCGCTCGCCGCGGCGCCCGATCTGCTGCTGCTCGACGAACCGGCCAGCGGGCTCGGCCACGACGAGATCGTCGAGCTCGGCGAGTTCGTCCGCGCACTCACCGACAGGATGGCGGTGATCCTCGTCGACCACCACATGGACCTGGTCATGTCGATCTGCGACCGGATCACGGTGCTCGACTTCGGCAAGGTCGTGGCGCACGGCTCGCCCGACGCGGTTCGCAACGAGCCCGCAGTCATCGATGCCTACCTGGGCGAGCAGGCCCGGCGGGGAGACCAGGATGAGTGAAAACGCGACCGGCACCTGGAACGCGCCCGCGACTTCCGGCAATCAGCACGGCGAACTGGAGATTCGCGACCTCAGCGCTTCCTACGGCCCGGTGGTCGCGCTGAACCACGTGCACATCACAGCCCGCCGCGGGCGCATCACAGCCGTGCTCGGAGCCAACGGCGCGGGTAAGACCACGCTGCTGCGTACCGTGTCCGGGCTGGTCCGCGGCAGCAGCGGCGGTGTGTTCCTCGGCGGCCGTGATCTCACCGGACTGTCCGCGGAGGCCATCGCCATGGCGGGGGTCGCCCATGTCCCGGAAGGGCGGGGAGTGATCACCGAACTCACCGTCGAGGAGAACCTCCGGCTCGGTGAGCTGCTCGGCACCGCGCGGGGGGATGGTGCACACGACCTGGACTCGGTCTACGAGATGTTCCCCGCGCTGGAGCAGCGACGGCGGCGCGAGGCGAACTCGTTGTCCGGCGGGGAGCGGCAGATGCTGGTGATCGGTCGTGCGTTGCTGTCGGCGCCCGAGGTGCTGCTGCTCGACGAGCCCTCACTCGGGCTCGCACCACGGATCGTGGCCCAGATCTTCGGCCTGCTGCGCGATCTGGTCGACCGTGACGGCGTGACGGTTCTGCTGGTCGAGCAGAACGCGCGCAGCGCCCTTTCGATCGCCGACGACGGATTCGTGCTCAACCTCGGCGAGGTGGTCGCGGCGGACGAGGCCTCGACACTCGCCGCCGACGACGACTTGCGCCACGCCTATCTCGGTTTCTAGTGCTCGCCGGCACGGCTCGGTGATGCGAGCTCAAGGAGGACACGGCAGACGATGCAACAGTTCCTGAACGTCACCCTCGGCGGGATCAGCCAGGGCGCGATCTACGCGGCCTTCGCGCTGGCTCTCGTGCTGATCTGGCGCTCGACGAGAATCATCAACTTCGCCCAGGGATCCATGGCGATGTTCACCACCTACCTTGCGCTCACCCTGGTGGAGAACGGGATGTCGTACTGGGTGGGGTTCGCCGTGGCGCTGCTCGGCGGACTGCTGCTCGGCGCCGCGGTGGAACGGGTGATCATGCGGCCGGTCGAGGGCGGTCCCGAACTCAACGCCGTGATCGTCACGCTCGGTTTGTTCGTCGCCTTCCAGGCGCTGGCCGCCATCCTTTTCGGAGCCTCGTTCAAGTCCTTCCCCGCACCGTTCGACCTCCGTGGCTTCACCATCGGTTCGGTCAACATCGCGTTCACGCCCTACAGCATCTTCGTCATCGCCTCGGTGGTCGCCGTGATGGCGGGGCTCGTCGCCCTGTTCCGGTTCACCGATGTCGGTCTGCGTATGCGGGCCTCGGCGTTCAATCAGGAGGTCGCCCGGCTGCTCGGGGTCAAGGTAGGCCGCATGCTCACCCTGGGCTGGGCGCTGGCCGCTGTGGTGGGGTCACTGGCCGGCCTGCTCATCGCAGGCGGGAACCTGGTCTTCCCGGCCTACATGGACGCGGTGATCGTCTACGGTTTCGTCGCCGCGGTGCTCGGCGGTCTGGACAGCCCGGTCGGAGCCGTCGTCGGCGGACTGATCATGGGACTGGCACTGTCCTATGTGAGCGGCTATCTCGGAAGTGAGCTGGTGGCCCTGGCGGCACTGGCGATCCTCGTGGCCGTGCTGCTGGTGCGGCCAAGGGGACTGTTCAGCAGCACGGCAGCGAGGCAGGTGTGATGGGCCCCGTCATCACGGCCGTGCGCCGCCGCCTCCCGTCCTCGGTGCTCGGACGGCACCTGTTGCTGGTGCTCGTCGGTCTGCTCCTCGTGATCGTCGTGCTGGAGACGACCACTCCGTTCCGGAACTCGCAGTTCGCCACGATGTCGTACTACGCCATCGCGGCGGCCGGTCTTACCGTCCTCACCGGACTCAACGGGCAGATCTCACTTGGTCACGGTGCGCTGATGGCAGTGGGCGCTTACACGACCGGGTTGCTGCTGGCCACCGGATCGATCCCGTTCCCCCTGGCGATGTTGCTCGCCACCGCGGCTACCGCGATCGTGGGCATCGTCGTCGGCGCGGCGGCCTCGCGGCTGCACGGTCCCTATCTCGCGGGAGCCACGCTCGCGCTGGCCGTCGGCGTGCCGGGAATCGCGATCTACTTCGACGGGACACTGGGCGGGGAGCAGGGACTGCGCGTCGACGCCCCGCGCACCCCGGACTGGTTCGCCGACGCCGTCTACTTCCTCTCGGCCAACGAAGCGGGCCCGGCGAAGTACCTCGCCTACATCGGCTGGATCACCCTGCTCGTCGTCCTTCTGCTGCTGGCCAACCTGATCGCGAGCAGGTACGGGCGGATGTGGCGCGCGGTGCGCGACGACGAGATCGCCGCCGAACTATCCGGGATCCAACTCGGAAAGGCCAGGGTGCTCGCGTTCGTGGTCAGCGCAGCCTGCGCCGGGCTCGCCGGATCGGTGCTCGGCATGGTGGTCAGGCTGGCCGCGCCGAGCGGATTCACGATCGTGCTCTCGCTGGCCCTGCTCACCGCGGTCGTGGTGGGTGGACTCGGAAGTCTCACCGGAGCGCTGCTCGGCAGCGCGCTGCTGGTCTTCCTGCCTCCCGCGGTGACCGGAATCGGCACCGGCGCCGGGCTCTCGGACGTACAGGCGGCGCAGCTGGCTCCCCTGGTCTACGGCGTCGTGCTGGTGGCGGTCATGGTGCTCGCGCCGGGCGGAGCCGTCGGAATGTTGCGGCGGCTGCGCGGAAAGCCGGCCAGCCGGGGTGGGACAGCCACAACCACTGAACCCGTCGGGGACGTTGAATCAGGAGGTAGCAGATGAGCAGAGTCGTGCGACGTCGTGGCCGGTGGGTGGCGGGCCTGATCACCACAGCCGCGGTGGTCCTCGCGTCCTGTGGCGCGGGCGGCCGCCCCGATGAGGGAACGGGGGGTGGAAGAGAGGCCTCCGACGTCGGCATCACGGCCGAGTCGGTGAAGGTCGGCGCCCACTTCCCGCTGACCGGGGTCGCCGCGCCCGGGTACAGCGAGATCCCGACCGGCGCGAAGGCGTACTTCGACTACGTCAACGCCAACGGTGGTGTCCACGGGCGGACGATCGAGTACGTCTACAAGGACGACGCCTACAACCCGACGAACACCACGCAGGTGACCAACGAGCTCGTGCTGCAGGACGAGATCTTCGCGATGGTCGGCGGCCTCGGCACGCCCACGCACAGCGCGGTGCTCGACTTCCTGAACAGCTCCGGAGTGCCGGACCTCTTCGTCTCGTCGGGTTCGCTGCTGTGGAACCAGCCGCAGGAGAATCCGCAGACGTTCGGCTGGCAGCCGGACTACGAGGTCGAGGGAAAGATCATCGGTCAGTACGTGCGGGAGAATTTGCCCGACGCCAAGGTGGGACTGTTCCTGCAGGACGACGACTTCGGCGACGACGGCGAGAAGGGGGTGCGACGATACATAGACGACCAGATCGTCGCGGCCGAGCGTTACGCGCCGGGAAACACGGACGTCGCACCACAGATCGCGGCACTGCAGGCGGCCGGGGCGGATCTCGTCATCGGCTTCAATGTGCCGTCCTACACCGCACTGAGCCAGCTCACCTCGTTGCGCCTCAACTACGATCCACAGTGGATCTACAGCAACGTCGGTTCGGACCCGGCTCTGGTCGGCTCGCTGCTGAGCAAGTTCTCCGAGGGGAAGGTCACCGACTCCGCAATGCTCGACGGTGCGATCACCACCGAATACCTGTCCGGAGTGGACGCGACGGACGATCCGTGGACCCAGCTCTGGCAGAAGGTATGGGACGCTCACGGCGGAGAGGGTGAACTGACCAACTACCGGATCTACGGAATGGCCGAGGCCTACACGTTCGTGCAGGCGCTGCAGGCGGCCGGAGCCAACCCGACGAGGGAAGGAATCGTCAACGCCGTGGAGCAGGCAGGCGGTGACTTCCAGGGGCCCGGCCTCGCTCCCTTCCGGTACTCGGGGGAGTCCCATGCCGGAATATCGGGTGTGAAGGTCGCGCGGATCAAGGGTGTGACGACCGAGGAGCTCACGCCGGTGCTGGTGACCGGGAACGGTGACGCCGAGATCACCGAGCACACCGCCGAGCACGCGCCGCCGCCGGAGAACGGAATTCCGGACGTGCAGCCGGTGGGCTGACCAGCCAGGGAGGGGCTGTGGCCGGGCCGCTTGCCGGTCACAGCCCCGGCTGCGGGCTTCTTGTTCATAAGTCGGATCAGCGGTTGTCGTGGAGTACGCGGATGCTGAGCCCTGCCTCGGTGAGTCTGCGCAGCAGCGCATCGCCCATCGCTACCGCTGTGGTGACCTGTCCCGCGGTCTCGGGCAGGTCGTCGAAGGCCAGACACAGCGCCGACTCGGCGAGCATCCGTGCGGTCTCGTCATATCCCGGGTCGCCGCCCGAGACTTCGGTGACCACGCGGGTGCCACCTGCCTCCCCGGTGAACCGGACGGAGAACCAGGATCTCGCCCTGCGCTCGGGGCTCGGGCCCGCACCGGGCTTCCGGATTCTCGCGAGAGCGTCCCGCGCAGGCGGGATCTGTGCGAGCAACGCCAGCGCGGCAAGGCCCGCCCCGGCGAGCGCCACCGTCGGCAACCGCTTGACCGAGGCGTACTGGTGGTAGGTGAAGTCGGGGCCGTAGCGTGGCAGCGCCCGAGCCGAGCGAGCGACGATTCGCGGGTCCAAAGAGGACATCGGGACCACCCAGCGGCCCGTCGTGCTGTCACGGTGGAGCTTGCCGAGCGGGGTCCGCACGCGGCGCCGGTCGGGGCGGGGTTCGACGCGCGCCCGTTCCCGTGCCGCCCGAACCATTGCCAGCGGCCGGGAGAACGCGGTCAGCGCGGATGAGTAGGTGCCGCCGGAGAACTCCGCGTTGACCCGCACCTGACCGCTCACGGTGATCGGCACGTCCTGCGGCAGGTAACCGACCGTGAACAGCACGCCGAGGTCGTAGGGGATCGAGTCGAAACCGCAGGCGTGCACGATGCGGGCGCCGCTGCGGCGGGCTGTCGCGTCATGGCGCAGGTACATGCGGTCGACGAACTCCGGCTCCCCGGTGAGATCGACGTAGTCGGTGCCGGCTGCCGCGCAGGCCGCCACCAGTGGCTCGCCGTGGTCCGAGTAGGGACCCACCGTGGTGATGATCACCTTGGCCGCCTCGGCGACCGTCCGGAGTGACGCGGGCTCGCCGGTGTCGGCGTGCAGCAGGGGCAGATCCGCGCATGCGGGATCGATCGCGGTGAGGCGGTCGCGCAGGTGCTCGAGCTTGGTCCTGTTGCGCCCTGCCAGTGCCCAGGCCGCCCCGGCAGGGACCGTGCGGGCGAGGTACTCGGCGGTCAACCCTCCGGTGAACCCCGTGCCACCGAACAGAACCAGATCGTAGGTGCGGTTGTCGGGCATGGAGTACGGCTCCTTGTGTCTCGAGGGCGTCCGCACCCGGATCGTAGGCTGTCGGGGCTTGGCCCCGCATGATCACCGGCCGGGAATGGTCACCTCGGTCACGGCACCGGCCAGCAGCGTGGGACCGGACGCCGAGGGTCCGGCCGTCGCCTCCCGCACATCGGCCACCACGGCGGTGATGTTGTCCGGGCCGCCGAGTTCGTTCGCCCGCTCTATCAACCGCCGCAGTGTGGGCTCCGGCTCCGCGCCCTCGGCCAGCGTGTCCTGGATCGTGTCGTCGGTGAGCACGCAGGTCACCCCGTCGGAACACAGGAGAATGCGATCGCCGGGAACGCAGTCGTGCACCGACACGTCCGGTTCCCCGCCGTCACCCGCGAGCAGTGCCCGCATGAGCATGGACCGCCGGGGATGGTGGGCGGCCTCCTCTGCTGTCACCTGGCCGTCCGCGACCAGCTGTTCGACCAGCGTGTGATCCCTGGTGAGTCGTCGTAGCTCGGCGCCGCGAAGGAGGTATGCGCGGGAGTCGCCGATGTGCGCCAGCACGAATCCCGATCCGTGCCAGAGCAGTGTGGTCATGGTGCAGCCCATCCCGGTGAGGTCCTCGTGCTCGCGCGCGAGGTCGGTGAGGGTGCCCGCGATGCCCGACACCGTCTCGGTGAGCAGCCGCGCCCCCGCGTCGGCGGTGATGCCGTCCGGGATGGACGGAACGGCTCTGCCCGCGAGCTCGGTGATGGCCACAGCGCTGGCGATCTCTCCGTGCGGCTGACCGCCGATACCGTCGGCCACGGCCAGCAGGCGAGGAGTTGCCAGGGCGGAGTCCTCGTTGCGGGACCGCCGTCGCCCAGGGTCGGAGGCGGCGGCGTAGTCGAGCCGGGGAACGCGGGGAGGTGTCATGCATGCAGTAAATCAGTGGTTGATTCTGTTCACAAGCAGAAGTGCTGTGGAAAGTCTGAGACTTGTGAACTAGGCTCCTGTGTCATGGGTCAGGACGGGACAGTGAACGCCGGCGAGATCGCTCGGCTGGTGGACGTGGGGCGGGCGGCGGTGAGCAACTGGCGCCGCAGGCACGAGGATTTCCCGCGGCCCGTCGGGGGCACCGCGTCCAGCCCGCTGTTCTCCCTGACCGAGGTGGAGACCTGGCTGCGGCGCAACGGCAAACCGTTCCAACTCTCGGCCGCGGACCGCGCCTGGCAGGAGATCCGGGCGGCGGGCGACGACCTGCGGCTCGGCGAGCTCGTCGCCGAGGCCGGTGAGCGGCTACGCGCGGGTGCGCCCGGTGCCCGCGTGGACGGCGCGCTGGGGGACCTGTCGGCCGAGCGCGGTCCCGCCATGGCGTTCGAGGAACTGTGCGCGCGCTACTTCCGGGCGCACTCCCGCGGGCTTGACATCACCAGGCACGAGGTGGCCGTGCTGATGGCGCGGCTGGCGTGTGCCGAAGGGGCGACAGTGCTCGACCCGGCCTGCGGTGTCGGCACTCTCCTGCTGGCGGCGGGCCGGATCACCGCGCTGGGTCAGGAAGTCGGCGGAGCGGCCGCGCGCATCGCCGCGACCCGCCTCGAACTCCGTGGGATTCCGGCGCGGATCGTCGACGGGGATTCGCTGCGAGCGGATGCGTTCGCGGGCACGCTCGCCGACGCGGTGCTGTGTGATCCGCCGTTCAACGAGCGGTCCTGGGGATTCGACGATCTCACGGGAGATCCACGCTGGGAGTACGGGATGCCGCCCCGGGGTGAGCCGGAACTGGCGTGGGTGCAGCATTGTCTCGCGAAGGTGCGTCCCGGTGGGACGGTGGCGATCCTGATGCCGACCGCCGCGGCGAGCCGGCGGCCGGGCAGGCGTATCCGGGGCAACCTCCTGCGCGCCGGTGCGCTGCTCGCCGTTCTCGGCCTCGGTGCGAGCGGGCCCGATCTGTGGCTGTTGCGCAGGCCCGAGCCCGGGGCGCCACCGCCCTCGCGGATCCTGCTCGGTGAGTACGACGGAGACCTGCGGGCGGTGGAGCACGCGTGGGTCCGGTTCCGGCAGGATTCCGCGGCGGCGGGTGCGGTGCGGATCATCGATCTGCTGGACGAGGACGTCGATCTGAGCCCCGCGCGCGCGATGAGCACACGACGCGACGGCGAACTCGTGCGGGAGTTCAACACGGCGGCCGACCGGCTCAGGGGAGCGACGCGACCCGCCGTACCGGAACTCGAGCAGCTGCAGGGACCCGGGCCACAGGCCTCGACGACCGTCGCGGACCTCATCGCGGCCGGACACGTGCGAGTCCGGTACGCCCCGCCGGGGACGGCGCCCGTGGCCGGGCATGGTCCGATGCTGACGGCGGGGGACGTGGCCGTGGGATGCGCGGCCAGCGGGCGGACCGGCGCGGGGGACGGCACGGACAGCGATGTTGTCGAGGTTCGCGCCGGGGATGTCGTCGCTTCGCCCTCCGGTGCGGTCCGGGTGGTGTCGGAGGCGGCCGTGCTCGGTCCTTCGCTCGCGCGCTACCGCGTCGATCCCCAGCGGGTCGACCCCGAGTTCCTCGCGGGAGTGTTGCGGACCGCGACGGCGAAGTCGCCAGGTCTGTCGAGCAGGATCGATCCGAGGCGGATTCGGCTGCCCAGCCTTTCGCTGGCGGAGCAGCGAAGGTACGGCGCGGCGATGAGGGAGCTGCAGGTCGTGGCCGACGCGACCCGGGAGGCGGCTGAGGCGGGGCAACGGCTGCTCCGGCTAGGCTGCGAAGGCCTGGTCACCGGACACCTCGGCCCACAATGAGCATGGTGCGGTCCCACCGGCGAGTGAGGTGTTTGTGCTGCTGATCGCCGAGCGATACGAACTCGACGAGCTTCCCCTCGGCAGGGGCGGGATGGGCACGGTGCACCGGGGCCACGACCGGCATCTCGACCGCACCGTCGCGGTGAAGTTCCTCGCGCTGCCCGGTGGACCGGACGGTGACCTGGAGCGGCGGTTCATCCGGGAGGCCCGCATACTTGCCCGCCTCGAGCATCCGGGTGCGCCGGTGCTGCACGACTTCGGGACGTTCGAGGGCAGGCCGTTCCAGGTGCTGCAGTTCATCGAGGGTGTCACCATCGACGATCTGGTGGGGGAGCACGGTCCGGTGCCGGTGGCGTGGTCCGCGGCGATCGCCGCCCAGGCGTGCGCCGTGCTGGCGGCGGCGCACGAACTCGGTATCTGCCACCGCGACCTCAAGCCGACCAACCTGATGCTCTGCCCCGACGGCGGTGTGAAGGTGCTCGACTTCGGTCTCGCGATCCTGCGCGAGGTCGACGTCGCGCGCTTCACCAGGGCGGGACAGATCCTCGGCACGCCTGCCTACATGCCGCCGGAGCAGATCCAGCGTGGTGTCTCCGGCCCCGCGGGTGACCTGTACGCACTCGGCTGTGTGCTGTACGAACTGCTGACCGGCGAGCAGTTGTTCACCGGCCCCACGGCGTTCTCGGTGTTCGAGAAGCAGGTACACGAACCCCCGCCGGACGTCCCGGGGCTGCCCGCCGGGCTCAGTTGCGTGCTGCGCGAGCTCCTGGAGAAGGACCCGGCGAAACGGCCGCGCGATGCCACCGAGCTGTACCGCAGGCTCGCGCCGTTCGCCGTGGAGCTGCCGATGCTGCCCGGCTTCCTGCATCCGGTGGCGCGGCCCAGCCCCGCCCGGATGTACACGCACATGGCGGGCAGGCTGCTCGACCCCGGTCTCGACGGCTGAAGCGGAAACCGTCGACGAGTTTCCTCCGGTGTGACTGCCGTGCTTCACGGTCCCGGTTTGCGGGCGACAAGCCGTTCGACGATGCCGAGCTTGAAGCGCTCCTGGCGTTCCACCGCGAAGCCCTGTGCCGTCACGTCGTTGATCGGCCTGCGCCGGAAGTGCTCCCCGCCGAGTGGAATGGAGACCAGTTCGAGCAGGCGCTGGATCAATCGGACGGGTGCCGAGGTGCTCACCACGTGGTCGGCCAGCACCAGTCGTCCACCAGGGCGCAGGACCCGCCGCATCTCGGCGATCGCGACCCGCTCGTCGGGGATTGCGCACAGCGAGAAGGTGCTCACCACGGTGTCGAAGGAGTCGTCCGGGAACTCGAGCCGCTGTGCGTCACCTTCGTGCAGGTCGACCGGGCGTCCGAGCTCCTCGACCCGCAGGCGGGCCTGCTCCAGCATGGCCGGGCTGAGATCGACACCGGTCACCGTCGCGTCGTCACTGTAGAACGGCAGGTTCAGGCCGGTTCCCACGGCGACTTC
The DNA here is from genome assembly GCF_900111885.1 of Amycolatopsis marina. GTDB lineage: Bacteria > Actinomycetota > Actinomycetes > Mycobacteriales > Pseudonocardiaceae > Amycolatopsis > Amycolatopsis marina. The sequence goes on from NZ_FOKG01000026.1 coordinate 30,177, forward strand.
GAGCACGCGGCCGTGTGCCTGCCCGCAGACCCACTGCCGGGTGTCGCCGAAGAACTTCCGGTCGGCGAATCCCATCTGCCGGTCATAGTTGCGTGAATGCTTGTCCCAGTAGCGGCGTAAGCGCGCCAGTTGCTTCGCGGAGGACACCCGGCAGCTCCTTTCGGTCGAGAGGAATTCATGCCGATTCTGCTGCCGGACGGTAGTGGGCGCGAGGGGTGAGCGAGCGCCCGGCGACGCCGACCAGCCCTCGCACCCGGAATTGATCGAGACAGACGAATTCCGGTCAGGGGCGGGGGTGGGTGGTGAGGTAGCCGCCCATGGTGGTGAAGTAGTCGGCCGCGGCGTACTCGGTACCGTCCTCCGTGCGGACCCGCTCGATCGCCAGGCCGTGGTTGCGGCCGAACCGAGCGTCGGCGCCCGCGACGATGACGACCGCGTCGCCCTCCTTGATGAAGATCCGGCCCGGCGTACCGCCGTAGCGGCCTTCGGACACCGAGGCACGAACGATCCGCAGACGCTCGCCGCGATGGAAGGTGAACGCGTTGGGATAGGGGTCGGACTGGGCGCGGACCAGCCGGTCGATGTCCGCCGCGGGCCAGGACCAGTCGATCCGGCTGTCCTCGATGGCACGCTTGTGGAAGAAGCTCGCCTTCGACCTGTCCTGCGGGGTCCACTCGGCCCGGCCCGAAGTGATCAGGGCGAGGGACTCGGTGACAACGGGCTCGATGAGGTCGACGGTCTTGTGGAACAGGTCGGTCGTGGTGTCGCGCGGGCCCACCGCTACCGCGCGCTGGAGGACGATGTCGCCCGCGTCGAGTTCGGCATCCATCATGTGGGCGGTCACGCCCACTTCGGACTCGCCGTTGATCAGTGCCCAGATCAGCGGCGAGAATCCGGCGTAGGCGGGCAGCAGCGAGTCGTGCACGTTCAGCGTGCCGTGGCGGGGCATCGTGAAGATCTCCGGCGGGATCCAGGTACGCCAGTTGTTCGCGACGATCAGGTCCGGGTCTGCCTCCTTGAGCCTGGACATCAACTCCTCGTCGTCGGGCCGGTTGCGCAGCAGAACCTCGACGCCGTGCTCCTCGGCCAGATCCGCGACCGAGTCGGACCAGATGCGCTCGTAGGCGTGCTCGGACTTCGGGTGGGTGACCACCAGCACCACCTCGTGCTCCGAGTCCAGCAGCGCACGCAGGGTCCGATGCCCCCACGTCTGGTACCCGAACATGACGACCCGCATGGGCCCCTCCTCATCTCGCGATCACGGCCCCGGCAAACCGGGCTAGTAAAGCAAGGCTTGCCTTCTTAAGCAATGTTCGCCGTGGGGACGAACATCACCCTCGAAAGTACTAACTGAGGGCGCACTAAGTTAGGTTAGGGTTTCCTCGGTCTGAACGGCGTGTGCTGCGCGGGAGCCGTCCGTGCGAGGCCGCCGGGGCAGGCACCGAGACGGACAAGCGGCGCTGCCGCGCGATGGGACAGGTATGGCACAGGTATTTCTCGACCACGAGACACCGGTATACGACCTCGTCGGGGTGGGGTTCGGGCCCTCGAACCTCGCGCTGGCGATCGCGCTGACCGAGCACAACGCGGCCGCGGGCCCCGGCAGCAGCGACACGGTGACCGCCCACTTTCTTGAGCGTCAGCCGTGTTTCGGGTGGCACAGAGGAATGCTGATCGAGGACGCCACCATGCAGGTGTCGTTCCTGAAGGACCTCGTGACGCTGCGCAACCCGGCCAGCCGGTTCAGCTTCCTCTCCTACCTGCACAGCAAGGGCAGGCTGGTCGACTTCGTCAACCACAAGAACCTGTTCCCGCTGCGAGTCGAGTTCCACGACTACTTCGAGTGGTCGGCCGCGCAGGTGGACGATCTCGTCTCGTACGACCAGGAGGTCGTCGCGGTCCGGCCGGTGCGGGCCGACGGCGACGACGAGGTGCTGTACGTCGACGTGGAGACCAGGACCCCCGGCGGGCGCAGCGAGGTGTTCCGCGCCCGCAATCTGGTGGTGGCCACCGGTCTGCGGCCGAACCTGCCCGAGGGGGTGACCACCTCCGACCGGGTGTGGCACAACCGGGAACTCATGCACCGGGTCGACGGTATCGACGAGGACACGGCGTCGCGGTTCGTGGTGATCGGCGCGGGCCAGAGTGCCGCCGAGGTGACCGCCTTCCTGCACGGCAGGTTCCCGCGTGCCGAAGTGTGCTCGGTGTTCTCGAGGTTCGGCTACAGCCCGTCCGACGACAGCGCGTTCGCCAACCGGGTCTTCGACCCGGACGCGGTGGACGAGTTCTACGGGGCGCCGGAGGACACGAAACAGCGGATCATGGGCTACCACGCCAACACGAACTACTCGGTCGTGGACCTCGAACTGATCGATGACCTGTACCGCCGCATGTACCGGGAGCGGGTGCTCGGCCGGGAGCGGTTGCGTCTGTTCAACGTGTCCCGTCCGGTCGAGGTGGCCGAGACCGGGGACGGCGTGCGAGTCACCGTCGAATCACTCACGTCGGGTGCGCGGACGGAACTCGAATCGGACGTCGTGGTCTATTCGACCGGATACCGGCCGGACGACTCGCTGCCCCTGCTGGGCGAACTGGCAGGCCGCTGCCTGCGCGACGAGCACGGCAGGCTCGACGTCGAACGGGACTATCGCATCCGGACCGACGCCGCTGTGCGAACCGGTATCTACCTGCAGGGTGGCGGCACGGAGCACACGCACGGCATCACATCCTCCCTGCTGTCCAACAACGCGGTGCGATCCGGAGAGATCCTCCGGTCCATTCTGTACAGCAAGCGGGCCGCGGTGCCCGGGGTCCCCGAGACACGTGGGCCACAGGCGCGCTATGCGGTGAGCGGTAGCGCCTCCACCTAGGAGGTATCCCCGTCCCCTCCGCGCGGCGAGGGCAGGCGGGTGTCGGAGATCTGTTGTCCACGTCGCGTGAGTTTCCCCGAAAGGTTGAACCATGTCCCCGAAAACCCACTTCCGGCTGTTACGGAGCCTGCCCGCGGCTCTGCTGGCGTTCGTGCTCGCCGCGGTACTGGCCGGCTGCGGCGCGTCCGGCGAGGAGCCCGCTGACGCGGGTGCGCCCTCCGGCGACGCCACATTCCCCGTCACTGTCGAGCACAAGTACGGCAGTACGGAGATCCCCGCCGAGCCGAAGCGGGTCGTCACCCTAGGACTGTCCGATCAGGACGCCGTGCTCGCGCTCGGCGTCAAACCGGTCGGCGCTGTCGACTGGTTCAAGGAGCAGCCGTACGGGAAATGGCCGTGGGCCAAGGAACTCTGGGGCGACCAGCCACCTGAGATCGTCGGTGAGCGCGACGAGTACAACATGGAGAAGATCGCCGAACTCGATCCTGATCTGATCATCGCCCAGTACTCGGGGATGACCAAGGAACAGTACGACACCCTCTCGCAGCAGTTCCCCGTCGTCGCGCAGCCCAAGGGTTTCGAGGACTACCAGGCGCCGTGGCAGGACATGACGCGGGCGATCGGCACCGCCCTCGGCAAATCGGCGGAGGCCGAGGAACTGATCAACGGCATCGACCAGCGGTTCGCGCAGGTGCGCGAGAAGCACCCGGAGTGGGCCGAGCTGACCGCCGTGGTGGGTGAGCCCTACGAGCCGGGCAAGTTCTCCGCCTTCTCGCCGAACGACCCGAAGATGGTGTTCCTCACGGAGATGGGCTTCACCTCCCCGGAGCCGTTCACGAAGGCCGTCGGTGACCAGACCGTGGCGGACTTCAGTTTCGAACGGCTGGACCTGATGAACGCCGACCGGCTGCTCTGGCTGGTGGCGACACCGGACGCGGAGCAGATGCTGACCGGCGACCCGCTGTACTCGCAGCTGGAGGTCGTGCAGGAGAACCGCGACCTGTTCCTGCCCTACGAGAACCCGGACATCGGCGCGGCACTGTCGTTCAACACCGTGCTGAGCATTCCCTACGCCATCGACGAGGTGGTGTCGATGCTCGAGTCCGTGAAGTAACGCGTTTTCCGAGATCTCCGCACCGGCCGGTCACCGTGGTGGCCGGCCGGTGATCGCGGAGGCGACGCGGATCGTGATCCCGCGCCCTTGACCGGATGGAAGGCCTCTCGACATGTCCAGCGTGATCAGCACGCCCGGTGATCGCACACCCGGCGTGGCTCTCACCCGTGCGCAGACCGGGATCTGGCTCGCCCAGCACCTGGAGCCCGGCACCGCGGTGTTCAACATCGCCGCCGAGACGGAGTTGCGCGGCCGGGTCGACACGGACAGGCTCGCCGATGCGGTTCGCACCGCGGTTGGCGAGGCCGAGTGCCTCCATGTCCGGTTCCTGCCCGACGGCAGGACCGCGCGACAGACGCAGACCGTCCGGCCGTTCGAGCTCACCGTGCTCGATCTGAGCGAAACGGCGGACCCCGACGCGGCCGCGGCCGAGTGGATGTCCGCGGACCGGGCGCGGCCCGTCGATCTGGTGAGCGACCCGTTGTTCGCCCACGCGTTGCTGCGCCTCGGACCGGACAGGGTGCTGTGGTACCAGCGCTATCACCACATTCTCATCGACGGGCACGGCATCGCGACACTGACCCGCAGGGCGGGTGAGCTCTACTCGGCGGGTGCGCACACTCCCGCCGGAGTGGACTGGCCGTTGACCGGGTTGGTGGTCGCCGACGAGCGGTACCGCGAGTCCGCCCGGTACGCGGAAGACCGGGAGTACTGGGGCCGCCGGATGGCCGGGGCGCCAGAACCGGTCAGGCTGCTGCGGCCGGCGGAGGAGCCCGCGAGCGCGATGCTGCGCCGGACCATCCGGCTGGACGCGCACGAGGCGGCGACGATGCGTGCGACGGCCGCCGCCACCGGGGCCAAGCTCTCCCGGCTGCTCATCGCGGCAGCGGGAACGTATCTGCACCGGGAAACCGGGGCTACGGACGTGACGCTGGCGCTGCCGGTCAGCGCCCGTCCCCGTGCCGAGCGGGGTGAGATTCCCGGAATGCTGTCCAACGTCGTTCCGCTGCGCCTGGACGTGCGTCCGTGGCACACCCCGGCGGACGTCATCACGCAGGTGGCGGCGCAGGTGCGCGCCGCCGCAAGCCACGGCAGGTACCGCGGTGAGGACATCGCCTCCGACCGCGGTCTGGAAGGGGGGATCCGGGACCTGGCGGGCCCCACGGTCAACGTGCTGCCCCACCACGGCGATGCCGGCTTCGCCGAGCACGAGGTCGACGTCAACTACCGGTGGACCGGTCCGCTCGACGACCTCTCGGTGACCGTGTACGACGGCGGCTCCGGCGCGGACCTGCGCATCGATCTCGACGCCGATGCGGCCGTGTGCGGCGAGGAGGAGCTCGACCGGCATCGCGACGGGTTCCTCAGGGTGCTGCGCGCGGTCGTCGCGCATTCGGACCGGCCGATCGCCGGTATCGACCTACTGGACGAGGCCGAGCGTGTCAGGGTGCTGGACGAGTTCGGCGCCGACCCCGTGGCCGCCCCCGAGCTGTCCTGGCCTGCCGCTGTGCGGCGACAGGTCGCCGAATCGCCGGACTCGGTCGCGCTGGAGTTCGAGAACGAGCGGATGACCTACGCCGAACTGGACGCCGCGGCGAACCGGCTCGCCCACCTGTTGCTCTCCCGCGGCGTGCGCCGGGAGGACGTGGTCGCGGTCGCGCTGCCCCGGACCCCCGATCTCGTCGTCGCGCTGCTGGCCGTGCTGAAGACGGGCGCCGCCTACCTGCCACTGGACACCGACCACCCGGCCGAACGGCTTGAGTTCATGCTCACCGACGCCTCGGTTCGTACCGTGGTGAGCACCGGAGCCTCGGCAGCCGAACTGCCCGCCGTGCCGGGAATCGGCGCCGTGCTGCTCGACGACGCCGGCGTGCGGGCCGAACTCGCCGAGCAGCACACCGGTGCACCGGACGTGCGCGTGGACCTGGCCCAGGCCGCGTACGTCATCTACACCTCGGGTTCCACTGGCCGCCCCAAGGGCGTCGTGGTGTCGCACGACGGCATCGGCAGCCTGATCGTCACCGCCACCGAGCGGATCGGCGTGACCCGCGACAGCCGGGTCGTCCAGTTCGCCTCCGCGGGTTTCGACGTCGCCGTCTGGGATCTCGTGATGTCGCTGTGCGTCGGCGGCACGGTGATCCTGGTCCCCACCGAGCGCAGGGTCGCGGGCACGGCGCTGACCGATTACATCGCCGAGCACAGGGCGACGCACATGATCCTGCCGCCGTCGCTGGTCGCCGCGCTGCCCGCTGGCGCGGAACTGCCCGAGGGCGCGGTGCTGATCGTGGGCACCGAGACCGTGCCCACCGAACTCGTCGCCCGCTGGTCACGACGGCTGCGGGTCGTAGCCGCATACGGGCTCACCGAGGCGACGGTGAACTCCACCCTCTGGCTGGCGGAGCCGGGATGGCAGGGGAGGGTGCCGATCGGGCGGCCGGACCCGAACAGCCGGTGCTATGTGCTCGACGCGTCACTGCGTCCGGTCGCGGTCGGCGTCGAGGGCGACCTCTACGTCTCGGGACGTGGTCTGGCGCGGGGCTATCTCGGGCGGCCGGGGCTGAGCGCGCAGCGGTTCGTCGCCGATCCCTTCGGCCTGCCGGGCGAGCGGATGTACCGCACCGGTGACCGCGCCCGCTGGCGTGCCGACGGCAATCTGGATTTCCTGGGCAGGACCGACGGCCAGCTGAAGATCCGCGGCCACCGGATCGAGCCGGGCGAGATCGAGAGCACCCTCATGGGGTGCCCCGGCGTGACCCAGGCCGCGGTCGTGCCGGGGAAGGATCAGCGCGGAGCGACCCGGCTCCTGGCCTACGTCGTGGGCGAGGTGGACCGCGACCGGCTCAGGGAACAGCTCGCGGCCGCGCTTCCGGAACACATGGTTCCCTCGGCGATCGTGGTGCTGCCTGGCGAGCTGCCGCGCACACCGAACGGCAAGCTGGACGTCGCGGCGCTGCCCGCTCCGGACTGGCGGGGGCTCGCGGGCTCCGCCCGGCCCGCCACTCCCGGCGAGCGCACGTTGGCCCGGCTCTTCGCCGAGGTGCTCGGACTGCCGTCCGTCGGCGTGCACGACAGCTTCTTCGAACTCGGTGGCGACAGCATCGTGGCCATCCAGCTGGTCACACTCGCCCGCCGCGCGGGAATGGCGATCACCGCGCGGCAGATCTTCCGCCACCGCACTGTCGCCGCACTGGCATCCGTCGCGGGCGACGCACTGGCCTCGGGTGACCGGCTGCCCGCACCGTTCTCGCTGGTCGCGCTGGACGACGCCGAACTCGCCGAACTCGCCGCCGTGCCCGGCGGCCTCGCTGACGTGCTGCCGTTGACCCCGCTGCAGGAAGGCTTCTACTTCCATGCCGCGTTCGACGGCGGAGACGCTGCTGGTGACGGCGCCGACATCTACACCGTGCAGCAGTCGCTCGACCTGGCCGGTGCCGTCGATCCCGCGGCCCTGCGCCGGTCACTGCGGGGCCTGCTGCGCAGGCACCCCCTGCTGCGGGCCGGTTTCCGGCAGCTGCGCGCCGGCCGCGTGGTGCAGTTCGTCGCGGCGGGAGTGGACCTGCCGTGGCGGGAGGCCGACCTCTCGGCGGCAGGCGAGACGGAGCGGGCGGCGCTGGCCGACGAGATCGCCGAGCGGGAACACGCCGCCGGGTTCGACCTCGCCGCACCGCCACTGATCCGTGCCGCACTGGTGCGCCTCGAGTCCGAGCGGTACCGGTTGGTTCTCACGCTGCACCACATCGTCGCCGACGGCTGGTCCGTCTCGCTCATGCTGCGCGAACTCCTCGACGGGTATCGCTCGGCCGGGGAGACCGCCGAGGCCGAGAACACGGCGCACCGCGCATACCTCGCCTGGTTGGGGGACCGGGACCGCGAGGCGGCACGGCGCGCGTGGCGGGACGCGCTCGACGGAGCCGGGGCCACCAGGCTGCCCACCGTCACAGCGGGGAGCGGACGGAGCCGGCGGGCCGCACCCGAACGGGTCGAGACCGGCCTCGACGCGGGAGAGACCGCGGCCCTGACCGCTCGGCTGCGTGCATCCGGCCTGACCCTCGCCAGCGCCGTGCAGGGGTGTTTCGGGTTACTGCTCGGCGGACTGACCGGCACGCGCGACGTCGTGTTCGGCAGCACCGTCTCCGGGCGCCAGGCCGATGTCGACGGCGTCGAGACCATCGTCGGCCCACTGATCAACACGGTGCCCGCCCGGCTGCGCTGGCGCGAGGACGCCACACTCGCCGAGGTGCTCACCAGCTTCCAGGGGCGGCAGGCCGCGCTGTTCGAGCACCAGCACCTCGGCCTCGCCGACATCCAGCGGGCGGTGGGCGGCGAAGGTGGTGAAGGGCCAGGCCTGTTCGAGACGCTGGTGGTGGTGGAGAACCTGCCGAGCCCCGGGGAGCTGCGGGACGAAACCGGCTCGGTGCGGATCACCGGCACCCAGACACGCGATGCCGTCCACTATCCACTCGCGCTGACCGCGGTGCCGGGCGAACGGCTCGGCCTGTTGCTCGACCACGACCCCACGCGCCTCGGCATCGCCGTCGCGGGGTGGGTGGCGCGGCAGTTGCGCGAGCTGCTGCGTGTGTTCGCCGACCGTCCCGCCTGCCCCGTGTCCGACCTCGACACCCGGCCCGCCGGGTCGTTCGACGCGGACGGCGCGCACCTCATGGGCGACCGCAGGCCGATCCACGGGACGACACTGTCCGCCGCCTTCCAGGAGCAGGTCACCCGTACCCCCGACGCCGTCGCGGTGGTGGCCGACGGCGAACGGCTGACCTACGCGGAGCTCGATCGGCGAGTCGCCGGGCTGACCGGGCGGATCCGCCGCCATGGCGCGGGTGCCGGAGATGTCGTCGCCGTCGCGCTGCCCAGGTCTGCGGAGTCGCTGGTCGGCATTCTGGCCGTGCTCAGGGCCGGAGCGGCGTATCTGCCGATCGATGTGGAGCTTCCGGCCGACCGGGTGAAGTTCCTGCTCGAGGACTCCGGCGCGCCGCTGGTGCTGGTCACCACGAGTGCCGAGGGCACGGTGCCCGCGGTCGATGGGGTGGTGCGTCTTGTCCTCGGCACCGAATCCCCCGATGCTGGTAGTGGTGATCCCGGCCCGGCCGACGGGGCGCCGGCCGGGCCGGATCATCCCGCCTACCTGATGTACACCTCCGGTTCCACCGGAACACCCAAGGGTGTGCTGGTGTCGCATCGTGCCGTGCTCGGCCAGCTCGCCTGGCTCACCGAGTACGCCGGACTCCACACGGACGACCGGGTGCTGCATCAGTACTCCGCGAGCTTCGACCCCTCCGTGCAGGAGCTTTTCGGCCCGTTGTTGTGCGGGGCCACGGTGGTGCTCGCCCGCCAGGGCGGGCAGCGCGATCCGGAGTACCTGACGGCCCTGATCCGGGACGAGCGGGTGACGACGGTGGACCTCGTGCCGTCCATGTACCGGGCGCTGTTGCGGCCGGAGAACACCGTCGACGGCCCGTGGTGGCGAAGCCTGCGCAGGGCGTTCAGCGGGGGCGAGGCGCTGACGCACGCACTCGCGGCGGGCTGGCACGAGCTGACCGGGGTTCCGCTGTACAACGTGTACGGCCCGACCGAGGCCGTCGTCCAGGTCACCGGCGCGCGGTTCGACCCGGACTCAGACGGGGAAGCGGACACATCGGTCCCGATCGGACATCCGGTGTGGAACACCCGGCTGTCCGTGCTGGACGGTGCGCTGCGGCCCGTTCCGCCCGGGGTCGCCGGAGAACTGTACATCGCGGGTGAGCAGCTGGCCCGCGGCTATCACCGCAGGCCCGCGCTGACCGCCGAACGGTTCGTCGCCGATCCGTATGGAGAGCCCGGTGCGCGGATGTACCGCACCGGCGACCTCGTTCGCCGTGCGGCGGACGGCGCGCTCACCTATCTCGGCCGGACCGACCAGCAGGTCAAGATCCGCGGCAACCGGATCGAGCTCGGCGAGGTCGAGACGCGCCTGCGCGCGGTGGCGGGCGTCGACGGAGCCGTCGCGGTCGCGCACGGCGCGGCGGGACGGGACAGCCGACTGGTCGCCTACCTCACCCCCCGCCCGAACGTGGACCTCGACCCGGCCCGCGTGCGGGCGGCACTGGCCGAACACCTGCCCGAGGCGATGGTGCCGGACGACGTCGTGGTGCTCGCGGAACTGCCGCTGACCCCTGGCGGCAAGGTGGACCACAGGGCATTGCCCGACCCGTCCTCGGCGCGGGCCGGAGTACGCGGTGCGGAGAGTGAGCGGGAGCGGCGGTTCTGCGAGATCTTCGCCGACGTGCTCGGTCTCGACGGCGCGGGCACAGTCGGCGCCGACGAGGACTTCTTCGCGCTGGGCGGGGACAGCATCCTCTCCATCTCCGTTGCCGGAAAGGCACGCAGGGCCGGACTGCCGGTCTCTCCGCGCGACGTGTTCGAACACCGCACGCCCGCGGCGCTCGCCGCCGTCACCGGTGCCGCCGCGCCCGCCGCCGGACCGGACGGCACCAGGGCCGGCGCCGAGGTCAGCGGCATCGGCGAGGTGCCACTGCTGCCGATCGTGCACCAGTTGCGCGAGGACGGCGGGCCGATCGGCCGGTTCAACCTCTCGATGTTGCTGCGGGTACCGGCCGGTGCGGACACGGAGTCAATCGCGGCGACGCTAGACACCGTGCTCCGGCACCACGACGCCCTGCGTCTGCGCCTGCGCCGCATCGGCACGGACGGCACCCCGCCGGTCTGGGCGCAGACGGTCGAGCCCGCGCCGGAAACCCCGGCGGAACCGCCGCACCGGGTGCCCGCGGAGGGGCTGGACCAGGCCGCGCTGCGCGAGCTGATCGCCACCGAGTCGGACCGGGCCGTCGGCCTGCTGGACCCGGAAACCGGACACGTCGTGCGGGCGGTGTGGTTCGACCGCGGACCGGACGAGCCCGGCAGGCTGCTGCTGGCCGTGCATCACCTCGCGATCGACGGAGTGTCCTGGCGCATCCTGTTCACCGACCTCGCCGCGGCCTGGCGGGCCGTGTCGGCGGGGCAGCGGCCCGTGCTCGACCCGGTGCCCACCTCGCTCCGCGGATTCGCACTGGCGGTGGCGGACGAGGCGGGTACCGCCCGGCGGCTCGCCGAGCTGCCGTACTGGATGCAGGTGCTGGCGCCGGTGGCGGAGTTGCTTCCCGGCGCGGATCGGGACGCGACAGCAGACGAGGCTCAGGAGCACCACGTGCGCCTGCCCGTCGCGGTGACGGCGGCACTGCTGACCACGGTGCCCGCCGCGGTCGGCGCTGATGTCACCGAGGTCCTGCTCGCCGCACTCCGGCTCGCCGTGACGCGCGCCTGCTCCACCGAAGGGGGGATCGGTGGTGGCGCCCGTGACGCGGACCTGCTGGTCGACCTCGAACGGCACGGCCGCGAGCAGTTCCGCGACGACCTGGACCTGTCCAGGACCGTCGGCTGGTTCACCAGCCTGCACCCGGTGCGACTGCCACCGGCGAGCGAGCCGGTGGCGGTGCTCAAGCGGGTCAAGGAGGCAGTGCGTTCGGCGCCCGACGGCGGCCTCGGCTACGGCATGCTCCGCTACCTCAACCCGCAGACCGCGCCCGTGCTCGCCGGTGCCGCGCAGGCACAGGTGCTGCTCAACTACTTCGGCAGACTGGAGTCCGGTACCGGCACGGACTGGACGCCCGCCGAGGAGGCCGGGGCACTCGCCGTCGAACCCGACGCGGGACTGGCCATGCCGTACCCGCTGCAGATCAACGCGATCTGCGCCGACACCCCCGAAGGGCCGGTACTCGAGGCCAGCTGGACCTGGCCCGCCCATCGGGTGAGCGGCAGGGTGATCAGCGACCTCGCTCAGGGCTGGGTCCGAGCGCTGCACGACCTCGCCGACGCCGCCGGATCCGTCCCGCGGGCCGGGCTGACCCCGTCCGACCTCACCACCGTCCGGCTCACCCAGGACGAGATCGACAGGGTGGAGCAGACCAGCCCCGTGCCGGTTGCCGACATCTGGCCGCTGTCGCCACTGCAGGAGGGCCTGTTCTTCCACGCCAGCTACGACAACAGTGCGCTGGATGTCTACACGGCCCAGGACACCTTCGACTTCGACCGCACCCTCGAGCGCTCCCGGCTGCACCGCGCCGTGGCGGCGCTGTTGGCCAGGCACCCGAGTATGCGGGCCGGATTCACCAGCGACGGGGTTCCGCGGCCGGTGCAGTTCATCGGCGCCGAACCGCGGGTCCCGCTCACCGAACTCGACCTGACCGGGCTCGGCGAGGCGGAACAGCGGGAACGGATGAACCGGCTGCTGGACGCGGACCGAAGGCAGCGGTTCGACCTGGCGGACCCACCGCTGTTCCGGCTGGTCCTGGTCCACCTCGGACCGGATCACGACCGGCTCGTCCTGAGCCACCACCTGCTGTTGTGGGACGGCTGGTCGCAGAGCATCGTGCTGGAACAGCTGCTCGCGCTGTACGAGTCCGACGGTGACGACGCCGCGCTGCCCGTGGCCGGGTCCTACCGCGACTACCTCACCTGGCTCGGCGAGCGTGACCCGGAGCAGTCGATGGCCGCATGGCGCCGGGCACTGTCGGGACTTGCCGAACCGACCCTCCTGGCCCCGCCGGAGTCCGGCTCGGAGCCCTCGATCCCGCGCAAGCTGCACCTCGAACTGCCGGAGGACTTCAGCGAACGGCTGCGCTCCACGGTCCGGGCCAGGGGCCTGACGCTGAACACCGCGCTCAGCACGGCGTGGGCGCTGGTGCTCTCGGCGGCCGTCGGCCGGGACGACGTGGTGTTCGGCGCGACGGTGGCGGGTCGCCCACCGGAGATCGAGCGCATCGAGCACGCCGTCGGCATGTTCCTCAACACCGTGCCGGTCCGGGTCGCGCTCGACCCTCGCGAGTCCCTTGTGGACCTCTTGCGGCGGGTGCAGGCCGAACGGGCGGGGCTGATGAACCACGAATACGCGGGCCTCGGCGAACTCCAGCGGATCAGCGGGCACACCACCCTGTTCGACACGTTGTACGTGTTGCAGAACTTCACCGACGAGAACGCCTTCACGACCGTGACCGAGCGCCACGGCATCACCGACGTCGGCAGCGTCGACGCGACGCACTATCCACTGACCCTGGTCATCACCCCGGCGGATGCCCTGCGCGTCGCGCTGGACTACCGCCCCGAACTCGTCACGCGGGAAGCGGCCGCGACCGTCCTGCGGCGGTTCGAGCTGGTCCTGCGGCGGCTCTGCGACGATCCGGCCGCACCGATGGCGGAGCTCGACCTGCTCCTGCCGGACGAGCGCGCCGAACTGGTCGCCGAATGGGACTCCACGATCCGGCCGGTGCCGGACGAGACCGTGGCGGACATGCTCGCCGCCCAGGTCGAGCGCACCCCGGACGAGACCGCCCTCGTCTTCGGCTCGCACTCCCTCACCTACGCGGAGCTGGACGCGCGGATCAACCGGCTCGCCCGGTTCCTCCTGGCGCGTGGCGCTGGTCCGGAACGTGTGGTCGCGCTGGCGCTGCCCAGATCGATCGAGATGGTGGTGGCGCTGTTCGCCGTGCTGCGCACGGGGGCCGCCTACCTGCCGCTGGACCTTGATCACCCGGCCGAGCGACTGCGGCTGATGCTGGCCGACACCGACCCGCTCTGCCTGCTCTCGGTCTCGGCCGTGGGGCTCACCGAGGACGCGATCTGCCTCGACGCCGCGGGGGTGGTCGCCGAACTCGGCGCACTCGACGCCGCCGCGGTGACGGACGCGGAACGACCCGAGTTCGCCCACGGCGTGCCCGGCAGGCTGGAGCACCCCGCCTACGTCATCTACACCTCGGGGTCCACCGGGAAACCGAAGGGTGTCGTCACGCCGTACCGCGGGCTGACGAACATGCAGCTCAACCACCAGGAGGCGATCTTCGGCCCGGCCATCGCCGCGGCGGGCGGGCGCAGGCTGCGCATCGCGCACACCGTCTCGTTCGCGTTCGACATGTCCTGGGAGGAGCTGCTCTGGCTCGTCGAGGGCCACGAGGTGCACGTCTGCGACGAGGAGCTGCGCCGCGACGCGGAGGCGCTGGTGGCCTACTGCGACGCGCACCGGGTCGACGTCGTCAACGTGACCCCGACCTACGCCCAGCTGCTGATCGAGGAGGGCCTGCTCGAAGGGCACGTGCCGCCGCTGGTGCTGCTCGGCGGGGAAGCCGTCTCCGACGACGTGTGGTCCCGCCTCGCCGAGACCGAGGGGACGTACGGCTACAACCTGTACGGGCCGACCGAGTACACCATCAACACCCTGGGTGCGTCCACGATGGACAGTGCAACGCCCGCGGTGGGCAGGCCCATCTGGAACACCAGGGCGTACGTGCTGGACTCGAGACTGCGCCCGGTGCCGCCGGGCTGCCCCGGCGAGCTCTACATCGCGGGGATCGGCCTGGCCCGCGGCTACCAAGACCGGGCGGGCCTGAGCGCCCAACGCTTCGTCGCCGACCCGTTCGCCGCCGAGCCCGGTGAACGCATGTACCGCACGGGTGACCTGGTCCGCAGGCGCGCCGACGGCATACTGGACTTCCTCGGCCGCACCGACGACCAGGTGAAGATCCGCGGCTACCGGGTCGAGCTCGGCGAGATCACCGCCGCGCTGACCGCGTGCCCCGAGGTTGCCAGCGCCGCCGTGGTGGCCGCCGGTTCGGCGGGGGCGCGGCGGCTCGTGGGGTACGTGGTGCTGGACACCGCCACGGGCACGGAGCCCGGCGAGGCGGTACTGACGCGACTGCGTGCCAGGATGAAGGCGTCCCTGCCGGACTACATGGTGCCCGCCGCGCTCGTCGAGGTGGCGAGCCTCCCGCTGACGGTCAACGGGAAGCTCGACGTACGCGCGCTGCCCTCGGCCGCGCCGAGCACCGGAACCGGCCGCGCTCCGCGCTCGGCCGAGGAGGAAACGCTCCGCGCGCTGTTCGCGGACCTGCTCGGCGTGCCCGATCCCAGCACTGTCGGCATCGACGACAACTTCTTCGACCTGGGCGGGCACTCCCTGTTGGCAACCCGCCTGGTCAGCAGGGCACGCACGGCGTGGGCCTCGGAGCTGACGATCCGTGATCTCTTCGAGGCGCCGACGGTGGCCGAACTCGTCGAGCGGATCGGCCGGAACCGAGGTGCCGCCCGGCCTGCGCTGGTCGCGGGTCCCCGGCCCGACGAGCTACCGCTGTCGCACGCCCAGCAGCGGCTGTGGGTGTTGCAGGAGATGGAGGAGACGTCGGCGGCCTACAACTTCCCGCTGGTGATGCGGGTGCACGGCGCGCTGGACCTGGACGCGTGGCGCGGCGCGCTCACGGACGTGACGACCCGGCACGAGGCGCTGCGCACCGTGTTCGAGGTTCGCGAAGGCACGCCTGTGCAGCGGGTCGTCCCGGCGGCGGACGCGAATCCGATGTGCGAACTGCGCGATCTCACCGGGCACGGGGCCGACGCGGTGGCGGCGGCGATCGGCGAGTTGGTCACCCGGCCGTTCGACCTCGCCACGGAGCTGCCGCTGCGGGTGACCCTGCTGCGCGTCGCCGAGCGCGAGCACGTGGTGGTGCTGCTGTTGCATCACATCACCACCGACGAATGGTCCGACCGCCCGTTCCTGCGCGACCTGGCCGAGGCCTACGACGCGCGGTTGCGCGGCACCGCACCGGGCTGGGAGCCGCTGGCCGTGCAGTACGCGGACTACGCGCTATGGCAACGGGAACTCCTCGGCGACACGAGCGATCCGGACAGCCTCGCGGCCACGCAACTCGACTACTGGCAGCGCACACTGGACGGAGCTCCCGAGGAGCTCGAACTGCCCGCCGACCGGCCACGACCGGCCAGGCCGAGCTTCGCCGGCGCGGAACACGAGGTGGAGCTGGACGACGAGACCTGCGCCGCGCTGCGGGAGCTGGCCCAGAACAGTGGGGCCAGCATGTTCATGGTGCTGCACGCCGCTGTCGCCGCACTGCTGCACCGGCTCGGCGCCGGCACGGACATCCCGCTCGGCGCGCCGATCGCGGGACGCACGGACGAGGCACTGGACGAGCTGGTCGGGTTCTTCGTCAACACGCTCGTGCTGCGCACGGACGTAACCGGGGACCCCGCGTTCGGCGAGCTGGTGGACCGGGTGCGCGAGCTCGATCTCGCCGCGTTCTCCCATGCGGACGTGCCGTTCGAGGCGGTGGTCGAGCGGCTGAACCCGGTTCGTTCGCTGGCGCGAAACCCGCTGTTCCAGGTGATGATCGGCTACCACCACCGCTCCGGCGAGCCACTCGAACTGCCGGGGCTGCGCGTCGAGGACGTGCCGCACGAGGCGGGGACGGCGAAGTTCGACCTGGTGTTCAGCTTCACCGAGTACGCCGCAGGCGGCCGGATCAGCTGCCGCCTCGAGTACGCCACGGATCTGTTCGACGCGGACACGGTTGTCCGCCTCGGGGCCCGCCTGGTGCGCCTCACCGCCGCGCTCGCGGCGGACCCGGGGCGTCCGGTGGGCCGGGTGGATCTGCTCACCGACGCCGAACGCGCGCTCGTGCTCCAGGACTTCAACGCGACCTCCCGGCGGGTGGAGGAGGCCTCCCTGCCCGAACTGTTCGCGCGGCGGGCCGCCGAACGGCCGGACGCGGTCGCCGTGACCGAACGCGGGCGGTCGGTCACCTACGCCGAACTCGACGAGCAGGCGAGGCGGGTCGCGCGACTGCTGGCGGCGCGCGGCGCGGGCGCGGAGAGCGTCGTCGGCATCGCCGTGCCGCGCTCGGTCGAGATGGTGGCCGCCATCCTCGGTGTGCTCAAGCTGGGCGCCGCGTATCTGCCACTGGACCTCTCGCACCCCGAGGACCGGCTGGCGTACATGGTCGAGGACTCGGACGCGCTGCTGATCGTCGGAACGGAGGCGGTTGCGGGCAAGATCCCGGCCACCGACGGCACCGCCTTTCTGGCGCTGGACGCCCCCGCGGTCTCCGCCGAACTGGCCGCCCCGCTGTCCGAACCGGACCGCGCGGGCCAGGAGGCCGCCGCGGTCCGCTCACTCGATCAGGCCGCCTACGTCATCTACACGTCGGGATCCACCGGACGGCCGAAGGGCGTCGTTGTCCCGCACGAGGGAATCGCGAGCCTCGTCGCCACCGCCGTCGACCGGATGGGTCTGAGCCGGGACAGCACGGTGCTGCAGTTCGCGTCGATCGGGTTCGACGTCGCGGTGTTCGAACTGGCGATGGCGCTGTGCCACGGTGGCACCCTGGCCCTGATCCCGGAGGAGGCGCGGGTGGCTGGTCCCGCCCTCACCGACTTCCTCCGCGAGCAGGGGGTCACGCAGATGATCCTGCCGCCGTCGCTGGTCTCCGCGCTGCCGCCGGAGTGCGAGCTGCCCGCGGGATCGACGATCCTCGTGGGTACCGAGACCGTGCCACCGGACCTCTTCGAGCGGTGGGCGGGCCGGGTCAATCTGATCGCCGCATACGGACTGACCGAGGCGACCGTGAACTCCACACTGTGGAACTCGGGGGAGTGGCACACGCGGGGGTGGCAGGGACCGGTTCCGATCGGGCAGCCCGACCCCAACACCGTCTGCTACGTCCTCGACGCCGGGCTGCGGCCGGTGCCGCCCGGCGTGACCGGCGAGCTCTACGTCGGCGGGCGCGGGCTCGCCAGGGGCTACCTCGGCAGACCGGGACTGACCGCGCAGCGGTTCGTGCCGGACCCGTTCGGCCCGCCGGGCGCACGGATGTACCGCACCGGGGACCGCGCGCGCTGGCGCCGCGACGGCAATCTGGACTTCCTCGGCCGGGTGGACGGCCAGGTGAAGATCCGCGGGTTCCGGGTGGAACTCGGCGAGGTGGAGGCGACGCTGACGGCACACCCCTCGGTGCTGCAGGCCGCGGTCGTCGCCGACCGCACCGGGGACATCGTCCGGCTGGTCGCCTACGTGGTCCCCGGATCGGGACCGGTTTCGAGCGGCGACCTGCGGGCACACGCCGCCCGGCTCGTGCCCGAGCACATGATCCCCGCCCTGGTGATCGAGCTGGACGGTCCGTTGCCGCTGACCCCCAACGGGAAGCTGGATCGGCGCGCGCTGCCCGCACCGGACTGGAGCGAACTGACCGGCGACGCCCTGCCTGCCACCGCCGAGGAGCGGAAGCTGGCCCGGCTGTTCGGCGAGATCCTGGAGCTGCCGGAGGTGGGTGTCCACGACAACTTCTTCGAGCTCGGCGGGCATTCGATGTCGTCGATGCGGCTGCTCGGCAGGATCCGGTCGGAACTCGGCGCGGAGCTGACCATCCGGGACGTCTTCGACGCCCCGACCGTCGCCGGCATCGCCGTCCGGCTGACGTCCGCCGGAGGCGACCGGCCGGCGCTCGAGGCGGGCACGCGACCCACGGACCTGCCGCTGGCTCCCGTGCAGCGATGGCTGTGGACGCGACTGGCTGAGGACGCCGCGCACGGCGCGGACGCGTTCGACCACGCGCTGGTGCTGCGATCCTCCGGCGGCCTCGACACGGAGGCGCTGGCCGCGGCCGTGCGTGACGTCGCGCTGCGGCACGAACCACTGCGGACGTTCTTCACCGAACGAGCGGGGGAGATTCACCAGGAGCTGGGCGAACCGCCGTCGCTGGAGATGGAGCGTTGCGAGTCGCTGGAACCACGGCTGGCCGAGCTCGCCACGGAGCGGACCGGACTGCCGCGGCTGCCGCCACTGCGGGTGCGCCTGCTGACCGGGGACGACGGCGCGCAGGCGCTGCTGCTGCGCGCCCACTACCTCGGCGTGGACGAGTGGTCCGTGGTGCCGCTGTGCCGGGACCTGAACACGGCGTACGAGTCGCGGCTGCGTGGCGCCGCGCCTGGCTGGGATCCGCTTCCGGTGTCCTATGCGGACTACACGCGCTGGTCGTGGCGGCTCCTCGGCGATCCGGCCGATCCCGCCGGTCTCGGTGCGAGGCAGCTGGATTACTGGCGGCAGGCGCTGCGGGGGATCCCGGCCGAACTGGCCCTGCCGGTGGATCGGCCGCGCCCCGTGGACCATGACGGACGCGGACAGGTGCACGAGTTCGTCCTCGACGAGCGGGTGCACGAGGCCGTCGACGCGCTGGCGCGGCGCAGCGGCGCGAGCATGTTCATGGTGCTGCAGTCCGCACTCGCGGCCGTGCTCACCGCACGGGGAGCGGGCAGCGATCTGCCGATCGGCACGCTGGTGGCAGGCCGCGGCGAGGCGGAACTGGCCGATCTGGTCGGCTGCTTCGTCAACACCGTCGTCCTGCGTACCGACACGTCCGGCGATCCGGCCTTCGCGGGACTGCTGGCGCGGGTCAGGGAGACAACCCTGAGCGCACTCGACCGCCAGGACGTCCCGTTCGCCGAGGTCGCCGCCGCGACGGGACTGGCCGAGCGGGGGCCGCAGGTGCTGGTCGTGCACCACGAGCAGGCCAGGCTGACCGAACTCGGCGGCGGCGCGGGCGCCTTCGACTCGGTGCTCACCGGTGCGCTGCGGGCCGAGCTGACGCTGAGCTTCTACGAACCGAGGGGCGAGGGCCCGGTTCGGTGCGAGCTGATCTACGCGGCCGGACTGTTCGAGCAGACGACGATCCGGCGACTCGCCGAGGAGCTCCTCGCCGTGCTCGCCGCGGCGACCGCGAACCCCGAGTCACCCCTGAGCGAGTTGACGACAACGAGGAGGAACGACCCATGACGAACCCGTTCGAGGACCCCGATGGCCGTTACCTGGTCCTGGTCAACGACGAGGACCAGCACTCACTCTGGCCGTCCTTCGCGGAGGTCCCCGCCGGCTGGCGCCAGGTCTTCGGCGAGGACACCCGCGACGCGTGCCTGGCCTACGTCGAGGAGCACTGGACCGACCTCCGCCCCCGCAGCATCCGCTAGATCGCGCTCTACGCACATGAGTGCGCATTCTGTGCACACTCATCTGCGATCTGCGGCGCGAACAGTGCCTTGGATTGCCAACTCACGTGCGTGGAGCGCAATCACGAGTGCGTGAAATGCACACTCAGGTGTCGGAAGGGCGCGTGTCGGACCAGGCTTGCCAGAGGGTGGCGTAGCGACCACCCGCCTCGACGAGTTCGGCGTGGGTGCCCGACTCGACGACACGGCCCGCGTCGAGGACCACGACCCGGTCGGCGGCCGCGGCCTGGGTGAGCCGGTGCGCCACGATCAGCCCCGTGCGGCCGTGCAGGGCGCGGTCGGCGGAGGCCTCCAGTTCGCGTGCCCCAGCACTGCCCGCCTCCGCGGTGGCCTCGTCGAGAATGGCGATCGGCGGATCGGCGAGCACCAGGCGGACCAGAGCGAGTTGCTGGGCCTGGGTGACGGTGAGGCGGTGCCCGCCGTCACCGACGACGGTGTCCAGCCCGTCGGGCAGCGCGATGACCCAGTTCAGCGCGCCGACACGATCCAGGGCGTCCCGCAGTTCCGCGGCCGTCGCCTCCGGCCGGGCCAGCCGCAGGTCCTCGGCCAGCGGGCCGGCGAACACGTGCACCTCCTGGCTGATGAGCGCGACCGTGCCGCGGACCTCCGAAGGCCCGAGTTCGCTACCGGGCACACCGCCGAGGAACACCGATCCGCTCGTCGGCCGGTGGATCCCGGCGATCAGCTTCGCCAGCGTCGTCTTTCCCGCGCCACTCGCGCCGACCAGTGCGACCCGCTCACCGGCGGCGACGTCGAGGTCGATGTCGGTGAGCACCTCGTGCCCCTCGACGTAGGCGTGGCTCAGCGCCACCGTCTTGATCGAGGCGTCGGCCGGAGCGGCCGAGCCGCCCGACACCGGTTCGGCGGGCAGGTCGGCCACCCCGACGAGCCGGGTCAGGCTGGCACCCGCCGCCTGCGCGTCGTCGACCAGCGCGAGTGCCGCGTTGATCGGATTGAACAGGCTCAGGAAGTACAGCGCGGCCGCGGTCGCCGTGCCGATGGTGACGACGTCCGCACCGACCAGCACGAACCCGGCGACCAGGACCGCGCTCAGACCGATGAACTCCGCGAGGTTGAGCCGCGCGAAGAATCTGGTCATCAGGCGGATTCCGCGCAGTGCGAGATCCACCGCCTGCCGGGAGCGGGTACCGACCCGGGCGATGTGCTCGTCGCCGAGCCGGAACGCACGCACTGTCCTGGCGCCGCCGACGGTGTCGAGCAGCTGGTGCTGTTGTGCCCCGACGGCCACTCGCTGGGCGGCGTAGAGCGGGATCGCGCGGCGGACGTACCACCGCACGGTGTGCAGCTGGATCGGCACCGCGAGGAGCACGGCGAGCAGGAACCGCCAGTCCAGCACGCCCAGCGCGCCCATGGTCAGCACGATCGTCAGCACCGACCTGCCCAGCTCGGGCAGCGCGTCGCGGACCGACTTGGCGATGACCGACACGTCGTTCGTGACCCGTGCGGTGAGGTCGCCGGACCCCGCCCGTTCGACGAGTTCCAGCGGCAGCGCCAGCGCGCGTTCGACGAACCGTTCGCGCAACGTGGCGAGCATTCCCTCGCCGAGCCGGGCGACCATGGCCAGTCCCACCGCGGTCAGCAGCCCCGCGGTCACGGCGACGAGCGCCAGCAGGACCACCGGCGTGGTCAGCGCCGCGGCACCCCGCTGCTGGGCGACCACGTCCACGATGTGGCCGAGTAGCGGGGCCGTGAGCAGGCTCGCCGCGGTGGCGGCCACGAGCACGGTGAGCGACACCGAGGCGAGCAGCCGGTGCGGGCGCAGCAGTTCGCCGATCACGGCGCGCACCCGCCTGCCGTCGGCGGTGGGCAGGAGTTCTCGCTCGGATTCCATGGCCCCGCTCATGTCTTTTGCCTCATTCGCCTGCGGGCTGCACATCGCTCGGGGCCGTACCCGACTCGTTCACGGTGCCGGTCGCTCATGACAACACCGCCGACCGGTAACCGGGATGGGAGTGCACGAGGTCGGCGTGTGCGCCATCGGCCGCGACGCGCCCGTCCTCCAGCAGCACCACGCGGTCCGCGGCGGCCAGCAGCGCAGGGCTGGTACCGACCAGGACCGTCGTTCGGCCGCTGCGCAACCGCGCGATCTCGGTCGCGATCCGTGCCTCGGTGACCGCGTCCACGGCGGTGGTCGGATCGTGAAGCACGAGCACCGGCGGATCGGCGGCGAGCGCCCGCGCGAGCGCGACCCGCTGACGCTGCCCGCCGGACAGCGATCGTCCGCGCTCGGCCAGCACGGTCGCCACGCCATCGGGCAGGCTCCGGGCGACCTCGTCGGCCGTGGCCGCGGCCATCGCCGGCGCGACGTCCACCGTGTCGCCGCCTCGACCGGCCAGTACGTTGTCCAGGACGCTCAGCTCGAACAGGTCCGCATCGTGCGCCGCGACCACAAGTACTTCCCTGATCCGTTCCGGGTCCATATCGGACAGGTCAACGTCGTCGAGTTCCACCGAGCCGGAACCGGGCTCGGCCTCCTTGGCGAGGCAGTCGAGCAGGTCGGCAGCGGCGGCGGGATCCGTGGTGACCACGCCGAGGAGTGTGCCGGGGGCGATGTCGAGGTCGACTCCGCGCAGTGCGCCGTATTTGAGCCCGCGCAGCCGGACCCCGCCGTCCGCCGGCAGCACCGGGCTCGCGGTCCCGGTACCGACGGCGTGCGGTGCCGCGAGCACCGAGGCGATGCGGGCCGCGGACGCCCTGCCCTGGGCGAGTTCGCCGTTGACCCACGAGAACATCTGGAACGGTGTGAGCAGGAACTGCGCGAGGCCGACGGCGGCGACCAGTTCACCCACACTGATCGTGCCCGCTACGGCCAGCTGCCCGCCGACGAGCGCGACGACCGCGATGAACACGCCGGTCAGAGCCAGAATGACCCCGTCATGCCAGGACTGGGCCTTCGCGGCGCGCAGGGTGGCCGCGAGCGAGACCCTGCTGGTGCGGCGATACCTCGCCACGGCAGCGGGTTCGGCCCCGATCCCCTTCAGCACACGCAGGCCCGCGACGAGGTCGGCGGCGATCCCCGATGCGTGCGCCGCCTGCTCCTGCTCCACGCCGCTGCGCCGTTCCAGCGGACGGCCGACGAGATGCGTGAGCAACAGCAGCGGTGGGGTGCCCAGCAGTACCAGCAGGCCGAGCGGAACGGAGATGCGCAGCAGTGCCACGGCGCTGACCAGCAGCCCGGCCACGGCGGCGATGCCGAAGGGCAGGACCCCGTTGACCGCGCCGACGCGTTTGGCGTCGCCCGTCGCGATGTTGACCAGCGCTCCGGGCAGCCTGCCCGATTCAGCGCCACCCCTGGCGTGCAGCACGCGGGAGCTGAGTTCGACGCGCAACCCGTGTGCGGCCTGCTCGGCCGCACGCTCGCTCGCTCGTGCCGCGAACCGGAAGCTCGCCGAGAGACCGGCGAAGACGACCGCGAGGACGACGAGCCAGCGCAGCAGGGCGGGCACCGAGCCGGTGGACACGGCCTGGTCGATCACCACACCGACGACCACGGGCACGAGCGCCTCGCCGGCCTGATGGCAGGCCGCGAGCAGCGACGCGCCCGCGACATACCGCCGTTGGCCGCGGACCGCACCGCGAAGAACACTGCCGCCGGTCGCCACGTCGTGCCCGCTCACCCCGTCACGGTCCGCCGGTCTGGCAGCGCACACCCCGAAACACCCTCTCTCGCTGAACCGGTAAACCGGAAGGTAAGGCTACTCTAACTTCGCGACACGGCGATGTGATCTCGCCCCGAAGAACGACCGGACGCCCTCGAACACAGGAGAGTGGATGCTCGACACCCGGCTGGTGAACGCCGACTTCGTCACCATGGACCCGGCGCGGCCCGGCGCGCGGCAGCTCGGCATCTGGCAGGGAAGGGTGGTCGGACTCGACGAAGAGGTCGCCTCGCTGCCCGCCCGCGAGGAGATCGACCTCGGCGGAGCGACGGTGCTGCCGGGCTTCATCGACGCCCACGTGCACCTGGCCTGGGCGGGCCTGAGCGCCCGTAGCCCGAGGATCGACTCGGCAGCGGGCGTCGAGGACGCGCTCACCAGGATCGGCGCCACGGCGGAGGACACCGCGCCCGGCGAGTGGGTGGACATCAGCGGCTACGACCAGCGCCCGTACGGCAGGCACCTCACCGCCGCGGAGCTGGACAGGGTCAGCGCGGGCCGCAAGGTCTTCGTGGTCCACGACTCCGGACACGCGTGCGTGGTCAACAGCGCCGTGCTGAACCTCCTTCCGGAAGGCATCGATCACGAGGACGGCGTACTCGCGGAGAGCGGGATGGCCGCGGTACGGGAACTGCGTCAGCCCTACTCGGTCACCGAACTGGTCGACGCCATCGAGCACGCGGGGCGAACCTGCCTCGCCGAGGGCATCACGGCGTGCGCCGAGGCGGGCATCGGTGGCGGCCTGATCAGCCACAGCCCGGTGGAGCTCGCCGCCTACCAGCGAGCGGCGGACACCGGACGTCTCCCGCTGCGGGTACAGCTGATGGTCGTCGGCGACGCGTTGCGCCGGGCGTCGGCGCATCCGGACGACGGCATTCCCCGTGCGCTGGACCTGGGCCTGCGGACGGGATTCGGCGGTGACCGCCTCGGCATCGGAGCGCTGAAAGTCTTCACCGACGGCGGCATGATGCCGCGCACCGCGGCGCTGACGGAGCCCTACGTCGGGCTCGAGCACAACGGCGAGCTCTACGCCGACCCGCGGGCGCTCACCGAGCTGATCGTCGACGGGCACCAGGCAGGCTGGCAGCTGGCGGTGCACGCCATCGGGGACCGCGCCGTGGACGTCGCGCTCGACGCGCTGGAGCGCGCGCAGCGCGAGTACCCCCGCTCCGATGTCCGGCACCGGATCGAGCACGCGGGCCTGGTGCGTCCGGACCAGCTGCGGCGTTTCGCCGACCTCGGGGTGACCGCGGTGGTGCAGCCCAACTTCCTGTGGTTCCTCGGTGACGACTACGCCGCGATCATGGGGGAGGACCGCGCACCCTGGCTCTATCGAGGTCGTGGCTTCCTCGATCACGGCGTCGCCCTCGCCGGGAGTTCGGACCGGCCGGTCACCGAGGGCGCGCCGCTGCGGGCCATCCAGTTCATGGTCGAGCGCAGAACCAGCTCCGGCAGGACCGTCGGCGGGGACGAGGGGATCAGCGTCGAGCAGGCCCTGTACGCCTACACCGTCGGCGCCGCCCGTGCGTGCCGGTGGGAGGACGTGCTCGGGTCGATCTCGCCGGGCAAGCACGCGGATCTGGTCGTTCTCGGGGACGACCCCCGCCGGGTGCGGCCCTCGAGCATCGGGGAGATCGAGGTCCGAGCCACGATCAGCGGAGGTGTGTTCGTGCACACCTCAGGCACCAGCCTGCCGCGTTGATCCGGTCCCAGTAGTTCAGTTAGCCTCACCTCACCTGGTCAGGTGGTACGCGTTCGGGAGGTATTCGGTGTCGGTCGCCGCGGACTCGCCTCCCGTAGTGGAGGAGGCACCCGGGAACCCGCAACCCGGTGAACGGCGCGCTGCGCACGCGGTGCGAGCCGTCGGCCTGCTTGCCGCCGTCGGCGTGCTCGCCGTCGTGGTCCTGCTCAGCGTGTGGGTCGGCACGAGGGACATCCCGTTTTCCTCGACGTGGAACGTCCTCTGGCACCACGACGGCTCCAGCGACGCGGTGATCATCCACTCCTACCGGATCCCGAGAACTCTGCTGGGCTTCTTCGTCGGCGCGGCCCTTGGTCTTTCGGGGGCGCTGATGCAGGCCCTGACCCGCAACCCGCTGGCCGACCCCGGCCTGCTCGGCATCAGCCTCGGCGCGTCGAGCGGGGTGGTCGTGGCGATCGGGTTCCTCGGAATCGCGTCGGTGCTCGGCTATGTCTGGTTCGCCTTCGCCGGCGCCGCGGTGGCCTCCGTCGTGGTGTACCTGATCGGGTCGTCCGGGCGCAGCACCGCCACACCCGAGCGACTGGTGCTCGCCGGCATGGCCCTCACCGCGGTGCTGTACGCCTTCAACACCGCGGCGCTGCTGCTCAACCCGTTGGCGTTCAACGAGTTCCGCTTCTGGAACGTCGGCTCGCTCGCCGGTCGCGGATACGGGGTGCTGTGGGCGGTGCTCCCCTTCATCCTGGCGGGCATCGTGCTGGCGCTCTCCCTGATCCGGCCGCTGAACGTCCTGGCGATGGGCGACCAGCTCGGCAAGGCACTGGGCGCGAACCTCGGCCGGACGCGTCTGGTCGGCGCCGTCGCGGTCACGCTGTTGTGCGGCGCGGCGACGGCGGCGGTCGGCCCCATCTGGTTCGTCGGCCTGGCCGTCCCGCACGTGGCCCGGCTGCTGGTCGGCCCCGATCAGCGCTGGGTGCTGCCGTACTCGCTCGTGCTCGCGCCGATCCTGCTGCTCGGGTCGGACGTGCTCGGCAGGGTGGTGGCCGCGCCGAGTGAACTGCAGGTCGGGATCGTGACAGCATTTCTCGGGGCGCCGGTGTTCATCGCGTTGTGCAGGCGCAGGAAGCCGGCCGCCCTGTGAGCACACCGGGAATCAGCGCGGGAGGACCGATCACCGGTCGCGTCCTGCGCGGCAGGCGTGACGACTGGTCGGTACGCGTGAACGGACGCTCGTTCGTCGTCGGCGCCGTGCTGGCGGTGATCCTCGCCTGTGTCGTGGTGGTCACCCTGACCACCGGCGAGTACCCGCTCTCGGTGGCGGAGGTGCTGCGCGCGCTCGCCGGGCAGGGTGACTCCGGTGCCGACTTCATCGTCAACACCCTGCGCCTGCCGCGCGTGCTGACCGCCGTGCTCGTCGGTGCCGCGCTCGCGGTGAGCGGTGCCATCATGCAGACGCTGACGCGAAACCCGCTGGCGAGTCCGGACATCATCGGCTTCACCCACGGGTCGGCGAGCGGTGCCCTGCTGGTGATCATCGTGATGAACGGGTCCATGGCCCAGGTCGCGGGCGGTGCGCTGCTCGGTGGGCTGGTCACCGCGGTGGTCATCTACCTGCTGGCCTTCACCCGTGGCGTGCAGGGGTTCCGGTTCATCCTCGTGGGTATCGGCATCGGCGCCATGGCGCTGGCGCTGAACTCGTACCTGATCACCCAGGCCAGTTTGCAGGACGCCCTTGCGGCGCAGGGCTGGCTGATCGGCAGCATCAACGGCAGGGGATGGGACCACGCCCTGCCGGTGGGGCTGGCGGTTGCCGTGCTGGTGCCACTCGCCCTGCACCACGGCAGGCGGCTGGGCATGCTCGAGCTCGGCGACGACGCCGCGAAGGCACTGGGTGTCGGGGTGCAGACGAGCCGTCTCGTGCTCATCGCCGTGAGCGTGTCCCTCGCGGCCGTCGCCACCGCCGCCGCGGGGCCGATCGCGTTCGTCGCGCTGGCCGCGCCACAACTGACCCGCAAGCTCACGAAGGTGCCCGGAGCCAGCCTGATTCCCGCCGCGCTGCTCGGCGCGCTGCTGCTGGCCGGTGGCGATCTGGCCGTTCAGCGACTGTTCCCGACGAGTCAGCTGCCGGTCGGCACGGCCACCGGCGTCATCGGCGGGCTCTACATGATCTGGCTGCTGGCTCGCGAGTGGCGGCGTGGACGGCCATGAACGGGCACGAACGAGGAGCGAGGACGACACGATGACCAGGCTGCACGCGGAGAACCTGACGCTGGCCTACGATCAGCGAACCGTCGCCACCGACCTCGGCGTGGCCATTCCCGACGGGTCCTTCACGGTCATCGTCGGCCCGAACGCCTGTGGGAAGTCGACGCTGCTGAAGGCGCTGGCCCGGATGCTCAAGCCGGTGACCGGCGCGGTGTACCTCGACGGGTCCGCCATCGCCGAGTATCGCTCGAAGGAGGTCGCGAGGCGACTCGGCCTGCTGCCACAGACCTCGATCGCGCCGAGCGGGATCACCGTCGGCGACCTCGTCGCCCGAGGGCGCTACCCGCACCAGCGGCTGCTGCGGCAGTGGTCCGGGGAGGACGAGGCCGTGGTGACGGAGTCGATGCGGCGGACCGGGGTGCTGGACCTGTCCGGCAGGCTGGTGGACGAACTCTCCGGCGGGCAGCGTCAGCGGGTGTGGCTCGCCATGGTCCTGGCGCAGCAGACCTCGATCCTGCTGCTCGACGAGCCCACCACCTTCCTGGACATCGCCCACCAGGTCGAGGTGCTCGACCTCTGCGCCGACCTGCACGAGGACGAGGGCCACACGCTGGTCGCCGTGCTGCACGACCTGAACCAGGCATGCCGCTACGCCACTCACCTGATCGTGATGCGGCCCGGGGGAGAGGTGGTCGCCGAGGGCGACCCGGCAGTGGTCATCACCGCGGAACTGGTGGACGACGTCTTCGGTCTGCCCTGCCGGATCATCGACGACCCGGAGACGGGCACCCCGCTGGTCGTTCCACTGCGCCGCTCTCGATCCGGCAGGGAGCCCGCAGCACGAGCAGGCGCGGCCACCGGCAACCGATAGCCGCGCCCGAGTTTTGCTTGGGGTGTCTGCAAGTACCCCCAAGTAAGATCATCTTGTGCTCCAACTACCACCAACTAGGTGCGCGCGAGCGCGTCTTGGTAGCGGTTGAAGTTGTCGTTGATCTTGCATGGGGGTACTTGCGGACGCACCATCCCGCACCGTGAGGGGTTACTTCGGGTACGTCACACGTTGGTGATCTCGTCGATCAGCGTCTCGACGTCGAAGTGCTCCTCCTCGGAGCCGAGCGGGACGAGGTCGATCGTGGCGGCGAGGAAGCGTTCCACGTCGTCTCGCTGCATCTCGACGACCGCGTAGCCGTCCGGCGACTCGATCTCCAGGATGAGCACGTCGTCGTCCAGCGCGAGGTCGGGCCGGACCCGGACGTCGCCGATCCCGGTGGGCTCGGTGAGCCCCTGCACGAGCAGCTCCCTGGCGAAGGACCACTCCACCCATCGCCCCTTCTCGGCCTGGAAGGCCATACTCACGGCGTAGGGCTCGTAGGCCAGGTAGGAGCAGCGGGAGAGCACCGGCGCCGGTGAGCTGCTCAGTGCGACGAACTGGTGCTGGTGTACGGAGTCGGTGATCACGTCTCGCCCCTCCTGTCGTTGTTCGCACGGCGCGAACGGGCTTGTTGATGAGGGGATGGCCGTGACGACAGGTCGTGACGCCTGGAACCGGGATTCTCACGTGATCGGGTGAATATGTTTATCTTGCCGTAACGGCGGTCACAGCTTGTCGTGGAGTGCGCGGCCGCAGGTCGGGTCCGGTTCAGACGCCCCAGTCGGGCCGTAAGGGCATACCCGACGAGCCGTCCGCCGCGACGCGCACGCCCAGGGTCTGGTGCAGTTCGAGCTGGTGGCGCTCGAACGCCAGTCGGGAGGCCGCCATGTAGAGCGCCCACACCCTCGCCCGCCCGATGCCCGCCTCGGTCGCGGCGTCCTCCCAGTTCGCGTCCAGGTTCGCGCACCAGGCGGCCAGCGTCCGCGCGTAGTGCTCACGCAGGTTCTCGTCATGCCTGATCTCGAAACCGTTGCCCTGCATCACCGACACGATCTCGCCGATGCCCTCCAGTTCACCGTCCGGGAACACGTAGCGGTCGAAGAACGGGCCGACCCGGTGCGGCGCGGAGCTCGTCGGCCTGGTGATGCAGTGATTGAGAAGGCGGCCGCCGACGCGCAGCCGGGAGGACAGGAACCGGAAATACGCGGGCAGTCCGCGGGCTCCGATGTGTTCGGTCAGGCCGATCGAGGACACGGCGTCGAAGCCGGACTCGGTGACGTCGCGGTAGTCGAGATGGCGCACCTCGGCCCGGTCGGCGAGGCCGCGGGAGACGATGGCCTTCTGTGCCCAGGTCGCCTGCTGCCGGGACAGTGTCACCCCGAGTACCTGCACGCCGTAGTGCTCCGCGGCGTGCATCACCATGCCGCCCCAGCCGCAGCCGACGTCCAGCAACCGCATCCCGGGTTCGAGCCCGAGTTTGCGGCACACCAGGTCGTACTTGTGCCACTGGGCGTCCTCGAGCGTGGCCTCCCGCTTGGGGAAGCAGGCGCAGGTGTAGGCCATGGACGGGCCGAGCACCATCTCGTAGAAGCGGTTGGACACGTCGTAGTGCCGCGAGATGGCCACACTGTCGCGGCCCTTGGAATGTCGCAGGCCGAGCCAGCCGCGGCGAATCCGCCCGACCAGTTCCTCCGGTGGGGGGCTGAGCCGGTGGAGATGGCCCGGAGCCAGATCCCGGAGCAGTCGCACCGCGTCCCGCCAGCCGAACGTGTCGAGCAGGGGGACGAGCGTGCGCAGCACGGTGTAGAGGTCACCGGTGATGGTGAGGTGGCCGGTGACGTAGGCGCGAGCCAGTCCGAGCTCGCCCGGCGCAGACAGCAGGTAACTCACCGCGGCCGGGGAGTTCAGTGCCATCCCGTGCTGAGCTTCGGGCGAACCCGCACTGCTGCCGTCGTACATGTCGATCCGTAGCGGGGCGCCCTGCGGCAGCAACGTGTCGAACGCGCCTGCGAGTCCCCGCTCGGTGCCGGCCCCACCGGTCGTCTGCCTGCGCCGGTCGTGTGTCGTGTCCATTCACACCCACCTCGTTCCCGTGTGCACCACCTGGCTGCCGTTTCCTGCGTTGTCCTCGCCGGTCAGCGGCCGAGGACGCATTTGTCGTAGAGATCGAGCAGGCGTTGCTCCGGGTCGTACCGCTGTTTCAACGCCCGATAGGTCGTCCCGTCGTAGAGCCGCCAGAACTCGTCCCTGTCGTAGAAACTGGCGGAGTAGAGCGACTTTCGGCCACCCAGCCGGGTGACGGTCTGTTCGATGAGGCGGTTGTGGGTGCCGTCGTGTTCACCTTCGTCCAGTTCCACGGAGGACCAGAACCCGAAGTTCACGTACAGGGTGTCGGGATCCAGTTCGTAGAGCGGCCACCGTGTCCGGTCCCGCTGCTGGATCGGGCACACCCACACCGGGCTGATGCCGATTTCTCGTTCGAAGAAGTCCAGGAACTCGGCCGCCTTGTCTACCGGGACCTCGATGTCCTGCACGACGGTCTCCCTTGGCGCCGCGCCCCGAACCGCGTCGATCCGGGCCATCACCCGGTGCTTGCGCTCGAAGTTCACGACCTTCCAGTAGACGTCGGAACGCAACAGCCGCCTGCCGAGCAACAGGCGCACCGGCCGGTGTTGCACGCCGAGCGCACCTGAGCACCAGAACCAGTCGGTGTCCCACCGCCACAGGTAGTCCCGCACGGTCAGGTAGTCCTCGCGTCTGCGGCGGATCGACCGGTAGTAGATGCCCAACCAGGTGTAGTCGGAGGTGTACGGCGCCGTGTCGGTGAAGGTGCCGAGCGTCAGGTACTGCTGACCAGGGCCGAACACCGTGCCGTCCACGAAGTCCACCGGCTCGCCCCGGTACCGGCCGTCGCGGCAGACCTCGTCGAGTTCGGCGAAGTAGGCGTCCGGGTCGTCGTGGCGGATGTGCCGGATTCGGATGTAGGGCTTGACGGGCGTAAGCGCGATGCGCAGTCGCAGTGCGTAGCCGAGGGTGCCGTAGGAGTTCGGAAAGCCGGTGAACAGGTCCCGGTGCTCGTTGTCCGGGGTCGCGACGACGACCTTTCCTTCGCCAGTGAGGATCTCCAGTTCGAGGACCGACTCGTGGGGCATTCCGTGCCGGAACGACGAGGACTCGATGCCCAGGCCAGTCACCGCTCCACCCAGGGTGATCGTCTTCAGTTGGGGAACGACCAGCGGCATGAGGCCGTGTTCGAGCGTGGCCCGGACCAGTTGCTCATAGGTGACCATGCCCTCGACGTCGGCGGTGAGCCCGTCGGGGTCGACGTGCAGCACCTCGGTGAACCCGGAGACGTCGAGTCCGTGCGGGGTTACCTTCCCGCGGCCGCGGAAGAGGTTGGAGGTGCGCTTGGCGAGGCGAATCGGGCTACCCCGCGGTACGGCCCGGAGTTGTGCGCGCAGGTGTTGGACCCGTGCGTGATGCCCCGGATGTTCGAGTCCGGCCGCTGATCCGGCACCGTGACCTCGGGCTGCGTCCGCCATAGGTCCATCCTCGCTCGCAAGCCGCGCCGGGTCCACTGGGATTATCCGCTTGTACTCCGCCTGGGGCAGCCGAACCGCTGACTGCGGGTGGCAGATCCGAGGGGTTTGTGGAGGCGGGGTGGTCGGGTGGTGTGTCGGTGCCTGGTGGGTGTGGTGATGGTGAGGGTGTTGTCGGCGGCTGCCGCGCCTCCATTGTGGACCGAGTCCGCTCCACAGACTGCAACCGCGCAACGAGGACCGATCTTCGCCGGGACAGCCCCGGCACCACCACGTTTCCCCCTGAACTAGTCACCCCACAAGGATAGGAAGTGGGTACGACAGAAACCGGGGCGGCGGTCCCGTTCCCTGGGTAATTGTCGCTACCGGCCACCTCGAAAGGGTGATGCGTGGAGCGACAATTGCGCAGGGCGCGCCGAGGGCGAGCCCGAAACCCCACCACGTGTCCCGGAACGCGCACAAACCGCAAACTCGCGCGCACAAACCGCAAACACCCGCGCACAAACCGCCAACTCGCGCCCCGAAAGTGCAAATTCGGGTTAGTTGGCGCGGAGGACGGCTACGGGGCAGGGGGCGTGGTAGAGGACGGCGTGGCTGACCGAGCCGAGGAAGACCCGGCTGACGGGACCGCGGCCGTTGCTGCCCACGACAACGAGCGTCGCGTCCTCGGCGTAGGTGAGGAGGGCGTGCGCGGGCCGGTCGTCCACACGTTCCCAGTGCACGGGCACGTCGGGGCAGTCCCGCTGTCGCGCGGCGACCTGCCTGCGGGCGGGTTCGTCCGCCTCGGCCGGGTTGTCCTGGCGCTCACCGGTGTGTGCCGGTTCCATGAGATCCAGCGGGTTGTCGGACCAGGCGTGCACGACACGCACCGAGAGGCGATGGCGTCCGGCGAAGTCGAAAGCGAAGTCCACTGCTCGATCACTGGCAGGTGACCCGTCAGCGCCGACCACGACCGGTCCTTGCCCTGCCGTCTCGCCGGTGTGGCCCCGGACCACGACGACCGGGACTCGCGACGTTCGCACTGTCTCGCCCGCGGTGGAGCCGAGCAAGGCACGGGGCAGTGCGCTCAGTCCGGACGACCCGAGGACCAGTAGCGGGGACCTCTGCTCTTCGGCGATCATCGGCAACGTCTGCTCGGGCCTTCCGTCCGGCAGTGAGGTGTGCACCTCGAGTTCCGGCCGGACGGCTCGGCACTGCTCGGCCAGGGTGAGCAATCGGTTGTTCGCGAGTTTCCGGCCCTGTTCCTCGCCTCCCCAATCCATTCCGGTCCATCCGGCTGTCAGTACCGGAGGGGTCCACTGGAAGGCATGCACGATCAACAACGGACAGCCACGTGCCGCCGCCTCGTCCGCGGCCCAGTCCACGGCCGTTGCCGCACCGGCGGAGTCGTCGAACCCGACGACGACGGGTTGCCTGGTCGATGACGCCTGGTCGGAGACCATCAGCTTCCTCCTGCGCGGGGATGCGATGCCTGGCGTCTCCGGACTTCCCGGCCGTCAGGATTCCTACACGTCCGCGATCAGCCCGGCCGCACCTCGGTGACCTTGAGCGGAACTCCCTGCTGACAGGTGGTCATCGTGTCCCGTTCGACGCGGCCGCGCACCACGACCTCGGCCCCGGCCCGCAGCTCCTGCTGTCCGCCGAGCAGGAGGTACGGCCCGCCCTCACCGTCGAGCAGCAGGCAACCGGCTTCCACACCCTGCTGCACCACCCCACGCACCGTCACCTCGCCCCGGGTGGGTGGGGGTAACGACGCGGTCGTGTCCGGTGGGGGAGAACCGGGCGTGGTGGTCGGCAGCGGTGCGCTGCTCGGCACCGTGCTTTCCGGTTCGTCCTCGGGCTCGTCCGTGCCGCCGCATGCGGAGAGGGAAAGGGCCACGGCGAGCAGCAGTGCGACGCCGCAGGCCCGCCGGAGAAGATTCAACCGCATATCCGCCTCCTGATTCGCGGGGTCTCCGCAATCGATGCGGTCAACTCTGGCACAGCCGAGGCCGAGGCACCGCTGGACAACAGCGCGGCCTCCCCGGAATGCGGGGAGGCCGCGCTGGTCATCTGCCCGGACGCTCCGTCCGGTGGGGTTGGGTTTCTAGTGTGGGGTGGCCTTTTCGGAGCCTGCTCCGGTGAGGGAGCGGACTTCCATTTCGTTGTATTTGTCCTCGAGGTGTTCGCTGGACAGGCGGGTGCCGAGCCAGCCGAGGAAGAAGGACACGGGGATGGAGACGAGGCCAGGGTTGGACAGCGGGAACCAGGCGAAGTCGACGGTTTTGATCATCGACTTGGGCCCGCCGGACACGGCGGGGGAGAACGCGATCAGCAGGATGGTGATGGTGAGTCCGCCGTAGATGGACCAGAGTGCGCCGTTGGTGTTGAACCGCTTCCAGAACAGTGAGTACAGGATGGTGGGCAGGTTCGCCGAGGCGGCCACGGCGAAGGCCAGCGCGACCAGGAACGCGACGTTCTGGTCCTTGGCGCCGATGCCGCCGACGATCGCGACCGCGCCGATGACCAGTGCGGTGATGCGGGCGACGCGCACCTCGGCGTGTTTGCTGTCGACCTTGCCCTTCTTGATGACGTTGGCGTACACGTCGTGGGCGAACGACGCACTCGCGGTGATCGTCAACCCCGCCACGACGGCGAGGATCGTCGCGAACGCGACCGCGGCGATGAACCCGAGCAGCAACGGCCCGCCGAGTTCGAGGGCGAGCAGGGGTGCGGCGGCGTTCTCCCCGCCGGGGGCGTTCGCGATGGTGTCCGGGCCGACGATGGCGGCGGCGCCGTAGCCGAGCACGAGGCTGAACAGATAGAACAGCCCGATCAGCGCGATGGCCCAGACCACCGAGCGGCGGGCGTCCTTGGCGGTGGGAACGGTGTAGAACCGCATCAGCACGTGTGGCAGTCCGGCGGTGCCCAGCACCAGGGCCAGCGCCAGCGACAGGAAGTCGATCTTGGTGGTGTCGGTGGCGCCGTACTTCGCGCCGGGGTTGAGCAACCCTTCGCCGCCCGCACCGGCGCGTTCCACCGCGCCGCCGAGCAGGCCGGACAGGTTGAACCCGTAGCGGCCCAGCACCCACACGGTCATCACCGCGGCACCGGAGATCAACAGCGCGGCTTTGATGATCTGGACCCAGGTGGTGCCCTTCATCCCGCCGACGAGCACGTAGATGATCATGATGACGCCGACCACGGCGATCACCACGGACTGCCCGGCGTCGCTGGAGATACCCAGCAGCAGCGACACCAGGATCCCGGCGCCGGCCATCTGGGCGAGCAGGTAGAAGAAACTCACCGCCAGTGTCGAGGTCGCCGCCGCGGCCCGCACCGGACGCTGGCGCATCCGGAATGCCAGCACGTCACCCATGGTGAACTTGCCGGTGTTGCGCATCAGCTCCGCGACCAGCAGCAACGCCACCAGCCACGCGACCAGGAACCCGATCGAGTACAGGAACCCGTCATAGCCGTACACCGCGATCGCGCCGGTGATCCCGAGGAACGACGCCGCCGACAGATAGTCCCCGGAGATCGCGACCCCGTTCTGCGGCCCCGAGAAGGACCGCCCGGCCGCGTAGTAGTCCGACGCGGTCTTGGTGTTCCGCGACGCGCGGAACACCACAACCAGCGTCACCACCACGAACGCGGCGAAAATGCTGATGTTCAACAGCGGGCTGCCGCCCTCAACACCTTGTGCGAACACCATCAGCGCTCACCACCCTCTGCGCCTTCGATGTCTTCCCGGAT
This sequence comes from Amycolatopsis marina, assembly GCF_900111885.1. Taxonomy (GTDB): domain Bacteria; phylum Actinomycetota; class Actinomycetes; order Mycobacteriales; family Pseudonocardiaceae; genus Amycolatopsis; species Amycolatopsis marina. The sequence continues at coordinate 65,769 of NZ_FOKG01000026.1, forward strand.
CTTGTCCGCGATCGGATCCAGCTTCCGGTTCGCGTAGCGGACATACAGACCGGTGATCACGAACGTCGACACGAACTGCAGCAACCCGAAAATCAGCCCCACGTTGATATTCCCGAACACGGGCGTCGACATGAACCCATGCGCGTAGTCCGCCATCAACACGTACAGCAGGTACCAACCGAGAAACACCGCGGCCATCGGAAACACGAACCCACGCAACCGCCTGCGAAGCTGCACGAATTCGGCGCTCGAGTGGGCCTCGTTCCACACCTCTGGTCCTGGTAGACCGGTCGTTTGCTCACTCGTCGTCACTTCGACCTCCTCGTCGCGTGCGGCAATGTCGCGGGCAGGCGTGCCTGCCTGGACACCGTGTTCCGCGCCACAGTAGGAACACAGGCGAAATGCCGGAATCCTCAGCGGACCAACCGGCGCGTGATGCGACGAACGGCCGACGAGCGGCGGGCGGACCACGACGAATGGCCCAGGTCGCGCACGGCCGCCTGCCGGTCGCCGAACGGCGAGACGCGGTGCTCGGGCAGGTGCAGCCGCAGCATCGCCGCGGTCGACCAGGGAGGCGGCCTGCTGAACAGGGACACCACGATCATGGTGGCGAACGCCAGTGGCACCGACCAGGGCGCCGGCTGGATGAGCAGGATGGCGAGCCAGCCGTCGACAGGCGGGTCGAACAGGACGGCGGTGAAGGCTCCAGCCGAGGCGGCGAGCCCCGCCGCCACTCCGGCGATGGCGCCGGGCGCGGTGAGTTTGGACCACCAGATTCCGAGTACCAGCAGGGGGCAGAACGTCGAAGCCGCCACGGTGAAGGCCCAAGTCACCAACGTCCCCGCGTCGAACCGGGCCGCGGGAAGTGCCAGCAACACCACGATCACGGCCGCCCCGACAACGGTGACCCGGAGCTGTCTCAGTCCGCCGGGCAGGAGGTCGTGGGAGATCGCTCCGGAGACCACCAGCAGCAGCCCGAGCGACGTCGCCAGGAACGCGGCGAACGCGCCCGCGGTGAGCAGGGCGGTGAACAGCGATCCCCACGGGCCGGTGTCCACCTGGGCGGGCAGCGCCACCACCGCCGTGTCGGTGGCCCCCGATAGGTACAGCTGCGGCACCAGCACTCTGCCGAGCACGCCGTAGATACCGGGGAACAGGTAGAAGACGCTGAGCAGGACCACCGTGAACGCCGCGGTTCTCCGGGCGGCGCGCCCGTCCGGGCTGGTGTGGAACCGCATCAGCACATGCGGGAGCCCCATCGTCCCCAGCATCGTGGCCAGCAGCACCGCCCAGGTGCTGAGCAGCGGGTAGCCGGTTTCCCGCAGGTCGAGCAGCGGCCGCTGCCAGCCAGGCCCGCCGGGCGCGGTTTCGCCGGGCAGCGCGGGCACCCTTGAGCCTTCCGGAAAGACCACGGTGCGACCGCCGGGGACCTGCCAGTCTCCCGGTGGCAGCGGGGTCACCGATCCGTCCGGCTCCCGCACAGCGGCGCCTTCGGGCACATCCAGCGTCACCGGGACCCGGAAGACGACCGAGGTTTCGCGGTCGAACTCGGTGAACTCGACCGGATGCAGAGCCTCCTCCCGCACGGTGGGGCTCACCTGCAGCAGCAACCAGATCGCCGGAATTATGAACAGAACCAGCTTGAAGCAGAACTGGAACGCCTGTACGTAGGTGGCGGCGCGCATCCCGCCCAGCGCGAGGGTGATGCTCACGGCGGCGCCCGCGATGACGACACCGACCCAGTACGGCGATCCGCTGACCACGCTGAGCACGAGACCCGCCGTCCGGAACTGGGGAACCAGGTAGAGGCCGCTGATCACCAGCACGACGACCGCCGCGAGTTTGCGCAGGCTGGGGGAGGCGAGCCGGGCCTCGGCGAAGTCCGGCACGGTGAGCGCACCCGAGCGGCGCATCGGCGCGGCGACCAGCGCGAGCATGGCGATGAACCCCGCGGCGAATCCGACCGCGTACCAGAGCGAGCCGATCCCGTCCTTCACCACGAGCCCGGCCACTCCGAGGAAGGATGCCGCGGAGAGGTACTCACCGGACACCGCCGCCGAGTTGAGCAGCGGGGACACTCTTCGCGACGCGACCAGGAAGTCCGAGGTCGTCCGCATCGCGGCGACCCCGCGCAGCCCGATCAGCAGCGTCACGATGATGACCGGCGCGACGGCGAACGCGACGATCATCGCGCGGCCCCGCGAGTATCGCCGTCCTCGAGATCCGAGTGTTCGGGGGCTTCCGCCCTGCGCAACTGCCAGACGGCGAGCAGCACCATGGCCGGGAACGGGAGCACCCCCAGCGCCAGCCAGGACACGGGGATGTCCGCGAGACGCACGTCCGCAAGACCGGGGAAAGCGGTGAGCGCGAGCGACAGACCGAACACGAGCAGCGCGAGCAGGCCGACCGCGATCGCCGCTCGCCTGCGCTGGATCCGGTAGAGAACTACCGCGTGCTCGGCCTCGGCGGGGTCCAAGGTGCTGACCCGCCACCGGCCCCTGTGCCTGCGGCGGGAGTGCGCGAGCCGGGTCTGCGGGCTGGTGACCGCGACCCTGCGGTTGCCGGTCACAGACGTTGCTCGGGCCGGCTCAGATCACCACGGCGAGCCGCGTGCAGCAGGCGTTCCCGCAGTTCCCGCGCGTGCCTGCGGCTCACCGGCACGTCGCCGAGGTCGGTATGGGCCAGCAGGCCGCCGACGGAGTCGCTGCGCAGCTCCCGGACCGCCTCCAGCGCGACCAGGAAGCCCCGGTGCGCCCTCGCGAAACCGGCGTTCTCCCAGTACTCCTCCAGCCGGGAGATCGGCATGCGGACCAGGTGGACGCCGCTCGGCGTGTGCAGGCGGACGTAGTCGCCGTGAGCCTCGGCGAAGCGGACCTCGTCCCGGTGGACGTACCGGGTCCGGCCGCCGGACTCGACGGGCAGCGCGGCCATGGCGTCCGGTTGCATCGGCACCGACTCCTCGGTGGGCGCGATGCGGGTGACTCGCGCCAGTGCGTCCGCGAGGCGTTCCGGGCGGACCGGCTTGAGCAGGTAGTCCACCGCTCCTACGCCGAACGCGGCGATCGCGTGCTCGTCGTACGCGGTGACGAAGACGACCACCGGCGGCTCGGCGAGTTTCGACAGCAGCGAGGCGAGTTCGAGGCCGTCCAGGCCGGGCATCGCGATGTCCAGGAAGACTGCGTCGAACCGCTCGTTCTGGATCATCCTGAGTGCGGAGAGCGGGTCCCCCGCTCCGGTCACGTCACCCACCTCGGCCGCTTCCCGCAGCAACCGGCACAGATCGTCCAGGGCTGCCGGGACGTCGTCGACGGCGAGCACACGCAGTCCGCTGCTCATGATCCTTGCCTCATTCGCCGGCGGGCTGCACTTCTCTCGGTGCTGTGCCCGGCTTGCTCGCGGTGCCGGTCGCTCATGATCCTTCTCCCGTCCGGCGCAGGTGTCTTCACGGCATCACTCCGGGCTGGAACCTCGGCACCCGCACGATCACCCGGGTGCCGTCGTTCTCGGCCGTCTCGACGACCAGCCCGAACCAGGGGCCGTACACGTTACGCAGCCGCCGGTCGACGTTGGCCAGCCCCATACTCCCGGACGGGCTGTTGCCCGCCAGGATCGAAGCGGCCAGCTCCGGGTCCATCCCGACCCCGTCGTCCTCCACGCTGATCACGCAGTCGGCGCCTTCGGCCTCGCCCGTCACCAGTACCAGCCCGCCGCCCGTGCGCGGCTCGATACCGTGCCGGATCGCGTTCTCCACCACCGGCTGCAGGACCAGATAGGGGACGGCGACCGCGAGGACCTCCGGGGCCACCCTGACCTGAACACGGAGTCGGTCGCCGAGGACCGCTCGCTGCAGGGCGAGATAGGTCTCGATGGCGTGGAACTCGTCGGCCACGGTCGTGTACTCGCCGTGGCTGGCCAGGCTGTACCGGATGTAGTCGGCGAAGTCGAGCATCAGTTCCCGGGAACGATCCGGTTCGGGGCGGACCAGCGCCGCGATCACGGTGAGCGCGTTGTAGACGAAATGCGGCGAGATCTCCGCGCGCAGCGCCCGTAGTTCGGCCTGCGCCGCGTGTTCGGCGGACGCCTCGAGGTGCCCCCGTTCCAACGCGGCCACGATCACGCCGGCAACTTCGCGCACGGCCGCGGTCTTCATCCCGCCGCAGGCCACCAGCACCCCGGCCATCTCATCGTGCACGTACAGCGGCAGCGCCACCACCCGGCCCCGGCCGGCGCGGCTCTCGGTCTGCAGCACCTTCTCCACGACGGTGCCGAGGTCGATGTCGGACGGCACGGTCCCGGCCAGCACCAGCCTGCCGGACAGGTCGGCAAGCCCCGCGGCCTCGGCGGCGAGCAGCCGCCGGATGCCCCTGGCGGCGGAACGCACCCGTGGGCCGGAGAGGCCGTCGGCGAGATCGTCGGTCACGTGTCGCGCGGTCTCCAGTACCGACGCGGTGTCCGCGCGCGACTTCGGCAGCCGTGGCCACAGAGTGTCCCGGCTGTTCGCCCGGCCGGCGGGAACCGTCATCGTCACTCCCATCCGCGTCGACGGGTAGCACCAGATACTAGGTGGCCCGTTCGGACGACGGTGATCACGGATGGCTGGAAGCGACCTCCGCCGACCGACGATCCTGGCCGTCCGTATGACCGTTTGTCCCGTTTCGCGCGCCGTCCGTCGCGTGGGCGCTCGTCTCGCCGCCGGTCCCGTTCTATGGTCCTCGGTCATGAGCAACGACGCCTTGTCCAACTTGTCCAGTGAAACCCGTTCTTTTGTGCCGTCTGCTGAGTTTGTGGCGGGGGCGAATGTGTCTGGGGAGTGGTATGAGCGGGCTGGGGTTGATCGTGAGGGGTTTTGGGCGGAGCAGGCGGGGCGGTTGTCGTGGGAGCGGGGGTGGGATCGGGTGTTGGACTGGTCCGGGGCTCCGGTGGCGCGGTGGTTTGTGGGTGGGTCGTTGAATGTGGCTTATAACTGTGTGGATCGGCATGTGGAGGCGGGGTTTGCCGATCAGGTCGCGATTCATTGGGTGGGGGAGCCGGGTGATCGGCGGGATCTGACGTATGGGCAGTTGCGGGTTGAGGTGTGCCGGGCGGCGAATGCGTTGGTGTCGTTGGGGGTGGGGTCGGGGGATCGGGTGGCGATTCAGTTGCCGATGATCCCGGAGGCGATTGTGGCGATGCTGGCGTGTGCGCGGATCGGGGCGTTGCACAGTGTGGTGTTCGGGGGGTTTTCCCCGGCGGCGTTGCGGTCGCGGGTCGATGATGCGGCCGCGAAGGTGGTGATCACCTCCGATGGGCAGTATCGGCGGGGTAAGGCGGCGCCGATGAAGGCCAATGTGGATGAGGCGTTGGCGGGGGCGGAGTCGGTGGAAACGGTGCTGGTGGTGCGCCGGACCGGGGATGAGGTGTCGTGGGTGCAGGGCCGGGATGTGTGGTGGCACGAGGTGGTCGAGGCCCAGTCGGACAGTCATACCGCGGAGGCGTTCGACGCGGAGCATCCGTTGTTCATCCTCTACACCTCGGGCACGACGGGGAAGCCGAAGGGGATCCTGCACACCTCGGGTGGGTATCTGACGCAGGCGGCCTACACCCATCATGCGGTGTTCGATCACCGGGCGGGCGAGGATGTGTACTGGTGCACCGCCGATATCGGGTGGGTGACCGGGCACACCTACATCGTGTACGGGCCGTTGGCGAACCGGGCCACGCAGGTGGTGTACGAGGGCACGCCGAACACCCCGCACGAGGGGCGGCACTGGGAGATCATCGCCGAGCACAAGGTGTCGATCTACTACACCGCGCCGACGCTGATCCGCACGTTCATGAAGTGGGGTGCCGACATCCCCGCCCGCTACGACCTGTCGTCGCTGCGGGTGCTGGGCAGTGTGGGTGAGCCGATCAACCCGGAGGCGTGGATGTGGTATCGCGAACACATCGGCGGTGAGCGGTGCCCGGTGGTGGACACCTGGTGGCAGACCGAGACCGGGGCGATCATGATCTCCCCGCTGCCCGGGGTCACCGCGGCCAAACCCGGTTCCGCGCAACGCGCCCTGCCCGGGATCTCCGCGAAAGTGGTCGACGACCAAGGGGTCGAAGTCCCCCCGGGCGGCGGCGGATACCTGGTGCTCGACGAGCCGTGGCCGGCGATGCTGCGCGGGATCTGGGGCGACGAGCAACGTTTCCGCGACACCTACTGGTCCCGCTTCGCCGAGCAGGGCTTCTACTTCGCCGGTGACGGCGCGAAATACGACGACGACGGCGACATCTGGCTGCTGGGCCGGGTCGATGACGTCATGAACATCTCCGGGCACCGCATCTCCACCACCGAGGTCGAATCCGCCCTCGTGTCCCACCCCGACGTCGCCGAAGCCGCCGTCGTCGGCGCCACCGACCCCACCACCGGACAAGGCATCGTCGCGTTCGTCATCCTCCGCGGCACCGCCACCGACCACGGCACCGACACCGCCACCACCCTGCGCAACCACGTCGCCACCGAGATCGGGCCCATCGCCAAACCCCGCCAAATCCTCGTCGTGCCCGAACTCCCCAAAACCCGCTCCGGCAAAATCATGCGCCGACTCCTCCGCGACATCGCCGAAAACCGCGAACCCGGCGACGTCACCACCCTCGCCGACACCACCGTCATGGACCACATCACCACCGGCCTCAACAAAAACACCACCGACGAATAACCCACCAAACACG
>NZ_FOKG01000044.1 GCF_900111885.1 Amycolatopsis marina
CGGTGACCAGGACGCCGAAGGCAACTACATCGGCTCCGCGACCGTCACCGTCACCGCCACCGACGCCGACTCCGGCGTCGACACCGTCGAGTACCAGCTCGACGGAGGCGCCTACCAGGCGTACACCACACCGATCACCGTGGACACCGCCGGCGAGCACACACTGCAGTACCGAGCCACCGACAACTCCGGTAACACCTCCGAGGCGGGGTCGGTCATCTTCACCGTCACCGAACCTGCCCCGGACGACAGCACCGCGCCGGAGGTCAGCGGTGAGGTCAGCGGTGACCAGGACGCCGAAGGCAACTACGTCGGCTCCGCGACCGTCACCGTCACCGCCACCGACGCCGACTCCGGCCTCGACACCGTCCACTTCGCCATCGACGGCGGTTCCTACAACCCCTACACGGAACCGATCGTCGTGAGTGAGCCGGGCGAGCACACGGTGAGTTTCCGGGCCACCGACAACGCGGGGAACACATCCGAGATCGCCTCGGTGTCGTTCACCGTCGTCGCCGAAGACCCGGACGACACGGCACCGCCGCAGGTGAACGCCGAGGTCACCGGTGACCAGGACGCCGAAGGCAACTACGTCGGCTCCGCAACCGTCACCTTGTCCGCATCGGACACTGGTTCCGGAGTGTTCGCACTGCGGTACTCCCTCGACGGGGGTTCGTTCACGCCGTACGACGACCCGCTCGTGCTCACCGCGCCCGGCGAGCACACGGTGCTGTACCGGGCCACGGACAACGCGGGCAACGTCTCCGAAACCGGTTCGCTGACCTTCACGGTCGTGGCATCGGACTCGGACGCCTGCCCCGGATCGGATGTCCGGGAAACGGTGATCATCGGTAACAACGACAGCACCGTGGCCAATGTCGACACCGGCGATGGCTGCACCATCAACGACCTGATCGACGAGAACGGCGAGTACGCCAACCACGGCAAGTTCGTCAAGCACGTCCGGCAGGTCACCGACGCCCTCGTGGCGGACGGCATCATCTCCGACCAGGAGAAGGGGCGCATCATGAATGCCGCGGCCCGCTCGGACGTCGGAAAGTAACAGGGGAGAACGCCTTCCCCGGGTTCGTGCTGCGGCACGAACCCGGGGAATCGGTGTCTGCGGCGGTTCACAGCCGCCCACCGGCAGGGCAGACTGGTCTCACCGTCCTGACCCATCAGGTGACAAAGGAGCGTGCCCCGTGCGGAAATCGGCGAACGACGGCCTTGCGGCGGTGGACAAGCCCAGCTCGGCGCGGATCTACGACTACCTGCTCGGGGGCGAGCACAACTACGCAATCGACCGGGCGTTCGCCGACAAGCAGGTCGAGATGGCCCCGGACATGCCCAACGGAATGCGGTCCAACCGGGCTTTCATCGGCCGCGCGGTCCAGTTCGCGCTGGACCGTGGTATCACCCAGTTCGTGGATATCGGCGCCGGCCTGCCCAGCCAGGGGCAGGCACACGAGGTCGCCGACCGGGTCGCCCCGGAAGCACAGGCCAGGGTCGTGTACATCGACAACGAGGAGATCGCGCACGCGCACGCCGAGATCCTGCTGGACGGGGAGGCCGACCCGGACCGCCACAAGGCGGTTTTCGCGGACTTCTTCGACAGCGAGGAACTGTGGGAGCAGGTGCTGGACACCGGCGTGATCAACCCCGACGAGCCGATCTGCCTGCTGATCACCGGCATCCTGCACTTCATGTTCCCAGAGCAGGAGCCGGGGAAGGCACTGGCCTACTACCGGCACCAGCTGCCCGCGGGAAGCCTGCTGGTGCTCAGCCACATCTCCGACGGGCTGGACGACAAGAACACCCGCGAGGTCGTCCGCAACTACTCGAAGACCACCAGCCCGGCCTGCCTGCGCACGCCGGAGGAGATCGGCGAGTTCTTCGCCGACTGGGAACTCGTGCAGCCAGGACTGGCTTGGGCACCGGAGTGGCGCCCGGATGGCAACGAGGAGAACTGGTGGAGGGACAAGCCCGCACGAGCACGTTACCTGTGCGGTGTCGCCGTCAAGCCCTGAGAGCGCGGGTGCGTCACCGGCGGCTCGGCGGCCGCTCCCGGTCGTTGTCCACGATCTTCGTCAGGACGTGTTGCTGTCCGAGGGTCCACAAGTTGCTGGCGAGGAAGTAAAGCAGCACGCCGATCGGGATGGGGAAGAAGAGTCCGGAGACCACCATGCCGACGGGCGCGAGGTACGTCATCGCCTTCATGACGGTGGCCAGTTGCGGGTTGCTGCCGACGGAGTCCGGCCTGCGCAGGGACATCCGCATGGAGAGGAACGTGGCAAGACCCGCGATGACCATGAGGGGCAGGCCGACGGCGAGCATGTGCGGCCGGTCCGTGCCGAACGCGACGAGGTCGGCGGCGGGCTGGCTGATCCAGTTGCCGAGGCGGGCGCCGAACAGATCGGCGCTCAGGAAGGAGCGCACGCCGGCACCGTCGAAGGCGTAGTTGCCCTCGGCGGCCGGTGTGAAGCCGCGCAGCACCCAGAACAGGCTCAGGAACGCGGGGATCTGCAGCAACGCGGGCAGGCATCCGCCGAGCGGGCTGACTCCGTTGTCGGCGTGCAGCTTCTGGATTTCCTGAGCCATCCGCGCCCGGTCGTCGCGGTATCGCTCGCGGATCTTCCGCAGTTGTGGCGCGAGCGCCTGCGTGCGCCGCGCGGCGCGCAACTGGCCGCGCGCGGGCCTGAGCAGCAGGGCCCGGACGGTGAAGACGAGGAAGGCGATCGCGAGCACCCAGGCCAGCCCGCTGTCCGGGTTCAGCAGTGCGCCGAAGATTTTGTGCCAGAACCAGAGAACAGCCGAAACAGGGTAAAGAAAGATATCGAACATGACAGGTCACTCCGTCGAGGATCAAGTGAGGATTCGGACAGACGGAAGCGACTTGCCTCGCTGAGTGGAGAAACCAGCTAGGCAGCCGCGCTGCCGAATGACGGAGCTCGTGGCCGGGCGTGACCCGGGGCGTCGGGGTTGCGCAGCCGGAGGAAGTTCGCGAGCCGCGCCCGCTCACGCAGGCTGACGGTCCGCTTGTGCGCGGGGGCCGCCGCCGGTTCGAGCCGGATCTGGAGCGCGCACGCGACGAGTGCGGCCGCCAGTCCCGCGGTCAGCGCGGTGGCGAGCCCGAGCGGCCCCGCGTCCCCCGTCGGAACCGCGATGAAGAGCACGGGCAGGAACACCGCGAGCACGAAGGTGAGACGAGAACCCAACTCACCTCGCAGCACCATGACAGGCACTCTACCCGGCCAGATCCCGCCCCGCGATGCCCGAATCCGGCGGTAAGCACCCACCCACCGCCGCGGTTTCACCGGACCCGCGGATGGGTAGTGCTGCTGTCATGGCCGAGGACGGATTGACCGTCGGCGTCGAAGAGGAGTTCCTCCTCGTCGGACCGGACGGACGCCTGGTGCGATCGGGGCCGGAGGTGGTCCGCGCCACCGATGACGAACCCACCGGCGACGTTCAGGAAGAACTGGCCCGCTGTCAGGTGGAGTCCGCCACCGGCGTATGCACGGATGTGGCGGAGTTGCACGCGCAGCTCCGTCGGCTCCGCGAGGAACTCGCGGCGAAGGCCGCCGCACGCGGTCTGCGACTCCTGCCCAGCGGAACCCCGCTGCTCGAGGAGAGCAGACCCGCCGGAATCACGCCGCGGCCACGCTATCGCAAGATGGCGGACCATTTCGGTGACGTCGCCACTGCGGCGGCCACGTGCGGCTGTCACGTTCATCTCGCCATTCCCGACCGGGCGACCGGCATCGCGATCAGCAACCACATTCGGGCCTGGCTGCCGGTGCTGCTCACGCTGACCGCGAACTCCCCGTACAACTACGGTGGCGACACCGGCTACAGCAGCTGGCGGTACGTGCGCTGGGCGCTGTGGCCGTCGGCGGGGCCGCCACCGATGTTCGAGTCCGTCGATCACTATGACGACAGTGTGGGAGCCATGCTGCGCGCGGAGGCGATGCTCGACCGGGACATGGTGTACTGGGACATCCGCCTTTCCGAGAAGCAGCCGACCCTGGAGATCAGGGTCAGCGACGTGGCCGCCACCGCTGGGGAGGCCGCCCTGCTGGCACTCGTCGTGCGCGGTCTGGTCGCACTCGCGCTGCGCGACATCGAGAACCGGCGCGCGGCGCCCCTGCTGCATCTCGAAGTACTCCGGGCATTTCTCTGGCGCGCCGCCCGGGACGGCCTCGGCGGCCGGTGTCCCAATCCGCTGACCGGCGAACTGGTGTCCGGTGACGCTCTTCCCGCGCTACTCGCCGATCACCTGCGGCCGGTGCTGCACGGCGAGGACCGGAGTTTCGTGCTCACCGGACTGGACACCCTCCGGCGATCCGGCGGTGGTGCGCAGCGTCAGCGTGCGGCCTTCGCCGCACGCCACCGGCTGACCGACGTGGTCGACGAACTGACCGGAAACGCGTTGCTCCCGGAGAATCCGGAGTGGACGGCCGAGACCAGCACCGTGCCGGAAACAAATCGCTGACCGGACACCACAAACTCCGGGCCACACTTTTGGGAATATTTTTGCTTCCTGGAGCACATTGACCAACCCCTGCCCAGCTGGTTCTTTTTGTGCAAATACACGACTTTCTCTCCAGGGAGTTCCCCATGCGAAGAATGCCAGCCGTGGTCGCCTGCGTGCTCACCGCGGCCATGGTCCTGCTCGGCCTGCAGGGAGTGGCCACGGCCGCTTCCTGGCCACTGGTACAGAGCGGGCACAAAGGCACCGACGTCCGCACCGTACAACACCTGGTGACCCACCACGGCCACGCGACGGGGGTCGACGGTGACTTCGGCCCCAACACCAAGACGCAGGTGACCGCGTTCCAGCGGGCGAAGAGCCTCGACGCCGACGGTATCGTCGGCCCGGCCACCTGGCCGAAACTCGTCGTCGAGGTCGGCGAGGGCAGCACGGCCACCCATGCGGTGACCGCGGCCAAGGAGCAGCTGAACAAGCACGGCGCCAAGCTGACCGCCAACGGCACCTTCGACGCGGCGACCGCCGAGGCGGTGAAGAAGTTCCAGCAGGAGAACGGCCTGACGGTCAACGGCAAGGTCACCACCGAGACCTGGCGTGAACTGGTCGCCGGTATCGGCGACGTGGGCGGCTACTCGCTACCGGTCGGCAAGAGCGTGATGCCCCGCAGCGAGTACGACGACCCGCATCACACGTACCCGGCAATCGACCTGCCGACCAGGACCGGCACCAAGGTGTACGCGGTCAACGGTGGCACCGCCACCAAGATCGGGAACACCGGGAGCTGCGGTTACGGCGTGACGATCCGGGCCAAGGACGGCGGCACCTACACCTACTGTCACTTCAAGCAGGCCGCCGTGGCCAGCGGCGAGGTCAAGGCGGGACAACTCATCGGCTACTCGGGCAACACCGGCCGCAGCAGCGGACCGCACCTGCACCTGCAGCTCAAGCGCAGCGACGGCGCGCTGGTGTGCCCGCAGCGGCTGCTGCTGGCCGTCTACGACGGGAAGCAGGTCCCCGCGGTCGGTTCCCTGCCCACCTCGGGCTGCTTCTACTGACCGAGGCCCCCGACCCCCGGCAGGCTGTGGCTTCCCCCGCGCCGCAGCCTGCCGGGTACCACCCACCAGACGTTCAGTAGCCCCGGTCGGGCATGATGATCCACAGCGCGACGTAGAGCAGGACCTGCGGTCCAGGCAACAGGCAGGACAGCACGAACAGCAGGCGCATGTTCCTCGGCTTCCAGCCCACTCGCTCGGCCAGTCCGGCGCAGACCCCGCCGAACACTCGCTTGCCTCGCGGCCTCGTCAACGATCTCGTCGATGTCGTCATACCTCCACGATGGGGCAGCACGCGCGATCGCGCATCAGTGAAGTCCCGGATCCGGACCCCGATAAACACCCGTGCGGGGACCGCCCGCGCGGACGACGATCCGCGACTCGCCCCGCGACTCCTTCGCGACCTTGCCCACCATGGTCCGCGCGCCGCGCCGCAGGTCAACGTCCCGGATCAGGATCCACCCACCGGACTCGCTCGACATGACCGAGGTGCCACGCTCCTTGCTCCGGTCGGTCAGCGTGCCCCCGGAGTAGTCGTCGAACGTCTCGGCGTCCGTCTCCCTGAAGAGATTCCTCGTGGGGAATCACCTCCCCGAAGACCCGCAGGGGACGCTTCTGCCTGATGTCCCCCGCGGACGCCGACCAGGATGTCGTAGACAGAAGACTCGACCACCCAGCGGTTTCGTCTCACGTCCCAGTGCGCCAGGTCCGCCGCGTCGAGTGTCAGCTCCGATTCCGGCGTACGGTCCGCCGTCGGGATCGAGGCCGCCAAGGCGGAACCGGATGCGCCGACTGAGACTGGACGGTTGCCGGACCGTCCGGGCGGGCCCCGACGGGTTGTCAGCACCCTGCCGGGACCTCGTTACGATCGGCGCCGAGTGCGCAAGTGCGATCACCACAGGTGCGGCGATTGCGGGACGGAGCGGACGAGTGGCCAGACAGCGGATTCCGGTCGTGCTCGTGGCGGGTTTCCTCGGCTCAGGAAAGACCACCCTGCTGAACCATCTGCTGACCAACAGTTCCGGCACCCGGATCGGTGTGGTGGTCAACGACTTCGGCAGCATCAACATCGATGCGCTGGCCGTGGCAGGGCAGGTGGACTCGAGCATCTCCCTGCAGAACGGCTGTCTGTGCTGCACGGTCGACGCACGGGGAATGGACGCGTTGCTCGACCGGCTCACCCGTCCCGGAACCGATCTCGATGCCATCGTCGTCGAGGCGAGCGGACTGGCCGAGCCGAAGGAAATGATCCGGCTGATCCTGGCCGCCAGCAACGAGCACGTGTCCTACGGTGGGTTGGTCGACGTCGTCGACGCCGCCGAGTTCGAGAACACCAGGCTGGCTCATCCGGACATCGACCGGCACCTCGCCTACGCCGATCTGGTGGTGCTGAACAAGATCGACCGGATCGACGAGCAGAGCACCGCCACGCTGATCGAAACAGTCGGCAGGCTCTCCGGCGGCAGGCCGGTGCTGGCGACCGAACGCGGCCGGATCGATCCGGGCCTGCTGTTCGACCAGCGCCCCGCCCCCGCCGAGGATATTGCCCGGCAACTCTCCTTCGACGACCTGCGCTCCGAGCACAGCGAACACGACGACCACGACGGGCACCTGCACTCCACGTACGACAGTGTGGAGTTCCGCTGCTCACAGGCCCTGCATCCGCGTAGGCTGATGCGCTTCCTGGACAACCGGCCACCGGGACTCTTCCGGCTGAAGGGCGTGGTGTACTTCGGCGTCCCCGGCCACACCCACAAGTTCACCGTGCACACGGTGGGCGGGTTCCTTGAGGTCCGGGAGTCCCGCTGGGCCGAGGGAGAACCACGGGAGACCCAGTTGGTGCTGATCGGCACCGGTCTCGACCGGGAGGCACTGCTGACGGAGCTGAACGCCTGCGCCGAGGCGGACCCGGACTCGGTCGACCCACAGAGCATGCTGCGGATCCTGCGTCACGTCGGCCCCTGAGCGGGCCGGCTTCGCGGGATGTCCCCAATGCCACATTGAGGACATCCCACCACCCGCTCAGCGCGGCGACAGGCCGCTGGAGATCAGTTCGCTGGCGGCCATGACGTGGTGCATGAGCGTGATCAGTACCTGCTTGGTCGACTCCCGGTCGCGGGCGTCACACAGCAGCAGCGGCACGTCCATCCCCACGTCCAGTGCCGCCCGGACCTCCTCGGTGCCGTAGCGGTGCGCGCCGTCGAAACAGTTGACGCCCACCACGAACGGCAGACCACGACGTTCGAAGAAGTCCAGCGCGGCGAAACAGCTGTCCAGCCTGCGGGTGTCCGCCAGCACGACCGCGCCGAGCGCACCGCGGGCCAGTTCGTCCCACATGAACCAGAAACGGTCCTGTCCCGGAGTGCCGAACAGGTACAGGATCAGTTCGGGGTTGATCGTGATCCGGCCGAAATCGAGTGCGACCGTGGTCGTCCGCTTGCTCTCGACCCCGGAGAGGTCGTCCACCCCCGCCGATGCCTCGGTGATCAGTTCCTCGGTGCGCAGCGGCGCCACCTCGCTCACGGAACCGACCATCGTGGTCTTGCCGACGCCGAAGCCCCCCGCGACGAGGATCTTCACCGCGGATGCCGTCAGCGACCGCCGCCCGGGCACGCCGCCGCGTTCCTCACTCGCCTCACCGCTTGGCACGGGTCTCCCTAGTGATCACAGTTTCCTGATGCCTTCGAGTACCGCATGGAGCACATGCTTGTTCGGGATGTCCGCGGCCGGGGCCGCCGTGCGGAACAGGATGTGGTTGCGCTCGATGAGGTCACTCAGCAGCACCTTTACCACAGGCAGCGGCAGGTCGACGCGTGCGGCCACCTCGGCGACCGACATGGGCCGCTGACACAACCGCACGATGCGTGCGTACTCCGGCTCCATCGCCGCGGCTTCCGCCGCCGACGGCAGGGCCACCACCAGCGTGATCAGGTCGAGTCCGAGAGTGTCCGAACGGGTTCGCCCGCCCGTGACCGCGTACGGACGGACCAACGGGCCCGCCGCCTCGTCGAACCACGTCTCGTCCTCGTGCGCGTTCATGGCGAGGTGTGTTCGACCGCGGCGCCCCGGGGTGCCGCCGTCAGCACGGCCCCGACACGCTTGACCATCAGGTTCATCTCGAATGCGACCATGCCCATGTCCGCGTTCTCCGTGGCCAGCAGCGCGAGGCAGGCTCCCTGCCCGGCCGCGGTCACGAACAGGAAAGCGTGGTCCATCTCCACCATCGTCTGGCGTACGTTGCCGCCACCGAAGTGCCGGCCGGTGCCGCGGGCCAGGCTCTGGAACGCCGACGCGACAGCCGAGAGGTGCTCCGCGTCCTCCTCCGACAGATTGCCGGACCGGCCGATCAGCAGCCCGTCCGCCGAGAGCACCACTGCGCGGTCGGCACCGGCCACCCGTTTGACCAGGTCGTCCAGCAACCAGTCAAGCTCGTTGACTCCTGCGTTGACCATTACGCTCGATCTCCAGATGTGTCGTTGCTGCCCGGCTCCTGCTCACGTGCGCGCCGGGTGCCCTGCTGGAACGCCGCCAGGCGGTTCCTGGCCTGCTCCGGCGAGTCGTCCCTGGTCTGCTCGGCCTCGGTCTCCTTGCCATTGTCCATCAACTGCGGGACCAGGTTCTGCTGCCTGCGCCGCTGCGGTAGCGGCGGCCGCCCCGGCGAGACCGGCCGAGGTGGCTGGGTGGGCTGCGCGGGCCTCGCCTCGTGCCTCGGCCACCCTTCGCTGCGCGGCCTGGCGTCCGGATGCTGCGGGCGGAACAGGTCGGTGCGGGTCGGCGCGTCCGCGAACCGCCCGTTCTGTCGCGCGTCGGCCCCCGCCGGTGTCGAAACCGGGACCTGTGCGGGCTGGCCCGGCGGCGGTGCCGGTGGTGGCGCCTGCGCTGGACCACGATGGCGCGTCGGACGCACCGGCAGCGGCGGTGGCGTCGCGGGATCCTGCGGCGTTTCGCTCTCCTGCTGCGCGGGTGCCTGCGTCTGGGAGCGGGCCGGCGCGGCCTGCGGCACCTCGTCCGGCACCGGTTCCGGCCTGCCGCGGCGACGCGTGGTCTGCTGCGCGGGAACGGCGTCGGCGTCCGGCTCGTCCTCCTCCGGCTCAGGAACCTGGCTGAGCAGTTCGGAACGCACCAGCACGATCGCGCGCGTCCCACCGTAGGCCGACTCCCGCAGCGTCACGGAGATGCCGTGGCGTCCCGCGAGGCGGGCGACCACGAACAGTCCCAGCCGCGGCTCGGTGGACAACGCCATGATGCCGAAGTCGGGTGGATCGGCCAGCATCGCGTTGAACTGCTCACACTGGTCTGGCTCGATACCGAGTCCCTGGTCCTCGACCTCGATCACGACGCCGCGGCCCACGACGTTGCCCCGAATCTCGACGCGCGACTCCGGCGGGGAGAACGAGGTGGCGTTGTCGATCAGCTCGGCCAGCAGGTGCACCAGGTCACCGACGACTGGGCCGTTGACTGCGATCGCGGGCAGCTTGGCGACGCTGACCCGGGTGTAGTCCTCGGTCTCGGCGGATGCGCCGCGCACCAGTTCCGCCAGCACGACGGGGTTACGCCACTGCCTGCCCGGCTGCTGACCGCCGAGAATGATGAGGTTCTCAGCGTTGCGGCGGGCACGGGTGGAGAGGTGGTCGAGCTTGAACAGCGTGTCGAGCTGCTCGGGGTCTTCCTGCTTTCGCTCGGCCTGGTCGAGCACCTTGAGCTGGCGGTGCACGATGACCTGGTTGCGGTGCGCGATGTTGAGGAAGACCGCCCTGGTCCCCTCCCTGGTCTTGGCCTCGTCCACGGCGGCCGCGAGCGCGGTCTGCTGCGCCTTGTTGAAGGCGTCGGCGACCTGGCCGATCTCGTCCTCGCCGTGGTCGAGGAAGTAGACCTCGCTGTCGAGATCCACCGCCTCGCCGTCCCGGACCCGCCGGACGAGTTCGGGCAACTGCTGATCGGCGACGTCGAGGGTCTCCTCCCGCAGCCTGGCCAGCCTGCGCACCAGGCGGTTCGACAACCGCAGCGCCGTCAGGAACACCCCGATCGCGAGCAGCAGTGCCGCCGCACCGGCGATCAGCGAGGTGAGCAGCGTGTCCTCGCCGCGCTCGATCGCCAGGTCGGTGCCGGCCCCACTCTGCTGGAAGTAGAGACTCATCAGTGTGTCGCCGACCTCCCGGGCCGCGGCACGCCACTGGTCCTCGGGAACCGGCAGCTCTGTCTGGTTGCCCCGCAGGAAGGC
Organism: Amycolatopsis marina; assembly: GCF_900111885.1. Taxonomy (GTDB): domain Bacteria; phylum Actinomycetota; class Actinomycetes; order Mycobacteriales; family Pseudonocardiaceae; genus Amycolatopsis; species Amycolatopsis marina. Next base: position 10,763 of record NZ_FOKG01000044.1, read on the forward strand.
GTTCTCCACGGTGACCAGCCGGTTCCAGGCTTCCCCTGTGATGAGCTGGTCGTACCGGGCCCGCACCTCGGGCAGCATTCGCGCGGCGGAGCCTTCCAGCAGGGTGTGATAGGCCCCCACCTGACCGATGTAGGTGCGGAACTCCTGCTCACTGAGCCCTTCTCCGGCCACCGCGGCGGCGGCGAGCGCGTCACCGCGCTGCATGCCGTCGGCGCTGGTGAACAGTGGTAGAGCGGTGACCTTGAGGTATGCGATCTCCGCGTCCGGCGCGGTCTGCGCGATGCCGTTGAGGCCGGAGGCGAACTCGTCGAGCATCCGGCTGTAGTAGGCGTACGCCTCGGTCAGCGGCACCTGGCCCGCGTCCACCTGCTCGCGGAACTTCGGCAGGCCGCCGATCAGCTGGGCCTGCGTGCCGATGCTCTGCCGGACGCTCTCGGGCGCGTCACCGGCGAGGTTGCCCACGCTGTCGAGCACCTGCTTGGCAGCGACGTCCATCTTTCCCCGCTGCTCGACCAGCGCGGCCCGGTCGTTGGGCCCACCGGCCACCTGCTGCAGGGTGAGCCTGCGCTCCTCCTGTAGTGCGGTGAAGTACTGCAGGGCGGGTCCGGACGCGTCCTGGATCTTGGCGGCGAAGTCCCGGGTCTGGTTCGCGTCGTACACCAGGTAACCCGCGAGCGCGACCCCGACCACGAGCAGCGCGGCACTGGGGATCAGTGCGATCGCGAGCACCCGCGAACGAATCGAGGACGTCCGCGAACGAATGAATGAGATCTGCTTCACTGCGGCCCGTTGTCCTTCCGGCAGTTCTTCGTGATTCGGTTACCTGGGCCCCAGCACCCGAGTTCTGCTAGCCGGATCAGCTCACCGTGCTCCGCTCGCCCGCGGCGACGGTAAACATGATCCCACGAACAGTCAAACATGTTGCTCCGTATGGCCCAGCAGACGGGCTGTGATTACTTAACCGGCAGAACCCAATTTTGGAAACAGCCGAACGCGATTCGTGACATGTGTCGCAAGACCATATCAGCGAGAAATGATCGTGATGCAAGCCCGTGCATCCGGTAGGGCGCCCTACCGCTTCCACGGTCAGTTGTTCGCGTAACCGACGGTTCACAGTGCGTGCAACGGAAGCAGGGCACGGGGTGACAGGGGTCACTGCCGCGAACTCGTCCAGCTCCGAGGCGGCGGCGACACCGCTTCGGTGGGGCAGGCCCCCTTCCGGAACACCTGCGGGCCCCATCGACCGCGTACCTGGGTGCGGTAGCGTTAATTCATGCAGACTCTCCGCTCGCGGATCATTGCTTGGCTGGGGCGCAAGTATTTTGCGAGGAAGCAGAAAAAGGGCTTCGACCTCTCCACGATGTCGTTCCTGCCGGACGCCGCACTGATGCCGCTCAAACGTGACGGCCTCGATCCCGTCAGTGAACTGGCGAAGACCAGGGAGACCGAGCCGATCACGAAGCTCTCACTCCCGTTCGGAATGAACGCGTGGCTCGTCACCGGCTACGACGAGGCCAAGGCCGTACTCGGCAAGGGCAACAGCTTCAGCAGCGACTTCACCAACCTCATCGGCAGCGCCGGCGTCACGGCGGAGCAGAACCCCGGAGGTCTCGGCTTCGCCGATCCGCCGGTGCACACCAGGCTGCGCAAACTACTCACGCCGGAATTCACCATGCGGCGGCTTAACCGGCTAACACCGCGAATCGACGAGATAATCGACGAGCAGCTCGACGCAATAGCAAAATCGGATGGACCCGTGGATCTGGCGGAGGCATTCGCGCTGCCAATTCCGTCGCTCACCATTTGCGAATTGCTCGGCGTTCCCTACGAGGACCGGGATGACTTCCAACGGCTGAGTACGGCACGATTCGATCTGTTCGGCGGCACCGGGGCGTCACTCGGCGCGATCACGGAATCACTCGAGTACCTGCTCGAGATCGTGAAGAAGCAGCGCGAGGAACCGGGTGACGGGCTGCTGGGCATGTTGGTCAAGGAGCACGGTGACGAGATCGACGACAGGGAGCTGGCCGGACTCGCCGACGGCGTGCTGACCGGCGGCCTGGAGACCACGGCCAGCATGCTCGCCCTTGGCGCGCTGGTTCTGCTCCGGGACCCGGACACGTTCGCCCGCATCCGCGACGACGACGAGGCGATCGATCGCTTCGTCGAGGAACTGCTGCGGTACCTGACGGTGGTCCAGGTCGCGTTCCCCCGGTTCGCGAAGGAAGACATGGAGATCGCGGGAACGCAGATCTCCAGCGGGGACATCGTGCTCGTCTCACTCAGCGGGGCGAACCGGGACGACGTTCTCGGTACTGACATGGAGAATTTCGACCCGACCAGGAAGGCCTCCTCGCACCTGGCCTTCGGCTACGGCATCCACCGTTGCATCGGGGCCGAGCTGGCCAGGATGGAACTGCGGGCCGCCTATCCCGCGCTGGTGCGGCGCTTTCCGAACCTGCGCCTGGCGGTCGCCCCTGAGGATCTGACCTTCCGCAAACTTTCGATCGTCTACGGGGTCGACTCGCTGCCGGTGCTGGTGGACTGACAGGTCACGGACTTCGCATGGTGCCGCCCACCGGCGAGTGAGGCGAGCATTACATCGGGCCTCGACGGTGGGCGGGCCACTGCCAGGTAGGCTGGTGCACAGTGGCCCGCTCAGTTCTGCCTCGGGCCGCTTCTTCATGTCGGACCACCACGCGCCGCGACCACCTGGGTCTGCGCCGGGCAGGACGACCCTTCCACGTTCGGAGATTCCTATGGCGGCTCGCCGCCCCAGCACCATGTCCTCCCCCGCCACAGGCGGGGCAGACACACCCACAGCAGCCACGGCACCCGTGGCCGGATTCGCCGAACTCGGCGTTCCCGCGAAGCTGGTCGCGGCGCTCGCCGCGCAGGGCGTGCAGGACCCCTTCCCCATCCAGGCGGCGACACTGCCGCATTCACTGGCCGGCCGCGACGTGCTCGGCCGGGGACGCACCGGCTCAGGCAAGACCTACGCGTTCGTTCTGCCACTGCTCACGCGCCTCGCCGCGAACCCCGTCCGCACCCGGCCCGGCCGCCCTCGCGCGCTGATCCTGGCCCCCACCAGAGAGCTCGCCACGCAGATCGAGGCGTCGATCGCCCCGCTGGCCAAGGCGCTGTCGCTGCGCACCCTGACCGTGTTCGGCGGGGTGCGGCCGAACCCGCAGATCACCGCCCTGCGCGCGGGCGTGGACATCCTGGTCGCCTGCCCCGGCCGTCTTGGGGACCACCTGGCCGGTGGGCACGCGCATCTGGACGCCGTCGAGATCACCGTGCTGGACGAGGCCGACCACATGGCGGACCTCGGTTTCCTCCCCGTCGTCCGCAAGCTGCTGGACCAGACGCCGCGGAACGGGCAGCGCCTGCTGTTCTCCGCGACCCTCGACAGCGGGATCGACGTGCTGGTGAAGCGCTACCTGATCGATCCGGTGACGCACAGCGTCGACTCGGCGCAGTCGCCGGTCTCGTCGATGTCCCACCACGTGCTGCACGTGCACAGCGAGGCACGAATCCCGGTCCTGCTGCAGCTGGTCGCCGCGCCGGGCCGGACGCTGGTCTTCACCCGCACCAAGCACCGCGCCAAGTCGCTGACCCGCCAGCTCATCGCCGCGGGGGTGCCCGCGGTGGAACTGCACGGAAACCTGGGCCAGAACGCCAGGGAGCGCAATCTGAAGGCATTCTCCGACGGCACCGCGAGAACCCTCGTGGCCACCGACATCGCGGCGCGGGGCATCCACGTCGACGACGTCGCGCGCGTGGTGCACGCCGATCCTCCTGTCGAGCACAAGGCTTACCTGCACCGCTCGGGCCGAACCGCTCGGGCGGGCGCCGAGGGCACGGTCATCACCCTGATGACCGACGACCAGGTCGGCGATGTCCGCGCGCTCACCCGCAAGGCGGGAATCGCACCGAAGTCCACCAAGCTCGGCCCGGACCATCCACTGCTGCACGAGCTCGCCCCTGGCGAGCGCTCCTTCGTGCGGCCACCGGCCACGCCACCCAAGACAGCCCCTCGCGGCGGCGGCAAGCCGGCGGCCAAGTCCGGTGACAAGTCAGGCGCTCCGCGAAGGGGCGGCTCCGGCAGGTCCAGGGCGGCGGCAGCACCGGCACGACGCTCCAGTGCGGCGGCGTTCTCGGCAGGCAGCGGCGGAGGGCGCAGGCGTTCGCGCTGAGCCCTACTCGTCCCAGACCACGTAGTCGGCGAGACGGTCGGCGAGATCGTGGCGCGTGCCGACGATGGGAAATACCGGGCGGTCGCCGCGGTGCCGTCGTCGGCCGGCCATGACGTCGACGACGAACTGGGCGACCTCCTTCGGCTCCGGAACGAGGTCGTCGCCGCCCAGATAGTCCACGACCAGCGCGTTCTCCGTCGGATCTGTCTCGACGGCGAGCACCCAGCCGTGCCGCTCGCTCCAGACGAGCATCAGGTCCTGGTCCGCCCGTTCGTGCCAGCGCCCGGCCAGGGCCAGATACACGGTCGCCGTGTCGCTTACTTCGAACGAAGTACCCTCCGGAGGTACGCCGACCTCCACGGCAACGGCACGGAGATACCCAGCGAGTCCCTGTCGCAGTGCTGGAGTGCTGTCCGTCGGTGAGTTCATAACGGTTCACGTTAGGGGGTAACGCACGGTTCGGGGATGCCTGAGCCGCGTGTCACCACCGCAGGGCGGAGACCAACTCCCGTTCCACCATCGGCGACAGGGTACGCATGTAGGTCTTGGTCACGTGGTTGTCGTCCATATAGACGAGCACGTTGCCCACTTCGGCCGGGCAGGCCTCCTCCGGACAGAAGAAGTCGGTGAAGTCGACGAACGACACGTTCGGCGGTATGTCAGGAATCCCCGTGTACGGAGGTTCCGGCGACACCACCTCGGACCGAGGCGTGGTGCACTCCTTGGCATCCAGCCCCTTCACCTCGACGCAGTTCGAGGGCCAGAAGTCGAAACGGGGATTGTCCCGCGCCGCGACAACCGGAATGCCGAGCGCGTCCAGCTTGCGCCACTGCTCGACGTACCCGGGTGGGGTCATCTCGGTGCGGCCGGGGCGCATCTCCCTCGTCGCGGTCGTGAACACCGCGTCCGGAGCCGTTTCGGCGATCTCGTCGACGGCGTCGGCGTTCCAGTCGAGACAGGACTGACTGCCCGGCATCGTTTCCGAGCCCGTGGAGAACGGGCAGCGGCCGAGCACCATCGAAACGACCTCCCAGTTGTTCCGCTCCGCGGCTGGCAGCAGTGCCCCGAGGAACTGCTGTGCATGGGAGTCGCCGACCACGACGAGTCGTTTCACCGGTGGCCCTTCGGTCCTGCTCCTGCACACCACCAGTTCTTCGTTGCGCTCGGCCGGGTGGCAGCGCTCCTCATCGATGCCGGCGAACTGGTCGGGCAGCGAGATGAACCGGGGCGCGACGGCCGGGGTGTCCGCGCCCTGGTATTCGAAGCCGGGCAGCAGAGAGGCCGCTCCCGGATGGTCCGGATCGTCGGGCGGGACGGTGTAGGACGCGCGCTGCGCGGCGGCGACCTGCCACGCACCGGCGGTCACCAGCACCGGAACCAGCGACACCACCGCGAACCGGTAGGCGCTGCCGCGCAGCACGAGCCGGAACCGGCCTTCGCGGACGGGGGTTTCGATGAAGTGGTAGGTCAGCACCGACAGACCCAGCGACAACCCGATCACGAACGCCCCACCCAGCAACCCGACCTCGACCCGATCCCGAATCACCAAATAAAACAACAACACCGGCCAATGCCACAAATACAACGCATAACTGTAATCACCCAACGACCGCAACAGCCGCGACCCCAACACCCGATCCGCACCCCACCCACTCCCCGTCGCCCCCGCCACCAACACCAACACCGCCGACACCGTCGGCCACAACGCCGCATACCCCGGAAACACCGTCCCCACCTGCAACACCAACCCACACAACACCAAACCCGCCACCCCGGCCCACCCCAACACCACCCGCACCCCGACCGGCAACACCACCCGATCGATCACCAACGCCACCAACCCACCCAACGCGAACTCCCACACCCGCGTCCCCGAATGGAAATACGCCAACGGCTGATTCACCACCGTCAACCACACCGACAACCCCAACGACCCGACGAACAACACCGCCAGAACCACACCCACCGACCGATGCAGCCCCCACCCAGCCCGCCGCGCCACCAACACCACCACCGCGATCAACACCGGCCACACCACATAAAACTGACCCTGAATCGACAACGACCAGAAATGCTGCACCACACTCGCCCCCGTGTGCTGCGCGAAATAATCCACCGAGTTCGCCACCAGCTGCCAGTTCTCCACATACAACGCCGACGCGAACACCTCACGAATCGTCTGAAACCACCGCGTCTCCGGCAGAAACAACCAACTCGCCACCATCACCACGAACAACACCGTCAACGCCGCCGGGAACAACCGCTTGATCATCCGCGCCCACAACGGCCCGAACTCAATCCGCCCCCGCACCGACACCCGCACCAACTGACCCGTGATCAAAAACCCCGAAATCACAAAAAACACATCCACACCACCGGAAATCCGGCCAAACCACACGTGATACACCACCACCAACAACGCAGCCAACGCCCGCAACCCCTGCAACTCAGGCCG
>NZ_FOKG01000007.1 GCF_900111885.1 Amycolatopsis marina
GAGCCGGTCTCCGAGGCGTTGCCTGCGTTGTCGGTGGCCCGGAACTGGACCGCGTGGTCACCTGGCTCGTCCACTGTCACCGGCTCCGTGTAGGGCAGGAAGCCGGTGTCGTCGATCTCGTACTCGACCGAGGCCACGCCGGAGTCGGCGTCGGTGGCCGAGACAGCGATGGTCGCGGAGCCGACGTAGTTGCCATCGGCGTCCTGGTCACCGGTTATCTCCGCGGAAACCTGCGGAGGGGTGATGTCCTCGCCGCCTCCGCCTTCGGTCACCACGAACTCGCCGACCATCTCGCCGTGCCCGGGGATCGCGCAGAAGTAGCGGTACTTGCCGGGCGTCAGGTTTACCTGGGCCTCGTGCTTGCCCCCGTTGGAGTCGTAGGGACTGGCGACGATGTTGAGGTCGACGTCGTGGTTGTAGCCCGGGGTCGAGGTGTCGAAGGTCAGCGTGTGTGACATCCCGAAGGTGTTACCGGTGGCCGTGCTGTTCTCGAAGACGATCGTGGCGGCACCGGCCGTCGCCTCGGTCGGTGCGGTGTTGTATTCGGTCATGCTGTCGCCCGCGGTCCAGGTGAGCACCTGGTCGGCGGCCGCGGTCTGGGACACATCCTGAGCCTGCTCGGCCGCGGATGTCGGGACGAGCCACAGCGCCATCAGTGTCGATGCCAGCATGGCCAGCGACACCCGACGGACGGGCACTCGGCGGTGCCCTGGCGTCGCGCCTCTCGGTAGAGCGGAAAGTAATCGACGGAACATGGGATTGCTGCACCTCTCGTGATTCCGGGCGCTCACTGAGCATCCCGATGTGCTGAGGCCGGGTCGGTGCGGCCGGCTACGCAGACCGCACCGACCCGGTTGTCCTGGTTACAGCTCCTGCACCCGAATGTTGCGGAACTCGATCTGGTCGTTGTCGCCGTGGTTCTGCAACCCGACGAAACCGCTGCTGAACTGACGCAGATCGGTCGGTGGGTCACTGGGTCGTGACGACTGCTTGCCAGGTGTGTTGTCGAATTCGTTGATCACCACGCCGTTGCGGATGATCGTGTAGTGCTGTCCGACAACACGGATCTCGTAGTTGTTCCACTGGCCCTTCGGCGTCACGCCGGCCTTGTCCAGACCCACCGGGTCGAAGTTGTAGATCGAACCGGTCTTCTGGGGCTCTCCTGATTCCCCGTCGTAGATCTGGATCTCCTGGCCGCAGTAGATCGCGACCCAGGCCGCCGAGTTGGCAGCAGATCCCTGCTTCCCGCATTCGGGACGCTCGTCCAGCGGAGTGTTCGGGTTCGGGAACCTGGTGAACACACCACTGTTCGCCCGGTGGCCTTCGGCCGCGATGTCCTTGAACTGGAGCTTCAGCGAGAAGTCACCGAACTCCTTTGCCGAGTACCACAGCATTCCGAGACCACCATGCGCACGCAGGGACCCGTCCGGCCGCAGCTCGAAGTGACCGCCAGGAGCCTGAGTCCACCCCTCGAGGGACTCGCGGGTCCCGTTGAAGATGGGCTCGTATCCGGTGCTGCCCTTCTTGCCGATGTCGGACTTGGCCGCCGAGCTGGACAGCTTGCCCTTCTCCTTGCCGGAGATGACCCCGTCCTTCTTCAGCTGGTTGACCACCGCGTTGACGTGGTCGACGAAGGCTCCGTGTGACTCCCAGACGCCCTCGTCGTCGATCAGGTCGTTGATCGTGCAGCTGTCGCCGACCTTGTGGTTGGTCACACCGGTGTCGGTGTCACCGATCCATACCGTGCCCCGGCTGTCCGGAAGGGCACATTCGATGGCGACCTCGGCCTCGGTCGTCGCCTTCTCGCCGTCGGCGTAGGTCACCGTCAGTGTCGCGGTGTAGTTGCCGACCTTGGCGTAGGTGTGCGTCGGGTTCGCCTCGGTGGAGGTGTTCCCGTCGCCGAAGTCCCACTTGTACGAGACGCCACCGGACTTCTCCCCGGTGAAGGCGACTGTCAGCGGCCGGTTGTGCAGTGAGGTCGCCGTCGCGGTCGGTGCCGGAGTGGCCGGACCACCCTTGTAGCTGATCTTGATCAGTTTCTGGTTGGGGTGCAGGCTGAAGAAACCACCCGCGTAGTCGACCATGTAGAGCGCACCGTCCGGACCGAACTTCGCGTCCATCCAGGCCTGGAGTTCAGTGTTTCCGCCGCCTGCGCGGATGATGCCGCGCAGGTCCTCGGCGAAGACCGGGGGACCGGCCTCGTCCACTGTGTCCGGGTTGACGGTCAGTGCGACCCGGTTGTTCGGGTTGCAGTTGTCACCCATGAACCACTTGTTGTCCCAGTGCTGCGGCCACGCGACCCCGCTCTTGGTGTCCACTTCGGAGCGGTGGTAGGTGGGACCGTCCATGATCGCCTGGCAGCCACCCTTGAGGTACGGCTGGGTGTAGGTGGCGTCCTCGTCGTTGTAGGTGGGGATGCCGCTGCCGTCGTCCCGGGTCGGGAAGACCGGCCCGCCACCACTCGGCGAGTACCAGATCATGTTGTCCCGGACGGGCGGGATGTCCACCAGACCGGTGTTGGCCGGCGAGGTGTTCTTCGGGTTGTCGCAGTCGTACCAGCCGGTGAGCACGCTGGCATCGGTGTCGCTGCGGTCACGGTAGGGCTGGCGGTTGCCCATGCAGTAGGGCCAGCCCTGGTTGCCCGCCGAGGTGATGATGGTCGCGGTCTCGTACTTGGCCGGTCCGAGTTCCGGACTCGGCTTGCCCGCGTCCGGGCCGACCCAGGCGGCGGTCAGCCAGTCGTTCTTCTTGTCGTAGGCCAGCCGCGAGATGTTGCGCACGCCCATCACGTAGATCTCCGGGCGGGTCTTGTCACCCGGGTCATCGGCCTCGGGGAACAGGTTCCCCTCGGGGATGGTGTAGGTGCCGTCGTCCTCGGGGTGGATCCGCAGGATCTTCCCGTTCAGGTGGTTGGTGTTGCCGGAGGTCCGGCGTGCGTCCTGGAACGAGATTCCCTTGAACTTCTCACTCCAGTTGTTGCCGGAGTAGCCGTTCGAACCCTGCGACGAGTTGTTGTCACCGGAGCCGATGTAGAGGTTGCCGTCGTTGTCGAAGGCCATTCCGCCACCCGCGTGACAGCAGCTGTGGATCTGGGTGTCCCAGCTCAGCAGGTCCTTGCGGGTGTTCTGGTCGATCGTCTCCGTCTCGTGTTCGTAAGTGAACCGCGAGACCGTCCGCTGACCGATCCGGTTCTCCCGGTCGATCGAGTCGTGCGGCATCCAGAAGACGTAGAACCAGCCGTTCTCCTGGAAGTCGGGGTCCAGGGTCATGCCGACGAGGCCTTCCTCGTTCTTGACGAGTTCGCTGCCGCTGCCCCGGTTACCCATGACCTCGAGCGTCGTGAGGAGTTTGACCTCCTCGGTGGCCGGGTCCCACTGGTGGATGGTGCCGCAGCCGAGGCCGACGTTCGGGTCGTCCCAGCTGGAGATCGGGCCGGACGGGCAGGCCGCCTTGCCGATGTAGAAGACCTTGCCACCGGGGGCGATGGTCAGGCCGTGCGGCTCACCGATCTGGTCGAGCTGACCGGGCTGGTTCGGCGCGGTCAGCCGCTCGATCTCGTAGTTCGACCCGATGGTCGCCTGGCAGTCGCCACGGACCATGCCGGTGGTCCACTTGAGCGCGCCGAGCAGGTGCCCGCGGAACGCGTCCTCGGCGTAGCTGTCCTCGGTACCGCCCATTCCGGTGTAGAACGACCGCCCGCCGTCGTAGTCACGGCACCAGGAGATCGGATGGAACGGCCCGTTCGCGCCCTCACCCGGTTCGTAGGTGTTCTCCTGCACCTGCGCGACCGTGTGGACCTCACCGGTGGGGTTCGGTGACCAGTTGGTCCACTTGTCCGACCGCGTCCAGTTGAGGGGCAGTCCCTCGTTGGCGGGGTGCTGCCGGTCGACGACGTTGACCGTCGCCTCCTGCACCTTCGGCTCCGGCGGCGGTTCCGTCGTCGCTTCGTCGGTGAACAACTGGATCTCGGCCAGCTGGGTCGCGCCCTCGCCGCCGTTGGCGGTGATGTCCAGACGGTAGTACTGGTAGGACTCCGTGTTGTCGAAACGGTAATCCTTGGCCTGGAACCGGTTGGGGAAGTCCTCATTGGTCCTGCGGTCCAGGTCCGTCCAGTTCTGGCCGTCCTGGGAGCCCTGCAGGGTCCAGTCCTTCGGGTCGCGTCCGTCGAAGTCGTTGGCCGACGTCAACGCATAGTGCCCGATCGCGGTGGCCTCGGCCAGTTTCATCGTGATCGTCGCGGACGAGTCGAAGGCTAGCCATTTGGTGTCGTCGTCCCCGTCGATGAGGTTCTCCACGCCCTCGTTCGACGGGCTGTTACCGGTGGCCGTGATCTCGGCGACGTCCTCCGCATCGGGAAGGGCGCCGACCGGGCGGCTGCCGATCAGGCCGGTGAACCACTCGGAACGCTCCTGTGCCCGCGCCGCGTCCCGAACTCCCAGGAATCCGCCGCCGTCCTCGATGTAGCCCTCGAGGGCGTCCTCCTGACCAGTTGTCAGTTCGGTGCCCTTGGCGGAAAGGAAGACGACTCCGCGGTACTTGTCCAGGTTCTTGGCCGAGAAGACGGCAGGATCCGTGGACTCCTCGACGGTAAAGCCGTTCTCCGCCCCCAGTTCCTCGATGGCGTCCGTGGCCTTGACGACCGGATCGCTCTGCTCGGCCGCCGGGCCGTGGAACACCAGCACGTTCACGTCGTTCGCCGGGTCCTTGCCGGACTCGGATGCGCTGGCGCCTGCCTGGCTTTCGGAGTTCCCGGGCTGTTCGGGCTTCGCCTGCGCCCCCAGTGCGGGCATGGAGGAGAGTCCGAGCGCCAGGGTGGCGCTCGTGACCAGAATCGTCGCGCGACGCAGTGATCTCGGTCGTGCGCGACCGTTGTGAGGTAATGTCAATCGGCTTCTTCGGCCCATCCCTACTCCTTCACTCGTAACTCAACCCGCGTGCGTGGGGCATTCCCGCGCACGCGGGTGCTAGTGGCCGTGCGGGTGGTCTCCGCCGTGTTCGTGCCCGTGGTAGCGATCGAGAGCGGCCTGTGCGCCGTCGGGCAGACTGCCGTCCTCGTTGCGCACCAAGAAGATTCCGGCCATGCCTCCGTCGGAGTGGAACTGCACGTGGCAGTGGTACATCCACACGCCAGGGCCGACGCCCTCGCCCGCGATCACCTGGAAGCCGAAGGAGTCACCGGGGTTGAGATCCCGGTTGTCGACGACCTGGCTCGGATCTTTCGGGCCCTCCAGAATGCCGGTGCGGTTGTTAGCCCAGCGGTGTGCGTGCAGGTGGAAGGTGTGGAAAGTGTTGCCGTGCCCGATCGCGATGAACTCGACCCGTTCGCCGAGATTGGCCTCGAGAATCGGAACGTGCGGCGCGACCTTGTTGTTGATGGTCATGTCGTTGAAGACGACGGTGTGCTGTCGCTCCGGCAGGATGTCGCCCTTGCGTCGGACGATCAGTGCGCCGTAAAGGCCCTTGCGCAGGCCCTCTGTGCCGTGGGCTCCACCCAGCGCGTGGTCGTGGTAGTGCCAGTACCCCGCACTGCCGGGCATCCACATGTTTCCGCTCGCCTTGTAGGGCGCCGTGGTGCTCCAGATGTAGGTGCGTGTCTCACCTGGTTCGTTGAAGGAGTCGTTGAGCGGACTGCCGTCGGAGTCGACGCTGTAGTTGACTCCGTGCGGATGGATCGACAGCCGACGGTCGGTGTTGTTGACCAGGTCGATCTCGAGGGTGTCGCCCTCCCAGATCTCCAGGATCGGGCCCGGGATGCTGGCTTTGCCGGGGGCCAGGCCGTAGCCGACGTTTCCGTCCGGAAACTCCTCCGCGTACATGGTGATGCGCCGGGTTTTCCCGCTGTCGCCTTTGCTGTTTCCCTGTGCGGTCGCGGCGGAGCCGCCGAGGCTAGCGATGGCAGCGGGAGCGACAACGCCGGCAGCCGCGCCGGCCAGCATTGACCGGCGCGACAGTCGTTTGCCGGTGGTTCCGATCTGGGCGCGTGGATCAGTCATGGGTCTCCATTCGGTGTCCCCGGGCACCGGGACCGGGGAATCGAGGCCGCTTCCTGGCTGGGCAGCTGTCCTTCCGGCCAGCGCGTCGGGGAAAGGTGGGGTCAGTCCGGGCGGGTGTCCGGGCTGGGCACGCTCAGCCTGGTTCGGGTGAGAAAACCGCGTCCGCGACGCCGACGACGCCCGGTGGTTCCTCTCAGGCAGTGGTGACGTTCGCCTCATGTGCCGCCTCCCGCGCCGCGGTTTTCGCCGGGGACGTTAATCACTTGTGGCTCACACGTAAATAACTTCGGTCAAAATACTCCAACTTCTGACTTGTCAGGACAGAAGATGTTAAGCCAAAAAGCGTAATTGCTAGCAACGTATGGCCTAGGCGCGGGCAGGGCGCCGAAAAAATGTCGACATCTGGCAGTCGCGGGGCCTTCGTCGCTCTCCGGGATGGCTTGTAACGGAGCGCGACGGCTGATGCAGGTGTTCATGATGTCGCCTGAATGGCGGTTGACAAGCTGTTTCCTGCGTCTTTTGCGGTGTCCCCGGTGGGCGACAGGCGGACTGGCAGTTCGAAGTCGCGAGTTCGGAAATCCTGTTTATCGCCACGACGAAATCGGGCAAAGATGTGAGAACAACTCAGGTGAATTTTTTGTCCGGCCGGACGTCCTGAGATTTGTATTGATTGTGTACAGCTCGGTTCTAGCGTCCTCCCGCTGCCGACAGCAATTTCCAATCGGGTTCGAAGAGGAGGCACTATGCGAACGAGTTGTCTTGGCGCATTCGCCGGGGTCGCACTCGCCGGAGCTCTCGCCGTACCGGCGGGCGTCGCGGGGGCGGACGGGGCGGACACGATCCAGGGGGATCCGTGGGTGCTCGTGGACAAGCGCATAAACCTCGAGTCAAGCGATGCGATTGCCTTCTCCGCGCCGAACGAGGGGTGGGTTGTGGGCACGAACTTCGAGCCGCCGTCTCCCGTCCCGTTCGCGATGCGTTGGGATGGTGCGACCTGGACGGAGGCCAGGATCGGTGACTTCGTGAACCAGCCCCAGTCGCTGAACCGGGTGGCGACGCTCGCCGCGGACGAGGCATGGGCGACGGGAACACTGGAGCAGGCTCGGTCGGCGACCGCCTCGCCTCGTCCCGGTTCCGGTCTCTGGTATCGCGATGAGAAGGGTGCGTTGCCGGACTCGACACCGCGGGCAGTCGCAGGCGCGGGCCCGGCTCCCTACGCTCTCGCCAAATGGAACGGTTCGGAGTGGGCGCCGGAGAAGGCGCCGGCACCACCTGCCGGAAAACAGGCGTTGGTCGCCGAACTGAAGACGGTGGGTGCGGAGATCTGGGCGGTTGGCCTGGAACACGATGCGGGCCAGGCCTCGGGACAACAGGCCTTCATCGATCGCTACCAGAACGGGAAGTGGCGCAGGATGGTGCTTCCCGGTGACCTGACCACCAAGCCCAGTGCGTTGTTCGGTCTCACCGGAGCCGACCCGGACGACGTGTGGTTGTCCGGCGCTTTCCCCACGCCGGAGAAGGACACTCCCTTCGTCGCGCACTGGGACGGTAAGAAGTTCGATATCACCGAACTTCCGATACCGTTGGGGTTTTCCAACGGATGGAATGCGGACGTGGTGGCGGTCATGGGGGACGAGGTCTTCGTGACCGGGAGGTCACTGTACACAGACGGCACGCTCGCGACCGCCTATCGATTCGACGGGAGCGCGTGGACACAGTGGACCGGTCGCGCGCTGGCCGAGGTCAACGACATCTCGGTGGCGGCGGACGGCAACAGCATGATGCTCGGTGGCTGGCCGTCGCTGACCAGCGATCAAAGTGAGTATGCCGCCTTCGACGGAACCACGTGGACCCGGCACGGACAGCCCGAGGACCTCGGCGTGCACAGGGGGCAGGTGCTGAACGTGGAGCACCTGCCGGGCACCGACCGGGTCATGGCTGTGGGGTACGTCAACGCGCCGGACAGCGGGTACAGCTACATCACTGCCAACAAGTAGCACGTGCGGCTGTTGGTACGTGCGGTCATCAGCCGCGAATTGGGTGGGGTGGGCTCCCGGCCGACGACCGTGAGCCCACCCACTCGACGTGCTTAGCGCAGTTTCTCGGGAATCGTGTCGAGGGCGTGCAGCATGTGCACGGCAAGCTCGCTCGCCGCTGCGTCGTCGAGGGTCGAGTGTTCGCGCACGATGCCCTGGACGAGCTTAACCCGCTGCTCATAGCGAGGGGTGTACGTGGCGGTGGAGGAGGCGTTGGCGGTCATGTCAGTTCCTTGTCCGATAGCTGTCGTTGTTCGATGTGTGGATGTGGGTGGTCCGCCGACCGGTTCTGGAAGGACAGGATGGCGGGGTTCTGGATGGCGCCGTCGCGAATCTCGATGGCTCGCCGAAGTGTCTCGACCGAGTCCCAGGCGGCCGGCCCGTCGAGCACGGCGCCCAGGTAAGGGAGCAGGGCCTCGCTGATCTCCCAAGTCGCGGAGTTCCACAGGTAGGAAGGGCTGTGGTCCACGGCGTAGTAGGTGATGTCGGTGCCGACCGGGAACGTGGGCTCGGTGAACGTGGTGGGCCGGGCCCAACTGAATCCCATGGCCTCGTCGCAGGAGACGTCGACGATGAGGCTTCCCGGTGTGAACGCCGCGAGGTCGTCCTCGACGAGGAACGTCAACGGGGCGCCGGTGTCCTGCAGCACGCAGTTGACGACGATGTCGTGCTCGGCGAGGAATCCGGCCAGCGGTACCCGGCCCTTCTCGGAGAGCGCGTGACTGCGCCGGGGGTCGCCAGGGTTGTTCTCGTCGTGGTCTACATGCACCATCCGGGCGGAGTGGATCGGCGAACCCACCGCGGTGACGCCCCGGTGAGTGAGAATGTCGACGTCGTGGACACCATGCGCACTGAGTGCGGTTACCGCACCTCGCGCTGTGGCACCGAAGCCAATGACGGCGGCGCGCAGCCTGCGGCCGTAGTTGCCGGTCGATCCGATCGTCTGCAAGGCATGCAGCACCGAGCAGTAGCCGGCCAGTTCGTTGTTCTTGTGGAAGACGTGCAGATTGAAGGATCCGTCGGCGTGCCAGTGGTTCATCGCCTCGAAGGCGATCAGCGTGAGGTTCCTGTCGATGGCCAGCTGGGTGAGCTTCTCGTCCTGCACGCAGTGCGGCCAGCCCCAGAGAACCTGCCCCGTCCGCAACTCCGCCAGATCGCCCGCTTCCGGCTTTGCCAGCAGCACGACGTCGCATTCGGCGATGAGTTGTTCCCGGGAGCGCATTCCACCGACTACCGCGGCAAGTTGCTCGTCGGAAACTCCGAAGCGTTCCCCGTAGCCGTACTCGAGAAATACGCGAGCCCGGAGACCGGCATCGATCCGCTCGAAATGACGTGGATGGATTGGCGCCCTTCGCTCGTTCTCTTTCCGAGAGTGGGCCATGACTCCGAGACTGAGTTGGTGCACGAGACTCTTTCTTGGTGCTGCCGGCGATTCTTGCCTGCGGGGTCCAGATGTGCGACCGCAGTCAGTGCGCCGGGCGGTGAAGCCATGGCCGACCGGCGGAAGGCGGGCGGCTGGCAGGGGGAGCGTGCGGCCCGGACTCACCCGGGCGATGCTCCTGTCCCCTGCTGTTTCGCAGCAGGCCGGCGTGGAAGTCGACAACGACGCGAGCTTGAACGCTCGCGTGCGGAATGCCATCGACATCACCCAGTCTACGCCCTGACGGGGGCGATTGTTCACCGGCCGGTCGCCGGGGCACGCGTACGATGGAAAGGGCCGGGGCCGGGACCGACCGGTCACCGCTTCGCCGGCGTCGGCCCTCGGAGAGGCATCAGCGCGGGGACTCCGCGCACGCCCAACCAGAGAGGCGCTTCGCCATCATCGACGACAGCACCGCTACCTTGACCAGTAAACGATCCGGAAGCGAGTACGCGGATCTGTCCCGGGAGATCCGTGGCGCCGGACTGCTCGACCGGCGTTACCGCTACTACGCGTGGAAGATCACCGGAAACCTCGTCGCGCTCGCCGGTGCGTGGGTCGCTTTCGCCTTCATCGGTGACTCCTGGTGGCAGTTGTTCGTGGCCGCGTTCCTGGCGATCGTGTTCGCACAGCTGGCCTTCATCGGGCACGACGCCGGGCACAAGCAGATCTTCCGTACCCGCAGACCCAACAGCGTGATCGGGACCAGCCACGGTGGCCTGGTCGGGATGAGCTACGGCTGGTGGATCAGCGGTCACAACAAACATCACGCGAACCCGAATCACGAGGATCACGACCCCGACCTCGACATTCCCGCGCTGGCCTTCACCCGCGGCCAGGCCGGACTGAAGACCGGCTTCCTGCGTTGGATGGCCAAGCATCAGGCGCTGTTGTTCTTCCCGTTGCTCACACTCGAGGGCTGGAACCTGCACGTGTCCGGCGTGCGTGCGTTGCTGCGCAGGGACGTCAAGTCCCCCAAGCTGGAGACAGCCTTACTGGCGGGACATTTCGTGGGGTATCTCGCAGCTGTGTTCCTGGTGCTCTCGCCCGGCATCGCGGTTGTGTTCATCGTGGTGCACCAGGGGCTGTGGGGTGTCTACATGGGATCGTCATTCGCTCCGAACCACAAGGGAATGCCGACGATGACCGGGGACGAATCGGTCGGCTTCCTGCGCAAGCAGGTACTGACCTCGCGCAATGTCCGTGGCGGACGAGTGGTCGACTTCGTCCTCGGTGGGCTCAACTACCAGATCGAGCACCACCTCTTTCCCAACATGCCGCGCCCGAACCTGCGTCACGCGCAGCCCATCGTGCAGCGGTTCTGTGCCGAGCGGGGGATTTCCTACCAACAGTGCGGACTGTTCCGCTCGTACGCCGACGTGCTGCGCCATCTGCACGAGATGGGCGCACCTCTGCGGGCCGTACGCGCCTGAACGGCACGGCGCCGGCGGAGCACCGTCGGCACCATGCCGGTCCGCGTCAGCGGACGACAAGACCTTCGGTGGGGACCGGTGCGGGCGGAATCCGGAACAGGTCGCCGAACCGGTCCAGCAGGTCGAGGTCGCCGCTGACGCGGATCAGTCCGGCGTCGGACGCCTCTCGCGGGCTGAGAGCACCGGTCAGTACCGCTTTGAACGGCCCGAGCACGTCGATGACGACGTCTGCGTCCGGGTGTGCGCCCTCTGCGGCCTTGAGTGCCCCGTCGTCGACCATCGCGTGCACCACGATCGACGGCCCGTAGTGCACCTGGTAGGTCGCGCGGAAACCGACCGCCATGTCGGGCCGGAAGGTCGTGTACAGCGACAGGACAGCCGAGTCGAGGGTGAAGATGTCGTCTTCGGCCATGTCGCCGAGCGATCGTGCTCCCCACAGGCCGAGTTGGAGCACGATCGTCTCCAGTTCGCTCCCGTAGTCGGTGAGTTCGTACACGACGGCCGCATCCAGGTTGGCCAGCACGCGCCGCCGCACCACGCCTGCCTGCTCGAGTTCGTTGAGCCGTGCCGAAAGCATGCTGGGTGGAATACGGTACAGAGTCTCCCGCAGATCGGCGTAGCGCTTCGGCCCGAGGAGCAGATCGCGGACGACGAGCATCGCCCAACGTTCGCCGACGAGTTCGAGGGCTCGTGCCAGACCACAGTACTGTCCGTACGTTCGTCCAGTCATAAGTCAAACCTCACTTTTCCCATGCGAGCTTTCGTTGTCTTCGCGTGCGTCCGATACCGATGAATGACGAGTGCGTGGGTCCGCGGCTATTCGAGTCGCTTCCTGATGTCCGTGTCATCGAGCTCAGGGAGCACGAGGCCGTTTCGAGTCCGCAGGGCAGGGTTGTCGGTGAGGCCGGTTCGAGCCGCTGGGAACGTCACTTCCGGGACCTCGTCGTGGTCTGGTCACGGGGAGTGCTCCTTGGCCGACAGCAGCTGGTGGTGCAGTGACTGAAGTTCGTCACAGGGATCGACGCCGAGTTCGTTGTTGAGCCTGGCCCGCAGTTGGCGGTAGGTCGCCATCGCGTCGGACCGGCGCCCGCTCCGGCCGAGCACGCGCATCAGCTGGCCGTGCAGGCCCTCGTCGAGGGGGTTCGATGTGACCAGTGACCGTAGTTCGCCGATCAGGTCCCGGTGCATGCCGCCTTCGATCTCGGACTGTATGCGCAAGTGTTGTGCGTTGCGCCGCTGCTCCTGTAGTTCCACGGCATACGCGGAGAGCACGGATCCGCAGTTGACATTGGCCATCGGCGCCCCTGACCACAGCGAAAGGGCGGCCCGGAACGCGGCGGCCGCCTGGTCGAACCGTCCTTCGTCGAGCAGCTGGCGCCCCTGCCTGCACCTCAGTTCGAATGCGAACACGTCGACCTGCGCGGGATCGATCTTGAAGGCGTATCCAGGCGTCCTGGTGACGAGCAGTTCTTCACCGTCGGTGGCGAGGCCATTGTGCTCGATGCACTTGCGCAGCTGGTACACGTACGTCTGCATCGTCGTCCGGACACTTCGCGGGGGGTCGTTGGCCCAGAGTTCCTCGATGATCGAGTCGATCTGTACGATCTTGCCCGGCCGCATCAGCAGCAATGCCAGCAACTGCAACATCTTGGGGGCGGTGGGCGCGTAGTCCTGGCCGCCCTTTCGTACCTCGACCGGCCCCAGTAGCGTGAAGGTGACCACGCCGCTCGGCTCGTCGTCGAAATGCCGTGCTGCGGCGATCTCTGGTTTGCTCGATACTACGACTTCCGGATGCATCGCAGACACCTCTCAGTTCGACTCACAGTTGACCCGGGATCCGTGCGGCTCGACGTCTTGGCGTCCAGGGACGGTCGTGTGCAGGTCGAAGACTGGCAGAAGGCATGTGGTCCCCGGCAGTGATGGCGGCATCAGAAGCGGCGTGCGTTAGTCCTGTTGTCGTATGAAAAAGACACATGAGAGCTGTGCGCTGGGCACTGGCCGGAGGGAACGTCCGGAGCACAGGATTGGGCCCCTCGGATCACCGATTCTCTCTACCAGGGAGTTCCAATGAGCAACGTTGACAGAGTCACCGATCTCGGCGTGTTCGTGGCGAGATCCCATGAGGTGCAGACACAACCGGACCGCGTCGAGCTGGTCATCGACAGGTTCGATCACTGGGGCAACACGAACAATTCCGCGGCACTGAGTTGCTACGCGACCTACTGCCGCGCAGACGAACTCGCCGCCTGATGACCGCCGGTGCCGACGCGGCGGGCCTGCTCGGCTTCAAGCGCCATCTGCGCGCCGAAGTGAGCGAGGGAAAGGCCGCGTTTCTGTTCTCCGAGCGCGGAGTGACCGCGCTCCAGGGCACACACATCGCCTCTCTCGCGGCCCTTCTCGACGGCACCCGCGATCTCGAGAGCCTGTTCCGGGCCAGGCCGGGTGGCCTGGCACCGGAGCAGGTCGCACGGCTGGTCGGGGAACTGATCGCCGCCGACCTGGTCACCCGCAGAACCGGAGGTGAGCTCGCCGCGGACGAGCGTGCGCTCGCGTACTGGGATGCCTGCGGTGTGGACGCCGGCGCGGCGACCGGTACCGTGAACGGCCGCGTCGACCTGTTCCCGTTGGGCGAGCAGGTCGACGGTGACGCGGTCCGGCTCGCGCTCGGCGCGGCCGGCTTCGACGTGGGCAACGGCGCCGCGGACCAGGACGCAGCGCAGCTGTCGGTTGTGCTGTGCGACGACTATCTCGACCCGCTCCTCGCCGACATCGATACGGCCCACCGGGCAGCCGGACGGCCGTGGCTGCTCGCGAAGCCTGTCGGTGCGCAGGTGTGGATCGGTCCGACATTCCTGCCTGGCACGTCCGGGTGCTGGCACTGCCTCAGTCACCGTCTGTGGGCCCACCGCAACGCCGAGGCGTGTGTTCAGGCAACCCTCGGCCGGGTGGGGCCTGCCTCGCGCCCGGCCACGGCGGTTCCCTCACTCACCTCGGCGGCAGCGCATCTCATTTCGTTGGAGGCCGCCAAGTGGTTCGCGGGGCACAGATACCAGGGGCAACGGTGTGTGTGGACTTTCGACAGCCGCGACCTGACCGGGCGGTTGCACGAGCTGCGCAGGCGACCGCAGTGCCGGGAGTGCGGTGACACGTCGCTGATGGCCGAACGCGCACGCCGTCCGGTGCGCCTCAGAGTTGCTCCGAAGGTGTCCTCCAGCGGCGGCGGGCATCGCACCATGACACCGGGCCAGGTACTCGAGACCTTCGGCCATCTCGTCAGCCCGGTCACCGGAATCATCAAGGAGATCACGAGAAACGCCGCCGCTCCGGCGTTCGTCAACTCCTTTCGGTCCGGACCGAATGTGGCACGCAATCTCATGGGACTGGACGGCCTGCGGGCCAGCCTCCGTTCGGAGAACGGCGGAAAGGGTACGACTCCGCTCGACGCGGAGGTCGGTGCGCTCTGCGAAGCGGCCGAGCGGTACTCGGGTTCATTCCATGGGGACGAATACCGGGTGCGTGGCAGCCTGGAGTCACTCGGTGACGTCGCGATTCATCCGAACGACTGCACCCTGTTCGACGCCCGGCAGTACGAGCGCAGGAGCGAATGGAATCGAGATCATTCTCCGTTCAACTATGTGTTCGACCCGGTATCGGAAAGCACCGTGCTGGACTGGACCCCACTGTGGTCGTTGACAGAACTGCGGCACCGAATGCTGCCCACGGGTCTGCTGTACTTCGGCGCTCCTGCCGCGGAAGGCAGCCGCTGCGTGCGAGCGGATTCGAATGGCAACGCCGCTGGAAGCAGCCTTGAGGACGCGATTCTGCAGGGCGCTCTGGAATTGGTGGAACGTGACGCCGTCGCGTTGTGGTGGTACAACCGGACGAAGGCGCCCGGGGTGGATATCGCCGCCTTCGGCGATCCCTGGATGGACGAGCTTCGGGACCATTATGCCGGCATCGGCCGGGAGTTGTGGGTTCTCGACGTCACCTCGGATCTCGGAATTCCCGCCATGACCGCGATTTCGCGGCGGACCGATTCCGCACGGGAGAACATCATGTTCGGGTTCGGGGCGCATCTCGATCCGCGAACCGCCCTGCGCCGGGCGCTCAGCGAACTGAATCAGCTGCTGCCCGCGGTGCTCACCGACCGGCCGATGACCGGGGACAAGGACGCGGCACGCTGGATGGCGGACGCGACAGTCGGCAATCAACCATATCTGCTTCCGGACACCAGCATCAGGGCACGTGTTCCCGGCGACTTCACCTGGGAGCGGACCGAGGACGTCAGGGACGACGTCGACTCGGTAGTCTCGACCATCGCCGAACGGGGAATGGACATGCTTGTACTGGACCAGACGAGACCCGATGTCGGCATTCCCGTGGTCAAGGTCGTCATTCCGGGAATGCGGTCGTTCTGGGCACGATTCGCGCCGGGACGGTTGTACGACGTCCCGGTGCGCCTGGGGAGACGAGCCGAACCGACGAAGTACGAGGATCTCAACCCCATGCCCCTGTTCCTGTGAAGGGATAGGTGACTGGCCCGCAGAGGAGCACCATTTGCAGCCCGAATTCCGCGAGGCGGAGATGACCACGGTCCGGCTGTGGTCATTGAGGCAGGATGCCCTGGTCGAGATGGATCAGACCAGCGATTCCCTCGTTGTGGTCACCACATGGGGTGAGTTCGACCTCAGCGGTGCGGACCCGATGGTTTATGAGTCATTGAGACGGATGCGCCTCGGCCCCGTGTCACTGCACAACGTCACGTCCGGGACCCCCTCGGAGGGAGTGGTGGGGGACAGCGGTACCGACGTGAGCCCGGCGGCACTCGAGAAGGTGCTGGAGCAGCTCAGTGGTTCTGTCGTGCACTCACTCGGGCTGAGTGACGGACAGGCCCCGCTGCTGTCGGTGATACCTGTGGTGGACACACCCGCGTTCACCCCGGTCACGGTCGCGGCTTCCAGCCCGGTGCGGCTGTCCCGGTTCGTGTCGATGAGGCCGAGCGAGGGCAAGCTTCTGCTGGAGTCACCGACGGCGCAGTTCGCGGTCGCGTTGGAGCAGCCGCTGGCCGTGCAGATCGTCGCGGCGCTGACTACCCGCACCTCGGTCGGCGAGATCGGAACTCAGTCCCAGGCGTCCGCGTCGGTCGTCGCGGACGTCGTGACCTACCTGGTGGCCGCTGGTGTCGTGCTGGTCGGCAACGAGGATCTGGTGTTCGCCGAGGACACGGATCCCGCCCTGCGCACGTGGTCACACCACGAACTGTCCTTCCACCGCAAGAGCAGGAGGAGACAGGGGGTGGCTCCTGTCGAACTGGGTGCCGAACACGAGGTCGTGCCACCACCCCTGGTCCGTCCGCGTCCGGCCGGCAGGTCCGTGCCGTTGCACCGGCCAACGCTGCCCAGTGCGACCTCGGCGGGCGACTCGTTGACCGGCCTGCTCGAGACCGACCACGTCTGTCCCGAGTTCTCCACCACGGGGCTGACCTCGGAGGCACTCGGCGAGCTGCTGTTCAGGGCGGCTCGAGTCAGGTCGATCGGGCCCGCGCACCTGCCACTGGGCGGAACTCACGAGGTCTCCCAGCGACCGTACTTCAACATCGCCTGCTTTTACGAGTTGGAGCTCTATCTCTGTGTCAACCGCTGTGCCGGTCTCGACCGGGGCGTCTACCACTACGAACCGCGGGAGCACGCACTGACGCTGATCAACGAGGACGACATCGACCTCGAGAACATGTTGGACATGGCCAAGGCCGCGGCTGCGAGCACCCTTCAGCCCTCGGTGTTGCTCTCCGTGACCGCGAGAATGGAGCTGACGGCCTGGTGGCTCGACGGGGCGGCCTACTCCACCGCGCTGATGCATTTCGGGGCACTGCAGCAGACTCTCTACCTCACGGCGAAGTCCATGGGGTTGTCCGCGCACGCCGTTCCCGTCGACGACAATGACATCGTCGAGCGAGCTCTAGGCTTGAACTGGCCCGCGGAGATTGGGATCGGGGAGTGTGTGCTCGATCGGCTCAACTGACGGGTACGTCCGTTCCGACGATTGCCCAGGATGGGCGGCTTGCGTATGGTCGTGCCCCTGCGCTTTGCATAGGAGGGGCCGCTATGGGGCAAGCGAATGAGGGTGCAGACTCTTCGGTCCAAATGCGAGAACGAAATGAACCGAATGGCGTAACAGCACAACCCACTGTTTCTGAACGTTCGCCATACGTCCCGGAAAGCTTGCTCACGCCAATGGCGCCGCGGTTGGCGAGCATTGTGGTCGCGTTGACGTTCACCGGGATCGGAGCACTTGCGGTCACCCGGGTCCTGATCGCGACGGACAGCTTCTGGCCCCAAGTGCTCAGCGTCGTCTACCTCGCCGCATTGCTGACCCTGCAACTCGGATACTTCAGCAGGCCAGGCGTCTCCCTGACTCCTCCGGTGAGTTATCTGGCGCTGCTGGGTCAGGCCTGCCTCGTGTACCTGCCCCTGCTCCAGTTCGGCAAGATCTGGCTGGGTCTGCCCGGGTTTCTCGCCGGTAGCGTGCTGCTCGCACTGCCCCCGAAGGCGGCCATCCCGCTCTTCGCCCTGATCGTGGCCAGCGTCGCCACCATCGACACCAGCGTGGGTCCGATCTTCGAGTCGGTCCCGTACACCGTCCTGTATGCCGTCGTGTCCACCATGGTCACCGCATTGGTTGTCTTCGGTCTGAGCCGGTTGTCCAGGCTCATCGGCAAGCTCGATGCTTCCCGGGACGAGCTGGCGCGGCTGGCGGTCGCGGACGAGCGGCTGAGGTTCGCGCGGGACCTCCACGACCTGTTGGGACTGAGTCTGTCGGCCATCACACTGAAGAGTGAGCTGGCGAAACGACTGATGGCTGATGACCCAGCGCGGACGAGTCAGGAGATCGACGAGATCCTGCTGATGTCCCGCAAGGCACTTGGCGACGTGCGCTCGGTGGCGAGCGGGTACCGGGAGTTGTCGCTGGATGAGGAGTGCCGGTCGGCCAAGGGGGTGCTGACCGCGGCCGACGTGCGGGTCAGTGTCGAGCGGCGAGCAACGACGTTGCCCGCGGCGGTCGGCACCGTGCTCGCGACGGTGCTGCGTGAGGCGGTCACGAACGTTCTGCGCCACAGCAAGGCCAAGTGGTGCGTCATCACCGTGTGCACCGATGACGAGGTGGTGCGGATGGAAGTCGTCAACGACGGTGTTTCCAGAGCGCCGGACAGTGCACGCTCGGAGCCGGGCGGTGGCAGCGGCATCGACAACCTGTCGCATCGGGTGGCGCTGCTCGGTGGCGAACTCGAGGCGCACACCGGGCAGGACGGCAGGCACCTGCTCCGGGCGACGATTCCGCTCGATGCCGGCGAGGTGGACCCGGCCTCGCGCGCGATGGGGTTACGTGGGGGCCGAACCCCGGTCCGGTGACGGCTTCCCGGGGCTCCCGCGGTTCCGGCAGGGTCAGATCCAGCCCGCCTCAGTGGCGATCCGGATAGCGTCGACCCGATTGCGCGCGTTGAGTTTGGTGACCGCCGTGGTGAGGTAGTTGCGCACCGTTCCGGGGGACAGGAACAGCTGGGCGGCGACATCTCCCACGTCGCGGCCCGCAGCCAGTAGCCGGAGAATCTCGGTCTCTCGTGTGGTGAGGGGGCACACGTCCGTGTCCCACGCGGCCAGGGCCAGTTCACTGTCGATGACCCGCCTGCCCACAGCCACCTGCCGGACCGCGTTGGCCAGCTTCTCCGGGGGCGCGTCCTTGAGCATGAAACCGTTCACCCGCGCGTCGAGTGCGCGGCGCACGGTACCCGGCCTGCCGAGGCTGGTCAAGATCAGTGTGCGGCACCGCGGCAGACTCTCGTGGAGTTCACCCGCGGCGGTGAGCCCGTCGATGCCAGGGAGGTCGATGTCGATGATCGCGACATCGGGCTGGTGCTTGTGGGCCGCGGGCAGGATCTCGTTGCCGGACGCGACCTCGGCGACGACCTCGATGTCGTGCTCGAGGTCAAGCAGGGCGACCAGGGCACCTCGGACCATGTGCATGTCCTCCGCAAGCAGTACCTTGATCACTGTCTGCTCCCTGTTCACCTTCTGCGTTGCTCGGCGGTTCATCTTGCCCCGTCCACCTTATGCGTCGTTTTTTCGTTGGAGCCGCCTAATGGAGCATTCAGGCAGCGTCGGATACCAACTGTGACGCCGCGTTTATGGCCTTCGCTCCGTTGTGACGTTCTGTAGCGAGTGGTGGGAGTCAGTCGCACTGCTGGTATCGGCCCTGTCCACCGCCGCCTTCCGCAGCGTCCGTGCTTGAAGCCGCTTCGACCTCGGTTCGAGCAGTCGAGGGAAAACTCACTCGTGTGGGTTAGGTAACGGACCGCGTGGTGACAGTGAGCTGATTTGCAGGAGGGGTGATGTCGGCTTCTCCCGGAGGGCGGCGAGCGGAGCGCTCGTTCGTTGTGCGTTGTCGCTCCTCGGACCGGTAATTGGTTCGTTCGTCGTGCCACCGAACTCACGTTCCGCGATGCCCCGCGTCAGGGGGACCGGCGGACCAGAGCCGACGACGTTGACCAGGGGAGTCAGCCCGAGCCAGGGAGTGGACATGCTAGCCGCCGTTCAGGACGCGATCGCGTCCATGCACGAAAGATACTTCGAACCGATCACCGTCAACGAGTTGGCGTCGGAGGTGTTCGTCAGCCCGTTTCATTTCTCCCGGGTTTTCACGAAGGTCACCGGCGTGACGCCTGGCCGTTATCTGACGGCCGTCCGGCTGTTCGAGGCCAAGCGTTTGCTGCTGACCACGTCCCTGACGGTGGCTGATGTCGTGTGCAGCGTCGGCTACAGCAGCGTGGGCACTTTCACCAGCCGGTTCACCCAGGCCGTCGGCATGACACCGACGCAGTATCGGAGCCCGGAGGTGGACCAGTTGCTCGTCGCGGTGGCACCGCACTTCCGGCGACTGCCGGCGCTCGAGGTGCTGCAGAACGCGGGCAGGAGCTGCGCCGTTCCGCAGTGGGATGGTGGTTCGATCATCGGGCGGGTGGAAATGCCCACCGGTTCGATGCCGGCCACAGTGCTGGTAGGTGTGTTCGCCGATGCCATCCCGCAGCGCGGCCCGGTGGCGTTCAAGGGGATGCGAGAGGTCGGTTCGACCGAACTGGTCATCAACAACGTGCCCGAGGGCCGGTGGACGCTGCTCGCGGCCGCCGAGCACCAGCGGACTCCCGGCGCTCCCGGTGCCTTCTCCATCGGAACGATCGACGAACCCGTCACGGTTACCGCGGGGCGGGCGGCGCGGGTCGATATCCGGATGCGCGGAATCCGGCCGACCGATCCGCCGATCGCGATCACCCTGGCCGACCAAAACTCCCCGGTCGAACCGGGACGTCATCTCACGCGGCCCATGAATCTGCGAGCGGTCGCCTGACCGAGGCTGTCACACGATGCGGCACGAGCCGCGCGTAGTACGGAAAGGACACTGACGGTGGCGAGAATTCTCGGTACCATCCGACGGCTGGTTCTCGCACCGTCGATGACCTCGGTGACATCCGAGTCCCGTGGCTTCCCCGGCAGCGACTCGATCGCCGCGGCCGAACTCGACCGGATTCCACAATCGGTGGTGTGTGGGTTCGAATGGGGGATCGAAGCACCGGAACTGTGGGAGATCGAGCGCAGGCTGGACATGGTGGAGCCGGAACTTCGAGGCTTCGCCTACGAGGGTGCGGCGATGGCCTGCAGCATTTTGGACGCGATGGCGATACGCGGTCGGCAGCGTACCCGTGAACTGCTGGTCGGACCAGGGAAGCAGCACATATTCCTGACCTACATCGGTATCGGATTCGCCATGGCGAGACTACCGAGAAGGCTATGGAAAGGGATTCTTCCCGACCTCGCCGAATCTCCGTACCACCCCACGATGAGCTGGCTCGCCGTGGATGGATACGGCTTCGACCGAGCCTATTTCGACACTCGGCGCTGGGTTGACGCCCAGTTCGTGCCGAAACCATATCCGTGGGAGGACGCGCCAGCGTACTTTCCACGAGCGGTCGATCAGGGAATCGGCAGGGCACTGTGGTTCATTCACGGGGCCAATGCGCAAGAGGTCGCCGCCGCGGTGACACGGTTCGCCGGTCCCAGGCAGGCGGACCTGTGGAGCGGGGTGGGCCTCGCGGCCACTTTCGCCGGAGGGTGTGACTCCGCCGGGCTGGCACACCTGCACAGCGCAGCAGGCGAACACTGGCCCGAGATGGCACTCGGAGCGGTGTTCGCCGCCAAGGCGCGTGACTACGCCGAATTTGTCCCACAGCACACGAAGAACGCACTGCGAACGCTGGCCGGGCTCTCTGTGCGTGCTGCGGTCGACCTCGCCGACGGTACCGCGCCGGGCTCCGGTGTGCCCGGGCCTGTTCCGGCATACGAGTCGTGGCGCCGGCGCATTCGCGATGGCCTGGCAGGATCCGCCGAGCGGATCGCGAGCTGACCAGGTCACCTTCCGCCCGCCACTCGCGCGCCAACCCGGATTCCTGTCCCGGTTCTTCAGAATTGCGCATTTCTCCCGGTCGCGCGCGCAAATGGTGAGTAGTCAGGAATCGGCGCGACCTGTGAGAATCTGTTCAGATCTTCTTCCAGCGCGATTTCTGTCAGCAAGGGAGAGTAAATTGGTTTCCGGACTACGTGCGCTCCGGCGTCGTGTTCTCACGCCAAAGGTAGCAGAGACGTCGCTTGACGTGCGGGGATTTCACAAGAAAAGCCCGGAAGCGCAGGAGATGCTGGAAGCGGTCGGCCGGACGTTTCTCGAGGGGTATGCGCACGCACTCGAGGCACGTTCCGTCGAGGATGCGGAGAGCCGGCTCGAGCAGGTGGCGGCACCGCTTCGCGGTTTCGCCTACGAGGGCGCCGGAATGGGCTTCGCCATGCTCGACGGTCTGCCGTTCGGTCACCGCCACCACGTCGCCGACTTTCTGGAGGGAAAGGCAGGCAGGCACGTCTACATGGTGTACGTGGGCATCGGCTGGGCAATGGCCCGGCTGCCACGGTTCCGCTGGCCGAAGGCCGACTCGCTCGACCCGCTGCTGCGCGGACTGGTGCTCGACGGGTACGGCTTCCATCAGGCCTACTTCCACACGGGACGGTACGTGCACGAGCGGTATCAGGATCCCGGCTTCTCCTGGCCGGACGACGCGAGCAGGTCGTACTCCCACCATGCGATCGACCAGGGCATCGGCAGAGCCATGTGGTTCGTCGGGGGCACGGACGCGGTCAAGGTCGCATCGTTGATCGACGCGTTCCCCGTCTCGCGCCAAGCAGACCTGTACTCCGGTGCGGCGCTCGCGGCGACCTATGCCGGAGGTGCCGACGAGCGAGAACTGCACGTGCTTCGCGACCGTGCGGGGCGGTTCCGGCAACACCTCGCGCAGGCTTCCGCGTTCGCCGCGGAGGCGAGGGTACGAGCGGGCCTGCTCGTACCGCACACGGCGGTGGCCACGCGGGTCCTGTGCGGCACCACACCGGAGTCCGCGGCGCGGATCACCCAGGACGTCCGGCCAAGCAACCCGGTCAACGGTGATGTCCCGGCCTACGAACTGTGGCGGCAGCGGATCGCCGACGAATTCGCAACCCTCGGAGGTGTGCACTCATGATCGCGACAGTTCGCTGGCTGCGTAAGCAGCTGGCCGGGATCGTGGCGCTGACACTCGTCGCCGGCCTGTTCCTGGTCAGCCGCCTGCCTGAGTCGTCGGCTGCGGAGGTCGACGAGCTCGCGAGCGGCTACGGGTTCACGCCGATGTCGATCGCCATGCCGAGCGGGTTCCCACAACAGGAGATCCGCGAGGTCAATCAGGACTACACCGACATCGACGCCTGGATCTCCTCTGTCGGCGCGGGAATCGCGATGAACGACCTCGACGGTGACGGCCTCGCCAACGACCTGTGCATCACGGACCCACGGATCGACCAGGTGGTGGTGACACCGACCCCCGGTGCCCGTGCGGACCGTTATCCGCCGTTCGCCCTGCGCAACGCGCCCCTGCCGATGAACGACGTCATGGCGCCGATGGGTTGTGCCCCAGGTGACTTCAACGAGGACGGGTTCATGGACCTGCTCGTCTACTACTGGGGCAGGACGCCCATTGTGCACCTCGCCGAGCCGGAGGCCGGAAGCCTGACCGCGGCCTCCTACCTGCCGACCGAGCTCGTCCCGACCGCGGCCGGCTCCCAGTACACCGGTCCACAGTGGAACAGCAACGCGGTTGCCGTCGCGGACTTCGACGGTGACGGGCACGTCGACATCTATCTCGGGAACTACTTTCCGCACGGTCCTGTTCTCGACCCGAAGGTCTCCGGCGGAGTGGCGATGAACGACTCGCTCTCCAACGCGTCGAACGGGGGAGAGGACTACTTCTTCCGCTGGACCGGAGCGACGGAAGGCCCTGTCCCCGAGGTCCGATTCGAACGGCTCGACGATGTGCTGCCCACTGATCTCTCGAAGGGCTGGGTGCTCGGCTCGAGTGCCAACGACGTGGACGGTGACCAGCTTCCGGAGCTGTACCTCGCACAGGATCACGGTCGCGACGCGATGCTGCACAACCGGTCCACCCCAGGGACGATCAAGTTCGAGCCGGTCCTCGGCGCGTCGTCGCCAATGCTGCCGAAGTCAAAGCGCATGGGCGCCGACTCCTTCAAGGGCATGGCCGTCGACTGGGGTGACCTCGATCGCAACGGGCTCTACGACCTGTTCGTCAGCAACATCACCACGTCCTTCGGCATTCAGGAGAGCAACTACCAGTTCATGGCGACCCCGGAGAGCCGTTCGGAGATGCGGGCGAGGCTGCAGAGCGGTGAGGCGCCATGGGAGGACCGCAGCACCGACGACGGCACGGCATGGTCCGGCTGGGCCTGGGACGTCAAGATGGGCGACTTCAACAACAGCGGCGACCTGGCGATCGCACAGACCAACGGGTTCGTGAAGGGCGAGGTGAACCGCTGGCCGCAGCTGCAGGAACTCGCCACGGCCAACGACCTGGTGGTGCACGATCCGAGTTGGTGGCCGCACGTGCGTGCCGGCGACGACCTGGCGGGCAGCCAGCGCCTGCACTTCTTCGCCAGGAAACCGGACGGTGGGTACGTCAACATCGCCGGGCGGCTGGGCCTGGATGTTCCCGTGCCCACACGCGGAATCGCCACAGGGGACGCCGACGGCGACGGCCGGATCGACCTCGCGGTCGCCCGGCAGTGGGACCAGCCCGCGTTCTACCACAACGAGGCTCCTGACGCCGGAGCCTTCCTCGGCCTGAAGCTGTCGCATGACGACACACCAGGAGCACCGGGATCGCCGGTGGTCGGTGCACAGGTCACCGTGACCACGCCGGACGGGCGCACCCTGATCGACCGGGTAGACGGCGGCGGGGGTCACTCCGGCAAGCGCAGCAGCGATGTCCACATCGGTCTCGGTGACGTGACCGCGCCCGTCACCGTGGTGCTCGAGTGGCGGGACCGGTCCGGCCGGATGCACGACCAGGAACTTCAGTTGACCCCGGGCTGGCACTCGCTGCGACTGGGCTCCCGGGCCGAGGAGAGGTGAGGACATTGACCGACCAGAAGACAGCGGCCGCGCCGCGGCACGACCCCAAGGTGATCACGGCGCTGCGCCGGTTCGCCATCTCGATGACCGTGTTCAACATTCTCGGGTACACGGTTCTCGGGTTCGAGCAGCCGTGGCTGTGGCCGCTGATCGCCCTCGCCACGGGCTACAGCCTGGAGATCGGTTTGGAGTTCGTGGGTGCCCGTACGGATCGGCGCCCGCCTCGCTTTCTCGGCAACGGGTTCCGGGGGTTGGCCGAGTTCCTGCTTCCCGCGCACATCACCAGCCTCGCCGTGAACATGCTGACCTACCCGAACGACCAGGTACTGGTGATGATGTTCGGCATCGCGGTCGCGGTGGGTGCGAAGTGGGTTCTGCGGGCGCCGGTCCGCGGCCGGATGCGGCATTACATGAACCCCTCGAACTTCGGCATCGCGATCATCCTGGTGCTGTTCCCCTGGGCGAGCATCGCGCCTCCCTACCACTTCAGTGAGAACGTGAGCGGTCCGATCGACTGGCTCATTCCCGCCGTCATCATCGGCGCGGGAACAATGCTGAACGCGAAGCTGACCGGCCGGATGTGGCTGATCGCCGGTTGGCTGAGCTTCTTCGTCCTGCAGTCCGTGGTGCGTGGCTGGGTGCTCGACACCGCGATTCTCGGCGCGCTCGGCACGATGACCGGAATCGCGTTCGTCCTGTTCACCAACTACATGATCACCGACCCCGGTACCACGCCGTCGAAACCCGGCTCGCAGTTCGCCTTCGGCGCGGGAGTCGCGGTCGTCTACGGATTGCTCACCGGTGCGGGCATCGCCTACGGCCTGTTCTTCGCGACCGCGGTGGTCTGTCTGATCCGCGGCGGGTTCCTGTGGTCGCTGCACTTCGTCAACAAGGCTCGGGAACAGTGGGAGGCCCAGCAGCGGGACGCGCTCGAACTGGCGTCGCCTCCCGCACCGGAAGGCGAGCAAGCCGCGCCCGCGGTCTCCCCGGCGCCCGTCGCCGCCCAGCCCGGCGAACCTTCGAGGAGGGCCGCGGCATGACGGTCCTCGCGGGGGCGTCGAGCAGGGTGCGCCGGGTGCCGCCCGGCCCACCGCGCTCGGCCACACCAAGGCTGCTGCGGCAACTGTTCACCGATCGGCTCGCGCTGATGTCGTCGACGGCGTCGGTCTACGGTGACGTCGCCAGAATCGCGATCGGGCCGAAGGCCCTGTACCTGGTCAACGGCCCGGATGCGGCCAAGCACGTTCTCGCCGACAACCACGCCAACTACCACAAGGGAATCGGTCTGGTCGAAGCGAAGAAGGTGATCGGCGACGGTCTGCTGACGAGCGAGGGCGAGCTGTGGCGACGACAGCGTGCGCTGATCCAGCCTGCCTTCCAGCACAAGCGGATCGCCGCGCAGGCCGGTGCCGTGGCGCAGGAGGCGGGTGGTCTCGTCGCCCGGCTGCGCGAGCACATCGGGGCGGGACCTGTCGAGATGACCCGGGAGATGACCGGGCTCACGCTCGGCGTGCTCGGGCGCACACTGCTCGACTCCGACCTCGGCGATCTCGAGTCGATCGGACACGCCTTCGAGGCGGTGCAGGATCAGGCCATGTTCGAGGCGGTCACGTTGTCCATGGTCCCGGCGTGGTTGCCCTTGCCACGGCAGTCGAGATTCCGCAGGGCACGCGCTGAGCTGCGAAACGTGGTGGACGATCTCATCGAGGCCGGGGTGCGACGGGCCCGGCAGGACGGCGGTCCCGAGGCCGGGGCGGATGTGCTGTCCAGCCTGATCGATTCGGCCGGGGGGCAGCGCGGCGGGCTGCGCGACGAGTTGACCACCCTCCTGCTCGCGGGGCACGAGACGACGGCCAGCACACTGAGCTGGGCGCTGCATCTGCTCGACCGGCATCCCGGGGTCGCCCGGCGACTTCGCGCCGAGGCGGTCGACGTGCTCGGCGACCGGTTGCCGGAGTTCGCGGACCTGCGCCGCCTGACCTACACCGGCATGGTGGTTCAGGAGGTGCTGCGGCTCTACCCGCCAGTGTGGCTGCTCCCGCGCGTGGCGCTCGCGGATGACGAGATCGGCGGTTACCACGTGCCCGCGGGCGCCGATGTGGTCGTCTGCCCGTACACCATGCACCGCCATCCCGGCCATTGGCAGGACCCCGGCCGATTCGACCCCGAGCGGTTCGCCCCCGACCGCCCGGTGACGCGGCCTCGATACGCCTACATGCCCTTCGGCGGCGGCCCACGTTTCTGTGTGGGCAGCAATCTCGGAACGATGGAGGCGGTCTTCACCATCGCGGTACTCATGCGGGATCTGCGGCTGACGGGAGTTCCGGGAAGGCGGGTCGTCGCGGAACCGATGTTGTCCCTGCGTGTCCGGGGCGGTTTGCCGATGACCGTCCACCCTGCGTCCTGAGACGGGGACGCACAGCTGACGGTCCACTGTGGGCGGTCTGAGGAGGAGGAGAACTGTGCGCACGGGTAGCGGAGACGACGATCAGGGCCTGACCTCGACTCTTGAGGCCTTCGCCGACACGATCGTGCCAGGGGAGAAGCGACACGATGCGGACCACGCGATCGCGGGTGCGGCAGCGGGACCGGGAGCAGTTGCCGCCGGAGCTCTCGAGTTATTGAACACTCCGGCGACCGGAGTGACGGCCGGCCTGGAGTTCCTGGTTCCCGCACTGAACCAGCACGCACGGAGCTGGGCGGAGGAGCGCGGCCTCCAGCTCGATGCCGAGCTGCCCGCGTTCGTCGCGCTGCCGTTCGGGGAACGCACCTCGCTCGTGTACACCCTCACCGCTCCGGGCCACCCCGAGAAGGACGGCTGGGTGGCCCTCGCGCTGTTCTGCAACATGGCCTTCGACAGTGCCGCGCATCTGCATACGGCCGAGGCGATGGCCACCGGGCATCCCGGACTGCGCGCGATGGGCTTCTTCGATCCCGATGCCGACGGACTCTGGCGGTTCCCGCACTACTCCTACCGCCGCAAGCTCGCCGACATCCACCCGAACACGACGCCGTCAGGGAGCCCAGCATGAGCATCGAGAAGACGGACGTTCTCATCGTCGGCAGTGGCTTCGGCGGCTCGATCACCGCGTACCACCTCGCGGCGGGCGGTGCCGAGGTCGTCCTGCTGGAACGTGGACCATGGCTGCAGACCAACGACTTCGAGCACGACTTCCTGCTCGGTTCGTCGTACACACGCGCGTTCGACTTCGTGGTCGGCGACGGTATGAGCGTGCTGGGCGGAAACTGTGTCGGCGGGGGAAGCGTCGTGTACTTCGCGGCGATGCCCCGCGCACCGAAGTTCGTCTTCGACCGGCACGGCAGCATCGGGAGGCGCATGTGGCCTTCGGCGATCAGCAGGGACAGCCTTGATCCGTGGTACGACCGGGTGGCCGAATCGCTTCCGGTCAGTCAGCAGGACTGGCGGGACGTCTCCTACTCGGGCGGTCTGTGGGCTGCCGCCTGCCACCATTCCGGTCGTACGGCGAATCCGGCTCCGGTGGCGATCGACAACGACAGGTGCACGAACTGCAACTGGATGATGGGCGGTTGCCGGTTCGACGCCAAACGCTCATTGCTGACCAACTACCTTCCTGCGGCGCTCGCCCACGGTGCGCAGATCCGCCCGCTGCACGAGGTGCAGCGGTTGTCCCGGACCGACGACGGCGGCTACCGGGTGGAGTTCAACGTCATCGACGACGAGGACTACCGGATTCACACCGGCAGTGGTGCGATCGAGGCGAAGATTGTCGTGCTCGCGGCGGGTGCCGGCGCCACACCGGTGATCCTGCAACGCTCCGAGTCCACATTGGGCACCATGCCGTATGCGGTAGGACGGTACTTCTCCGGCAACGGGGAGCGCCTCAACACCGCTGTCATCAACGAGGACAGGGTGCGCGACGTCCTGGGCCTCTCCCGCGAGGACGGGGTCCCCTACGAGGCGAACCAGATCGGGAAGGGCCCTACCGTCGCGAACTGGGACCGGCTCGACGGTTCGCTTCCCGAGTACTCCCGGTACTCCCTGGAGCAGCTGTACTTCCCGCCGGGACTCGGCACGATCCTCGCCCAGGTGCCAAATGGGAGTGAGCCCGCCTGGTTCGGGGCCGAGAAGAAGGAGATGCTGAAGCGCTGGCGTTCCTGGCTGACGATCTTCCTGATGACCGAGGACGACAACGAGGGGGTCTTCGGGCCGCCTCCGCCCACCGGGAACGCGCACCGCATCTCCCAGCAGATGCTCGGCCGCGGTCCGCTGGCATACGATCCGACCGAGAACACCCGGCACGGCTGGGCGCTGGCGGATGCCGACGTCAAGGAGATACTGGAGCGCGACGGGATCGCCACCGTCGCGCCGTGGACCAACGACGTGGTCGGGGCCTACACCGTGCACCCCCTCGCGTCCTGCCGGATCGGTGACGACCCGAGGACGTCCGCGCTCAGCGCCGACCACGAGCTACGCGGTCATCCCGGCATCTTCGTGACCGACGGTTCGGCCGTTCCCGGTGCGCTGACGGTGAACCCGGCGATGACCATCGCCGCGCTCGCGGAGCGTGCTGTGCCGGGGATCGTCCAGGCGGCGCGGGCTCGTGGCGTCGACGTCACATACGGTGCGCCCGCACCGGACGGCGCGACGAGCGCCCGGCGGGGGACGCTCCGTCTCGTGCCGAGCCGCACGGGGGAATCGCGATGACGACGAACCAGTTCCGCGGGCCCGGCCGCTGGCAGCACGTCAGCGCGGCACTCAACAGCCGTTGGCACAGGGCCGCGTTGGCGGTCTTCACGATCGTCGTCCTCGCCCACTGGGCGGAACACCTGGCTCAGGCCGTTCAGATCTACCTACTGGGTTGGCCTGTTCCCGAGGCGAACGGCGCACTGGGCCTCGCGTTTCCGGCGCTGGTGAAGTCGGAGTGGCTGCACTACGGCTATGCGGTGGGCATGATGGTCGCGTTCGTCGTGTTGCGCCGCGGCTTCACCGGCCGGTCCCGCCCATGGTGGCGTGCGGCGATGTGGATCCAGATCTGGCATCACTTCGAGCATCTCCTGCTGCTCCTGCAGGCTCTCACCGGTGCACACCTGCTCGGCAACGCGAAACCCACGAGCATCGTCCAGTTGGTGATCCCACGGGTTGAGCTGCATCTGTTCTACAACACCATCGTCTTCGTTCCCATGGTCGTGGCGATGGTGTACCACCTGCGGCCGAGGCCCGATGAGTCGGCGCTCATGCGCTGCTCGTGCACGCCCCGGTCCGCCCGCGCGGTCGCGGCCTCCGGTACGCGATGAGCGTGTCAGGTGGCGTCGCCGTCGGACCGCACGACCACCTGGTCACCTTCTCCGGCACCACCGGGTCGCTCTGGCTACGCGTCCTGCTGATCGGCGGCGCGCTCGTGGTGGCCGCGTTCGTGTTGCTGTGGCCGTTCCTCGAGCAGCAGAGCCAGCGGACGGTCGTGATCGTCACCTGGATCGCGGCCGGAACGGGACTGCTCGACTTCCTGCTCGCCAAGGGAGTCGACGTGCCCGAGCAGATCGCCCTCGTGCTGCTCGTGGCGCTGGCGGTCCCGGTGACCGTCTCCCGCGCTCGCGAACCATGGCTGGTCTCGGCAGCCACACGCATCGCTCGGCTGGCGCCGTGGGTGGTGGGGACGGCCGCGGCCGCCGCGGCGACGGAATTCGGCAGGGCCTGGCTCGGGGACCGGGGCCAGGACGGCGTTGCCGTGCTGTTGCACACCGGCCTCGCGATCGCACTCGTCGGTCTGTCCTGGTCCACGATCTGCAGGCCGCGCTCACCACGCACGCTGACAGCCGTCCGGATCGTGGCCTGGGGGCTCGCCAGCACCCTCGTCGCGGCGGCCGGACACGCCACGATCCTGTCCACCGCCGGGTGATCGAGGCAGGCTTTCCAGGGAAGTGAGGTGTGCCATGGCCCCGGCACCCATCCGGTTCGCGCTGCGCAGAACGCTGACCCAGATCCGGTACGTCCAATGTGTCCACCCGCGTGCGGCGACCGGCGCCGTGCGCGAGGTCTACCGACAGGTCGAACAGGACTTCGGAATGCTGGCCCCGCCGGTGGCGCTGCACTCGACCGCACCTGGCCCGCTCGCGGCGAGCTGGATGCTGCTCAGGGAGACGCTGCTCGCGGCGGGAGAGACCAGCAGGGCCGCCAGGGAGGCGGTGGCGGCCGAGGTGTCGGCGCTCAACACGTGCCCGTACTGCGTCGAGGTGCACACCGCGGCGTTCACGGGCGCGAGCCCCGACGCGGCCGACCCGGAGCTGACGGCGATCGTGGCGTGGTTGCGGGGAACCGGTGGCCTGGCCACGTTCTCGGAGCCCGCTCGCGCGGAGCTGACCGGCGTCGCCGTCACCTTCGAGTACCTGAACCGCATGGTGAACGTCTTTCTCGGGAGTTCCCCGTTTCCTGCCGAACTCCCCGCGGCGGCGCGCCGATATGCTCGCGGCCTGCTCGCGCGCGTGCTGCGGCCGTCGTGTCCCGGTCCGCCGCGGGGCGAGTCACTGGCGCTGCTGCCCCAGGCGCCGTTGCCCGGTGATCTGGCCTGGGCCGGGGCCGACCCGGTGCTCAGCGGGGCGTTCGCGCGCGCAACCGCCGCCATCGAAACCGCGGGCAGGGCAGCACTGCCGCATCCCGTCCGCGATGCCGTACTGCACATCCTGTCCCGTTGGGACGGTGCTCCGCCCGAACTGGGCCAGGAGTGGCTGGAGTCGGCCGTGCGCACGGTGGGTGCGACGTCCGTAAAGGACACCGCTGCGGTACGGCTTGCCGTGCTCTGCGCGATGGCGTCCTATCGGGTCGACGACCGTGTGGTGAACGAGTTCCGGCGCTCTCGTCCCGGGGACCGAACACTGGTCGGTGCGATCTCGTGGGCGAGCCTCGCCGGCGCCCGCAGGCGCGGCGAGTTGCTCGACGGTGCAGCGCGAAAGGAGAAGACCGCGCCACCGCTGGCGAAGGAGAATTGACGACGTCAGTTCGGCGGCGCCGAGGCACGGGCTCGAGACGCACTCGCTACGGCGACTCCGAGCACCTGCCCGAGGAGAGGACGAGACAGATGACGACGTTGCAGGACGTGATCGACGACCTGACAGCCGAAGCGGAGGCGGTCGACCAGCTCGTCGCGGACCTGGACGAGTCGGAATGGCAACGGGAAACACCGGCACCGGGGTGGACGGTGAAGCATCAGGTCGGGCACCTCGCCTTCATCTTCCGGATCGCGGGCATGGCGGCGGCAGACCCACAGGCCTTCTCGGCGATGACGGCCCGGATCAGCGATGGAGCGGGATTCGACGCCGCGGTGAACGGCGCGCTCGCCGACTACGTGCACGACCCCGCGGAAGTGCTGCTCGCGCGCTGGCGGGCAGAGCGCGACGCGGGGATCAAGGCGCTGGCGGCGGTTCCCGCGGACCAGGTGGTTCCGTGGCTGGTGAACCCGCTTCCGCCCGCGGTGCTGGCTGCCGCCGGGATGATGGAACTCTTCGCGCACGGGCAGGACATCGCGGACGCCGTGGGAGTACGTTCCCGCCGGACCGACCGGATCGCCCATCTCGTGGAGTTCGCGGTCCGGACGAGGGACTTCGGTTACCACGCGCGGAAGCTGACCCCGCCGGAGACGGAGTTCCGGTTCGAACTCGTCAACCCTTCGGGAAAGGTGCTGACGTTCGGGCCCGAGGACGCCACACAGCGGATCACCGGTACGTCCGTCGACTTCTGCCTCCTCGCGACGAGACGACGGCACCGCGACGACCTCGGCGTCCGGGCAGTGGGAGCGGAGGCCGACCACTGGCTGGATATCGCCCAGGCGTATCGCGGCCCCGCGGGCGCAGGCCGGGCACCGGGCCAGTTCGGCTCGGCACCTGATCGCGCCTGAGGAGGCATAATGATCCGCGACAGCAGTTCGACCGACACAACCGGCGCCGTGGGCCTGAGCGAAACGCCATTCTCAGCGGGAGACCTGGTTCCGGCTGGGGGCGGACCGGGAAAGCCATGGCGACTGGTGGTGATCAGTGGACTGGCCGGCCTCCTTCTCGCCGTGATCTGGTCGCCCTACCTGGTGGACAAGGTCATCGCGGGTGCCATCACCGGACCGGTCCTCGGGGCGGACGCGAACGAGG
Organism: Amycolatopsis marina; assembly: GCF_900111885.1. Classification (GTDB taxonomy): domain Bacteria; phylum Actinomycetota; class Actinomycetes; order Mycobacteriales; family Pseudonocardiaceae; genus Amycolatopsis; species Amycolatopsis marina. The sequence goes on from NZ_FOKG01000007.1 coordinate 32,549, forward strand.
TCGCGATCACCGGATCCGGTATGGCCATGGGCTTCGCCGTCATCACCGGTATCGCGGGAATGTTCACCGCCTGCAACATCGCGGTCTTCTGCGCACTGGCTCCGATGAGCGGTGATCGGGCCAAGGGGACCAGAACCCGCACGTCACTGCTCGCGCTCGCGCGGCCGGTGGGCTGGCTGATGCTCGGCGCGGTCGGAGTGGCCGGGGCCTACGGTGTGCTCGGTGTGCTGGTGGGTCCCTCGATGCCGCAGGTGTCCGGCGCCCGGATCGGCGATCCGGAGACCGGACTCGCCGTCCGGATCCTGCAGGCGGGAATCGTGTTCGGGCTCATCGGACTGGTGATGCTCTGGCGTGGCCTGGCATACGCGGGGTTGGTCCGCAACCCGCTGGAAAGGGTGTTCCAGCGGCGCTCCTGGGCGGAGACCCTGTTTCTCGGCTGCCTGATCGGAGCGTTTCTCATCGGCAGGCCGTGGCCGCCTTTCCGGCGCCTGTTCGAGTACGCGGTCTCGACCGACAATATTCTGCTCGGATTCCTCACATTCGCCTTGCAGTCGATCGGAAATATCCTGGGTGTCGCCGTTCTCTTCCTTCTCGTCATGCTCGCCACACGCGGCCGGTTCCAGCGCTGGCTCTTCCGGGTTCCGGGGCGAGCGGCGCGATTCTCCGCGGTGGCTTTCATCGTGGTCGGCACATTCTTCGTGGCGTACTGGTCGGTGAAACTCGGCTACCGGGCGGGCGTGATGTGGTGGCCGACGATGCCCTACAACTCCTGAGAGACGGCATGATCGCGCGCCGGCCTCGAACAGTCCGATCCGTGCACGAGACGCACCGTGGTCCTACGCATGTACGGAGAAGACTGTTCCGTGCCACTGGGACATGCTTGATGTACCGGAGGCCCCACAGTGTGGCCGGGGCTTCATGAACGCGATGTCGTGGTCAGGCGAGGCGAGTTTGACCGAGTTCCGGACGGATTTCCCGGTCGAGCACGGTGCCGGGTGGAAACATTGGAGTGCGGTGGCATGAGCGGTGAGCGGATCTCGATTGTCGGTATCGGTCTCAGCTATCCGGACGCCGGTTCACCGGACGAACTGTGGGACAACGTGCTGGCCGGCCGTCGAGCCTTTCGCCAGCTGCCCGGCGTGCGGATGAACCGGGACGACTACTGGTCACCCGATCCCAAGGACCCGGACCGCTACTACGCGGAGAAAGCCGCGGTCCTGCGCGACTTCGAGTTCGACAGGGTGCGGTACAAGGTGGCGGGCAGTACCTTCCGCTCGACCGACATGACCCACTGGCTCGCGCTGGACGTGGCCGCGAGGGCACTGGCCGACGCGGGGTACGACGGAGGCGAGGGACTCCCGAGGCAGTCCACCGGCGTGATCCTGGGCAACAGCCTCACCGGAGAGTTCTCCCGAGCCAATGTGATGCGGTTGCGCTGGCCGTACGTTCGCCGGACCGTCGCCGCGGCACTGGTGGACAAGGGCTGGGGCGAGGACGAGGCCACCGCGTTCCTCCGCGACCTGGAGGTGCAGTACAAGTCACCTTTTCCGGAGATCAACGAGGACACACTCGCGGGCGGACTGGCCAACACGATCGCGGGTCGGATCTGCAACCACTTCGACCTGGCCGGTGGCGGATACACAGTGGACGGTGCGTGTTCGTCCTCACTGCTGTCGGTCGTCACGGCTGCGAACGCACTTGTCGCGGGCGACCTCGACGTCGCCCTCGCGGGAGGTGTCGACCTGTCGATCGATCCGTTCGAACTGATCGGGTTCGCCAAGACGGGGGCGCTCGCCACCGGGGAGATGAAGGTCTACGACAAGGATTCCAACGGCTTCTGGCCGGGGGAGGGATCGGGCCTCCTCGTCCTGATGCGTGAGCGGGACGCCATCAGCAGAGGAGCCAGGATCTATGCCTCGATCACGGGCTGGGGGGTGTCCTCCGACGGGAAGGGCGCCATCACCAGGCCGGAGGCGAGCGGGCATCGCCTCGCGTTGCACCGGGCCTACACCCGCGCCGGATACGGCGTGGAGACGGTGTCGTACTTCGAAGGGCACGGGACGGGAACGGCACTCGGTGACGCCACCGAAATCGAGGCACTGTCCGGGGCGCGCAGGGACGCGAGCGCGAGCGCCCGGCCTGCGGCATTGAGCACCATCAAGGGCAACATCGGACACACCAAAGCCGCGGCGGGGGTCGCTGGGTTGATCAAGGCGACCCTCGCCGTACACCACCAGGTGATCCCGCCCGCGACGGGACACCAACAGCCGCATCCGCTGCTGACCGGTGCGGGGGCGGCGATGTACGTGCCGGCCGAGGCCGGTCTGTGGCCCGGCGACCAGCCGGTCCGGGCAGGAGTGTCGGCGATGGGCTTCGGCGGCATCAACTCCCACATCGCGGTCGAACAGCCGCCGGACGCCGAGCGGCGGGACGTTCTCGACGAGCACACCCTGCGTGTGGTTCGCGGGCGTCAGGACGCCGAGCTTCTCCTGCTCGATGCCACCGACCACGCGGAACTGCGCGATCGAGTCGCCCGGCTGGTCGAGCGCACGCCCGAGCTGGCGATGGCGGAGCTGACCGACCTCGCGGGCACCCTGGCGGGTGAGCTGTCAGGACAACCGGTCCGTGCGGCGGTCGTCGCCACGTCTCCCGAGGAGGCGACACAGCGGCTGACCCGGCTGCTCACGCTGATCGACGAGCGCAAGGGTGCGGTCTTCGCGGCGCAGGAGGGCATCTTCCTGGACAGCAGGACCTCCGCCCCGAGGGTCACCTTCCTGTTCCCCGGCCAGGGGTCGGGAAACGGCACCGGTGGCGCCATCCGCCGCAGGTTCCTCGCCGCGGACGAGGTCTACCGGACCGCCACCCTGCCCGAGGGCGGTGACCAGGTGGCGACCGAGGTGGCCCAACCACGGATCGTCGCGGGCTCGCTCGCGGCGCTGCGGGTCCTTCGCGAGTTCGGCATCGACGCGGACACCGCGGTCGGGCACAGTCTCGGGGAGCTGACCGCGTTGCACTGGGGCGGTGCTCTGGACGAGGCCGAGGTGCTGCGCCTCGCGGCCATCCGCGGCGGCGTCATGGCCGCTGCCGGTGGCAGTGACGGTGCGATGGCCGGTCTGAGCGTCGGCCCCAACCGCGCCGAACATCTTGCCGACGGCGAGGACGTGGTGGTAGCCGGTTACAACGCCCCTGCCCAGACCGTGATCTCCGGCCCGGCGGACGCCATCGACCGGGTGTGCGCGAAGGCGCGGACCGACGGCGTCACCGCGACGCGACTCAGCGTCTCCCACGCCTTCCATTCCCCGGCTGTGGCTGACGCGGCCGAGGCGATGAGCGACCGGTTGCGGGATATCGGCTTCGCTCGGCTGAGCAGGCCAGTAGTGTCCACTGTGACCGGTGACGTCCTGCACGGCGGCGAGGATCTGCGCGAGCTCCTACGGGAGCAGATCATGCTGCCGGTGCGGTTCCGTGAGGCCGCGGAGCGAGCGGCCGATCGCAGTGATCTCGTCGTCGAGGTTGGTCCCGGCCGTGTGCTCACCGGACTCGTGCACGAAATCGTGCCCGACACGCCTGCCCTTTCGGTCGACACGGACAGCGGTTCGCTGGTCGCCCTGCTGCGTGTCGTCGGCGCGGCTTTCGCCCTCGGTGTTCCGGTCGACGTCCGTGCGCTGTTCGCGGGCCGGATCGTCCGGCCGTTGTCGCTGGACACCAAGATGACCTTTCTCGAGAACCCGTGCGAGTCCGTTCCGGTGTACGGGGGCGACTTCGCCAGGCAGACCACCCTGTCGGCGACCGGATCGCCCACGGCGGTGACGACCGACAACGGTGACACGACGTTCGAGCTGCTGCGCAAGTTCGCGGTCGAGCGCGTGGAGCTGCCGCTGGAGACCGTCACACCGGATACGCACCCGCTGGACGACCTGCACCTGAGTTCCATCACCGTGGGGCAGATCGTCAACGACGTGACCCGTGCGCTCGGCCGTCCGCCGCTGGAGGGAATGCCCAACTTCGCCACCGTCTGTCTCGGTGAACTGGCCGAGATGATCGACGAACTCGCGGAGACGTCGCGGCCGTCGGACAGCACGGGCACCGGTGAGGTGCAGGGGGTCGCGCCCTGGGTGCGTCCGTTCGCCGTCGAGTACGTCGAAGCCGACCGTCCCGTGGTCGAAACGGGCGGAAACGGTGCGGCGAGTGACTGGTCCGTGTTCACCACGCCAGGACACCCGCTGGCCGAGCACCTTCAGCGAGGACTCGCCAGGGCCGGTATCGGTGACGGTGTGCTGCTCTGCCTGCCGGAGGACTGCGACGAAAGCCATACCGGTCTCTTTCTCGACGCGGCGAGGGCGGTGATGGCCGCACCAAACGGCACGCGGTTCGTGGTCGTGCAGCACGGTTTCGGGGCCTCCGGACTGGCGAAGACCCTGCGCCTGGAGGACCCGTCCGCCCGAACCACCATTGTGGACCTCGCGCACATCGAACCCCATGGTGCGGACGGGATCGACGATGCGGTGTCCAGGGTGGTCGCCGAGACCGCGGCGACCACGGATTTCGCCGAGGTGCGCTATGACGCGGCCGGGGTCCGTACGGTACCCGTGCTTCGTTCGGTTCCCGCCGGCCCGGCCGAGAACGACTCTCCGCTGGGCCCGGATGACGTCCTGCTGGTCACCGGGGGCGGGAAGGGGATCACCGCGGAGTGCGCGCTGGCGATGGCGAGGGATTCGCAAGCCGGCCTCGCACTCCTGGGACGCGGCGATCCGGCCGACGACGCCGAACTGGCGGAGAACCTGTCGAGAATGGACTCCTCCGGCGTCAGGTACCGGTACGAGCGGGCCGACGTGACCTCGGCCGAGCAGGTGCGCGCGGCGGTGCGCCGGGTGGAATCCGAACTGGGCCCGGTCACGGCGGTACTGCACGGTGCGGGCCGCAACGAACCAGCGGGGTTGTTCAGCCTGACCGAGCACGCGTTCCGGCAGACCATCGCGCCGAAGACCGGTGGACTGCGTGCCGTACTCGATGCGGTCGACGGCGACCGGATCAAGCTGCTGGTGACGTTCGGCAGCATCATCGGCCGGGCCGGCCTCCGTGGTGAGGCGCACTATGCCACGGCCAACGACTGGATGACCGAGGAGACGCTGCGCTTCGGCCGACGTCATCCCCGGGCCAAGGTGCTGGCGCTCGAGTGGTCGGTGTGGTCCGGCGCGGGCATGGGGGAGCGGCTCGGCGTCGTCGGAGCGTTGCTGCGTGACGGCATCACCCCGATTCCCACCGAGAGCGGGATCGACGTACTGCGCCAGGTGCTCGCGGACCCGTCTGCGCCGCCCGTGCTCGTGGTTTGCGGACGGACCGCCGGACTGGTGACATTGCCGGTGGAGCAACGGGAACTGCCGCTGACTCGATTTGTCGACCGGGTGGTGGTGCACTATCCGGGCGTCGAGTTGATCACCGAGGCGGACCTGTCCTCGGGCAGCGACCCCTATCTCGTCGATCACCTGCTGGACGGGGACCTGCTGTTCCCCGCCGTGTTGGGGATGGAGGCCATGGCCCAGGTCGCCGCCGCGGTCACCGGCAGGCCCGGCGTGCCGTTGCTGGAGAACGTGGAGTTCCTGCGACCCGTCGTGGTGTCGCAGGGAGGTTCGACCACGATCCGCCTGGCGGCACTGGCCGCCGACTCCGCCACCGTGGACATCGCGCTGCGCAGTGAGGAGACGGGGTTCAGCGCGGACCATTTCCGGGCCCGGCTGAGGTTTCCGCGCCCCGAGCTACCCACTCCGCCCGCGCCCTCGCCGGCGGAGTTGCCCGCCGTCCCCGTAGACCCGGTGACCGAGCTGTACGGCGGTGTGCTGTTCCAGGGCAAGCGTTTCCAGCAGCTGACCGGCTACCGGCGGGTGAGCGCACGGCATGCCGTTGCCGAGGTCGCGAGCGGGTCGGACGCGGGTTGGTTCGCTCCGTTCCTGCCGCAACGGCAGCTGCTCGCCGATCCGGGTACGCGCGACACGATGATGCACGCGATCCAGTGCTGTGTCCCGGACGCGATTCTGCTGCCACAGGGGATCGAGAAGCTCTACCTGGCCGACAGTTCTGTGCGGGAAGCCGACTACGTGGTGCTCCACGCCCGCGAACGTTCGCAGGACGGGGACAGTTACGTCTACGACCTCGACGTGCGTGATCCGGACGGCATGGTGGTGGAACGCTGGGAAGGGTTGTCGTTGCGGGCGGTCCGCAAGCGCGACGGCGCAGGCCCCTGGGTGCCCTCGATGCTCGGTTCCTACCTCGAGCGTTCGCTGGAACGAGTCCTCGGTGGACACCGCGCCGTCGTCGTCGAGCCGGACCCGGCCGGTGCCGAGGTCGCGACGACCGCGCAGCGCAGGGCACAGACGCGGCTCGCGGTGAGCAGGGCACTGGACCGGCCGGTCGCGCCGCTGTATCGCGCCGACGGCAAACCCGAGGTCGCCGGCGCGGAGGTGTCCGCCTCGCACGGTGCCGCGCTGACGCTGGCGGTGGCCGGTGCCGGACTGTTGGCCTGCGACATCGAGTCGGCGGTCGAGCGCGGCGAGGAGGACTGGTCGGGCCTGCTCGGGCCGGAGCTGGTGGCCGTGCGCGATCTGCTCGTCGCGGACACGGGCGAGTCGGCCTCGGTGGCAGGCACGCGCGTGTGGACCGCTCTGGAGTCCGTCCGCAAGACCGGCCTGATGACCCAGGCGCTGACCGTGCATCGAGTGCACGGGGACGGCTGGGTCGTGCTGGCCTGCGGAAGGGCACGAGTCGCGACCTGGGTGAGCACGGTCAACGACCGGAGTGAGCCCGTGGTGTTCGCCGTACTCGAGGGAAATGAGGACTGACGCATGGCCTACTACGAGATCCGCCACATCGTCGGGTTCGAGGAGACCAATCTGGTCGGCAATGTCTACTACGTCAACTACCTGCGGTGGCAGGGGCGTTGCCGGGAGATGTTCCTCAAGGAGAAGGCTCCCGCGGTGCTCGAGGAGGTACGAGCCGACCTGAAGCTGTTCACCCTCAAGGTGGACTGCGAGTTCTTCGCCGAGATCACCGCGTTCGACGAACTGTCCATCCGGATGCGGCTGGAAGAACTGACCCAGACCCAGATCCAGTTCACCTTCGAGTACGTGCAGCTCGCCGAGGGCAGGGAGAATCTTGTTGCCAGAGGGCGACAGCGCATCGCGTGTATGCGCGGACCGAACACGGCGACGGTTCCCGCACGGGTGCCGGAGGAACTGCGCACGGCTCTCGCTCCTTATGCCGAGGACGTGAAGGGCGCCAGAACCGAGTCCGCGGCCGTTCCGGCCACGGGGGTGTGACGTGATCGGCTCCGGCGGCCCCATGACGCGAACGGCGGCACCAGGTGCGGGTTCCTCGCCGAGACAGTCGCGCCTGTCCGAGCAGAGCACACTGCGGGAAGTGATGTCCCGGTTCGCGACCGGTATCACCGTCCTCACCGCTGGTGGCGAGAACGGTCACGGTATGACGGCGAACGCGTTCAGTTCGGTGTCACTGGAACCGCCGATGGTGCTGTGCTGCGTGTCCCGGGCCGCGCGCATGCACGAGGCGATCGTCTCGGCGCAGTCGTTCGCCGTGTCCATTCTCGGTGCCGGGCAGCGTGAACAGGCCCGGTACTTCGCCGACTGGCGGCGACCTCGCGGGCTCGCCCAGTTCGACCAGGTCGACTGGACTCCCGGTCCCCAGACCGGAGCTCCGTTGTTGGCCGGCTCCCTGGCCTGGCTGGAGTGCCGTCTCGCCCGAACCTACGCGGGCGGGGACCACTCCATCTTCCTCGGTGAGGTCCTGAGTTCCAGCCGGGGTTCCAGTCCCGAGGCACTGCTGTTCTTCGGTGGTGACTACCACCAGGTCGCGTAGGTGCCCGTCGTCGACGTAGCCACATCGGAAGGAAGATCACCATGATCGAGAACACCGCACAACTCACCGGCCTGGTGGCTCGCCGCGCCGAGACCAGCGAGGTGCCCGAGATGCCGCGTACCTCTGTCCCTCGGCTGGGACGAGGGATCCGATGGAGTGACCTGGTCGCGGAGATGCACCAGGAACTCGTGGACCGGGAACTGGAGGACCGGGAGGCCGCGGCGTGACCGAGCGATCTGGCGGAAGATCCTATGTCCACGGCAGCGCAGCGCTCCAGGATTCCTTCCCGGAGGAGGAATTCCGCACCGAGGGCGGTTCGGCCGGTGGGCGGCCGGAGGAGAAGCCGGATCTCGAAATCGTTCCGGAACCGGTGCCCATCCGGTCCATGGTGGAGCTGAACGGGGAGCGGCAGTCGTTGCGCGAGCGGATCGTCGCGGGTGCTCCGGCAGCGATCGAACGGCAGCACGCCCTGGGAAAACGCACCGCGCGGGAACGTCTCGACCTGCTGCTCGACGAGAACTCGTTCACCGAGGTCGATCTCTATCGCCGGCGTGGGGCGACCGGAGCGGGGCCGGGCGAGCGCCGTCCGCACACCGATGGCGTGGTCGCGGGTTCCGGGACCATCGAGGGGCGGCGGGTGTTCGTCTACGCCCAGGATTTCACCGTGTTCGGCGGGTCGCTCGGTGAGTCCCACGCCGCGAAGATCCACAAGGTGATGGATCTGGCCATCGCCACCGGCGCCCCGCTGATCGGGCTCAACGACAGCGGGGGCGCCCGGATCCAGGAAGGCGTCCTCGCGTTGCACGGGTTCGGCGGTATCTTCCGGCGCAACGTGGAGGCATCGGGCGTCATCCCGCAGATCAACGTCATCCTGGGGCCGTGCGCAGGCGGTGCGGCATACTCGCCCGCGCTCGCGGACGTCACCTTCATGGTGCGCGGGACGGCCAAGATGTATCTGACCGGGCCGGACGTCGTCGAGGCGGTGAGTGGGGAAAGAGTGGGTCACGACGAGCTCGGCGGCGCCGACGTCCACGGTGGACTGTCCGGTGTCGCGACCGTCGTACACGACGACGAGGAGAGTTGTCTCGCCGACGTCCGATACCTGGTATCGATGCTGCCCGGCAACAACCTCGACCCCGCACCGGCCGCGGCCAGCCGGGGAGCCACGACACAACTCCGTCCCAGGTTGGCCGACATCGTGCCCGCCGAGCCGAACCAGCCCTACGACATACGGGCGGTCGTCGAAGAACTGGTCGATGACGGTGAGTTCTTCGAATTGCACGAGTTGTGGGCGCGCAACATCGTGTGCGGGCTGGCGCGCATAGACGGTGCGGTCGTCGGAGTCGTCGGCAACCAACCCCTCGTGCTGGCCGGCGTGCTGGACCGCGCCGCGGCACAGAAGGCGGCCAGGTTCGTCCGGTTCTGCGACTCCTTCAACATCCCATTGGTGACGCTGGTCGACGTGCCCGGGTTCCTCCCCGGAACCGAACAGGAGCACGGTGGGATCATCCGGTACGGCGCGCAGCTGCTCTACGCCTACTGTGAGGCGACCGTGCCGCGTATCCAGGTCATCCTGCGCAAGGCTTATGGCGGGGCGTACATCGTGATGGACTCCCGGTCCATCGGTGCGGATCTTTCCCTCGCGTGGCCGACCAACGAGATCGCCGTGATGGGGGCGGAAGGTGCGGTCAACATCTTGCACCGGAGAGAACTCGCCGCCGCGGCGGATCCGGCACGACTGCGGGCGCGGCTGGTCCGGGAGTACACCGAGGAGTTCATGCATCCGCAGTACGCGGCGGAGCGCGGGCTGGTGGACGACGTGATCGACCCGGCCGACACGCGCTCGGCCGTGGCTCGGGGGCTGGCGATGCTGCGGGACAAGCGTTCCCGGCCCCCGCAACGCAAACATGGGAATGTGCCGCTGTGAGCGGCCCGCCACCCGAGCTGCCGCACCCGGCATTCCACATCCTGCGGGGTATGCCGGACGTGGAGGAGGTAGCCGCCGTCACCGCCGTGCTCGCGGCGCTCGCCGAGCCACCCCGACCGACACCACGGCCCTGCACGCCGGTGTGGGCGGACCCGGGCCGCCACCTCGGGGTGCTCCGTCCGTCTCGTCCGGATGCCTGGCGAGGCTCGGGACTGCCGGTCTGATCCAGCCTCCGGGTCGACCGGTTCTCGAGCGGGCGACCTACCGTAGCTGTGGTGACTTGCCTCACACTTGCCCGGTAGGTCCAGGTTGCGGCGTGCATCGGAGGTTGCCATGTCGGAGAACAGGACGGCACCGGACATCTCGACGGAACCCGTTGCCGTCCCGCCGAGCGGCGATCCTCCGGGTGAGCCGGGACGTACGTCCCTTGCGGCCGAACCCCGGGGAGACGGTAAGGACGACTGCATCGTCCTCGGTTACAACTGACCCTTCCCGAGGGGCCGTCCGCGCGGGCCGACTATCGGTCGAGGACCGCGCGCATCCGGGCGACGAACGCGTCCGGCTCGCTGGTGAAGCCGACATGGTCGCCGGGAAACATCGTCGGTTCGATGCCGAGTGCCGCGGCCAGCGCCCGCGATGTGCGGTCACAGAGCTGTCCGGCCGACTCCTCACCGATGCCGACCACGACACGGGTCGACGCCGTACGCAGCGCCCCGATGTCGGGTTGCCAGCGGGTGGTTGCACGCAGCATGTGCGCATGGGCGAAGTGATCGTCGGCGACCTCCTGCGGATCACGGTCGCCGCCGAACATCTGCTCGATGGCCTCCTCCGGCAGATCAATGTTCGCGACGGCGAGGAACTTCCGCCAGGCACCGAGCACGTCACCGGAGAGGTGGGTGGCGATGATGTCCTCGGTCCTCGCGCGCAGCTCCTCGCGCTCGTCGAGCAGCTCGTCCAGTGGCGGCTCGTGCGCGATGACGGTGTGGACCAGTTCCGGATGCGTCTGCACGAGGGCGAGGGCGCTGACGGCGCCGCCGCTGGAGCCGAGGACCACGGCCGGTCCGGCGTCGAGGTGCGTCAACAGGCGTGCGAGGTCGTCGGCACGCAACTCCGGCGTCGAGTCCCGGTCGGGGTCGTCGACCGGGCTGCGGTGGATTCCCCGAGGGTCGGTGGTCAGCACCGTGTGCTCGGTAGCGAGACGATCGGCAAGCTGTTCGAACGACCTGGCATCCATCGGTGCGGCGGTCAGCAACACGAGGGGGCCGCTGCCGCGCACCTCGTAGTGCAGGCGGGCGTCAGCCACCCGCAGTGACTCGACCGTGACGGCTGGTGCCGCGTGATTCATCGGATCCTCCTGGTGGACGGCGGAAATCGCGTGTTCGGCGTAAGTGACTCCCGTCGTGGGGCAGAATCATCGGTTATGAGCGAAACTGTCGCGAAGGCCCCTGTGGCCGGTGCGGAGACCGGCCCCGAGCTGGCGCGGGCGCGCGACGGGGACGACGCCGCGTTCACCCGCCTTGTGGAGCCGCTGCGCAGGGAACTGCACGCGCACTGCTATCGCATGCTGGGCTCCGCGTACGACGCGGACGACGCGTTGCAGGACGCCTTGCTGAGGGCGTGGCGTGGGCTCGGGCGCTTCGAGGGGCGCGCTTCGCTGCGGTCCTGGCTCTACACCGTAGCCACCCGCACGTGCCTCGACGTGGTCGCGCACCGCCGCAAGCGCGCGCTGCCCGTGGACCTCGGTCCGTCCAGTACGCAGCCGGTGGTCGGTGACACCCCGCTGGTCGACGTTGCCTGGCTCGGTCCCTACTGCGATGCCGGCCTCGCCGAAGGACGGGCGGACCCGAAGGCCCGCTACGAGCAGCGGGAGGCCGTCGAACTCGCATTCGTCGCGGCGCTGCAGCACCTGCCGGGCAACCAGCGCGCCGCGCTACTGCTCTTCGAGGTCCTCGGCTTCTCGGTCGCCGAGATCGCCTCGACGATGAACACCTCGACCGCGTCGGTGAACAGCGCCCTGCAGCGGGCCCGGCGGATCGTCGCCGAGAAGATTCCTCCAGCCAGCCAGCAGCGGACGCTGCGCAGGCTCGGCGACACGCGGCTGCGGGAGATCGTCACCGGATTCTCCGCCGCGCTGGAACGCGGTGACGCCGACGCACTGGTCACCCTGCTCACCGAAGACGTCACGTGGTCCATGCCCCCGTTGCCGCACTGGTACCACGGCGTCGACACCGTGACCGACTTCGCGATCCGGATTCCGATGACCAGTTGCGGAAGCTGGCGCCACCTCCCGACCACCGCCAACGGACAGCCAGGGGTGGGTTGCTATCTGTGGGACGACGCCGTCCGCGAGCATCGGGCCTGGTCGATCAACGTGCTGACCCTGCGCGACGACCGCATCAGGGAGATCACGGCGTTCATCGGCGAAGAGCACTTCCCGCCGTTCGGGCTGCCTGTTTCGTTGCCCTGAGCGGCGGGATACGTCAGTTGGCGGCTATACCGCGACTCGCACAGGCGGGTTGAGGCCCGGGTTGGGTAGGGCCAGCAGGACCGGCGGGTCGAAGATTCGGGTGGGGCGCAGTTGGACGTCGGCGATTCGGGCGACGTCGGACTGGATCGTGATCGGGCCGTGGTGGCCCGTGTAGATCATGTCGTTCCGCTCGTCCCGGAAGAGGCACTGCGCCACGACGTGCCAGGTGCCCTGCGGGACGTTCTGGAACAGGTAGGGCCCCGGCTCGTCGAGAATGACGCACGCCGCCAGTGGTCCTTCGGGAATCCGGCTGGGGAACAGGCCGACGAAAACGGTGCCGGGGTTGGTTCCGGGCGGGACGCGGACCCTTCCGCGCACGGGGCCGAACCGGGTCCCGCGATGGGCCTGTCCGGCGGGGACCCATGGCAGGACCCCACGGAGCTGGCGGTAGGCGATGGGCGGGGCCCCGACACTCCTGCTGAAGCGGGTGCTGAAGGTGCCAACGCTGTTGTAACCGACGCGATGGCTGATGTCGGCCACGGTGATCGAGGTGGACAACAACAGCCGCTTCGACTCGGTCACTCGTAGCGCCGACAGAAACCGGCCGGGGGAGACCCCGGTAGCCTGTTGAAACACCCGGGAGAAATGGAACTTGCTGAACATCGCCGAGCGCGCCAGGTCGTCAATGGTGAGCCGCTCGCCGAGCTGCTCCTGCATGGTGCCGATGGCCCGCTCAACGGCGCGACGAACGATGTCATCCATTGCGGAGTCCCCTCAGGGCCCTTGTCGGCCCGCTCGGCGAAATTTCGCGATTCGAATTCCTCTCACCGCACATTAGCGCCGTGCCCGACATCTTCTTAAGTGCTTCATTCACGAGTTGGCATGATTTCCTGCACCGCGGAACATGAGAAATTCATAGTCGGCAGCCGTTGTCTCTCATCCCCGGCGGCCAGGGCCGGGCAACCCTGCGGACCCGGCCCCACGGTCGGCGTCTTCGCGCAAGGCAGAGGACTTCTCGGCGAGCGCGTTGCGCGAAGGTTGTCTGAACCGACAGGCGCGCGACGACTAGCGAACAGGGAGAAAACAGCATGGCTGCAACGACCACGCCGTGGGGAGACGCGTCGGCCATCCTTGCCGCCGCGGGCATCGAAGAGGACACCTCGTACTACCGCGAATTCACCGGGGACGACGAGAAGGCCGTGCTCACGGTCGCGATGCGCATCCAGGAGGGCTGGGAGCGCAACGATGCCGACTTCTTCGCCGAGACCTTCACCGGCAACGGCAGCCTGCTGATGAAGGACGAGCAGCTGACCAGCCGCGAGCAGATCCGCGACTACATGAAGGCAGGTTTCGAGGGCTACTTCCGTGGCGCGCGGGTGCGCGGCTGGCCGTTGTCGGTCAAGTTCCTCAGCGAGGACACGGCGATGGTGATCAGCCAGGGTGGCATCCTGCTGGAGGGCGAGACGGAGACCGCTCCCGAGCGGCAGGTCCGGGTCACCTGGGTGATCGTCAGGGACGGCGGCGAGTTGAAGCTGCTGTCCCACCAGACCAGCCCCATCAAGGGATGACGGAAGGGTATCGGCTCATGGTGGTTGAACCAGGTTCGGTGGCGCCGGACTTCACGCTCAGCGATCTCGACCGGGAGCAGGTGTCGCTGGGCTCGTTGCGGCGGGACAACAACGTGCTCCTCGTGTTCTACCCGTTCGCGTTCAGCCCGCTCTGCCAAGGAGAGATCTGTCAGGTCCGTGACGAACTCGCCGGCTACCGCGACGAGGACGTCCAGGTGGTCGGCGTCTCCGTGGACACCCCGTTCAGCCTCAAGGTCTGGGCGGAGCAGCAGGGCATCACGTTCCCGCTGCTGTCCGACTTCTGGCCGCACGGGGCGGTCGCGAAGACCTACGGCGTGTTCAACGACGTCGGCGGGATGGCCAACCGCGGTACCTTCCTCATCGATACCGAGGGAATCGTCCGATTCGCCGAGATCGTCTCCCCACGGGAGTCCCGCGACCAGACCAAATGGAAGAAGGCCGTCGCCGCGTTGCGCGGATGAACCGACTTCACCCGAGCCCCCGCGCCCGCCCCGGCGCGGGGGCTCGCTTGTATCCCGTGCCACGGATACAGGAATGCCACTTATGGAACGGCCAAGGTTCCATAAGTGGCATCTGCGAAGGAAAAGCGCGCTCAGCCCGCGATGGGGCTGGTCTGGTGGGACAGCAGTTTCCAGTCGCCACCTTCCTTGACGATCACCCAGGTCGCGCGGACTTCGCGTTCCCGAGCGACCTCGGTTTCGCCTTTGAGGACGAGGCCGCCCTTGGTGACCGCGAAGGCGACGGTGTCCGACAGTTTGCGGATGACCACGGGAGTTTCCTCGATCCGGGCGCCCGCATAGCCGTCCGCGAAGGCCTCCTTCATGTACTCGAGGATTTCTTCGCGGCTCGTGAGCTGGTTGTCACCGACGAGCATGCTGCCGTTCTCGGTGAACACCTCGGCGAACAGTGCGGCGTCGTTACGTTCCCACGCGCCACGAATGCGCAATGGCACACTCAGCACCGCGCCCTCCTCGCCGTTGGGGAAGTCGCCGTAGTTGGACGCCCACTTCTTGGCGCCTGCGACCAGTTCGGATGCCTTGCCTGGCATGGTTTTCTCCTCGGTTCGGGGGTTACCAGCGGAGGGTGGCGCCTGCGCCACGGGGGCTGTTCTGATAGCCGGCCAGGTACCACTGACCGTCCTGCTTCACGCAGACCCAGGTCGAGCGCACGGCGAGTTCGGGGTCGATCTCGGTCTCACCGGGAGCGAGGATCCCGCCGTGGGTGCGCACCAGTGCGACCGTGTCCGAGGCGAACCGGACATCCACCGGAGTTCCCGTCACACCGCTGCCCTTGAACGGGCCGGCGTAGGCGGCCTTCATGAACGCCCGGATCTCCTCGCGGCCGACCTTGTACACGTCACCGGGCAGGACCAGGATCCCGTCGGCGGTGAACACCTCCGCCACGCCATCAGCGTCGTTTTCCGCCCACGCACCCACCAGACGCAGCGGGACGCTCAGAACTTCCTTCTCGCGTTCGGAAGTGAACGGACCGTAATAGGCCGCCAACCTGTCCTCAGCACTGACCGACATAAAAGTCTCCTCATCGATGCGATCGCATAGCAATGGTCGTCCCGGGTCCATTGTCCGCCGGTGACCCGGGATTACTTCCTCTGTCCTGCGGCTGTCGGCATCGCGGGTTCAGGCGGCGGCGCGGACGGTGGTCAGCTCGGCGAGTGCCGTGACGAGACGATCGATGTGCGCGCGGGTCGTGCCGAGGCCGATGCTGGCACGGACGATCGAGCCGTCCGTGCCGCCGAGCAGCTGGCGCACGAGATTGTGAGCGCACATCTTGCCATCCCGGACACCGATTCCGTAGGAGTCAGACAGGGTCTGGGCCAGCGAGTGCGGGTCCCATCCTTCGATGACGAACGAGACTATTCCCACCCGTGGCGAATCAGGCCCCCACAACGACAGTTCGCGCAGACCGGGAACCGAGGACAGACCGGAGCGCAAATGCGCGAACAGTCGTTCCTCGGCCGCGGCGAGCGCCGGCCGGCCCGCGGCGTCCAGCGCCGCGCAGGCCGCCGAGATCGCCAGTGCGCCAAGGACGTTCGGACTTCCCGCTTCATGTCTTTCCTCCGGCGCGGATGCCCAGATGACGGTGCCGGAGCCGACCGTCTTGCTGGCGCCACCGCCACGCAGGTACGGATCCGCGTCGCGGAGCCAGTCGCCCCGACCGATCAACACACCGGAGCCGAAGGGCGCGTACAGCTTGTGGCCGGAGAAGGCCAGATAGTCCACGTTAGACATGTCCAACGGTCGGTGCGGAGCGAGCTGCGCCGCGTCCACCGCGATCCGGGCGCCGCGGGCGTGCGCGGCAGCGGCCAACTCGTCGATGGGCCACAGTTCTCCGGTCACGTTCGAAGCCGCGGTCACCACGAGCAGCCCGCCGGGTGCGAGTACGTCGGCGGCCGTGGCCACGGCGTCCTCCGGCGAGCGGGGCATGGGTAGTCGCACCACGAAATGCCGGTGCAGCCAGGGAAGCAGGTTGGCGTGGTGCTCTGATTCGAAGACCACGACGGTGGTGCCCAGCGGAACACAGGAGGCGAGCAGGTTCATCGAGTCGGTCGTGTTGCGGGTGAAGATGACCGAATCGTCGGGCCGGGCCGCCGCGAAGCGCCGCACGGTTTGCCTGGCGTTCTCGTAGGCGCGGGTGGTCATCCGGGAAAGGTGTCCCGCTCCCCGATGGACGCTGGCGTACAGCGGCAACGCCGCGTCCAGTGCGTCTTTGACCGCGAGCAGGCAGGGGGCGCTCGCGGCGTAGTCGAAGTTCGCGTACGGCACCTGCGATCCGTTCGCCAGCGGCACCGCGACATCCGCGCCTGCCACCGCGGGCAGTGCCGGTTCCAACTGCAGTGAAGACACGGTAGAAGACACGGTGACCTCCTGGTGAAGTTCTCCGGGAGGAGCATGCCGATTCGGGGTGAGGCAGGGCATCTCTGGTAGTGCGCATTGCCAAGAGCATCCTCGGAGATGCCGCCCGGTGACGTGTTCACCGACGATGGATTGGTGACTGAATCATATGACGTGGTCGTGATCGGAGCGGGGCACAACGGTCTGGTCTGCGCGGCTTACCTGGGACAGGCGGGCTACCGCGTCGCGGTGGTCGAACGGCGTGAGCTGGTGGGCGGCGCGTGCATCACCGAGGAGATCTTTCCCGGCCACCGGTTCAGCACGGCCAGTCTGGTGACCACCTTGTTCCGCAAGGAGATCATCGACGACCTCAGTCTCGCCAAGCACGGGATGGAGGTACTCGAGCGCGATCCGTCGGTCACGGCCCTCCTGCCCGATGGGCGTTATCTCACCTTCAGCGCCGATTCCGCGAAAATGGCCGCGGAAATAGGAAAATTCTCCGAGCAGGACGCGGACAAGTATTTCGAATACGGCGACGCGATGCGCCGGATCGCCCGTTTCGCCGAGCCCTATCTGCTCGGCGGGTCCAGGAAACCGTTGCTTGAGGACATTCCCGCGTTGAAGGCGGCGCTGGGAGCCGCCACCGCGCTCGGCGACAAGGACCTTCGCCTGCTGGTGTCCACGCTCTTCGGTAGTGCGCGTGAGGTGCTCGACGAATGGTTCGAGTCCGAAGCACTGAAGGTCACGCTGGCCACGGACGGCACCGTCGGCATCGACGGCGGGCCGTCCATGCCTGGTACCGCCTACCTGTTGCTCTACCACCAGATGGGCGCGACCGAGGACGCTCGGCCGTCGTGGGGCCAGGTGAAAGGCGGGATGGGGAGCATCACGAAGGCGCTGGCCGCGGCGTGTGCCGAGTTCGGGGTGGACATCTTCACCGGGCAGGCGGCCGAGCGGATCCTGCTTGGCGACGGTGCCCGCGGCGTCGAGCTCGTGGACGGCACCCGGCTGGACGCGCGGGTGGTGGTTTCGGGGGCCGACCCCAAGGCCACCTTCGAGAAGCTACTCGAACCCGGTGCCGTGCCCGCGAGCTACCGTGCCGCACTGGCGGGCCGCGAGTACCCGGGTGTCGCGGCGAAGGTCCATCTCGCGCTCGACCATCTGCCGGGGGTCCGCGGCTTCGACGGATTCGGTGAGCACTTCAAGGGAACACTGCAGATCCTGCCCGACATGGATCATCTCGACCGCGTGCACGCCGAGGCGAAGGCGGGGATCCCGCCCGCCCAGCCGCATGTCGAGTGCACCGTCCCGAGCATCCTCGATCCCGGTCTCGCCCCGCCGGGCAAACACGTCATGAGTATGTATCTGCAGTACCTGCCGTACCAGCCGGCAGGCACGACCTGGGACGAGATCAGGGAGTCCTATCTCGACACACTGCTGGCCTACGTCGAGCCGTACCTGCCGGGACTCACAGCGGCGGTGACCGACCGTCGGCTGTTCACCCCGGCGGACATCGAACGTGAACTCGCGCTACCCGGGGGGAATCTCTACCACGGTGCGATGTCTCCGCGAGACCTGTTCGCCGGGCGGCCGGTGGGAGGTTACGCCGACTATCACACCCCGGTGCCAGGGCTCTTTCTGTGCGGCTCCGGCACCCGGCCGGGCGGCGGGGTGTTCGGGATACCGGGCAAGAACGCGAGCGAAACCATTCGCAGGCATTTCGAGGAGTGGCGTCATGAGCAGTAAGGACGAAGAAGGGCACGACGGTGGCGAGCTGGGTGGAATCAAGTCCATTTCCCTGCCAAGCGACGGAAAGATACCCGATGCGCTCACCAGCGTCGCGGGCCAGGAACACTATGACGGCTACTTCCGGCTGATACGGGAACGCCCGGACCTCACGACCTGGACGCGGTCCTGCTTAGACGTTCAACGTGAGGTGCTTGAGGACCTAGAGCACAGCACCCTGTCCGATGAGGAGAAGGCCGCGATTCTGGCGGGCTGTGTTGTGGTACTGCACAGCACCCTGGAGGAGTGGGTGGCCCCCTCCGGGTACGGAGAGGCTGTCGCGTGAATGACACCGCACAAGCAGTGCTCCGCTGGAAGCTGGGGCATCAGCTTTTCCACCTGCATCTGGCCACGATGAACGGGCTGCTGCTGCAGGGGGAACACGCGCTAGAGAAGTCTCACTGGCCGGAGCTCGAAGCGGTCTTCGGCAGGTTGACCGTCCTCTATGACGCGGCGACGGCGACGATGCGCTACGCCGCGGACTTCAGTCAGGAGCTCTACGAGCGGGTGATCCGCCCTTCGATGGCACCGCCGTTCATGACACCGGGATTTTCCGGCGTGCTGAACATCGAACACGAGCAGATGCTCAACCGACTCACCGCGCTGCGGCGCGGGTTCAAGTCCGCGGACCGGGCCGGGCGGGCGCCCGGTGACGTGCGCGATGCGGCCACCAGGCTCTGGTCCGCGCAGTCGCGCAACCGGCGCCACCACATCTTCGTCTGTGAGCAGTTCGTACCGGAGGGGAAGTCTCTGCTGTCCGAGTTCTTCCACTCCAGGCAATCCACTACCGATGAGGAGAGAGAGTCATGATCCACGTTCTGGAAACCTGGGAACTGAAGGACGACTACGCCGACCGCGTGCCCGAGCTGATGCAGAAGATGGACAATCTGGTCGGCCCGCGAGCGCACGAGCACCCTGCCTTCCTGGGGCACGCCACCTTCTACCAGCACGAGCACCAGGCCACCAAGGTATGGGTGATGTACCCGTGGCGCAGCCGCGAGGAGGCCGAAGAGCTGATTTCCGGGGAGGCGTCGCTGATCAGCGAGTTCGAGGAGACGTACTGCGCCGCGCCGCGCGAGATCAGCTACCTCACCGAGGTCCCGCACGAGCACGACCACGACGACGACCACGAGCACGAGCACTGATGCGGACCCGGCTACCCGGCACCGGCCAGGTCGCTCTCGTCACCGGCGGTGCGCGGGGGATCGGCAGTGCCCTGTGCGAGCGTCTCGCCGAAGAGGGCGCGATGGTCGCGGTGAACTACCGCAGCGACTCCGCGAGCGCACAGGCGCTCGTGGACCGGCTCCGGTCGGCCGGTGCCCGCGCGGTGACGGTCCGGGCCGACCTGTGCGACCCGGAGCAGGCCGAACTCGCCGTGCGCCGGACCGCCGAGATGTTCGGTGCGGAAGTCTCGATACTGGTCAACAACGTCGGTGAGTTCGTCCTCGGCGCGGCGGCGGAGACTTCGGCGCAGCGCTGGGGGTTCATCATCGACAGCAACCTGAACTCGGCGTTCTACGCGACAAAGGCGGCGTTGCCCGGTATGCGAGCCAGGGGGTTCGGCAGGGTCATCACCGTCGGACTCGCTCCCGCACTCCACGTCAGGGGCGCGCCGAACCTCGCGGCATACACGGTGGCGAAAACCGGGATCGCGGTGTTCACCCGGTCGCTGGCCATCGAGGAGGCCAGGCACGGCATCACGGTGAACTGTGTCGCGCCCGGCCTGATCGACAACGGGCATCTGCCACCGGAACAGGCCCAGTGGATGGCGAAACGGATGCCCGCGGGACGGTTGGGCACCGCGGACGACATCGCTGACGCGGTGGCGTTTCTGGTCTCCGACCGCGCCGGGTACATCTCCGGCGCCACACTTTCGGTATCGGGCGGCTGGGACTGGGACAACCGGCCGATCGACCACGACGAGGACGTGACCGAGCTTTTTGCCGAGGAGCCCGGTCAGGTCGGCGATGAGGCCGCCCATGTCTGAGAGGGCGTCTGAGGACTGGAAACCGCGAGGACACGGTGAGCCGTCGAACTCGGCCGACCCGAGTTTCCGGAAGGGCTCTGAGAGTCCCGGCGACTGGCCGCCCGAATTGTTCGAGGAGCACGGCAGGGAGCTGCTCGCGGTGCTCAGGGCGCACTTCGAGTCGATCCGGGAGGTCCCGGTGACCGTCCCGCGCGGCACCGGGGAGCTTTCGGCCTCACTGCGGCAGGACCTGCCCGAGCACGGCGTGGAGTTCGAGCGAGTACTCGACGACACCCGCGAGCTGGTCCTGCCGTACCTGGTGCACTGGAACCACCCGTCGTTCCACGGCTATTTCTCCAACAGTGCCAGCTTTCCGGGGATACTCGCGGAGACGATGACGGCGGCGCTGAACGTCAACGCGATGCTGTGGAAGAGCGCCCCCGCCGCCTCCGCGCTCGAACGGGTCGTGCTCGGGTGGGTCGCGGAAATGGTCGGCTACCCGGCGGAAGCGGACGCGGTGCTGGTGAACGGTGCTTCGCTGGCAACGCTGTACGCGCTCGCGACCGCGCGCGACGCCGCGCTCGGGCCGAGCGTGCGGGTGGAGGGCCTGGCCGGGCGCGATCTTCCGGTGCTGCGGCTCTACACGTCCGACCAGGCGCACAGTTCGGTCGACAAGGCCGCGATCACCCTCGGCTTCGGTCAGGTGAACCTGGTCAAGGTGCCGTCGGACGAGCGGTACCGGATGCGGCCGGAGGCACTGGAAGCGGCGATCCTCGATGACCTGGCCGCCGGGTACAAACCGGTGGCCGTCGTCGCCACCGTCGGCACGACCTCGGTCGGGGCGGCCGATCCGCTCCAGGAGATCGCCGACGTCTGCGAGCGAAATGGCGTCTGGCTGCACGTGGACGCGGCGTTCGGCGGGTTCTGGCGGCTGGCGCCGTCGCTCGCCGGCCAGGTCGAGGATCTGACCCGCGCGGATTCGCTGGTGGTCAACCCGCACAAGTGCCTCTACATCCCGATGGAGGCGACGGTGTTGCACTGCAGACACGAGGGTGCGCTCGCGGACACGTTCCGCCTGGTCGCCGAGTACCTCACGTCGGCGCAGGACGAGCACACCGTCGACTACATGAACCTGACACCGCAGCTGGGACGTAGTTTTCGTGCGCTGAAACTGTGGTGGGTGATCAGGACGTTCGGCCGGACGGGTCTTGCGGAGCGACTGGAGCACAGCGTCGAACTGGCGGTCGGGCTACGGGAAGCGGTCACCGCGGAACCGCTGTGGCGCTGCCCGGTGGACTCGATCTACCCCTTGGTGTGTCTGCGCTACGAACCCAGCCAGGATCGGGAGGTCTGCGACCGGCTGAACGCCGAGATCGTCGAGGAACTCAACGCCTCCGGCGAAGCCTTCGTTTCGCACACGGTGATCGACGACGGCTATGTGATCCGCGTGTCGATCGGCAATATCCACACCACCCGCGCCGACGTGGAACGGCTGTGGCGCGCACTGCGCGAGATCGCCGCGCGGCGGTTCCCCTTGGCGCGTGCGGCCTGACAGCGCTTGACGGCATTCGACAACAGGGGAGCAGACGATGAGTAACGCGCTGGCGGCGGTCGAAGGCGGGCAGGGCGAGATCAGGCATCTGATGATCCCCGGCCCGTGCCGGCTGCATCCCCGTGAGCTGGCCGTGCTGGGGCGGCAGATCCAGCCGCACTACGGGCCAGGCTGGATGGCCGATTTCCGTGCGGTGCGGGAGGATCTCACGCTGCTGCTGGGGGCTGACCGCACGTACCTGCTGCCGGGGTCCGGCTCGGCCGGGCTGGACGCCGCGCTGTTCAACCTGTTCGAACCGGGCCAGCGGGTGGCCGTGGTGGACTCCGGCTACTTCGGCAGCAGGCTCGTCGCGATGGCGCGGGCGCACGGGCTCGAGGTGCGCGTCGTGCCGTGTGAACCGGGGCGCCCCGTCGACCCGGCGCGAGTGGATCTCGGCGGCTGCGAAGGCCTGCTCGTCACCCACGTGGAGACGGCTACCGCGGTCCGCCATCCGATCGAACGGCTGGCGCGGCTCACGCACGAGTCCGGCGCGGTGCTGCTCGTCGATGCCATCGCGGCGGCGGGCGGCGAGCACATCGACATGCGCGCGATGGGTGTCGACGCGCTCGTCTCCGCGTCGCAGAAGGGGCTCGGCGGCGCACCCGGTCTGGCCGTGGTGGCGCTCACCGAGTCGGGCAGGCAACGGATCGACGCCCGCTCGGTTCGACCGCCCACCTGGTACTTCGACCTCGCGCGCTGGGAGCGGGCGTTGACCGAGGACGACTGGGAGCCCACCCCGGTGACGATGCCGACCAGCCTGGTGCAGGTGCTGGCGAGCAGCGTTCGGCGGATTCACCTCGCCGGCCGGGAAAACTGGGTCGGCGAGCGCGCCGCGTTGCGCGCCGAATGCCGCGATGGCCTGCGGCGCCTTGGGTTTGACGTCGTCGCCGAGGACGAGCACGCGGCGAACCTGGTGGTCGTCGCCCGCCATCCACGCGCGAACGAGCTGTGTGACCGGCTGTTGGCTGCTGGGTTGATGATCGCGGCGGGCCTCGAGCCCTTCGCGGACGTGACGTTCCGGATCGGGTTGGTCGGTACCGCCGCGAACCGGCAGATGGTCGAACTGCTGCTGGACGAGATCGAGCGAGCCCGGTGATGGCCACCTTGCGCCGGTCGCTGGGCGTTCCCGGCCTGGTCATCCACTACGTGACCTCGGTGGTCGGGGTCGGCATCCTCATCCTGCCCGGACATGCGGCCGCCGAGGCCGGGCCGTTGTCACTGCTCGCGTGGGCGTTGTTGATCATCTACTCCTATCCGCTCGCGCTGACCTTCGCGCGGCTGTCCGGGCAGTATCCGAGCGCTCGCGGTATCGCCGGGTTCGTCGGCTCCGCCTTCGGCGAGCGGGCGGGCCGCTGGGTCGGGGCGTTCCTTGTGTTGTCGCTGCTCATCGCGAACCCCGTGCTGGGTCTCGCCGCGGCAAGGTACCTGCTGAACATGTGGGAGCCCGACCCCAGCGACCTGAAGGTGGTCCTGCTCGGCCTCGTGATCATGGTCGGCTCGATCCTGTTCAACCTGTTCGGGGTCAGGACGAGCAGCCTCGTGCAGGGGGCCGTCCTGGTCACGCTCATCACGTTCCTGGTCGTGGTGATGATCATCGCCATGCCCAGCGCCGACTCCGCACACCTGACGCCGTTCGCGCCACACGGGATGTCCAGCCTCGGCGCGGCACTGATCGTGTGCTTCTTCGGGTTCATCGGCTGGGAGAACGCCGCACCCGTCGCCGAGGAGGTGGTGGACCCCGCCCGGACGTTCCGGAAGGCCATCGCGCTGGCCGTGTTCGTGATCGGATTCCTGTACCTGGCGATGGCCGCGACGATCGTGCTGGTGGTGCCGCCCGGGACCGCCGAGGGCAGTCAGATCACCGCGTTCACGACGCTGCTGCGGATCGTGAGCGGCGAAACGATGTCGCAGGTGGGGGGTGTCGTCGCGGTGGTGTTGCTGTTGCTCGCGACGAACGCGTGGGTCCTCGGCACCTCGCGGGTGATCTACTCGACGGCCAGGGAAGGGTTGCTCCCGGCCGCATTGACGAAGATTTCCGCCCGCCGGGGAGTGCCCTACCTCGCGCTGTTTTCGCTGATCGCCGGCTACGGCGTGCCGGTTGGTCTGCTCGCGGTGACCGGCAGCACGGAGGAACGGCTCATCACCGCGACCTCCGCGGCTTTCCTGCTGATCTTCCTGTTCACCTTCCTGGCCGCGCACCGGCTGCTGACCGGGCGCGGCGCACGGGCGTGCAACGCCGGTGTCGCCATCACCGCGGCGGCGATGCTGCCCTTCTTCGGCGCCAGCCTGGTCTACGCGGCGGTGCTGATGCTGCTGGCGCTGCTGATGGTGGGCAGAAAACAGGACGTTCAGACCCGCTGACGCCGCTCGATCCAGCTCGCCCACACCTCGAGCGCTTCCTTCGGGTCGCTGCGCCCGACACCGACGCGGAAGCGGTCGGTGGGGACGGGAGTCAGTTCCGAGACGTACATGCTGGCCGGCAGCAGCAGCACACCGGCTTCGGCGACGAGGTCGGCGCACATCGCTTCGACCCCGTCCGCACCGAGGTAGCGCGGGAAGGTCACGCAGCCGCCCTGGGGGGCCCGCCACTCGAACAGGCCGGGGAAGGCGGCGAAGAAGGCGTCGAACTCGGGCACGTTCGCGGCGATGATCCGGCGGTTGCGGTCCAGCAGGCGCTCGCGGGAGTGCAGCGCGATCAGAGCGAGCATCTCACTGACGGTCGAGTTGCAGATGGACGCGTAGTGCTTGGCGCCTTCGAGCCGCCGCAGCAGTGCGCGGTCCCGGCAGGCGATCCAGCCGATACGCAGTCCGCCGAGTCCGTATGCCTTGGACAGCACGTTGAGGGAGAGCGCGGTGGCCGAAAGGTCGGCGGCCTGCGGCAGGGTGGTGTCCTGGTCGGTTTCGACGCCGCGGTAGACCTCGTCACTGAACAGCCGGATCCCGTGTTCGTCGCAGAGCCGCACCAACCGTGCCCAGTTCCGCTGGTCCGGAACCGTGCCGGTGGGGTTGTTGGGGAAGTTGACCGAGACGACCCTGGTGTTGGGGCGGATGGCCCGTTCGAGCGCGTCGACGTCGAGGTGCCAGTCGTTCGACGGGTCGAGCGCGATGCCGGTGACCTCGCAGATCGACAGGGGGATGGTCTCGGCCGCCTGGTAGTTCGGCGTGACGACGATCGCGTGGTCGCCCGCGTCGAGCAGGACGTGCATGGCGAGGTTGAGCGCTTCCTCCGCGCCGGCGAAGCAGAGCACGTCCTCGGCCTCGAGGTGCTCGTATGTGCCCGCGATCGCCTCGCGGAGCGCGGGCAGGCCGTAGGTTTCGCCGTAACCCAGATCCATGCCTTCCCAGCGAGCACGATCTTCGTCGCCCGCCATGGCGAGCAGTTCGGCCTTCGTCACCGTTTGCGCGTCCGACGCGGTGAGGTGATAGCGCGCGACGAACTCCCACTTGGAGAAATAGGATTCCAGTCGAAACTCGGGAAGCGTAGGCATGGCGCCAGTGTGGCCCCGACTGGTGAGGGCCGCGTCTCCTTTCGTGCGCACCTTCGGCGCCGTCTGTCCGAACTCGCGTTGCTGGCGCCGCCGGACGAGTCCGCAAAGGAAGAGGCGCAGGCGGCGACGGCTTGCTGAGACTCTCGAAGATACTTTGACGACCGGTCCGAGGAGTACATTGTGGAGTCCAACGAAACACCGACGGAGCAGGAACTCGTAAGCCGTGCCTCGAACCTGGTGCCGCTGCTGAAGGCGAACGCGGCCTGGACGGAGGAGAATCGGAGGCTGCATCCCGAGACCCTCGAAGCACTGGCCGACAGTGGCTTTTTCCGGCTGCGAATCCCGAAGCGGTACGGCGGATACGAGGTCGGTCTTCGCACGCTGTCCGAGATTGTCGCCGAGCTCGCCCGCGGTGACGGCTCGACCTCGTGGACCGCGGGCGTCTGGACGATCAGCACCTGGATCGCCTGCCTGTTCCCCGACGAGGTGCAGGACGAGATCTTCTCGACCCCGGACGTGCGTGTCTGCGGCATTCTCAGCCCTACGGCGACGGCGAAGCCGGTGCCGGGCGGGTACGTCGTCAACGGCAAATGGACGTTCAACTCCGGCGCCCAGCAAAGCCACTGGAACACGAACTCGGCGATCCTGCTCGACCCCGACGCCGATGGGCCCCAGCCGATCATGACGGCGATCCCGTTGAAGGAAATGAAGATCGTCGACGACTGGTACACCTCGGGCCTGCGTGGCTCCGGCAGCGTGAGCACCGTCGCGCGCGACGTGTTCGTCCCCGCCGAACGGGTGCTGAAGATGGGCCCGGTGCTGCGCCAGCAGTACTCTTCGGTCCTGAACGCCGACTCGCCGATCTTCCGTGCACCGTTGCTGCCCACCGCCTGCGCCACCGTGAGCGCGACGGTGCTGGGCCTCGCGAAGGCGGCCAAGGAGGCATTCTTCGAGCGGCTGCCAGGACGCAAGATCACCTATACCGACTACACCGAGCAGGCCGCGGCGCCGCTGACCCACCTCCAGGTCGCGGAGGCCACGGTGAAGGTCGACGAGGCCGGGTTCCACGCACTGCGCGCCGCGGACCTGGTGGACGCCAAGTCCGCTTCCGGTGCGGAGTGGACGCTGGAGGAACGCGCTCGCGTCCGGTTGGATCTCGGCGCCACCTGCCAGCGCGCCAAGGAAGCCGTCGACATCCTGAGCACGGCCAGCGGCGGCTCGTCGATCTACAGCTCGGTGCCGATCCAGCGCATAGAACGCGACATCCGCACGTTGAATCTGCACGCGGTCATGCACCCGAACACCAACCTCGAGCTCTACGGCCGCATCCTCTGCGGTCTTGAACCGAACACCCACTACCTCTGAGTGCCCGTGTCGGCAGCGAGGTCCCCGGCAACAATGCCGGGGACCTCGCTGCTCCATGTCTCCTGAAACCAGAAACCGCGCGATCGTGGCGTTGTTCCGGTTGTCCGCCAGACGCCCGGGTTTCCAGGCGCCTGGCGGGAGAACTCAGGCGGTGGCTTTGCGAACGAGGTCCGCCGCCTTCTCCGCGATCGCGATGGTCGGGGCGTTGGTGTTGCCGCGGGGGACCACCGGCATCACCGAGGCGTCGGCGACGCGCAGGCCGCCGACACCGCCGACGCGCAGTTCGACGTCGACCACAGAGCCGATCGCGCAGGTGCCCACGGGATGGTAGATCGAGTGGGTGTAGCGGCGGATGTACTCGGCCAGGTCCGCGTCCGATTCGGAAGCCGGCGGCCGGAACGGGGCCGAAGCGTAGTCCCGCAGCGCGTCCTGACGAGAGATGTCGAGTGCGATACGCAGCGCGGCGATCGCGTCCGAGAGATCCTCGGGCTCAGCGAAGAAGTTGTGCTGGATACGCGGTTTCGTCGTCGGGTCGTCGGAGGCGATGGTGACCGCGCCGCGGCTGCGTGGGGTGAGCATCGAAGGGCCGAAGGTCAGCGCGTGCGCGGTCGGCATGGCTAGTCCGCTGTCGATGAACATCACCGGTGCGGCCAGGTACTCCACGTCCGGGGCGGGCAGCTCCGGCCTGGTCCGGACGAAGCCACCGGTTTCGGGGCCGTTGCAGGTCAGCGGTCCGCGGCCCTCGGCCATGAACTGCTGGAAGTTCTCCTGCGCTCCGGCGGCGAGCATGCTCACCGGGTGCTCGTGCGTGAACACCAGCGGGGTCAGCGTGTGGTCGGAGAGGTTCTGGCCGACCAGCGGCTGGTCCACGACCACCGGCACACCCAGCGGGCCGAGCAGCGCGGCGGGCCCGATGCCCGAGTGCATCAGCAGTTGCGGCGAGTTGTAGGCGCCCGCCGCGAGGATGACCTCGCGCTCGGCGCGGATCGTGAGCTCTTCGTCGAGGCGCTGGCCAACCACACCGACGGCCCACTCGTTCTCGATCAGCACCCGGTGCACCGTGACGTTGGTTTCGACAGTGAGGTTCGGCCTGTTCAGCGCGGGGTGCAGGAACGCGGTGGCCGTGCTCGCCCGGCGCCCGTCCTTCTGGGTCAGTTGGAAGTAGCCGAACCCTTCCTGGGACGCGCCGTTGAAATCGTCGTTGGCCGCGAAGCCCGCTTCCACCGCGGCGTCGACGAACGCCGTGGACATCGGGTTACGCGAACGGTTCTCCGAGACGGTGAGCGGGCCGCCGGTGCCGTGGAACTCCGACTCGCCGCGCTCGTTGTCCTCGGAGCGCTTGAAGTAGGGGAGCAGATCGTCGAAGCCCCAGCCGGGCTGGTCCCAGCCGTCGTAGTCGAGCCGGTTGCCGCGGATGTAGATCTGGGTGTTGATCGAACTCGTCCCGCCCAGCACGCGGCCACGCGGCAGGTAGATCCGGCGCCGGTCGAGGAACGGCTCGTCGTGTGTGTCGTAGTCCCAGTCGAGGTTGGTGCGGAACAACTTCGCGAACGCCGCGGGAACATGGATGTTCGGTGAGGTGTCAGCGGGCCCTGCCTCGATGAGGCACACCCGCACTTCGGGGTCCTCGCTGAGCCTGGCGGCGAGTGCGCAGCCCGCCGATCCAGCCCCGACGATCACGTAGTCATACATGTGTCCTCCTTGCATGCGCTATTGGAAGCGGCAGCTCGGTGCGACGGGCATCGCCCACGACTGCGGCGTCACACGACGTTGCTGGCGATTTGGTGAATCAACGATGTCATCGTCCCGGCGAAGGGTGTCGTGTCGCATCTCTGATGCTGCTACTTCTTGTTATATCGCGACGAAGTACCGGCAAAGGGAGATCTGTCGATGCCGGCCGACCGGCGGCCGTGGACGTGAGCAGCGCACCGGCGGCGATGTTCAACCGCCGCCCCAACTCGACGTGACCGTGGATCGTCCTTGCGGGAGCTGATACGAAAGGGTGTATCTGACCACACCGTCATCGGTCGTGGTCACGGTGCCGGACCCGGTCGCCCCGGTCAGTTCGCCGGTTCCGGAACCCTCGACGATGTGCCAGTCCACGTCGACGGGCCCGGTCGGACGCCGGGTGCCGGTTCCCTCGGTCACGAAGGTGCCGGATCTGCCCCCGAGGCTGCCGACGACCCTGGCCATCACGCGAAACGGCCCGGTGTCGGAGTGGACCCGCTGGATGTAGACGTGGTAGCCACGACCATCCATTCCCCCGGTGTATTGAAACTCGGTGATGGTGTACAGCAGTTCGATCCCGCTCGGGTCGGCCGGGCCCAGTCGGTTGTCCTGGTAACTTACGATTTCGACGGTTCCTGTCGCGTAGCCACTGTTTTCCGCGGTCATTGATAATGCGCCTCCTGGGAACTCAAGAGCGGGATGTGCGGGCCGAGGGTTATTCGACGGGCAACCGTCCGCCGGACTCATGACAGCTCGACCGCCGGCGAATAGGTGTCCCACCACATCGCGAGTTCCAGAGCTCTTTCGAGCGGGGCCCGCGAGGCGAAGGTGGTTCGGGCGCCGCCGTCCCGCACCTCGCCCTTGAGCCAGTCATAGCTGATCAGGTCGAACACCGGGTGCGTCGGCCGGGCCAGCAGTCGGCGGGCGCCGTCGCGCAACGCGGAGGCATACCCCGGGTCCTGAGTGGACGGGTACGGCGCCTTGACCCGACGCAGGACCGACGGGGGAAGCAGGTCGGCGACCGCCGCCCGTAGCAGGCTCTTCTCCTTGCCGTCGAAGGTCTTCAGTGACCAGGGCGTGTTGTAGACGTATTCGACGAGCCGGTGGTCGCAGAACGGCACCCGGACTTCGAGCCCGGTGGCCATGCTGGTGCGGTCCTTGCGATCCAGCAGCACTCGTACCCAGCGGGTCAGGTGCAGATAGCTGATCTTGCGTTGCCGCCACTCGATTTCGCTCTCGCCGTCGAGCCGGTCGATCTCACTGACCGCGTCGGCGTAACTGTCGTGGAGATAGGTGTCGAGATCGACGGTCTTCCGTGCCTGTGGCGTAAGGATCTGCGAGTCTTCACCGAAGTACTCCGGCCAGCGGACCAGCCAGGGGAACTGCCTCTCCTGCTGGACCAACGGATCGAAGAACCAGCGATATCCACCGAACACCTCGTCCGCGGCCTCGCCGGAAATAGCGACGGCGGAGTGCCGTTTGATCTCCCGGAACAGCAGGTACAGCGAGCTGTCGAGGTCACCGTTGCCGCCGGGCATGTCTCTGGCCCGCAGTGCCTTGGCACGGATCCCGGGGTCGGCATGGGCGGCAACGTCCAGCATGATGTCCTGGTGATCGGAGCCGACCCACGCGGCCACCTCGTGGGCGAACGGGGAGTCGGCATCGGGCCGTACGGCGTCACTGACGAAGTTGTCGGTACGCCCCTCGAAGTCCACCGAGAAACTGCGAAGGGCCGTCCCTGCCTCGGCAAGCTGCCTGGCCGCGATCCCGGTTATCGCGGACGAGTCCAGGCCACCGGAAAGCAGCATGCACCGCGGCACATCGGAGACGAGCTGGTGGCTCATGATGTCCTCGAGGAGCTCGCGAATCCGAGCCACCGTCGTGTCCAGGTCGTCGGTGTGCTCGGTCGTTCGCAGGGTCCAGTAGACGTGTTCACGTAACCCGTTCGGCCCCACGGTGACCACAGTGCCCGGCTTCACCTCGCGCATCCCGCGCCAAAAGGCGTCACCGGGGGTCTTGATGTACGCGAACAGCTCGCGAATGCCGTCGGTGTTCACGACGCGTTCGGCGAGCGGGTTCTCCAGAATGGCCTTGGGCTCGGAACCGAACAGCACGCCGTCGGGGGTGCGGTAGTAGTAGAGGGGCTTGACGCCCAGCCGGTCGCGTATCAGTACCAGCTTGCGTTCCGCGGCGTCCCAGATCGCCACGCCGTACATGCCGTTGAGGTGTTCCGCGACGGCCTCGCCCCATTCCATGTACCCCCGCAGGACGACCTCGGTGTCCGATCTCGTGGTGAAGTGATGGCCGCGCGCACGCAGCTCCTCGCGGAGTTCGACGAAGTTGTACGCCTCGCCCGAGTACACCATCGCTATCTTGCCGCGTGGCGTTTCGACGCACATGGGCTGTCGCCCGCCAGGCAGGTCGATGATGGCCAGCCGGCGATGGCCGAGCGCGGCGTGCTCGTCCACCCAGGTGCCCCGATCATCTGGACCGCGCACGGCCATGGAGTCGGTCATCGCGTCGAGGATCCGGGTCTTCCCACGGAGATCGCGTTGGAAGGAAATCCATCCGGCAATTCCGCACATGGTTACACCTCCTTCACGAAAGAATTCGGTCTCGGATGGTTCGATTCATGGAACCAGCATTAGTGCCATACTGAATCCCTTGCCAAGAACCGGCGTCCTTCAAAATGCGGCATCCCGATCCCGCCCTTGGTCAGAATGCGCCGTGGTCGGGACGACCTGGTTCGGACCTGCGTTCCGGATCGGACAGCGCACGATGGAAGGTTCGGCGAACAGTCGAGGCTGGTTTCATGGATACCGCTGCACATACTGATCGACATCGCCTACGCCGGCATCTGCCACTCCGACATCCACCACCACGGCGACCGGAATCTTGGAGGACTTTGATGCGAGTCGTATTCGTCGTCTGGCCGGCGGCCGCACACCTGTACCCGATGGTTCCGCTCGCCTGGTCGTTGCAGTGCGCGGGGCACGAGGTCTGTGTCGCTTCCCATCCGAACCTGGCCCCCTACACCAAGTCGGTCGGTTTGACACCGGTCTCCCTCGGCGGCGACGACCTGCCGCCACCGACCGGTCCGGCCGGCGCATACCCCGCCGAGCGGGAGATGATGGCCGGGATGACCGACGAGCTACTCGGAGAACTCGACGATCGTGAGCCGTGGGACACGGTGACCCAGTTCCTGCTTCCCGCGGCGTGGGACTTCAATCCGTACCAGGCGCCGCCATCGCAGCCACTGCCGGTAATGGATGATCTTGCTGAATTCACCCGGAACTGGCGGCCGGACCTCGTGTTGTGGGATCCGTGCATGCCCGGAGCCGCGGTGGCTGCCAAGGCTTGCGGCGCCGCTCACGCGCGGCATCTCTACGGACAGGACTACCAGGCCTGGCTCGGCGACAGGCTCGCGGCACACACCGACCGAACCGGAGTGGAGCTGGAGAATCTGCTGGCCGGGACGATTCGGCCGATGGCAGAGCGCTACCACGTCGACGTGGATGACGAACTGCTCTTCGGTGCATGGACGATCGACCCGATGCCCGTTCCGACTCGGCTACACACCACCACGAACACGGTCGGAATGCGGTGGATCCCGTACTCGTGGCAGACGCCGCTGCCGAGCTGGCTCAAGTCCCGCGCCGAGCGCCCACGGGTGGCCCTCACACTCGGGGTCTCCCAACGGGAGTTCCTGAAGGGGGGCTGGGACTACGTCCCCACACTGCTCGACGCGGCATCGGGCATCGACATCGAGATGGTCGCGACGCTGAACGCCACGCAACTGGTCGACGTCTCGCAGGTACCGGGCAACGTTCGCACCGTCGACTACGTGCCGCTCAACCAACTGTTGCCGACGTGTTCAGCCATCATCCACCACGGCAGCAGCGGAACCCTCGCGGCATCGTGCACCGCGGGCCTGCCGCAGCTGATCACCGATCACCCGCAGGTGGTCGCGGAAGCTGTCACCGACGACGAAGGCGGGATGGGCGCGACCAAACACACCTCGTCAATTGTCGGGGCACGGTACATTACGAGTCGCGGTGCGGGGGCGATCGTGGACATCGCCAACCCTTCGGCCGAGGTGATCAGAAAGCAGATCCTCGATGTTCTCGCCAAGCCGTCGTTCCGCATCGGAGCGGCACGCGTCCGCGACGACTACCTCGCCATGCCGAGCCCGAGCGAGATCGTCCCCACGCTCGAGAGGTTGACGGCCGCACACCGGTAGTTTCGTGCCTCGCGGCACGGGACCTGAACGACGAGATCGGGAGTCATTGGATGGCATATCCACAGGTCGTTTCCAGGGAGGAATGGCTGACCGCGCGCAAGAACCTGCTCGCGCAGGAAAAAAAGCTCACCCGGGCACGGGACAAGCTCAACAGCGACCGGCGGCGATTGCCCATGGTCAAGGTGGACAAGAAGTACGTTTTCGACGGGCCCAACGGTAAGGTGACGTTGCCGGAGCTGTTCGAGGGGCGCCGCCAGCTGATCGTCTACCACATGATGCTGACGCACTGCCCCGGTTGCTCCCTGCTCGTCGACAACATCGGCCATCTGGCCCATTTGCACGCGCGCGACACAACGCTCGTCGTGGTGAGCAGGAGTCCGTTCGCCGAACTTGACGCCTTCCGTAGCCGCATGGGCTGGACGATGCCGTTCTACAGCTCCCAGGAATCCGACTTCAACTACGACTTCCATACCACAGTGGACGCATCAGTCGCGCCGGTCGAAATCAACTACACGAGCCAGGAAGAGTTGCGGGCGGCGGGCGTCGAGTACGAAGGTGAAGTTGCCGGTGTCAGCGTTTTCCTGCGCGACGGCGAGGACGTTTTCCACACCTACTCCACCTACGAGCGCGGCACGGACCTGCTGAACGGCACGCTGGTCTACCTCGACCTGACGCCGTTGGGCAGGCAGGAGGACTGGGAAGAGCCCGCAGGCAGAAGCAACACCTCGGCGTGCGGCTGGTGGCAGCTGCACGACGAGTACGAACGGTAGGACATTCACCTGCCGGACCGGCATCTGGCTGGGCTAGAAGCGCCATCGGGTTGCGCTGAAGCCCTCCTCTTTGCCGAATGCGAATACCACCCTCGGCGCGACCGCGAAGACGTGCTGAGGATCGCTCAGAGCGGTGTCGGCGGGATCGTGGAACTCGCCCTCCCTGACGAATGGGTGCCACCACGGATACTTGATGGGGTACAGGTCCGCGATTCGTTGCAGCCTGGCGGCGTCGCGGACGAGGTTCGCCGTTCCTTCGACCACGAGGTCGACGTCGTGGCCGGGAACAGTGATGGCACAGTAGTCATTCGTTGCGAGGTCACGGGCCTTGCGGGTCTGTCGGCGGGTGACGAAGCAGACGGCGCCTTCCAGCCAGACGGCCAGCACCGGCACCATGTGCACCCGCCCGTCCGCGCCGGATGTCGCGAGCAGGTAGTCCCCGTTGTCGGCCAGCCGCGTCCGTGCGTCAGCCCAGGTGAGCGCCGTCAGCGGCGCGCCGCCAGGGCTGGACAGCTGCTCGGCTGCCGGTTCCGGTTCTGCCATCTTCCGCTCCTCATGTTTGGTTGCTGCCCACCACGGGAGAGACAACACAGAGAAGTGCTGTCTCTCCCGTGGTCGCAGCGGGCGTGCAAATCAGTTCGGTTGCTCGGCGAGGTCGTCCATGCTTCCGGAGTCCTTCGCCGCCTGCGCGTCGCCGCCTTCCTGCCCGTCGCCGAGCCGGACATGGCGCAGCATGAGGCTGATCACGACTGCCAGGCCAACCGCGATCACGGCGCTGACCCCACCGATCACGCTGACCGCCGAGCTGAACGCCTCCCTCGCCGTGTCGAACAGCACCTGCGACGACGCGGCGGGGAGTTCGCCGGCAGCCGAGGCGGCGGCACCGATGGACTCCTGCGCCTTCGCCGCGGCATCCGCGGGAACGGCGGTTCCCAGGTCGCCCATCTGGCTCTGGTACACGGCCGCACCGACGCTGCCGAGCGTCGCCACGCCCATCGCAAAGCCGAGTTCTGCGCCGGTCTCCGATATCGCTGAGGCGGATCCAGCCTTTTCCGGCGGTGCGCTGTTGACGATCAGGTCTGTCGCGAGCACGGCGATCGGCCCGCCGCCGAAGTACGCGAGGGTGAAACCGGTAATTATCAGGGCGAGCCCTGACTCCGGGCCGACGGCGGTGAGGACCACGCCGCCGGTCGCGGTCACGATCAGGCCCGCACCCACGACGTACCCGGGGCGAATCTTCTGCGCGACGACCGGGGACGCGAGCGACCCGACGATCATGACCAGTGACGGGACCAGCAGCCAGAGGCCGGTCTGTAGGGGTGACAAGCCCTTGACGACCTGCAGGTATTGCGTGAGGAACAGGGCGATGCCGGAGAAGATGACGCCGATCAGCACCTGGCCGGCGAGCGCGGTGCTGAACGTTCTGGAGGAGAACAGCCGTAGGTCGATCAGCGGGTGGAGTAGCTTGTTCTGGCGGCGGACGAACACGACGCCGGACGCCAGGCCGATGGCTATCGCGATCAGTGCCGGCAGTCCCACGCCGTCCACGGCGAGCTCTTTGCTGCCGTAGATCACCGGCAGGATCGCCGCCAGCGACAACACGATGCTGAGCAGGTCGATCCGCGGCGCGTCGGCGTCGCGGGATTCCGGCAGCACCATCGGCCCGACGATCAGCAGCAATGCCATCACCGGGACGGCGAGCAGGAAGACCGAGCCCCACCAGAACCACTCGAGAAGCAGGCCGCCGATGAGCGGGCCGAGCGCCGCGCCGAGGAGGAAGCTGCTCATCCACATGCCGATGGCCATCGACCGCTGGGCGGTGTCGGTGAACATGGTGCGGATCAGCGCCAGTGCGCAGGGCATCAGAGTGGCTCCGGCGACACCCAGCAGAGCGCGGGTCGCGATCAGCATCACCGCGCTGTCGGAGTACGCCGCGAGCACCGACGCCACGGCGAACGCCGTGGCGCCGATCAACAGCAGTTTGCGGCGTCCGATGCGGTCACCGAGGCCGCCCATCGTGAGCAGGAAGCCGGCGACCATGAAACCGTAGATGTCGGTGATCCACAGCCATTGCGTGCTGCTCGGGCCGAGGTCGGCGCTCAGGTGGGGTAGGGCGAGGAAGAGCACGCTCAGATCGAGCGCAAGCAAAAAGGTGGGCAGTGCCAGCACGGCGAGCCCGGCCCATTCCCGGCCGGTCGCGCTGGCCCCCAACTGGGGTTCGGCCTCCGAAGACATGGCCCGATCTCCTTCCGTGCATGAACACGCGTGTTGTCCCGGACGGCGCTCGCCGACCTTCGTCCATATCGTTGCGCGTCCAACCGCGTACAGCCAGTGACGATGCAACCGGTATGGCGTGAAATTCTCATAGGGCGACGTCTGGTGCCGGGTGATCCTGCTTCCTTGCAGACGCAGGACGAGCAGGATCACCCCGACACCAGGTCGCCCAGGTCGTGCTCAGCGGGAACGGTGCTCAACGGTCAGCCGCTCCAATGTCGGAACGAGATCCACCGGGCTGGGCATGGCCTGCAGGTCGTTGTACACGCGTGCGGCCCCGGCCCGGAACGACGGCTCTTCCAGGACCCTCGAGATGCGCTCTCGTATCGAGTCCGCCGACGGCTTCTTGAGGTCGAGCGACAGGCCCGCCCCCTGCTCGATGACGTACCGCGCGGTGGCGCTGCACGTGGGGAACTTCTCGGCGATGCTCGCATCCGCCGAATCCATGACGAGTTGGGGCACCTGGTGCGCCGCACCCGCGGTGAAGGATCCCGGCCCGCCGTGGTGGATCAGGGCCGAGCAGGACGGCAGCAGCTGGTTCAGCGGCACGTAGTCGACCGCGCGGACGTTGGCGGGCAGCTTGCCCAGACCGGCCAGCTGGACCGCGTTCAGGGTCGCGATGACCTCGACATCCAGCTCCGACAGTGCTTGCATCACGGCCGGGAGGTACGACCACCCGTCGTCCTCCTCCGACATGAAGGTGCGCTGGGAGAGGCCGAGCGAAACGGCGACCCGCGGGCGGTCAGGCGGCTTCCGCAGCCACTCGGGCACCGCTGTCGGGGCCGCGTACTGCATCAGCCGCAACGGCACACCGCGCGCCGTCGTCGTCAGCCGGAAGCCCGGGGGCAGTCCGTCGATGGTCCACTGGCCGTAGAGCAGTTCGTCGTTCACCTCCACCCCGTGCCGGGCGGCCGCCGGCCGGAGGGCAGCGACCAGCGGGTGCTCACCGAGCTCGAGCGCCGCCGCGCTCGCGTTGTAGCGATCGAGGGTCCAGCCGCAGTAGTCCTGCCAGGGTGACAGTCGCGCGTGCGCGGCGCCGCAGGCGGCCGCCGCGACGGCGGCGGCGGGGTAGAGCGGGTCCCAGAGCACCAGGTCGGGCTGCCAGTCGCGGGCGAACTCCACCAGATCGTCCACCCCTGGCTGAGGCTGGTCGTCGCCGAGACCCAGTGGCAGGAAGTCCCACACCCCCGGCAGCAGGTAGTGGGTGAAGATGTCCCACGTGTCCCGCTCGTCCGGGCCGAGCTCGAGTGCCGTGGTCACCCGCTCCAGCCTCTCCCACTCGGCCTCGGGGTACGGCTTACCCGGCCCCATGGGCAGAACGTCCTTGTCTCCCAAGCCGATCGGGGTCAGCCCGATCGAGGTGATGGATTCGGCCAAGGCGTGATGGGTGCCGATGCGCACCTCGTGTCCGGCGCTCTGCAGTGCCCAGGCAAGCGGAGTCACCGGAAAGAGGTGCGTGTCACCCGGCCACACAACGAACAAGACTCGCATGAGTAACCCTCCTGGCTCTTATTCATAAGTCGGGTTATTCACGGTCGACCTGCGGTCTTGCGCGCACCTCACCAGCAGCGAGTCGTCGCGACCCACCCTTCGGGCAGGCCCCGCCAACTCGCTTGTGAATAACCCTCCTGGTCGCGGCGTTCAGTGGCATGAATACCGCGCGAAGATTCCCGAGGCGCGCGCTCCGGGAGATTCGATCGTGGCACCGAGCAGGTCGGTGCCACGTCTCCCCGATTGCCCTTGGATCAGCTCGGCAGGTTCGTGCTCGCCGCGGCAAGCACCTTCCAGTCGCCGTCACGGTTCGTGAAGGTCAGGGCCGTGAGAAAGTGCTCCGCGAAATGCTTGGAGACAAGTTTGATATCGGTGACAAGCAGTGCGGTATCGCCGTCGACGACCTTCTTCACCGGCGTGACCGTTTCCTCGAAGTCCATCTTGAAAAGTTCCCCGAACAGATCGGCGATCTGACTCTTGTCCCACTGGGCTTCGCCGCTGGAATCGATTTTCGTCGCATCCTCCCGAAAGAATCGGAGGAAGCGATCCACATCGCGGTCGGCGAATGCTTCGTTGTACCGGCGAACGGCGTCGTCAAACAGTTGCTCGGCCACTGCTTGGTCCGCCACAGGCGCGGAGTCGACGTAAGGCATACCTCTCCCATCAAAGGTTATCGGTGATACAGGTGCCTTCCGAAACGGCTGGCTAGGACCCGTTGGTCGTGTAGCTGTCCAGGACCTCGGCCAGCTCCTTCGGGTGGCCGAGCGCGACGCAGTGACTGCCGGGGATCTCGTCCGGTGTGACACCGAGTCGCTCCTTGGCCAGGCGGCGCAGGAACTCGGCGGGGAAGAAGCGGTCGTCCTTGGCCAGAATGAACTTGGTCGGCACGTCCGGCCACGCGTCCAGCGGCCATGGCGGGTCGAGTGGGGTGTTGGACTGGTCGCGTTCCCGGCGCATCGCCTCCTTGGCGAGCGCGACCGGGACGTCGTGGTAGTAACCGACGAAGGGGTCGCCGTTGCCGGTCAGCCCGCCGTCACGAGCGGCCTGTTCGCGGGCGGCGGTGCCGTAGCCGGTGTTGGACCACCAGTCGTTCGGCGACTCGCCGGGGGCGGGGATCATCGCGGCCAGCAGGACGAGCGTGTCGGCCTGGAGCCGGTCGGCGACCAGCGGCGCGGTGAATCCGCCGAGGGAATGGCCGACAACGACCAGGTTCTTCTTGTCACCGACGGCGTCCACCACGGTTTGGACGTACTCCTCCAACCCCGCGGAATCGTCTTCACTCGGCAAGTCGGGGGCGACGGCGTCATGTCCTCGGGCCGCCAACTCGGCCACCAGCAGATGCCAGGCCCAGCCGCCGTCGCCGGCACCGTGGATCAATACGAATGTGCTCATCGCGCTCGAATCTCCTCGTCAATAGTAAACATGTCAGGCGGCTTGTTCATCAGTCGGATTATTCACTGGTGACGCGCGGTGGCCGACAAAGAAGCCGCGTCCTCTAGGTCCGCTTTCGACGAACTCCACGATACAGCCCGCACGCGAGATCGCCTGCTCGTACTCTTCGCGGGAAAACAGTGTTATGATTAATTCTTCAGTGAAGTACTGAATCCCTTTTTCGGCGTCGGCCACCAGGAAATGCACGCTCACCCTGGATGCGCCCGCCTCCCTCGTGGAATGCGATACGCGTCCGATCACCCGGCCGGCATCATGCACGACGTCGCCGGTGACGTAGCCGTCGATGAACGTTTCGGGGAACCACCACGGCTCGATCACGACAACCCCGCCGGGGTTGAGGTGGTCGACGAAGCGGTTGACGGTGCGGTCGAGTTCGTCGGTGGTGGCCGCGTGACCGATCGAGCTGAACAGGCACGTGACAGCGTCGAACCGGCGACCAAGGTCGAACGTGCGCATGTCCCCCTGGTGCAGGTTGAGGGTCGGCCACTCGGCACGCCCGGCGGCGAGCATGCCCTCGGACAGCTCAACGCCCTCGACGTTCTCGAACATGGTCGTGAAGCAGCTCAGATGCGCACCGGTGCCGCAAGCGACGTCAAGCAACGATGCTGCGGCCGGCTGGCGCTGCCGGATGAGCTCCGCAACGCCTTCGGCCTCCGTCAGGTAGTTCCTGCCGCGGCCGCGATATACCGCGTCCCAGATATCGGCGATGTCGCTGTCGTACATCAGTTTCCCGGCCTCTCCGAAGAACGCTATCCGCTGCGTAGTGCGCTGTAAATTATCAGGACCGAACTCGCCGACGCTTCCGCGAATATGCTTTCCTTCGCCCAGGTGTCTTCGAGGATAACGAGGAGCCGGCGCGCTGTCTTCTTCGAGAATGCTGTGCCCGGTCACCGGCACGCTCGTCGCACGCGGAGGGACGTCGCACAGCATGAGATGCCACTCGCGCCTTTGGCACCGACGATGAACCAGGAGATCCGGCGCCGTAGGAGCACCTGTGCACATTCCCTTCCTCGATGTCAGCGCGTCGAACGCGGAGCTGGAGGCCGACATCGACGCGGCATATCACCGTGTGATGAAGTCCGGCCAGTACGTCCTGGGGCCGGAGATGGAGGCGTTCGAGGCCGAGTTCGCCGCCTACTGCGGCGGTGGCCACTGCGTCGCGGTCGGCACCGGATGCGATGCGCTGGAACTGATACTGCGCGCCAACGACATCGGGCCTGGCGCCGAGGTCATTGTGCCGGCGCACACGTTCATCGCCACCTGGCTCGCGGTGTCCTCGGTGGGGGCGCGACCCGTTCCGGTTGAGCCGGCCGAGGACACCTACACGCTCGACCCGGACCGGATCGAGGCGGCGATCACCCCGCGCACCCGAGCCATCATTCCGGTTCACCTGTACGGCCATCCTGCCGCGATGCGGGCGATTGAAGACGTCGCGACTCGGCACGGCCTCCTCGTGATCCAGGACGCGGCTCAGGCGCCCGGCGCCCGCTGCCATGGGCAACGGCTGGGATCCGGTTGCTCACCAGTCGCTTTCAGCTTCTATCCGGGAAAGAACCTGGGAGCCGTTGGCGACGGCGGAGCGGTGGTTACCTCCGACGCGGCGCTGGCCGATCGGATCCGAATGCTCCGCAACTACGGATCTCGGGTCAAGTACGAGCACGAGGTCAGAGGCACCAACAGCCGGCTGGACGAGTTGCAGGCCGCGATCCTCCGCGTGAAGCTCACCCGGTTGGACGCGTGGAACACCCGGCGCGCGGCCATCGCCGGCCGCTACCTGTCCGAGCTCGCGGGAATCGACGATGTGCTGCTTCCGCGGGTGGCATCGTGGGCGAGTCCGGTGTGGCACCTGTTCGTCATCCGTTCAAAGCGGCGAGCCGAGCTGCACCGACGATTGGCTGCCGCCGGGGTCGAGACCCTCGTGCACTACCCGGTGCCGGTGCACAGGTCGAACGCGTACGCGGCCACGGACTGGCCGATCGGATCGTTTCCGCTGACCGAACGGCTCTCGCACGAGGTGCTGAGCCTGCCGATCGGTCCGCACCTATCGGAACAGGCGGTGACGGCCGTGGTGTCAGCCGTGGTCGAAGCCACCGACGACAAGGAGTCCCCATGACCGTGAAGCATCCGCGGCGGCCGAGTGACCCGACGGCAGCGGGGAGGACGTGGTGAAGCACGTTGTCGCGGACCTTGCCCTGTTCGGTGGGCGCCCCGCGTTCCTGACTCCGCTGCACACCAACCGGCCCAACCGATTCGATCGCGCCCGCCTGTTCGATCGTCTCGACTGGGCTTTGGACAACCAATGGCTGTCCAATGGAGGTCCCCTGGTGCTGGAGTTCGAGCAGCGGGTCGCCGAGCTGGCCGGCGTCGAGCACTGTGTCGCGACCTGCAACGCGACGGTGGCGCTGCAACTGCTCATGCACGGGGCGGATCTGAGCGGTGAGGTGATCATGCCGTCGCTCACCTTCTCCGCCACCGCCCACGCCGCTCGGTGGATCGGCCTCGAGCCGGTTTTCTGCGACATCGATCCCGCCACCGGCTGTATCGACCCGGCGGCGATCGCGGACGCGGTCACCCCGCAGACATCGGCGGTCATCGGCGTGCACCTCTGGGGACGGACGTGTGCGGTGGACGAACTCGAGAAGGTCGCGGCGGACAACGGGCTGCCGGTGTTCTTCGACGCCGCGCACGGTATCGGCTGCTCGTCGGCGGGGCGCACCGTCGGCGGCTTCGGCGCCGCCGAAGTGTTCAGCTTCCACGCGACGAAGGTCGTCAGCGCCTTCGAAGGCGGTGCGGTGGTGACCGACGACGCCCGCCTCGCCGACCGGATCCGCGCACTGCACAACTTCGGCAAAGGCATCGATCACGTCAGCGATGCGGGCGGTACCAACGGCAAGATGAGCGAGGCGGCCGCGGCCATGGGCCTCACC
This sequence comes from Amycolatopsis marina, assembly GCF_900111885.1. Taxonomy (GTDB): domain Bacteria; phylum Actinomycetota; class Actinomycetes; order Mycobacteriales; family Pseudonocardiaceae; genus Amycolatopsis; species Amycolatopsis marina. Next base: position 74,330 of record NZ_FOKG01000007.1, read on the forward strand.
TCGCTCGATGCGTTCGATTCCTCGGTGCGGCACAACAGGGCCAACTACGACGCGTACCGCGAGGAGCTCGACGAGGTCGACGGGATCACCTTCTTCAACCACGAGACTCGTGAGCGCAACAACTTCCAGTACGTGATCATCGAACTCGACGAGGCCGAAACGGGTATTTCCCGGGATCTGCTCCTCGACGTGCTCAAGGCGGAGAACGCGATCGCCCTCACCCCGATCGGGTCGCCCGCGTGCCACCAGCTCGAGCCCTACCGCTCCCGCCGCCCGGTTCGCCTGCCGCATACCGAAAAGCTGGTCGCCGGCGTGATCTCACTGCCGAGTGGCTCGACGGTGTCACGAGAAGACATCCGCCGTGTTTGCGCCCTGATCCGATTCGCCGTCACGCACAGCACCGAGGTGACGTCCCGGCGCAAGGACTCTCAATGATCGTGTCAACTTCTAAGGACGACGCCCGTGACTGAGATTGCGATTCCCGGCCCCGAGGTGGCGAGTGACGCGGGTCTCCTGAACCGGCTTACTCGCATCTTCGGCGCTTCCCCGTTCACCACCCTGGAGGCCGCCCGGCAGGAGCTGGCCGTCGACCGCGGAACCTTCCGGCGCCTCGTAGACACCCTTGCCCGAGTGCCGGAACTGCGCGCCGCGGTCCTCGGCGGGCCGGCCGGGAAGTACTGGTCGAAAACCGTACTTCCACTTGAGCGTGCCGGGGTGATCGACAACATCGTCCAGCGACGAGCGGTCTACCCGCATATCGTCGCGCTCTACCCCGGCCCGACATGCATGTTCCGCTGCCATTTCTGCGTTCGGGTGACCGGCGCTCGTTATCAGCAAGACGCCGTCGACAGCGGCAACGCGATGTTCGCGTCGGTCATCGACGAGATGCCGGTGGACAATCCGCACGCCATGTACATCTCGGGAGGTCTCGAGCCGCTGACCAACCCCGGGCTTGGCGGTCTCATCACCCGTGCGGCCCGTCGCGGGTTCAAAATGGACCTCTACACGAATTCCTTCGCGCTCACCGACCGGACGCTGCAACGGCAACCGGGTTTGTGGGACCTGCATAGGTTGCGCACCTCGATGTACGGGCTCGACGACGACGAGTACGAGCAGACCACCGGTAAACGGGCGGCCTTCGGCCGGGTCAAGGCGAATCTCGTCAACCTCCAGCGGCTGCGCGCATCGCGCGAGAATCCGCTGCGGCTCGGCTTCAGCTACATCGTGCTGCCCGGCCGGGCATGGCGGCTGCTCGAACTAGCCGACTTCATCGCCGAGCTGAACGAGGTCGCCCCGCACCGCCCGGTCGACTTTCTCGATATCCGCGAGGACTACAGCGGCCGCCCCAACGGCAAGCTGCCGCCGGCGGAGCGGGCGGAGCTGCAGGACGCGCTGGGTGCGTTCAACGAACGGGTCAGCGCGCGGGCCCCCTCGTTGCATGTCGACTACGGGTATGCCTTGCACGCCGTCATGACAGGGACGGACGCCGAGCTGATCAGGCTCCGCCCGGAATCGATGCGCCCGAGCGCGCATATCCAGGCAGGTGTCCAAATCGACCTGCTCGGCGACGTCTACCTCTATCGCGAGGCGGGCTTCCCGGGCCTCACCGGCGCACACCGCTACATCGCCGGCAGGGTGGAGCCCGGAACCGCTCTGTCCGACGTCGTGCGGAGCCACCTGGCCAACGGCCGCACCATTGATCCGCTCGATGGCGACGAGTACTTCCTCGACGGGTTCGACCAGGTCGTCACCGCACGGCTCAACCAGGTTGAGGCCGACATCGCCGCGGGGTGGGGGGACGTCCGCGGGTTGCTTCGCTGATCTGCCGGTAAGGGGGCGGAGCGGCAATCCGGGAGATGCCGCTCCGATTAATCGCTGCGAGGCTGGCATGAGCTCACATCCCTGGAAGGACATAGTCATGCGCGTCCTGTTCGTATCAAGCATGAACAAGTCTCACGTGTATCTGATGGCGCCACTGGCCTGGGCGATGCGAACGGCCGGACATGACGTGCGATTCGCCAGCCAGCCCGACTTGGCGGCCGACGTCGCGAGCATCGGCTTCCTCCCGGTGCCCATCGGCCCGTCAATGGACTCGCTGGCGGAACAGATGGCCGAAGCCGAGCCGCAGGAGGACCCGTTCGCGCCGGCCACCGCACCGGGCGTCGGTGCGAAGCCACGCCAGGGTGAGTACAGCGGGGTCGACCCGGTCGGCCTGATGGACCACCTGGTCAGCGAGTTCTACCAGATGCTGACGCCGGATTCGGCCATCGACGACCTGGTGGACTACGCCCGGCAGTGGCGGCCGGATCTGGTCATCTGGCACACACTGGCGTTCGCCGGTCCGGTGGCCGCCAAGGTCAGCGGTGCGGCCCACGCGCGGATGCCATGGGGCGTCGACACCCACGCACAGGTGCGATCGGAGTGGCGCCGACTGCGTACGGAACGCGGCAACGAGGCCGTCGCGGACCCGCTGGAGCAGTGGCTCGGGCCCATTCTCGAGCGCCACGGCGAGGAGTTCGACGAGTCGGTGGCGCTCGGCCAGTGGACCGTCGACCCGGCGCCGTCGTGGGTCTTCCATCCCGCCGGAGCCGGTTTGCATTACGTGCCGTTCCGGCAGGTTCCGTTCCACGGCCCGGCGACGGTGCCGAGCTGGGTGGAAGAACCCCGCACCCGCCGACGGGTCTGTGTCACGCTGGGGTTCTCACATCGTGAGGCTCAGCGCCCCGAGGCGGCGTCGGACAATCTGCTCGAAGCAGTGGCCGATCTCGATGTCGAGGTGGTCGCGACCCTCGATGCCAAGCAACTCGGCTCACTGAGCCGGCTGCCCGACAACGTCCGTGCCGTGGAGTTCGTGCCGCTGACCGCGCTGCTGCCCAGCTGTTCCGCCGTCGTGCACCACGGCGGTCCGGGCACCTTCGCCACTGCTGTGGAGCACGGGGTGCCGCAGCTGATCGTTCCCGGCACCTATTGGCACATCAAGTGGTGGGGGCCGATCGGACAGGCCAACGGTCTGGAGGACCGCGGCGCCGGGGTGTACGTGGCCGACGCGGACCAGCTCACCCCAGCCCTGCTACGCGATCAGCTGGTACGGGTACTCGACGATCCGTCGTTCGGCCGCAACGCCGCCAGGCTGCGCACCGAGGCGATCGGCACTCCCAGCATCAACGAAGTCGTTCCCATGCTGGAGAAGCTGACCCGCGAGCACCGCGGTTAGGAAATCCGTGCGGGCCCCCTTCGCCAGGTCCGACCTGGCGAAGGGGGCCCGCAGGAGTTCGGGCCTACGCCGCCCCGGCGTCTGGCAGGGCGAGCCACCAATCACTGGCTCGAGCCCACTCGATCGTCTTGATCAGACCGTCCCGGAGCGATGTCGTGGCCGACCAGCCGAGCACCTCACGCGCCTTCGTGGTGTCCGGAATGCGGCGTGACAGGTCTTCATAGCCGCGCCCCAGTCGTTCGGCGGTGTTCACCGATATCGGTGTGGTCCCCCCACCTGCCAGCTCGACGATCAACGGAACGACGTCGGCGACCCGAGTCTCGACTGAGCTGCCGATATTGAAGGCCTCACCGATCGCACGAGAATCCGCGCCGACCCGGATGGTGGCGTCGATGGCGTCGTCGACGAAGGTGAAACATCGTGTTTGGCTGCCGCCGTCGTAGATCACCACCGGACGGCGGTTGAGCACGCGGTGGATCGTGCGGCTCACCACGAAGGCAGGCCGCTGCCCAGGACCGTAGACGTTGAAGTACCGGACGATCGTGGCTTCCAGCTGGTGCTGCCGGACGAAGGCGAAGACCAGATGTTCGGCCAGTGCCTTACTGGTGGAGTACGACCAGCGATCGGCGGACGTCGGACCGAGCACCCGGTCGTCGTCCTCGCGCCACGGCACAGCCGGGTTCTTGCCGAACACCTCGCTGGTGCTGGCGACGACAACCCGTGCGCCCACTTCACGCGCGCGCTCCAGCACGTTGCGGGTGCCGGAGAAGTTGACGTCGATCACATCGAGCGGGCGGGCCAGGTACTGATCAACTCCAACCGATGCGGCCAGGTGATACACGACATCGACTCCGTGGGTGATCGCGCGGCCTACCGCCGCGTGATCGCGCACGTCGCCGGTCACCCACCTCGGATGCCCGGCAGTCGCCGGCCGATTCGGCGGCCCTCCATCGAAAACCGTCACGTCCGCGCCGCCCTCGAGCAGCCGATCTACCAGGTGCCTCCCGATGAAACCGCCACCGCCGGTGACCACGGTCTTGGCGGCATTCATCGCCCGACTCCGCAGTAGTGGTAGCCAAGAGCCCGGAGCGAGGCGATCTGGTCCGGCGAGTAGTAGGCCCGGCCATCGAGGATCAGGCACCCGTCGGCAACCGGTAGCGCACCGAAGTCAATTCCGGCCAGCTCCCGGTGTAACGCGAACACCGCTACGCAATCCGCATCCTGAACAGCCTCATCGACGCTGGTCGCCAGCGGGGCCGCGAACAGCCGCTCCGCCTCGTCTCGATCGACCAAAGGATCGAACAGGGCGACTTCGGCACAGCCGCGCCGCAACGCAGCGACCGCGTGTTCGGTCGGTGTCGCCCGCAGGTCACCGGTGTTGTTCTTGAACGTGAGGCCGATTACCGCGACTTTCGATGCGGCTGGGTCCTTGCCCAGTTTGGTCAACTGGTCGAAGGCCAGTTGCGCGGTGTATTCCGGCATGCTCTCGTTGACCCCGCGTCCCGTCGGCGCAGTGACGATGTCGAGCCCGCGTTCTCGCGCCGAGTGCCACACCATCCACGGGTCTTTCGTGAGGCAGGACCCGCCGACGCCGACGCTCGGCAGCAGAATGTTGACGTTGCCACCGCCCTTGGGAATCGTGTTCGCGGCCGCGATGACGTCGAGCGAGTCCACGCCGTAGAGGGCGCAGAACTTGGCCAGCTCGTTGGCGAGCGCGATGTTGTGGTCGATCCACCAGTTGCTGGCGAGTTTGACGATCTCGGCCGCGGTCAGCGAGCCGACCTCGATGACCTCGACGCCGAGCGCTCTCCGCCAGAACTCCGCCGCGTCACGGGCGGAGTCAGCGTCGAACCCGCCGACCACCATTGGAAGAGTTTTCAGCTCGTGCAGGGCCGTGCCTTCAGCGAGGCGCTCAGGTGACACCGCCAGCCCGAAGTCCGCTCCCGCGGTCAAGCCGCTGCGCTCCAGCAACCGAAGTACGAGACTACCCGTGGTACCGGGCGGGACCGTGCTCTTGAGCACCAGTAGCTGACCACGACGGATGTGCTTGCTGAGTTCGGCACAAGCGCCGTGCAGTTGCTCCTCGGACAACGAGCCGTCGTCGTTCACCGGTGTGCCAACGGTGATCAGCACGACATCGGCGGACCGGACGGCGCTGTAGTCGGTCGTCACGCTCAGCCTGTCCGCCGCCATGCCGGCGAGGAGGAGGCTGGCCAGCCCGGGTTCGACAAACGGGCAGTCGCCTGCGGTCAGCTCATCGACAAGTCGCCGGTTGGTGTCGACGCCGACGACGTTGAGGCCGCGCTGGGAAAGTGTGGCCGCAAGGCACAAACCAACGTAGCCGAGTCCAATGAGGGCAACCCGCGGTTCGTCCTCGGTAGGCAGCCATCTCATGGTTTCTCCAAGAATCCGCTCTCCGCGACTGGGACCGCCGCCGACTGGACCTGGCATGTTCACCTCAGCCAGGGTGATCTCGTCGTTCGCGCGCGGCAACTCATCGCTTGCTGACTGGCGCCTCGCGAGCCGCCGGGCCTGGTGTCCTCCCTGGACGGTTCCGACGCTGTCGATCCGATGCCAGCTGATTCGGTTCCCGCTACGCGTCAGCGATTTCCGAACAGGCAATTCAGAAGGTGTCCGCGACCGTGTTCACGGCCACACTGGTGCCCAGAGTGTCGCGTCGGCGATTTTCCGGTAGCGAGTGTATGCGAGCGTTCCCGCCGGTCAGCCGCCGTGCTCGAATGGCATCCAACCGGGAAGGCACTATGATCATCGCCGAAGATATGGCCGTCGCCGAGTGCACCGAGTGCCGGATTTGCGGCAACTCCCGCCTGCTGTCCGTGCTCGATCTTGGAAATCAGGCGCTGACCGGCATCTTCCCTCGCCCCGGCCAGGTCGTGCCTACCGCTCCGCTGGAGCTCGTCAGGTGCGGCCCGGGTGGCTGCGGACTCGTGCAACTGCGGCACACCGCCGACCTTTCGCTCATGTACGGAGTTCATTACGGATACCGCTCGAGCGTCCGTCCCTTCATGGTCAAGCACCTGCACCGGAAGGTCGAGGTACTCACCGGGATGGTCGACCTGGACAGCGCTGATCTGGTCCTCGACATCGGCAGCAACGACGCGACACTGCTGCGCGGGTACCCGGCCAACGGCCTTACCAGGGTGGGCATCGATCCCACCGGTGAGAAATGGCGCGAGTACTACCGCGACGACATCGACCTGATTCCGGAATTCTTCTCGAAGGCGTCCTTCGCCGCGCGGTACGGCGACCGCAAGGCCAAAGTCGTTACGTCGATTGCGATGTTCTACGACCTGCCCGACCCGCTCGGGTTCATGGCCGAGGTGCGCGACATCCTCACCGAGGACGGCGTGTGGATGATCGAGATGAGCTACGCGGCCTCCCTGCTCGAGATTCCCGCCTACGACGCGATTTGTCACGAGCATCTCGAGTACTACATGTTGAGCCAGATCGAGTGGATGGCCGAACGCGTGGGACTCACCGTGTCAACGGCCGAGATCACTGACGTCAACGGCGGCAGCCTGTGCGTCACCCTGGTGAAGGACCCCACCCAGCACAAGATCGACACTGCCGAGATCGACCGGATCCGCCGGCTCGAGGCCAACCTCGAGCTGGACACCATGGCCCCGTACGAAAACTTCGCCCGACGCGTCCGCGACCACCGCGACAGTTTGCGGGCATTCCTCGAAGACTCGCGGGCCGCGGGCAAGTCGACCTTGGGTTATGGAGCGTCGACCAAAGGCAACGTGATCCTCCAGTACTGCGGGATCGGTGTCGAGGACCTGCCCTGTATCGGCGAGGTCAGCGCGGAGAAGCACGGATGCAGCACCCCCGGGACCGGTATCTCCATCGTCTCCGAGGAGGAGGCCAAGGCGCGCAGGCCCGACCAGTTACTGGTGCTCCCCTGGGTCCATCGCGGGGGATTCATCGAGCGGGAGCAGGAGTTCCTGGCGCGTGGCGGCAAGCTGGTCTTTCCACTGCCGTCGATCTCCACGGTCTGACCACGGCTGACTCGCCGAGCCTGCGTGAAGGGATGGGACGCCATGTCGACCTCGACAAGCCGTGCTGACGACTTCCTGGTGTCGGCCCTGACGACGATCAGCGCGGAGACAGAGGATCCTGACTTCTTCCTCAAGGAACGGTTCGCCACCGCCAGCTACAGGGTCGACGAAGTTCCGTTGGAGTCCTTGACCGCGTGGCAGGTCAACGACCGCCTCGTGCACTCCTCAGGCCGATTCTTCACTGTCGAGGGCCTGTCGGTACGAACAAATTTCGGGCCGACACCACAATGGAGTCAGCCGATCATCGTGCAGCCTGACATCGGGATACTGGGGATACTGGTCAAGAAGATCAACGGTGTATATCACTTCCTGATGCAGGTGAAGATGGAGCCGGGCAACACCAGCCTGGTTCAGTACGCGGCGACGGTGCAAGCCACCCAGAGCAACTACCAGCGGATTCACGGCGGTCGGCCCACGCCGTACCTGGAGTACTTCTTGAAAGGCACCCGGAGACGTATCCTCGTCGACCGGCTGCTCTCGGAGCACGCGTCCTGGTACCTGCACAAGCGAAACCGGAACATGGTCGTGGAGATCCCGCCGGATGACGAAGTCCCGGAAAGCGATGACTTCACCTGGCTCACTCTCGGTCAGCTGCGACGCCAGCTCGCGCTCGGGAACGTGAACATGAACGCCCGCACCGTGCTCGCGTGCATTTCCTACGCCGTGGCCGGCGATCTGCGGGTCAACCGGCTTACCGCGGCAGACGAGTTCCATGCCCAGGCCATCGCATCACACAACCTGGAACGATCCGATGTGGACCTCGCCGCGGCGATGACCTGGCTCATCGACCAGAAGGAAGTTTTCACGCTGGATGTCAGACGAATCGGTCTGCCGGACATGAGCGAATGGATCTTCGACGGCGGAAGCATCAGGCACCGCGATGGCCGCTACTTCCGGATAATCGGGCTCTCCGTGGAGGCGACCAGCCGGGAGGTCGGCACCTGGTCGCAGCCGATGCTCGAACCCGTTCCCGGGAACCTCGTCGCCTTCATCTGTCAGCGCCAGTCGGGTGTGCTTCGGATCCTGACCCAGGCGATGGTCCAACCGGGAACCACGGATCGGCTCGAACTCGCCCCCACGATACAGATCGCGCCAGGTTTCTGCAGAGATTCTCGGGACCTTCCGCCGCTCGTGGAGTACCTGACCTCACCGATTTCCCGCGTACGACTGGACTCGGTGCAGTCCGAGGACGGTGGCCGTTTCCACCGGGCGGACACAAAACACCTCGTGCTCGAGATCCCGGAGGACCATCACATCGAAGCCCCGGACAACTACCGGTGGATGACGCTCGGCCTGCTCGGCCGGTTGATGCGCTCCGGCTACTACGTCAATGTCGAGGCACGCAGCCTCATGGCCTGTCTTCTCTGACCACCTACCCCCAAGGCTATGAAACTACTTCTGATCGGCTTCTCGAGATTCGCGCGGCGCCGTGTGTTGCCGGCCGTAGCTGTCATGGACGAGATCGAGACGATCGACATCGCGAGCTCCCACGCCGGCACCGATGCTGTCGGCCACATCCCGAAGCTGGGGCGGGTACATGCCGACTGGCGTGAAGCCATCCACGACATGGATCCCGGCCTGGTCTATGTTTCTTTGATCAACAGCGAACACGCACAGGCGGTTCGGTGCGCGATCGAGCGGGGCCACCACGTCGTCGTGGACAAGCCGGGGTTCCTGAACCTGGACACGACCGAGGAGATGGTGGCGCTGGCCCGATCGCGCTCCCGCGTCCTCGCCGAAGCGACGTGTTACTCGTTTCATCCGATGTACCCGGAAGTCCGGTCGGTCGCTCGGGAGTTCGACACGGACATCACAAAGGTCGTAGCGATATTCACCCCGCCCGTGCCCGCGGACGACTTCCGGTGCGATCGGTCCGCCGGCGGGGGTGCCCTGCTCGACACCGGCCCGTACATGGCGTCGTTGGGACGGGTTCTGTGGGGCACGGAACCGGACCGCGTGACCGTCATCGTGGGAGACCGCACCACCAACGGTCTGGAAACGTCCTACAGTGTGTTGGCTGGTTATCCAGGAGGAAGGACGGTCATCGGACAGTTCGGATTCACCGCCGCCTACCGGAACTCTCTTCAGCTGCTGGGGCCAGGGATCGCCGTCGACCTCGCACGCCCTTTTTCGGCACCGCCCGACATGACGGTCGACATTCGAATCGAATCCTCTGGCGAGAGCCACACGAGAAGTGTGCACGCCGCGGACAGCATGCAGATATTTCTCTCCAGTGTGCTCGACGCGGTGCGCGCGGGATCAAGGGAGTTCGACGCGCCGTTGCTGAGCGATGCCCGGACGCGTGACCGCCTTGTCCGGGCCGCGTCAGACGGCTGACGGCAGGGGTAGTTCGCGGTGAGACGCAGGTCTGCCGACCACGTTCTCACATGCGCGTTCCCACAAAAATTCCCGGACTGGTGGGTCGCCCGTCCCCGAGTCGCAGGCCGGACACGAACTCGACCGTGCAGCCAGCCTTCTGGAACGCTGTCTCGTACTGTTCGCGAGAAAAAAGGCCTACGGAGAGAACGTCCGAAAAACCCCTGATACCGGCGGCATCCGCGACGATAGCCTGGATCTCTATGCGGCTCCTGTCCCCTTGTCTCGTGGAGTGACTGAGGCGCGTTATCACGCGACCGTTCTCCCTGGCCAGGTGGCTGCCGATGTAGCCGTCGATGAACTGTTCGGGAAACCACCACGGCTCCACGACCACGACGCCGCCCCGAACGAGATGCGCCGCCATCCGACTGATAGTTGCGGCAACCTCGTCGGCGGACCGAACCTCACCGATCGCGTTACCGAGGCAGGTAACCGCGTCGAAAGTGCGGCCGAGGTCGAAGTCGAGCATGTTGCCCGCGTGGACAACGGACTGCGGCAACCTCTTCGCCGCGACCTCCCGCATCGTCGGCGTGAGTTCCAGTCCCTCCACGTGATCGAAGAGCTTCGCGAAGGTGGCAAGATGGGCGCCTGTGCCGCAGGCAATGTCCAGCAGACTCTTCGCCGCCGGGAACCTGGACCGGATCAGGCGAGCATGCTTCTCGGTTTCCGCCTCGAAGTCCTTGCCTCGACTGCGAAAGACGAGATCGTACAGTTCAGCGTGATCCTGCCCGTATTCCATCGGCTCTCCGTAAGTTCACGCCGGGACGGCAGCCCGGACTTGACGTTCGGGTCCAGCTATGACGCCATGATCGCGCCACTCGCCCGGCCAGGCATCTCCTCGGTTGCCATCGGCGCGATGCGCGGCGGACGCCGGAGACGGTGATACGGCGGTGCCGAAGGGTTTTTTGCGCATGACGAAGGAAGTCCGTCCGTTTCCGTTGTGCCAAGCTCGTCTTTCCGAGTAGATCCGAAAGTGAACGGGGCGAGCAGCCCACCGATGGCTGTTTCCTCGAGGTTCCGGAACGGATGTCCGCGTGAAGGGTCACACGATGATCAACATGTTTCAGCCGCAGGTCGGTGCCGAAGAGCTCGAGGCCGTCAGTGAGGTGTTCGACAGCAACTGGCTGGGATACGGACCCCGAACCAAGGCATTCGAGGAGGATTTCGCCGACCATATCGGCGTGCCGTCCGACACGGTGCTTTTCATCAACTCCGCCACCTCCGGGCTGCACCTCGCGATGGAACTGCTGGGCATCGGACCCGGTGACGACGTGGTGCTGCCCTCGGTGAGCTTTCCGGCCAACGCCCACTCCGTCGCCGCCAGCGGCGCCCGCCCCGTTTTCTGCGATGTGCGCCCCCGCACACTCAACCCTTCCGTCGCCGACATCGCGGACGCTCTGACTCCGCGAACAAAGGCGGTAATGCTGTTGCACTACGGCGGTCAGCCCGGTGACATCGTGGCGATCTCCGCGCTGTGCGAGGAGCGCGGGATACCCTTGATCGAGGATGCCGCCTGCGCGGTGGGATCGAGCGTGGGCGGCACGGCCTGCGGGACCTTTGGCGACATCGGAATCTGGAGCTTCGACTCGCGCAAGATCATCACCACCGGAGACGGCGGTATGATCTACGTCCGGGACGCCGCGCTGGCGCGCAGAGCTCACCGTCTGGCCTACCACGGCCTGGACGAGCGAGGTGCCTTCGCTGCCGCGGCCAATGAGCCACACCGCTGGTGGGACCAGGCCATCCAGGACATCGGCCGGCGGCTGATCGGCAATGATCTCACCGCCGCCATAGGGCGCGTCCAGCTCCGCAGGCTGCCCGGCTTCATCGAGCGACGCGGAGCGATCATGGCCGAGTACGACCGGTTGCTGGCCGATACCGAGAACATCCTGTGCCCGCCACGGCTCCCCGCAGGCCACGTCTCCACCAACTACTTCTACTGGGTGCAGCTCGACGCGGACCTGCGCGACGTAGTGGCCGAAGATCTGCTGCGGTCGGGCATCTACACCACCTACCGCTATCCTCCACTGCACAAAGTCCCGCTCTTCGGCGCGGAGGCCGATCTGCCGGGAACCGATGCGGCCGAGGTCACCACCCTGCTGCTGCCGCTGCACCAGGCACTCACCGACGCGGACGTGCGACGAGTCGCCCGCAACCTCGTTGCCGCCGTCGAGCGACGTACGCTCCGAAGCGCCGGGTGAACGGATATGCGGGTCCGCGAGCTTTCAGTCGAGGGCGCCCTTGAACTCACCCCGAAGGCTTCTCTCGACGATCGCGGTCTTTTCGTTTCACCTTTTCAGGAGACGCACTTTCGGCGGGCTACCGGCCGACGACTCTTCAACGTGGCGCAGACCAATCACAGCCAGTCCCGTAGAGGCGTGATCCGGGGTATCCACTACACCGTGACGCCACCGGGCTGCGCCAAATACGTGTACTGCCCACATGGAGCAGCCCTCGACGTCGTCGTAGACATACGTGTTGGGTCACCCACATTCGGCAGGTGGGACGTCGTCGAAGTCGATCCCCGGACTTTTCGTTCGGTGTATTTCCCGATCGGGGTCGGGCACGTGTTCGTTGCCCTCCAAGATGACACGGTGATGTCGTACATGATTTCCGGGGAGTATGTCCCGGAGAACGAGCTCGCGCTGTTCCCGCTCGATCTCGACCTCGGCCTGCCGCTGCCGAAGGACGTACGGCCGATCATCTCCGAGCGAGACCGGATGGCGCCCACGCTCGCCGAGGCCGAGCAGCAAGGACTGCTTCCCCGGTACGACAAGTGCAAAGAAGTAGAAGAAACGCTGTGGCTGTACGAGGCCAATGGGCCGAGCACGCCGAACCGCACGTGATCACGACAGTGGCTCGCACATCAGGAGATGCGGCGCGGTCCGCCGGAAAGAAGCATTGGGTTACGGGAAGCCGACGATCCGAGCCGGAGGAATTGCTGCGATGAGCGACGAGCGCCTCGGTGTGACGACAGTCCGGGACCGGCCGGTCACACGGCAATGTCCCGGCGGTCGGCGAGCGACCCTATCCCGACTACCGGCCGCGCCGCGGGCAGCCTCGATGGCTGCCTCGCAATTCCGGCTGGGCCGTTCCGCGTAAGCGGACATTCATGCGGGTCCTTTTCACGACCGTGGGGTTGTCCGGTCACTTCTTCCCACTCGTGCCGTTGGCCTGGGCGTGCCGGGCGGCCGGGCACGAGGTGCTGGTGGCGACCGCCGAGCACTTCGTCCCCGCGGTCGTGCGCACCGGCCTGCCGACGGTGCCGTGTGGTCCGTCGGCGGACTTCGTGGCGCTGGGCGCGGCCGACGCCGTGTCCGACAGCTTGTCGCGGCGGCGGCTCGCGCATGGCAGGTTGTTCGGCCGGATCGCGGCGAGTGGTCTGGACGGCACGTCGGCGTTGGTGCGGTCCTGGGGGCCGGACGTCGTCGTGAGCGAGCGTGCCGAGTTCGCGGGGCCGGTCGCCGCCGCGGCGCACGGGGTAGCGCGGGTCGAGCTGCGCTGGGGAGTGGCCCCGCTGACCGAGTACCGAGCCGGCGCGGCAGCGGTACTCGGTCAACTGCCCGAACCCGATTTGGTGCTTGACCCGTGGCCGCCGAGCCTGCGGCTGACGCACGCGCGGACGCACCGGAGCCTGCGACACGTGTCGTACAACGGCGACGCACGGGTGCCGGACTGGACACTCCGCCCGCGCTCGCGACCGCGGGTGTGCTTGACCCTGGGCACGGTGGTGCCGCGACTGGGCGCGGCCAGTGTGCAGAACCTGGTGGTCCCGACGCTGGAACGGTTGGCCGGGTACGGATTCGAGCTGGTGGTCGCCGTGGCCGAGAACATCGCCGCGATGTGGCCGCCGCTGCCGGACGCCGTCCGGCACGTGGGGTACGTGCCGCTGGCTCCCGCCGTGGCGGCCTGCGACGCGCTCATCCATCACGGCGGCCAGGGCACCTCGCTGACCGCGCTGGAGGTCGGCTGTCCGCAGGTGATCCTGCCGCAGTTCGACGATCAGCTCGACAACGCCGACGCGGTGGTCCGCGCGGGCGCCGGGCTGCGCCTGCCGCTGGCCGACCTCACTCCGGCCGCGGTGGCCGACACTTGCGCCAAGCTGCTGGCGACCCCGGCGCACGGAATTGCCGCACGGGTGGTGGCGGCGGAGATCCACGAGCAGCCGAGCCCGGTGCGGGTGGTATCCGACCTGGCGGCGCTGGTCGCTCGCACAACCCACGACAAGGTGGCCTGACCACTCGTCCACGCGAAGGTCCGCGGTGTTGGCCACCGATGACCGCGCGCGTAGCCACCTGGGTGACAAGTCTACTAGTGGACGTGTCTACTAGTTCGAGTGATTCTCGGACGCATAATCCTGGGGCTGCTCGCCATCGCACCCATGACCGGATACGACCTCAAGCGGCATTTCGACTCGACCGTGGGGCACTTCTGGGCGGCGGACAAGGCGCAGATCTATCGCACCCTTGCCCGGCTCGTCGATGAGGGGTACGCGGAGGTCGAGACGGTGGCCGGATCGGGGGCACCGGACCGGCAGGAGCACCGCATCACCGCTGCGGGACGGGTGGCTCTCGCCGCGTGGCTCGCGAGCGAGCCGGAGCGGCATGTTGAACGTGACCCGTTCCTCGCGCGGGTGTTCTTCGGTGCCGACCTCGACGATGACGGCCTCCGGTCGCTCTTCGCGCGGCGCCGCGCGGCGGTCCAGGACCAGCTGGCGCGTCTTGAGCAGATGCGAGCCGAGACCACCGCGCTCGACCGCGGCGCCCGGCTGCGTCTTGCCACGCTGGACAACGGCATCGCGCATTTGCGCACCGAGCTCGGCTGGCTGGACGCGGTCGAGGAGGAGGTCGCGTGAACGGCTTTCCCGAGGTGCACCGGCCCGAGACGGATGTGGGCCGTCCACTGGTGCTGCTGCACGGCGGCAACGTCGCGAACTGGATGTGGGAACCGCAGCTGGCCGTGCTGACCGACCGGCTGGTGCTCACGCCGGACCTGCCGGGGTTCGGGGAGCGGGTCCGCGAGGACTGGCCGGGGCTGGATGCGGTGGCCGACGACGTGGTGGCACGAGTGACCGCCCGTGGTGTCGACGGCCCCTTCGATCTCGTCGGGCTCTCCCTGGGGGCGGTGACGGCGGTGCGTGTGTTGGCGAGGCACCCTGACCGGGTGCGCTCGGCGTTCCTCACCGGAGCGCCACTGGTGCGGCCCGGCGCCGGGGTGCGCGTGGTCGCCCGGCTGCAGCTGGCGCTGTGGGGGATGCCGTGGTTCTGGCGCACCCTTGCCGCGGCGATGAGGCTTCCGGAGGATTCTCGCGAGCGGTATGTCACGCACGGCCTTTCGGTCAGTCGCGAGACCGCGTCCGCGATGTTCGCGGATGTGTACGCGGGCGGTGTGCCCGCGGGCGCGGGCGACTACTCCGGTCCACTGCTGGCGATCGCGGGAGAGAAGGAGGACGCGGCGGTGCGCCGCTCCCTGAAGGTGCTCGCCCAGGTCGCGCCGCAGGCACAGTTGCGGTTCGCGTCGGGAATGCACCACGTCTGGAACATCGAAGACGTCAGCCTGTTCAACGAGGTCCTGTGCTCCTGGCTGAACGGGACCACGGACGCGCGTCTCGTCCCGTTGTCCCGGGACTGAGCGGGCCCCGACGCCGAGGTCGCCGGTATCTGCCCGAGGGAGAACGCCCGGTTGTTCGCCGAGGGCATGGTCGAGGCGGGTCGGAGCCGACGGTACTGCTGTCGCGATTGGCGTGAGCGGGTTCGCAGCGGTACGGCGTAGCGGTGTGGGTCGGGCGACATTCCGGCGACATGGCGTCGCTGCGACGGCAGATCAGACATCGGTGGCTTCCGCCGATACGAGATCATCTCCGGATTGCTGCGGTTGCGGGAGACCAACGCGACGGCGATGCTCGAACACTGTGGACAGTGGATGGAGCGCCTCGGTCGGCTCGCCAACTTCGACGCCGACGCACCCCGCCGAAGCAACTGGACAGACAAAGCTGACTGTTCATCGATCGGTGACTGAAGCCGGAGATGCGCCTGCGGCATTGCCGGGTCGGCGGTTTCCGGCCGCGTGCGGGTTTCCGCGGGGAGCCGTGACCGCGTCCACTGTGGACTTAGGCTGAGTGGTACCCGCCGTCCGGCTCCACCGACTCTCGCACGTTCGCGGCAATGCTCGGGGATGCTGAAACGACGTTGCATCGATGCGGAATCGAAACAGAAAACAAGCTCGCTGGACGCGGGTGGATCTGGGTTGGAATGCTCCCCGATCTCGCCCACGGCCGCATCAACGGCACAGCGGGACGCGCTGACCGGATATGGGCCGCTGATGGACCGTCGGCTTGTCCGGGTTCCGGTCAGACCGCCCGAGTGGGCGGTTGACCTGTGTGTGCCCCCGGCAGGACTCGAACCTGCGACCTAGAGATTAGAAGGCTCTTGCTCTATCCAGCTGAGCTACGAGGGCCAGTGCTGCCGACTGCCAGTGGCCATCCGCAAGCCCCTAGTTTAGTCGGCACCAATCAGTTGATCGTCCGGCACCGGCGGATCGTTTCACTCCCCGCTTCCGGATCCGGCGGCCGGCATGTCGCGCCGGGGTACGGCAGCGCTGGATGGTGGTTCCTGCCAGCCTCCGGACCTGGGGAAACCCGCGGACGCGGCGGCTTCGCCCACCGCGTCCGCGGGTGGGACCGTGCTCGGGGACACGATCCCTTTCGGGCCCGTCGGCCGCCTGCGTCGCTTCCCCAGGAGTCGGCGGCGGACCGGCCCGGCTCGTGGGTCGGTCGTCAGGGTCAGTCCCAGATCTGGATGGCCCGGACGGCGAACGGCGCCTGCGGCACGAACGTCCCGTCACCCGGATAGGTGCTGAAGTCGCCCTCGGTGGCGCAGTCACGATCCTGATACACGGTCACGTAGCGGTCGGTCCGATTGACGAAGGATTTCGCGTCCATCTCCTCGGGGAGGGCCACGCATTCCTCCGGATTGGTGTTCCGCAGGTCGTGCCGGGCGATCTCCCCGCTGTGGAATTCCTCGCTCCACATGCAGAATTCGCCCTGGGCGCAATCCATTCCGGGAGGGGTGCCCTGCGGCTCCTGCTGTTGCGCGGAGGCCAATCCCGTCCCGGTGAGCAGGGTCAACGCCGTCAGTACGATGACGCACGGCAACCGGTGGCGGAGGGACTTGGTGTGCTGCTTCATCGAATTCTCCCCGTTTTTCCTGTGGTTTCTTCCGCTGCAAGCGGTATGGAAACAACAGTGGCGAACGAGGAAGGAAATGTCATCCCGCAAAAATACTTCTGTGGATAAGTAGTCTCGCCGCACTCGCCAGGGTGGGAACTGTCCACAGTTCGGTGGAAATGGTTGTGCCGTTGGCGGAAGGATGCTATTTCGACGCCCGCCCGGTGGAGGCGCGCACCACGAGTTCCACATCGAGCACCGTTGGCTTCGGCAGCGCCCGGCCCGCGAGCAGGTCGAGGCAGAGCCGCCCGGCCGTCCTGCCCTTGTCCACGAGATCCTGGCGGACGGTTGTGAGGGCGGGCTCGGACCACCGTGCGGGCGGCGTGTCGTCGAATCCGGCCACCGAGAGGTGCGCGGGGACGGAGAGTCCACGCTCCCTCGCCACAGCCAGGGCGGCCAGTGCCAGTTCGTCCGACATGCACAACAGGGCCGTCGGGCGCGGTTGCGTCGCCAGTAGCGCCGCGGCGCCGCTCATCGCCTGTTCCCTGGACAGACCCGAGGTCTCCCAGATGGGCACGTCGGTCGCGGGCACGCCCGCGGCCGCCAGCGTCTCCAGGTATCCGGCGAGCCGTTCCCGGTTGTCCCGGAACCGAGACCGCATCGCTTCCCGCGTGGTCAACGGCCCCCCTCGCGGCGTCGAAAGGCACTGGGCCGACAGGATCCCGAATCGCCGATGCCCCAGCTCCAGCAGGTGGCGGGCCGCCGCGACAGCGCCACCTCTGTCGTCGATCCCGACCCGCGCGGAGCCCGGCACGACGGGTTGGTCGATGACGACCAGCGGCAGCGCTCGTTCCCGGACCGCGCGCAGCGCCGGTGCGCCGTCCGCCAGCGAGTAGGCCACCGCGAGGTCCGCCTGCGCGGCCAGTACTCGTTCTGCGCGCGGGCCGCCGTCGTCCCCGCCCGGCATGAGCAGCAAAGCGTGCCCTTCCGGGTCCACCTCGGCGGCCAGCGCGTCGAGCGTGATGGACAGGGCCGGATCGGAGAACGCGGCGGACAGCCCGGCATCGAGCATGAAGGCAATAGCGCCGCTGCGGCGGGTGGCGAGACTGCGGGCGGTCGGATTGGGCCCCGGGTATCCCAGCCGCTTCGCGACCCGCAGGATCTCCCGCCGCAGCGGCGCGGACAGCTGGTCCGGGCGGTTGTAGGCGTTGGAGATCGTTGCCCTGGACACCCCGACCGCATCCGCGACGTCGTCCAACGTCGGCCGTCGTCTCGAGTCACCCACCCGCGCAGTCTAGGAGTCGCACGCACAAGCCGGGCTATTTGTGCGCCGCCCGCCGGGCCCGGGCAAAACGGATGGACTTACTGAAGCGCTTAAGACATTCTGTCGAAGTAGATCCACGTCAAATTCTGGGAGGGTTCGTGGACGCACAGCGGCTCGCGGTCACCGTGGTGTTCGCGATCAACGGTGCCGCGCTCGGTTCCTGGGCGCCAAGGGTGCCCGCGCTGGCCGAGCAGATCGGGGCCGAACCCGGCGCGCTCGGCCTCGCCCTGCTCGGCGCGAGCATCGGCATGCTTGTGGCGGCGATGGCGTCGGGCAGGCTGATCGAACGGTTCGGCTCCCGCGCGGTGGTCGCCGTGTCGACCATCGGGGCCAGCCTGGTCCTCCCGGCGATCGGGGCTTCCGGGTCGGTGTTCGCGCTGGGTGTCGCGCTCGCCGGTCTCGGTGTCTCGATGGGCGTGCTCGACGTCGGGATGAACACGGCAGGGGTGGTCGTCGAGCGGCGGCTGAGCAAACCGATCATGGCGACCTTCCACGCGGGCTTCAGCGGGGGAGCGCTGCTCGGTTCGGCCGCCGCGGCGCTGGCCGCGGCCAGCGACTGGACGCCCGCCCGGCACCTCACGGTCGCGGCCGTGGCCGCGCTGGTGGTGCTCGCCCTCGTGATCCGGTCGGTGCCGGGAATCGCCGTCGACACCCGGCGTTCGGCCGAGGCGCCGAGAGCGGGCGGCGCCGCTCCGGCTCGCCGCGTGGCTTTGTGGCTGCTCGCCGTCGTCGCGCTGTGCTCGGCGATCGCGGAGGGCGCGAGTTCGGACTGGTCCGCGCTGCTGCTGGTGAGCGAACAGGGTATGAGCGAGGGCGCGGCCGCGCTCGCCTTCTCCGCGTTCTCGCTCGCCATGGTGGTGGCCCGGCTCGCGGGGGCCTGGGTCCAGGCACGAATCGGCTCGACCCGGCTGCTCGTGGGAGGTGCGTTGTGTGCGGGGATCGGCCTGTGCACCGCCGCGCTGATCCCGGTCCCCACCGCCGGGTTCGCCGGTTTCGTCCTCGCGGGGGCAGGCCTCGCGGCCTCGTTCCCGGTGGCGCTCAGTCTCGCGGGAGAGGCGGGAAAGCGGGCCGACAACAGCGGCGGCGAGCGCGAGCTGGCCTTCGTCACCGCGGTCGCCTACACGGGTTTCCTCGCTGGGCCGCCGGTGATCGGCGGCATCGCGCAGGTGACCTCGCTCTCGGACTCCTTCGTCGTGGTGGGGCTCGTCGCCGCGTTGATCGCTCCCGCCGCGCTGGCCGCCGCCCGCTCGCTGCGCAGGGAGCAGGCAGGGGAGAGGACGGCCACATCGGGGTCCGGCCTACCCTCATGAGGTGCCCACCGACGGATCCGTGACGGCCCGACCACAACGCGACAGGGCGGCGCGGTCCAGTGTCCTGCCGCTGCTCGCGGTCAACGCCGTGCTCGCCGCGGTGCTGGCGGTCGCCCTCGTCGCACTCACCGGCGGAGCCGGTTACGTCATCGCCGGTCTCACCGACCCCGGCGCCGTGACCCGGTACGGCATCACCGTCGTCCGGGTGTTCGCCGAGACCGCCGCCGTGGTGTGCATCGGTTCGCTGCTGCTGGCCGCGTTCCTGGTGCCCCCGCAACGATCGGGTGTGCTCAGCGCCGACGGCTATGCGGCGGTCCGTACGGCGGGTGTCGCGGCGTGGGTGTGGTTCGTGACGGCCGTCGCCTCGACGTTCTTCAGCGCGGCGGACGCGGCGGGCAGGCCCGTGACGGAACTACTCGATCCGCAGCGGCTGCTCAGTTTGGTCGGGGCCATCGAGCAGCCGAAGGCCTGGCTGTTCACCGCGGCCATCGCGTTGCTGCTGGCGCTGGGCTGCAAACTGGTCCTGACCTGGGGCTGGACAGCAGGTTTGTTCCTGCTGGCGGTCGCTGGGCTGATTCCGGTCGCGGTGACCGGGCATTCGGCCAGTGGCGGCTCCCACGATCTGGCCACCAACAGTCTGCTGTTCCACCTCATCGGCGCGGCGTTGTGGGTCGGTGGCCTGCTCGCGTTGCTCGCGCTGGGCTGGCGCAGGGGCAGTCACCTCACACTCGCCGCACGACGGTTCTCCCGGCTCGCCCTTGTCTGCTGGATCGTCATGGCGGTCTCGGGGGTGATCAACGCCCTCGTGCGGGTGACGCCGCAGCACCTGCTCACCACCGACTACGGGCTACTGGTCCTGGGCAAGATCGTCTGCCTGGTCGTGCTGGGCGTGTTCGGGCACCAGCAGCGCAAACGCGGGGTGCGTGATCTGGTCGACGGCGCGGGCGGGGGACAACTGCTCCGGCTCGCCGCGGTGGAGACACTGGTCATGTTCGTGACCATCGGCCTCGCGGCCGCGCTGGCCAGAACACCGCCACCGCAGGAGGTCTACTTCCAGCCGTCGAACACGGAACTGCTCATCGGGTACGTGCTCGACGGCCCGCCCACGCTGCTGCGGCTGCTGTTCGACTGGCGGTTCGACCTGGTGTTCGGCACGATCGCGATCGCCCTCGCCGTGGCGTACCTCGCAGGTGTACGCAGACTGCGGCTGCGTGGGGACGCGTGGCCGGTCGGTCGTACCGTCGCGTGGATCTGCGGATGCGCCGTTCTGCTGATCGCCACCTCGTCCGGGATCGGTCGCTACGCCCCGGCGATGTTCAGCGTGCACATGGGCAACCACATGCTGCTGTCCATGGTCGCGCCGGTGCTGTTCGTGCTCGGCGGTCCGGTGACGCTCGCGCTGCGCGCACTGCCCGCGGCGAGCAGGAAGGAGCCGCCGGGGCCGAGGGAGTGGCTGCTCGCGTTCGTGCATTCGCCCGTCTCCCGTGCGCTGACCAACCCGATCGTCGCGCTCGTGCTGTTCGTCGGCTCGTTCTACGTGCTGTACTTCTCCGGCCTCTTCGACGCCGCGCTGAACTATCACTGGGCACATCTGGCGATGAACGCCCACTTCCTGCTCGTCGGCTACGTCTTCTACTGGCCGGTGATCGGGGTCGACCCGGCCCCGCGCCGGATTCCCCACCTCGGCAAGCTCGGCATGATGTTCGCTTCGATGCCCTTCCACGCGTTCTTCGGCGTGATCCTGATGAGCGATCAGACGGTGATCGGGCAGGACTTCTACCGTTCCCTCGACCTGCCGTGGGTCGGTGATCTGCTCACCGACCAGCGTCTCGGCGGGGGTATCGCATGGGCCTCCGGTGAGCTGCCGGTGCTGCTCGTGCTGATCGCGCTGCTCGTGCAGTGGGCCAGGGCGGACGAGCGCGAGGCGAAACGGTCCGATCGCCGGGCGGACGCCAGCGGGGACGAGGATCTCGCCGCCTACAACGCGATGTTGCGGCAGCTCGCGCAGAAGGGCCGCCCGCGCGACTGAGGCGCCTGGGTCAGGCCGTCGAGTTGTTCAGCACGACGGCGATTGTCCACAGATTCTTCGTGATCTCCCGATTCGCCGTCGCCGCGCGGGACAGTGGTGTGACGAGCGCGAGCATTCAGACACGGACCAGGGAGGGACATTCACACAGGGACCAGTGAATAACCCGACCTTTGAATAAGACACAGGGGGATCGGCAATGGGGGAAACGGTGGTCACGGTCATCGGGACCGTCGTCAGCGAGCTGAGCAGACGCGAACTCTCAAGCGGGGTGTCCGTCACGAGCTTCTGGATGCGCAGCACGGAGCGGCGGCGGGATTCCGGCAGTGGTGCCTGGGTCGACGGCAGGCAGCTCGCGGTCCGGGTGTCGTGCTGGCGGGCACTGGCCGAGAGCGTGCACGGATCTCTGGGCAAGGGCGATCCGGTGATCGTCACCGGCCGGCTGTACACCGGGGACGCCGAGGTGGGCGGACAGTCTCGGGCTGTACCTGAGCTTGAGGCCTTCGCGATGGGCCCGAACCTGAGCCGCTGCAGCGCACTCGTCCGGCGGTCCGGGCCGGGGGCGGCTGGAGTGTCCGAAGCGGCGGTCACCCGGGAAAACAGGGTGGCCGCACCGTGAGGAAACGGTGACGCCGGTGTCTTGATTCATAAGTCGGGTTGTTCACCGCCGACGTGCGGTCGTGCCCGTGCCTCACCTGCAGTCGGCAGCCACGACCACCCTCCGGGCGGCCCCGTCTACCGACTTCTGAACAACCCTCCGGGTACTTCGACGGTGACCGCCGTCAGGGCGTGGACGAGCTCACTCTACGATCGCCAGCATGGCCGAGTTCATCTACACCATGAAAAAGGTGCGCAAGACCGTCGGGGACAAGGTCATCCTTGACGATGTCAGCACCGCGTTCTACCCCGGGGCCAAGATCGGCGTCGTTGGTCCGAACGGTGCCGGTAAGTCCACCGTTCTCAAGATCATGGCGGGGCTCGACCAGCCGAGCAACGGGGAAGCCTTCATCCAGCCTGGTGCGACGGTCGGCATCCTGCTGCAGGAGCCGCCGCTCAACGAGGACAAGACCGTCCGTGGAAACGTCGAGGAAGGCCTTGGTGAGATCAAGGTCAAGCTCGACCGCTTCAACGAGATCGCCGAGCAGCTGGCTACGGACTACAGCGACGCGCTGATGGAGGAGATGGGAAAGCTCCAGGAGGAGCTTGACCACGCTGACGCCTGGGAGCTGGACTCGCAGCTCGAGCAGGCGATGGACGCCCTGCGCTGCCCGCCCGGGGACGAAGAGGTCACGCACCTCTCCGGGGGCGAGCGACGCAGGGTGGCGCTGTGCAAGCTGCTGCTGTCCAAGCCCGATCTGCTGCTGCTGGACGAGCCGACGAACCATCTGGACGCGGAGAGCGTGCTCTGGCTGGAGCAGTTCCTCGCCAACTACCCCGGCGCCGTCCTCGCCGTCACCCACGACAGGTACTTCCTGGACAACGTCGCCGAATGGATCATGGAGCTCGACCGCGGGCGCGTGGTCGGCTACGAGGGCAACTACTCCACGTACCTGGAGAAGAAGCGCGAACGTCTCGAGGTACAGGGAAAGAAGGACGCCAAGCTCGCGAAGCGCCTCAAGAACGAGCTCGACTGGGTACGGTCGAACGCCAAGGCGCGGCAGACGAAGTCGCGCTCCAGGCTGGATCGCTACGAGGAGATGGCGGCGGAGGCCGAGAAGACCAAGAAGCTCGACTTCGAGGAGATCCAGATCCCGCCGGGCCCCCGGCTGGGCAACGTCGTGGTCGAGGTTGCTGACCTGCGCAAGGGCTTCGACGACCGAGTGTTGATCGACGGTCTCTCGTTCGACCTGCCGCGCAACGGCATCGTCGGAGTGATCGGCCCGAACGGTGTCGGTAAGACCACGCTGTTCAAGACCATCGTCGGGCTCGAGGAGCCCGACGACGGATCGGTCAAGATCGGTGACACGGTTAAGCTGTCCTATGTGGACCAGCAGCGGGCGGGGATCGATCCGGCGAAGACGGTCTGGGAGGTCGTGTCGGACAAGCTCGACTACATCCACGTCGGGCAGACCGAGATGCCGTCCCGTGCCTACGTGAGCGCGTTCGGTTTCAAGGGACCAGACCAGCAGAAGCCGGCAGGGGTGCTCTCCGGTGGTGAGCGCAACCGGCTCAACCTGGCGATGACGCTGAAGCAGGGTGGAAACCTGATCCTGCTGGACGAGCCGACCAACGACCTCGACGTCGAGACCCTGGGGTCGCTGGAGAACGCGCTGGAGCTTTTCCCGGGCTGCGCCGTGGTGATTTCGCACGACCGGTGGTTCCTCGACCGCGTCGCCACGCACATCCTTGCTTGGGAAGGCACCGACGAGAACCCGGCAGCCTGGTTCTGGTTCGAGGGCAACTTCGAGGGCTACGAGCGCAACAAGGTCGAGCGGCTGGGTGCGGACGCGGCCCGTCCGCATCGGGTGACTCACCGCAAACTCACCCGTGACTGACGCGATCGTGGTACTCCTGAGCACTGCTGAGTGAGCACGCCGGAGCCAACACTGAGCGGAGTCCCTGTGGTAGCCAGCAAGCACACCGGATCGGGTGCCTACACCGATCGGCGGGTTGACGCATCCGGCGTCGCCGCCGACACGGTGGGTCCCGGGGCTGTGGAGCACCTGCTCGATCAGGCGACTCGGCTCAGGCTCCGGGCTCCGGAGTTGGCTCTGGTACTCGGTGAACGGGCTGCTGCCCTGGCCGAGACGTCCGGATCGAACGAGCTCTGGGTGCGGGCGGAGAGTCTGGTCGTGCTCGCCAGCGTGCGGCTGGGCATGCGGGCGCCGATGGTCGGCAGGGCGGTCGCCGCCCTCCGGGCCGCCGAGGACCTCGGACAGCGTGAGATCGCGGCGCAGCTGCGCACCGACCTCGCACTGAGTGCCCGCAGTGTCGGCCAGCCGCTGACCGGGCTCGCCGCGCTGCGCCCCGCGCTGGCGGTCCAGGGGCTCTCCCCGGCCGTGCGGGCCGCCGCGCTCTGTCAACTGGTGGGCTGCATGGGACAGCTCGGCCGCAAGCCCGAACTGGACCGGGCGCTGCTGGAGGCCGACCGGCTGTGCCAGGCGGACGAGACGTTGGACGACACCACGAGGTTGCTGACCAGGGCGCTGCTCCGAGTGGCGGTGTCCGGGCATCGACGGCGACACGGCGACCTCATGGGTGCCGCCGACGCGGCTCGAACTGGTCTCGGCCTGCTGGATGACCTGCCCGACCAGGGCGCCGACGGCGGCCTGGTCCGGTCCAGGCTGGTACTGGAGCTTGTCTGCGCGCTGCTCGACCGCGGCAACACCGGCACCGCGCTCGAACTCGCGCAGCCGATTCTCAGCGAACCCCACCGCGCCGCCGTCGTGGCTCCCGCGGGCTGGCTCCGGCTCGCGGTGGCCACCAGGGTGTACCTACCGGCAGGTTCGGGGGACGCCGCGACCAGGCTCCTGAGCGATGCGGTGCACAGCACAGAACGACACGGGCTGCACGCCCTCACCGCCCGGTTGTGGTTCGAACTCGCCAACGTCGAGGAACAACTCGACCGCCCCGCCGAGGCGATCCGCTGCCTGCACCGGTCGCGGGCCGCCGAGTACGTCCACGGCAGGGCACGCAGGCAGGCCTGCGCCCTGCTCACCGGCGAGTTCGGGACGGGTGAGCAGCAGCCGATAGATCTTGACGAACTGATCGCACCCGCTCAGCAGCAGTCCGGGGCGCGATCAGCGCGGCCGGACGCGGTGTCCGCCGGATGGGAGCGGGCGCGGGCCGCCACGCCGGTACTGGCGCTGGCTCCGAAACCAAAACCGGACCCGGCACCGGCCGTCGTCCGGGAGCCGGAGCCCGAGCCGCGGTCCGAGCCCGGACCGGCACCGCAGGAGGAGCACCGGTACCGGCTGGCCCCGCAATCCTGGCGGGACAACGGGCACAGCGCGAAACGCACCGAGGCGGGCCGGAGCTCCGGAGGTCGGCGCCGGTCGACCGACGGCGACGAGGAGCGCTCCGCGTCGTCGTCGCCGGCGGGCGAGGCGCGAACGCGGCACGACTCGGAGCACGGTTCGGTCGCTGCCAGGTCGGTACTGGACCGCCTCGGCATCTCCGCGGGCGGGCAAGGGGGGCGCCGCCGCGCTGCGGGAGAAGAGGACCTCATGGGCCGGGACACCCGCGACAGCTCACCGACCGCCGACTCGGCGGCACACACCCCGGACCCGGAGAACCCACCGCAGTCGCCCGCGTCCGAGACATCGTCGATGTCGGCACTCTCGGCGTTGTCGGCGTTGTCGGCGCTGTCGGAGTCCGCGCTGGCGGCGCTGTCCGACTCGCCAGCGCCGTGGGCCCCGCCATCGCCCCCGCCTTCGGCGGACCGGCCGACCGGCAGGCGGCGGCGTGCCGAGAACAGCGAGACGCCGAAGGGGCTCGCGGGTCAGGAGACCGCCCCGTCAACGGACACCGGGTACTCGACGGAGTCCCGTGAGACGGCCGAGCCGTCACCGGCACCGGACGCAGGCGAATGGCTGCCCCGGCTACGGCTACCGCCGTCCCTTGCTCCGATGGAGGACCTCGGTGCGGCCCTCTCGTCCGCGTACGCCGACGATCCGCTCGATTCCGGGAGCGCTGGCGACACTCGTGCCGCTGACCGTGACGACTACGACAATTCCGATGATCTCGGTCACGATTCGCGTCCCGACCTCGCCGCAGGCCACCCGAACGGGACCTACAGCACCTCGTTCACCAGCGCCTATGACGACAACTCGTTCGACCGTGGCCCGTACAACTCCTACGAAGCCGTCGTCCCGTCCGAGGAACCGCCGCCAGGCGCCGGGCTCGCGGAGTTGCTGGCCAGGGCGCTGGCCGAGCATCAGGCCGGTACCTCGAGCGCCGCGGCACTGGTCAAACGCCTCGGATCGCACCAGGACGAACCCGGCGAGGCACGCCGGGTCAACGGCCGGCACCGCGACGACGACTGAGTGAACACACGGTCTTCCGATATCCGGTGTGCTGGTGGGAAACCCGGCGAAGTCGTAGCCGGGTGCGTAATTTGGTGTCCTGTAACCGCGTTAGGGTGAGCCCGAACCGGCACATTGTGGTGCCAGGAAGTGGAGAGTTGCCTGACATGAGCTCGACTGGAGTGTCGTCCCGCCCTGCCAAGGACGCTGGGGACCAGGACGAGACGACGCAGCAACGGCCAAGGAGCCCGGAACAGGTCCGGGACGAGCTGGTCGAGGCGGCAGCCGCGCACGCACCCGAGATCGGTGACCTGATCCGTCTCTACTACCGGCACATTCCGGCTGAGGAGATTCTGGACGATCACCCGCAGGAACTGGTCGGCGCCGTGCGCTCGCACCAGGACTTCGCCCAGGAGCGGGTGCCAGGACGGCCCAAGGTCCGGCTGGTCAATCCCACGAACTCCGCGGACGGGTGGACGCGCGAGGCCACCGTGGTCCAGCTCGTCACGGACGACATGCCCTATCTGGTCGACTCGATCGTCGCGCAGCTGTCGCGCTCCGGCATGCAGGTGCAGCGCATCGTCCACCCCATCGTCGTGGTGACCCGCGATCTGACCGGCAACCTGCGCGAGATCCACCCAACGGCGGACGTCGCCGACCCGCCGCAGGACTCGTCCATCGAGTCCTGGATGTACCTGGAGATCGACAGGATCACCGACCCCGAGCGGGCGCGGGAACTCGAGACCCGCCTGACCTCCGTCCTCGGTGATGTGCGTGAGGTCGTCGAGGACACCGAGAAGATGGTCGAGACGGCGCAGGGTATCGCGGCGAGTCTGGACTCCTCACCGCCGCCGTTGTCGGCCGACGAGGTGTGCTCGGGGGCCGAGCTGCTGCGCTGGCTCGCGGCAGGCCATTTCACGTTCCTCGGCTACCGGTACTACGAGCTGATCCGGGAGTCCGAAAGCGGCGAGGAGGTGCCTGCCCTGCGCGCCGCGCTCGCTTCGGGGCTTGGCGTGCTGCGCCAGGACAGCCTGGCCGCCCGCAGTCTGACCGCGGGGCCCGATGCCGCCGAGAAGGCGCTCGCACCCGAGCTGCTGGTCCTCACGCAGGCCAGTGCTCCCTCCACCGTGCACCGCCCGATCTATCCCTACTACGTGGGCGTCAAGACTTTCGACGAACACGGCGAGGTCACCGGCGAGCACCGCTTCCTCGGCATGTTCACGACCACGGCGCTGCACGAGGACGTGCTGGACATCCCGGTGGTGCAGAGCCGCGTCCGCGAGGTCATCCACCGTGCCGGCTTCCCCATGGAGTCCTACTCCGGGCAGCGGATGCTCGAGGTACTGCAGAACTGGCCGAGGGCGGATCTGTTCTCGGCCGACACGGACTCGCTGTACGCCACCGCGACCGGGGCCATCACGCTCGCCGACCGGCGCAGGCTCCGCCTGTTCCTGCGGCCGGATCCCTACGGCCGGTTCTTCTCCTGCCTGGTCTTCCTGCCCAGGGACCGCTACACGACCCGGTCCAGGCTGCGGATGCAGGAGGTGCTGCTGCAGGAACTCGAAGGCACGCACCTCGAGTACGGCACCAGGCTCGGTGAGACCGTCCTCGCGCAGGTCCACTTCACCGTGCACACCGATCCCGCGCGCCGGGTGGAGCCCGACACGCTGCGGATCCAGGAGCGGCTCAACGAGGCCGTGCGCGGGTGGGACGACCGGATGGTCGAGGCGATCCTCGCCGAGCGCAGGGGGGCCGCCCAGAGCGCGGCCGCGATCGGTGAGGAGTCGGCCAGCGAGCTGGGCCAGCGGTACGCCGGGGTGTTCCCCGAGGCCTACAAGGAGGACTTCGACGCGGCGGAGGCGCTCGCCGATCTGCGCAAGCTGGAGTCGCTGAGCGAGCAGGGCGATCTGGCGATGTCGTTCTACCTGCCGGACGGCGCCGAGGCGGGGGAGCGGCGGTTCAAGCTGTATCTGCTCGGTGAGGGCGTCACTCTGTCGAAGGTGTTGCCCGTGCTGCAGTGCATGGGCGTCGAGGTCGTCGACGAGCGGCCCTACGAACTGAACCGCGAGGACGGCAGGCGCTCCTGGATCTACGACTTCGGCCTGCGGATCGAGCAGCGCGTGCTCGACGAGATCACCGAGCACGCGACGATGGATCTGCAGCAGCGGTTCCAGGAAGCGTTCGGCGCCGCCTGGTACGGCGACTGCGAAGTCGACGGCTTCAACGGTCTCGTGCTGCGCGCGGGGCTGAGCTGGCGACAGGCGGCCGTGCTGCGGGCCTACTCCCGATACCTGCGGCAGGCGGGCAGTCCGTACTCGCAGGAGTACATCGAGAACGCCGTGCTCGCGCACACCGACATCGCCACCGCCCTCGTGCGCCTGTTCGAGACCAGGTTCGACCTCTCGACCCAGGCCGCGCAGCGGGAGGAGCAGGTGGCCACCCAGGTCGCGGAGATCAACGCCAGGATCGACGGGGTCACCAGCCTCGACGAGGACCGGATCCTGCGCAGGCTGACCGCGGTCATCGTTGCCACGCTGCGCACGAACTACCGGGTGACCGACGACCAGGGCAACCGGCGGCCGTACCTGGCCATCAAGCTCGATCCCGCGTCTGTGCCCGATCTGCCGGAGCCGCGGCCGAAGTTCGAGGTGTTCGTCTACTCGCCGCGCGTGGAAGGCGTGCATCTGCGCTTCGGCGCGGTGGCCAGGGGCGGTCTGCGCTGGTCCGACCGCAGGGAGGACTTCCGCACCGAGATCCTCGGGCTGGTGAAGGCACAAGCGGTGAAGAACGCCGTGATCGTGCCGGTCGGCGCCAAGGGCGGTTTCGTGGTCAAGCGGCCACCGGTCCTGACCGGTGACGCGGGCCTGGACCGGGACGCCGGGCTCAACGAGGGCATCGCCTGCTACACGATGTTCATCTCGGGGCTGCTCGACCTCACCGACAACCTCGTCGACGGTGCGATCGTGCCGGCACCGGACGTCGTGCGCTACGACGGTGACGACACCTACCTCGTCGTGGCGGCCGACAAGGGCACGGCGTCGTTCTCCGACATCGCAAACGCCGTATCGGCGAGTTACGGCTTCTGGCTCGGCGACGCGTTCGCCTCAGGAGGCTCGGTCGGCTACGACCACAAGGCGATGGGGATCACCGCCCGCGGTGCGTGGGAGAGCGTGAAGCGGCACTTCCGCGAACTCGGTGTGGACACCCAGAGCCAGGACTTCACCGTCGCGGGCATTGGCGACATGGGCGGCGACGTCTTCGGCAACGGCATGCTGCTCTCCGAGCACATCCGGCTGGTGGCGGCGTTCAACCACCTGCACATCTTCCTCGACCCGGAGCCGGATCCGGCTGCCTCGTTCGCCGAGCGCAGGCGCCTTTTCGAGCTGCCTCGCTCGTCGTGGGACGACTACGACCGCTCGCTGATCAGCAAGGGTGGCGGCATCTACTCGCGCAGCGCGAAGACGATTCCGATCAGCCCGCAGGTCAGGGCGGCCCTCGGGCTCGCCGACGACGTGGTGAAGCTGTCACCCGCCGAACTGGTGCACGCCATCCTGCTTGCTCCGGTCGACCTGTTGTGGAACGGCGGTATCGGCACCTACGTCAAGGCCGAGTCGGAGACCCACGCCGACGCGGGCGACAAGGCCAACGACGCCGTTCGGGTGGACGGGGCCGAGCTCAGGGTGAAGGTGGTCGGCGAGGGCGGGAACCTCGGCCTCACCCAGCTCGGACGGATCGAGTTCGCCCGTTCCGGCGGCAAGATCAACACCGATGCGCTGGACAACTCGGCGGGCGTCGACTGCTCCGACCACGAGGTCAACATCAAGATCATGCTCGACCAGCTGGTGAGTTCAGGGGAGCTGGAACGGGAACAGCGCAACGCGCTGCTGGAGGAGATGACCGACGAGGTCGCCGATCTCGTGCTGGCCGACAACCAGCGGCAGAACGCCGTGCTCGGGATCAGCAGGGCGCACGCGGCCCCGATGCTCACGGTGCACCAGCGGCTGGTCGCCGCACTGGAGCGGAAGGGTGCGCTGGACCGCGAGCTGGAGGCGCTGCCGAGTGCGGCCCAGTTCAAGGCGCTGGACAAGGCGGGCGAGGGGCTG
The DNA here is from genome assembly GCF_900111885.1 of Amycolatopsis marina. Classification (GTDB taxonomy): domain Bacteria; phylum Actinomycetota; class Actinomycetes; order Mycobacteriales; family Pseudonocardiaceae; genus Amycolatopsis; species Amycolatopsis marina. The sequence goes on from NZ_FOKG01000007.1 coordinate 104,891, forward strand.
TCGTCGCCGGAGCTGGCCACGCTGCTCGCGCACGTGAAGCTCGACCTGAAGGACGAGCTGCTCGACAGCGAACTGCCCGACGCCGAGGTGTTCGCCCGCAGGCTGGGGGAGTACTTCCCGCAACCGCTGCGCGAGCGGTTCCCCGGCGCCATCGGGGATCACCCGCTGCACCGCCAGATCATCACCACGCTGATCGTCAACGAGGTGGTCGACGGCGCGGGAATCTCGTTCGCGTTCCGGCTCAGCGAGGAGATGAACGCGACCGCGACCGACGCCGTGCGGGCCTTCGCGGTGGTGACCAGCGTGTACGACCTGCCCTCTCTGTGGTCGACGATCGGCGCCCTGGACAACGTGGTGGCGACCGAGGTCGCCGACGAGTTGGTGCTGGAGACGCGGCGGGTGCTCGACCGGGCCGCGCGGTGGTTCCTCACCAACCGGCCCCAGCCACTGGCGGTCGGCGCCGAGATCAGCAGGTTCGGCCGGACCGTCGGTCAGCTCATGCCGCGACTGCCCGACCTGCTCCGCGGCCGCGAGGCCGAGTCGGTGCAGGGCAAGGCCGAGGACCTGATCGGCAAGGGGGTCCCGATGGACGTGGCCAACCGCGTCGCCGGGCTGCTGCACACCTACGGCCTGCTCGATGTCACCGAGGTCGCCGAACTGGCGGAACGGGAGGCCGGCCTGGACGCGCAACGCAGCCCGAACGAGACCGCCGAACTGTACTACGCCCTGTCCGACCACCTCGGGATCGACAAGATGCTCACGTCGGTGAGTGCGCTGGAGCGGGGCAACCGCTGGCACGCACTGGCCCGGCTGGCCCTGCGGGACGACCTGTACTCGTCCCTGCGGGCGATCACGCTGGACGCACTGCAGCACAGCGATCCGGGGGACAGCGTCGACGACAAGATCGGGCAGTGGGAGCAGGCGAACTCCTCGCGCCTCGCGCGGGCCAGGGTCTCCCTCGAGGAGATCGACCGGTCCGGCAGGCTCGACCTGGCGACACTGTCGGTGGCTGCCCGCCAGATTCGCAGTACGGTCCGCTAGTGCCCGGATATGTCACGACGGTCCAGCCTCGTTGGTCCGATATGGACGTGTTCAGGCACGTCAACCACGCGAACATGGTGACGCTGCTGGAGGAGGCGAGGGTTCCGCTGCTCTTCGGCGACAACGCGGACCCTGGCCTGCCCGGGTTCGCCGAGGGTATCGTCGTGGTTCGGCTTTCGGTCGACTACCGCGCTCCGGTCGTCGTCCGGGGTGCCGGACTGCGGGTAAAGATCTCGTTGCGCGAGTTGCGGTTCGCCTCGTTCACGCTCGACTACGAAGTCCGTGATGGACTATCTGAAAAGGACATTTTGGCGGTGAGTGCGCAGACAACTCTCGCGCCCTACGACGTGCGCACCGGGCGCCCGCGCAGGCTCAGTGAGGACGAACGCGAGTTTCTCCGGAAACGGCTGGACGGATCAGGTGGTTCCGATGCCTGAGCTGCACATCCCGGATCCGGCTGAGCGCGACACGCTGGCCGCGTTCGTGGCGCGCGCCGTGCGGTTGGACGGGCAGAGTGCGATCCGGCTGCGTGAACGTGGCCGGGGCAGGCTGGAAGCGTGGGTGGCGACTCCCTTCGAGGTGCTGGTCACCCGGTCCGTCGAGGGGGAGGTCAGTCCTGCCGACGTGACCGTGTCCGGGAACGAGCTTCTCGCCGCGCTGACCGTCGCCGGCGGCGCGCGGATGGATCCCGGCCCCGCCCGCGACCTGTTGTGGCAGTCCGAACTGCCCGCGTCCACGGCATGGCGGGCGGTGGACGAACTGCCCGCCACGGTCGTCGCCGACCTCACCGACCGCGGGGTGACGCTGGCGCGGGAACACGTCGGCCCCCATGGCACCCCGCCCGCGTCGCTGATGGACCAGACCGTGCTCACCGTGTCCGGGGACGACGTCGAGATCAAGGTGCCGATGCGGTGCTTGTTCGCGTTGTCCGGCATGGGCTTCGTGGATTCCTCCGTGCCCGGTGACGTGGTGCGGGTGACCGCGACCGACTCCTGGATGCGCCTGGACGCCAGGTACGGCGCCGTTCTTCGCCGCCGGCACGCCCTGTTGCCGCTATTGTTCTGACGAACCGAGCTCCGGGACGACGCCGGGCGCGGAATCGACCGGGAGGCAGCAGATGCCGGCTGACGAGGGACACCAGGGGGAGCGGGGCCCCGACGAGGACCCGACCGCGGACTTTCTCGCCTCGGTGCGGCCGGAGGACACGCCATGGCGCGTGGACCGCCCGGTGGGTGGGCAGGACGACGATGAGCAGATCGTCGCCGCCGACCCGAATCCGGAGAAGTGGCAACGAGCTCGCGCGGTGGCCCGCTCCGCCGGACAGGCCGCCCCGTACGTCCAGGGCGCGGCATTCGGCGCGCTTGCCGCCGGTGCGCTTGCCGAAGCACGAGCGGACGACTCCGGACAGGAGAGCGACGGCGGGTTCGACGTGGGCGGGATGGACGCGGGCGGGGGCTGAGTCCGCTCCTTCGCCTGCCGTCATTACTGCCGCATCGCCCGCATCCGCTCGATCTCGGCCATCTGCCCCGCGATGACGTCCTGAGCCATCTCGATCGCCCGCGTCTGTATGCCGTCGGCGAGTTCCTGCTCGGCCATGGTGAGCGCACCCTCGTGATGGGCGATCATGAGATCGAGGAACAGGCGGTCGAACTCGGCCCCGCTCGCGGCCCGCAACGCGTTCAGTTGCTCCGGGGTGGCCATTCCCGGCATCAGTTCGTGCGCGTGCGCGCCGTGTTCACCATGCGCGCCGTGCCCGCCCTGCGCATCGTGCCGGGACAGCCAGTCGCGCATCATCGCGATCTCCCCCTGCTGCGCGTCCGCGATCCGCCCTGCGAGGGCGTGTACTCGCTGGTCGGTTGCCCGCTGCGCGACGAGTTCGGTCATCGTGAGCGCCTGCTCGTGGTGCGGGATCATCATCGTCACGTAGCGGATGTCGGCCTCGGTGGCGGCGTCCTGCCGCTCGGCGCCCTGTCCCGGCACGGTGGTGAGCCGTGCTTGCTCGCCGGGAGCTCCGGGGACCAGCACCGGTGCGGGCGGCTCGGGGGACGGCTCGGGTTCGGACCCGGTGCAGCCGCCGAGCGCCAGTACGGCAAGGCAGCCCAATGCCGTGACAGGGGCGGAGAATCGCATGCGGTCAGCGAACAGCGCTGGACCGGTGAAAGTCAATCAGTGGTGTCCCGGAGTCCGCCGGGATACCCCCATTCGTCGCTTTCCTCCGCATCCCGTACCCGGAATACTCGGCCCGACGGTCCGGTCGAGAGGAGTCAGCCATCGTGAGCGACGTTCGTAGGACTCACCGACTTTCCCGTGCGTTTCTCGCGGCCGTCGCTGCCTCGGGGTTGTTCGTGTCCGGGGTGGTCGGCGCTCCTGCCGTTACGGCTGAGCCGGAGCGCACCAGCGCCGCCGACGGCATTCCCGGCGTGGACGAGATCGTGCACAGTCCCAACCTGCGCCAGATCGCACACCTGCCGAAGCAGCCTCCGTTCGACCACGCTGACGCGGTCGGGACCGACATCGCGTTCACCGGCGGGCACGCCATCGTCGGGAACTACGACGGCTTCGTCATCTACGACGTGCGTATCCCGTTCCGGCCCCGCATTGTCAGCCAGGTCCTCTGCCCAGGTGGGCAGAACGATGTCTCCGTGCACGGTGACCTGCTGTTCCTCTCCACGGATTACCCGCGGAGCAACGACTCCTGCACCAGCGAGCCCGTCCCCGGATCGACCCCGGCCGCGTGGGAGGGGATCAAGATCTTCGACATCAGCGATCTCTCCGCACCGCGGTACGTGTCCTCCATCCGCACCGAGTGCGGCTCGCACACCAACAGCTTCGTCCCAGGCAAGCGCGGGACGGTCTACATCTACGTGTCGTCCTACTCGCCAGCGCCGCAGTTGCCGAACTGCCAGCCGCCACACGACAAGATCTCCATCATCGAGGTGTCGTTGCGCGCGCCGGAGCGGGCAAAGGTGGTCGCGACGCCGGTGCTCTTTCCCGACGGCGGCAACGCCGGCGGCACAAATCCCGACGGCACGCGACGCGCACCCACCACCGGGTGCCACGACCTGACCGCGTACCCGACCAAGGATCTGATGGCCGGGGCGTGCATGGGCGACGGCGTGCTGATCGACATCAAGGACCGGCTCAGGCCAAGGGTCATCGAGCGGGTCCAGGACAACGTCAATTTCGCCTTCTGGCACAGCGCCACCTTCAACAACGAGGGCACGAAGGTCGTCTTCACCGACGAACTCGGCGGTGGTGGGCTCGCGACCTGCAACGAGACGTTCGGTCCCACACGGGGTGCCGACGGCATCTACGACATCGTCGGACGCGGAGACCACCGGAAGCTGAAGTTCCGCAGCTACTTCAAGATCCCGCGGCACCAGGCGGACACCGAGAACTGTGTGGCGCACAACGGATCGTTGATCCCGGTTCGCGGTCGCGACATCATGGTCCAGTCCTGGTACCAGGGCGGCATCTCGGTGTGGGACTTCACCGACTCGGCCAATCCGAAGGAGATCGCCTACTGGGAGCGTGGCCCGCTGTCGGAGACCGAACGGGTGGGCGGCGGTTCCTGGTCGGCCTACTACTACAACGGCTTCATCTACTCCTCAGACCTGACCAAGGGCCTCGACGTCCTGTCGATCCACGACCCGAGGACAGCTCGGGCGAGAGCCGTCCGCTACGACGAGTTCAACCCGCAGAGCCAGCCGCACTACGGGAGGCGCTGACGGGGGCCGGGTGATCCGGTTTGCCCTGTCAGCACCGTCACACCAGCCAGGCCGCCGCATCCGGTGGCAGCATCCCGTCGCGCAGCGGCGCACTGGACAGGAGCACCTCGCCCGGTGGCAGCGCGACCGGGGACGCCGAGGTGTTCAGCGCGCAGATCAGACCGCCCGGCCGCCTGCGCAGGGCGAAGCAGCCCGCGGGGGCGCCGTACCACTCCACCTCGTCACCGGAGCAGGCCGGATGCTGCTGGCGTAACTCGATCGCCTGCCGGTACAGCGACAGGGTCGACTCCGTGTCCTCGAGTTGCGCCTCGACGGTCAACTCGGCCCAGTCCGCCGGAACCGGCAGCCACGAACGGCCCGTGTCGGAGAATCCGAACGGCGTTTCGGTGCCCTCCCAGGGCAGTGGGACTCGTGCTCCGTCGCGGCCCCGGTCCGTCGCGTCCTCGTGCAGGGCGCGGGGGTCCGTCAGCGCCTCGTCGGGGAGATCGACGTTGCCGAGCCCGAGTTCCTCGCCGTTGTACAGGTAGACCGCGCCGGGCAGGGCCAGCTGGACCAGCGCCATCGCCCGTGCCCGGTCCAGCCCCTGGCGGCCGCCGCCGTACCTGCTGACCTGGCGCCAGACGTCGTGGTTCGACAGTGTCCAGGTCGGCGGCGCACCCGCGGTCGCGGCCGCGGTGAGCGAACGTTCGATCGTCGCCTGTATGGCGTCGGCGTCGAAATGGGTGAGGACGAGCCGGAAGTTGAACCCGAGATGCAGCTCGTCCGGTCGTAGGTAGTGGGCGAGCCGGTCGTCGTTCATCGTCCAGATCTCGCCGACCGCCATGGTCGACGGGTACTCGTCCAGCACCTTGCGGATCATCCGGTGGATCTCGTGCACGCCGTCGTCATCGAACCTGGGGTCGAAAAACTCCCCGGTCGCGAAGGCGCCGGCCGCCCGAGGGTCCATGTCGGGCAGGGTGGCTGGCTTCGCCATGCCGTGCGCCACGTCGATGCGGAAGCCGTCGACCCCACGGTCCAGCCAGAACCGCAGCGTCTGTTCCAGATCCGCACCGACCTCCGGGTTCGCCCAGTTCAGGTCCGGTTGCCGCGAGCCGAACAGGTGCAGGTACCACTGTCCGTCCGCGATCCTGGTCCAGGCGGGTCCGCCGAACACGCTGACCCAGTTGTTCGGCGGCGCAGCCCCATCGGTGCCGGTGCCGTCCCGGAAGATGTAGCGGTCCCGCTCCGGACTGCCGGGCCCGGCCGCGAGCGCCGCGACGAACCACTCGTGCTCGTCGCTGGTGTGGTTCGGCACCACGTCGATCGTGACCTTGATGCCCCGCCGATGCGCGTCGGCCACCAGGGCGTCGAACGCGGCCAGGTCGCCGAACAGCGGATCCACGGCGCGCGGGTCGGCGACGTCGTAGCCGTGGTCGGCCATCGGGGACCGGTAGAACGGGGTCAGCCACAGGGCGTCGACGCCGAGCAGTTCCAGGTAGCCGAGCCGGTTGCGCACCCCCTCCAGGTCGCCGACACCATCACCGTCGGAGTCGGCGAACGACCGCACGTACACCTGGTAGAAGACGCAGTCCCGCCACCACTGCGGGGCGTTCTGCTTCTCCGTGGGCTGCTCTGCCGTTCTGCGCACGCGGCGAGCTGCCTCGGTGTCCGTTTGAGAACCCGCGGCGCGATCGCCTCGCCAGGGCGCTGCTTCTCGAGTCGGCTGCGTTTCCTGCTGATCGGCGCCCTGCCGCCGCGATAGCGTGCCTTCGGCCGAGCGGGTTCGGGCAGGGCGTCCACGCTGGTCAGCTCGGTTCTCAGAGGCGCTGTCGGTCATGCTGATCTCGGTCGCACCCGTCACGTCCAGCTGTTCATCATCGAGTGGGCGGCCATCTCCAGATAGTTCCAGAGCTGCTGCCGATAGGGCTCGTCGAGCCCGGCCTCGTCCACCGCGATGCGCATCGCCCGCAGCCACGCGTCCCGCTCGATGGGACCGATGGAGAACGGGGCGTGCCGCATCCGCAGCCTGGGGTGGCCGCGCTGGTCGGAGTACGTGTGCGGACCGCCCCAGTACTGCATGAGAAACAACCGAAGTCGGTCCTCTGCCGGGCCGAGGTCCTCCTCCGGATAGAGGGGCCGCAGCACCTCGTCGTCGGCGACCTCGGCATAGAACCGGGCGACGATTTTGCGGAAGGTCGGCTCACCGCCCACGGCCTCGAAAAAGCTCTGCGGGTCGGCATCTGCCGGTTGGCTCGTCACGTCTGCCACATCTCCATCTTGCCTGCGGTGGTGGGTGGGTCGCGAACGGGGAAGGCTTGGGGAGCTAGTTGCCGTTCTGGGGGTTGACGTAGAACCGGCCGAGCGGCGGCTGGAAGCCGGCTTCCTCCAACGCGGTCATGATCCTGGCGCGCAGGGCACGCTGCACCGCCCACTGCTTGCCCGGCCGGACCTTCACGGTCAGGCGCAGCTGGATGCCCTCGGGTGTCACGCTTTCGACGCCGAGCACCTGCGGCGGTTCCATCACGTCGGGAGCGATCGAGTCGCTCGCCGCCGCCTCCATGGCGACCCTGCCGAGTACATCAGTGGCACGAGTCACATCCGTGTTGTAGCTCAGCGGGATGTCCACCAGCGCGACGGCGAAGCCCTGGCTGGAGTTGCCGACCCGGAGGATCTCGCCGTTGCGGACGTACCAGACCGTGCCGTTGATGTCGCGGAGCGTGGTGATCCGCAGCCCGACCGCCTCGACCTCACCGATCGCCTCGCCGACGTCGACGATGTCACCGACGCCGTACTGGTCCTCCAGCATCATGAAGATCCCGGACAGGAAGTCACGGACGAGGTTCTGCGCGCCGAACCCGAGCGCGACACCCACGATCCCGGCCGAGGCGATGATCGGGCCGAGGTTGATCCCCAGTTCCCCGAGAATCAGCACGAACGCGAGCCCATAGATGATGAAGGTCGCGACCGACTTCAGGACCGAACCGATCGTCCTCGCGCGCTGCCGCCTGCGCTCGATGACCAGCGGCCCGAGCATGTCCGGTGCCCGGTCGCGCAGAGGCCGCAGGAGGGCTGGCAGTTGGCCGGAGTCGTCGGTGGGGATCGTGGTCACCCGGTGGATCAACTTGCGCACGATCAGCCGAATGAGAAATGCGACCAGCAGGATGAGCAGGATCCGCAGCGGCTTGGCGATGAGCCAGTCCGCCGATCCCGCGAGCCAGTGGTTGTTCGTCAGCGAGTAGACCTGCGCGCACCAGGTGCCTGCCTCGTTGATGCAGTCCGGTGGCTCGCTGAGCAACTCGATCACGGCGGGGCGCACTCCTTTTCGCAGTGGTGGATTCTCGGGAACGGCGTTGACGCCTCGACACAACCGTACTTCGCTTGGGTATGGGCCTGATGTGACGGTGATGATGACGACAGGCGGGACGTCGACCGGAATTTACCGAACTGTCCGTGACACGTGAGCTAACGCGCGTGCGTTCCAGGGGTGATCTGTGGTCGACTATGCCTGCACCTGTGGAGGTGGTCGAGTGCCAGACCGACAACCCAGCCCTCGTGGCGCTCCGAGTCTCGTCGAGACCGGGTGGGCGCCCGAGGTCGTGTTGCGTTCGACAACGTCTTCCCTGGCAGGCGGGCCGCAGACCAGCGGTCTCGATGCCAACGGGCCGCCGCACCGCTCCGGCCGTATCCCTCGCGGGCATCGGCGTACCAGGGAGCCACACCACCCTGGAGCACCGGGTTCCTCGGCGCCATCAGGGTCGTGGGGGAAACGCCGGGTTCTGCTGCTCAACGCCACGTTCGAGCCACTGACAGCGCTGCCGTTGCGCAGGGCGATCGTGCTGGTCATCTGTGGCAAGGCGGAGGTCGTGCACGGTGACCCTTCGGGGCTCACGCTGCACGCGGCGACGGTGGCCGTTCCCGTGCCGTCGGTGATCCGGCTGAGCAACTACGTGCGGGTACCGTACCGGGCGAAGGTTCCGTTGACGCGGGCAGGTCTGATGCACCGGGACAGGTTCCGCTGCGCCTACTGCGGGGGCAGGGCCGAGACCGTCGACCACGTGGTGCCACGGAGCCGTGGTGGTCCGCACACCTGGGAGAACTGCGTCGCCTGCTGCGCGAAGTGCAACCATCGCAAGGCCGACAAGTTGCTCTCGGAACTGGGCTGGCGGCTGCGGATGGTGCCGCGGGCACCGCACGGACCGCACTGGCGCCTGCTGGTGCACTCGACGGAGTCGGATCCGCTCTGGCATCAGTACCTGGGTGTGCCTGCGGCCTGACAGGACATCTACGGTCTGGTTTTTGCGTGGTCGTGGTGATTGTGGAACTCGGCCGGCTCGATCGCGGACCCGAGGTTTCGGACAGACCCCGAGTCGAGCGGGGTCGAAGGAACCGGACCTCGGCGGCCCAGCCGCTGTGGTGCCGACGGCGGCGGCTGGGCGGGCCGATGGTGCGTCCGGGGCACTCGGCTCAACGAGGTGCCCGGGGTTGTGCGTGCTTCCCGTTGTCGCTCTCGCGGGACTGTCTGGTTCAGGCGGCCAGCGCGAACTCGGACCGCACGGCGGTGACGCGTGTGCCCGCGGTGACCCTCGTGCCTCGGGTGACCCGGGTTCCCCTGGTGACCCGGGTACCGGCGGTCACGCGCGTGCCCCTGGTGACCCGGGTGCCACGGGTGACTCGCGTTCCGCAGGTGACACGGGTCCCGCAGGTGACGCGGGTGCCTCGGGTGACCCTGGTTCCCCTGGTGACTCGGGTACCGGCGGTCACCCGGGTCCCCGCGGTGACCCTCGTGCCGCGGGTGACCCTGGTGCCACGGGTGACTCGCGTACCGGCCGTAACCCGGATGCCACGTTCGGTACAGGCCTCCGAGGGTGACGGAGTCGTGTCGACAATCGCCTGGGTAGGGGGCTGGGCGATGAGCATGATGAGTCCTCCCGGGACCGGTGTGTCACTTATTAGGGATGGGGAGCTGGGCGCAAGGCCCGTACAGGTGAAAAAACTACGAGCATTTCACTCAGGGAACAAGCCGCCGTCGGTGTGTGCCGCCGCCCGTACGTTGAGTTGCAACCTTTCGCGCGAAGCGCTTCACCTCAACGTGGGATCGGTCGCGTGGCAGTCGGCGGACGGGGCCTCTGCGGCGGCCCACGGTCGGGTGTGGACAAAGGTGCGGATCGGCGTCGGGCAGGTGCCGTGCACGGAGGTCGGCCGGGCCGATCGGCTACGCTTCGCGACGTGAATATGGTCGAGACGATTCTGGTCTTCGCGCTGATCCCGCTCGCCATTTATGGCGCGGTCAGCCTGGCCACGCTGAGGTCCAAGTTCTCCGGTGCGCAGCGCTACCGTCCGGGTCAGCCGTGGGAGCACCCCCCGCAGTGGTGGAGTGCCAACCCGGAGGGCGTCGGCACGTCGCGCATCCAGCCCGCTGCCGACGGTACGGGTACGACGGCAAAGGGAGGCGCTCGTGGCAACTGGTGAGATGACGCATTCCCCTGGTGCGGTCCGAATCGACGAGGCCGACTTGGAACCGGGCGCCGTCGTTACGGCAAGCGGCCGGGTTTCACAGGCCAAAATGCACGAGTTCGATACTCCATCCAGCCCATTCAGTCCCATGCAGCTCGCCCGGCTGGATGAGGCACTGACGCTGTCGAGCCGCGAGACCGGACTGGACTTCAGCGTCTATCTCGGCGAGCTCGGCGAGGACAGCAGGCAGGCCGCCGAGGCGCTGCACTCGTCCATCGGGCCGGCCGCGACCCGGGCCGTGCTGATCGCGGTGTCGCCCGGTGAGCGTGTCGTCGAGGTGGTGACCGGCGAGGACGCGCACTACCGGGTGCCCGACCGCGCTGCCAAGCTCGCGGTGATGAGCATGGTCGCGTCGTTCAAGGAGGGCGACCTGATCGGCGGGCTCGTCAGCGGCCTGCGGATGATGACCGACCAGGCAGGGCCAAACCCGGCCTGAACCGGCTTGCGGCCCCCGAGGCCACTGGAGTTCCAGTGGCCTCGGGGGCCGTTTCACGTAGGGTCAGCTCTGGTCGAACTCACGGGCGGCCAGCGCGCGGACGATCCCCGCACGCCCCTCGCTGACCAGCCTGTGCAGCGAGGCGGGGCGGTCTCCGCTCAGCCACTCGTCGGCGGCCTGCACCGTGGACTTCGCCACCGCCCACGCCGGGAAGAGGCCCACCACGGTCGGCTGCGCACGCTCACTGGAGCGCCGCTGCCACACCTCGTCGATGACCGCGAAGTACCGCTCGACGTAGCCGCCCGCACTGAGCAGCGGCTTCTGTCCCGGGTGGGCGAACCCGGAGATGAGCGCGTCGCTCACGGCGTTGGGCAGCTCGTCGTCGTACACGGCCCGCTGCCAAGCGTCCGACTTCGCCTCCTCTGTCGGACGCAGTGCGCGGCAGCGTTCAGCGTGCCTGCGCCCCGCCGCGGTGTCGTCCCTGGCCTGCTCGGCCTCGATCTCCGCCTCGCCGGCGCGACCATGCGCCACGAGCGCGTGCAGCAACCGCCAGCGCAGGTCCGTGTCGACCGTGAGCCCGTTCAGCGGCGCGGAGCCGTCCAGCCATCCGGCCACGGCCGTCAGCGCTTCGTCATCCAGCACCGCTCCGGCGAGCGAGTTCACGAAAGCCAGCTGGTGATCGGACCCGGCCTCGGCCGATCGGGCCAGCTCCAGCAGCCTGCCGGTGAAGGCGGGCCAGCCGTGCTGCTTGGCCCAGCTCTCCTCGGCGTAGGAGTTGAGTGCGGTCTGGGCCTGCAACAGCAGTCGCTGCACCACGCCGACCTCGGTCTCACCGTGGACTCCCCGCATCACGAGCGTGACGAAGTCCCGCGCCTTCAGCTCGGCCTCGCGGGTCATCTCCCATGCCGCTGACCAGCACAGCGTGCGGGGGAGTGGCTCGGTGATGTCGGCGATCCGGTCGACCAGGGTCGCCAGCGAGCCCATGTCCAGGCGCATCGTGCAGTAGGTGAGGTCGTCGTCGTTGACCAGAACCAGCTTGCCCGCCTTTGTCCCCACCAGCGTGGGCACCTCGGTCCGCTCACCGTCGACGTCGAGCTCGACGCGCTCGGTGCGGACCAGCTTGCCCTCGGAGTTCTCGTCGTAGACACCGACGGCCACGCGGTGCGTGCGCAGCTCGCCCTCGCCGGGCTTGGCGCCGGTCTGTGTGACGGCGAAGGAGGTGAACGCGCCGTCCTCACCGACCTCGAACCGCGGGCTGAGCGAGTTCAGCCCGGTCGTCTCCAGCCACTGGGCGCTCCACCAGGACAGGTCCCGGCCGGAGGCCTCCTCGAGCGCGGTGAGCAGATCGGCCAGCGTCGCGTTGCCCCATGCGTGTTTGGTGAAGTACATCCGTAGCGCGGACAGGAAGTTGTCCAGGCCCACGTAGGCCACCAGCTGCTTGAGCACACTGGCGCCCTTGGCGTAGGTGATGCCGTCGAAGTTCACCTCCACCGCCTGCAGGTCCACGATGTCCGCGGCGATGGGGTGAGTGGACGGCAGCTGGTCCTGACGGTAGGCCCAGGACTTCTCGATGTTGGCGAAGCTGGTCCAGGCGTGCTTGTACTCGGTCGCCTCCGCCTGGGCCAGGACGCTGGCGAAGGTCGCGAAGGACTCGTTCAGCCACAGGTCGTCCCACCAGCGCATGGTCACCAGGTCGCCGAACCACATGTGCGCCATCTCGTGCAGCAGCGTCTCGGCCCTGCGCTCGTACGCGTAACGGGTGACCCGGCTGCGGAACACGTAGTCCTCGAGGAACGTGACCGCTCCGGCGTTCTCCATCGCGCCCGCGTTGAACTCCGGCACGAACAGCTGGTCGTACTTCGAGAACGGATAGGTCGTGCCGAAGTTATCGTGATAGAAGCCGAACCCCTGCTTGGTCTCGGTGAACAGCCGTTCAGCGTCCATGAACTCGGCGAGGGATGCGCGGCAGTAGATGCCGAGCGGGATCGAGGTGTGCTCGTCGGTGTAGGTGTCGCGCCACTCCGCGTACGGCCCGGCGATCAGCGCGACCAGGTAGGTGGAGATGCGCTCGGTCTCGGCGAAGACCGTCCGCACCGCGCCGTCGTCTCCGACGTCCTCCGTGGACGCGGCGAGCGCGTTGGAGATGACCCTCCAGTCCTTCGGCGCCAGCACCGTGAGGCGGTAGACGGACTTGAGGTCCGGCTGGTCGAAGCAGGCGAACATGCGCTTCGCGTCGGCGGTCTCGAACTGCGTGTAGAGGTAGACACCGTCGTCCACCGGGTCGACGAACCGGTGCAGGCCCTCACCGGTGTTCATGAACCTGCAGTCCGCCTCGACGACGAGCTCGTTCGACTCCGCGAGGTCCGGCAGTTCGAGACCGTTGTCCTCCACATATCCGGAGACATCCAGTGCGGTGCCGTTGAGCGTGGCTGACCGGACACCAGCCGCCACGATGTCGACCCACGAGCTTTCACCTGGCCGGGAACTGGTGAACCGGATGGTCGTCCGCGAGTCGAACGTCTTCTCGCCGGGGCCGCCGTGGCCGTCGGTGAGGTCGAGTTCGATGTCGTAGGACTGGACGTCCAGGAGTTCGGCGCGGAGTGAGGCTTGCTCACGGGTCAGATTTGGGGCGGGCACGGGCACCTCGGCTGCTGGTAGCGGTTGTCGGTTGCATCTGTTGTCTGGCATCCAATCATGCGCGGATCGGTGCTGACGACGGGTGGCGCGGACGGGAACAAGGGCGGCGCGACGGCTGTTGCTCGCTGTGGAGGCCCTTACCCCGGCCTCGGGACTCGACAACCAGGGAGAACGCGATGACGACCGGTCAGCAGGCAGCCGTACCCACCAGAGTGGACTTCTACTTCGACCCGGCCTGTCCCTTCGCCTGGATCACGTCGCGCTGGATCCTCGAGGTGGAGCGGCAGCGTGATCTGGACCTGCGCTTCCGGATCATGAGCCTGGCCGTGCTGAACGAAGGGCGGGAGGACCTGCCGGAGGAGTACCGGGAGTTGCTGGTCAAGGCGTGGGGCCCGGTGCGGGTGGCCGTCGCGCTGGCCCAGAAGCTCGGCGAGGAGTCGCTGCGCGACTTCTACACCGCGGTCGGCACGCGCATTCACAACCAGGGGAACAAGGACTACAAGACGGCTGTCGTCGAGGCGCTGGCGGAGATCGGTGCGCCTGCCGAACTGGCCGAGGCCGCCGACTCCGCCGACTACGACGATGCGGTACGCAAGAGCCACCACGAGGGGATGGACCCGGTCGGGATGGACGTCGGAACACCGACGCTGCACATCGACGGCGTCGCGTTCTTCGGCCCGGTGCTGACCTCGATCCCACGCGGCGAGGACGCGGTGAAGGTGTTCGACGGGGCGCGTCTGCTCGCCGGTTACCAGGACTTCTTCGAACTCAAGCGGACCCGGACGGGCGAGCTGAACTTCGACTGAGGCCGGAATTCGTCGACGAATTACCGCCCGGGGTCCCCGGCGGCGTGCCGCTCGCGGAGGGCGTCGCGCTGCCGGGTGACGAACTCCGGGTCGACGGGGTCGCCGTGCCCGGGCACGATCGTGCCCGGGCCCAGCTCCAACAGCCGGTCGAGTGCATCCGGCCACCTCGCGAGATGGGCGTCGGAGCCGACCGACGGCGGCGCGCCCTGCTCGACCAGGTCGCCCGCGAACAGCACACCGACGTCGGGAACGTGGACAGCGACGTCGTGGTCGGTGTGCGCGGGTCCGGGATGTAGCAGCACAGCGGCGCGGCCACCGAGATCGAGTTCGATGCTCTGGGTGAAGACACCGGTCGGGAGCACGAGTTCCGCCGCCTCCAGCAGGACGGCGAGGTCGGCCTTGCCTTCGCCGCGGTAGCGCTCGGCCCAGTCCCGGCGGGTCTGCTCGGCGGTGTCCGCGAGGACGTCCCGACAGCGCGCGTGGGCCCAGACCGGGCAGGGCAGAAACGCCCTGGTACCGAAGAAGTGGTCGAAGTGGGCGTGGGTGATCATCACGGTCCACGGCAGTGCGGTGATCTCCCGGACCGCGGCCGCCAGCTCGGCGCCGAACCTCTCATCACTGCCGGTGTCGATCACCAGGCAGTGTTCGTCGCCGACCACCAGCCCCAGTGTCTGGTCCAGTTCGGCGTATCTACGGGCGAAGGTCCGATCGGCGACCTCGACCCAATGCCCCGGCCGGTGCGTCATCGGCCCAGTCTGCCGTGCCGCCGTTTCATCGTGCCGCAACGTCCTGGAACGCCCCGTCGACCAGGTACGGCGCCACCGCCGAGCGGTTGACCGCGATCGCCAGCTCGACGTCGCCGCCGTGACCGCCGTTGATGAGCTCCTTGCCGGAGGCCGAACCGGCCACCACGGCGCCCACGTCCGGCCCGGCAGCGCGGAAGGCGCGGGCCGCCTGCGCCGCTTCGGGCGACGGTCGCCGCAAGCCCGCCGCGATCAGGGCGTCCACGATCGCGCCCGCTCCGAGATGGTCCTCCACACACGGGCGTAGCGGCCCGATCGTCCCCGGTTCGGCGAGGATGTCCACGCCCCAGCGCTCACCCGCGGCGATCACCCCGACAGGCTCGCCCTTGGCCACCGCCCGTGCCAGCTCGGCCACGGCTTTGGCATTGCGCAGGCAGCCGGTCAACACCTTCGCGCCGGTGTCCGCCGCCAGCGTGCACAGGGTCGCGCCGTTGGGGGAGGGCAGCGCCAGCAGTGCCCCCGGCGGAGTGCGCAGGACCGAGCTCGGCCGCAGAGCGTGGCCATCGTCGTCGTACAGCGAAGCGCCGGCCGCGGTAGCCGCCTCGATCGCGCCGCGATCGCCCCACGGCGTCGGTAGCACCCGGCCGCCACGCATCAGGGCCAGGTCGACGGTGGTCGAGAAGGAGAGCACATCGACCACGACGAGGACCGCGCACTCCTCGGCCAGCGCAGCGACGCCCTCGGCGCTCCACTCCAGCCTGATGTCGTGGCCGCCCTGGCCGAAAATGTCCAGGTCCCGCAGTGTTTGCCCGAGTACGTCCACGTCACAAGGATGCCGGGCGGACGCCGGGGCGGGGAACAGGGATGGCAGACTGCGCGCCGTGCGTGTCTATCTGGGAGCCGACCATGCCGGCTTCGAACTCAAGAACCACCTTGTCGCCCACCTCCGCGAGCAGGGCCACGAGGTCACCGACGTCGGTCCGCACGTCTACGACGCGGCAGACGACTACCCGGCCTTCTGCATCGAGACGGCGCGGCGAGTGGTCGCCGACGAGGGCAGCCTCGGTGTGGTAATCGGCGGTTCGGGCAACGGCGAGCAGATCGCGGCGAACAAGGTGCCCGGAGCCCGTGCCGGGCTGGCCTGGAGCACGGAGATCGCCCGCCTGACCAGAGAGCACAACCATGCCCAGCTGATCGGTGTCGGCGCCAGGATGCACACGGCCGATGAGGCCACGGAGATCGTCGAGGCGTTCCTGGCGACTCTGCCCTCACCGGAGGACCGGCACGTGCGCAGGGTCGACCAGCTGCTCGACTACGAGCGCACGGGTACCCCGCCGCCGCTGCCCAGCGCCTGAGCGGATGCCCGAAGGGCACACCCTGCACCGGCTGGCCCGGCTGCACCGCCGTCGCTACGCGGGCACCGAGGTCGCGGTCGCGAGCCCGCAGGGCCGGTTCGCGGCGGAGGCCGCGGTGCTGGACGGACAGGTGCTGCGGGATGCCGAGGCCTACGGAAAGCACCTGTTCCACGACTACGGCGAGCACGGCACCGTCCACGTGCACCTCGGTCTCTACGGGGCGTTCACCGAGGCGCCGCTGCCGGCGACCCCGCCGGTAGGACAGGTGCGGATGCGCCTCGTGGGGCGCGCCCACTGGACCGACCTGCGCGGCCCGACGCGCTGTGAACTCCTCGACGAGGAACAGATCGACGCGATCAAGGCGCGGCTCGGACCCGATCCGCTGCGCCGCGACGCCCGGCCCGATCGGGCGTGGGAGCGGATCTCGCGGTCCCGGAGTTCACTGGCGGCACTGTTGATGGACCAGTCGGTACTCGCGGGAGTCGGCAACGTGTACCGGGCGGAGGTGCTTTTCCGCCACGGTGTCGCGCCGATGCTGCCGGGCAGGTCGCTGGACCGGGCACTGTGGACCGAAATCTGGGCCGACCTGGTCGGGCTCATGCGTGCCGGTGTGCGCACCGGCCGGATCGACACGGTGGCCGACGAGCACCTGCCGGAGGCCACGGGGCGGGCGCCGCGGCAGGACCGGCACGGCGGAGAGGTCTACGTCTACCGCCGCACCGGGCAGCCCTGTCTGGTCTGTGGAACTCCGGTTGAGCACGCTGTACTTGCGGCCAGGAACCTGTACTGGTGCCCCACCTGTCAACCGGGGTGACCAGCCGGATGGACGTGACGGCTCAGAAGCCGCCGTCGAAGCCGCCGAAGTCCATGCCGCCGCCCATGTCTCCCATGTCGCTGCCGTCGCCCATGTCTCCGCCGTCGGTACCGGCATCCGCTGAGTCCATCGACGCCTCTGCCGGCACGCCCGGCATACCGGAGAACATCGCGCTGAACAGCAGCATCGAGCCCATGCCCCAGGCCCCGGCCACCAGCGCGGGCTTCCACCACGGTTCGCTGTACCAGCCTTGGGGCACCGGCCGACCCGCCACCCGGCCGCCCGGGTAGTAGTGCGGCGTGTTCTGCCCCGGTTCGGGGGAGGCCTCGTAGGTCTGGCCCTCGACGTTGACCGAGCGGTGCTCGGTCACCGCGCCCGCCCGTTCGCGTTCGGCGTCGGTCGGCAGTTCCGGTCCGGGATCCATGCCCATGGCGGTCCTGGCGGCCCGGACGTAGTAGAGGCCTTCCAGGGCGGTCTCCCGCACCAGCCGTGCCTGTTCGATGGTTTCGGCCTGCTCCATCTGTGAACCGGCGGCGTTGTAGCGCTCCGCCGCGTCGGCGATGGCCTGCTGGGATGCGGTGTCGGTGCCCGTCAGGTTGAGCACCTGGCCGCCGAGACGCTCGAGCCACCGTCTCGCCTCGGCCTTCGCGTCGTCCAGCCTGCGCCGTTTCGCGGCTGCCTGCGATCGCACGAGGTAGGCGCCGCCCACCACGACGAGGGCAATCAGCACGATCAACACGATCGCCGTACCCATTGGTTCACGCTCCGGTTGTTCGGCTCCCTGAAACCGGACAACGAGGACAGCAGGCGATCAGTTCCCGCGTGCGGCTCACCAGGCGCGACCGACGGTGTACGCGTCGGTCCAGATCTCCTGTTCGCGCACGACGTCACCGGGCTCAGGCGCCGCCCACATCGTGTTGCCGCCCGCGTAGATGCCCACGTGGTAGACGCTGCCACCGTCGGCGAAGAAGATCAGATCCCCGGGACGCTTGTCGTCCTTGGCGATCTCGGGCAGCGCCGCGCGCTGGTCACCGGACGTGCGGGGCAGGTCGATCCCGTGTTGCTTGTGGACGTACTGGGTCAGGCCGGAGCAGTCGAAGCTGTCGGGGCCCGACGCGCCGTAGGAGTACGACTCGCCCGCTTGGGCGGCAGCCGTTTCGACGAGCCGTTCACCGATGGACTGCTCGGCCTTCACCGTGACCGGCTTGGACGCGGCGGGGTCGTTCAGCCGATCGCCCGGGTAGCTGATCCGCCACTGTGCGGTGCGGTCCACGTCGGCCTGGATCGCGGCTACGCCCTTGTCGTTCGTGGTGTCGCTGCCACCCTCCTGCCACGGCTGGCCCTGGCCCCCGCGCCACTGCAGTGTGACGTCCTCGCCGGACAGTGGCCGGTCACCGAGTCCGGAGAGCGTGCCCCGGAACGTGACGGTCGTTCCCTCGTCGACCGAGGAGGGGGCCGAGTCCATGGTCTGCTCGGTCGGGACGGCGGCCGAGGCGGTACCGGACAGGCCGAGCAGGGTTCCTGCGCCGAGCGCACAGGCGATTCCGGCCGAGCCGAGGGTGCGGGCGGCCTTCCCGCTGTTGCGCGAAGAGGTGGGCACGATCGTGTCCTCCGTGGTTGTACGTCTCCGGACATCCGCCGAACGTTCCGACGACTCGGCGGTAACGAAACGGTAACCACGCGATCGGGGGACCCTGCCACCTTCGCCCAATGCTCAGGAATGTGGTTGGTCACAGTGGGAAATCGTTCTCCCGCAAGGGTTTCCTGGTTCGACCTGCACGGCGCTCGGGCGACCTCGGCGGCTCTCGATGTTGGTCCGGATGACCTGAATCACGGCGACGATGTGGCGTCCGTCACCATGCGCTTCCGTGTGCGCGCATGGCGGACCCTGGTGGTCGAAACTAGAACACGTTATAGTTCTGCGCGCCGGTGGTTCTCCGGGCGTCGACGGGAGTGGTAGGGCATGAAGTTCACGTTGTCTGTCGCGATGAACCCGCTGGACCAGCTCACGGAGTTGGCCGCGACGGCCGAGGAATGCGGCTTCGCCTCGGTCGCGCTGCCGGATTCGCTGTTCTACAGCGAGACCGTGTCGGCCGACTACCCCTACACCCCGGACGGCGCTCGATTCTGGAACGAGGAGACGCCCTGGGCTGACCCGCTCGTGGCCACGGCGGCGATGGGGGCGGTGACGAGCGACATCCGGTTCTACACGTCGGTGCTCAAGCTCGGTTCGCGCAATCCGGTGCTGCTGGCGCGCCAGGTCGGCTCGGTGGCGGCGCTCACCGGTGATCGGTTCGGTCTGGGGCTCGGCGTCGGCTGGTCGCCGGAGGAGTTCGAGTGGTGCGGGGCGCCGTATGAGAACCGGGGCAAGCGGGTCGACGAGGCGATCGAGGTCCTGCGGCTCATCCTCGACGGCGGAATGGTCGAGTACCACGGAAAGTTCTTCGACTTCGACAAGCTGCGAATGAGTCCGGCGCCGCGGGCGCGCGTGCCGTTCTACGTGGGCGGACACACGGAGGTGGCGCTCCGGCGTGCCGCTCGCGTCGGCGACGGCTGGGCCTCGGCGATGATGAAGTTCGACGACCTGCGCTCGACGATCGAACGCCTGCGGACGCTGCGTGCCGAAGCGGGCACGGCAGCGGAACCGTTCGAGATTCAGGCCGTGTGCGTCGACCGGTTCGGACTCGACGGGTACCGCGAGCAGGCCGAGATCGGTGTGACGGACGTGATCACCATGCCCTGGGTCTTCGACGGGCTCGGATTCGACGCCGATCTTCAGTCTAAAAAGGACTCGATCAGGAAGTTCGCCGACGAGATCATCGCCAAGTTCTGAAGGGCTGGAGAAATGACCATCACCGTCTGCTGGGACACGAATGTCGAGCAGCCACCGGCAAGGCAGGCCGCGATGCGTTCGATGGAGGCGGTGACGAGCGGGGCGAAGGAGGACTGGCTGGCACTGTTCGCCCCGGACGGGGTGATCGAGGATCCGGTGGGCCCGTCCGGTTTCGACCCAGAGGGCAAGGGGCACCACGGCCATGCGGGGATCTCCGCGTTCTGGGACAAGGCGATCGCGCAGGTGCAGCGCTTCGAGTTCGTCATCCGGGACTCGCACGCGGCAGGCGACGAGGTGGCCAACGTCGGCACGATCACCACGTTCCTGCCGGGGAACTACCGGGTCGACACCGACGGCGTGTTCGTCTACCGGGTGGGGGAGTCCGGTCTGATCGCATCGATGCGTGCCTTCTGGGAGACCGAACGGGCGCTGGCCACGGCCCGGCAGGTGGAGTGAGGGCTCGCCGCGGATCAGCCGAACTCACGCCGAGGCCGGGGCCGCGTGGCGTGGCAGGCGTTGGGTGAGCACCAGGGGGCCGTCCCCGGTGATCGCGATCGTGTGCTCGGAGTGGGCGGTGCGCGAGCCGTCGGCCGAGCGGATGGTCCAGCCATCGGGGTCGTAGACGATCCGGTCGGTGGTGCGGGCGAACCAGGGTTCGAGTGCCAGGGTCATGCCCGCTCTGAGCTTGAGGCCGCGCCCGGCCCGGCCCGTGTTGGGGACATGGGGATCCTCGTGCATCGTTCGTCCCAGCCCGTGGCCGCCGAACTCGGTGTTGACCGGATAGCCGTAGTCGGTGGCGACCGCCGCGATCGCCGCTGAGATGTCGCCCAGCCGGTTGTCCGGCCTCGCGGCCCCGATGCCGGCGGCGAGCGCTTCTTCGGTCGCGCGGAGGAGTCGCAGATCGTCCTCGGCCGGAGTGCCGACGATGACGGTGCGGGCGGCGTCCGCGACCCAGCCGTCGATCCCCACCGCGAGGTCCATGGTGACGACGTCCCCGTCGCGCAGTGCGTAGTCGTGGGGCAGTCCGTGGAGCACCGCGTCGTTGACCGACAGGCAGGTGACGTTGCGGAACGGGCCGTTGCCGAAGGACGGGGCGTAGTCCCAGTAGCAGGATTGCGCGCCGCGTTGGCGGATCCGGCCGCGCACGTGGTGTTCCAGGTCGAGGAGGTTGACGCCCACGTCTGCGAGTTCGCTGAACTCGGACAGGATCTGGGCGACGAACTGCCCGGTCGTGTGCATCCGTTCGATCTCTGCGGGCGACTTCAACTCGATCATGGAACCCTCACGTCGTACGATTGGTATAATAATACCACCGTAACACTAGCGGTATTAAAATACCAGTCGTACTCTGGTGTCGTGGTCCGCAATCCGCTTACGCCCGAACAGATCGAGGCCGGCAGGCGTCTCGGAAGGATGCTGCGTGCGGCGCGAGCAGATCGTGATCTCGGTGACGTGGCGCACACCGCCGGTATGTCCCCGGAGACGTTGCGCAAGATCGAGACCGGCCGGCTTCCGACCCCCGGGTTCGGCACGATCGCCTGCCTCAGCGAGGTGCTCGGTCTGCCGATGCAAGACCTCGCCGCCGCGTGGCGTAATGGTCCACGGCTCGAGGCGGCGTCGTAGCGGTCACCTCCGCCTGCCGGCGTCAGTCACGTAGCGCCGCACTGGCCCGCTGACCAGAAAAAGCGGCAGCGCCCTGGCTCGGGCCCTGCCGCTTTTCGTGTCTCTGACCTGCTACTTCAACTCTGGAGCGGGCGACGGGAATCGAACCCGCGTAGCCAGTTTGGAAGACTGGGGCTCTACCATTGAGCTACGCCCGCGTGCTCCCGGAGGACCGGGTGCGACACCATCCTAACGGGTACCGCTATGGTGGTCACACACCGCCCAGGGTGTGGCGGACATCGGGGTGTGGCGCAGCTTGGTAGCGCATTCGCTTTGGGAGCGAAGGGTCGCAGGTTCAAATCCTGTCACCCCGACAGATCAGTCTCGATCACCAGCACGTATCCGGTTCGCCGGCCGCGTGCTGGTTGCGTATGGGGCCCGTCAGCGTTTCGGCCAGTGCCAGTCCCAGATCGACGGCGTAACCGAAGTCGCTGCCCGAGAAGTCCAGTCGCAGACCGACCGGTGCCTGCCTGATGGTGCCCTGCGCCGGGTGTCCGCCCTCCCGGACCGCCTGCCCGGTCGTCTCCGGACCTGCCCACAGAGTCGACATCGGCCCGCCCTCACGAGCCAGCGCCGCCACCGCGCCGCCACGGGACATGTCGGCCAACAGGTGCAGCGCCCGGTACAGGCTCGACTTGCCGCTGCCGTTCGCTCCGGTCACGACGGTGAGCGAACCGAGAGGGATCACCAGTTCCCGCAGTGACCGATAGTTCTCGATCGCGAGTGTGGCGGGCACCGGCCCAAGGCTAGTGCCTGGCCGAGGGCAGGTCACACGCTCGGGAACGACCGATGTCCGGTCCCCCGGAGCGCTCGACCCCGCGTCAACCGCAACCCGGGCTCGAGCTGCCGAGTCATTGTCCTAGACTCGGGGAGTCCGGGTTCCCCTGTACTGGGACAATGACCTGGGATCATCCGATTGCTTTCTGTCAAGACAGCACCGCCACGGCTCGAGGAGAAAACGTTGAAGAGCACCGTCGAGCAGCTCAGCCCGACGCGCGTAAAGATCAATGTCGAGGTGCCGTTCGACGAACTCAAACCTAACTTCGACCGCGCCTACCGCAAGATCGCCCAGCAAGTGCGTATCCCGGGGTTCCGTCCCGGCAAGGCCCCGGCCCGCGTGCTGGAGAGCCGGATCGGCCGCGCCCCGGTGCTCGATGAGGTCGTCAACGAGGTCATCCCGGCCAAGTACATGGAGGCCGTGCAGGCCGGTGAGGTCCGTACGCTGGGCCGCCCGGACTTCGAGGTGACCAAGCTCGAAGACCGCGAGGTGCTCGAGTTCACGGCCGAGGTCGACGTGCGCCCGGACATCACCCTGCCCGAATTCACGGGCATCTCGGTCAGCGTCGACGACGTCGAACTGACCGAGGCCGAGGTCGATGAGCAGCTCGACGAGCTGCGCGCCAGGTTCGGCACGCTCAAGGGCGTGGACCGGCCAGCCGAGAACGGCGACTTCGTCTCGATCGACCTCTCGGCCACGGTCGACGGCGAGGAGGTGCCCGACGCGTCCACCTCCGGCCTTTCCTACGAGATCGGCTCCGGCCAGCTCGTGGACGGTATCGACGAGGCCATCATCGGGGCCAACGAAGGCGAGACCAAGACCTTCACCACCCGGCTCGTGGCAGGCGACTACGCGGGCAAGGACGCCGAGGTCAGCGTCACCGTCCAGTCGGTCAAGGAGCGCGAGCTCCCGGAGCCCGACGACGAGTTCGCCCAGCTCGCGAGCGAGTTCGACACGCTCGAGGAGCTGAAGAACGACCTGCGTGAGCGGCTCAGCCGCGTCAAGCGGATGCAGCAGGGCGTGCAGGCGAGGGACAAGGTCCTCGAGTCGCTTCTGGACTCCACCGAGGTCCCGCTCCCGGAGAACGTCGTCGCGGGCGAGATCGAGAACCGCAAGCACGACGCGATCCACCCGTTCGACCACGACGAGGAGGCCTTCGCCAAGGCGCTCGAGTCCGAGGGCAAGACGCTCGAGGACTTCGAGAACGAGGCCCGCGAGGAGTCCGAGAAGGCGGTTCGTACCCAGCTGCTGCTGGACACCATCGCCGACTCGGAGAACGTCCAGGTCAACGACGCCGAGCTGACCGAGCGGATCATCTACCAGGCGCAGCGCTTCGGCGTCAGCCCGGACGAGTACGTGCAGCGTGCCCAGCAGTCGGGCCAGCTCGGCGCCATCTACGCCGACGTGCGCCGCGGCAAGGCGCTGGCCTCGATCGTCCGGAGTGCCACCGTCACCGACTCGGCCGGGGAGCCGATCGACCTCGACGAGCTGTTCGGCAAGGAGGACGGCGCCGAGGAGAACGACACCGCGATCGACGTGACGGAGGCCGCCACGGCCGAGTCCACCAGCGAGGCGACCGAATCGGGTGACGCGGACGAGACCGACGTCACCGAGACGGCGGGAACAACGACGGATCGGTAATGCTCTCAGCGAACTTGGGCGGTGTCAGGCATTCTGCACCGCCCAAGTTCGTTAAGGTCGAGTACAAGATCCTCAGTTACGAAAGACAGCAGAGTGGGTCGCGCACTCCGGGGCCCACGGCGGCGAAAAGGCAGGCAGACGTGATGCAGCACATGCCCGAGGCGCGGACTAGCACCGCGGGACTCAACCTGACCGACTCGGTGTACGAGCGACTGCTCCAGGAGCGCATCGTCGTGCTCGGATCCGAGGTCAACGACGAGGTCGCCAACCGGATCACGGCGCAGTTGCTGCTGATGGACGCGGACGATTCCGAGTCGGACATCCGCTTCTACATCAACTCTCCCGGCGGCTCGGTGACCGCGGGCTTCGCCATCTACGACACGATGCAGCTGATCTCGCCGGACGTGCAGACCTACGCGATGGGGCTGGCGGCCTCGATGGGGCAGTTCCTGCTCTCCTCGGGCACGCCGGGCAAGCGGTACTCGCTGCCGCACGCGCGGATCCTGATGCACCAGCCGTCGGCAGGTGTGGGTGGCACGGCCTCGGACATCGCGATCCAGGCCGAGGTCTTCGGCAAGTGGAAGCGGCAACTCGCCGAGATCACCGCCGAGCAGACGGGGCAGTCCGTCGAGCAGATCATCGCCGACGGTGACAGGGACCGCTGGTTCACCGCGGAAGAGGCCCGCGAGTACGGCTTCGTGGACCACGTTCTGACGCGCGAAACGCGCCCTGGTGCGGGCAGCTGACCGGTATCGCGCTGACAAGGAGACCTTCATGAGCCAGCTACACCTTCCGCAGTCCCGGTACGTGCTGCCCTCGTACATCGAGCGCACCAGCTACGGGGTCAAGGAATCCAACCCCTACAACAAGCTGTACGAAGAGCGGATCATCTTCCTCGGCGTGCAGGTGGACGACGCGTCGGCGAACGACGTGATGGCCCAGCTGCTGCACCTCGAGCACGAGGACCCGGACCGCGACATCAGCATCTACATCAACTCGCCCGGTGGTTCCTTCACCTCGTTGATGGCCATCTACGACACGATGCAGTTCGTGCGGACCGACATCGAAACCGTATGCCTCGGCCAGGCGGCCTCGGCGGCGGCGGTCCTGCTCGCGGCGGGCACACCCGGTAAGCGCAGGGCGCTGCCGAACGCGCGGATCCTGATCCACCAGCCCGCCACCGAAGGCACCTATGGCCAGGTCTCGGACCTCGAGATCCAGGCGAACGAGATCCAGCGGGTCCGCCGGCTGCTGGAGACCACGCTGGCCAAGCACACGCACAAGTCGGTCGACGACGTGCGCAACGACATCGAGCGCGACAAGATTCTGACGGCCGAGGAGGCCAAGGACTACGGCATCGTCGACGAGGTGCTGCCGTACCGCAAGGGCTCGGCGTAGGGCCGTGCCCCTGCCGCCGGGACCGGCAGGCCGGATCCGCTGACCGGTGTGTGTCGAGGACGACACACACCGGTCTTCTGGTCTAGGGTCTGCCCCGGCGCGCCTCGCCTCGCCTGCTCCAGGTCCTCCCCACGAGGGCCTCGGGCGGGTACCGTCAAGGGAAGCGCGCGTGAGTCCCCCAGCCGATGGTGCTGTAGCGCTGTGGTGGGGGTGGGTGAGACAGTCAGGTGTACTTGTGCACCGGAGGGGACGAGGTCAACGGTCATGGCACGGATCGGCGACGGCGGAGACCTGCTGAAGTGTTCTTTCTGTGGGAAGAGCCAGAAACAGGTGAAGAAGCTCATCGCCGGCCCCGGCGTCTACATCTGCGATGAGTGCATCGACCTGTGCAACGAGATCATCGAGGAAGAACTTGCCGAGGCGGGGGACGTCAAGCTCGACGAGCTGCCGAAACCCGCCGACATCCGCGACTTCCTCGAGCAGTACATCATCGGGCAGGACGACGCCAAGCGGACGCTGGCGGTGGCGGTCTACAACCACTACAAGCGCATCCAGTCCGATGACAAGGGCGGGCCGAAGGACGCCAAGGACGAGCCGGTCGAGATCGCCAAGTCCAACATCCTGATGCTGGGGCCGACCGGGTGCGGCAAGACCTACCTGGCGCAGACCCTCGCGAAACTGCTGAATGTCCCGTTCGCGATCGCCGATGCCACCGCCCTCACCGAGGCTGGTTACGTCGGCGAGGACGTCGAGAACATCCTGCTCAAGCTGATCCAGGCGGCCGACTACGACGTCAAGCGCGCCGAGACGGGCATCATCTACATCGACGAGGTCGACAAGATCGCCCGTAAGTCGGAGAACCCGTCCATCACCAGGGACGTCTCCGGTGAGGGCGTGCAGCAGGCATTGCTGAAGATTCTCGAGGGCACGACGGCATCCGTGCCCCCACAGGGTGGGCGTAAGCATCCGCACCAGGAGTTCATCCAGATCGACACCACGAATGTGCTGTTCATCGTGGCGGGTGCCTTCGCGGGGCTGGAGAAGATCGTCAACGAGCGGGTCGGCAAGCGTGGCCTCGGTTTCAGCGCGGAGATCCGGACGAAGTCCGAGATCGACGAGAGCGACGTCTTCACCGACACCATGCCGGAAGATCTGATCAAGTTCGGCCTGATCCCCGAGTTCATCGGCAGGCTTCCGGTCGTGGCCAGCGTCACCAGTCTCGACAAGGAATCGCTGGTCCGTATTCTCACCGAGCCGCGCAACGCGCTGGTCAAGCAGTACAAGAAGCTCTTCGAGATGGACAACGTCGAACTCGAGTTCACCAAGACCGCGCTCGAGGCGATCGCCGACCAGGCCGTGCTGCGCGGCACCGGTGCCCGTGGGTTGCGCGCCATCATGGAAGAGGTCCTGCAGCCGGTGATGTACGACATTCCGAGTCGTGATGACGTGGCGAAGGTCGTGATCACCGAGCAGACCGTGCGGGAGAACGTGAACCCGACGATCGTCTCGCGCCAGCCCTCCCGGCGGCAGCGCAGCGAGCGTGGCGAGAAGTCGGCCTGAGCCTTCTGGACTCGTGGCGGACTGAATGACGCGGCAACCAGGTTCGGACAACGGCACCGAGGTGTACGGGGTCAGCGAGCTGGCCCAGCGCATTGTCGCCGCCGCACATCGGCGGTATCCGGTCCTGCGGACGGTCGCCGTCGTGGCGCTGTCCGTGCTGGCGGTCGTCTGCCTGGCGGCGACGCTCACCCGCCTGTCGCTGCTGCCGTTGCTGCCGTTGCCGCTGCTGGGTCTCGGTTTCTTCGCCGTGCACAAGGCCAGGGCGGCGGACAACGACCGGTCCCTGTTGTTGTGGTCCACCGTGCTGGTCTCCGCAACTGCCGTGGCGTTCTGGCTCATCGGCGTGATCGCGCGCGGGTTCGACTGAACTGGCATCCCTCATGTCGCTATCCGTGATTTCTGTGGTTGCCCTCCGTGCGGGCAGCGGGAGAGCCTGGTCACAGCTCGGTGTCCCGGTCAGATTCCGGGTTTGTGTTTCCTCGATAGGGGGTAGAACCGACCCGGAGATCTCATTGGAGGACAGCAAGTGACGGCTCGCAACGCCGAAACCGGAACGTTCTCGCACCCGGCCCTTTTCTATCGAGGTCGCGACGAGTACCTGGCCGGCACGGTGCCATTCGTACTGGACGGCCTTGCCGCAGGGGAGCCTGTCGCGGTCGCGGTTCCCGGCGGCAATCTGGACCTGATCAAAGCCGAACTGGGAACCGCTGCCGCATCCGTTCACCTGGTGAACATGGAGCAAGCTGGCCTGAATCCCGGCCGGATCATCCCTGGGGTACTGCTGGCGTTCGCCAACCAGCACGAGGGTGCGGTGCGGGTGATCGGCGAGCCCATCTGGCCAGGCCGCTCGGAACTGGAATATCCCGCGTGCGCCCAGCACGAGGCGCTGATCAACCGGGCATTCGCTGGGCGTTCCGCCACCGTGCTCTGTCCCTATGACACCGTGGGACTCGCGGCTGAGGTCGTCGAGGACGCCGAGGCGACCCATCCCGAACTGATCAGGAACGACGGCTCGATGACGAGCGCGTCCTACGATCCGGACCGGATCATCAAGCAGTACAACTTCGCCCTCGACCGGCCCGCCGACGCACCGAGTTCCGCGTTCGATCTGAGCGGCCTGCGCGACGTGCGTTCCTTCGCCGTCGCGCGCGGCACGGAGCTCGGCGTGCGGGACGAGTTACTGGACGATCTGGCCCTCATCGTCGCCGAACTCAGTGCGAACAGCGTGGTGCACGGAGGTGGAACCGGAGCGCTCTGGATCTGGCGGGAGGACGATCACGTCGTCTGCGAGGTCAACGACAACGGTCACCTCGCTGACCCGCTCGCCGGTCGGGTGCCCGCGCGGCCGGATCAGCTCGGCGGCCGTGGTCTGCTGATGGTCAACCAGATCGCCGATCTGGTGCGGGTGTACTCCGAGCCGGGGAGCACCATGGTGCGGGCATATCTGCGAGTGTGACCGAGGGCGCGTGCGCGTCAGGCGGGTGCCGGAACCCAGCGCCCCAGGAACCGGACGAGGCTGGGAACGGCAGCGCGGAAGAACGCGCCGTTGTGCCCGCCGGGTGCGAGGTAGCCGATCTCGGGCCGCGCCAGTGTGATGAAGCGCCGGTTGCCCTCGATGAAGCGGTCTTCGGTGCCGCACCAGATCCCGGTGGGAATCCCTCGGGTCACCGCGATGTTGCGCAACGGATCCATCGAGGCCCAGTCGGCCCGGTCGCGGAAGGCATGTCGCTTGCTCATCTCGGCCCACGAGGTCAGCAGGGCGGCCGAGAGCGTGGCGATCGCGGCGGGTGGGCTGCGGCGCTCGGCCCGGCGCCGGGCGTAGAGCAGCGCCCCGAAACCGCCCATGGAGGTGCCGGCGCAGGCGAAGGGCGCACCGTTCGTGCCTGCGAGGCCGCGCTCACGCAGCCAACCGGGAAGCTCGTCGAGCAACATCGCCATCGGGTTGTCCCCCCGATGGTGCTCATGCCAGTAGGTGTTGCCCCCGTCGACCGCGACGAACCCGAAGGGCGGCACCCCGCGGCGCGCGATGTCGCCGATGAGTTGCTGGAGCAGCCCGCCGGGCAACGCGCCGCGAGCGCTGCCCCTGAGCCCGTGCAGGAACACGACCATCGGCAGGCCGTGCTGCGGTGATCTGGCCGGCAGCGTGGTGACGAGGTCGACCATCCGTCCCCGTGCGGGCGAGAACAACCGCTCGATCCGGGTGTGGCCGAGCCGGGTGACCGGCGACGGGGAGGCGACTCCGAGCGCGCGCTGCATGGCGGCGCCGAAAGGCAGTGTTCCGGTGGTGACGCCGGTCGCGAAACCGGCCACACCCAGTGCCGAGGCGCCGGAGATCAGCAGCGAACGCCTGCTGTGCCCCGGCCGCGCGGGTTCTCGCTCGGCCATGGTGGACGATCTGTCGACCGGGTCATCCATGGCGGTCCTCGCCTTCGCCGACCGGCTCGCTTCTCAGCCGCTTCTGCGACCCAGTGTGCCTCTGGTCGGTCAGTTTGCGCCAACGATGCGTTCGGCGCCGCAGTAGACGTTCATGCTCTCGCCGCGGAGGAAGCCGACCAGGGTGATGCCGTGCTCCTCGGCGAGTTCGACGGCCAACGAGGACGGTGCCGATACCGCGGCGAGCACGGGAATCCCGGCCATCGCGGCCTTCTGGACCAGTTCGAAGGAGGCCCGCCCCGAGACCAGCAACCCGGAGGACGACAGCGGGACCCGTTCCTCGAGCACCGCCCAGCCGATGGCCTTGTCCACCGCGTTGTGCCTGCCGACGTCCTCCCGCACGACCAGCAGCGCGCCTTCGGCGTCGAAGAGCGCGGCCGCGTGCAGGCCACCGGTGCTCGCGAACACCCGCTGTCGCTCTCGCAGTGTGTCCGGCAGACCCGCGAGCACCTCGGGGGAGAGGCTCAGCGGTGATCCTGCCGGGTCGAAGCGCGTCTTCGTCCGCACCGCGTCCAACGCGGCCTTGCCGCAGACACCACAGGACGAGGTGGTGTAGAAGTTGCGTTCCACACCTGTCTGCGGCGGCGGAACGTGCGCCGCGAGGGCCACGTCCAGCACGTTGTAGGTGTTGCGCCCGCTGTCGTCCACGCCGTCGCAGTAGCGCGCCACCCGCACGTCCTCGCGACAGCCGATCACACCTTCGGACAGCAGGAAGCCGTGCGCCAGTTCGACATCGCTTCCCGGGGTCCGCATGGTGACCGCGAGGGCACTGCCACCGACCCGCAGCTCCATCGGCTCTTCGACGGCGAGGGTGTCCGGCCGGACCCGGTGCCCCTGAGCGGAGAACCGGTGCACCGGACGCCGGACTGTGAGCCGACCCATGATCGCTCCTTTCGTCGGTGCTCCCGTGCATGCGAGCATGTGGTCCACGGCATAGATTGAAGGCTTGACCAACTGCCAGCGTACGGAGGCGCCTGCATGGCTGTCAGTTTCCTGGACCGGTCTCACAGCATCGCACCGGCGGGGTGGAGTCGCTGGCTGATACCGCCCGCGGCGCTGTCGATCCACCTGGCGATCGGCCAGGTGTACGCGTGGAGCGTCTTCAAACCCCCGCTGGAGGAGTCGCTCGGTCTCACCGGGACGCAGAGCGCACTGCCGTTCCAGCTCGGCATCGTGATGCTGGGACTGTCCGCGGCCTTCGGCGGCACCACCGTGGAACGCAAGGGACCGCGCTGGGCCATGTTCGTCTCGATGACCTGCTTCTCCGCGGGTTTTCTGATCTCGGCGCTCGGCGCGGCGACCGCACAGTACTGGCTGATCGTGTTCGGCTACGGCGTCGTCGGTGGTATCGGGTTGGGCATCGGCTACATCTCACCGGTGTCCACACTGATCAAGTGGTTCCCGGACCGGCCGGGAATGGCCACCGGCATTGCCATCATGGGGTTCGGTGGCGGTGCGCTGATCGCCTCACCCTGGTCGAGCCGGATGCTCGAGTCCTTCGGCTCGACCACCGGAGGGATCGCAGCCAGCTTCGCGACACACGGCGTGGTGTACGCCGCGTTCATGACCGTCGGCGTGCTTCTCGTGCGGGTGCCGCCGGAAGGGTGGCGACCCGCGGGCTACCGGCCGGAGGCCGCCCGATCCGGCGCACTGATCACCACCGCGCAGGTCTCGGCATCGAACGCGCTACGGACCCCGCAGTTCTGGCTGCTGTGGATCATTCTCTGCTTCAACGTGACGGCCGGTATCGGGATTCTGGAGAAGGCCTCGCCGATGATCACCGACTTCTTCGCCGACACCGCGGTTCCGGTGGGCGCCGCGGCCGCGGCCGGCTTCGTCGCGCTGCTGTCCCTGGCCAACATGCTCGGCCGGTTCGTCTGGTCGTCCACATCGGACCTGCTGGGCCGCAAGAACATCTACCGGATCTACCTCGGCGTCGGTGCACTGCTCTATCTGCTGATCGCGCTGACCGGCAGCTCGTCAAAGCTCCTCGTGATTCTCAGCGCGATGGTGATCCTGTCGTTCTACGGTGGCGGATTCGCGACGATTCCGGCCTACCTGAAGGACCTGTTCGGCACG
Organism: Amycolatopsis marina; assembly: GCF_900111885.1. Lineage (GTDB taxonomy): Bacteria > Actinomycetota > Actinomycetes > Mycobacteriales > Pseudonocardiaceae > Amycolatopsis > Amycolatopsis marina. The sequence goes on from NZ_FOKG01000007.1 coordinate 136,328, forward strand.
TTCCAGGTCGGCGCCATCCATGGGAGGCTGCTGACCGCCTGGTCCACGGCAGGCGTGCTCGGGCCGTTGATCGTCAACGCCATAGCGGACGCGCAGTCAGCCGCGGGCAGGAGCGGTCCGGACCTCTATCGCACGTCGTTCTACATCATGATCGGCCTGCTGGTGCTGGCCTTCGTCGCGAACGAACTGGTCCGCCCGGTCGATTCGAAGTTCCACGAGCCGGCCGACGACAACGCGGTCGCGAGCACCGGAGGTGAGAGGTGATGGCCGATTCCGAGCAGGCCGGTACCAGCAGGACGCCGTTGCTGGTCTTCGTGTGGCTGTGGGTCGCGCTCCCGTTCGCCTATGGCGTGTTCGAACTCGTACGGAAGGTGATCCAGCTCTTCGGCGCCTGAGAGCCGAACCGTCCAGTTGCGGATGTCCGGTGCGACCCGTTGGCGGAGCACTGAGCCGTTCGGGTCGCGGTTCGACACAAGGTCTTGCCATGTTGTTAGCCGGGCGAAACACTTGGCGCAGCCCGAACCCGGAGGTGGCCAGTGTCGCGTTTCCGCTCAGCTCGCGCTCTTGTCCTCGCGCTCGTCGCGCTGCTCACGCTGTCCGGGGCCATGCTTCCCGCCGCCTCCGCGGCGCCACCGGCCCCGCCTCCGGAGACGACGCATCGTGACCAGGGAAACGGTGCCGACCGCAACCGGGTGGCCGCGACCGATCCACCCGCGCGCCGCCTTGCCGCGCGGGTGGGCGAGAATCGCGACTGGGGTGATCAGCAGGGGTATCCCCGCAGAACCACGCTGCGGGAGTTCCCCGAGGACCCGTCGGACAAGGCGATCAAACTGGGTCTCGTCCCCTATCACGCGCTGGCGCCCGCCCTCAACGAGTTGCAGGCCCGAAGCGACCGGGTCTCGGTCGAGGTGGTCGGGACATCCACCCTCGGCCGTGATCTGTACCTGGTGACCGTCACCGCTCCGGAGAGCCGGGCGGAGACCCGGCGCCAGCACCGCTGGCGTGAGCTGATCGAGAACGACCCGAGGGCCGCTGCGCGCGACCGTGCGCTGGCCAGGAACTACAAGGCACCGGTGTGGATCAACGCGAACATCCACGGCGACGAGTGGGAGGGCACCGACGGTGCCCTGCGGGTCATCGAGCGGTTGGCGACCGCGAAGGACCGCGCCACCCGGCATCTGCTGGAGCGTTCGAGGATCTATTTCACCGTCACCAACAATCCGGATGGACGGGTGGCGGGCACCAGGGCGAACGCGGCGGGTTTCGACGTCAACCGCGATCACATCACGTCCACCCAGCCGGAGTCCCGCGCGGTGCGCGACGTCGTCATCGGCACCCAGCCGCTGGTGATGCTCGACGAGCACGGCTACACGGGCACCACGCTGATCGAGCCCGCGACACCACCGCACGGGCAGAACTACGAGTACGACCTCTACATCAAGCACGCTTACGCCAACGCGCTCGGCATGGAGAAGGCGGTCGGCGAGCTCGGCTACCCGGAGACCAGCGGGGCGGACATTCCCTTCCGTGACTTCGAGCCGGGGGACTGGGACGACTGGCCGCCGATCTTCACCCCGATGTACTCGATGTATCACGGCGCGGTCGGTCACACCATCGAAGTTCCGCTGCGGGTCAACCGCGCCCAGTACGACGAACTCCCCACCGAGGAGTTGCGCAGGCGCGCGGGCATCAACACCGACGTGGCCGAGGCGACCATCAGGGCTGGGATCGACTACACGCTGAACAATCGGCGAGAGCTGATCGCCGACCAGATCGAGCAGTTCCGCCGTGGCTGGGCAGGTGAGCCCGCGCGGGAGATTCCCGACGGGTTCGTCCCGGGGTTCGGGCAGGAGGACCGCTACTCGGTCGAGTTCCCCCGCGCCTATGTGATTCCCGCTGGGCAGGATCAACGTTCCGCCCCCGCGGCGGCCCGGCTGGTGGACCACCTTGTGGCCAATGACGTGCGGGTCGGCAGGGCGGAGCGGTCGTTCCGGCTCGGCGGCGAGAACTACCCCGCGGGCTCGTACGTCGTCGACATGCATCAGCCCAAGCGTGGGCTGGCCAACGTGATCCTTGCCGACGGCGCCGACATCTCCACCGATGTTCCCCGTATGTACGACATATCCGGCTGGAGCCACAGCCTGCTCTGGGGTGCCACGGTGGACGTCGCCGAGCAGGCCCCGCGCGGACGGTTCACCGCGGTGCGGGTAGCGGCCCCGACGGGCGGGGTGACGGCGCCGCCAGGGGCGGACATGGCGTTGCGGCTCGTCGACGGCAAGGACGTGCAGGCGCTGAACGCACTGCTCGCACAGGACCTGCGGGTGCACCGGCAGGACGACGGAACCGTGGTCGTCCCCGCAGCGGCCCGCCACGCCGCACTGGCCGCAGCCGACCGGTTCGGCGTCGAGTTCACCCGGGCCGCGCCCGGCGATCGCGGCCCGCTCCTGCACCGGCCGGTGATCGCCGCGGCGGCGGCGGCCGACGAACTCGCCGTGCTCCGCGAGCTCGGCTTCGAGGTTCGCCCGGTGTCCACCGCGGTGCTGAGCGGCGGCTTCGACCTCGCCCGCACCGACCTGCTCTACGTGTCGAGCGGGTTGTCCTACTCCGGACTGACGCCCGAGGCCCGGACCGCGGTCGACACGTTCCTGGCCCGCGGCGGGGTCGTCACCAGGGGGCGCACAGGCGCGTCGTTCAACAGCGAGGCGGGACTGCTCGACGTTCGTGCCGTCGCAGGCAGGGCGGACGCCAACGGCGTGGTCGCCGTGGCCGAGGGCCAGGGGTCCGTGACGGCCGGAACCGGAGGCCACGCCTTCGTGTACTCGCCGATCTGGTTCACGGAGCTGGGCCCACGCGTCAGTGCGGAACAGGTCTACGGCGAGGGCAACCCACTGGTCGCGGGGCACTGGGCCGAGGACGACAGCGGTCGCGGCCCGCAGCAGGCGGCCGGGGAGGCGGCGGTGGCGTCCGGCGTCGCCGACCGCGGTACGCGTACCGTGCTGTTCGGGACGGAGCCGCTCTTCCGGGGGCACCCGAAGGGCTCGTACGCGCAGGTCGCCTCGGCGGTGCTGTGGGCAGCAGGTCGCTGAGCGACCGACAACCGGCGGGAATTCGTCGACGAATTCCTGGGGAGGACAGCGAGTATGACCGATCGACCGGGTTTTCACCTGGCCATTCCGGTGGACGACCTCGGACGGGCACGCGAGTTCTACGGTGAGGTGCTCGGCCTGACCGAGGGCCGGTCGGACACCGCTTGGGTGGACTGGAACTTCCACGGCCACCAGCTCGTGACCCACGTGGTGCCGGGTGCGCGGGGCGAGCCCGCGCACAACCCGGTGGACGGACACGAGGTCCCGGTGCCGCATTTCGGCCTCATTCTGCGCGTCGAGGCCTTCCATGTCCTGGCAGAGCGATTGCGGGCGGCGGGCACGCGGTTCGTGATCGAGCCCTACCAGCGGTTCGCCGGCGAGCCGGGCGAGCAGTGGACGATGTTCCTGCGCGATCCGGCCGGGAACGCGCTGGAGTTCAAGGCTTTCCGGGACGAGACACAGATCTTCGCGACATGACGGCGGAGGAGTCCGACTCGCGCGGTGTGCTGGTCACCGGTGCGTCGAAGGGGATCGGCCGTGCGGTCGCACTCGCCTTCGCCGCTCGCGGCGACCGAGTCGCCGTGCACTACGGGAGCGATACCGACGCCGCCCGGCGGACCCTGTCGGAGCTACCGGGGGGCGGGCACCTGCTCGTGCCGGGTGATCTGTCCGAACCCGACGGTGCACAGGCCGTCGCCGACCGGGCGGAGGAGGGGTTGGGCGGGGTGTGCGTGCTGGTCAACAACGCCGCCGTCGGGACCACGCAGGACAATGCCCATCCGGTTCCCACAACGTCCTATTCGGACTGGCAACGCGCATGGGAGACGAGCTTCGCGGTCAACGTGTTCGGCGCCGCCAACCTGACCTTCTGCGTCACCAGAAAGATGATCGCGGCCGCCGTGGGCGGCAGGGTGATCAACGTCGGTTCGCGTGGTGCTTTCCGTGGCGAGCCCGAGCACCCCGCGTACGGTGCGGGCAAGGCGGCACTGCAGGCGTTCGGTCAGTCGCTCGCGTTGTCCCTCGCGCCGCACGGAATCGCGGTGACCTCGGTGGCGCCCGGATTCACCGCGACCGAGCGGGTGGCCGACCGGCTCGCCGGTCCGGCAGGGGACGCCTTGCGTGCGCAGAGTCCGTTCGGCCGAGTCGGAAGTCCGGGTGAGATCGCCGAGGCGGTGGTGTATCTGGCCTCCGGTCCGGCCGAGTGGGCCTCCGGAGCGATCCTCGACCTCAACGGGGCGTCGCACCTGCGGATGTAGCGGCGGTCCCGATGCGGGCTTCAGCGAAGGTCGGCAAGGTTCGGTTCTTCGTGGGGACCGCCCTTGAGTTCGTGGAACCCCGGTGTGCCCGCGACCAGTAGGACCCCGTCCCACAGCCGCGCGGCCTGCTCGCCGCGGGGCATCGTGGAGAGCACCGGACCGAAGAACGCGATGCGCCTGCCTTCCTCGTCGGTGCAGGCGAGCACCGGGCTGCCGACATGGTCGCCCACCAGCCCGAGTCCTTCCGCATGGGAAGCACGAACCGCGTCGTCGTACTCCGTCGAGTCCGCCACCGCCGCCAGCTCGCGCGGCAGACCGGCGTCGGACAACGCGTTCTGGAAGGTGTCGTCCCGCTGTTCGCCCTGGTTGTGGACCCGGGTGCCCAGCGCGGTGTACAGCCGCCCGAGCGCTTCCTGACCGTACTTCCGCGCCACCGCGGCACAGAGGCGCACCGGCATCCAGAGAAAGCCGTCTGGGTCGCCCTCGGGATCCTCCTCGCGATCTTCGTTGAGCACCGCGAGGCTCAGCACATGCCATCGCACGGCCACCGGCCGGACCTGCTGCACCTCCAGCAGCCAGCGGGAGATGATCCACGTGTACGGGCACATGGGGTCGAACCAGACATCCACGGTGCGTTGCGTCATCGCGTTCGCTCCTCGGGCCGGGATTGCCGCGGACCATCGGTCGGCGGCTTCACTCGACCGAGTGGCCTGCGGAGGGCAACGTATCCACCCTAGGGTGGGGACATGCTGATTGCTGAGGATCTCATCCTGCTGGCGTTTGACGACGAGACCGGTAAGGCGTCGTCGGGGGTGAGCAACCTCGACTACGCCCTCGCCGGGGCCCTGCTCATCGAACTGGCGATGGCCGGCCGCATCGATGTGTCAGGGGAGGAGGACGAGGGCAAGGCGGGCAGGTTGCTGGTCCTCGACACCACGCCGACCGGCGAACCCGCGCTGGACGAGGCGCTGGACCAGGTGGCGAAACTCGACGGCAAGAAGCCCAAGGACGCGCTCTCCCCGCTCACTCGCGACGCGCTCAGGACGCGGCTGCTCGCCGGACTGGCCGATCGCGGCATCCTGGACAAGGAGGAAGGCCGGTTCCTCGGCATCTTCCCCACCACCCGCTGGCCCGCGACCGACTCCGACCACGAGGTCGGCGTTCGGCAGGCGCTGCACCGGGTTCTCGTCGACGGCGAGCGGCCCGCCGAGCGGTCGGCCGCGCTCATCGCACTGCTGACGGCCACGGACTCGGTGCACAAGGTGCTGGACGTCGCCGCGGACGACCGCGATGTGGTGCAGCGCAGGGCGAAGGAGATCGCCGAGGGCAACTGGGTCTCCGACGCGATGCGCAAGGCGGTCGAGGAGATCACCGCGGCGGTGATGGTCGCCGTCTTCGTGCCGACGATCATGGCCTCAGGCAGCTGAGGGTGCGGACGCTATCCCGTTGACCGCTCCAGCCTGATGACGATGGACTTGGACACGGGTGTGTTCGACTTCTTCGCGACCGAGTCCAGCGGTACCAGGGCGTTGGCCTCGGGGAAGTAGGCCGCCGCGCACCCCCGGGCGCACGGGTAGGCCACCGCGCGGAACCGGGTGGCTCTTCGATCCCCGGCCCCCGTGCCGTGCCACTCGGAAACCAGATCGACCAGGTCACCGTCGGCGAAGCCGAGTTCGGCGAGGTCGTCGGGATGCGCGAACACCACCCGCCTGCCGTCCTCGACACCGCGATATCGGTCCGAAAGGCCGTAGATCGTGGTGTTGTACTGGTCATGGCTGCGCAGGGTCTGCAGCAGCAACCTGCCCTCGGGGACCGCCGGATACTCCAGTTCACTCGCGGTGAACGTCGCCTTTCCCGTGGCGGTCCCGGTGAACTCGCGCGCGTCCCTCGGCGCGTGGGGCAGCACGAAGCCGTCGGGGTGGCGGACGCGTTCGTTGTAGCCGGCGCAACCGGGCACCACAGCGGCGATGCGGTCGCGGATCAGGTCGTAGTCACCCGCGAACTCCGTCCAGGGCACCGGGTGCTCCGGGCCGAACAGGGCACCGGCGAGGCCGCACACGATCGCCACCTCGGACAGCAGATCCCCGGATGCGGGTTCGAGCCTGCCCCGGGACCTGTGCACGACCGACATGGAGTCCTCGACGGTCACGAACTGCTCGCCGGAACTCTGCACATCCCGTTCGGTGCGGCCCAGCGTGGGCAGGATCAGCGCGGTGCGGCCGTGCACGACGTGTGAGCGGTTCAGCTTGGTCGACACCTGCACCGTGAGCCGGCACGACCGAAGCGCCCGCTCGGTGAGTTGGGTATCCGGGGTCGCAGAGGCGAAGTTGCCCCCGACACCGAAGAAGACCCTGGCCCTGCCGTCGCGCATCGCGCGGATCGAGTCCACTGTGTCCCAGCCGTGCTCACGGGGAACACGGATGCCGAACTCCCGTTCCAGCGCCGCGAGGAACGTCTCCGGCATCTTCTCCCAGATGCCCATGGTGCGATCACCCTGCACATTGGAGTGTCCCCGGACCGGGCACAATCCGGCTCCCGGCTTCCCGATCATGCCTCGCAACAGGGCGACGTTGGCGATCTCGCTGATCGTGGCGACCGCGTGCCGGTGCTGGGTCAGGCCCATCGCCCAGCAGTAGATCGTGCGTTCCGAGCGGACCAGCAGCCGCGCTATCCGCTCGATCTGCGCACGCGGCAGCCCGGTGGCCTTGTCCACCTCGTCCCAGTCGAGCTCGCGCACGACCGCGGCGTAGTCGTCGAAGCCGTGCGTGTGCCGCTCGACGAACTCCCGGTCCAGCACGCTGCCGGGTGATTCCCGTTCCCAGGTGAGCAGCAGGTGGCCCAGTGCCTGGAAGAAGGCGAGATCCCCGCCGAGCCGGATCTGGGCGAACTCGTCGGCCAGCGCACGTCCCTTGCCCAGTACGCCACGGACGTTCTGTGGGTTCTTGAACCGCATCAGCCCGGCCTCGGGCAGGGGGTTGACCGCGACGATCGTGGCGCCGCCCGCCTTGGCCTTCTCCAGCGCCGAGAGCATCCGCGGATGGTTCGTTCCCGGGTTCTGGCCGACGACCAGGATCAGGTCCGCGTGGTGGATGTCGGCGAGGCTGACCGAGCCCTTGCCGATCCCGGTGGTCGCCGAGAGCGCCGCGCCGGAGGACTCGTGGCACATGTTGGAGCAGTCCGGCAGGTTGTTCGTGCCGAAGGACCGGACGAGCAGCTGGTAGAGGAACGCGGCCTCGTTGCTGGTCCGGCCCGAGGTGTAGAAGACGGCCTCGCCTGGGTCGGCCAGCTCCCGCAGGTTGTCCGCGATGAGTGCGAACGCGTCGTCCCAGGCGATCGGCTCGTAGTGGGTCGCGCCCTCGTGCAGCACCATCGGATGGGTGAGCCTGCCCTGCTGGCCCAGCCAGTAGTCGGTCCTGTCCGCCAGCTCCCGCACCGAATGGGCGGCGAAGAACTCGGGGCCGACCCGCCGCCTGGTCGCCTCCTCGGCGACGGCCTTGGCGCCGTTCTCACAGAACTCGGCGGGCCCGCGGTGCCCGCCGTCGGCCTCGCGCGGTTCGGGCCACGCACACCCGGGACAGTCGAATCCCGCACGCTGGTTGAGCAGGCGCAGGGTGCTGAGCGTGCGGGCCGGTCCCATCTGCTCCATGCCCCGTGCCAGCGACACCGCGACACCGGGCAGCCCCGCCGCCCAGGTCTTGGGTTTGCCGACCTCGAGGCGGCTTTCGTCGACATCGTCTTCCGGCGCGTTCCGAGTCACCCGCTCATCCTGCGGGTTCGCGCCGCTTTACGCGAGACCCGGTGCCAGCGGAAAGCGACGGGGAGCGGTTCGTAGACTTACCTGCTGTGACGGTTAATGGCACCCAGCAGCAGACCGACCTGCCCGGCAACTGGAACCCCGCGGACTCCGAAGCCGCGATCTACCAGCGCTGGGTAGACGCGGGTTACTTCACGGCGGACGCGGAGTCGGACAAGCCGCCGTTCTCCATCGTGCTGCCGCCGCCGAACGTCACCGGCAGTCTGCACATGGGTCACGCGCTGAACCACACGGTCATGGACGCGCTGTGCAGGCGGCGGCGGATGCAGGGCTACGAGGTGCTGTGGCTGCCGGGCATGGACCACGCGGGGATCGCGACCCAGAACGTCGTCGAGCGCCAGCTCGCCGCGGAGGGCCGCTCCCGGCACGATCTCGGCCGGGAGGAGTTCGTCGAGCGGGTCTGGGAGTGGAAGGCCGAGTACGGCGGCAAGATCCTGGACCAGATGAAGCGTCTCGGCGACGGCGTCGACTGGTCCCGTGAGCGCTTCACCATGGACGAGGGCCTGTCCAGGGCCGTGCAGACCATCTTCAAGCGCCTCTACGACGACGGGCTGATCTACCGTGCCGAGCGGATCATCAACTGGTGTCCGCGCTGCCGCACCGCGTTGTCGGACATCGAGGTCGACCACTCCGAGGACGAGGGCGAACTCGTCTCGATCCGCTACGGCGACGGCCCGGATGCCATCGTGGTCGCCACCACCAGGGCCGAGACGATGCTCGGGGACACCGGCGTCGCCGTGCACCCGGACGACGAGCGCTACGCGCACCTGATCGGTACCGAGGTGGAGCTGCCGCTGACCGGCCGCAGGATTCCGATCGTGGCCGACGAGCACGTGGATCCCGAGTTCGGCACGGGCGCCGTGAAGGTCACCCCGGCGCACGACCCGAACGACTTCGAGATCGGCAGGCGGCGCGGGCTGCCGTCGATGACGATCATGGACGAGCGCGCGGTGATCACCGCGCCGGGTCCGTTCGAGGGGCTCGACCGGTTCGAGGCCCGGCCCGCGATCGTGGCGGCGCTGCGCGAGCAGGGCCGGATCGTCGCGGAAAAGCGTCCCTACCTGCACTCGGTCGGACACTGCTCGCGCTGTGACACGGTGATCGAACCGCGGCTGTCGCTGCAGTGGTGGGTGAACGTCGAGCCGCTGGCGAAGGCCGCGGGGGACGCGGTGCGCGACGGTCGCACGAAGGTTCACCCGCCGGAGCTGGCGAAGCGCTACTTCGACTGGGTCGACAACATGCACGACTGGACGATCTCGCGCCAGTTGTGGTGGGGGCACCGGATTCCGGTCTGGTACGGCCCGGACGGCGAGACCGTCTGCGTCGGCCCCGACGAGCAACCCCCGTCGGGAGACGGCTGGCACCAGGACCCGGACGTCCTGGACACCTGGTTCTCCTCCGGCCTCTGGCCGTTCTCGACCATGGGCTGGCCGGAGTCGACGGCCGAACTGGCGAAGTTCTACCCGACCAGCGTGCTGTCCACCGGTTACGACATCCTCTTCTTCTGGGTCGCTCGGATGATGATGTTCGGGCTGTACGCGATGCAGGACAACGGGGAGCGGCGTGCGGTCCCGTTCGAGCACGTCTACCTGCACGGGTTGATCCGCGACGCGGGCGGCAAGAAGATGTCGAAGTCCCGCGGCAACGTCATCGACCCGCTCGACTGGATGAACACCTATGGCGCGGACGCGACCCGCTTCACCCTGGCGCGGGGCGCGAACCCGGGCAGCGACATGGCGCTGGCCGAGGAGTGGGCCGCAGGCGCGCGAAACTTCGGCACGAAACTGTGGAACGCCACGAAGTTCGCGCTGCTGAACGGGGCCACAGTAGACCGGCCGGTGCCGCCCGTCGGAGAACTCACCGAGGTCGACAAATGGATTCTCGGCAGGCTCGGCACTGTGGTGTCCGAAGTGGACGAGCTGTTCGAGACCTTCCAGTTCGCCAAGATCGGCAACCTGCTCTACCACTTCGTCTGGGACGAGCTCTGTGACTGGTACGTGGAACTGGCGAAGGTCCAGTTCTCGGGACCGACAGCCGACGGCACAAGGGCGGTGCTGGGGCACACGCTGGACACGGTGCTGCGCCTGTTGCATCCGTTCATGCCCTTCATCACCGAGAAGCTCTGGGTCGCCCTCACCAGCGGTGAGTCACTGGTGGTGGCGTCCTGGCCGCAACGTTCCGCCGAGCACGAGGCGTACGCGGACCCGGTGGCGGCGGCCAGGGTGGCGGACGTGCAGAAACTGATCACCGAGATCCGCAGGTTCCGGGCCGATCAGGGACTCAAGCCGGGACAGAAGGTGCGGGCCACCCTCTCCGGTGGCGGATTCGAGGCGCTCGCGGACCACGAGGACGCGATCCGGGCGCTGGCACGGCTGACCGAGCCCGGCGACGAGTTCTCGGCGAGTGCCTCGATCGAGGTCGGCCTCGCCGACGGCGTGGCCGACGTGGAGCTCGACCTGTCCGGTGCGGTCGACGTGGTGGCCGAGCGCAAGCGGCTGGAGAAGGACCTCGCCGCCGCGCAGAAGGAGCTCAAGCAGACCGAGGGCAAGCTGGGCAACCAGGCCTTCATGGACAAGGCGCCGGCGCAGGTGATCGACAAGATCCGGGCACGCAAGGACACCGCGGCGGCCGATATCGAACGGATCGGGGCGCGGCTCGCGGCGATGCCGCAGAGCTGACCGAGCTCCTTCGCGCCGGACCCCTCCGGCGCCAGTGGTGCCGACAGGGCCACTCCCGCTATCTCGCTGGCGGGGGTGGCCCTTCGGCGTCTGCGGGTAACTTTTTGATTTCACGCACCCGATTTCTGTGCGCCCACAACAAACTTTTGTTTGACACGCACTGAAGCTCTCCGTAATGTCCCCGCCATGCCTGTGACTGGACTCACGTCGCACGATCGTGTCAGCCCGGCTGTCCGGTTGAGTGCGATCCGTAAGCAGTTCCTCGGCGTCGAGGTGCTGCACGGCGTCGATCTGGAGTTGTGGCCCGGCGAGGTGCACGCCCTCGTGGGGGAGAACGGTGCCGGTAAGTCCACGCTGATGAAAGTCCTCGCGGGGGTCTATCGCCCGGATGGCGGCACGATCGAGGTCGAGGGAGATCAGCAGACGTTCGGTTCCCCTCGTGAGGCACAGGCCGCCGGGATCTCGATCGTGCACCAGGAGTTCACGCTTCTGCCGGATCGCACCGTGGCCGAGAACGTGTTCCTCGGTCGGGAGCCGGTGCGCCGGGGTCAGGTCGACCGGGCCCGTCTCGAGGCGGACACCGCCGAACTGTTCGAGAGTCTCGGCGAGCAGGGGATCTCCCCGCGCACCCAGGTCCGGCGACTGCCGGTCGCGCAGCAGCAGGTGGTCGAGATCGTCAAGGCGCTGTCCACCGACGCGCGGGTGCTCGCCATGGACGAGCCGACCGCGGCGCTGGCCGATCACGAGGTGGAGTTGCTCTACTCCCTTGTCCAGCGACTCTGTGCTCGTGGGATCGCGGTCCTGTACGTCTCGCACCGGCTGCGCGAGGTGTTCGATCTCAGCGCTCGGATCACCGTGCTCAAGGACGGCTCCCTGGTGACCTGCGCGCCGACGAGTGAGCTCACCAGCGAGAGCCTGGTGAAGCACATGGTCGGCCGTCCGCTCGAATCGCTCTTTCCGGCGAGGGCGACGGCAGCGGAGACCGGCCCGGTCAAACTCGCCCTGCGCGGCGCGGGCAACGACCGGATCCGGAACCTGGACCTCGAGGTGCGTGCCGGCGAGATCGTGGGGCTCGCCGGTTTGCAGGGGGCGGGTCGCTCGGCGGTGGCGCGAGCGGTCTGCGGTGTGCAGCCCTTCACCACCGGCACTCTCGAACTTGGCGGTGCACCGGCCCGCATCCGCTCGCCGCGCGCGGCCGTGCGAAACGGAATCGCGCACGTCACCGAGGACCGCAAGGGCGACGGACTCGCGCTGCGCCAGTCGGTTCGCGACAACATGCTGTTGGTGCGCAGGGCCGCGTTCGGTCGCAGTCGCGGCGCCAGGGGGGTCGAGGAACTGCTCCGCGAGGTCGCCGTCGTCTGCCGGAGCAGCGAGCAGGACGTGCGGTACCTCTCCGGTGGCAACCAGCAGAAGGTGGTGCTGGCCAAATGGCTCGCGGTCGAGCCGAAGATCCTGGTGGTCGACGAGCCCACCCGAGGAATCGACGTGGGGGCCAAGGAGACGGTTTACGAACTGCTCCGCGGCCTTGCCCGCGAGGGGGTGGCGATTCTGATGATCTCCTCCGAACTGCCGGAGCTGATCGGCATGAGCGACCGCGTGCTGGTCATGCATGACGGCGAGCTGGCCGGCGAGCTGCCTGCGGGTGCCAGCGAGGAGTCGGTGATGGCGTTGGCGACGGGGCATTCGCTCGGAATGCAGGAGGCTTCGTGAGCAGCACGGCAGTCCGCTCCGATCCCCAGCCGCAGTCGCCCGCCGCTAAACGTCCACACTGGACCCACTGGATCACGCCCACGGTGTCCGTGTACCTGGCGCTGGTCCTTGTCCTGATCGTGGGCAGCGTGCTGGTCGCGGCGAAGGGCGGGATGCTGCTCGACCAGGGCGGGATCCAGAACATCCTCACTCGCAGCACCGCGCTCGGCCTGGTGGCGATCGGGCAGACGATGGTGATCCTCACCGGCAAGCTCGACCTCTCGGTGGCGTACCTGATCGGGCTGACCTCGCTGATCGCCGCGGAGACGATGGCGGGCGACCCCGGGATGATCGTTCCGGGAGTCCTGCTCGCGGTCGGCTGCGCCGCGGCCATCGGCCTCTTCAACGGCCTGGTGGTCACCAAGCTCAAGGTGAACGCGTTCATCGCCACCCTCGGCACCGCGCTGATCATCCGCGGCTATCTGGAGAACGGCTACTCCGGTCCGGCAGGACAGGTGCCAAGGGTCTTCCAGCATCTCGGGTTCGACCGCATCGGACCAGTGCCGATCTCCACCCTGTTGATGTTCGGCATCGCCGGAGCGGTCTGGTGGTACCTGACCAGGACTCGCAGTGGCTACCACTTCTATGCGGTCGGCGGTGACGAGGACGTCGCGAGGCTCTCCGGCATCCGCACCGATCGCACCGTGCTCAAAGCGCACGTGCTCTGTTCGGTCCTCGCCGGACTCGCGGGCGTCTTCCTCGCCAGCAGGCTGGGTTCCGGCGCACCCTACGTCGGCACCGACGCCGGGTACGACCTGGAGTCGATCGCGGCCGTGGTCCTCGGTGGCACGTTGCTGGCAGGCGGAAGAGGTGGAGTCGCGGGAACCATCGGCGGTGTCCTCATCCTCGCCTCGCTGGACACCACGTTCGACCAGCTCGGTGTCTCCTCGTTCTTCAAGGATGTCGTCCGCGGTGTGGTCCTGATCGTCGCGGTGGCGCTGTACGCGCGCAGGCAGATGTCGTCGGGAACGCGGCTGCTTCCAGGGGGGCGACGATGACGCAGGGAAACGACATGACACGCACGAAGGAAACCGCGGCTGCTCCCGCCCGCTCGTTCCGCCCGAAACTGGCCCAGGGCACGGGGCCCGTGCTCGCGGTTCTCGCGGTGCTGCTGATCGCACTGGCGTTCGCCGGTGCCGCCTACAGCGAGCCGGAGGGCTACCTCGCGCTGCTCAAGCGCGCGGCGCCGCTGATGATCCTCGCGATCGGCCAGTACTTCGTCATCGTCAGCGGAGGTTTCGACCTCTCCGTGGGGTCGCTGGTGACCGCGGAGGTGGTGATCGCGGCGCGGTTGATCGACGGCGACGAGTCGGCGACGCTCTGGGTGATCCTGTTCATCCTCGGATTCGGCGCGCTGGTCGGGCTGGTCAACGGGCTCATCACGACGCGACTGCTGGTGCCGTCCTTCATCGTTACGCTCGGCATGCTGCTGGTGCTCGACGGTGCCGTGTTCCTCTGGACCGGCGGCTCCCCACGCGGTGCGCTGTCCGAGGCGTTCCGGACACTCGGCAGGGAGGGGATCGACGTCCCGCTGATCGGCCAGCTGCCCTGGTCGGTGCTCGTGCTCGCGGTGCTCGTGGCACTCGCGGTGCTGTTCATGCGGGGGAGCACAGGCCGCCTGCTCGTGGCGATCGGTGACAATCCCGCCGTCGTCCGGCTCGGCGGCGGCAACGTCGAACGCGTCCGCACCCTCGCGTTCGTCCTTTCCGGACTGTCTGCTGCCGTTGCCGCGATCCTGCTGGGTGGCTTCGCCGGTGTCTCGGCTCAGGTGGGGGAGGGCCTGGAGTTCCGGGTCATCACCGCGGTCGTCCTCGGCGGCGTCCTCCTCGGCGGCGGCCGCGGTTCCGTGGTGGCCGCAATGGCCGGTGCGCTGACCTTGGAAGCCCTGTTCTCCCTGCTCAATCTGCTCGGTGTCTCCGGTGGACTCGAGTCGGCCGTACAAGGGGTGATCATCATCGCTGCCGTCGCATATGCCTCGGTAGGAAACCGGTTCTCGCTCCGCAAAATGTTCAGGAGAAGTGAATGAAGAAAGTGACCATCGCCGTGCTCGCCGCGGGTCTGCTGACCCTCGCGGCGTGCTCCAGCGACCTGCCCGCCGATGGTGACGCGGCGGCCCCCGCTGGGGAGTCGTCGAGTCAGGACGCGGGCAACGCCTCGGAGTTCTTCGACCAGGCGGAGTACGACCGGCAACTGGCTCTGCGTGACGCGACACCGGAAGGGCCCGCGGACAAGCCGTGGGAGCAGGCGCTGGAGCCGGAGATGGTGGACACCTCCGAGTACGCCAAGGACGGGCCGCACAAGGTCTGCTTCTCCAACGCCTCGGTGGACAACCCGTGGCGCCAGGTCGGCTGGAAGACCATGCAGGCCGAGGCCGATCTGCACGACGGCATCTCCGACTTCACCGTGCTGGACGCCGAGGCCAAGGACGACAAGCAGATCAGTGACATCCAGTCGCTGACCTCGCAGGGTTGTGACGCGCTGATCGTGTCACCGAACACCACCGCCACGCTCACGCCCGCGGTCGAGCAGGCGTGCGCCACCGGCACCCCGGTGATCGTGTTCGACCGTGGCGTCGACACCGACTGCCCGGTCACCTTCATCCACCCGATCGGCGGTTACGCCTTCGGAGCCAGCGCGGCCGAGTTCCTCGCTGACGAGGTCGGCGAGGGCGGCAAGGTGCTCGGTCTGCGGGTGCTGCCCGGCGTGGACGTCCTGGAGCACCGCTGGGCCGCGGCCGAGCGGATCTTCCAGGAGCGCGGTGTGGAGGTGGTCGGCGCCGAGTTCACCGAGAACGACAGCGCGAAGGCCAAGAGCGTCGTCTCCGACTACCTGCAGCGGGAAGGCCAGATCGACGGGATCTGGATGGACGACGGCACGGCCGCCGTTGCGGTGCTGGAAGCGTTCGAGGACGCGGGCGCCGAGGCTCCCGCGATCTCCGGTGAGGACCAGCAGCAGTTCATGGAGAAGTGGAAGAACGAGAACCTGACCGCGCTCGCGCCGACCTACCCCACCTACCAGTGGCGTACCCCGGTCATCGCGGCGCTGAAGATCCTGAACGGCGAAGAGGTGCCCAAGGAGTGGATCCTGCCGCAGCCGGTCATCGACTCGGGTTCGCTCGACCAGTACCTCACCGCGGGAATGCCGCCGCTGCACTACGGTCTGTGCGGCTGCCAGGACATGCCGGGCTACCCGGAGCGCTGGCAGTGACGTTCAGGCACGCGATCGGGGTCAACACCTGGGTCTGGGCCTCGCCACTCGACGACGCCGCGTTGCGCATGCTCGCACCGCACGTGGCCGAACTCGGCTTCGAGGTGATCGAGATGCCGGTGGAGAACCCGGGTGACTGGGATCCGGCGGCAGCGGCGACGCTGCTGTCGGACCTCGGGCTCTCGGCCACGGTGGCGCTGGTGATGCCACCGGGCCGGGAGCTGGTCCTGGACTCCGACAGGGTGATCGCCGAATCGCAGGACTACCTCCGGCACTGTCTCGACGTCGCCGCCGAGGTCGGCTCACCGGTCATCGCGGGCCCCGCCTACTCGTCGGTGGGCCGCACCTGGCGGATGACCGACCAGGAGCGGGCGGACTGCCTCGCCCAGTGGCGGGAGAACCTCGCGCCCGTGCTCGAGCACGCTTCTTCGATGGGCCTCCGAGTCGCGGTCGAGCCGCTCAACCGGTACGAGACCAGTCTGTTCAACACCATTGAGCAGACCCTGAGTGGTCTTGGTGACCTTGAAGAAAGCGCTTGCGGGATCGCGCTGGACATCTATCACCAGAACATCGAGGAAACCGATCTGCCCGCTGCGATCCGGTCGGCCGCCGGTCGGATCGCGCACGTCCAGGTGTGCGCGAACGACAGGGGAGCACCAGGCCGGGATCACTTCGACTGGTCCGCGCTGCTGACCGCGATCGGCGAAGCGGGTTACTCCGGCCCGCTGTGCATCGAGTCGTTCACCGCACACAACCGAAGCATCGCCACGGCCGCCTCGATCTGGCGACCGCTGGCCGAGAGCCAGGATCTGCTGGCCGGCAACGGTTTGCGTCATCTCAGGGAGGTGATGTCGCATATGGCCTGATCGAAGGCTCCTTGCTGTACGGCGCCGGCACGCCGAAGAACCCTCCCAGTCCCCTTACGTGAGGAACCCATGAGCACACGCAAGAGATTCTTGCTGCGGGTGGGCGCCGTCGTACTCTCCACGCTCGTCGCGCTCGGACTAGTTCCGGCGGCGGTGCAGGCGCACCCCGGGCACGAACAGGATCCTGAGTTCAACGCCCTGTTGTTCACCAAGACAGCCGGCTACCGGCACGACTCCATTCCCGCAGGCGTCGCGCTCTTCGAGCAGTTGGCTGTCGACCACCATTTCACGCTGGACCACACCGAGGATTCCGCCGTCTTCACCGACGCCAACCTCGCCAACTACGACGTCGTGATCATGTTCCAGACCTCGGGCATGGTCTGGGAGAACGACGAGCAGCGCCAGGCCATTCAGTCCTACGTGGACAACGGTGGTGGTATCGCCGCGATCCACAACGCCACGGACATGGGGATCGAGTCCGAGTTCCCGTGGTGGGACGAACTGGTCAACGCGGGTGCACACATGCCCTCGCACTCACCCGGCGTGCTCGAGGGCACCGCCAACGTCGCCGACCGGCAGCACCCGTCCACCAAGGGACTGCCGGACCGGTGGGAGCGCGCGGAGGAGTGGTACAACTTCGACCAGAACATCCGCGGCAAGGCGCACGTCCTGGTCACCGCCGACGAGTCCACGTACAACCCCGGCGGCGACGCGATGGGTGCGGACCACCCGATCTCGTGGTGCCGTGAGGTGGGTACGGCGCGGGTCTGGGCCACGGCCATGGGGCATCCGCAGGGCGCCTACAGCGAACCGCTGTTCGTCGAGCACCTGCTCGGCGGTGTCCGCACCGCGGCAGGCGTGGAGGAAGCCGACTGCTCGGCCACTGTGGACAATGCTTTCGAGAAGGTGGCACTGGACAGCAACACCAAGGCGCCGACCGCGCTCGACATCACCCCGGACGGGCGCGTCTTCTACACCGAGATCCTCGGCCAGGTGAAGGTCTACGATCCGGCCAGCGGCAGCACCTCCGTCGCACTGGACCTGCCGGTCTACTCCGGTGGTGAGGACGGTCTCGTCGGGCTCACCTTCGACCCGGCTTTCGCCGACAACGGCTGGATCTACCTGTACTACTCGCCTCCAGGCGACGCCGAGATCAATCGGGTCTCGCGGTTCAACGTGGAGGGCAACGCGATCCTCGCGGACACCGAGAAGAAACTGCTCGACATCCCCGCGTCCAGGCTCGAGGAGCCGGGACACACCGGCGGGTACCTGACGTTCGGTCCGGACGGGAACCTCTACATCGGCGTCGGCGACGACACCAACCCGTTCCAGTCCAGCGGTTACGCGCCGATCGACGAGCGCGAGGGGCGGTCC
Organism: Amycolatopsis marina; assembly: GCF_900111885.1. Lineage (GTDB taxonomy): Bacteria > Actinomycetota > Actinomycetes > Mycobacteriales > Pseudonocardiaceae > Amycolatopsis > Amycolatopsis marina. The sequence continues at coordinate 154,358 of NZ_FOKG01000007.1, forward strand.
CTGTTCGACGCCCAGCGGGCCTCGGCGAACACCAACGACCTCCGCGGCAAGATCCTCCGGGTACACCCGGAGGCCGAGGGCGGTTACAGCATTCCCGAGGGCAACATGTTCGCTCCGGGAACCGAGAAGACGCTCCCGGAGATCTACGCGATGGGTTTCCGTAACCCGTTCCGGTTCAGCGTCGACACCGACGGCACGATCTACATGGCCGACTATGGTCCGGACTCCCGCAGCGCCAACCCGAACCGGGGCCCGGACGGCAAGGTGGAGTGGAACATCATCCGGGAGCCCGGGTTCTACGGCTGGCCGTACTGCATCGCCGACAACATCGCCTACAACGACTACGACTTCGCCACGTCCACCTCGGGGGCGAAGTTCGACTGTGCCAACCCGGTCAACGACTCGCCGAACAACACCGGCCTGACCGAGCTGCCCGCGGCCAAGGCCGCGGACGTCTGGTACGGCTACGGCGAGTCGGCGGAGTTCCCGGTGCTGGAGACCGGTGGTGCGGCCCCCATGGCGGGTCCGGTGTACCGGTACGACCCCGAACTGGAGTCGGAGACGAAGTTCCCGGCCTACTACGACGGCAAGCCGTTCTTCTACGAGTGGGCCCGGAACCGGATCTTCAACTTCAACCTCGACGAGCAGGGGTCGCTGCTGGAGATCGCCCCGTGGCTCGACAGCGTCGAGACCCTCGCGCCGATGGACATGCGGTTCGGTCCGGACGGCTCGATGTACCTGCTGGAGTGGGGCGGTGGTTACGGAAGGGACAACCCCGACTCCGGCCTCTACCGGATCGACTACACGCAGGGCAACCGCAGGCCGATCGCGAAGGCGACGGCGACCCCGTCCTCCGGAATCGCGCCACTCGAGGTGGCCTTCTCCAGCGAGGGATCGAGCGATCCCGAGGGAACGGGACTGACGCACGCCTGGACGTTCGGTGACGGTGGTACCTCCAGCGAGGCCAACCCCGCGCACACCTACACCGAGAACGGCACGTACAACGCCCAGCTCACGGTCACCGACGAGACCGGCAAGGCCGGGGTCGCCAACGTGACCGTCACGGTGGGCAACACGGAGCCGGTGGTCGATCTCGCGGCACCGCCGGACGGCGGCATGTTCGACTTCGGTGACGAGATCGCCTTCGACGTGGGTGTGACCGATGCCGAGGACGGCGAGATCGACTGCGGCAAGGTCGTGGTGCAGCCGGCACTCGGCCACGACGCGCATGCTCACCCACTGGACCCGGTCAACGCGTGTGAGGGCACGTTCCAGACCATTGTGGATGATGGCCACGCGGATGCGAACATCTTCTACTCGGTCGACGCGAGCTACACCGACAACGGCGCGGGCGAGCTGCCGCCGTTGGTGGGCAGGGACACGGCGATCCTGCAGCCGAAGCACAAGCAGGCCGAGTACTTCACCAACTCCTCGGGCATCCGAGTGGTGGAGCAGGCCGGCGCGGAGGCAGGCAGGCGGATCGGTGACATCAGCGACGGGGACTGGATCTCGTTCTCGCCGATGAACCTCACCGGTATCGATCAGGTCGCGGTTCGGGCCTCGTCCGGTGGTGACGGTGGTTCGATCGAGTTCCGCGCAGGCGCCCCCGACGGGGAAGTACTGGCGACGGTGGAGGTGCCGAACACGGGTGGCTGGAACAACTACGTCACGCTCCCGCCGGTGAACATCACCGACCCGGGTAGCACGACTGAGCTGTTCGTGGTGTTCCGCTCGGCCGCGGCGGGTCCGTACGACCTCGATTCGCTGTCGTTCGTCGGCAAGGGCGTCGCGGTCAACGCGGCTCCGCACGTGCAGGTGGAGGCGACGCCGACGACGGGCAACGCCCCGTTGAAGGTGGACTTCACCGCCACGGCGACCGATCCCGAAGGGGATGAGCCGCTCACCTACGAGTGGGCCTTCGGTGACGGCGCCACCGCGTCCGGTGCTCAGGTCGGTCACACGTACACCGAGGCGGGGGAGTACACCGCGAAGGTGACGGTCACCGACAGCGCGGGCCGCAGCAAGCAGGCGAGCGTCCCGATCGTGGCGACCCCCAAGGTGTCGCCCCCGATCGAGTGCCTCACGCCCGGGTCCGACGAGTTCTCCGGCGATGCACTCGACGGCGAGCGCTGGACCACTGTCCGCCCGGATGGTTCGCAGTACACGGTGGCCGACGGTCACCTGGCCCTGCCGACCGCGGCGGGGGACATCAACGGAGGTGCGCAGGGACCGATCTCGTTCGTCGGGCAAGCGGCACCGGGTGGCAGCTGGTCGGCGACCACACTGGTGACGATCGACGCGACGCAGCAGTGGCAGCAGGCCGGACTCATGCTGCTGGCGGACAACGACAACTACGCCAGGGTGAACGTCCAGTCCAACGGTTCGGGCCGGGAACTGGAGTTCGTGCGGGAGTCGGGAGGCCAGCGGGAGATCCGCAAGGGCGCCCTCGCGACCGACGGCACCAGCTTTCACCTGCGCATGGAGAGCGACGGCACGTCGCTGACGGCGTACACCTCGGCCGACGGTGTCACCTGGACCGCCTACGGTGACTCCTACCCGGTCGACGGTGTCGCGGAGGGTCAGCTCGGCCTCTACGCGCTGAAGGGCGACACGCCCGCGCCGGAGATCGACGCGTCCTTCGACTACTTCCGTGTCTCTTCGAGCACGGGGGCGCAGGTGGAGCCGGGCGACGAGTTCGACGGCGACCGGCTCGACGGCTGCCGCTGGAACGCGGTGGTGCGGCCCGACCTCTCGACCATGCGGGTCGAGGAGGGCGAGCTGCGGATCGACACCGTGAACGCCGACATCAACGGAGGGTCGAACGACGATCCGCCCAACTTCGTTCTGCAGCAGGCACCCGAGGGTGACTGGACCGTGGAGACGAAGATGCGGGCACCGCTGGTGGAGCGGTACCAGCTGGCCGGGTTCATGGTGCACGGCACCGACGACGACTACGTCAAGTTCGACGTGGTCGCCGTGAACGAGGCCGGATCGGCGAAGAGCCTGCGTGCCGAGCTCGTCTCGGAGAACGAAGGGCAGTTCGGCAACGGTGGCAACCGGTCGATCGCTCTTGGTGACACGGAGAGCGGTTGGTGGCACCTGCGTCTGGCCAAGGTGGGCGACTCCTACGAGGGCTGGATCAGCCACGACGGTGAGGAGTGGACCTCGGTCGGTGCGCCGGTGACGAACGCCGTGCCGGAGGCCAAGGTCGGGCTGATGGCCGTCGGACCGCAGCAGACCGCGGGTCCGGTGACGGTCGGCTTCGACTGGTTCCGTCTCAGTGCCGGACAGGCGGACGAGCAGGCGCCGGTCACCACGGCGAGCCTGGAGCCGGGCGAGCCCGACGGTGCGGGCGGTTGGTACCGCTCGGCTCCGGCGGTCTCGTTGTCCGCGGACGACGGTGCGGGTTCCGGCGTGGCCGAAACCGAATACCAGGTGGACGGTGGCGAATGGACTGCCTACACCGAACCGTTCGCGGTCGCCGGAGACGGTGCGCACACAGTGCACTACCGCTCCACGGACCAGGCGGGCAACGTCGAGGAAGCGGGCGTCGTCGAGGTGAAGGTCGACGCGACCGCGCCGGAACTCACCGTGTCCGGTGTGCAGGACGGCACTCGCTACGGCGACTCTGCCGATCTGACACTAGCCTGGGAGGCCGCGGACGCGACCTCGGGTGCGGGAACGACCGGAGCCACGCTCGACGGCGAGGCGGTGGACAACGGCGCTGTGCTGCCGCTGCACACCATCGCGCTCGGCGAGCACGCGCTCGTGGTCACCGCCGCGGACGTGGCGGGCAACGTCACGGAGCGGACGGTGACGTTCACGGTCGGAACCTCGCTGGAGGACGTGCGCACGCTCGTCGACAGGTTCACCGACGAGGACCGGATCGATGCGAAGACGTCGAAGCAGCTCAAGGCTTCGCTCGCGGTGACGACGTTGCTCGTGGCCCACGGTGTGGAGCGCGCTGCGGTGCACACCATGGGCGTCTTCGCCAGAACAGCGGAGCGGAACGTCGACGACGAGCAGGCGAAGTCGGTCCTGATCCGCGATGCCGAGGAACTGATCGGCCAGTGGCGCGGCTGATGAGTTCGTCCAAGACGCGAGGTCGGATGCCGGGCCGATCCTCGCACCGGCCGGTGCCGCGACGGGTTCGCTCGTCGCGGCACCGGCTGCCCGGCCTCGGAAAGAGGGGGGCGGCCGGGCTGGTCGCCGCCCTGGTCCTGGTGGGACTCGCGTTGGTCCTGCCCGGGCTGTGGAGTTCGGGGGACTCCGACAGCGCGCTGCAGGAACGAACGGCCGAACTGCAGGAGGCGGAGCGGGAACGCGACGCCGGACTGACCGGTGACCTGGTCGGGCTGGCCGAGGAGGCGCGGACGGATGTGCTGCCGGTCCTTTCCGGCTTCGCCGAGCTGGACGGCGATGCGACCGGTGTCGCGACGAGCGCGGAGGTACAGCGGTGGCGTTCGGCGGTCGAGTCCGCCGCCGCGCGTTTCGCGGACCGGCCGTCGGGTGGGACAGCGGTCAATCTCGCCCGGTCGGGCCTGGCCGGTGCGGTCACGATCCTCGGTCGAGCGGTCGAGACCTACGCGGTCTCACTGCGCGTCGAGGGCGCGGAGGCGCAGCAGCTGCGTGCACTGGCCGGTGAGCTGCGCGACGACGCCGTGGTGGCGTGGTCCGTCGCGGCGAGCCAGCTCGATGTCGCCGGGATCGAGGCCGGTCTCGGGCACGTGCACGTGTTCCTCCCGCCACAGGGAGTGGAGGGCGAACTGACCTCCGACCACGCGCCGGAGGGCCCGCCCTGACGGTGCCCGGTCGTACGGGCCGGTACCAGTGGCACAAGGCCGCCGGTACCGGCCCGTAGCTGTGCGGCACTCGCACGTAGACTCGCCAACGTCCGTGAGCAGGCAGAAGTTGGGAGTGTGTGTGCCGCGAGGTGAGTTCGACGACTCAGGTTCCGAGCCGGTCGACGACGAGTTCCCCGCCGAGCTGACCCGCGGGGACAACTTCATCGCCGGCCCGCTGCCGGACGCCCCGGAGGACTCGGCGGAGGCCGAGGACGCGCCGGTGGCGGAGGACCCCGCACTGGAGGAGCAGGCGCGGCGAGAGTTGATCGTGGTCGAGGCCGAGCTGAACGAGCGCTGGCCGGAGACGAAGATCGCGCCCTCGCTCGACCGGATCTCCACCCTGCTGAACCTGCTCGGCGATCCGCAGGCCGGGTACCCCGCGCTGCACGTCGCGGGCACCAACGGCAAGTCGTCCGTCGCCAGGATGATCGACGCCCTGCTGACCCGGATGGGCCTGCGGGTGGGCAGGTACACCAGCCCGCACCTGCAGATGGTGACCGAGCGAATCAGCCTGGACGGCGCGCCGATCGCGGCGTCGAAGTACGTGGACACCTACCGGGATGTCGCGCCCTTCGTGTCCATGGTGGACAGGGCTAGCGAGCCGGACGGCCCGCCGATGAGCAAGTTCGAGGTACTCACCGGCATGGCGTTCGCCGCGTTCGCCGAGGCCCCGGTCGAGGTCGCCGTGCTCGAGGTGGGCCTCGGCGGCCGGTGGGACGCCACGAACGTGGCCGACGCACAGGTCGCCGCCATCACCCCGATCGGGATCGACCACGTCGAGTACCTCGGTCCGGACGCCGTCAGTGCCGCACACGAGAAGGCCGGAGTGATCAAACCGGGCAGTGTGGCCTTGCTGGCCGAGCAGCAGCCCGAGGTCGAACGAGTGCTGCTGGAACGAGTGCTGGAGGTCGACGCCACGGTCGCCAGGGCGGGCAGCGAGTTCGGCGTGCTCACCCGCGAGGTCGCGGTCGGCGGGCAGATGCTCAGGCTGCAGGGGCTCGGCGGGGTGTACGAGGAGATCTTCCTTCCGCTGCACGGTGCGCACCAGGCCGCCAACGCCGCGCTGGCTCTGGCATCGGTGGAGGCGTTCTTCGGTGCGGGACCCGAACGCCAACTGGTCATCGAAGCGGTCAGGGAGGCCTTCGCCGAAGTGACCACCCCCGGCAGGCTGGAGCGCGTCCGGGCGGCGCCCGCCGTCCTGCTGGATGCCGCACACAATCCGCACGGTGCCCGCGCACTGGCCACCACCATCACCGACGAGTTCGCGTTCCGCAGGCTCGCCGCCGTGGTCGGCGTGATGGCGGACAAGGACGCGCGCGGCATCATCGAGGCCCTCGAACCCGTGGTGTCCGACATCGTGGTGACCAACAGCAACTCCCCTCGGGCCATGCCGCTGGAGGAACTCGCCGAACTGGCGCGCTCCGTGTTCGGTGAAGAGCGGGTGGCCGCCGAACCCACGGTCGACGCCGCCGTCGAAACCGCGATCGGACTCGTGGAACAGGGTGACGACCCCGAGGAACCCCTCGCCGGGGGCGGCGTGCTGATCACCGGCTCGGTCGTCCTCGCAGGTGAGGCGCGCACGTTGTTCGGCAAGGAGCCGGTATGAGCGAGGCAGAGGACGCGAGCTCGAAGCAACCGCCATCGGCGAAGCCGCCGGTGAAGGACCCGATGAAGTCCTTCCGCGGGATCATGGCGGGCACGCTGGTCATGGAGTCCATCGCGGTGGCACTGGCGCTGCCCGTGGTCGCGAAACTGGGTGGCGGCATCGCCAGCTGGCAGGGCTGGACCGTGATCGCCATCGCGGTGGCGATGCTGGTGCTGTGCGGTCTGCTGAGCCGTCCGTGGGCCATTCCTGCGGTGATCGCGTTGCAGCTGGCGCTGTTGACGTTTGTGGTCGCCGTTCCCGCGATCGCGATCATCGGAATGTTGTTCCTCGCACTCTGGCTATGGCTGTTCTGGCTGCGGCGAGACGTCGCACGCAGGATGGCCGAGGGCAGGCTGCCCAGCCAGCAGTCTCCTTAGGGTCTGGTCTGCCTTCTCAGTCGGCAAGCACCTGTTCGCGCAGGATGTCGGCGTGTCCGCAATGGTGGGCCAGCTCCCGCAGAACTTGCAGGTACACCCAGCGAAGTGTGCGCGGTCCGGCCCGGTGCCCGGTCACGACGGCGTCCAGAGACAGATCTGCGACCGCCGTCCTGGCCGTGGCGCAGGCCGCCTGGTGGGCTGCCGTGACCGAGGCGACCGTGTCGTCGTCGGTGAGCCGGAAGGATTCATCCGGAGTCCGCACCAGGCCGAGGTCGCGGCGGGAGGTGCCGCCGACGCACTCCTCGAACCACACCCGCTGCATCCAGGTGACGTGCTTGAGCAGCCCGAGCAGCGTCGTCGCCGACGACACGAGCTGGCGGCGGGCCTGTTCCTCGGTAAGACCGTCGAGAGTCGCCGCAATGGCACTGCGGTACTCCTCGATGAAGGCCTCGAGCTGAGTGCGTTCGTCATCCAGCGGCACATCGAACGAACCCATCAGCGTCTCCTGTCACGCTCCAGGCCGAAGCCACCCCAGCTCGTGCGAGCGGCGGCCCACGGTGAGAAGCGGGCCTAGCGCCACACTACGGCCGGTATGGGTGCTGGGGTTGCCTGTCGTTGTCGGGGTATGTCCGGGCCGCGTCGGCTGAGCGGATGGTGTGCGAAGTTGCGGAGGGGTTTCCGCTCCGGATCCAGCCACTCGGGCGGGATGAACTCCGGAGTGCCGTGGCGGATGCGTGCCGACCAGCCAGTGTGGTGCAACTCCCGGTGGTGTTTCGCGCAAACGAGGATCATGTTGTCCAGGTCGGACAGTCCATCATCGATCCACGACACCACGTGGTGGACCTGGCACCACTTCGGGCCGCGTGTGCAGCCTGGCCGGGTGCAGCCCCGGTCGCGGATGGCCAGGGCCCGTCTCTGAGCCGGTGTGGCGAGACGCTGGGCACGACCGAGGTCGAGGACCTCGCCCTGGGTGCCGAGCACAGCGGGCAGCACCTTCGCTTCGCAGCACCACCGCCGGAGCTGGCTGATCGAGGTGTAGCCACTTGCGTTGAGCATCGCGGCCTCGGCGCGCTGTTCCAGCTCGGCCAGCGACACTGTCACCGTCACCACGGCGCGTTCACCGCCGGTGAGGGGCAGGTCGTCGGCACGCGCGGTGCGGCTGATGATCTCCGCGAGGGCGTCACCCTGCCGCTGCGCAATACTGCGCGGGTCTCGGGTGCCGTCGGCGTCGGCGGGGTCGGGCTTCGCCAGCGGATGCATGACGCCTTCGAACTCGGCCGCCGACTCCGGATCCAACTGCCCGGTGAACACGTATTGCCCGTCGCGGCGGTAGCGGCCGTGGAACTCCCGATGCGGCCCCTGGGGATGTTCCCGGTCTTTCGGCGGCGTGCCCTCGACATCCCAGTGCCCGAGGATCCGCTGCCCGACCTTGGCGACCTGAGTGGCATCGGCCTGACACCCCAGTTCGACCAGCGTGTTCTCGGTGGCGAGCCGTTCGGCCTCGGGCAGGGTGTCGGGTGCTTGGGCGAGGACCTTCTGAATCTCCCGCACCTGCGCGGCGCCGATCTCCCCGGTCCGCAGAGCCTCCTCGACCAGCGGCATCGGAGTCGTCGCCTGAGCCAGACGCGCTTTCGCCTCACCCCGGGTCAGATGCAGGGCCATCATCAACAACGACACCGTTCCCGCATACCCCTGGTCGACAGCGACACCCCGCTTCTCGACTTCGCCGACGAACTCCAACATCCGCCCGAGCTGGCGACGCAGAGTTTTCTCGGACTCGAGCAGTCCACCGAACAGCTCCCCCTCGGAGAGCTGCCACACCGGAATCACCTGCTCATCAACGTCCACACCACCGACGCTACTCGAACACACGTTCCCTCAACACCCACCGTCGATGAACGGTGGCTCTGGTTCGGCGAGCGGCACGAAGCAATCACATTCCCCTACACCCCAACCACTTCCCGGAGAAAGTGTCGTGAGTGGACATAGGCTTGGAGGTAGTTGGCGGTGCCGATGATCTTGCTTGGTGGTACTTGCAGACGCACCATCCCTGAACCGGCACCTCCCGCGAAAGTGCGGGACTTCTCCTGCGGGGCAGGGAGGTCCGTTTTTTCCAAGACCGGCGATGGTCGTGGCTGCGATGATGTGACGATGATCAAGAGAATCATTTCCTACGCCGACGGCAACAAGCTTGCCGAGTCCCGGGCCTTCTACGCTGAGGTGTTCGGGTTCGAGGTCACGATGGAAGACCCGGTCCTGTGCCTGCAGTATCCGACCAGTCCCGAGGGGCAGGTGATCGTACTTCCACTCGGCATGGAGGACTCACCACCACGCTTCGGGATCGACGTTGGCGACGCGGCCACGGTTGACGCGGTACACGCCGAAGTCGTGCGGCGCGGATTACGAATCGTCTACCCGCTCACCGACGAGTCGTGGGGCGTGCGCCGCTTCTTTGTGGAGGACCCCAGTGGCACGGTGGTCAACGTGCTTGCGCACCTGCCCTGAGCGATGGCTCCGGCCTGGTCGGCACTGTTCGGGGAGTCCGCTCCGGTGCCGCCGCTCTGGTTCACCAGGTCGACAGCCCCAGTTGGCCTACCGGTCTTCGGCACGGGATAGACAGAACCGCATGACCGAACAGACCCACCCCGACCACCACAACCGACACAGCCGCCGCGTCGCGTTGCGCGCCGCGCTCGCCGGAGCGGGCGTGCTCACCGCGGGCGCGCTCGGTGCGGCACCCGCGTTCGGCGCGCCCGCGCTGGTGCGCGGTGGCCGTCCAGTCCTGACCCACGGCGTACAGACCGGCGAGGTGTCCACCCGGTCCGCCCTGGTCTGGGCCAGGGCCGACCGGCCGTCCCGCATGGTCGTCGAGGTCGCCCGCGATCCGTCGTTCGCCCGCGCCCGTCTCGTGCGGGGACCTCTGCTGACGCCGGAGACCGACGGCACCGGCACTGTGCGGCTTCCCGGTCTGGTCCCCGGTGGTGAGGTGTACTACCGCGTCCGCGCCGTGGATCTCGACGGACGGGTGGCGAGCGAGCCGGTGACCGGCCGCTTCCGCACGGCTCCGGTGTGGGGGCGTGACGTGCGGCTGGTCTGGTCCGGCGACGTCGCGGGGCAGGGCTGGGGCATCAACCCCGACATCGGCGGGATGACTGCCTACGCGGCCATGGCCGCCCGCGAGCCGGACCTGTTCCTGCACAGCGGTGACACCGTCTACGCCGACGGTCCGCTGGCCGAGTCCGTGACCCTGCCGGACGGGCGGGTCTGGCGGAACCTGGTGACGCCGGAGAAGGCGAAGGTCGCCGAGACACTGGCCGAGTACCGGGGGCAGTTCGCCTACAACCTGCTGGACGAGAACGTGCGTGCCTTCACCGCGGCCGTCCCGGTGTCCGTGCAGTGGGACGACCACGAAGTGGTCAACAACTGGTATCCGGGGGAGATCCTCGATCTGCCGCAGTACGCGGAGAAGCGGGTGGACGTGCTGGCGGCACGGGCGGCGCGCGCGTTCCGGGAGTGGCATCCGCTCGGGGACGGGGCTCCCGGACGGGACAGCGAAGGCCGGATCTACCGGAGTTTCCGGTACGGGCCGCACGTCGAGGTGTTCGTGCTCGACATGCGCAGCCACCGGGATCCGAACACCGCGGACCGCACGAAACCCGGCCGGATTCTCGGCCGGCAGCAGGCACACTGGCTGGTGCGCGAACTCGCCAGGAGCAAGGCCACGTGGAAGATCATCCAGTCCGATATGCCGGTCGGCCTGATCGTGCCCGACGGCGACGACATCGAGGGCGTCGCCAACGGGCTGCCCGGCGCCCCGGCGGGCAGGGAGAGCGAGATCGCCTGGGTGCTGCGGGAGATCACTCGTCGCAGGGTGCGCAACACCGTGTGGCTGACCGCGGACGTCCACTACACCGCCGCGCATCATTACTCGCCGGATCGGGCCGCCGTGGGGAATTTCGACCCGTTCTGGGAGTTCGTCTCGGGACCGTTGAACGCGGGAGCGTTCGGCCCGAACACCTTGGACCCCACGTTCGGCCCCGAGGCGGTTTTCGTCCATGCTCCACCCGCGGCCAACACCTCGCCGATGGACGGGTTCCAGCATTTCGGTGAACTGAACGTCGACGGGTTGTCGGGAGAACTCCGGGTGGATCTGCGCGATGGCAGCGGTGCCTCGCTGTGGTCCAGGACCCTGCGACCGCAGCGTCGCTGAGGCGATGGATAGGCTCGCCGCATTCAACTGCAGTAAACGAATGGAGAGTTACCGTCGTGAGTGAGCGCACGCTGGTCCTGGTCAAGCCCGACGGAGTCAAGCGCGGTCTCGTGGGCGAGGTCATCTCGCGCATCGAGCGCAAGGGTCTGACCCTCGCCGCGCTGGAGCTCCGCACCGTCGAGCGGTCGGTCGCCGAGGAGCACTACGCCGAGCACAAGGAGAAGCCGTTCTTCGGCGAACTGCTCGAGTTCATCACCTCCGGCCCGGTCGTGGCGCTGGCAGTCGACGGCCCGCGTGCCATCGCCGCGTTCCGTCAGCTTGCCGGCGGCACCGACCCCGTGGAGAAGGCGACGCCGGGCACCCTGCGCGGTGACTTCGCGCTGGAGACCCAGTTCAACCTGGTGCACGGTTCCGACTCGCCGGAGTCGGCCGAGCGAGAGCTCAAGCTCTGGTTCCCGGAGCTCTGACCGCAGGGCACGCAAGCCGCCATGGCCACAACGTGGTCATGGCGGCTTTTCGGTTTCCGACTAGCGGACCTGGCGCGGTGATCTCGCCGACCGCTAGGGTCGGCCTCGCTGGTAATGGATTACCGAAGGGGATCGGGGATGGTGAGAAAGTCGCGGCGTTCTCTCGTGCGCGCCGGAGCGGTTCTGGCCGCTGTCACGTTGATGACCGGCGTGTTCACGTCGACGCAGGCCACTGGTAGCGAGTTGGCCTCGCAGGGAACCAACGGCGCAACCGTGCCCGAACTGAGCTGGGGCCCGTGTGCGGCTGCCCCGCCGGGATACGAGTGCGCCGAGGCCGAAGTCCCGCTGTCCTATCGGGACCCGCACGGCCAGCGGATCACTCTCGCCCTCGGCAAGCTGCCCGCCGCCGACCAGGCGGGCAAGCTCGGCACGATCTTCTACAACCCCGGCGGCCCGGGTGGCTCGGGGCAGATCCCACCCGAGCTCACCCCCGAACTCCACGAACGCTTCGACATCGTCGGGTTCGATCCGCGCGGCATCGGCTCGAGCACCCCGCTGCGCTGCTTCCCCGACCGGAGCCAGTCTCGACTGCTGGGCGGGGAGTTCCCGATCACCCTCGCCCAGGAACGCAAGCTCATCGAGGACACGGCCAAGGGCACCGCGCTGTGCGCGGAGAACGCCGGGCCACTGATCAACCACATGTCGACCGCGAACGTCGCCAGGGACATGGACCTGCTGCGGCAGGCGGTTGGGGAGGAGATGACGTCCTACTACGGCATCTCCTACGGCAGCCATCTCGGCTCCGTCTACGCCAACCTGTTCCCGGACAAGGTCGGCTCGCTGGTCATCGACGCCGTACTCGACCCGGTCGAATGGACCACCGGTCACCACCCCGCTCAGCGATTCGAGCCGTTCTCCTACCGTCTCGGCAGCCATCTCGGGTCGGAGCACGCGCTGAAGAGCTTCTTCGAGGCGTGCTCCGGGGACGAGCGCTGCGCGTTCGACGAACCCGGGGTCGATCTGGCGGACAAGTACGACCGGATTCTCGACCGGCTGCGTCAGGCGCCGGTGAGCATTCCTTCGTCCGGTGGGGAGCAGGTCGAGATCACCTACCAGGACGTGGTGCGCAGCACCCTCGGCTCGCTCTACAGTGCCGACGCCTCGACGTCGCTCGCCGAGTTCCTGCAGGCGCTTTCGGACGCGATCGACCCAGCCGCGCGGTTGACCGCGGCCGACGCGGTGCAGGTGCCCGAGCCAGTCCAGGGACCTGGGTACCAGCAGGCCCGCTACTCCGGCCCGGAGCAGGGCATGGCCGTGTTCTGCGCCGATTCGAGCAACCCGGGCAATCCGCACTCCTGGTCTGGCTATGCCCGGAAGGCCGACCGGGGGGCGCGGGGATTCGGTTCGAACTGGACGTGGTTGTCGCTGGCCTGTGCCACCTGGCCAGGGCACGACCGCGACCACTACGCCGGCCCGTGGGACCGGGAGACCGCCAACCCGGTTCTCGTGGTCGGCAACGGCAAGGGTGACCCGGCGACGCCGTACGAGGACGCACAGAGCACGGCGAAGCTGCTCGGAAACGCCCGCCTGCTGACTCTCGACACGTTCGGCCACGGCGCGCTGGGCAACAGCAAGTGCATCGCCGAGTCCCTCAACACATATTTCATCGAGGGCACCCTGCCGGCCGAGGGCACGGTCTGCCAGCCCGACCGCGGACCGTTCGACCAGCGGACTCCCGTTCAGAACTGAACCGCGCCGAGGCCGGCCGCATCGAGGGATCTCTTCGATGCGGCCGGCCTCGGCCGTATCCCGCCTGAATTCGACTCTTCCCCATTCGTTCACTTCGAGGTCTTCCGCTCGGGACCTCGGCACGCTTGAATGGTCTAGACATTAACTCGATGCTGGGGAAGCCTGTGAAAAAGTCACGACGCGTCGCCGCCCTGCCATTGCTGGCGATCGCCCTCGTCCTGCCGTTGTCTCCGGCCGCGGCCGACCCGCTCGCCGCGCCGCTCGGACCGCCACCCATCGAGTCAACTCCGGCGGCGTCCTCGGACGCACAGGGGCCGGTTTCCGCTGTCGCCCAACGGCCGCGGATCGCCACGGCGAGCGATGACGAGCGCGGGCTTGTCACCGACACCGCGACCGCGCCGGTCGCGCCTGGGCTGACACTGACCGAGTTCGACCGTTTCGACCCCGACGGCTGGATCCGTGGCGACACGCTGGCAGTCGACCTCGGCACCGAAGGACTGCGCCCCACCTATCTGAGCCCCGGCACGGTATCGGCCCGGACCCCACTGTCCGAACAGGCCGGTCGCGCGGGTGCGGTCGCGGGGGTCAACGGGGACTTCTTCGACATCAACGCCACAGGGGCGCCCCTCGGTGTCGGGTTGGACGAAGGCGAACTGCAGACCGCGCCTGCCGAGGGACACAACCTCACCGCCTCGATCACCAAGGAGGGCACGGCACGCCTCGCCGAGGTGTTCCTCGATGCGACCGTGACCCTGCCCGGCGGCGCGGAGGTCCGTGCCACGAACTTCAACGGCGCCCGGATCCCGGCGGGCGGGATCGGGGTGTACACCCCGCTCTGGGGCGCGGCTTCGCGCGGCACAGCCGTCACGGGAGCCGGGAGTGTGCTGGAGGTCGAACTCCGCGACGGGACGGTCGCCGCGGTCCGCGACTCCGTCACGGAGGGACCGATCGCCGCGGGCAGCACCCTTCTGCTCGCCCGCGACGCGGGAGCGGATGCCCTCGCAGGACTGAGCGAGGGCGACCGGGTCGGTGTGGAGTACGCGCCACGCAGCGACGCCGGGGAACTCGCCGTGTCCGTCGGGGGTAACCGCGTGCTGCTCCGAGATGGGGAGATCCAGCAGGTCGACAACGTCGCCACGCACCCGAGGACCGCGGTCGGCTTCTCCGCCGACGGCACGAAGATGTGGTTGGCCACCATCGACGGCAGGCAGGCCGACAGCAGGGGGATGACCGAGCTCGAACTCGCGCAGCACATGAAGTCGCTCGGGGCGGACGACGCCCTCAACCTCGACGGTGGCGGATCGTCCACGTTGCTCGCGCGGGAACAGGGTGAACGGGCCACGAGCGTGCACAACTCGCCTTCGGACGGAGGCGAGCGGCTCGTGCCCAACGGTCTCGGATTCGCGACCGAACCCGGCAGCGGCAACCTCACCGGTCTGTCCCCGCGTCCCCGCCTGGACAGTGAGAACGCGGAGCGGGTCCTTTCCGGACTGTCCCGTGGCCTCGTCCACGGCGGGCACGACGAGACCGGCGCTGCGGTCGAGTCCCGTCCGTTCTGGTACACGACGAACCCATCCAGGGGCACCGTGAGCGGCGGTGACTTCACCGCCCACGCAGACCAGCGCGACCCGGCGCGACGTGCCACGGTCGATGTCCACGCGGTCGCTCGGGGAGTGCGCGGCAAGACCACTGTGACCGTGCTCGGCAAGCCGGTGCGTCTCGGATCGAGCACGGAGCAGATCGCGTTGTCCGGAGCGGGTGCACGTGGCGAGTTCCAGGTGTACGGGTACGACGCGGACGGCTACGGCACCTGGATCGAACCTGACGACGTGAAGCTCGAGTTCGACCCCTCGGTCGTGCGGATCGAACCCGACGGCGACCGGTTCGCCGTCACGGCGCTCGCGGAGTCCGGAGCTTCGGTGATCTCGGTGACGGCGGGCGGGCTGACCACCCATCTCGCCGCCTCGGTGGGCAGCGAGCCACGGACACTGCACGCGCTCGACGGGCCTGGCGGCTGGCGCGCGAGCGTGTATCCGGCCGTGGTCGGCGCCGCGTTGTCCCCGGCCCCCGGCCGCGAGGGTGGCGCGGGCCTGGCGCTGGACTACCGCCTCACCGGCACGAATGCCACTCGGGCGGCTTACGTCACCGCGACCGCCCCGCTCGCGCTGCCCGCGGGGGCCCAGCAGCTGGGTGTGTGGGTGAACGGAGACGGCAAGGGCGCTTGGCTCAGGGCGGAACTGCGGGACGCGGCGAATGTGGCGTCCGTTGTGGACCTCTCGTTGAGCGTGGACTGGACGGGCTGGCGGTATGTCGAGGCCACGCTGCCGGACGGCCTGCCCGACGGGCAGCGGCTGACCCGGTTCTACGCCGTGGAGAACGTGCCCGCGCAGCAGTACGAGGGTCGACTTGTCTTCGACGAGCTGACCGTGTCGGTGGCACCGTCGGTCGAGGTGCCCGCCGACCCGTCGCCGCGCGACCCGGCGCTCGTCACCGACGGCACGGCCGGTGCGGATCGCGTCCGGGTGGCCGTCGTCAGCGACGCGCAGTTCACCGCCGACAACCCGGACGGACCGTTGGTCGAGCAGGCACGGCGCTCCCTGCGTGAAGCGTTGGCGGCGAAACCCGACGTGGTGCTCATCAACGGCGACCTGGTTGACCGGGGCACCGAGGCGGACTTCGACCTCGCGAGATCGATTCTCGACACCGAACTGGGCGACGCCGTGCCGTGGTACTACGTGCCGGGAAACCACGAGGCCGATGGCGGCAACGGGATCACGGAGTTCGCGGCGGAGTTCGGCGAGACACACCGCGTGGTGGACCTGCGCGGTGTCCGGCTCGTGCTGCTGGACACCTCGCGCGGCAGCCTGCGTGCGGGAGGCTTCGACCAGGTGCGGATGCTGCGCGACGCGCTGGACGACGCCAAGGACGACGCCGGGACCCGCGCGGTCATGGTGGCCATGCACCATCCCGTCGAGGATCCGAGCCCGACGGGGAACTCACAGCTGGCCGACCGCAAGGAAGCAGACCTGGTGACCGAGTGGCTCACCGAGTTCGAGCAGGACTCCGGCAAACCGGCCGCGGTGGTCACGTCCCACGCCGGGGTGTTCGATCTGTCCCGGGTGGACGGTGTGCCGTACCTGATCAACGGCAACGCGGGCAAGTCACCCGCCGCCGCTCCCGAGGACGGCGGCTTCAC
The DNA here is from genome assembly GCF_900111885.1 of Amycolatopsis marina. GTDB lineage: Bacteria > Actinomycetota > Actinomycetes > Mycobacteriales > Pseudonocardiaceae > Amycolatopsis > Amycolatopsis marina. The sequence goes on from NZ_FOKG01000007.1 coordinate 170,846, forward strand.
GGGATGGAGTCTGGTCGGGGTGGACCCCGACCGGCGGGCGGACCCGTTCCGGATCGAGACCCGGGCGCACGTCGACGAGTTGAGGATCGAGGGCCCGACGACACTGGCCAAGGGAAGCACGGCACAGGTGGCCGCCACCGTGCTGCAGGGGGACACTCCGGTACCCGTTGACTATCCGGTCAGTGCGGACTGGACCGGCGGGCGTTCGGTGTACATCGGCGCGCTGCCGGCCAAGGGCGGCAAGCCCCGGCCGGCGCACGGCTACGTCGCCGCGTTCGATCCTCGGACCGGCACACTGACCGCGCTGCGACCGGGGACGGCGGACCTGGAAGTCACGGTCAACGGCACCCACCGGTCGCTGACGATCCGGGTGACGCGCTGATCCGGCGGCGGGGCAGCACCTGGTTCTGCCCCGCCGCCGTTATCCGGTCGATTTCTGTCGGTGATCCATGGCAGGGTGCGAATCGTGGACGGACACACCGACGATGAGGCACCGCTCGTCCAGGGCAAAGCCCTGGTCAAGCGATTCGGGGAGTTCGAGGCGGTCAAGGGGATCGACCTGGAGGTTCGCCGGGGCGAGGCCTTCGGTTTTCTCGGGCCCAACGGCGCGGGCAAGTCGTCCACGATGCGCATGATCGCCTGTGTGTCGCCGCGTTCCGACGGCGACCTGACCGTGCTCGGGATGGACCCCGAGCGGGACGGACCGCGGATCAGGGCCCGGATGGGCGTGGTGCCGCAGCAGGACAACCTGGACAACGAGCTGACGGTACGACAGAACCTCCAGGTCTACGGCCGCTACTTCGGCCTGTCCCGCGCGCACACCCGGCAGAAGGCGGTCGAGCTGATGGAGTTCGCCCAGCTGTCCGAGCGCGCGGACGACGAGGTCGAACCGTTGTCCGGCGGCATGAAGCGCAGGCTGACAATCGCCCGCTCGTTGGTCAACGACCCGGAACTGCTGCTGCTCGACGAACCCACCACCGGCCTGGACCCGCAGGCACGGCACCTGCTGTGGGATCGGTTGTTCCGGCTGAAATCCCGTGGCGTCACGCTGATCATCACCACGCACTACATGGACGAGGCGGAGCAGCTCTGTGACCGGCTCGTCGTGATGGACGGCGGCCGGATCGCAGCGGAGGGCTCGCCGTCGGAGTTGATCCGGCGGTACTCCACTCGTGAGGTGCTGGAACTGCGCTTCGCGCCCGGCGAGCAGGCGGGTGTGGCCGACTCCGTCCGGAATCTCGCCGATCGGATCGAGGTGCTGCCGGACCGGATTCTGCTCTACACGGCCGAAGGCGAGTCCGCACTGGAACAGGTCCACGCCCGCGGCCTCCGGCCGGTGTCCAGCCTGGTCCGCCGCAGCACGCTGGAGGACGTGTTCCTCAAACTGACCGGCAGGACGCTGGTCGAGTGAGGCGGCAGCGGTGGGGGAGTGGGCTGGGAGTTGTCCGCCGAGCGAGATGCGTGACACGCGCAGCGGAGCGAGCATGTCGTGTGGGTGGAGTGTGAGCGAGCATGTCGTGGGGGGGCGAGGTGACCAGCACGGAGGCGCCGGAGCGGCCGGTGATCGGTTCCTGGCGTGCGGCCTGGCTGCGGGTGGAGGGGCACTGGACCTGGTACCGGCGCTACTGGAAGTCGAACATCTACTCGTCGGGACTGCAGCCGTTGCTGTTCCTCGCGGCGATGGGGCTGGGTTTCGGCTCGCAGGTGGAGCCCGGCGCGGCCACGGGCGGACTGTCCTATCTGCACTACGTCGCGCCCGCGATGCTCGTGGCCGGGTCGATGCAGTATGCCGTGGGCGAATCCAGCTATCCCGTGCTGTCCGGCTTCAAGTGGCAGAAAAATTACATCGCCGTGACCGCGACGCCGATCACGCCAGGGCAGTTGCTGGGCGGCCAGCTCCTCTGGGTGGCGATGCGGCTGCTGCTCTCCGGAGTGGTCTACGCACTGGTCGCTCTGGCGTTCGGCGCCTGGCTGAACGTGGGCGCCGTGCTCGTGGTTCTCGTCGGCGTGGTCACCGGTGTCGCCTGCGCCGCACCTGTCATGGCATTGGCCGCGTCAACCTTTGACGAGGGGCAGCGGTTCGCGTCCCTGTTCCGGTTCGTGGTGATGCCGATGACGTTGTTCGCGGGCACGTTCTTCCCGGTCGAGCAGATCCCGGTGGTGCTGCGACCGCTCGCGTGGATCTCTCCGCTCTGGCATGGCAACGAACTGGCCCGTGGGGCGACGCTCGGCGGACTCGGCCCGCTGCCCGCGTTGGGGCACCTGGCCTTCCTGATCGCGGTGTTCCTCACGGGGGCGCTAGTCGCCCGGCACCGGTTCTACCAGAGATTGATGGTCTGACGTGCCTGTCGATGAATGGAGTTTTGTGGCGATGGTGCCCCCGAGAGCGCCCGCCCGTCTCCCACCACCACCCAAACGGAAGCGCTTCGCGCCACTGTGTTTGGCGAAGCCCACGAGCGACGAGGCGGGGCGCATAACTCGTGATGGTGAGTTTCGTGCGTGAGTCCGAGCCCCGCCCGCCCGTCTCCCGCCACCACCCAGACGGTGGCGCTCCGCGCCGCTCTGCTGGCCGAGTCGATCGTGACGCGCGGTTGCCGACAGACACTGACCTGCCTGCGCTCACCGACGCCCCCCGGCGCGGCCTGCTGCCGCGCATCCTCCCGCCCGGGCTGTACGCGGGCCGCGCGAGCGCGCTGATCGAGCGTTCGCTGCTCGTGTCGTCCCGGCTCTGGCTGGTCTTCGCCTCCGGCGTGGTCGAGCCGGTGCTCTACCTCTTCGCCTTTCAGATCGGCTTCGGCAAGCTCGTCGGTGACGTGGCCGGCCCTGGCGGACAGACGATGTCCTACGTCGCGTTCGTCGCGCCGGCACTGCTGGCGGCCTCGGCGATGAACGGCGCGGTGTTCGACTCCACGTTCAACGTGTTCTTCAAGTTCCGCTACGCCAAGCTCTACGACGCGATGCTGGCGACGCCGATCGGGCCGCTCGACATCGCGATCGGCGAGATTGCCTTCGCGGTGCTGCGTGGGGGCGCCTACGCGACCGCGTTCCTCGCCGTCATGGGCGCGATGGGACTCATCGCCTCACCGTGGGCGCTGCTGATGCTCCCGGTGGCACTGCTGGTCGCGCTGGCCTTCGCCTCGGTCGGCATGGTCTGTGCCACGTTCCTGCGTTCACCGACGCAGTTCGACTACATCCAGCTCGCGATCATGCCGATGTTCCTGTTCTCCACCACGTTCTACCCGCTGTCTGTCTACCCGGACGGCCTGCAGGTCGTGGTCCAGTGCATTCCGCTCTACCACGGGGTGGAGCTGATGCGCGGACTCTCCGTGGGGGTACTCGACATCAGCATGATCGGGCACGTGGCGTACCTGCTGGTCATGGTGGCGATCGGCATGTTCGCGACGTCGCGGAGGCTCGCCGGGCTGCTGCTGAGATGAGTCCGGTTCAGCGGGCCAGGGAGAAGCCGGCCGTGCGGGTGTCGCCGGTGGCCCGGGTCGCGCTGACATCCGGCATGCCGTGTCCGTAGAACCCGTTGTACCCGGCGTATCCGGCGCAGTACGCGTCTTGCGAGCCGTTTCCGGTCACGTCGTAGTCCGCGGGGCAGGGCACCGGTTCCGCGTGCTCGGTGAGGGCGTCGCGTAGCGGGCCGGGTGAGGTCTGTCCGGTGGCGGCCAGCAGTGCCGCGGCGCCGGTCACGTGCGGCGCCGCCATCGAGGTGCCGCACAACGAGTCGTAGCCGCCGGGAACGGTGGACAGCACGCAGTCGTCTCCTGCTCCGCCGGGTGCGGTCAGGTCCACGACGCCGAGACCGTAGGAGCTGTAGTCCGCCTTCACGCCGTCCCTGCTCACCGCGGAAACCGTGACCATCGTGCGCAGGCCCGCGGGCAGTGCCTCACACGCGGCCGAGTCCGTGTCCCCGTCCGTGGGGGTGAGCGCGACTCCGCCGTTGGTGGCTGCCGCCACATTCAGGGTGCCCTGCGCCTCGGCATGCTCCACCGCGCGCGTCACGGCCTCGTGCACGACCCCCCTGTCGTCGGCGGGGCGGCAGGAGGGTGACCAGGAGCCCACGGAGAAACTGCTGTTGGTCAGGTTCATGCCCTGCTCGGCCGCCCACATCAGGCCGCACACCGCCGCCTCGGGATCGACGTGACCGCTGTCGTCGACCACCTTCACCGAGGCGATGCGGGTGCCGGGGGCGACGCCGGTGATTCCCTGACCGTCGTCGGCCGCCGCGATCGTGCCCGCGACGTGTGTCCCGTGCGCGGAGTTGGAGGGCAGCCACGCCGCTTCGCCGGTGACCGGAACTCCACCGAGGCAACCTGCCGACACATCGGGCGCCACGGCCGCTCGAAGATCCGGATGGCTCGCGTCGACACCCGAGTCGAGAACTCCCACCACGACGTCCGCGCTTCCCGAAGGGCCGGCTCCCGGCTCGACGCCGATCATGCGCAGGTTCCACTGCTCGGAGGTGCGATCGGCGGCGGGAAGGCTCGCCGCCGCTGCCCGGGGGCTTTCGCGGAGTGTACTCGCGGTGCCGTCACCGCTACGGTCTGTCGTCGCGCGGGCGGCCTGAGCGCTGTACGCGCGGCCCGGCCCGATCCGGTCGGCGAACTCGGGCTGGCGGGAGGTCGCCACGGCAACCGAAATCGCGGAGTAGAAGATGGTGGTGCGGCCACAGGCGGTCGAAATCTCCCGCTCGGCCTCCTCCTTGGGCGTGTCCTGGTCGAACACCACGAGGTAGCGCAGTTGCGGGCCGACATCGACGCAGCGGCCTGCGTCCTCGCCTGCGCCTGCTGCTCCGCCCGCCGCGATCAGCTGTCCGGCCAGCACCGCGGCGGACGCGATCGCCACAGTGGTGAGCCGCAGCACGGACACCGTGGACCTCCATGGATGAGACGTCGCGCAGACCGGCTACCGCTTCTGCCGGTCGTCTGCCCCGAGGCGCACGGTAGCCACCCTGGGATGGGTGGACAAGCGAATCGGCGAAGTTCCCCCGGCCGGTGTCCTGCGCCACCGATCGGTGCACTCGCCGTGAGCTGGATCTGACTGCGCGTGTTGCGCTCCGTGCGCACGTCGGAGCGCTGACGGGGGCGCTTGCGGGACCGACCACACTCCAGGGGACGCCTCGTGTGGGATACTCGGTGACGGGCGTTGGGCCGGTGCCGCCGTGGCAGACACGGTGAATGCCGGTGCGACGACCCGGTGACGCACTGGACGAGCGCCATGACGTCGCCGCTGAGCGCCACGGGTGCCGGCGGCTCGACGATGTGGGAGGTGGCGAGAAGCCAGCGCCCGGCCAGCACGTCACCGAGAGGACCTGCCACCGGCGGCCCGGACGTTCCGGAGCCTTCGTGGCGTGAGGCAAGAGTGACAAGGATTCCCGCTGTCGGTACCACTGCGGCGGACAAAACAGAAAGGGCCCCTGCGCGGCCGCGTCCAGCCAGCCGGTGCCGGGTCGAGGAACTGCCTCGGCCGGTAGCCGGCAGGTGTACGCGCCCGGGGGCGGAGGAGACATATGTCGAACGCGGAGATTCCCGCCGAGAACCAGGGCGGGACTACCGCCGCACCCACGAGCGGTCCGCTGGCCGAGCTGCCGGACAGGATCCGGGTGCACGCGCTGGCGAAGTTGCTCGGGACGAGCAGCAAGGAGCTGCTCGTCAAGTTGGGTGAGCTGGGCGAGACCGCCCGCAGCGCGCAGTCGAGCGTCCACCGCGAGGTCGCACTGCGTGTCGCCGCATCGCTCGGCGCCATCGAGAGCGGCGGCGAGGAGCAGCCCGCGGCGCCGGAAGCACCTGCTGAGCAGACACCACCCCCTGCGCCGACGGCTACCCGGCCGCCGATCCCCGCGGGGCCGGGCTCGCCCGAGCCGGACACCGCGAGCAAGGCGGCGGGCAAGCCGCACGTCCCGGTGTTCGCGGCGCCTTCTCCGGTCTTCCTGCCGCCCGAGCCTGCCGCCTCCACGACGGCGGACCCGGAGCGCGCTGCGAGTCCGGAGCGCGCTGCGGGTCCGGAGAAGAAGTCGCAGGCCAAGGCCGCCAAGGTCGAGAAGGTGGAGGCCGAGAGCCCCGCCGAGGTCGGGGACGCCGCCGACACCGCCGATGGCGGGGACGGCGATGACACGGACGGTGGCCGCAGGCGCAGGCGCCGTGGCCGCCGTGGCCGCGGCCGTGGCAAGGGGGGCGAGGACGGACCGCAGGAGACCGGCGAAGAAACTCCCGCCGGCAAGGACGACTCCGGTCTGGGCGGCGACAAGTCCGGCCGGTCCGAGAAGCCGGGCAAGGAGTCCGCCGCCGAAGACACCTCCGGCGACGACCAGGGCAAGGGCCGCAAGGGCGGCGATCAGCCTGCCGGGGACAACGGCCCCGCCGAGGGCGACGCCGACGACTCCGATTCCGACTCGGCCAGCAGGCGGCGCCGTCGCCGCCGCAGGCGCAAGGGCGGTGGCGAGGACTCCGCCGACGGCTCCACCCCGGACGATCCGCCCAACACCGTGGTCCACGTCCGGGAGAGCAAGGGCGAGGGCAAAAGCGAGAGCAAGGGCGAGAGCAAGGGTGACGGCGTGCGCAGCGTGCGCGGCTCCACCCGGCTGGAGGCCAAGCGGCAGCGCAGGCGGGACGGCAGGGAAGCGGGTCGCAGGCGTGCCCCGATCCTGTCCGAGTCCGAGTTCCTCGCGCGCCGTGAGTCGGTCGAGCGCACGATGGTCGTCGCCGAGAAGGGTGACTCGACACAGATCGGCGTACTCGAGGACGGTGTGCTCGTCGAGCACTTCGTGACCTCGTCGGGCAGTGGGTCGATTGTCGGCAATGTCTACCTCGGCCGGGTGCAGAACGTGCTGCCCTCCATGGAGGCGGCCTTCATCGACATCGGCCGCGGCCGCAACGCCGTGCTCTACGCGGGCGAGGTCGACTGGGATGCGGCGGGGCTCGAGGGCAAGGCCCGCAAGATCGAGCAGGCCCTTTCCACCGGCGACAGCGTGCTGGTGCAGGTCACGAAGGATCCGGTCGGTCACAAGGGCGCCCGGCTCACCACGCAGATCTCGTTGCCCGGCCGGTTCCTGGTCTACGTCCCCGCGGGCGGGGCCACCGGCATCTCCCGCAAGCTTCCGGAGAACGAGCGGCGCAGGCTCAAGGACATCCTCAAGCGGATCGTCCCCGAGGACGCCGGGGTGATCATCCGGACGGCCTCCGAGGGCGTCAGCGAGGAGGAGCTCGATCGCGACGTCCGGCGCCTCAAGGCGCAGTGGGACGTCATCAAGGAGAAGATCGAGAGCGCGGGCGGCAACTCCGGAAAGAAGAAGTCCAGCGCTCCGACCATGCTCTACGAGGAGCCAGACCTGCTGGTGAAGGTCGTGCGTGACCTGTTCACCGAGGACTTCGCCAAACTGGAGGTCCAGGGCGACACGGCGTGGGAGACCATTCACTCCTACGTTCAGCATGTGGCGCCGGACCTGGCCGACCGGCTCAAGCGCTACGTCGGCAAGGCCGACGTCTTCGCCGACTACCGGATCGACGAGCAGATCACCAAGGCACTGGACCGCAAGGTCTGGTTGCCCTCGGGCGGCTACCTGGTGATCGACCGCACCGAGGCGATGACCGTCATCGACGTCAACACCGGCAAGTTCACCGGCTCGGGCGGCAACCTCGAGGAGACGGTGACGCGCAACAACCTGGAGTCGGCGGAGGAGATCGTCCGCCAGCTGCGGCTGCGGGACATCGGCGGCATCATCGTCATCGACTTCATCGACATGGTGCTGGAGTCCAATCGGGACCTGGTGCTGCGCAGGCTGACCGAATGCCTCGGCCGGGACCGCACCCGGCACCAGGTGGCCGAGGTCACGTCGCTCGGACTCGTCCAGATGACCCGTAAGCGGGTCGGAACAGGTCTCCTCGAGGCCTTCTCCAACAACTGTGAGCACTGCAAGGGCCGCGGCGTCGTCGTCTCCACCGAGCCACAGCGGGTGGCAGGTACCGGCGGCAACGGCGGTAGCGGTGGAAGTGGCGCCCAGCAGCACGGTGGTGGCTCCCGTCGCTCCCGTGGCCGGGGCAAGGGCGAGGACACCGCGGCGCAGGAGCCTGCTCGCACGGAACCCGCCCCCCAGGGGCCGACGCCCGAGCAGCGTGAATCGGTGGTGACGGCGGTGCAGGCAATGGCCAGCGCCGCCAAGGTGGCCCAGACCAAGGGCGGGGACGATGCGGGGGAGACACAGGTTTCCGGCGACTCGCCGCGCAACGGCCACCTGCCGTCCGGGGAGGGTGAGCAGGGGACGGCGCAGCGCGCCGCCGCTGCACCCGAGGAGTCCGAGATTCCGGCTGAGCCGCAGCGGGCCGTCCAGGCGGAGAAGCCGCCGGCAGCTCCGACCAGGGCGGTCCGGCCCGCTGGCCCGGCGGGGTCCGCGGAACGCGCTGTGACCGCCGTGGAGACTTCTGCCGAGCCTGCTGAACCGGCTACGAAGCCCGCCGGGGAGCCGGAGCGCTCAACCGTCTCCGAGGTTTCCGAGCACACTGAGGGCGTCCAGAACGCCGAAAGCACCGGCTCCGCTGTCACGGAGCCAGCTGCCGCCGCACCGGCGACCAGCAGGCGGCCACGCAGGCGGGCGGCCTCCCGGCCGGCCGGGCCGCCGGTCAACGCGACGGAAACCAGTTGACCCCAGGTTTCGGCCACCCCGGTTTGACCCTCATTTCGGGGGCCCCGTAACCTGGACAGCGGCCCGCCGACAGAGCGGGCCGCATTGCGCGACTCCCGGACCGCCTCGTGTGGGACGGCCGCGCAAGCCCCCACCCATTGTCGAGTAAGCAGGAGACTTCCGTGTCGGCGTACGCGATCGTCAAGACCGGCGGCAAGCAGTACAAGGTGGCCGTCGGCGACGTCGTCGAGGTCGAGAAGCTCGAGGGCGACCCGGGGACCGAGCACAGCTTCCCCGCCGTGCTGTTCGTTGATGGCGGTGAGGTCACCACGGACGCTGACGCGCTGGCGAAGGTCTCGGTCACCGGCAAGGTCGTCGAGCAGACCAAGGGCCCCAAGATCCGCATCCACAAGTTCAAGAACAAGACCGGTTACCACAAGCGGCAGGGGCACAGGCAGAAGCTGACCCGTGTCGAGGTCACCGGCATCAACAAGTAAGGACTTGACCAGCCATGGCACACAAGAAGGGTGCGTCCAGCTCCCGTAACGGCCGTGACTCCAATGCCCAGCGGCTCGGGGTCAAGCGCTTCGGCGGTCAGGCCGTGAACTCGGGTGAGATTCTGGTTCGCCAGCGTGGTACCAAGTTCCACCCCGGAGTCAACGTCGGTCGCGGTGGCGACGACACGCTGTTTGCGCTCGCCGCTGGTTCGGTCGAGTTCGGTTCCAAGCGTGGTCGTAAGACGGTCAACATCGTCCCGACGGAAGCCTGAGCTCAGGTCTTCTATCGAGAGTCCTGACCAAGGGGCGGGGCCGGAACATATCCGGCCCCGCCCCTTGTTGTCGTATAGGGGCCTGTTGGTGAACTGGAGCTACGTGGCGTGGACGCGTGTTTGCCAACAGCCACTGAGGACAGGCTGGGAAGAGTCGTTGTCCTGTCCATACTGAGAGAGGTACACCATGGCATCCCGGTTCGTTGACCGCGCGGTGATTCATCTGGCCGCAGGGGACGGCGGGAATGGCTGTGCCTCCGTGCACAGGGAGAAGTTCAAGCCACTGGGTGGGCCCGACGGCGGCAACGGCGGCAACGGCGGCGATGTGCTGCTGATCGTCGACCCCAACGTGCACACACTCCTGGACTTCCATTTCCGGCCGCACGCCAGAGCGGGCAACGGCAAACAGGGGCAGGGCAGCAACCGCAACGGTGCCGCGGGGCAGTCGCTGGAGATGCACGTGCCCGACGGGACCGTGGTGCTCACCCAGGACGGCGAGGTGCTCGCCGACCTCGTGGGAGCGGGCACGACATTCGTCGCGGCCCAGGGTGGGCGCGGCGGTCTGGGGAACGCGGCGCTGGCTTCCCGCGCGCGCAAGGCCCCTGGCTTCGCCCTGCTCGGCGAGGAGGGCGAAGCGCGTGACCTGGTGCTGGAGCTGCGGTCGGTCGCCGATGTCGGGTTGCTCGGGTTCCCCTCCGCCGGAAAGTCCTCGCTGATCTCCGTGGTGTCCGCTGCCAAGCCGAAGATCGCCGACTACCCGTTCACGACGCTCGTGCCGAACCTCGGCGTCGTCGAAGCGGGCGAGACCGTGTTCACGATGGCGGACGTTCCCGGTCTGATTCCCGGGGCGAGCGAGGGCAAGGGCCTCGGCCTCGACTTCCTCCGGCACATCGAGCGGTGTGCGGTGCTGGTCCACGTGGTGGACTGCGCGACCTACGAGTCCGATAGGGACCCGCTGTCCGATGTCGACGCGCTGGAGAACGAGCTCGCGAGGTACACCCCCAGTCTGGGCGGGGACCTCGCCGAGCGACCCAGGGTGGTCGTGCTGAACAAGGTGGACGTGCCCGAGGCCGCGGAACTCGCGGAACTGGTGCGGCCCGACCTGGAGGCACGGGGTTTTCAGGTGTTCGAGATCTCGACGGCGACCAGGAAGGGGCTGCGGGAACTGACGTTCGCGCTGGCGCAGGTCGTCGAGCGGTATCGAGCCGCACAGCCTGCCCCGGAACCGGCGAAGATCGTTCTCAAACCCGCTGCCGTCGACGACTCCGGCTTCACCGTCGAGTCCGACCCGAATGATCCGGAAGGCTTCATCGTGCGGGGAACGCGCCCGGAGCGATGGGTGCGGCAGACGAACTTCGGCAACGACGAGGCCGTGGGCTACCTCGGCGACCGGCTGAACCGGCTGGGTGTCGAGGAGGAACTCGCCCGCCAGGGTGCGCAGCCGGGCAGCCCGGTGACGATCGGCGACGTGACGTTCGACTGGGAACCGTCCACACCGGCCGGAGTGGCCGCGCACATGTCCGGCCGGGGAACGGATGCCCGGCTCGAGGACACCAGCCGGATCTCCGCCGCCGAGCGCAAGGAAGCCCGCCGGATGCGGCGGGACGGGACGGAAGAGGGCGATGCGGAGTCCGGTGACTGACACCCGAGAGGCGATCGCGTCGGCACGCAGGCTGGTCGTCAAGGTCGGCTCGTCGGCACTGACGACGGCGGGCGATGGCCTGGACACCGCGCGGCTGGACGCACTGGTGGACGCCATCGCCGACCGGATTTCCCGGAACACCCAGCTCGTGCTGGTGTCGTCGGGCGCAATCGGCGCCGGGCTGGCCCCGCTGGCGCTGGCGGCACGCCCACGGGATCTCGCCACCCAGCAGGCCGCGGCGAGCGTCGGGCAGCTGGCGCTGGCGCACGCCTACGCCGAGTCGTTCGGCCGGTACTCGCTCACGGTCGGCCAGGTGCTGCTGACCTCCGACGACGTTGTTCGTCGTGCGCACTACCGCAACGCGCAGCGCACCTTTTCCCGGCTGCTCGCGCTCGGCGCGGTACCGGTCGTCAACGAGAACGACACCGTGGCCACCGAGGAGATCCGGTTCGGGGACAACGACCGGCTCGCTGCCCTCGTCGCTCACCTGATCGGCGCCGACGCCCTCGTTCTGCTGTCCGATGTAGACGCTCTGTACGACGGTGACCCCAGGGACGGGGCGACCCGCAAGGTGGCCGAGGTCACCGGGGAGTCCGATCTGGACGGTCTAGTGGTGGGCATGTCGAGCTCTGGGCTCGGCACCGGGGGGATGGTGTCCAAGGTCGCGGCGGCGCGCACGGCGGCGGCCGCGGGTATCCCCGTGCTGCTGGCAGCCGCCACGCAGTCGGCCGAGGCGCTCGGCGTCGCCGATGTCGGTACCGCCTTCACCCCGGCCGGCACCAGGCTGTCGGCCCGTCGGTTCTGGCTCGGTTATGCGGCAGGGTCCTCCGGCAGGCTGCACCTCGACCACGGAGCGGTCGAGGCGGTGCTCACCCGGAGGCGGTCGCTGCTCGCGGCGGGCGTCACGGGAGTGGACGGGGACTTCCAGGCAGGCGACGTCGTGGACCTGGTGGACGCCGCCCAGCGGGTCGTCGCGCGTGGAGTGGTGAGCTTCGACGCCATGGAGCTTCCGGAACTGGTCGGCCGCTCCAGTCACGACCTCCCCGCGGAGCAGCGCCGCGAGGTCGTGCACGCCGACGACCTGGTCCCCCTCTCCCACATCAGGTAGGTACGCCTGCAAGTACCACCAAGTAAGATCAACAACTGCTTTTTCTCGCGCCAACTCAGGGCGCCGTCATACCGAGTGCCGAGCGCACCGACGCGACGAACCTTGCCTTGCCGTGCATGATGTCCCACCAGGTGAACCGCAGGATGGTCCAGCCCTCCGCGACGAGCAGGTTCTGCCGCCAGCGGTCGCGATAGAGCGCCTCCGGTTCACTGTGGACGCCCTGCCCGTCGAACTCCAGCCCGACCATGTGCTCCGGGTAGGCGCCGTCGAGGTAGAAGACACTGCCGTCGTGCGCGACGACACGGTACTGCGCTTCGGGCAGTGGAACCTCACTGTTGCGCAGCGCGAGACGACCCGCCGTCTCCAGGAGTGACTCCGCTTTCCCGTCAGCGCTGAGGACCCGGGTACGGGCCAGTGCGTCGCCCGGTGCCCCGGGTCTCGCGTCCAGTGCGGTCAGCAGTTCAGTTCTACCCACCAGCCGCCGCCGGAGCGAGTCGTCCACTGCCCACACCGCGGCGGTCTCCTCGATCACGGGGAGGAGGTCGATCAACGTCCGCGGTGGCCGGGTGACAGGTACTCCCCGGTGGACGTCGACGTCACCGAGGTCCATCTCCCGGCTGTGGAACACGAGTTCCTTCCGGCGAATGCGGCGCTGCGTCCGCGCCACGGTCACATGTTCCGGACCTCGCCCGTCGGGCAGCGGGATGCCGTGCACCCGGGCAGCCGTGTGATGGCTCGCAACCGCGTCTGCGATTCCAGTGGTCAGCACCGCGGCCCGGGCCAGCGCGAGCGGCGTGACCTCGTCGGCCCGGCAGATGTAGATGCCGCGCTGCAGGCGCCGCAGCCGTCCTGTCCGCAGTGCCTTCATGATCTGGTCCGGGTCGACACCGGCGTGCAGTGCGTTGTCTCTGAGTATCAATCCGTCCGACTCTCGGACATCCCCCATCCATTCGTCCACCCACCGATTGTTCGGTGAGAAGGGCGCTCCTGGACAGATCCAATTTCCACCTGTGGATAACTGGGATCTGCCGGCTCACTTGGAGTGGGTTAGCGCTGGTGTGGATCTTGCTTGGTGGTACTTGCGGACGCTCCAAGCCGGGGGCTGGGTCAGGAGGCGCTGGCCAGAGCGAAGGGGAGTACCGCGGGCGCGCCCGCGCTCTGGAGCATGCGGGCGGCGAGGGTGACCGTCCAGCCCGTGTCGACCACGTCGTCCACGAGCAGCACCGGACCGTTCACATCGGACAACTCGGCCCGGAGGCTGTCCGGCAGCGACAGTCGGCCCCACAGGTCCGCGAGCCGTTGCGCGCTGTTCGCCCGTCGCGGCGGTGGGCCCGCGGACTCCAGCATGCCGAGGAACCGGAGCTTGCCGACCTGCGCCAGCCGTTGCGTCAGGTCCTGCACCAACGTGGGGCGGGTGTGCGAGGCGACACCCACCACCGCGACGGGCCGCTCGGTCCAGTCCCAGGCCGCGAGCACCGAGAGACAGGCCTGGAACACCGGATCCGGAACGGGCCCGTCCTCCGCTCTGATGCCGACGAGGTCACGCAGCCGGTTGCCCCAGCCGACGTCGGTCAGCCTGCCGAGCGCACGGCCGGTCGCCGCCTGCTCTCCCTTGGGAATGCGACCGGACAGGGGGACGTCGAGCGCGGCCATTCCGGTCGGCCACTGCTTGCGTGACGTCAGCTCCACACCCGGCTTCTGCAGGCTGCGTCTCGTCTCGTCCGCCGTCTCGGCCGACACGGAGGTGGACCACCTGTTGCCCGTGCAGTTGTCGCACCGCCCGCACGGCGCGGCGTGCGGATCGTCGAGCTGGCGGAGCAGGAACTCCATCCGGCAGCCTTCGGTGGCGATGTAGCCCAGCATCGCGCGCTGTTCCTGGGCACGCGCCTGCCGCACGCGCTCGTAGCGGCGTTCGTCGTACTGCCAGTCCTGTCCGGTCGCCTCCCAACCGCCGCGCACGCGGCGGACCGCCCCGTCGACGTCGAGCACCTTGAGCACCATCTCCAGTCGCGAGCGGGACAACTCCACCGTCGGTTCGATCGCCGCGGTGGACAGCGGCCGCTGCGCCGCCGACAGCGTGTCCAGGACCTCGGTCACGCGCTGCTCCTCCGGGAAGGCGAGGGAGCCGAAGTAGCGCCAGATTTCCTCGTCCTCCCTGCCCGGCAGCAGGATCACCTCGGCGCGGCGCACGCCGCGGCCCGCGCGGCCCACCTGCTGGTAGTACGCGATGGGTGAGGACGGCGCCCCCAGATGCACCACGAAACCGAGGTCGGGTTTGTCGAAGCCCATGCCCAGCGCGGACGTCGCGACCAGCGCCTTGACCCGGTTGGCCAGCAGGTCGTCCTCGGCAGCCTGTCGCTCCGCCGGATCCGTCTTGCCCGTGTAGGCCACGACCGGGTAGCCGCGCTCGGCCAGCAGACTCGCCACGTCCTGGGCCGCGGCGACGGTGAGTGTGTAGATGATGCCGGAACCGGGGAGCTCGCCAAGATGGTCGGCGAGCCAGGCGAGGCGCGATTCCGCCGTCGGCAGCGAGGCGACGGCCAGGTGCAGGCTCTCGCGGTCCAGCGGGCCGCGCAGCACCAGGGTCCCCGTGCCCGATTCGCTGGTGCCGATGCCGAGTTGCTCCGCGACGTCGGTGGCCACCCTGTCGTTGGCGGTGGCCGTGGTGGCCAGCACCGGCACGCCCTGGGGCAGATCCCCCAGCAGTGTCCGCAGCCGGCGGTAGTCCGGGCGGAAGTCGTGCCCCCAGTCGGAGATGCAGTGTGCCTCGTCGACCACCAGCAAACCGGCGGAGGCGGTGAGCTTGGGCAGCACCGAGTCCCGGAAATCGGGGTTGTTCAGCCGTTCGGGGCTGACCAGGAGAACGTCGACCTCGCCGGCTGCGATCTGCGCCTGCACCACGTCCCACTCCTGGGCGTTGGCGGAGTTCATGGTCGCGGCGTGGATACCTGCCCTGGCGGCGGCGGCGATCTGGTTGCGCATGAGCGCCAGCAGGGGCGAGATGATGACTGTCGGCCCGCTGCCCTGTTCCCGCAGGAGTGCGGTGGCCAGGAAGTAGACCGCGGACTTCCCCCACCCCGTGCGCTGGACGACCAGTGCCCTGCGGCGCTGTGCCACCAGGGCCTCGATCGCCGTCCACTGGTCCGCACGCAGGATCGCGTCGGCACCTGCCAGTGCCCGAAGCAGTATGTCGGCGCGTTCGCGAAGGGTTTGGGTGTCCACGTGTCCACGTCTACCGCATCGCACCGACCGGCCTCGCCGCGGCTGCCTCGACGACACGATCGATACCGCGGCCTCGCTTCGCTCGGCGGCACCTCGCTACGCGACCGGGCGTAGCGGGTCACCCTGTGTTCTGGGAGCTACGCGCTCTGCCGGTGGCCTCGCTTCGCTCGGCGGCACCTCGCTACGCGACCAGGCGTAGCGGGTCACCCTGTGTTCTGGGAGCTACGCGCTCTGCCGGTGGCCTCGCTTCGCTCGGCGGCACCTCGCTACGCGACCAGGCGTGGCGGGTCACCCTGTGTTCTGGGAGCTACGCTCGGACCATGTCGACACGTCGCATCGGGGTGATGGGTGGCACCTTCGACCCCGTGCATCACGGCCACCTTGTGGCGGCCAGCGAGGTTCAGCACCGGTTCTGCCTCGACGAGGTCATCTTCGTGCCCACGGGGCAGCCGTGGCAGAAGTCCGACCGGGTCGTCACCAAGGCCGAGGACCGCTACCTGATGACCGTCATCGCGACGGCGTCGAACCCGGTGTTCTCCGTGAGCCGGGTCGACATCGACCGAGGTGGGCAAACCTACACGGTGGACACGCTGCGGGACCTGAACGCCGAGTTTCCCGACGACGAACTGTTCTTCATCACCGGTGCCGATGCGCTGGAACAGATCCTGACCTGGCGTAACGCGGACGAACTCTTCGATCTCGCGCATTTCATCGGTGTCACCCGTCCGGGTTACCACCTCAACGACCACCATCTGCCCAGCGGCAAGGTCAGCCTGGTCGAGGTCACCGCGATGGCCATTTCCTCGAGCGGCTGCAGGGAACGGGTGCGTGGGGGTGAGCAGGTCTGGTACCTCGTGCCCGACGGCGTCGTCCGGTACATAGCCAAGCGCAAGTTGTACCGCCCGGACGGGGAACAGCCTGGCCGGGGCGACTCCGGAGGCGGACGGGTAGGCTGCTCGGGGCATATCAATACCTGAAGGAGCACTGTGGCAGCGACGGCCGAAGCACGAAACCTCGCGACGGCGGCCGCCCACGCGGCGGCGGACAAGAAGGCGAGCGACATCGTCGTTCTCGACGTGTCCGACCAACTGGTCATCACCGACGCGTTCGTGATCGCCTCCGCGCCCAACGAGCGCCAGGTGGGCGCGATCGTCGACAACGTCGAGGAGAAGCTGCGCGGGGCCGGGCACAAGCCGGTCCGGCGTGAGGGCGCCCGTGAGGGACGCTGGGTACTGCTCGACTATGTGGACGTGGTCGTGCACGTCCAGCACGACGAGGAGCGCTCGTTCTACGGTCTCGAGCGGTTGTGGAAGGACTGCCCGCGCATCGAGGTTCCGGATCTGGACCTCGGTCCCGGCCCGGAGCAGGGTGACGGGGTGTCGGCAGGCGAGGGGCACGAGGAACGGTGACGTTGCGGCGCCTCGTCCTCTGGCGGCACGGCGAGACGGACTACAACGCCGCGGGCCGGATGCAGGGGCACCTGGACTCCGCGCTGACCCAGGTGGGCTGGAACCAGGCACGCTTCGCGGTGCCCGCGCTCGCCAGGTTCCAGCCGGATCTCATCATCGCCTCGGACCTGCGCCGTGCCACCGACACAGCCACCGTCCTCGCCGAGTCGATCGGCGTTCCGCTGCGGATCGACAAGCGCCTGCGGGAGACACATCTCGGCGAGTGGCAGGGCCTGACCGGAGCCGAGGTCGACGAACGCTCGCCCGGCGAGCGGGAACGCTGGCGGCTCGATTCCACCTGGGCCCCGCCCGGGGGTGAGTCCCGCGTCGACGTCGCCGACCGGGCGGTGGAGGTCGTAGCCGACCTGCACACGGCCGAGGAGCCGAGCGAAACCGTCCTGCTCGCTGCCCACGGGGGTCTGATTCTCGCGCTCACCGCGCGCCTGGTCGGCCTGCCCGTCGCGAGCTGGCCGGTCCTCGGCGGCATCGGCAACTGCCACTGGGTCGAACTGGGGCTGCGAAACGGCGCCTGGCGCCTGCACGCGTACAACGCCGGCATGACCGGCTAGGACATGAGCGCGACAGCCGAAGAGGGTCAAGTGCCGGTGGGGGACCGGGGTGCCTCACCACGGATCCTGGTGTTCGCCGACTCGCTGAGCTTTCACGGTCCCGACGGCGCGCACGCGGCCGACGAGCCGGATCTCTGGCCCAACGTGACCGCCCGCGCCCTCGGCGGCTCCGCCGACCTCGTCGGCGGCATCGGCTGGACGGCGCGTGACGCGTGGTGGTCGCTCACCGGCGACCCGCGCGTCTGGGCGGATCTGCACCACGCCGATGTCGTCGTGCTCGCGGTGGGCAGCATGGACACCCTTCCCTCGCCCCTGCCCACCTACCTGCGAACCGGGCTGCGGTACCTGCGCCCCGCCGGGCTGCGCAGGACCGCGCGCGGCGCCTACCTGCGTGCCCAGCCGAGGCTCGCCGTCGCACTGCGGGGCAGGCCTGCCGTACTGCCGACCAAACTGACCGTGCACTACCTGCGGACGGCCGTCGACGCACTGCGCGTGCTGCGTCCCGAACTGCCGATCGTGGGCTGGCTGCCTTCGGTCCACCGGGCCGCGTCCTACGGCTATGTCCACACGGTGCGTCACCGGACGGCGGCCGCCATGACGGAGTGGGGAAGTTCGGCGGGTGTGCCGCTGCTGGATCTGCCCACCGTGGTCGGGTCGCACGTGCTGGGCGGCCACGGCAATCCGGACGGAATGCACTGGGGCTGGGACGGGCACCGGGCGGTGGGCGCTGCCATGGCGGAGCTGATCACCCCGCTGCTCACCCGGGACGGCACGTAGGCTGAGCTGGTGCCGGTCGCAGTTGTCACGGACTCCACAGCCCATCTGCCGGAGGGCTTCGCCGAGCGCCACCACATCAGGGTGGTGCCGCTGCACGTCCTGATCGACGGCATCGCGGCGCTCGACGGCACCGACGTGGGGCCCGCCGCGCTGGCCGAGGCGCTCGGGCAACGACGAATCGTGACGACCTCCAGGCCCACCCCAGGGGAGTTCGCCGCGGCGTTCCGAGCCGCTCTCGACGACGGTGCGGACAGTGTGGTCTCGATCCACCTTTCCCGGGACCTGTCCGGTACCTGGGAGGCGGCTGTGCTCGCCGCGCAGGAGGTCGGGCCGGACATCGTGCGGGTGGTCGACTCGCGCACCACCGCCATGGGGCTCGGGTTCGCGGCCCTGCACGCGGCCACCGCCGCGGCTGACGGGGCGGACAGCGCCGAGGTCGAGGCGGTCGCCGTGCGGACGGCGGCACGCTCGGAGACGTTGTTCGCGGTGGAGACACTGGAGCATCTGCGCAGAGGCGGGCGGATCGGTCCCGGCGCCGCCCTGCTGGGAACCGCGCTGGCGATGAAGCCGGTGCTCCGCATGGACGACGGGCAGATTCGGCCGCTGGAAAAGGTACGGACGATGAACCGTGCGGTGGCGAGACTGGTCGATCTCGCTGTGGAGGCCGCCGGGGAAGGCAGTCCCGAACTGGCGGTCCACCACCTCGCGGCACCCGAGCGGGCGGTGGAGCTGGCGAACCGGCTGGAGGACCGGCTGCCGGGCTCAGGCGGGTGTGTCGTGTCCGAGATCGGCGCGGTCATCGGTGCGCATACCGGGCCCGGCGTGCTCGGGATCGTGGTCCAGCGCACGGCGGGAGACTGACGGCGCCGGTGAGAGCCGAACTGGCCGCCGTAAGCATGCGCATGAACCCGCTTGGCCGGAGGCACGTCCTGGCGACGCGATCGCGTCACGGATTCTCAGACCGACGCTGAGTGCCTATCGTTTCCGCGAGTTGTCCACGGGTACCGAGTTGTCCACAGCCTGCCGGATTGAGGCTGTCCACCCGGCTTCGCCGCTTCCTAGCGTGGGCCTCGTGTCGAACGAATCATCGAGCAACAGCAGGCTCCTCCACCTGAAGAACCAGGCCGAGGCCGCCGAGCGCGGACAGGGTCGCGAGCACGGCGAGCACGGCGAGCACCGAGAGCGGGACGGACCGGTTTCCGGAGCGCTCGGCCGGATGGTCGACCGGTGGCTGCCCGGCTCCATGGCGAGTACGCGTGGTCCGGGGCGACGCCGGGGAGTCACCATCGCCGCGCTGCTGGGTGTCCTGAGTGCGGTGGTGCTCGCCGTGGTGTTGATCCGAGGCGGTCCCGGCGCCGAGGCGCCCCCACCACTGCCGCTCGCCGGAGAACGCGCCACCGTGCCGGCGGAATCGGGTGCACCCGTCAAACCCGAGGCGGACGAGCCGGTGGTCGTGAGTGTTGTCGGCAAGGTGCGTGAGCCGGGACTGGTCACCGTCCCTGCCGGGTCACGGGTCGCGGTCGCCGTCGAAGCGGCAGGTGGCGCGCAGGACGGAGTGGACCTGGCTTCGGTGAATCTGGCGCGCAAGCTGACCGACGGCGAGCAGATCCACGTCGGCCTGCCGGTCTCTCCGCCGATGGAAGCGGTTGGTGGAGGTCCGCCCGGGGCGCAGGCGAAGATCGACCTCAACACGGCGACCGCGAAGCAACTCGATGACCTGCCCGGGATCGGGGAGGTCACCGCCGGGCGCATCCTGGACTGGCGCACCGAACACGGGGCGTTCACCTCGGTGGAACAGTTGCGTGAGGTGGAGGGGATCGGGGACACGCGGCTGTCGCGGCTGCGTGACCAGGTGAGTGTGGGGTGATCGACAGCGGGACACGCCGTGCGGACACCTCGCGGGCGGGCCCCGATCTCCGGCTGCTGCCCGCTGCGTGTGCCGTATGGCTCGCGGCGTTGCTGGGATTGTTGTGGGGGTGGTGGGCCGCGCTGCTGTGCGGCTCGGCAGCCGCGCTGCTCGGCGCGCTCTGGCTGGGCAGGTCGGTCGGCGAGCAACGGCCGGGGCGATCAGCCACGGCGGCTGCCGCGCTGGCGGTGTGCGGTGTGGTCGCGGCACTGCTGGTGACGGTCCAGGTGGCGCGGGCGCAACAGGATCCCCTGCGCGTGGCCGCTGGCCAGGGTGCGGAGGTGGTGCTGCGGGCGGAGGTGGCCGAGCGTCCGCGCCCGGTGCGCTCCACCGGTTACGCGGGGCAGCAGGGTGGTTCGAGGTCGGTGCTGGTCGTGGTGCGGGTGGAGTCCGCGATGCGGGCCGGCGCCGCACTGACAAGCAGGGGGAGGGTGCTGCTGATCGCGAATGCCGTCCACTGGTCCGGTCTGCTGCCGGGGCAGTCGTTCACTGTCCACTGCGGACTGACGCAGGCTCGCCCAGCCGAGCTGACGGTCGCGGTGTGTTTCGTTCGAGGGCCGCCCGGGGCGGTGAGTGGCGCGTCCTGGTGGCAGCGCGGCGCCGACAGGATGCGCGCGTCCCTGCGTCGTGCGGCCTCGGTGCTGGCGGACGAGCCGGCGGGATTGCTCCCCGGGCTCGTCGTCGGCGACACCAGCCAACTGTCGGTACGGGTGGAGCAGGAGTTCCTCGATGCGGGGATGTCCCACCTGACGGCGGTGTCCGGCGCCAACATCACGGTTGTCTGCGGGGCGATTCTGCTGCTGTTGCGTGCGGCGAGGGTGGGGCCCCGGTTGCGGGCCGGCGCTGCGGGTGTGGCGCTGGTCGGCTTTGTCGTCCTCGTCGGCCCGGAACCCACGGTGCTGCGCGCCGGGGTGATGGGCGCGGTGGGGCTGCTCGCGCTGGCGCTCGGTCGCGACGGTTCCGCCCTGCCTGCGCTGGCCGCCGCGGTGGTCGGTCTGGTGCTGCACGACCCAGGAATGGCGGTGAACTTCGGCTTCGCCCTGTCGGTGGTCGCGACGGCGGGGCTCGTGCTCGTGGCACCGCGCTGGACGGAGCGGATGCGCCGCAGGGGCGTGCCCGCAGTGGTCGCGGCCGCCCTTGCCGTGCCGCTCGCGGCGTTTCTCGTGACGGCGCCGATCGTGGCGGGCATGGCAGGCAGCCTCAGCGCTGTCGCCGTCGCGGCGAACGTGCTGGCCGCCCCTGTGGTGGCTCCGGTGACGGTGCTCGGGGTCGCGGTGAGCGTGCTCGCGGGTCCCTGGCCGTTCGGGGCAGGCTTGCTCGTGCGGATCGCCGGTCCCGGCGTCGACTGGCTGATTCTGGTGGCCAGGCAGGCGGCGGCCGTTCCCGGCGCCGTGGTGCCATGGCCGTCGGGCTGGTGGGGTGGTCTGCTCGCCGCGCTCACGGTCGCCACGGCGGTCGTCGCGTTGCGTTACCGGCCGGTACGGACAGGGCTTGCGGTCGCACTGGTCGTGCTGCTGCTCGTCGTCGTGCCGGTCCGGGTCGTGGCGCCCACATGGCCGCCCTCGGACTGGTCGGTGGTGGCCTGTGATGTCGGGCAGGGTGACGGCGTCGTACTCACGACCGGGGAGCGGGGACGCGCGGTCGTGGTGGACACCGGGCCCCGGCCCGGTCCGGTGGACCGCTGCCTCGATCGGCTCGACGTGGACCGGGTGCCCCTGATCGTCCTCAGCCATCTGCACGCCGACCATATCGGCGGCCTCAGTTCGGTGTTCGAGGGCAGGGCCGTGGGTGGGATCGCGCTCGGGCCGGGGCGGACACCGGACTGGGCATGGCGGGAGGTCGCGGACCTGGCGGCGGAACACCAGGTTCCGCTGCTCGAACTCGCCACCGGCGATCGGTTCGGCTGGCCGGGGCTGGACATCGAGGTCATCGGCCCGAGATACGTTCCGCCTACGGAAGCCGGCGCCGATCAGGACGGGACGAGTATCAACAACTCCTCGGTCGTGGCGGTCGCCACGACCGAGGCAGGCAGAGTCCTGCTCACCGGCGACATCGAACTGACCGCGCAGGCCGATCTGCTGGCGGCGGAGACGGATCTGCGGGCCGAGATACTCAAGATTCCGCACCACGGCAGCCGCTTCTCCCTGCCGGAGTTCCTCGGTGCGGTGCGGGCGCGGGTGGCGCTGGTTAGTGTCGGTGCGGACAACACCTACGGCCATCCCAGTCCGCGCACCCTTCGGGTACTCACGGGGGATGGAACGCTGGTCGCTCGCACCGACACGAGCGGGGACACCGCGGTGGTGCCCGGCGAAACCGGGCCCTCCGTGGTGCGCAGGGGACCGGGCCGGTGAATCCCGGCCCGGTGCCCGCGTTACTTTCCGAGGGCTGCCTTCACCGCATCCGCGTTCGGCGGCACGGTCGCCTTAGGACCGACGTGGTTCTCGATCGCGTCCAGTGTCTTCAGTCCGTCGCCGGTGATCAGCAGCACCGTCTCGGCGTCCGGGTCGATCTTGCCCGCTTCGATCAGCTTCTTCGCGGTCGCGACGGTGACGCCGCCCGCCGTTTCGGTGAAGATGCCCTCGGTGCGGGCCAGCAGCCGGATGCCCTCGACGACCTCCTCGTCGCTGACGTCGTCAATGGCGCCGCCGGTGCGGTTGACGACGTCGAGGACGTAGGGCCCGTCGGCCGGGTTGCCGATCGCGAGCGAGCGGGCGATGGTGTCCGGCTTGACCGGCTGCACCACGTCATGACCGTCGCGGAATGCCGAGGACACGGGGGAGCAGCCGGTGGCCTGTGCGCCGAAAATCTTGTACGGGCTGGCTTCCACGAGTCCCAGCTCGCCGAGCTCGCGGAAGCCCTTGTCCACTTTGGTCAGTTGCGAGCCGGAGGCGATCGGGACCACGATCTGCTCGGGCAGTCGCCAGCCGAGCTGCTCGGCCACCTCGAACGCCAGGGTCTTCGACCCCTCCGAGTAGTAGGGCCGCACGTTGACGTTCACGAACGCCCACGTCTCGCGGTCGGCGGCGAGCTGGGTCGCGAGCCGGTTCACGTCGTCGTAGTTGCCGTCTACCGCGATCAGCGAACCGTCGTACACCGCGGTGGTGAGGATCTTCGCCCGCTCCAGGGAGGACGGGATCAGCACCACGGAGTCCCAGCCCGCGCGGGCCGCGGCGGCGGCAACGGCGTTGGCCAGGTTGCCGGTGGAGGGGCAGGCCAGGGTGTCGAAGCCGAACTCCCGCGCCGCGGCCAGCGCCACGGCGACCACCCGGTCCTTGAAGGAGTGCGTGGGGTTGCCGGTGTCGTCCTTGACCCAGAGCTTGCGGACACCGAGGGCTTTCGCGAGGCGGTCGGCGCGGACCAGTCGGGTACAGCCCGGTTCCGTGTTCGGGATCTCCTCCACGTTGGACGGGACGGGCAACAACTTCTTGTAGCGCCAGATGTTGCGGGGGCCGGACTCGATGTCCTCGCGGCGGATCCTGCCGAAGTCGTAGGCGACTTCCAGGGGGGAGAAATCCTCGGCGGAGACGAATTCAGGGGCCAGTGGCTGGCGGTGTCCCTCTTCCTTGGACACCAGTTCCACGGCGGGGCCGAGGTCGAGCGCACGGCCGGTGGAGGTCTTCGATCCCAGGGCTGCAGTCATCGCGAGGTCCTTTCCTCATCTGTCCCACGATGTGGGCCGGAATTGGCACCGTGATCGTCAGCTACCTCGCGGAATCGAGATGACAGGCTGACGCCGGTTGCCGGGGCTTCAACGGGCCGTTCCCTCTGCCCCTCTGGATGAGCGGTATTCGGTTGTCGGCGGGCGCGGGCCCTGCCTCGCCTACACCGTACGACATCTGTCCGCACTCCTGCCACGGGATCGGGAGACGCGTCACCATTTCCTCCTGTCGCGGAGCTTTCGGGACCACGGCGGAACCGCTTCCGGCCGTTGTCGGCGGCACATGGGAGGATCGGCGCGTGACCGTCCCAGCCGCCACCCCCGCCCCGCTGCACCTCGTGCTCGGCGAGGAGGAACTGCTCATCGAGCGGGCGGTGCGCGCGGCTCTCGCCTCCGCCCGCCTCGCCGATCCCACCGCCGACCTGACCCGGATGCGCGTGTCCGAACTCACAGCGCCCGCGCTCGCCGAACTGGTCAGTCCGTCACTGTTCAGTGAGGGCAGGGTGATCGCGCTGGAGGCCGCGCAGGAAGTGTCGCAGGAGATCGCGGACGCGGTCCTGTCCTACGCCGCCCAGCCCGCCGACGGCATCGTGCTGGTCGTGGTGCACTCCGGCGGTGGACGCAGCAAGGCGGCCAAGGCACTGCCCGCCGCGTTGCGCAAGGCCGGGGCCGAGGTCACCGAATGCGCGAAGATCACGCGTCCTGCGGACCGGGAGGCCTTCGTCCGTCATGAGGTCCGCACGGCGGGCGGGCGGATCGACGCGGCCGGGGTACTCGCACTGATCGACGCGGTGGGATCGGATCTCCGCGAACTGGCGTCCGCGGCAGCGCAGCTGGTCGCCGATTCGGGCGGCAACGTGGACGAGGACGCCGTACGGCAGTACCACCGCGGCAGGGCGGACGTCACCGGATTCGTCGTCGCGGAGAAGGCAGTGGGCGGTGACCGGGCGGCGGCACTGGAGTCGATGCGCTGGGCGATGCAGATCGGCGTGCCGCACGTGCTGGTCGCGGACGCACTCGCCGACGCTGTCCGCACGATCGCCAGGGTCGCGGGCGCGGGGCGGGGCAATCCCAACCAGATGGCCGGAGAGCTGGGTATGCCGCCGTGGAAGATCCGCAAGGCGCAGGGACAGGCGCGCGGCTGGGGGCAGGACGGCCTCGCTGAAGCCATGCGCGTGGTCGCCCGGCTCAATGCCGAGGTCAAGGGCGCGGCCGCGAGTCCGGACTACGCGCTTGAGCGGGCGATCATGGACGTGCTCGCCGCGCGCGAACGACGTTGAGAACAGCGCGAGGCCCCGGCGACCGAGTCGCCGGGGCCTCGCAGCTTTCCAGGCTCACTGTGCGGCCGGAGCCGCGTGCGCTCAGAGCTGGTTGACGCGCTTGGCCATCGCCGACTTCTTGTTGGCGGCCTGGTTCGGGTGCAGGACACCCTTCGTGGCGGCCTTGTCCAGCTTCTTGGACGCCTCACGCTGCAACTCGAGGGCCTTGTCCTTGTCACCGGCGGCCGCAGCCTCCCGGAACTTGCGGATCGCGGTCTTCACCGACGAACGCACCGACTGGTTGCGCTGCCGCGCCTTCTCGTTGGTCTTGATCCGCTTGACCTGCGACTTGATGTTGGCCATGCCGGTACTCCTCTTCGACGGTGGTGATGGCTGCCGCGTTGTTGTGGCCCCGGCCGCCGGTTCGGCGACTGCGGGTTTTCCTCCATGGCGGAACGCCACACGGCAACGACCGGTCAGCTTACACGGCGACGATCCGACCATCGCGCCCCACCAGGGTGCAGGCGTGGGCATGTGACCTGGCTTCCAGTCCTTGACCTCCAGGTTACTTGAGGTTCAAGAGTGAGTGGCGGGAGAACGACACGATGGAGGCGGAAGACATGCAGGTGGTCCAGGTAACGAAGTTCGGCGGGCCCGAGGTACTGGCGGCGGCTCAGCTACCTGATCCGGTGGCGGGTGCGGGGGAGGTCGTCATCGCGACGGCCGCCGCGGACGTGCTCTTCCTCGACACGATGGTCCGCGGTGGCGGCGGGGGCGAGTTCTTCCCGGTGCAGCCGCCGTACGTTCCCGGCGGGGGCGTGGTGGGCGAGGTGGTCGCGGCGGGGCAGGGAGCCGACCCCGCACTGCTGGGGACGACGGTGATCGCGCGGCTGAGCGGCGGCGGGTACGCGGAGCGGGTCGCGGTGGCGGCCGACCGGGCGCACCGCGTCCCCGCCGGGGTCGACCCGCGGCTGGCGGTGGCCCTGCTGCACGACGGCGTCACCGCCCTTTCCCTGGCCGAGCGCGGCCGGATTCAACCGGGGGAACGCGTGCTGGTCACCGCGGCGGGCGGCGGACTGGGGCTGTTGCTGGTGCAACTGGCCAAGGCCGCGGGCGCGCAGGTCGTCGGCGCGGCGCGCGGGGAACGGAAGCTGGCCCTGATCCGTGCGCAGGGAGCGGACGCCGTCGTCGACTACTCCGAGGAGGACTGGACCGAGCGGGTGCGGGAGGCCACCGGCGGCCGGGGCCTGGACCTGGTCCTCGACGGTGCGGGCGGGCAGGTGGGTGCCGCGGCGTTCGCGTTGACGGCGAACGGCGGCAGGTTCTCCGCGCACGGCACGCCGAGTGGCGAGTTCGCGCCCGTCGAGGCCGAGGAGGCGGCTCGACGTGGCATCACCCTCTGGGGAATCGAGGCCGTGCAGTTCGACCCGGAGGAGGACGCACGGCTCACCGCGCAGGTCCTCGCCGAGGCCGCGGCGGGTCGGCTCAGGCCGGTGATCGGCCAGACGTTTCCGTTGAGCGCGGCGGCCGAGGCGCACGCGGCGATCGAATCCCGTCGTGCGCTCGGCAAGACCCTGCTGCTGATCTGAGGGAGCGTCTGAGAATCGCGTCACGGGTTCTCAGTGGATACCGAGCGTCGGCCCTGCTGGGATAGGGGCATGGACGGGAGCGGTGCGCGATGACCGGCGCCGCTCTCGCCCTTGTCCTCGGCGCCGCCGTGGTGCACGCCGGATGGAACCTGGCGGCCAAGCGGGTGCCCGGTGGCGGTGCCATCTTCGTCTTCCTCTACTACACCGTTTCGGCGGTGGTGTGCCTTCCACTGGCGATCGTCGTGCTGATGCAGACCCCAGGATCTCCACAGTGGACCTGGCTGTTCGCTTCCACGGTGACCGCGCTGCTGCACGTCGTTTACGGAGTGGTGCTGCAACGGGGTTACGCCGTCGGCGATCACTCCGTCGTCTATCCCCTTGCCCGGGGCACCGGGCCACCCGTGGTCTATTTCGGCGCCGCCGCTCTGTTGCAGAGTGCGTTGCTGGCTCCGTTCGCCCTCAGGGACGCGAGTGGGACCGCGACGCTGTGGCGCACCCACCGCAGGGAGGTCCTGCTGGTCGGCGTGCTCTCGCCCGTCGCCTACCTGCTGGTGCTCTTCGCGCTGCGTATCGCGCCGGTGAGTCTCGTGGCCCCGGCCAGGGAGCTGAGCATCGTGCTCGGCGGTCTGGCAGCCTGGCGGGTACTGGGTGAGGCCGAGCCGGTACGCCGGATCGCCGGCTCGGGCATCGTCCTCGCCGGGATCACGGCGATCGCGTTCGCCTGAACACGGTGGTCCAGGTAGGAGTCGACACGAGACGGAGGGGCGCCGATGGAGGTGCTGAGCAGCCGGATCCTGCTGAAACCGCGGAACCGGCAGGTGACCACGGAGTTCTACCGCGACGTGCTCGGCCTCGCCGTCTACCGGGAGTTTCCCGTCGGGACGGTCTTCTTCCTCGGCCAGGGCTTTCTCGAGGTCGTCGGGGAAGGTGAGCAGGGGGCCGGGCCCGACGTCGCACTCTGGCTGCAGGTGCGCGACCTCCCGGACACCCTTGCCGAGCTCGCGCTGCGCGGGGTCCCGATCGTGCGTGCGGCCCAGCGGGAGCCGTGGGGGCTGGACGAGGCCTGGATCGCCGACCCGGACGGCACCCGGATCGTGCTGGTGCAGATCCCCGAGGACCACCCACTGCGAGCCGACACGCGGTAGAGCCGTCAGGAACGCGGTCGCACCGCCCGCAGTTGCACCGCTCTGCTCGCGGCCCTGCCCGGCGGATCCCAGGTCCAGCTCTGGACGTCGGTGAATCCGATGGTCTCGAACTCGTGCACCAGTTCGTGCCGGGGCACCGGCAGCCACTTCTCGTGGGCGGACAGCAGCAGCCGCCCGCCCGGCCGCAACACCCGCAGCAGTTCGGCCAGCGCGGCCGATCGGTCGGACCAGAGCATCAGGTTGTTCACACTGAGCACCACGTCGACCGAGTCTGTTTCCTGACCGGTGGCCTCGGCCGTGCCCGTGCGGAGCTCCACGGTGCCCGCCTCGACCGCGGCAGCGCAGCGGCGCCGGCAACGCCGCAGCATCTCCTCGGACGGGTCGACGCCGATGGCCTGACGTGCCCGCGCCGCGGCGAGGTCGAGGCCGACTCCGGGACCGGGGCCGATGACGAGCACGGTCTCGTCGCTTCCTGGTTTGGCGACCTCGACCACCTTGCTCTCGGTCGGCCCGTTGCCCCGTTCCATCATCGCCCCGCCGACGCGGCCGAGCAGACCACGTGGATGGCCGAACGCCCTGTCCAGTACTTCGTGCAGTGAGGTAGCCATACTTCGAGGACAGCACGGCCATGCACGCCTCGCATCGGGGATGACCCCGACCCGAACCCGGGACCGGCTCCGGTACCGGACGAGGCGTTGTGCAGCACCCCGGGAGTCACCTGGGTGGGTCATGGGACGATGAAGGCTGCCAACCCCGACGCGAGGACCAGCGAGTGACAGTGACGCGCACGTTTGCCGACTCCACCTTCACCCCGCCGGAGCAGATCCGGAACTTCTGCATCATCGCGCACATCGACCACGGCAAGTCCACCCTGGCCGACCGGATGCTGCAGATCACCGGGGTCGTGGAGGGGCGCGCGATGCGCGCGCAGTACCTCGACCGGATGGATATCGAGCGCGAGCGCGGTATCACGATCAAGGCGCAGAACGTCCGCCTCCCGTGGGTGGTCAACGGCAACGAGCATGTTCTGCACCTGATCGACACCCCGGGCCACGTCGACTTCACCTACGAGGTCTCGCGCGCGCTCGAGGCGTGCGAGGGCGCGATCCTGCTGGTCGACGCCGCGCAGGGGATCGAGGCGCAGACGCTGGCGAACCTCTATCTCGCGCTCGAAAAAGACCTGCACATCATCCCGGTGCTGAACAAGATCGACCTGCCCGCCGCCGAGCCGGACAAGTACGCCGCCGAACTCGCCCACATCATCGGGTGCGAGCCCACTGACGTGCTGCGGGTGTCGGCCAAGACCGGTGAGGGCGTCCGGGAACTGCTCGACGAGGCGGTTCGGCAGGTGCCGCCGCCGGTCGGGGAGGCCGATGCCCCCGCGCGGGCGATGATCTTCGACTCGGTGTACGACACCTACCGCGGAGTCATTACCTACATCAGGGTGGTGGACGGCCGGATCACCCCGCGCGAGCGCATCAGGATGATGTCGACCAACGCGACACACGAGTTGCTCGAGGTCGGGATCGTGTCGCCGGAACCGAAACCCAGCAAGGGGCTTGGGGTCGGCGAGGTGGGCTATCTGATCACCGGCGTGAAGGACGTACGCCAGTCACGTGTCGGCGACACCGTCACCTCCGAGCGCAAGGGCGCCGAAAAGCCGCTGACCGGGTACCGCGAACCAAAGCCCATGGTCTACTCGGGCCTGTATCCGGTGGACGGCTCCGACTATCCGGTGCTCCGCGAGGCGCTGGAGAAGCTGCAGCTCAACGACGCCGCGCTGACCTTCGAGCCGGAGACGTCGGTGGCGCTGGGATTCGGTTTCCGCTGCGGGTTCCTCGGCCTGCTGCATCTGGAGATCACCAGGGAGCGGCTGGAGCGGGAGTTCAACCTCGATCTCATCTCCACCGCGCCCAACGTGGTCTACGACGTGTACATGGAGGACGGCAGCGAGCACGTGGTCACCAACCCGTCCGACTGGCCGACGGCGGGCAAGATCGCCGAGGTGCACGAGCCGCTCAGCAAGGTGACGGTGATCGTACCCTCGGAGTTCATCGGTTCGGTGATGGAGCTCTGCCAGGGCAAGCGGGGGCAGCTGCTGGGGATGGACTACCTGTCCGAGGAGCGGGTCGAACTGCGCTACCACCTGCCGCTCGGCGAGATCATCTTCGACTTCTTCGACTCGCTGAAGTCCCGTACCCGCGGCTACGCCTCGCTGGACTACGAGGAGGCAGGAGAGCAGGTCGCCGCCCTGGTGAAGGTCGACATCCTGCTGCAGGGCGAGGGCGTGGACGCCTTCTCGGCGATCGTGCACAAGGACTACGCCTACGCCTACGGCAACAGGATGGCCACCCGGCTGCGCGAGCTGATTCCGCGCCAGCACTTCGAGGTGCCCATCCAGGCCGCCATCGGTGGGCGGATCATCGCGCGGGAGACGATCCGGGCGATCCGCAAGGACGTGCTCGCCAAGTGCTACGGCGGCGACATCTCGCGGAAGCGCAAGCTGCTGGAGAAGCAGAAGGAGGGCAAGAAGCGGATGAAGACCGTGGGGCGCGTCGAAGTGCCGCAGGAGGCCTTCGTCGCCGCGCTGTCCACCGAGACGCCGTCGGACAAGGGCAAGGGCAAGAAGTAGCACCGCTGCTCGATCACGAAGCGGACTGGCCTCGAACGAGTGAGTGCCGGCAGCGTCACCGTGATTCCGGTGGGTTCTTGCCCCACGTAGCGTGAGGAGGGCGGGGTCGTCGGTGGCGTGGCGGCACTTCGTACGCTGTGCAGCATGTTCGAAAGTCTGCGTTTCCCCGTGCTCGTCGCTCCCATGGCCGGCGGTCCGTCCACGCCCGAGTTGGTCGCCGCGGCAGGCAGGGCAGGCGCGTTCGGGTTTCTGGCGGCCGGATATCTGGGTGTCGAGTCGCTGGCCGAGCGGATCGAGCGGACCCGGTCCCTCACCGACGCGGAGTTCGGGGTCAACCTGTTCGTCCCCGGTGTCCGCTCCGGCTCGAATGTCAGCACCTACGCGGAGCGGTTGGGCCCTGAGGCCCGGCGGCTGGGCGTGGAGGCGGGAACCCCTCGCTGGGACGACGACGTCTACCCGGCGAAGCTCGATCTGGTCGTCGCCAGCGGCGTCCCGGTGGTGTCGTTCACCTTCGGCGCTCCCCTCGCCGAGGACGTGGCCAGACTGCACGAGGCGGGCAGCAAGGTTCTGGTGACCGTCACCAACCCGGCGGAGGCGCGGCAGGCCGCGGCGCTGGGGGTGGACGGGTTGTGCGTCCAGGGCTTCGAGGCTGGCGCGCACCGCGGGGTCTTCACCGACGACCCGCAGGACCCGGCCGGCGGCGAGCTCTACGGTCTGCTCGCGGCGCTACGGCTGATCTCGGCCGAGACCGACCTGCCACTCGTCGCCGCTGGTGGCCTCGTGCATGGCGCGGACGTTGCCGCCGTGCTGGTGGCTGGGGCCGTCGCCGCACAGCTGGGGACCGCGTTCCTGCGTGCGGACGAGGCGGGGACCGCGCAGCCGTATCGGGACGCGCTCGGTGCCGCGGGCAGGCAGACCGCGGTCACCAGGGCGTTCAGCGGACGGCCGGCACGAGGGCTGGTCAACCGGTTCCTGCGCGAGCATTCGCCGCATGCCCCCGCCGCCTACCCGCAGGTCCATCACCTCAGCAAGCCGATCAGGGCGGCCGCCGCGGCAGCGGGAGACCCCGAGGCGATGTCCTTGTGGGCCGGGCAGACGTATCCACTGGCCGATGCGGGCCCGGCCGGGGAGATCATCGACCGGCTACGGGAGCAGGCGCGGGAGGCGGTCGAACGGGGTGGGCGCAGGGTGCTCGGCTGACCCCCCGTCGTCCTGGCCAGGTCCTATCCGGCCGCGCCGCGCTCCTCGCCGATGTCCACCGGCTGCGCCCCACGCAGGGCACCAGTGCTTTGGGGACCTCCGCGCTGTGCGCCCGCCGCGAAGTAGGCGAGCAGTTCCGCGATCGCGGTCGGGTCGTCGAGCTGCGGGCAGTGGCCCCAGTCCTCCCGCAGCAGCAGTCTGCTGTGCGGCACCAGCGAGTGCAGCCGCCTGCCGGCGGCGGCGCTGACCAACCGGTCCTTGCCGCAGGCGACCACGAGCAGGGGTGCCTGGATCTCGTCGAGCCGGTAGGCGTCCGCCAGTTCGCCGACCAGTTGCCTTGCCTGCTCCAGCCGGGTCTTGGTGGATCGGTAGTCGGGGAACAATTCGACGAACCGCCGGACCTGTTCGCGTTCGGCAGCCGAACTGTCGGCGTAGAGCAGCCGGGGGACCACCTGCTCGGCCACCGTGCGCACGAGGAAGCCGGGCACCGGCACCGGCAGGGCGTTGTACAGCCGCAGTGGGAACGGATAGCGGCCGACGGTGCGGACCAGCCAGGAGTCCACGAGACCGGGGGCGGCGATCGAGGCCACCCCGGCGATCGGCAGCCGCTGGTTCTGTGCGGCCCGCAGGCTCGCGGTGCCGCCGAGCGAGTTGCCCGCGAGCACCACGTTGCCGAGGACGGACTGCTCGCGGACGATCGCCGCGGTGAACGTGTCCAGCTGTGGCAGGAGCGGGCCGGGCCGCAGTGCTTCCGCCTCACCGAACCCGGGGAGGTCGACGGCGATGGCACTGTGGCCCGCGGCACCCAGTTCAGCGAGCACCGAGTTCCAGGTGTCGGCGTTGTCGCAGTAGCCGTGCAGCAGGACCAGCCGCGGCGCGCTCGGCCGGGTGGCCGCGCGCCTGCCGGTCAGCCGACCGGCCCTCCGCCTGCCCGTGTGACCGTGGTGCTGGTGGGAGTCGGCGCGGCCGACTTCCAGCACCCTGGTCCGGACGCCCGCATAGCGGCGGTAGCCGACCCGTACCTCGGCCGGGTCGGCCTCGTCGTGGCTCGCCGGATCAGGCGATGCCTCCCGCCACTTCGCGGTCATCCATTCAGGTTAGCCAAGAACTTGCGGCCGAGCCCGCTAAGTTGTGGATCACAAACCGGTATCGACGTGGTGTCAACAAGGCGTCTGTGCTGGTCAGAGCTATTTTTGACGGAAAACGATCTTTCCAGCCGTGGCGCCGCGCTGCATGTCCTCGAACCCTTGAGCAGCATCGGAGAAGGGAAGTTCAGCGCCGATCTGCGGGCGGATCCCGGTCAGTTCCACGTAGGAGAGCAGGTCGGCGAGTTCGTCCCTGGTGCCCATCGTCGAGCCTGATACCCGCAGTTGCAGGAAGAACACCCGCTGCAACTCCGCGTTCGCGTCCGGGCCACTCGTCGAGCCGGAGACCACGATGATGCCGCCCGGCTTGAGGGACCGCACCGAGTGACCCCACGTCGCCTTGCCGACGGTCTCGAACACCGCGTCGACCCGCTCCGGAAGCCGGGAGCCGGACTCGAAGCTCTGGTGCGCACCCAGCCCTTCGGCGAGTGCTCGCTTCTCCTCGGACCTCCCGGTCACCCAGACGCGCATTCCCGCCGCCCTGCCGAGCTGGACCAGCGCGGTGGACACACCGCCGGAAGCGCCCTGCACCAGCATCGTCTGCCCCGGGCGCAGCCCGGACTTGACGAACAGCATCCGATAGGCGGTCAACCACGCGGTTCCCATGGTCGCGGCCTCGGCGAAGGAGAGGCCGGCGGGTTTCGGCAGGACGTTGCGTGCGGGTACGACGACCCGGTCGGCGAACGTGCCCTGGTGCTTCTCGGTGAGCAGGGTGCGCTTGGGGTCGAGAGTGTCGTCGCCCTGCCAGCCAGGGGCGTTGATCACCGAGTGCAGGACGACCTCGGTCCCGTCCTCGAGCACGCCCGCGCCGTCGCAACCGAGGATCATCGGGAACTGTTCCGGCTTGATGCCGACACCCCGCAGGGTCCAGAGGTCGTGCATGTTCAGGCTGGCCGCCCTGACCGAGACGGACACCCAGCCCTCGGGCACCTCCGGCTCGGGTCGTTCGCCGACGACGAGCGAGGCCAGCGGGTCGTCCTGGTTTGGTTCCTTCGCGTACACGGCAAACATGCGGCCAACCTACCGGCCCGTCACCTGTTTGGCAGTAGCCCCGGCGTAGGCTCACACTCGTGCTCGATGGACTGGCCGAGTGGTGGGACGCGCTGGAGCTGTGGCTCGTGCAGCGCTGGTTCCCCGTGCAGTTCGTGTTGGTCATGGCGGTGCTGATTCCGCTGTGCCTGGCACTGGTGTGGCTGCTGAGCCGGATCGTCGACCGGGTCGCCACCTGGATCGGCACCGACCGGTGGGACGAGAACACGACTCCGCGTGACGACGCGCGGACGGACAGGGCGGGGTGACGCGGTGCTGAACCGGAGGCGGATCACCGCGGCGTTGATCGGTCTGCTGGTCCTCGTCCTCGGTGGCTGGCTGATCCAGGACGTCGTCGGGGCCGAAAACGGAGCCGGGGACACCGGCAGTACTGTGCCGGGCGTCGAGTCAGGTCTGCGGGTGGAGCCACTCTCCGCACTGCCGGAGGAGGCGCGGCAGACCTGGGAGTTGATTGAGCAGGACGGCCCGTTCCCGTATCCGGGCAAGGACGGGAGCGTGTTCGGAAATCGGGAGAAGTTGTTGCCACTCAAGGAACCTGATTACTACCACGAGTACACGGTGCCGACGCCGGGCAGCCAGGACCGCGGCGCGCGCCGGCTGGTGACCGGCGAGTCCGCCGAGCTGTACTACACGGCTGACCACTACTCGTCGTTCGTCGTCGTGGACCCGCAGCGGTGAGTGCCGTGGGGGACAACGACGCCGGGACGCTTGTCGCACGAGCTCGCGCACGCGGTGCGTATCCGCATGTGGTTGACACGGGGGCCAATTCCAGCAAGGCGTCCACGATGGACGCGATCGCCGCGGCACTGTCCTTTCCGAGCTGGTTCGGCCGCAATCTCGACGCGCTCTACGACTCGCTCACCGATCTGTCCTGGCTTCCCGAGGGCGAGCATGTGCTGATCTGGGTGGCCGCCGACGTGCTCAAGCGTGCGGATCCCAAGGGGTACCTGGCGATCCACGGCGTGCTCTCCGACGCCCAGCGGGCACTGGCACCGAACGGCGACCGCCCGGTCAATCGCAGGCTGGTCGTACTGCTCGCCGACGGCTGACCGGGCGGATCCGGCAGGCTCAGCTCTCCGGGACCCAGTTGGGCCTGCGCTTCTGCGCGAAGGCGGTGATGCCCTCCTGGCCTTCCTCACTGGCGAAGAAGCGGGCCGATGTCTCGATCATCTGCTGGAACGCCACTGCCATGCTGGGCGCCTTCTCCGACCGCAGCAGTTCCTTCGTCGCCGCGAGCGCCTTTGGGCCCCCGAGGGACAGCGAGGTCACGAAACGGCCCACCTCGTCGTCCAGCTGTTCGGCCGGCACCGCCGAGTTGATCAGGCCGATCCGGGCCGCGCGCTCGGCGCTGAAGGTGTCCCCGGTGAGGAACAGTTCGTGGGCGTCGCGCGGGGTCAGCCGCGGCAGCACGGTGACCGAGATGACCGCCGGGATCACGCCGATGCGCACCTCGGTGAACGCGAAGGTGGCGTCGGTGACCGCAACGGCGATGTCCGCGGCGGCGACCATACCGACACCACCCGCCCGCGCGGGGCCTGCCAGCTTGGCCACCACCGGCTTCGGGCTCGTCCAGATCCGCTCCAGGATCTGCGGGAATTCGTTGACGCCCTGGTCACCGGCTCCGGCGCCGCGAGCTTCCTTCAGGTCCATCCCCGCACAGAAGACCGGGCCCGTGTGGTCGAGCACGACAACCCGGACAGCGTGGTCCTCCTGCGCCGCGGCGAGCGCAGCGAGCAGCTCGCGGCGCAGCTGCGCGGAGAGGGCGTTGCGGTTGTGCGGCGAGTCGAGAGTAATCGTCGCCACCCCGGCGTCAACCGCGTAATGCACCAGTTCATCAGCCATGGGCGTCACTCTGGCACAACCGCAGGGTGTCCCCAATGTGGCATTGGGGACACCCCGGGGGCACGTCAGGCGGTGCGGACGGCCGAGCTCGTGACCTGGTGGTACCGCCGCAGGACCAGGTCGGCGACCCGGGGCTCGGCGCCGAGTGGCGCCGCGATCGGAATACGGGGGTCCACGTCACCCGCGAGCGCAGCGATCCGGTCGGGGAGCAGCCCCGGTGCGAGGAACCAGGAGGCGACGGCGAAGCGTCGTGCGCCCCTGGCGCGCAAGCGAGCGATCGCGGCGGGCACGCCGGGACTGGTACTGGCGAAGGCGGGCGCCACACCCGCCACCGAATGCCGAGCCTGCCAGCGGCGCGCCAGCCGAACGACGGCGTCGTTCGCCGCGGAGTTGGAGGAACCGACCGCGGCGAGCACGACGCCGAGCCCCGGGTCGGTGAGATCCGTGCCGGTCTCGGCGAGCCGGTCGATCGCCACCTCCTCCAGCCCTTGGTCGATGCCGAGCACATCCGAGACCGACACCCGGAACCGGGGCGCGGTCGCGGTCACCTGTTCGACCAGCGCGGGCAGGTCGACGCGTGCGTGGAACGCGCTCCCGAGCAGCAGCGGCACCACCACGGCGCCCTCGTGGCCTTCCGCGTGCAACCCGGCTAGCACGTCGGTGACCTTCGGCTCGGAAAGATCGAGGAACGCCGTGCGCACCTCGATGTCCGGCGCCGCGGTGCGCACGGTGCGAGTGAGCTCACGCACGCACGCGGAGGAGCGCGGATCCCTGCTGCCGTGGGCGACGGCGACCAGAGGGAGTGACGCTGCCCCGCTCACGCCGCTCGCTCACCCAGCCCGGAGAACCGGTCGCCAACCATGCCCGCGGCGAGAGTGTCGCCGTCCTTCGGGTCGATGACCAGGAACGCACCGGTCCGGGGACTGCTCGCGTAGTCGTCCACCGGGATCTCCTCGGACAGCCGCAGCCGGACACTGCCGATCTCGTTCAGCTCCAGCGAGTCCGGCGACTCCACAGTGGACAGAGTTTGCTCGTCGAACCGGGAGTGGAGATCCTCCACGAGCGCCTGTACGGTGCGCGCACCGTGCTTGACCAGCACCTTCGAGCCGACGGTGAGGGACTTCGCGGACAGCCAGCACAGCGCTGCCGTGAGTTCGTCGGTGACGACCGGACACTGCTCCGCCGCGGCGATGAGATCACCGCGGGCGATGTCCAGTTCGTCGGCGAGGATGACGGTGACGGAACTGCCGGAACCCGCCTCGGCCAGCGGCCCGTCCGCGGTGTCCACCCGTTCGACCGTGCTGCGCAGGCCCTGCGGCAGGACGACGATCTCGTCGCCTGCCCGCACGGTCCCCGCCGCGACCTGTCCCGCGTAGCCCCGGTAGTCGGGGTGCTCGGCCGTCCTCGGCCGGATGACGTACTGCACCGGCAGCCGGAAGGCCGCGTCGTGCGGGTCCGGTGCCACCGGCACGGACTCCAGATGCTCCAGCAGCGTCGGACCGGAGTACCAGGGCGTCTTGTCCGAGGAACTCGCGACGTTGTCGCCGTGCAGCGCGGACACCGGAATCGTCAGGACACTGCCCTCGCTGTAGCCGAGCGAGGCTGCGTGGGTGGCGAACTCCTTGGCGATCACCTCGAAGGCGGCCTCGTCGTAGCCGATCAGGTCGATCTTGTTGACGGCGAGCACGAGCCTCGGCACACCCAGCAGCGCGAGCACGGCCGCGTGCCTGCGGGTCTGTTCGATGACGCCCTTGCGCGCGTCCACCAGCAACACCGCCAGCTGTGCCGTCGAGGCCCCGGTGACCGTGTTGCGGGTGTACTGCACGTGTCCCGGTGTGTCCGCGAGGACGAAGCTGCGCCGGGGCGTAGCGAAGTACCGGTAGGCCACGTCGATGGTGATGCCCTGTTCCCGCTCGGAACGCAGACCATCGACCAGCAGCGAAAGGTCCGGTGTGGACAAACCACGGTCCACGCTCGCGCGCTGCACGGCATCGAGCTGGTCGGCGAGCACCGACTTGGTGTCGTAGAGCAGTCTTCCGACGAGAGTGGACTTGCCGTCGTCCACGCTTCCAGCCGTGGCCAGACGTAGCAAGGAGCTCATCGCTGTACCTCTCCCATCAGAAGTAGCCTTCCTTCTTGCGGTCCTCCATGGCGGCCTCGGACAACCGGTCGTCGGCCCTGGTGGCACCGCGCTCGGTGAGCCTGCTCGCCAGCACCTCGGCGATGACGTCGTCCACAGTGGCCGCTGTGGACTCGACCGCGCCGGTGCAGGAGCCGTCGCCGACCGTTCGGTAGCGCACGGTCAGGTCCCGCACCTCCTCGTTCTCGCGCGGGCCGCCCCACGGACCTTCGGTGAGCAGCATTCCGTCGCGTAGGTAGACCTTGCGCCGGTGCGCGTAGTAGATCGACGGGAGTTCGATGCCCTCACGGGCGATGTAGTTCCAGACGTCGGCCTCGGTCCAGTTCGACAGCGGGAACACCCGGACCTGCTCGCCGGGGCGGTGGCGTCCGTTGTAGAGGTTCCACAGCTCGGGACGCTGCCTGCGCGGGTCCCACTGCCCGAAAGCGTTGCGTAGGCTGAAAATGCGCTCCTTCGCGCGGGCCCGCTCCTCGTCGCGCCTGCCACCGCCGAACACCGCGTCGTACTTGTTCTCGCTGATCGTGCCCAGCAGCGGGACGGTTTGCAGCGGGTTGCGGGTGCCGTCCGGCCGCTCGGCCAGCCTGCCGTCGTCGATCCAGTCCTGGACCTTAGCCACGACCAGCCGGAGGTTGTGTTTGGCCACCACCTCGTCGCGGAAGGTGATCACCTCGTCGAAGTTGTGGCCGGTGTCCACGTGCAACAGGGGAAACGGCACCGGCGCGGGCCAGAACGCCTTGATCGCGAGGTGCAGCAACAGGGTGGAGTCCTTGCCGCCGGAGAACAGGATCACCGGGCGGTCGAACTCGCCCGCGACCTCCCGGAAAATGTGGATGGCCTCGGATTCAAGCGCGGCGAGATTGTCCCTGGCCGCGTCGGTGGCGGGTTCGAGCGTGGTCATGTGTTCCTCTCTAGCCGTGCAGACCGCACTCGGTCTTGGACTTGCCCGCCCAGCGGCCGCTGCGGGGATCTGCGCCTGGGGCGACCTTCGCGGTGCAGGGCGCGCAGCCGATCGACGGATAGCCCGCGTGTACCAACGGGTTCTCCAGAATTCCGTGCCGGTCGATGTAATCGCGGAACTCGTCGTCACTCCACGGCGCGATCGGGTTGACCTTGACCAGCCCATTGCGGTCGTCCCAGGTGATCACCGGAGTGTTCGCCCTGGTGGGGGCGTCCACCCTGCGCACGCCGGTGATCCAGCACGAGTAGTTCGACAGGGTCCTGCGCAGTGGCACAACCTTGCGCAGGTGACAACACTGAGCGGGATCGCGGTCATGCAGTTTCGGCCCGTACTCCGCGTCCTGTTCCGCCACGCTCTGCTCGGCCTTGGCGTTCACCACCCGGATTCCGGAGTAGACGGTCTCGACCGCGTCCCTGGTGCCGATCGTCTCGGCGAAGTGGTAGCCGGTTTCCAGAAAAAGTACGTCCACATCGGACTTGACCTTCGTCGCGAGGTCGATGAGGACAGCGTCCTGCATGTTGGAGGCGACGATCAGATCGTCCCCGAACTGCTCGACCGCCCAGCGGATCGCCTCATCCGCCGGTGCGTCCGCGAGTTCGACGGAGGCCCGCTCCGCCAGTGCCTTGAGTTCATCGCTTCGAGTGGCCGCCGTCATCGAACTCCTCCTGGAAGCTGCAGGCCGATCATGGTGATCGAGAAAACCCTTCTGCAGGAAGAACACAGCCAACTGCCGTTCTCTTCCGGGCGCAGGTCCTCGTCCCCGCAGAACGGGCAGTAGAAAGGAACCGCTCGTTGCGAGGTCACTTCAGGTCACCCTCGTCGGCCCTGGCCACCCACTGCGGGAAGCGCTCGCCGTCAGCACGCTGTTCGACGAAGTTGCGCACCACCCGCTCCACGTAGTCGGTCAGTTCGGCGCTGGTGACCTTGTGGCCACGCAGTTTCCGGCCGAATCCCGCGTCGAGGCCGAGGCCGCCGCCGAGGTGCACCTGGAAGCCCTCGACCTGGTTGCCGTCGGCGTCGGTGACGATCTGTCCCTTCAGGCCGATGTCCGCCGTCTGGATCCGCGCGCAGGAGTTCGGGCATCCGTTCAGGTGCACACTGACGGGGGCGTCCACACCGGACTGGATGTCCGCCAGCCTGCGTTCGAGGTCGGCCACCAGCTCGTGGGCCCTGGCTTTGGTCTCGACGATGGCGAGCTTGCAGTACTCGATCCCCGTGCAGGCCATGACCCCACGGCGCCAGGGCGACGGCTCGGTCTGCAGCCCGAGGTCGGCGAGTTCGCCGCGCAGGCTGCCCAGTTCGGCCTCGGGCACGTCCAGCACCACCAGCTTCTGCTGCGGCGTCAGCCGCACCCTGGTGGATCCGGCCCGTTCGGCTGCCTTGGCCACCGCGAGCAGTGTCGACCCGGACACCCGGCCCGCGATGGGCGCCGCGCCCACGTAGTAGTTGCCGTCGTGCTGCCGGTGCGTGCCAACGTGGTCGAGCGGCTGTGCCGGGACCTCGGGTGCGGGGCCGTCGATCAGTGTGCGTCCGAGGTACTTGGTCTCGAGTGTTTCCCGGAACTTCTCCGCGCCCCAGTCCTTGACCAGGAACTTGATGCGGGCGCGGGAGCGCAGTCGCCGGTAACCGTAGTCCCGGAAGATGCTGATGACGCCTTCCCAGACGTCGGGGACCTCGTCCAGCGGAACCCAGGCGCCGAGGCGCTGACCGATCATCGGGTTGGTGGACAGCCCGCCGCCTACCCAGACGTCGAAGCCGGGACCGTGCTCGGGGTGGTGCACGCCGACGAACGCGACGTCGTGGATCTCGTGTGCGACGTCCGGCAGTCCGGAGACGGCTGTCTTGAACTTGCGGGGCAGATTGGCGAACTTCGGATCGCCCACGAAACGGCGTTTGATCTCGTCGATGGCGGGGGTGCCGTCGATGACCTCCTCGGCGGAGATGCCCGCTACCGGCGAGCCGAGGATAACCCTGGGGCTGTCGCCGCAGGCCTCCATCGTGGTCATGCCCGCGTCCTCCAGCTTCTGCCAGATGGTCGGCATGTCCTCGACCTGGATCCAGTGGTACTGGATGTTCTGCCGGTCGGTGATGTCGGCCGTGTCGCGGGCGTAGGTCTGCGAGATCTCGCCGAGGACCGACAGCTGCTCCGTGCTCAGCGCGCCACCGTCGAGGCGGACCCGCAGCATGAAGTACTCGTCGTCCAACTCCTCGGGCTCCAGCGTCGCGGTGCGGCCGCCGTCGATCCCGGGCTTGCGCTGGGTGTAGAGGCCGTACCAGCGGAAACGTCCGCGCAGATCGCCGGGGTCGATCGAGTCGAACCCGCCGTTCGCGTAGATGTTCTCGATGCGGGCGCGGACGTTGAGCGGGTTGTCGTCCTTCTTCGAACGCTCGTTGGGGTTCAGCGGCTCGCGGTATCCCAGCGCCCACTGGCCCTCACCGCGGCGCTGTTTGGGACGCGCGGTGCGACCGGCGTTCGGGGTGTCGCGTGTCGGCGAGGCCATTCGTCGTCCTCCGGGGCTGTGGTGGTGCCGTGCGCAGCGAGAACGCCCAGGTGAAGCGGTGGTGGGAGCGGTCGCGGCGCGTCCGGCGCCTGCGGTCCTAGATCGTGGCAGTGGCGGCGGGGTTCAGCGCATCGCCGAGCACAGTGCGCTGGCCACACGGCGCAGATCGACGTGTCGTCGAGCCACGAGGCGCACACCGGCGGAAGTCACGTTGTCAGACTGCCACGCGCCCACTGAGTGGTCTAGCGCCATCCACATGGTGGGAGCAGCATCACGCGGGCGGCACTTCCCGCGGGTCAGGCGCGCCGAGCACGCTCGATCGCGGCGAGTTCCCTGCGGCAGTCCCTGGACAGGGCCCGCTGACGGCGGATGCGCGGCAGCAGGGACAGCGGGGCGAGATCGGCGTCCGGGTTGCCCGACCGGCGGGTCACCGTCAGCTCGTCGCCCCGCAGCGCACCGCGCAGCGACCAGCGCTCCCACCGTTCCAGGTCCGGCATCGAGTAGTCATAGCCGCACGCGACCGAAGGCGCGCCGTCGCCACGCAGCGGCCTGCCGCCGAGCTGCGACAGCCGTACCGGAGCGCGTTCGTGCTCCACCGTGACCGTGTCCAGCGTGAGTCCCGTGCCGTCGTCGCGCACGAGCACCGCCTGCGTCACCGGATTGGTCCGGGCGGGCAGCTCCAGCTCTGTGCGCACCCGCTCCAGCCGAACGATGATGCGTGGCAGCCACCACCAGTTCTCCCTGCACAGCAGTGGGCTGTCGGCAAGTGTGCGGGTGGGCGGGTACTTCACGAGTTCCTGGCGCAGCAGTTCGACGGTGAACAGTTCGCCCTCGGTGTCGTCGATGATCTCGACATCGCCGAGCGCCGCCCGCCCTGCCCTGGCGCGCTGCAGCGATCGCGAGTCCGTCACGGAGAAGGCAACCTCGGTCGCGGAGCGCAGCCCGGCGACCTCGCCCGCGCTCGAGTACGGCAGCGCCACGCAGGCGCCCCCGTCCGGCCCGCTCGTCAGCGGGGTGACCGGCAGGACGGCGGGCTCCCCGGAGGCGTTCAGCCAGGAGAGTTCACCGGTCAGCGCGCGCCGCCATAACTGATCGAACTCGTTCACGTTCCAGCTCTTCTCTCCCGATCTTCGGGCTGTTACGGTGCGCCGGATCGGCTGGTCAGACCTCTTGTCAACGGTGTCAGAAGTGTCAGTTCCGTCCTTGGAGCGTGCGACATGCCCGCAATAGTTGTAGCCCTCGTCGTGGCCGTCCTGTTCTACCTCGGCTACCGCTACTACTCGCAGTATCTCGCCCGCAAGGTGTACGCGCTCGACCCCGCGTTCGTCACCCCGGCGCACAGCATGCGCGACGGTGTCGACTTCGTCCCGACCAATAAGCACGTGTTGTTCGGTCACCACTTCACCTCGATCGCGGGCGCGGCCCCGATCGTGGGCCCGGCGATCGCCGTGTTCTGGGGCTGGGGTCCGGCACTGGCCTGGGTCGTGCTCGGCACGATCTTCGCGGCCGGGGTGCACGATTTCGGTTCGCTCGCCATCTCGGTGCGCCACCGGGCGAAGAGCATCGGCACCCTCGCCAAGGAAGTTGTCAACAAGCGCGCCCGCGCCCTGTTCCTGCTGATCATCTTCTTCCTGCTCACGCTGGTCAACGCCGTGTTCGCCGTGGTGATCGGCAACCTGTTCGTGGCGTATCCGGAAGCGGTCCTGCCGATCCTGCTGGAGATCCCGCTGGCCATCGGGATCGGGCAGTACATCTACCGCACCCGCAGCGCGGCGCTGATCCCGTCCATCGTCGGCGTGATCGTGCTCTACCTGTCGATCTTCCTCGGGCAGCTGCTGCCGATCTCGCTCGAAGGCGTCGCGGCGGCGGACGGTCTGTTCACCGAGCGCAACCTGTGGGTCATCCTGCTGTTCGCCTACACCTTCGTCGCATCCCGGATTCCGGTGTGGGTGCTGCTGCAGCCGCGGGACTACATCAACTCCCACCAGCTGTTCATCGCGCTCGGCGTGATCCTGCTCGGCATCGCGATCGGCATGGACCGCATCGTGGCTCCGATGGTGAACGACACCC
The DNA here is from genome assembly GCF_900111885.1 of Amycolatopsis marina. Taxonomy (GTDB): domain Bacteria; phylum Actinomycetota; class Actinomycetes; order Mycobacteriales; family Pseudonocardiaceae; genus Amycolatopsis; species Amycolatopsis marina. The sequence continues at coordinate 214,099 of NZ_FOKG01000007.1, forward strand.
CCGAGGGATCGCCGAGTTGGTTCCCGTTCCTGTTCATCACCATCGCGTGCGGTGCCATCTCGGGCTTCCACAGTCTGGTGTCGTCGGGAACGACGTCGAAACAGCTGGACAAGGAGACCGACGCGCGGCACGTCGGCTATCTCGGCGCGGTGGGGGAGGGTTCCCTCGCGCTCGGCTCGATCCTGGCGTGCACCGCGGGCGTGGCGGCGACCACCGTGGACTGGAACGCGCTCTACAGCGACTTCTCCACGGCGTCCGGCGGATCGACCACGAACTTCGTCAACGGCATCGCCTCGTTCGCGGGCAACCTCGGGATCCCGGTGTCTATCGGCGTCATCTTCGCCTCGATCGTCGTGATCAGCTTCGCGGCGACCACGATGGACACCGGCGTCCGCCTCCAGCGCTACATCGTGCAGGAGATCGCCGACATCGCCGGGGTCAAGTCCGTCTCGCGCAACGTCACGCTGGCGACCGCGCTCGCTGTGGCGGTTCCGCTGGCGATGGCACTGCTGCCCGGCGGTGGAGACAAGGGCTACACCTTCGGCGTGCTGTGGCAGCTGTTCGGCACCACCAACCAGCTGACCGCGGGTCTGGCGCTCGCGGTGATCGCGGTGTGGGTGACACGCAACCGGCGCAACCCGATCGCGATCCTGATCCCGCTGGTGTTCCTGCTGGCGATGACCACCTGGGCGCTGATCCTGAACCTGGCCACTTTCGTGGAGGAAGGTCAGTGGGTGCTCGCGCCACTGGATCTCATCATCTTCGTGCTCGCGCTGTGGCTGATCGTGGAGGCGGGTATCGCACTGCGCAAGGCGTGGGTCGGTGCGCGCAGCGGTGAGCCGGCACAGGAGTCGGAAACGGAGTCGTGAGCGCCTGGTCGCGGATCGTCCGCGCCTGGCGCACGATCGAGCGCGGTCACGACGCCGTTTTCACCGCACGGTGGCGGCAGGGACTGCGCCGCGAGGCCCGCAGGCAGGAGGACACCCTGCGGGCACTGGTGATGCTGGAGTCGCTCGGTGTCGACAACCCGGTTGCCTACGAGACCCTGGACCTGGTGCCGTACCTGGTCGCCGATCTGCACGAATGGCATCAGCGGATGGGCAGGGAGAGTTTCGGGGACCCCGGTGTCTGCTGTTAGGAACGGTCCACGATGACCGCGATCCGGTTCCTCGGCGGCAAGGGAGGCGTCGGGAAGACGACGATGGCGGCGGCGCTGGCGATGTCGCAGGCCGCTCGCGGACAGCGCACGCTCGTCGTCTCGACCGACCCCGCGCACTCCCTCGGGGACGTGCTCGCCACCCGGCTTGGTGAGGAGCCCCGCGAGGTGGCGACGGGGCTGTGGGCCGCGGAGGTCAGTGGCGAGGCACAGGCGCGCAGACGGGTCGCCGAGATCACCGAGGACGCGGAGCAGGCACTGCCCCGGGAGGTGCTGCCCGCGGTGCGGCGACACCTGGCCAGGGCAGTCGACAGTCCCGGCACCGTCGAGGCCGCGCTGCTCGACCGGCTCACCGCCCTCGTCGAGCAGGTTGGCACGCGCTGGGACCGGCTCGTTGTCGACAGCGCCCCGACGGGCCACATGGTGCGGCTGCTCAGCCTGCCTGCCCTACTCACGCCGTGGGTGGAGGGGTTGGCGCGGCAGCGGGAACGGACCAGGACCGTGGACCGGATGGCCGCGGGCATGCTGGGCAGGGCCGACGAGACCCCAGACCCGCTGCTCGATCGGCTGCACGCCCGGCGCAGGCGGCTGGAGTGGATGCGGGAGCGGTTGCGCGAGGACTCGCTGGTGCACCTGGTGCTGGTGCCGGAGCACCTGCCGCTCGCCGAGACGCTGCGTGCGGCGGACACGCTGACCGGCGCTGGGATGCGGCTGGGGACCCTGATCGTCAACCGGGTGGTGCCCGAGGGCGAGACCGGCGTGCTGGCCGAGCGGCTGCCGCAGCAGGCGGAGGTGCTGCGGCGCCTGCGAGACCGGTTCGAGGCCACCGAAATGGTGCACGTCCCGCTGCTCGGAGGTGCTTTGACGACCCGGGCCGAACTCGCCGACCTGGCGACTCTTCTGGACGAGGCCGGGTTGGGCGAGTAGCCGTCCTGCCCGCGACCTGGCACCCGTCGGACGGTCGCGGGGTGGCGTTGGGGGACACTGGGAGGGTGACTTCCGCCGTGGTGCCCGCCGAATCCGCCCTGCCTGCCGAGTCGCTGGCCGGGCTCGGCACGCGGCCGTTCGGCGTGTACGTGCACGTGCCGTTCTGCGCGACCCGCTGCGGCTACTGCGACTTCAACACCTACACCGCGGGCGAGTTGGACTCCGCCTCGTCCCCGGAGTCGTGGCTGGACGGGTTGCGCCGGGAGCTCGAACTGGCAGGCAGGGTGCTCGGCGCTCCACCACCCGCGGACACCGTCTTCGTCGGTGGTGGGACACCGTCGCTGCTCGGTGCGGGCGGTCTCGAATCGGTGCTCGGCGCGGTGCGCGACGCTGTCGGCATCGCCCCCGGCGCGGAGGTCACCACGGAATCCAATCCCGAATCGACCTCGCCGGAGTTCTTCGCCGGAATCCGGGACGCCGGCTACACGCGAGTGTCGCTGGGCATGCAGTCCGCGGCCCGGCACGTGCTGCGGGTCCTCGACCGCGTGCACACACCCGGCAGACCGGTCGCCGCCGCGGCCGAGGCGCGCGCCGCGGGGTTCGAGCACGTCAATCTGGACCTGATCTACGGGACCCCGGGAGAACGTCCCGAAGATCTGCGGGCGTCGCTCGATGCCGTACTCGAGTCCGGTGTGGACCACGTCTCGGCCTACGCGCTCATCGTGGAGGAAGGCACCGCGCTGGCACGCAGGGTGCGCCGGGGTGAGTTGCCCGCCCCCGATGACGACATGCTCGCCGAGTACTACGAGCAGATCGACCGTTCGCTCGCCGCGGCGGGACTGCGGTGGTACGAGGTGTCGAACTGGGCCGCGTCGGAGGCCGCGCGGTGCGGTCACAACCTCGGCTACTGGCGAGGCGGTGACTGGTGGGGCGCGGGCCCCGGAGCGCACAGCCACGTCGGCGGCGTGCGCTGGTGGAACGTCAAGCACCCTTCGCGGTACGCCGCGGCGCTCGCGTCCGGTGCGTCACCTGTCGGCGGGCGTGAGATGCTCACCGAGGAGGACCGGCACCTGGAGCGGGTGATGCTGGAACTCCGGCTCGCCGAGGGGTTGTCGCTGGACGTGCTCGATCAGTCCGGAATCGCGGCGGCACGCGACGCCGCGGCCGAGGGCCTGCTCGATCAGTCCGCAATGGACTCGCGTGGCCGAGCGGTACTGACCGCGCGGGGCAGGCTGCTCGCCGACGGGGTCGTCCGGCGCCTGGCCGGCTGACCGGACACCCCCCACCCCCATAGCCATGGTGCGTCTGCAAGTACCACCAAGCAAGATCATCCGCGTCGCTGACTACCACCAAGCCCCTGTGGCTCGGTAGTGGTTGACGAGCTTTTCGATCTTGCTTGGGTGTACTTGCAGACACTCCAAGCCCTAGGGGGTGGGGGAGTTGAGGGCGGTGTCGATCCACTTGCCGAGGGGGAGCGCGAGCACGGCGGTCGCCAGGACCAGGTGGACGAGCATGAAGATCACGGCGGCGAGCACGGTCGGGGGCCCACCGAGGAACACGATGATGTGCGAGGCCCACTTGAGTTCCGTCGGCCGGGAGCCTGCCGACCACACGTCGTTGAGTGCCCAGAAGGTCAGGTCGTTCAGGCCTGACACCACGATGAGCACCGCGGCGATTCCGGTCTTGAGCACTGTCGCGGTGCGGGCGCCGCCGAGCCGGTAGGCCATCAGCGCGAACAGCACGATGAACGTCGTGATGAACAGTTCGAACTGGTAGATCGGCTGGAACGAGCCCTCGACGTCGGCCTCCCGCCCGTAGGTCTGGATGCGCATGACGAACTCGGTGTCCAGATAGGCCATGTACGCGATCACGGCCAGCACGATCAGGGCGGGACCGAACCGGACCCTGGGGAACAGCGCGACCGCAAGTACGGCGAGGACGAACGGGCTGATCTTGAACGCCCACTCACCGAGATTGTCCAACGTCTGATCCGGTGGGAGGACCACCATGATCAGCAGGGTGACAGCCGCGGCGGGGATCGCTGGCACCACCCAGAGCCAGCCCCGGTTGCGGTACAGCGTCCGTACCCAGTTCGTCTCGCTGCTCACGGGCGCGTCCAGCTCGGTCGTCATTCGTTCTCGTCCTCCAGATATGGTTTCTGCGCCCAGAAGGGTCCCAGTGCCAATGCGTCCACATCGGTCTTGAGGAAGCACGCGATCGCGTCGGCCGGGGTGGCCACAATCGGCTCATTGTTGTCGTTGAACGACGTGTTCACCACCATGGGCACGCCGGTGATCTTTTCGAACTTCGAGATCATGTCCCAGTACAGCGGGTTGTCCTTTCGGCTGACCGTCTGGACGCGGGCGGTGCCGTCGACGTGGGTGATGGCCGGAACAGCGGTGCGCTGATGCTCCAGCACGTCGAAAACGAGCAGCATCACCGGTGAGGGGTAGTCGCTCACGAAGTAGTCGCCTGCCCGCTCGACGAGACACGACGGCGCGAAGGGCCGGAAGGCCTCCCTGTGCTTGACCTTCTCGTTCATCCGGGTCTTCGATTCCGGATCGCGCGGGTCCGCCAGCAGCGAACGGTTCCCGAGCGCCCTCGGCCCGCACTCCATCCTGCCCTGCACCCATCCCACGATGAGGCCGTCGGCGATCTTCGCCGCGGTGTGTCCCGCGATGTCGTCGACGCGCTGGTACTCGATTCCCGCGTCCTGCAACGCGAGTTCCATTTCCTGCTCGGTGAACTCGGGGCCGGTGTAGGTGAAGCCGTTTCGTGGCCGGGGCCTGCCGTACTTGCCGACGCTCACGTCGAGTGCGGCACCCAGCGCGCAGCCGTCGTCGGCCGCGGCAGGCTGGGCGAAGAATTCCTCGAACGGGGTCTCCAGCAGAATCCTGCCGTTCATGACGCTGTTGAGTGCCACTCCGCCCGCGACGGACAGCCGGGTCGACCCCGTCTGCTGCTGTAGCCAGCGTGCCAGGTGCAGCCCGGCCTCCTCCAGCGTGACCTGCAGGGCGTACGCGATGTCCATGTAGTGCTGCGGAACCGGGTTCTCCGCCGTCACCTTCGTGCGCGGCCGTGCCGGACCGAAGGTGTCGATGAACTTCTGCGACATCGTGTGTTTACCGGTGGTGTGATGGCGGAACCAGCTCAGGTCCAGTTCGAATCCGCCGTCCGGATCGAGATGGATCAGCTGCTTGAACTGCTCCACGTAGGTGTCCTTGCCGAACGGGGCAAGCCCCATGATCTTGCCCTCGTCCCTGGTGGGATAGAAACCGAGATAGCCGGTCACACCCGCGTACATGGCGCCCAGCGAGTGCGGGAACTTGATCCTGCGCAGATCGGTGATGCGCTTGTCCCGGCCGTGCGCGAGATACGTGCTCGTGCCGTCGCTGCCGATGCCGTCAAGGGTGAGAATCGCCGATTCCTCCCAAGGACAGATGTAGTAGGCGCTGCCCGCGTGGGCGCGATGGTGGTCCACCAGATGCACGTCGAACTTCGTCGGCCCGGTGTGGCCGACCGCGGCCCGCACATCGCGCCGCAGGGTGAACGATCGCCGCACGTGGGCGAGCAGCGCCCCGCCGACGTGGTAGTCGTCGACTCCCTTGCCACCGCCGGATTTCAGCGTCTCGAGCATGCCCGCGGAACGTCCGCCCTCGTCGCCGTTGTCGTTGCGCAGGACCTCAAGGGTGCCGGGGAAGTACCGGGCGAACACCTTCGCCGCGTGCCAGGGTTCCTGCCACCGTTGCCAGTAGTAGGCGACATGGTCCACATCGGCCAGACTGATGCCGCCCTGACGCAGGCAGAACGCGATGGCCTCGGCGGGAAAGCCGCCGTCGTGCTTGACCCGGGTGAAGCGTTCCTCCTCGGCGAAGGCGATGATCTCGCCGTCGCGGACGAGTGCCGCGGCTGAGTCGTGGACCCTGCTGATGCCGAGAACGTACATGGCTGACTCCGTCTTTCTCAGTGTTTCCGAACACGTACAGGGGTATGGGCGGTCAGTTCGGGGTGCTGCCGCAGCAGCATCCGGCGCAGCGCCGCGGCTTCCGCGCCGAGGGCGAGCACGATGGCGCAGAACCCCCCGATCGCACCCAGCGGTGGTACGAGCGCCGCGGCGCACAGCAGGGTGGCGGCGAGCCGGACCACCGCGGCCCCCGAGGTGATGGTCAGGACGCGGCTGTTGGTGTTCTCCAGCAGGAAGCCCGCGTACATGAGCACGATGGCCATGACCATCTCGATCAGCACGAGCACGCCGAGTACCAGGTACTCCGCCAACGTCGCCTGCGCCGTCGCCTCGGTGACGAGGAGTTGCCGGGTCGGGGGCAGCGCCAGCATCGAGACCAGCAGCGCCACGAACGCCAGTCCCGCGAACTCGGCCGATCTGAGCAGGGCATAGGCACGCTCTCGACCGCCCGCCGCGCCCTGCCCGCGTAGCCGGGCCGAGGTGGCGGGCTGGTGCAGTTTGAGCTGGTACAGCAGGAAAGAGCAGATGAAGCTGGATGCCATCAGTGCCAGGTAGAACGGTCCGCTGTCGGTGACCCGGCCCGCGACGGCGAGCACCAGGAAGATCGACGAGAGGGTGACGGCGTCGAGCAGTTCGGTGATTCCGAGCAACCAGGTGCTCCGGCCGAACGCGGGCAGCAGCCTGCGCCCGCTCGGGTCCTGCCGACGTACCCAGGAAGGCGGCAGGGCGTGCACCGTGCAGCCGATGATCACTGCGATCCCGGCGACCAGCACCAGAAGATGGCTTCGCGGAGACCATCCGGTGTACCAGGCGGTCGCCGTCGCGCCGATCACCAGCGCGGCGGCGACCCCGAACGCGACGGCGTCGAGCACCGGCCTGCCGCGGAGCCGGTGCAGTCCGGACACCGTCATCAACAGGCCGGTACTCGCCGACCAGGTGGCCGCGCACAGGTACAACGTGACCGTCGACGAAGGTGCCACCAGCAGGGCGACAGCGAGCGCACACACCAGCAGCAGCACCGGTGCCGCGGCGATCCGCAATGCCAGCCCGGCCACGTGCGCGGAGAGCAGGCGCGTCCTCGGCAGGACCTTCAGTGCCGCTTTCTCCGCCGCGGTCGGCAGGAACACCAGCCACGTACACAGCCCCAGTGCGTTGGTGAACCGGCCGTACGTCTCCGCGCCCCAGGTCGCCAGGAGCGCCACGGCCATCACCTGCACACTGAGGCGGAACGCCCCGCGCCCGGCGATCAACCGCAGCATCATCAGCGGACGTAACGGAGCGGCGGACACCGTGCCCGTCATCGCCGCACCCGGGAAGGCGCACGCCGCCCGTGTCCACGGAGCGGGTAGGGAAGGAAGGCACTCAAGGAAGTGGTACCGCCATGTCCTGCTCCTCGAGCCGGAACTTGAGCGCGCCACGCACGATGCCTTCGGCGGCCCAGAGCCGGGTCGGGGACTCGCCTGCGAGTACGACGTAGCCCAGCTTGTAGCCCGCCTGCTCGTACGGGCGGATGAAGGTGCCGGGTTCGACGAACAGGTGCAGCTCCACCACTTCCGGCATCGCCCGCACCTGCTCGACGCCGTCCACCGCCGAGAGGTGGCCGCCGCGGTCCGAGGTCAGCATGTGCACCAGTGTCGGCAGCGGCGGCTTCGGATCGAGGGACACGTCCTCGCCGACCGCGAGGGTGATCGTGGCCTCCATGAGGTCGACGCCGTAACACGTCTCGACCAGCTCGGCCAGTCCGTTGCCGCCCATCCTGGCGCCCATCTCGATCAGGTACAGCTCGCCGTCGTGCCCGAGCACCGCGTCCAGCGTGAGTGGTCCGTTGCGGTAGCCGAGTTCCGCGCAGACCGATGCCAGCATCGGTATCAGCCGGACATCCGCCTCGGCCGGAAGTGCCGCGGGCATCAGGTGTGTCGACGTGACGAAGAACGGCGGGGGAGTGATGGTTCGTTCGGTGACCGCGTGGAAGATGATGTCCCCGCCCGCGACCAATGCCTCGATGGTGAAATGGGTGCCGTCGAGATGCTCCTCGACGACGACCCGGCCGGATGGCGAGAACGCGATCGACTCCGTGCACGCGGAGCGGAGCATACCCGGACCCGCGCAGGCCACCACGCCTCTGCTGCCGGAGGAGTCGACCGGTTTCACCAGTGTGGGATACCGGAGTTCGCGTGCGCGTGAGAGCAGTTCGGCGCCGGGAACACCGGACACACTCCGATAGCTGGGCAGTCCGAGCCGGTCGCACACCGCGCGGAATACCGACTTGTCGGTCGAGGCGGCCACCGCGGCGTCGGACAGTGGCTCCGGCAGGTTCCAGTACCGGGTCAGCCACGCCTGGGCAGGCAGCCCCACGTCGCTGGCGGGGCACAGCACCGCGACGATGTCACGGCGGCCCGCCAGCGCCGCGGCGATCTGCTCCGGAGCACGAACGCTGGCGTGCAGGAATTCGTCGGCGACCTCGACCCCTGGTGCGCCGGGGCGGATGTCGACGCAGATGGTGCGGTACCCCAGTTCGCGAGCGCGGCGGTACACACTGACGGATCCGTCGGCGCCGCCGAGTACGACCAGTGTGCGCGCTGACAGAGCTGGTCCCGTCGCTCCCGGCGACGGTGTTGTTCTCGGGTTGGTTGTCATGGTCTTGCCCCCAGGAATCGCGGTGTCCCGCACAGCCGATCGGCGTCCCTGACCGGGAGACTCGACTCGCGGATGTAGAACTGTCGTGGCCGCGCCTGTCCCGCACCGAGCACCACGAGGTGACGCACGGTGAGCGACAGCGTGAACAACACGACGGTGAGCAACAGCAGTAGCGCCGCGGCGGCCGCGTGGCCGCCCAGCAGGCCGACCACGGAGGCCATAGCGAGCAGCAGCGCCAGCAGTCCGCTGAGCAGTGTGGTGAACGACGCGGCGGTCGTGAGTCTCCGGCTGAAGCCTACGAACAGCTCGACGGCGTGCGCGCTGAGAAAGCCGAACCCCACCTTGGACTCACCTCGTGCACGCGGCCGGTGCCGGACCGGCACGGTCGTGTACCGACTGGTGAGTCGGGGCACGGTGGCCAGGAAGTACGGGGTGGGCAGGCGGAGATCCACGATCTCGCGGGCCAGATCCGACCGCACCAGACGGAAGGCGGTCGCACCCTCCGGGATCTCGATCCGCAGGAGTCTGCGGCCGATGAAGTGGAAGGCCGCGGTGCCCCAGCGCCGCAGCAGCGGGTCCTGCCGGTTGGTCCGAACCCCGAAAACGGCGTCGTTTCCGCGTTCGGCCGCTTCGATGAGCACCCTGGCCTCGGCTGCGGGGAACTGCTGGTCGGCGTCGATGTGCAGGATCCACGGCCGGCTCGCGTACCGGTACCCGGCGGAGAATGCGGCCTCGAAACCGAAGTTGCGGGTGAAGGAGATGAACTGAACGCGGGAGTCGGACTCGGCCAGATGCCGGATGACCTCCAGCGTCCCGTCGACGCTTCCGTCGTCAACGTAGATGATCTCCAGGTCGAGGGTGCCGAGCTCGGCCAGAATCTCCCGATAGGACGGTTCGATGTTGTCAACTTCGTTGTAGCACGGGATGACCACCGTGAGTCCGATGCGGGCAGGAGACTCCGTCGCATCGGTCATCGACCAGTGTCCGAATTGGGCGGTTGTGTGTGGTGCGGGTGTCTGCGTAGTGGTGGACCAGGCATGGGTATCCTTTGTTCGATCTCAGGCAGGCGGGTCGCGCCTACGTAGAGCAGCGATTCGAGAGTTATAGGCCTGACCCCCTCCGTCAGGGGAAGCCTTTCGTTGTTAATTGCGCCGTTCGGCGGCGGCCACCCTCCGAAAGATGTGGGGTGTTTGGCGGATTCCGTCTGCGCGCGGTCGAATTCGGCGCCTGTGCTGGCACACTCGGTCGGCATGTGGACTACTGGGGTGAGCGCTTTGTGGCGCTCGGAATACCGTCGTGCCGTCCGGTCCGCGTTCGACACGGTCCCGTTCTATCGAGAGCGGTGGGCGCTCGACGGCCGGACCCAGCCGACTCTCGTGCCAGGCAGAACCGGCACGCGCGACGGAGCCGTGACCCCGGATGACGCGGCTCGCGCGATGGTGGATCTCGTGCCGCTGGCGGGTGGCGCTGCCCGGCCGGACCCGGTGCGTGGCCTCGGCAGCGTGCTGCCACACGCACGACCGTTGCGGCGGGACACCCTCGTCGTCGTCGCCGACCCGGAGATGACACTTCCCCCCGCGGATCTCGGGGGGCGTATGCGCGGGTGCGTGCTGGACCCCGAGGCGTTGCTCACGGACGAGCCCGCCATGACGGAACTCACGAATGCCCTGCTACGTAAGGACAGCGTGGTCGCCGTAGGGCCGGACAAGGGACTGGCCGCGCTGGACTCGGCACTGCGCGCGGACCTTCCACAACGGCTGGACCGCGTGCCCCACCGCACACTCGCCGAACTCGACGGCGGGCCGTACGGGCTCATCCACGACCCACAGCTGGGATACCTCGGCGCGTTCCACCGGTGTGGACGATGGCACCTTGACTGGCGCCGGGTGTACGTCCGCTCGACCAGGGCCGGTCTCGCGGTGACCTTGCTCCGCCAGGAGTCCCCGAGGATGGTCGACGTGCTCGTCGCGGGCGGGGTCGCGGGGAAGGTGGCGTCCTGCCCTCGGCACGGAACCCCGGTTGTGCTGACGTGACCTCCGGCGTGGCTGTCTTCGATCCCCGAGTGGACCCGGAGCCCGCCGGGTGGCGCGACTTCCAGCGGCGGTGGCGGTTGCACGCGGTGTGGGACTACGAGCTGATCAGGCTGGAAGCGTGGACGGCGCGCAACCCGCCGGTGCTGATCGTGGTCAGCGACGCGGGCAAGGTGGTCGCCGGTCTTTCGGTTCTCGTGTGCCGCCCGTGGCGAAAACCGCGGTACGCGTCGGCACCGAAGCAGCATTCCCGCTGGCCGAGGATCCGGGGACCGGTCTGGGCCGAGGTGTACCAGCCCTGGCTCAGTGGCTTTCCGGGGGTCGTGTTCGACCCCGGCCTCGATCCGGCCGCGCGCGGGGATGTGGCGAGACTGGCCGAGCGGGAACTCGCACGCTGCCTCGGCGCCGGGCTGCTCGGTGTGCTCTACCGCGCCCTCGACCAAGAACTCGCGGGAATCGTCGCCGGTCGTGGGAGGCTGACACGTGAGGTCGATTCGGTCGCGGTGCTGGCCAACGACTTCTCCTCACCCGACGACTGGTTGTCCTTGCTGTCGAAGAGCCGCAGGGCGAGCCTGCGCAGACAACACAGGGAACTGGAGTCCGCGTCCGATCTGCTGGTGCGTGGTGGAGCAGCACGGGACGACCTCGACGGCGCAGAGATCGCGCGGCTGATCAACCGGCATCGTGCCGAGCGCGGAAAGGCGCCGCTGGACACCCGGAGCCCGCTTTCCGGCGCCTACTTCGAGAGGTTTCTGCGCCGACCGGACGTGCACACGCTCACGTACCACGACGACGAGGGACAACTACTGGCGGTGAACACCATGCTCGACCATCCGGACAGCGTGATCAAGCAGCACTGGGCCGCGTTGCCCGAGGCCGAGGGCGGGCGTAAGCACCTGTTCTTCGACAGCTATCAGCGGGCTGTCCGGCACCTGGTCCGCAGGGGCGCGGCTGAGCTCTCCGCCGGGCGCCGGCCCCATGAGGTGAAGCGCTCATTGGGATTCCGGACGCGACCGATCTTCGGTGTCGCGGTGCCGAGGCCGGTGGTGGGCCGATGAACGTCGACATCGTGGACCCGCGCACCGACAGGGAGCCCGAGGGATGGCGTGATTTCCGCCGCAGGGCGAACCTGCCGCCGGTCTGGGACTATCAGCTCCTTGGTACCGAGGCGTGGCTGTCGCGCAACCCGCCGGTACTCGCGGTGCTCCACAATGGAACACGAGTGGTCGGCGCCTGCTCCGTCATGGTCTGCCGAACGTTTCGCGGCCGGACTTTCGCGCCGTCACCGAGCGGCCGACGCACCCGGTTGCGTCCCGTGTGGGCCGAGGTCTATCTGCCCCTGCTCAGTGGATACCCGGCAGGCGTCTTCGACCGTTCCGTGGACGCCGCGGCGCGCAAGGCGGCGCTACGGCTGTTCGAACGCGAACTGGTGCGGTTCCTCGGCATCGGCACAGTCGGGGTGGTGTACCGCGCCATGACGCCCGAGGTGGGTCTCGCCGCCGGCGGCGGTGGACGGGTGACGAGGGAGATCGATCCCACCGCGGTGATGCGCAACAGGTGGTCTTCCTTCGCGGACTGGCTGGACACCCTGTCTCCCCGCGTTCGTGCCGCCATCGAACGCCTGGACGCTGACGACACGGTCCAGGTCACCTCGGGCGCGCAACGCACCGATCTGGACGGCCGCGAGCTGGCCGTCCTGCTCAACGAGCACAGGGCGCGGCAGGATGCGCGGGCATGGGCCGAGGGGCAGCGATCGCGGGTCGGCGGCCTGCACCTGGACACCCGCAGTCCGGTGGCAGCCGCGTACCTGGACACCTTCGTGCGTCGCCGGGACGTCGTGACCACCGTGTACCGCGACCGGAACGGCGGACTGCTGGCTTTCAACACGATGATCGACCACCCGGTGAGTTCCGCCGTCCACCACTGGGCCGCGGTTCCCGCCGGCAGTGGCGGGCGTGGGGATTTGTACATCGACGCGTACGCACGGTGTGTGCGGCACATGATCGAGCATGGCAGGGCCGAGTTGACCGCGGGCCGCACGCTGCTGGATGTCAAGGGAGAACTGGGTTTCGGCACCAGGTCCCTGACGTCGGTCGCCGTGCCGAGACCGGTGATGGGTCGGTGAGGGCGAGGATGGCCGACTCCGTGGAAGTCCTCGATCCGGCATACGACGAAGAACCGGCGGGATGGGCTGGGTTGCGCGGCTCCACCGCGCAGCACGCGTCCTGGGACTTCGGCCTGCTGGGTATCGAGTCACGGCACGCGCGCCAGCCCACCAGGATCGCGGTGGTCCGGCGCGACGGCAGCGCGCTCGGTGCGGTCGTGGCGACCCTGGTCCGGTTCCGTGGCGGTCTCAGTCTCCTCGAGGTGCACAACCCGTGGCTGTCCGGCTTTCCCGGCTGGGCACTGACGGACCGACTGGAACCGGCCGACCTCAGGCACGTGTTGCGGACGTGCGAACGGGCGCTCTGCAGGGCGGCGGGTGTGGGCTGTGCAGGTCTGTTGTACCGCTCCGTCTCCGTGGACTCGCTGCCGCTCGTACGCGGGCGCGGCCGCCTCGTTCGGCAGGCGATGGGCACGGCGGTGCTGGAGAACACCTTCGCCAGTGGCGCCGACTGGGTCGCGTCGTTGCCGCGAAGCCGCAGGCACAGTATCCGCGGTCAGGTTCGCAAGGTGGATGCGGACGCCGGAATCGTGGTGCGATTCGCGTCCGCACGTGATGATCTCGACGGAGCGGAGCTGGCCGAACTGGTGAACCGGCATCGCGACCGTCTCGGCAGGCCGAAGTTCGACAGCCGGAGCCCGGTCTCCGCCGAGTACCTGCACGCGCTGGTTCGCAGGGAGGATGTGCGGACCCTGACGTATCACGACGGGAGCGGCAGGTTGCTGGCATTCGCGGACCTGCTGGATCATCCGGACATCCCGCTGTACCAGCACTGGGCGGCGTTGCCGCCGGAGGCGGGCGGGCGCAAGCATCTCTACTTCGACTCCTACGCCCGCCTGATCGAGCAGGTCGTCGCCGACGGGCGCAAGGCGCTCGCAGCGGGCAGGGGCAGACTCGAACTGAAGGCCTCGCTGGGGTTGCGCACGCGCCCCTTGTTCGCGGTCGGTGTCCCCCGTCCGGTGGCCGGCCGATGACCCCCGCGGTCGAGGTGCTGGACCCGAGGGTCGACCCGGAACCGCGGTACTGGGCGGACCTGCGCAGGCGGGCGGGGCTGCGCGCGGACTGGGCCTGGGAGGTGCTGGCGGTGCAGGCGTGGTGCGCGCGGACACCGCAGTACGTCACCGTGCTGCACGGGGAAGGGGCACCACGCGGCGTCGTGAGTTCGGCCTGGGTCGGTTCGCGCACCCGCAGGCATCGCTTCGTCTCCTCCGAGCGCGGTGGCAGCTGGGGCGGACTGGACGTGCGGGCGCCGGGGACGAGCTCGCTGCCGGGCTGGTGGTTCGCGGGCGCGGCAGGCGGCGGATGCCGCGAACTGCTGACCGATTACGTGCCGGCGATGCGCGAGACACTCGGCCGCGGGCTTCGTTGCCTGCTGCTGCGGCAGGTGCCGTCGTCAGGACTGTCCGCGGTGGACGGCAGGTTTCGACTGGTTCGTGAGACCGAGAGCATCGCCGTACTGCGCACCGACACCTTCGGCGACCGGCAGGACTGGATGAACACTCTGACCAGGAAACGACGGCAGAACCTGCGCAAGATCTTCCGCACCGTCGAGGAGGACGAGACGCTGGATGTGCGGGTCACACCGGGGACGGCGATGGACCCCGCGGAAGTGGCGGAACTAATCCGGCACAACGAGGTCAAGCATCGGGACGTCCCGATCGTTCCACTGCCCCAGTTCGTCGGATATCTGGAGCGCCTGCTGCGGCAACCGGACGTGTTCGTGCTGAGCTATGCCGACCGTGATTCGGGTCGGCTGCTGGCGATAGCGACGATCCTGGACGATCCGGAGTGGCCGGTGATGCGCACCTGGTCGGCGCTGCCGGTGGAGGCAGGTGGGCGGCCGAACCTCTACTTCCACTTCTACGGCGAATCGGTCCGCTGGTCGGTCGAGACCGGTAAGCGCGGGGTGATCCTGGGCAAGAAGATGTCGGAGACGAAGCGGACACTGGGAGCCGAACTCGTCCCGCAGTACGCGGCCGCCGTTCCGTTGTGGTAACCGCTGGCCGGCGCGGGTAGGGACAGCCCCACCCCGGGTTCGGGGGCTGGCGCTGGTGAACCGCCACCGGATTCACGATGAGATCGACCCATGACAGCGGCAAAGGGGATGACCCGGGAACAGCAGGGGAGCAGGGCACCCGCGGCAGTGGAGTTGCGCGGGGTCGGCCGGGAGTACGGGACGGGACAGGCCAGGGTACGGGCGCTGGACGGGGTGAGCACCGAGTTCGCGCCGGGCTCGTGGACCGCGGTGATGGGCCCGTCCGGCTCGGGAAAGTCGACGCTGCTGCACTGCGCGGCCGGGCTGGAACAGGTGAGTGCGGGGCAGGTGCTGCTCGCCGGGCAGGACATCACCGCGGCGTCCGACGCCGAACTGACCGCGTTGCGTCGCGGGAGCGTCGGGTTCGTCTTCCAGAGCTTCAACCTGATCGGCTCGCTGACGGCTGAGCAGAACGTCGCACTGCCGCTGAAACTCGGTGGCGGAAGGGTGTCCACAAAGGATGTCCGGGCGGTGCTGGCGAGCGTGGGACTCGACGACCGGCGGCGGCACCGGCCCCGCGAGCTGTCCGGTGGCCAGCAGCAGCGGGTGGCGATCGCGCGGGCCATGGTCACCAGGCCCGCCGTGTTGTTCGCCGACGAGCCGACGGGAGCGTTGGACTCCGGGTCGGCGAGAACCGTGCTGGGCCTGTTACGCGGCATGGTGGATTCGGCGGGACAGACAATCGTGATGGTCACCCACGACCCGGCAGCGGCGGCGAGCGCCGACGCGGTGGTCTTCCTCTCCGACGGCCACATCGTGGACAGGGCGATCGCGCCTTCCGCCGCCGAGGTCGCCGCACGTCTTGCCCGGCTGGAGGCATGAACTGATGCTGCGCCTGTCACTGAACACCTTCCGCGAGCGCTGGCAGCTGTTCATCGGCGCCATCGTGACCGTGTGCATGGGGGTCGCCCTCGTGCAGTCCTCACTGTTGATCCTGATCTCGGCCGCGACCGCGCAGGCTCCGGCTGGCGTGTCCGCCATGGAACGCGCCGAGATCGAGGACGCCTTCACCGCGGCGATGGCGCTGCTCGGCATCACTCTCGGGCTCTCGGTCTTCCTCGCCGCATTCATCGTCAGTTCGACGTTCGCGTTCACCGTCGCCCAGCGTCGTCGCGACCTCGCCCTGTTGCGGCTGGTCGGTGGTGCGCGCAAACAGGTGCGCAGGCTGCTGCTGTCGGAAGCCCTGCTGCTCGGTGTGCTCGGCGCCGGTGCCGGTGTTCCCCTCGGGCTGCTGGTGATGCGGGCGCAGAGCAGGTTGCTGGTCGAGCTGGGTTTTCTGCCCGCGTTCTTCACGCCGCGATGGCAGGACTGGATTCTCGGGGTGTCCTTCGGCATGGGGGTCGGGGTGGCGCTGGCCGGGGTGTTGGTCGCGTCGCGCCGGGCGGCGAAGGTCCGCCCGCTGGAAGCGCTCAGGGAGACCGGCGAGGCCACGCGGGTGATGACCGCGTCCCGCTGGTTCTTCGGACTGCTGTTCCTGGGTGGCGCGGTGGCCATGGTGATCGTGGCAGGGGTCGCGGGACCGGAGGGCGCGATTCCGCTGTCGATCAACGCCGCGATGGCGGCCGCGGTGGGTCTGTCCGCACTCAGCCCGCTGGTGGTGCCGCTGGTCGGCCGGTTGTTCGGACTGGCACTGCGTGGCAGCACCCTCGGTGGGCTTGCCGAGGCCAACCTGCGGGACGGCGTCCGGCGTAGTGCGTCCACGGCAGCGCCCCTGCTGGTGCTGGTGGGACTTCTGGTCGGGCAGTTCGGTGCGATGTCCACGATCGCGGCGACGGGCGAGGAGGAGCAGCGGCGTTCGGTCGCGGCGGACCTGGTGGTCGAGTCCGGTGGCGACAGGTCCGCGGAACTGGCGGATCTGGCCGGCGTGGCGGTGGTGTCGGCCGAGACGAGCGTGCCGATGTCGCTGACCCGTACGGAGTTCGACGACGACGGGGTGGAGACCGAGACCGAGAACGCGATGGCGCTCGCGGTCGACCCCGCGTCCTACCAGAGCGTGCACCGGCAGACGGTGGAGAGCGGGTCGCTGGACGACCTGCACGGGCGAACCGTCGCGGTCGGGCGGGGCAGCAGTGGCGAGAGCGGCCTTCACCTAGGCGGCACCGTTGACGCACAGGTCGGTGACCGCATGCTCGCACTGCGGATCGTCGCGGTGCTGCCCGCGTCGATGACCGGTGGCGCGGACTTTCTGCTGCCTGCGGGTCTGCTGACCGGCATGGAGACCGCCGGAGGGCTGACGCGCTCACTGGTCCGGGTGGCCCCTGGCGTCGACGCTTCGGCCGTCGCCGAGCGGATCCGGATCGGAGGGTTCGGCGAGGTGACGAGTGTGGGTGAGTGGATCAGCCGCTCGGCCTCAGCACAACAGGACACCCAAGCCGGGATCAGCGCTGTCATCATGGGGCTGGGCGGGCTGTACGCCCTGATCGCCGTGATCAACGCCGTGGTGATCGCGGCGGCGGAGCGCAGGAGGGAGTTCGCCGCGGCACGGGTCAGCGGTCTGACCAGAGGCCAGGTCGTGCGGATGGCGCTGATCGAGTCCTGGGCCGTCTCCGCGATCGGCGTACTGCTCGGTGGAGTGGCCGCGACGATGACGATGGTCGGGATCACTTCCGCACTGCGGCGGATCTCCGGGTTCTCCGTTCTTGCCGTCCCGTGGACACTCGTGGCCACGGTGGTCGCCGGGGCGTTCGTCGTGGTCGGCCTGACCAGCGTGTGGACCACGCTGTCGGCCACCAGGGCCGCACCGGTTTCGCTGATCACCGCGAGGGAGTGAGGCGGCCGCGGACGGGACGCACAGGTCCCCTGTATGCCAGAGGACTTTATTAGGGTAGCCTTAGTTCAGATGTACCCGGCTCGTAAGGAGCGACGATGGCGGAGCAACCAGCACGCAAGGCCCGGCCGATGACCCGGCTGCGGGTGCTGCGGACCGAACGGTTGACACCGCACATGATCAGAGTGGTCGCCGGTGGAGACGGGCTGGCGGACTTCCGGCCGAACGAGTTCACCGACAGTTACGTGAAACTGGTGTTCCCAGTGCCGGACGTGCGTTATCCGGAGCCGTTCGACATGCAGCGCATCCGGGCGGAACTGCCGAGGGAGCAATGGCCACGGATGCGGACCTACACGGTCCGCTACTACGACGAGCACGCGGGTGAGCTGGCGATCGACTTCGTCTACCACGGTGACGAGGGTCTGGCCGGTCCCTGGGTCGCCGCGGTCCGGCCGGGGGACGAGATGCTGATCGTCGGGCCCGGCGGCGCGTATGCCCCGGCGCAGGCGGCCGACTGGCATCTGTTGGTGGGAGATGAGAGTGCGCTGCCCGCGATCGGGGCGGCGCTCGAGGCGATGCCGCCCGGCGCGCAGGTCAGGACCCTGATCCTGGTCGAGGACGCGGCGGAGGAGCAGGCGCTGGCGACCAAGGCCGACGCACACGTGCGGTGGCTGCATCGCGCCGCGGGCGACGACCTGGTGGCCGCGGTCAGGGCGCTGGACTTTCCTTCCGGCTCCGTGCACGCCTTCGTCCACGGCGAGGCCGGCCTCGTCCGCGACCTGCGCGGCCACCTGCTCGACGATCGCGGCGTGCGCAAGGACATGCTCTCCATCTCCGGCTACTGGCGCAGGGGAAAGGCCGACGAGGCCTGGCGCGCCGAGAAAGCCGCCGAACGCCAAACCACCCCCGCATGACTTCGCACTTCCAGCGCCCGACTTCGCAGATCCGACGGGCGAGTTCGCAGTTGTAGTGGCCCGAGTTGGCAGATTGAGGACTGCGCCAGCTCGTCTGTCAGGCGCTCGTCGGCCCATAGTGGACGGGAGAACGCGGGCACGGTCACCGCGCGCAGAACGGATCGCGCGGTGACCGGGTACCGGGTCAGCCCGCGGAAATGCGACCCGAGAACGAGCTGCAGCTGAGCCGGGTGTCCTTCTCGTAGTTGCAGGCCTGGTAGTTGACCCAACCGGATTCTGGGATCGACAGGTTGTGGTCGTAGCAGTTGCCCGATTTGACGGCCGCGTGCTTTACCTTCAGCCCGGACTTGTCACTGCGATAGTACCGTGCAGCCGGGTGGTGCCCATCAGGAGCGTTGTCGCAGATATACAGGTGTTCGCCGTACGGATTGAAACAGACGAGTGCACCCCGGTCAGGTGAAACGACCGGGAAGTAACATTCCGCCGCCGCAGTGAAGTCCCCTGACGCGGACGTGGCGGAGACCGTGATCGACGGAGCGCCCTCGAGGAAGGCTTCTGTTGACGAATCCGCGTGTGCGACGGCCGTTCCAAGGCCGAGGGTCAGGCCGACAGCGGCTCCGAGCGCAGCAAAAACTCTTCGATTCATATGACAAACTCCCCAGTTAGCGCAGAATACGATGGAAGTTTCCATCGAGATCACCTAAGTGACCGGCGGCGATGTTACGGTCCGCGCTACTGCGTGGGCAATAAATAGTCACATAAATGGGTTGGATGATCTAACTTCGCCACGGCGAACGGTGGAATGTGTTGCGCCTTTCCGGCTGGTTTTCTCCTTGAGTGCGTAATACTACCTATTGTAGTTCGGAGATTCCGCCGAATCTGCAAACTCGGGCGCTGGAACTGCCAACTCAGGTCAGGGCGGGGATCACCTTTCCGTAGGCCTGCAGGGTCTGCTCGCGCTGGTCGTGCATCAGGTACAGCGAGAACTGGTCGACCCCCAGGGCGGCCAGTTCCTGCAGCCGTTGCACGTGCGCCTCGGCGGGCCCGAGCAGGCAGAAGCGGTCGACGATCTCGTCCGGGACGAAATCGGTCGAGGGGTTCCCGGCCCTGCCGTGATGTGCGTAGTCGTACCCCTCCCGGCCGGCGATGTAGTCGGTCAGTTCGCGGGGTACCGGGCCCGACTCTCCGTAGCGGGAGACCAGGTCCGCGACGTGGTTGCCCACCATGCCGCCGAACCAGCGCAGTTGCTCTCGCTGGTGGGCCACGTCGCTGCCCACATAGGCGGGAGCCGCGACACAGATGGTGATGCCCTCCGGGTCGCGTCCCGCCGCCCGCGCGGCGTCGCGGACCGAGCCGATGGTCCACCGCGCGATGGCGGGGTCGGCGGTCTGCAGGATGAACCCGTCGGCGTGCTCGCCCACCGTCCGCAGCGCTTTCGGCCCGTAGCCGGCCATCCACATCTCCAGCTTGCCGTCGCGCACCCACGGGATCCGCACGGCGGTTTCCCCGAGCACCACCTCCCTGCCCTCGGCGAGTTCCTTGATGACATGCATCGCGTCGCGCAGGGTCGCCAGTGTCGACGGCGGCTTTCCCACCACCCGGTGCGCCGAGTCGCCCCGGCCGATCCCGCAGACGGTCCGGTTGCCGAACATGTCGTTGAGCGTGGCGAAGAGCGACGCCGTCACCGACCAGTCCCGCGGGCCGGGACTGGTGACCATCGGTCCCACCGTCATCGCCGAGGTCGCGGCCAGAATCTGTGAGTAGATGACGAACGGCTCCTGCCACAGCACACAGGAGTCGAACGTCCAGCCGTGGCTGAACCCATGCTCCTCGGCCGCGACCATCAGCCGGACGACCTCCCGTGCGGGAGGATCGGTCTGCAGCACCACACCGAAATCCATCACACGCTCCTAGTTAGTCGAGGTTTCACGCGCGACCGCGATCGCGTGCACAGGCGTGACCCCGCAGCGAACCTCCGGTCCGGCCTGAGAGCGCCCTGCCCCCGCGATAGCGGGCCAGCGGCGGGCGCGCGTTCTGTCCTCACTGCGGGAATCTCCTGCACCTGCCTCTTCCCGGCTCTCAGTTGAGGTACTGGCAGAGGTCGCGGGACAGGAACCGGCCGTGGCCCGTGCTGCCGGTGAAACCGTCCGCCGATACCACGATCGAGCCCCTGCTGAGCACCGTCTCGACGCGGCCCGTGAGTTCGAAGCCCTCGTACGCCGAGTAGTCCACGTTCATGTGGTGGGTCTCGGCGGACAGTGTCTGACGGGCAGCTGGGTCGTAGATCACGACATCGGCGTCGGAGCCCGGTGCGATGACTCCCTTGCGGGGATAGAGCCCGAACATCCGGGCAGGGGTCGTCGAGCACGCCTCGACCCAGCGGGCGAGCGAGATCTCGCCTGCCACCACGCCCTGGTGCAGCAGGTCCATCCGGTGCTCCACCCCCGGCATCCCGTTGGGAATAGCCCGGAAATCGGCGCGCCCGAGTTCCTTCTGGTCCTTGAAGCAGAAAGGACAGTGATCGGTCGACACCACGGAGAGGTCGTTGGTCCGCAGTCCGCGCCACAGGTCTGCCTGGTGCGACTTGTCCCGCAGCGGGGGAGACGCGACGTACTTTGCGCCCTCAAATCCTGGCTTCGCCATGTCCTCGATGGACAGATAGAGGTACTGCGGACAGGTCTCCGCGAACACGTTCTGTCCCGTGTCGCGGGCCTGGGCGACCTCCGCGAGGGCCTGCGCCGCCGACAGGTGCACGATGTACAGCGGCGAGCCGGTGACCTTGGCCAGGGCGATCGCGCGGGAGGTGGCCTCGCCCTCCAGCTCCGGCGGGCGGGTCAGGCCGTGCTGCACCGGATCCGTCCTGCCCTCGGCAACGGCCTGCGCGGCGAGCTCGTCGATCGCGATGCCGTTCTCGGCGTGCATCATGATTGTCGACCCGGTCTCCCGGGCCTTGTGCATCGCCCGCAGGATCTCGCCGTCGGTGGAGTAGAAGACACCGGGATAGGCCATGAACATCTTGAAGCTGGTGACCCCGCCGTCGATGCAGGTCTCCATCTCCTTCAACGAGGTGTCGTTGACGTCCGACACGATCATGTGAAACCCGTAGTCGATCGCGCAGTTGCCGTCCGCCTTGCCGTGCCACGTGTCCAACGTGGACAACAACGACGTGCCCTTCTTCTGCACCGCGAAGTCGATGATCGTGGTCGTACCACCCCAGGCCGCCGCGGTGGTGCCCGTCGCGAACGTGTCATGGGAGAACGCGCCGCCGAACGGCATTTCCATGTGGGTGTGGGCGTCGATACCACCGGGCATGACGTACTTCCCCGTGGCGTCCAGCACGGAGTCGACAGTGCCCTTGACATCAGCGCCGAACACCCCCGGCGCGGTGACCGCCGCGATGGTCTCGCCGTCCACCAGTACATCGGCCTGGTGGGCACCGGTGCTGCTGAGCACCGTCCCACCGGAGATCAGTGTCCGCATGCGACTCCTCTCATGCCTCGGTCAGCGGCCCGTACGTGTCGGGCCTGCGGTCGCGGTAGAACGCCCACAGGTCCCGGACCTCGGCCAGTTTGGTCATGTCCAGATCCCGTACGACGACCTCCTCCTCGGAGTCCGACGCCGCCTCGCCGACCAGTTGCCCGCGTGGGTCCGCGAAGTAGGACTGGCCATAGAAATCGTTGTCGCCCAGTGGTTCCACGCCCACCCGGTTGATGGTGCCGACGTAGTACTCGTTGGCGACGGCAGCCGCGGGTTGCTCCAGCCGCCAGAGGTACTCCGACAGCCCCCTGCTCGTAGCCGACGGGTTGAAGACGATCTTCGCCCCGGCCAGTCCCAGCGCGCGCCAGCCCTCCGGAAAGTGCCGCTCGTAGCAGATGTAGACACCGATCCGACCCACAGCGGTGTCGAAGACCGGGTAGCCGAGGTTGCCGGGCCGGAAGTAGAACTTCTCCCAGAACCCCTTCACCTGGGGGATGTGGTTCTTGCGGTGCTTGCCGAGATAGCTGCCGTCGGCGTCGATCACCGCCGCCGTGTTGTAGTACACGCCGGGCTGCTCGGCCTCGTATATCGGCACGATCAGCACGACGCCGTGGCGCTCGGCGACCTCCTGCATCAGCTTCGTGGTCGGTCCGTCCGGAATCGCCTCGGTGTAGGAGTAGTAGTCGGTGTCCTGCACCTGGCAGAAGTACGGTCCGTAGAACAGTTCCTGCAGGCACACCACCTGAGCACCCTGCGAAGCGGCCTTGGCGATCGCCTCGACCGCGTTCGCGATCATCGACTCCTTGTCACCCGTCCACCGCTGCTGGATCAGGCCTGCTCGCACGATTTCGCTCACTTGTCTCCTCCTGTGGGATGTGCATGTCTGCGTCACGGGACGTGGGCAGGGAGAACGCCAGGAACACCAGGAATGCCGCGACCAGGCCGACCAGCCAGCTGTAGTCGTAGAACATCCGGAACAGCGGGATCAGGCCGTCGGAGGGGAAGGGGCCTTCGCCCGGCGCGGAGTAGGCGCCGCCGACCGCGAGCACCGCACCCACCGCGGTCGCCACCAGGGCCCGCCAGTTCCACCCTCCGGTGAACCAGTACCGCCCCCGCGGCCCGTCCGCGTACAGGTCGGCGAGGTGCAACCGGGTTCGTGTCTGCGCCCAGTAGCCCGCCACCAGCACGCCTGCGACCGCGGCGAGGACCCCGCCGTAGAAGTTCAGCCAGGCGAAGATGTAGATGTTCGGATCGGAGATCAGCCGCCAGGGCTGGATGGCGATCCCGATGACACCGGTGATCAGGCCGCCGACGCGGAAGTTGATCCGCTTCGGGAACGCGTTGGAGAAGTCATAGGAGGGGCTGACCACGTTCGCGGCCAGGTTCGCGGACACCGTCGCCAGGCCGAGACCGAACAGCGCGAGCACGACCACCAGCGGCGAGTCGAAGCGCGAGGCCAGTTCCACCGGGTCCCAGATCGCCTCCCCGTAGATCACGATGCCGCCGGAGGTGATCATGATCGACACGATCGCCATGAACGACATCGTCGTGGGCAGGCCGAGGATCTGCCCCATCGCCTGCTTGCGCTGACTGGAGCCGAAGCGGGTGAAGTCCGGCATGTTCAGCGACAGCGTCGCCCAGAACGCGATCATGCCCATCAGCGAGGGAGCGAAAATCTTCCAGAAGTCCGCGCCCCAGCCCAGCTGGGAGGGCTGGGAGAAGATCGGTCCGAGCCCGCCTGCCTTCACCAGGACCCAGATCAGCAGAATCAGGAAGCCCACCGTTACCAGAGGGGCCGTCCAGTTCTCGAACTTGCGGACGGCGTCGATGCCCCGCCAGATGATCGCCATCTGGAACGCCCAGAACACCAGGAACCCCAGCCACATTGTCCACGGCTGCCCGAACACCTCAGCGGCGTTGATCCATTCAGGACCGATGAGCTTGCCGAGGATGACGAAGATCGCCTGACCGCCGACCCAGGTCTGGATGCCGAACCAGCCACAGGCGATGAACGCACGCAGCAACGCGGCGAGATTCGCGCCCCTGATCCCGTAGAACGCCCTGGCGAAGATGGGAAACGGAATGCCGTACTTGGTCCCCGCATGGCTGTTGAGCAGCATCGGGATCAGCACGATCAGGTTGCCGAGGGTGATGGTGAGAAATGCCTGCGCCCAGTTCATGCCGATGGCGATCAGGCCGGAGGCGAGCAGGTAGGAGGGAATGTTGTGCGCCATCCCCATCCACAGCGCGAAGTAGTTGTAGGTGCTCCAGGTGCGCTTCTCGATGGGCACTGGCGCGAGCTCGTGGTTGAAGTACTGGCTACCGTGTACCGAAGAGGCATCGGTGAGCTCGATGCGACCATCGGGGTGTCGAACCTGGGCTGGCTCCATCACGGCATACTCGGCTCGAGTCCGTCCGTGCGGCACTGTCAGAGTGTTCACCATTGGCCCGGTCACCGCACATTGTGCCGATTGCGAATATGACAGGCCTGCGGTTTTACGACGAAGGAACGTTCCGATACTGCCCCGAACGCCCTAACGTCGGCCCGTGCTGCTGGAGTTCCGGCAGCAGAGAGAGAGGCTCCGGTCGCCCGCTGCGGAAGCCGTGGCGGCCGGAGCCCCTGTGGTTGTCGGTGGGGTCGATCCCGTCGGTCAGAAGCCGAACACGCCGGAGGACTCGGCGCCCGCGACACACGCGTTGGGGTAGACGGTCTCGAAGACGACCGGGTCACCGCGCCAGTGTCCGTGCGCGGTCGCCTGTACCGGCGAGTAGATCAACGCGCACGCGACTTCCTGGGTCTCGAGGTCCTCGAAGTCCCCGTCCGCGTCGGCCAGTGCGTCGCAGGCCTCGGCGGGCGACGGGTGGTTCCCGGTCGCGGGGTCGCAGTGCAGGACGACGGACTTCGCGCTGCCGTTGACGTCGTGAGTCGTCAGCGTGAGCGCCGAGTCGGCGGGGGTCACCGGCCCTCCGATGCACATCAGGGTGAGAGCGCAAGCGGAAAGGGGTTCGAAAGGGAACAAAGGCATACTTCGTCTATCGGCAGCCAGGTACTGGTCACTGTGTGACTCGCCCGAGTGAACTTTGGCTACCCGATCGTGGGAATCAGGCCGGTTCGGTGCCGTTCCTGCCCGCTCTGCCTTCTTCGACGTCGAGGGCGAGCAGGGCGACATGCAGCGAGAGCATCGATTCCGGATCCTCCAGCGGTACTCCCAGCACCTGCTCGATCCGGGCGAGTTGCTGGTAGTAGGCGGTCCGCGAGGTGTGTGCGGCAGCGGCGGCGGCCGACTTGTTCCCACCGTGTACGCAGAAGTGCCGCAGCGCCTGTACCAGTCTGCTGCCGGTAACCGCATCTCTGGCCCGCAGTGCGCTCAGCTCCCGCGCCGCGAACGCCGTCACCCGGTCGTCGTCCGCCAGTAGGTGCAGCAGGCCGCGGAGCCGGACGTCCTCGAGGCGGTAGTACGTCTCCGGCCCCTCGGCGATCCCGGTGGCTCCGGCCGCTGCCGTGGTGGCCCCCGCGACGTGCCCGGCCTCGGTGAGCGTGCGTCCCGCTTCGCCTGCCGCCTCGACCACACTGCCTACCGCGACTATGGCGGGCACCGTGCTTCTGTGTTGGTGCAACTCCCGAGCCAGCCTGCGCAGGACCGCATCGGCGTCCGCACCCGGCGACAGTGAGACAAGGGCGTTGACCTCGCTGTCGCCGGTATCGGCGACCAGCGCGGAGACCCGTGCCCTCCGCGCGGCGAGGGCGGTGACCTCGGCGAGGTCGCGCAGCAGCGGCTGGACCGCGGCTACCGGGGCGGGGAAAGCGGCCGTGGTGAGACTCGGCCGGATGGCGACCCCGATCAGCCGTCTGCCCGTCAGGTCGACGGCCAGCGCGGCGGAACGCGCGAGCACCTCCGCCGACGGTGCGGGACGGCGGAGCAGTTCGGCGAGCACGGCCCGGTGCGCCTGTCGTTCCAGGCTCTCACCCTCCCTGGCGAGCAGCCGGTACACCGCGAGGGCCGACGCCGCGCGCTCGGCGACCACGACGTGCCGGTGTGGCGGAGGTTCCGCGGAGACCAGCACGAGTCTGCCCCAGTCGCGGCCGCGGGCGCCCACGATCGTCACCAGCCAACCCGCGCCGTGGTGGTACCCCGTGCGCTCGCCGAGACGAACCGCCTTCGACCGGGTCTGCCAGCGGTACAGCAGTTCCCCCGGATCACTTCCCGCGGTGTCGTAGGCCAGCACCTCGTGGGAGAGCGTTTCCAGCACCACCGGAAGCTCCGTGCTTCGGGCGACCTCCCGCAGCACCTTGTCCGGTTCCGCACCCGCCACCGTCAGTGCCGTGAACGCCTGGTGAACCTGTTCCGCTGCCCGCAGCTCGGCCACCTGGTTGTCGACGATCAGCCCGTTCACCGTCTCGGTCACCGTGACATAGCGGGTCTCGCGCGACAGTGTCACCAACGGGATGCCGTACCGGTCGGCCGCCTTGTGCAACGCGGGCGGTAGTACGTCGTTCCAATGCCGCACCAGTTCGATGACCACACCGGAGGCACCGACCGCGTCCAGCTCCTCGATGTATCCCGCGAGCGCGACCTCGTCGTCGGGGAGCGCGATGCCGGTGGTGAGCACGAGTTCGCCGCCCTTGAGCAGGTGGGCGATGTCGGCGACCTCGGCGACGTGGACCCACCGGACGCTGCGGTCCAGCCCTTCGGCCCCGGCGGCGACCCTCGGCCCACCGTGCCGGATCACCGGCAGGGCCAACACGTCCGCGACGGTCGGGTACATCGACACCCTCCATGCTGCTGAGTCGCGAGTACGCGCACTTCTCGAGACACGGGATCGATCAGGCACAAACTGTACGGCCGCGACCCGTAGTCCGTACATGTTGTCGGTGGCGGCGCCGAGACCGCTGCGGCAAAACTCGCTGAAGGGGGCGGGAAGCGGTTCGCGGCGAAGGGAACGGCGCATGACGGAGGCAGAACTGCTGGCCCGGCACCGGGCGGTGTTACCGAACTGGCTCGCGCTGTACTACCAGGAGCCGATCGAGATCGTCCGTGCGCACGGCAGGCACGTGACGGACTCGCAGGGCCGAACCTACCTCGACTTCTTCGCCGGCATTCTGACCAACGCCATCGGTTACGGCATCGCCGAGATCTCCGACGCCGTCCGCAGCCAGCTCGATACCGGTGTCATGCACACCTCGACGCTCTACCTCATCCGCAGGCAGGTCGAACTGGCGGAGCGGATCGCCGAACTGTCCGGTATCCCGGACGCCAAGGTCTTCTTCACCAGTTCGGGTACCGAGGCCAACGAGACGGCGCTGATGCTGGCCACCCAGTACCGCCGGAGCAACCAGATCCTGGCGTTGCGCAACTCCTATCACGGCAGGGCGTTCGCGACGGTCGGTATCACCGGGAACCGGGGCTGGTCGGCCACCTCGCTGTCCCCGGTGCGGGTCAGTCATGTGCACGGTGGATACCGCTACCGGGGGCCCTTCGCGGGATGGTCCGACGCCGACTACATCGCCGCCTGTGTCCAGGACCTGCGCGACGTGTTGCAGACCACCACCTCCGGTGACGTAGCGGCGCTGATCGCCGAGCCGATCCAGGGCGTCGGCGGATTCAACGTGCCGCCGGACGGCCTGTTCGCCGCGTTCAAGGAGGTGCTCGACGAGTACGGGATCCTGCTGATCTCCGACGAGGTGCAGACCGGCTGGGGCCGGACCGGCGAGCATTTCTGGGGTATCGGCGCCCACGGCGTCACCCCGGACGCGATGACGTTCGCCAAGGGGCTGGGCAACGGCCTCGCCATCGGTGGTGTCGTGGCCCGTGGCGAGCTGATGGACTGCCTCACCGCCAACTCGATCTCCACCTTCGGCGGCAATCCGCTGGCCACCGCGGGGGCGGCCGCGACACTGGACTACCTGCTCGACCACGATCTGCAGGGCAACGCGGCGAAGCTCGGGGACCGGCTGCTCGCCGGTCTGCGGGAGATCGGCGCGCGCACGGACGTCGTCGGCGACGTCCGTGGCAAGGGCCTGATGATCGGGATCGAGTTGGTGGAGCCAGGCGGCAGCGACCCGAGCCCGGCGACAGCGAGCGCGGTACTGGAGCACACCCGCGAGCGCGGGCTGCTCGTCGGCAAGGGCGGGCTGCACAACAACGTCATTCGCCTGGCGCCGCCGATGACGCTGACCGGCGAGGAGGCCGAGCAGGCCCTGGACGTTCTCGGCGAGAGCATCGCCGCGGTCGGCAAGGGGCACACTGGCGCAGGCTGATTGCACCCGCCGCCGTGGGCACCAACCGGTACGTAAACTCGTTGTCAGGTACGCAGCAGGTCTGACGACGCAGGAGGTGCCGGTGGCCAACTCGGACGAACGCCGTTTCGAAGTCCTGCGTGCGATCGTCGCGGACTACGTCTCCAATCAGGAGCCGGTGGGTTCCAAGGCGATCGTGGACCGGCACAACCTCGGTGTGTCCAGTGCCACTGTGCGTAACGACATGGCGGCGCTGGAGGAGGACGGCTACATCACACAACCGCACACCAGCGCGGGGCGGATACCGACGGACAAGGGCTACCGCCTTTTCGTTGATCGTCTTTCGGAGATCAAGCCGCTCAGCGGTGCCGAGCGCAGGGCCATCACCAGTTTCCTCGACGGCGCGATCGACCTGGACGACGTGCTGCGCAGGTCGGTGCGGTTACTCGCCCAGCTGACCAGGCAGGTCGCGATCGTGCAGTACCCGATGCTGACCAACTCGACGGTTCGCCACGTCGAGGTGGTGCCGCTCACCGCGGCCAGGCTGATGCTGGTGCTGATCACCGACACCGGCCGGGTCGACCAGCGCACCGTCGACCTCGGCGACGTCATCAGCGAGGACAACGTCTCCCGGCTGCGCACTGTGCTGAACTCGACACTGGCCGGGCAGCGACTGTCGGAGGCTGCCGCGAAGGTGGCCGAACTGCCGGACCAGTCGCCCGCCGAGTTGCGTGACACCATGACCAGGGTCTGTACCGTGCTGGTGGAGTCATTGGTCGAGCATCCGGAGGAACGCCTGGTGCTCGGCGGTACGGCGAACCTGACCCGCAACGTCGCGGATTTCCCAGGGTCGTTGCGACAGGTGCTGGAGGCGCTCGAGGAACAGGTTGTGATGCTCAAGCTGCTCGCCGCGGCCCGCAACCCCGGTGCCATCTCCGTGCGTATCGGTGAGGAAAATGAGGACGAGCAGATGCGCAGTACCTCGGTCGTGTCGATCGGCTACGGCATGGACGACATGCTGCTGGGCGGCATCGGCGTGATCGGACCGACGAGGATGGACTACCCGAGCACGATCGCCGCGGTACGCGCCGTGGCCAATTACGTGGGCCAGATCCTGTCCGGCAAGTAGCCGGGGGATCACATGCGCCCGAATACCTAGGAGGACGGCAAGACGGTGGCGAGGGACTATTACGGCACCCTGGGGGTGGCCAAGAACGCGTCGGATCAGGAGATCAAGCGCGCCTACCGCAAGCTCGCGCGGGAACTGCACCCCGACGTGAATCCCTCCGAGGACGCGCAGCACAAGTTCAGCGAGGTCACCAGCGCCTACGAGGTCCTGTCCGACCCGCAGAAGCGCAAGATCGTCGACCTCGGCGGGGACCCGATGGACAGCGGCGCGGGCGGCGGTGGCGGGCGGGACCCGTTCGCCGGGTTCGGCGGGCTCGGCGACATCATGGACGCCTTCTTCGGCGCCGCGGGTGGCGGCGGGGGTCGTGGCCGCGGGCCACGCAGCCGCGTGCAGCCCGGCTCGGACGCCCTGATCCGGATCGGTCTGACGCTCGAGGAGTGCGCCACCGGCGTGGACAGGGAGATCACCGTCGACACGGCGACCCTCTGCGACCTGTGCCGCGGTGCGGGCACCGGTGAGGGCGGCACCACGGCGACGTGTGACACCTGTGGCGGCGCGGGGGAGATCCAGTCCGTGCAGCGCTCCTTCCTCGGTCAGGTCGTGACCGCTCGGCCGTGCCCGGTGTGCCGGGGCTTCGGCGAGGTGATCACCGATCCCTGCAGGCAGTGTGGCGGCGACGGCCGGGTGCGTTCTCGTCGTGACGTCACGGCCAAGATCCCCCCAGGCGTCGGCGACGGCATGCGCATCAGGCTCTCCGGCCAGGGCGAGGTCGGCCCCGGCGGCGGTCCGGCCGGCGACCTCTACGTGGAGGTCGACGAGGCCCCGCACGAGGTGTTCGTCCGGCAGGGCAACGACCTGCACTGCAACTTCCGCATTCCGATGACCACGGCCGCGCTCGGCGCGACAGTGCCGCTGGAGACACTGATCGACGGCGAGCACGACATCGACATCGAGCCGGGCACCCAGCCCAACACGGAGCTCGTGCTGACCGGGCTCGGCATGCCGCGGCTGCGCTCCTCCGGGCGGGTCGACGGACGCGGTGACCTGCACGTGCACATCGATGTCGTGGTGCCGACGAAACTCGACGACGGCCAGGAGGAGTTGCTGCGCGAGCTGGCGCAGCGCCGTGGTGAGGAGTCGGCGACGCTGGCCAGCAACGGCAGCAAGCACGGCGGGCTCTTCTCGAAGCTGCGCGCCAGGTCCCGGTAGTGCCTGAGGCGGGGGGAGCCACTCCGCCGGTGTTCCTCGTCCCGCGGCTGCCGGAGGGCACGGAGGCCGTGCTCGGCGGCGAGGAGGCCCGGCACGCCGCCACCGTGCGGCGGCTGCGTCAGGGGGAGCGGCTCGTGCTCTCCGACGGCGCGGGCGGGCTGGCCGACTGCGTCGTCGTCGAGGCGCGGCCGGGCCGGGACGCCGAGCTGGTTCTCGAGATCCGGCAGCGGCGCCACGAACCCGCTCCGGAACTCACCGTCACCGTCGTGCAAGCCCTGGCCAAGGGGGACAGGGGAGAGCTCGCGGTGGAACTCGCCACCGAGGCGGGGGCCGACGCCGTGCTCCCGTGGCGAGCCGCGCGCAGCGTCGCTCGCTGGGACGACGGTCCGCGCGGCGCCAAAGCACTGGAACGCTGGCGGGGGGCGGCGAGATCCGCGGCAAAGCAGGCAAGGCGTGCGTGGGTGCCCGAGGTCTTCGCGCCGGTGAGCACGCGTGAGCTCGTGGACCGCGTTCGCGACAGCGCCCGCACGCTGGTGCTCGAAGCGGCGGCAGCGGGGCCGCTCGGCGCGGCTGTGCTTCCCGAGCGAGGCGAGGTGCTGCTCGTCGTCGGCCCCGAGGGCGGCATCACGGCCGAGGAGCTCGCCGCGCTCGCCGGGGCGGGTGCTGTCAGTGTGCGGCTCGGGCACACGGTCCTGCGGACTTCGACCGCGGCTGCCGTCGCGCTCGGCGCGATCGGCGTGCTCAGCAGTCGCTGGCGCTGATCCCGGCTGAGCCGCGAACCTCCACCGAACGCGGACGTACGGCGGATGTGGCATCGGCTATTTGCTCGCAATCGGGGGCCAATCCTGGCGCAGGTCCGGCGACGCGTTTATCCTTGGCGATTGACGCCACGCAGGTTTTGGCGCTCCGGGGGATTGGTTCCGGTGCGTCGATGTCACCGCCGGACACCTCCCCCCTCGGTCCGGCGGAGCCGCGGCGGCGGTGGAGCGACCCCCAGGCTTCACCGCCCCGCGGCGTTCTACGTTCCGGGGCATCCCCGTGAAAGCGGGGCACTAGAGTTTCGGGCATGAGCGACGCCGAGAACTTGTTCGAGCGGATCATCGCCAGGGAGATACCGGCGGAGATCGTCCACGAGACCGACACCACGCTGGCTTTCCGGGACATTTCACCGCAGGCGAGTTCACACGTGCTCGTGGTGCCGAAGAAGCGGTACCGCAATGTGGCGGAACTCGCGGCCGCGGACGCCGGACTGCTCGCCGAGGTACTGCGCACGGCGGCGATCGTGGCCGAACTCGAGGGGATCGACGAGTCCGGCTATCGGGTGGTCTTCAACACCGGCGCTGACGCTGGTCAGACCGTCTTCCACGTGCATGCCCACGTCCTCGGCGGCGAGCAGCTCGGGTTCTTCGGCCGGCACGAGGGCTGAGGCGCGGGTCGGCGCGACGGGTAGGACACCGGGAACGCGACTGCGCGCACACCTCCGGTACCGCTAGCATCGAGGGCGTCCATACCGAACAACGACAAGCGAACGCGCAGAAAGCAGGCCCGAGCGCACGTGGCCGGTACCGCACAGGGTGGAGCCGCCCGATCCGACGACGTCCCGGAGAACATTCCGCAGCCGACGTCCGGGGCTGCAGTTCCACCGGCACAGTCCAAGTTCCCCGTTCCCGACGCCGCGGTGCTCACGCTGCTGGGTTCCCGGGACGAGAACCTCCGTATCGTCGAGGAGTTGCTGGACGCGGACGTGCACGTCCGCGGTAACGAGGTGACCCTGACCGGCGCCCCCGCCGACATCGCCTTCGCGGAACGGGTGTTCGCCGAGCTGGTGACGCTGGCAAGCCACGGGCAGCAGGTCGGGCCCGACATGGTGCGCCGCACGATCGGCATGCTGTCCGCGGGCAGCTCCGAATCGCCCGCCGAAGTGCTCAGCATGGACATCCTGTCCCGCCGCGGGCGCACGATCAGGCCCAAGACGCTGAACCAGAAGCGCTACGTCGACGCCATCGACAAGCACACGGTCGTGTTCGGGATCGGCCCGGCCGGTACCGGCAAGACCTACCTCGCCATGGCGAAAGCCGTGCAGGCACTGCAGGCCAAGCAGGTGACCCGCATCGTGCTCACCCGGCCCGCCGTCGAGGCGGGGGAGCGGCTCGGTTACCTGCCGGGAACCCTGTACGAGAAGATCGACCCCTACCTGCGGCCGCTCTACGACGCGTTGCACGACATGGTCGATCCGGAGTCGATTCCGCGCCTGATGCAGGCCGGGACCATCGAGATCGCACCGCTGGCGTACATGCGCGGACGCACGCTCAACGACGCGTTCATCATCCTCGACGAGGCGCAGAACACCACGCCCGAGCAGATGAAGATGTTCCTCACCCGGCTCGGTTTCGGCTCGAAGATCGTGGTGACCGGCGACGTCACGCAGGTCGACCTGCCCAGTGGGCAGCGCAGTGGCCTGCGGGTCGTCCGGGAGATCCTCGAGGGTGTGGACGACCTGCATTTCACCACCCTGACCAGTCAGGACGTCGTGCGGCACCGCCTGGTCGGCGACATCGTCGACGCCTACGAGAAGTGGCAGGTGGCCGAGGGCTCGCGGGAGTCGGGCAAGTCCTGGAAGGGCCGCCGGTAACCGGATGAGTATCGAGATCGCCAACGAGTCGGGCGTGCAGGTGGACGAGACGTCCATCGTCTCCGCGGCCCGGTTCGCCCTGGACAAGATGGAAGTCAGCCCGCTCGCGGAGCTGTCGGTCATGCTGGTCACCCTCGAGGTGATGGAGGACCTGCACGAACGGTGGATGGACCTGCCGGGCCCGACGGACGTGATGGCCTTCCCGATGGACGAGCTGGAGTCGACCCGGCGGCCGGACGCTCCCGAGTCCTCCCCCGCGCTGCTCGGGGACATCGTGCTCTGCCCTGCCTTCGCGAAGGATCAGGCGCATGCGGCGGGTCACTCGCTGACCGACGAGTTGCACCTGCTGACCGTGCACGGTGTGTTGCATCTGCTCGGATACGACCACGCGGAACCAACTGAGGAACGCGAGATGTTCGGCCTGCAGAAGCGCATCCTCGCCGAGTTCCAGGCCGCCACACTGGCCGCGCAGCGCAGGGACGCACAGCGCAGCGCCGACGACCGTCTGCTCGGCACGGTGGGCCTTGACGGAGGCCCCGCCGACCCGCCGGGTCACTAGGTCCGCACCGTGCTCCCTTCCGCAACCCTGCTGGTCGTCGCCGTGGTGCTCGTGCTGCTCGGTGGGGTGTTCGCCGCGGCGGACGCCGCCGTGAGCACCGTGTCCAGGGCGCGCGCGGACGGACTGGTCCGGCTCGGCAGCACCGGCGCCCGGCAGCTCGCGCTGGTGGTCGACGAGCGCAGGCGGCACATCAACCTGCTGTTGCTGCTCAGGATGGGCTGCGAACTCACCTCGACGGTGCTCGTGACCGTGGTGTGCCTGCGCTGGATCAATCCGGACGGACTGGCCGTGACCGTCGCCGCCGTGGTGATGGTCGTCGTCAGCTACGTCCTGATCGGGGTCGGTCCGCGCACCATCGGCCGGCAGCATCCGTACCGCGTCGGCCTGCTGGTGGCCGGCCCGGTTCGCGTGCTCGGCACGATCCTCGGGCCGTTGAGCAAGCTGCTCATCGTGGTCGGTAACGCCATCACCCCCGGCAAGGGCTTCCGGGAGGGTCCGTTCAGCTCCGAGGTCGAACTGCGGGAGCTGGTCGACCTGGCCGAGGAGCGCGGGGTCGTCGGCACCGAGGAACGGGAGATGATCCACTCGGTTTTCGAGCTCGGCGACACCGTGGCCAGGGAGGTCATGGTCCCGCGTACCGAGATCGTATGGATCGAGAACACCAAGTCCGTCCGGCAGGCGCTCGCGCTGTCCCTGCGCACCGGGTTCACCCGGTTGCCGGTGATCGGCGAGTCCGTGGACGACATCGTCGGCGTGGTGAACCTCAAGGATCTGGTGCAGTCCTCCATGGCCGAGGACGGTTCGGCCACGGCGGTGGGCGAGCTGATGAATTCGGCCAGCTACGTCCCGGACTCCAAGCGGCTCGACGAGCTGCTCAAGGACATGCAGGTCTCGCACAATCACATGGCCATCGCCGTCGACGAGTACGGGGGCACAGCGGGGCTGCTGACGATCGAGGACATCCTCGAGGAGATCGTCGGGGAGATCACCGACGAGTCCGACACCGAAGAACGCCCACCCGTTGAGCACATCGACGACAGCACCGTCCGGGTCTCCGCGCGCCTCGGTGTCGACGATCTGGCCGAGCTGTTCGGTCTGGACCTCGGCGAACAGGACGTGGAAACCGTCGGGGGGCTGTTGGCGCAGCGGCTCGGCAGGGTGCCACTGCCCGGTGCGGAGGCCGAGGTCGAGGGCCTGCGGCTGCACGCGGAGGGCGGCAAGGACCGGCGTGGCCGAATGCGGATCACCACGGTCGTGGTGCACGCCAACGATGAGCGGATCGCCGGCCGCAGGATGCGCGTGTCCGGGACCGGCGACGACGACGAGCGGGACAGGAGTGTCGAACATGCCTGAGGAGCTGGCGGAGATCGAGCTGGGGCCGGAGGACGAGAAGATCGTGATCCTCGCCAGGTCCGCGAGGGCCCGTACCCAGGCGCTGGAGGGCGCCGCCATCCGGGACACCGACGGGCGCACCTACGCGGCGTGCAACATCGCGCTGCCTTCGTTCTCGCTCACCGCCATCCAGGCGGCGATCGCGGCCGCGGTGTCCAGCGGGGCCGAGGGCATCGAAGCGGCCGCCATCGTCGGTGAGACTCCCCTGTTCGACCAGGCGTCGGTGCACGCGCTGCGGGACATGGGCGGCAGGGCACCGATCTATCTCGCCGACCCGTCCGGCACCGTCCAGGAGGTTCTGCGGCCCGACTGACGGCCGTTTCCGTGCGGGCCCGGTAACCCTCCGGGTCGGCGCGCGGGCCATAGGCGACAATGCTGCGGGTGAGCACTCAGCCAGAGCACCGGTCCGGATTCGCCTGCTTCGTCGGACGTCCCAACGCGGGCAAGTCGACCCTGACCAACGCTCTTGTCGGGAGCAAGGTCGCGATCACGTCGAGCAAACCGCAGACCACCCGGCACGCGATCCGCGGGATCGTGCACCGGCAGGACGCGCAGCTGATCCTCATCGACACACCGGGCCTGCACCGGCCGCGCACGCTGCTCGGCCAGCGGCTCAATGATGTCGTGCACGCCACCTGGTCCGAAGTGGACGTCGTCGGGTTCTGTGTTCCCGCCGACGAGAAGATCGGACCCGGCGACAGGTACATCGCCGCGGAACTGGCCAAGATCGCCAAGCGCACTCCGGTGATCGGCGTCGTGACCAAGACCGACCTGGTGGGCCCCGAGCGGGTGGCCGAGCAACTGATGGCGCTGCAGGATGTCATGGAGTTCGCCGAACTGGTGCCGGTGTCCGCGGTGGACGGCTACCAGGTCGCCACCCTCGCCGATCTGCTGGTCCAGCGGCTGCCCGAGGGGCCCCAACTCTACCCGGACGGTGACCTGACCGACGAGCCCGAGCAGACGCTGGTGGCAGAGCTGATCCGGGAAGCGGCACTGGAGGGGGTCCGCGACGAACTGCCCCACTCGATCGCCGTGACCGTGGAGGAGATGCTGCCCCGCGAGGGCCGCGACGACCTGCTTGACGTGTACGCGTTTCTCTACGTGGAGCGGCCGAGCCAGAAAGGCATCATCCTGGGCCACAAGGGTGAGCGGCTCAAGGACGTCGGCGCGCGGGCCAGGGCGCAGATCGAGGCCCTTCTGGGCAGCAAGGTGTACCTGGACCTGCATATCAAGGTCGCCAAGGACTGGCAGCGCGATCCCAAACAACTGCGCAGGCTCGGCTTCTGACATCCCGTCAGGTCTCGATGTGGTCTCGTGATCCGGAACCCGGCCGCGGCCGAGCGCGGTGATGCTCTACGGTTCGTCGGTTCACATCAGGATCCGGCGTCATCTATGGGATCCTGATGGTCGCCGGAGTGCTCACCTTTGGTCTGTCGACTTCGGACATGGGGTAACGACAGGACACCGGGCGCGGCAGCAGGACCAGGAGGTTCAGTGAGCGACCAGTTCCCGCAGTACCCACAGAACTACGGGGGGCAGGACCCCTACGGCGGGTACGGACAGGGGCCGCAGCCGGGCGCGATGGGGCCAGGGCCCATGGGGCAGCCGTGGCCGTACGGTCAGCCAGGCACTTACGGCGGGTACGGGTACGGGCCGCCCCCGGAGAACCATCTGGTCTGGGCGATCCTGTCCACGGTGCTGTGCTGCCTTCCGCTCGGGATCGTCTCGATCGTGAAGTCCAACCAGGTGCAGACGCTGTGGGCACAGGGCTATCCCGGCGAGGCGATGAAGGCCGCCGACGACGCCAAGAAGTGGGCGATGTGGTCGGCGATCGTGGCGGGGATCGGCGTGCTGCTCTACATCGCGTTCATCGTGGTTGGGTTGGTGATCGCGGGCGTATCGCTGCGGGACGCCGGGCCGTGACGGCAGGCGTCTACACCGGAGTCCCCGCGTCGGGTTGGCGCTCGCGACTCAGTGCGCTGGCGCCACCGATGGGCGTCGTGGGGGCTGCGGCGGTGGGATGCGCGGTCATCGCGCTCGCCGATCCCACGACGCCTGGCGGGATCCTGCCCACGTGCCCGACGAAGGCGTTCTTCGGAATCGTCTGCCCCGGCTGCGGCGCGCTCCGGATGATCTACAGCGTCCTGCACGGTGACATCCCCGCCGCGATGCACTACAACGCGGTGAGCCTCGCGGTGCTGGTCCTGTTCGCGTGGAGCACGATCGCGTGGACCGCGGGCAGGCTGCGGGGCAGCTGGGTGGCGAGTTGGCTGCACTGGCGCTGGACTCCGCTCGCCACGGGTGTCGTGGTGGGGGTGTGGGCGGTCGTGCGCAACCTGCCCTTCGCGCCGTTCCTCGCGCTGCGGGTCTGACACATGGAGCGGCCGACTCTGTCGAGCAACCTCCGGCGCGGCTCGCGTGCACTCGGACCGCCGATGGCGGCGCTGGCCGGGCTCGCGGGGTGCTGCGCGGTGGTGTTGTGGGCAGATCCGACGACGCCGGGAGGCGCGCTCCCGGTCTGCCCGACCAAGGCACTGCTCGGTCTCACCTGCCCGGCCTGTGGTGGTCTGCGGATGGTCTACAGCCTGCTGCACGCCGACGTGCCTGCGGCGCTGCACTACAACGCCCTCGGTGTGCCCGCCGCGGTGCTTTTCGTCTGGGGAATGCTCACCTGGACGCTCACCCGGCTGCGGGGGCGACCGGTGGCAGGCTGGCAGCACCAGCGCTGGACTTCGCCTGCCTTCGCCGTGGTGCTGCTCGCGTGGTTCGTCGTGCGTAACCTGCCGTTCGCCCCGTTCGTCGAGCTCCGCGTGTGAGCCGAATCGACCTTCCGGACCCGGCGTTGATCGACGATGTACGCTCCTGCACGCCAGGGTGCAGAACCGGGTGTGCATAGCAGGGGGAGACTCATGACCAATCCATACGAGCCCCAGTCGTACGGGCAGCAGCCCGGCGGTTTCGGGCAGCCGTCCGGGGGATTCCAGGCACAGCCGGGACAGATGCCGGGACCGGCGCCGGGGCAGCAGGCGCCGGGCGCCTACGGCCACCCATCCGGCGCGTTCCCCGCCGCACCCGGGCAGTTCCCCGGCCAGCAGCCGCCCTTCGGCGGTGGCGCTCCCGGTCAGCCGCCCTTCGGCGGACCGCCCGTAGCGCCACAGGGACTCGCGAGCTGGGGGCAGCGCGCCGGGGCATACCTGATCGACATGGCACCGCCGTTCGTCGTCATCCTGATCGGCGCGCTGGTGATGCTGGGCTCGACCACTGTCGGTGTCATCGTGATGGGCATCGGATACCTCGGCACGTTCGGCTGGGCGCTCTACAACAGGTGGATCCAGGGTGGGAACACCGGCCAGTCGTTGGGCAAGCGGGTGGTGGGCATCCGGTTGCTCGGCGAGCAGACCGGCCGGCCCATCGGGGCCGGTATGGCATTCGTCCGCGATCTCGCGCACGCCCTGGACGGCCTCGCCTGCTACATCGGCTTTCTGTGGCCGCTGTGGGACGAGAAGCGCCAGACGTTCTCCGACAAGGTCATGTCGACCCTGGTGGTCCAGTCTCCCGCGGGTCCAGGAGGACCGGGTGGCGGACAGCAGCCGGGAGGCTTTCCTGCCCAGCCAGGTGGCTACCCCCAGCAGTTCGCGCCGCAGCAGCCCGGCGGTTTCCCGGGGCAGGGCGGCTACCCGCAGCAGCCGCAGCAGCCCGGTGGCTACCCCCAGCAGCCGGGCGGGTTTCCCCAGCAGCCTGGCGGTTTCGGCGGTCAGTACCCGCCGCAGTAGCGAGGGTGCCGGGACACGCTCTGGCGGCACGCTGAGCGCCCGGCTGTCACCCCGAGGTGGGACGATGGTGCGGTGAGTCTCTATCGCGACACCGGAGTGGTGCTGCGGGTGCACAAGCTGGGTGAGGCCGATCGGATCATCACCCTGCTCACCCGCAGGCACGGCAAGGTGCGTGCCGTGGCCAAGGGCGTGCGCCGTACCACCTCCCGATTCGGGGCAAGGCTCGAGCCCTTCGGTCACGTCGACGTGCAGTTCTACACGGGTCGCACCCTCGATGTGATCACGCAGGTGGAGACGGTCGATGCCTTCGCGCTGCCGCTGGTGGCGGACTACCAGCGCTACATGGCAGCAAGCGCCATCACCGAGACCGCGGACCGGCTGGCCGCGGAGGAGGGCGAGCCCGCGCTCAAGCTGTACCTGCTGCTCACCGGCGCACTGCGCGCACTGGCAGCGGGCGAGCGCGACGCGTCCCTCGTGCTGGACGCGTTCTTCCTGCGGGCGATGTCGTTCGCGGGGTGGGCTCCCGCTATCGCCGAATGCGCCCGGTGCGGTGCTCCCGGTCCACACTCGGCGTTCCATGTGCAGGCGGGTGGTTCGCTGTGCGTGCAGTGCAGGACCGCCGGTTCCGTCCACCTCGCCCCCGAGGTGCTCGTCCTGCTCGAGTCGCTGCTGAATGGTGAGTGGACGGTCGCGGAGCAGAGCGTGCAGGGCACCCGGCGCGATGCCAGCGGCCTGGTCGCGGCGCACCTGCAGTGGCATTTGGAGCGTCAGCTACGGTCACTGCCCTTCGTGGAGCGCAGGGCCCACGAACGGCGTCCCCGTGAGGAGCCGGTGAGCGGCAAGTAGGGTCGGCAATTGCTCAGGTTCGCCGGCGAGGAGGTATCAGTGCGGCGCAGGGGACGCACGACCGTGGTGTCACCAGGAGATCTGCGGGCTCCGGACCCGCACCCCTCCGGTGCGCGGCCACCGGACATCCCGCCGGAGTTGGTGCCACAGCATGTCGCGTTGGTCATGGATGGCAACGGCCGCTGGGCCAACCAGCGCGGACTGCCGCGGATCGAGGGCCACAAGCGCGGCGAGGCCGTCATGATCGACGTCGCGAGCGGGGCC
Organism: Amycolatopsis marina; assembly: GCF_900111885.1. GTDB lineage: Bacteria > Actinomycetota > Actinomycetes > Mycobacteriales > Pseudonocardiaceae > Amycolatopsis > Amycolatopsis marina. The sequence goes on from NZ_FOKG01000007.1 coordinate 254,212, forward strand.
GTCGAGCTGGGCGTCAAGTGGCTGTCGGTGTACGCCTTCTCCACGGAGAACTGGAAGCGCAGCCCGGACGAGGTGCGTTTCCTGATGGGCTTCAACCGCGACACGATCCGGCGGCAGGTGGACTATCTCGGTTCGATCGGGGTACGGATCCGCTGGGCGGGTCGCAGGCCGAAGCTGTGGCGCAGTGTCATCAAGGAGCTGCAGGTCGCCGAGGAGAAGACCAAGCACAACACGGCGATGAACATGACCATGTGCGTCAACTACGGCGGCCGGGCCGAGATCGGCGACGCGGTGCGCCGGATCGCGCAGCTGGCGGCCGACGGACAGATCAATCCGGACAAGGTTGACGAACGTACGATCGCCCGATATCTGTACCAGCCGGAGATGCCGGACGTGGACCTGTTCCTGCGTCCCTCCGGTGAGCAGCGCACCTCCAACTTCATGCTGTGGCAGGCGGCCTACGCTGAGTTCGTGTTCCAGGACACACTGTTCCCCGATTTCGATCGAACGCACCTGTGGCGGGCGTGCCTGGAGTACGCCAAACGGGACCGTCGCTTCGGTGCGGCGCTGGATCTGACAACTGAAACCGACAGGACGGCTGCGACGTCTGCACCGTTCCCGGAGGGCGCATCATGACCACGGAAGCCGCGGACACCGCGGACCTGCTTACCAGGGCGCGGGAGTCGCTCGAGCGTTACCTCGAAGTCCATGTGGACGACGACGGCGCGCTGACCTTCTCCCACGCCGACGTCCCGTGTGTCGTGCAGGCGACCCGGCTCGCGGAGGGGCTGACGATGCTCAGCCTGACCTGCGTTGTGGCCTGGGACCTGCCCGCCGATCCGGCGCTGTCCGCCGCGGTCGCCGAGCGCGCGGGGCAGGGACTGTTCGGGACACTGGGTACCGTCCACACCGATCGGGGTATCGATCTGACCCTGCGCTATGCGTTTCCCGCGCAGGGGATGGACCTCGCGCCGCTGGGCACGCTGCTGATGCTGGTCGTGTCGACCGCCTCGCAGGTCCGTTCCGACCTGCTCGGGACCGAAGCAGGAGAGCCGGGTGCCGAGACCGGGCACTGACTGGCATCATGCCTCAAATGGAAACGGTTTCCGATGTCGCTGTACGTCCCGGTGAGCCGGACCGGCGACGGCGCGGCATCACCTCGGTCGAGGTGCTGTGCGCGGTCCTGCTGATCGCGATTCTCGGTCAGACCTGGTTGCAGTCGACGCTGGACGTCCCCGCGCTGCGTACCGGAGCCACCGTGTTCGTCGCGGTGTGTGTGCAGGCGATGCCTTTCCTGGTGCTTGGTGTGCTGATCAGCGGCGGTATCGCGGCTTTCGTCCCGGCCAGGGTCCTGCGCAGGGTGCTGCCGCGCAGGGAGGGCGCCGCGGTGGGGGTCGCGGGCCTGGCCGGTGTTGCGCTGCCGGGGTGTGAGTGTGCTTCCGTCCCCGTGGCGCGCAGGTTGATCGGCCAGGGGGTGGCGCCCGCCGCGGCGCTGACCTTCCTGCTGGCCGCGCCCGCGGTGAATCCGGTGGTGCTCGTCGCCACCGCGGTCGCCTTCCCCGGCGAACCCGGCATGGTGATCGCCCGCTTCCTCGGCTCGCTCGCGACCGCGATGGTGATGGGCTGGTTGTGGGCGCGGTGGGGCAAGCTCGAGTGGATCGCCGAGCGGGCGCTGCGCCGTATGCCGGATATCGCTGTGGGCAACCGCTGGCGCACCTTCGCCGAGACGGCGCGGGCCGACCTCGTCGACGCGGGTGGGTTCCTGGTGCTGGGCGCGTTGATCTCCGCAGCGATGGGCGTGCTGGTGCCCGGCGAGTGGTTCGGCGTGCTGGGCGAGCAAATCGTGCTCGGGATCCTGGTGATGGCCGTGCTCGCGGTGGTCCTGGCGCTGTGCAGCGAGGCCGACGCCTTCGTCGCGGCGTCCCTGAGCGCGCTGCCGCTGCTGCCGAAGCTGGTGTTCCTGGTGGTCGGCCCCGCGATCGACGTGAAGCTGTTCGCACTGCAGGCGGGAACGTTCGGCAGGTCGTTCGCGCTGCGGTTCGCGCCGGTCACCTTCGTGGTGGCGATCGTCTGTGCCGTGCTGGCCGGCTGGCTCGTACTGGGGGGTGTCCGATGAGACGCGAGACGCAGAACATCCTGCTGATCCTGCTGGGCGGGGCCCTGCTGAAGATCGCGTTCACCGGCGACTACCTGCGCTACGTCAAGCCGTCTCAGCAGCTGTGGGTCATCGGTGGAGGCGCGGTCATGGTCGCGCTCGGCGCGATCGCCATAGGGCGTGACCTGCTGGCGGCACGGGCGGCGGCCGCTGCGGAGTCCACAGGGGACGGTTGCGGCGCCGAGCACCACCACTCGGCGCGCGCCGCGTGGCTGCTGATGGTGCCGGTGCTGGCGGTGTTCCTGGTCGCTCCGCCCGCACTCGGGTCCGACTCCGTCACCAGGACCCAGGCCAGGGCACCGCAGAGTTCGGCGGCTCGGGACGCCGCGGCGTTCCCGCCGTTGCCGGACGAGGAGGTCGTCCCGCTCGCCGTGTCGGACTTCGTGGCAAGGGCGGGCTGGGACGAGAACGGGACATTGACCGGCCGCACCGTGTCGCTGTCCGGCTTCGTCGTGCAGGACGGTGGCTCGACGCGGCTGGCCCGCATGGTGATCAGCTGTTGCGCGGCGGATGCCTTCCCGGTCACGGTACATCTGGCCGGTGGCAGCGGGAGTGAGTTGGCCGGACTGGAGCAGGACAGCTGGATCGAGGTCACCGGGCAGGTGGTGCCGGGGACGGCGACCCGGCAGAACAGCTACACCCCGGACCTCACCCTGCAGTCCCTGCGCCAGATCCCCACTCCCCAGAACCCCTACGAGTTCTGACCCCCAACTCACCACCCGGCCGCAGCTTGGTGCGTCTGCAAGTACCCCCATGCAAGATCAACTACGCCGCCAACCGCTACCAACCCGGCGGTGCTGTCGTCTTGTGGCAGCGCCGCGTGACGCGGGGGACGTCGATGTGTTGGTAGTGGTTGAGGCACATGTCGATCTTGCATGGTGGTACTTGCAGACGCTCCAACCGGCCACGCGCCCAGGTGACGAACAGGGATAGGGGGCGGGAGGGGCGGGAAGGGGTGGGGGGATGTGGGAAGGGGGATTAGGAGTAGCGGGCGCGGCAGGTGGCGCAGGTGCCGACGATCTCCACGGTGTGGCTGATGTCGGAGAAACCGTTGCCGTCGGCGATCTTGTCCGCCCAGCGCTCCACCGCCGGGCCCTCGATCTCCACGGTGTATCCGCAGTGCCTGCACACCAGGTGGTGGTGATGGTGCGAGGAGCAACGCCGGTAGATGGCCTCGCCGGAGTCCGTGCGCAGCACGTCGATCTCGCCCGCCTCGGACAGCGACTGCAACGTGCGGTACACGGTCGTCAGGCCGATACCCTCACCCCGCTTGCGCAGCTCGTCGTGCAACTCCTGTGCGGAGCGGAAGTCGTCGACCTCGTCCAGGAGTTCGACGACCGCGGCCCGCTGCTTCGTCGCCCTGCGTCCCGGCACCGGCGCATGGCCGCGGGTGATGGGACCGCTCATGAGTGCCCGCCCTCCTGTACGTGAGTGACCGCGTCGACCACGATGTGCGCGAGGTGGTCGTCGACGAGACGGTAGACGACCTCCCGTCCACGCCGCTCACCGTGTACGACACCGGCCGACTTGAGAACCCGAAGGTGCTGACTGATCAGTGGCTGGGTGGTGTCCAGCGCGTCGACGAGTTCGTGCACGCAGCGATGCCCGTCGCGCAGCTGCAGGACGATCGCGATCCGTACGGGGGCCGCCAGCGCGCGCAGCAGCTCACCGGCGTCGGTCAGCACTTCCGCGGGGGGTGGGGGAGTGGGCGGAGACGTCGGGCGGTCCGGCGGGTGCACGTGTTGTTCCGCCTCTCCGGGCGGCAGCCCGCCGGTTGCCGTCTCCGAACTCACCGTCGCCATTCGATCTCCAGCCGTTGTTTCAGACCCCGGATGCGGTCGCGAGCGGATGACCGGTGTCGGGGGTTGTCACTCCATCCTAGTGTCGTGCCGGTGAGTGCCCCGCCCGTCGCGCCAGCCCGGTGTCGTTGCCACGGCAGAGCTACTCCATTCGGGTGACATCCGGCCGAATTTCCACGTAACTGGAGTCCGGTCTTCGCCAGAGGTGAAAGTTTGTCGCGTGATCCGGCCAGGCGGCCCCGAGTTGTGTCATCGTCGTACTCCGGAGGTGGGGGTGGCACTGAAGGAGCAGTTCGAGGGACGCCGCGATCCGGTACGCCCACGAACGGGACCAGAAGCCGAGGAGACATGACTCGTTCCGTGATCAGGATGGTGGGCTGCGCCGCTGTCCTCGCCCTGGCGGCAGTGCCCGGTGTCGCCGCCGCCCAAGACGTCCGCACCGTGGACGCGGAGACCGGTCCCGTCGCATTCGCGAACGCCGTGGCCGTGAAGGTGGGCGAGGACGGGCAGGGTGGTGGCACGGTGATCACCGAGACCCAGCGTTCGCCGGTGAGTCCGGGCGGTTCGAAGCTATCCCAGGATCGCTCCACGGTGCCCGCCTCGGATGGCGAGAAGAACGCCATCGGCCCGCACTACGCGATCAACCTCGGCCGCTTCGAGCCAGGCGCGAGCCCGTTCCCGGCCGGCGTCACCAGCCGGGAGCACAACATCGTCGCGACGCTCAGGGACACGACGGTGCCCGCCGCCGTGGCCGAGAGCAACTACGCCCTCCGCGACCTCCGCGCCGAGACCGCCGAGGACTCCACGATCACCGAGGACTCCACGACCGCCGAGACCACCGAGCCCTCCGGGGGTGCCGAGTCCGCGCCGGGCTCCTCGGTGGCGAGCACCGTGCTGGCGTTCGAGGGCGCACGCAGCGCCGTCGAGTGCGCCGCCGCCGACGACGTGACCGCCGAGACCACCGCCGACGCGCTCTGGGTACTCGGCGAGGACGGCGAACTCGCGCCCGCCGAACTGCCGCGGGGGGACGCCGAGCTGCGCCTGGAAAATCTGCCCTTGGGTGCGCCGCTGAACCTGCAGGACGCCGACGACGAGCACTCCACGTCCGACGTGGTGGTTCGCCGGGTGACCGAGTTCGACCAGCTGCTGCGCCAGGAGAAGTGGCGTGGGGGTGACGTCACCGCCGCCGCGGGATGGCACGTCGAGATCATCAGTCAGCTCCGCGACGCCGAGGGTGAGGACCTCGGCAAGGTGGTGCGCACCAGGATGGTCTTCGGCGGCGTCAGCTGCTCCCTGCCACACGGGTTTGCCGCGCTCCCTCCCCGGTCGCAGCAGCGGCCGGCCGTCCCGATCAAGATCCCCGCCGGTGTCTCGGTGCAGGAGTCCGGCCAGGAGCCGCTCGGGTACGCGCTGGTCGGGGCCGGCCTCGTACTCGGTGCCGCGGCGTTGCTGGTGCGGCGCCCGGCTCGTCGTCGCGGTTGCGAGCAGGTTCGGCAGAACGGCGAGTAGCGCCCGATGGACGACAGCGTGTCACCGTCCACACCGGACGAATCCGGACGAACTCGCCGCCCGCGACGGCGAGCCTGGCTCGCCGCGGCCCTCGGTCTGCTCGCGGTAGCCGTCACGCTCGCGGGTGTGGTCGTACTCGGCGCCCCCGAGCCGCCGCCCCCGGCTCCGGTTCGCGCGGTGCCAACGACAGGTGCCGAACTGGCAGCCGAGACGACGGCCGAGGCAACCGTCGAGCGCCCGGTGGCGACGGTCCAGCGGCCGGGGACCGTCCGACTGCCAGAGGGCGGAACCGCGAGGCTGGTGCGCCGGGAGCTGACCGACGACGGCACGCTGCCGATCCCGGACAGCCTCGAGGAGGCCACCTGGTGGGGTGCCGGTCTCGGAGCCGAGCGTGGCGCGGCCCTGCTGTCCGGACACGTGAACTGGAACCGGGTGAAGGGGCCGTTCGACGAACTGTGGCGCAACCGGCCGGGGCAGGAGGTGCGGGTGGTCGACACCGAGGGCGGAGCGTGGACCTACCGGATCACCGAGGTGGTCACGGTCGACAAGCACGATCTGCCGTCCGTCGCCGAGCGGTTGTTCGGGCAGGACGGCCCGCACCGGCTGGTTCTGGTCACCTGTGGTGGTGACTACGTCGGCGGAACGGACGGATACTCCGACAACCGGATCGCCACCGCGGAACTCGTGCGGCGGCCCTAGTGTCGGGACACTAGCCAGTCCCCTCGCGGAGCCGGTGTGACCGGCGGGATACTCTGACACCTTGTAGTCAAATGACCGTTCCCGCATGTCTGGAGAGCGTGGGTGCCCGCCAACACCATTGAGACCGTTGTCAGCCTGTGCAAGCGTCGTGGTTTCGTCTTTCCGAGCGGGGAGATCTACGGCGGTACGCGGTCGGCATGGGATTACGGCCCCCTCGGGGCCGAACTGAAGGACAACATCAAGCGCCAGTGGTGGAAGACGATGGTGCAGGGCCGCGACGACGTCGTCGGTCTTGACTCCTCGGTCATCCTGCCGCGTCAGGTCTGGGTCGCGTCCGGTCACGTCAACGCCTTCAACGACCCGCTCGTCGAGTGCACCTCGTGTCACCGGCGCTTCCGGTCGGACCAGTTGGCCGAGGAGTACTCCGAGCGCACCGGCAAGGAGGTCAGCGAGGACGACCTCTCGGACGTGCCGTGCCCGAACTGCGGCACGCGCGGTGAGTACACCGCGCCGCGCGAGTTCAACATGATGCTCAAGACGCACCTCGGCCCGGTGGAGAGCGAGGAAGGTCTCGCCTACCTCCGCCCGGAGACGGCGCAGGGCATCTTCGTCAACTTCCTCAACGTGCAGACGACGTCCCGGAAGAAGCCGCCGTTCGGCATCGGCCAGATCGGCAAGTCGTTCCGGAACGAGATCACTCCGGGCAACTTCATCTTTCGCACCCGGGAGTTCGAGCAGATGGAGATGGAGTTCTTCGTCGAGCCGGGTGAGGACGAGACCTGGCACCAGTACTGGATCGACTTCCGCACGGACTGGTACACGAACCTGGGCATCAACCGGGACAACCTGCGCCACTACGAGCACCCGAAGGAGAAGCTCTCCCACTACTCCAAGCGGACCGTGGACATCGAGTACCGCTTCGAGTTCTCCGCGGGCCAGGAGTGGGGCGAGCTCGAGGGCATCGCGAACCGCACCGACTTCGACCTCACCACGCACTCGAACCATTCTGGCGTGGACCTGTCCTATTTCGACCAGACGTCCGGACAGCGCTACCGGCCCTTCGTCATCGAGCCCGCGGCCGGTGTCGGCAGGCCGATGATGGCGTTCCTGCTCGACGCCTACACCGAGGACGAGGTGCCCAACGCCAAGGGTGGTGTGGACAAGCGCGTCGTGCTGAAGCTGGACTACCGGCTCTCGCCGATCAAGGCCGCGGTGCTTCCGTTGTCGCGCAACGCAGACCTCACACCGAAGGCCCGCGATATCGCCACGAAACTGCGTCAGCACTGGAACATCGAGTTCGACGACGCCGGTTCGATCGGTAAGCGGTACCGCCGCCAGGAGGAGATCGGCACGCCGTTCTGCGTGACCGTCGACTTCGACTCGCTCGACGACCACGCCGTGACGGTCCGCGAGCGCGACACCATGGCGCAGGAGCGGGTGGCCATCGACAAGCTGGAGTCCTATCTGGCCGCGCGGCTCATCGGCTGCTGACGAGGCAACGGCGACGGCAGGCATACGTCACGGATTTGCTGCCATAGTGGAGCGGGTGATGTTCACACAGACGAACGGACCCGGCGTCGCGAGTTGGGTTCGCCGAACCGTGCTCGGTGCCGTGCTGATCGTGCTGCTCGTGATCGGTGGCACCGCGTTCCGGGTGTGGCAGGTCGCCAGGGTGGACGACCGCGCCGAGGCCGACGTCATCGTGGTTCTCGGAGCGGCCCAGTACAACGGCAGGCCGTCGCAGATCCTGCAGGCGCGGCTCGAGCATGCCCAGCGGCTGTTTCAGGACGGGGTCGCGCCGATGGTGGTCACCGCCGGCGGCAGCAAGGCGGGTGACGCCTACACCGAGGCCGAAGCCGGAGCGCGGTGGCTGCAGGAGCAGGGGCTGCCCGCCTCGGCCACGGTGGCGGTGGGTGAGGGGCGGGACACCCTCGGCACACTGCGGGCCGTGGCCGAGCAGGCTCGGGAGAACGGCTGGGGCAGCGCGGTGGTGGTGAGCGATCCCTGGCACTCCCTGCGGGCAAGGACCATGGCGAACGATCTCGGGCTGACGGCCTGGAGCTCACCGACGCACACCGGACCCGTGGTGCAGACCAGGGAAACGCAGGCCAAGTACATCTTCCGGGAGACCGGCGCCCTGCTGTACTACCGGCTGTCGAAGAATCCGGCCGACGACATCGGCGGTGCAGGCCTCGGCTGAGTTCGTTGGCGAGGTCTCGCTGCCGCTGTGCCCTCTAAGCTGGCATGCGTGGACCAGTACAGCGCGCACGACCAGGAGCGGTGGCTGCCGGAATCGGCCAAGGAGGCCGGGCTGCCGGGGGCGGGCGGTGACGGTCGCACATCGTTCGGCCGCGATCGCGCCAGGGTCCTGCACTCCGCCGCGCTGCGCCGGCTCGCGGGTAAGACACAGGTGGTGGGCCCTGGGGAGGGCACCGAGGTCACCGGTGTGCCGCGGACCCGGCTGACGCATTCGCTGGAAGTGGCCCAGATCGGCAGGGGCATCGCCGAGGAACTCGGCGCGGATCCCGATCTGGTGGACACGGCCGGCCTGGCGCACGACATCGGCCACCCGCCGTTCGGCCACAACGGGGAGCACGCGCTGAACCTCGCCGCGCAGGCTTGCGGAGGTTTCGAGGCCAACGCGCAGACCCTGCGGATTCTCACCCGGCTGGAACCGAAGGTGCTCGCCGGAAACGGCGCCGCCGCGGGGCTGAACCTGACCAGGGCCTGTCTCGACGCCGCCACCAAATATCCCTGGCCGAGGGGCCTCGGCAAGGATGCCGTCAAGTTCGGCGCCTACCCGGACGACGCCGAGATATTCGGGTGGATGCGCGAGTCGGCGCCGGATCGGCAGCGGTGTCTCGAAGCGCAGATCATGGACTGGGCCGACGACGTGGCCTACTCGGTGCACGACGTGGAGGACGGCGTGCTGTCCGGACGGATCTCGCTGCGTGTGCTGACCGATCCGGGTGAGCGTGCCGCGGTGGCCGAACTGGCGGCCAAGCACTTCTCCACCAAACCGGTCTCGGCACTGGAGGGGGCCGCCGAGCAACTGTCGCGGCTGCCGGTGGTCGCGAACCTCGCCCGGCCGGGATACGACGGCTCACTGGCCGCCCAGGTGGCGCTCAAACGCCTGACCAGCGAGCTGGTCGGCCGGTTCGCCACCGCGGCGGTCAGCGAGACCCGTGCCGGGCACGGCGCGGGACCACTGTGCCGGTACGGAGCCGAGCTGTGCGTACCGGAGCAGGTCGAGGCCGAGGTCGCGCTGCTCAAGGCGCTGGCACTGCGGTACGTGATGAGTGATCCACGACGGCTGGCGATGCAGGACGGGCAGCGGCAGATGCTCGCTGAGCTCGTCGACGTGCTCTGCAGGAGGGCACCAGAGGCGCTGGACCCCTTGTTCCACCCGTCATGGGAGCGGGCGGGTGACGACGAGGCGCGGTTGCGGGTGGTGATCGATCAGATCGCCTCGCTGACCGACGCGCAGGCCCACGCCTGGCATTCCTGGCACACCGGCTGGCACTAGTGTCGGGTGATTCTGCTCGTCTTACGTCTGCTGGGGCTCAGGCGGCGCCTCGCGGTGTTGTCGTCGGCCCGGATACAACAGCGGTATCCGGGCCTCCTGCACGCGACCGGCACCGATGGTTGAATCGGGCACGGCAGTGAGCGTGGTGCAGCCCGCCGGCGAGTGAGGCGAAAACATCGCCTTGCGACGCACCACCTGATTCCCCAGCAGCCAGCAAGGAAACAGAATCACCCGACACCAGCGCCCCGAGTTCGCGAAACTCGTCCGGCCGGTGTTTCGGTCTGCGAGGATTCTCGGTGTGGGCAGCTCGGATCCGGAGGCCAAACGCCGTGTGGTGATCGTCGCCTATGACGACGCGCAGATCCTCGATGTGGCCTGTCCGAGTGGAGCGCTGGAGGTCGCGAACTCCCATGGGGCCTCGCCGCCTTATGCGATCGAACTGGCGACGGTGAGCGGGCAGGGGGCTCGGACGTCGTCGGGGATCGTGCTCGCGGGCGCGCGGCGACTGGCTTCGGTGACCGGGCGGATCGACACGATCCTGGTGGTTGGCGGGAACGGCACCGAGGCGGCCGCCAAAGATGTGCGGATGCTGACTCAGGTGCGACGGCTGGTCGCCCGGAGCAGGAGGATCGCGTCGGTGTGCACCGGAGCGTTCGTGCTGGCCGCCGCTGGATTGCTGGACGGGCGGCGGGCTACCACGCACTGGGGGTACGGCGACATGCTGGCGACGGTATTCCCCGATGTGGCAGTGGATCTGGCCCCGCTGTACGTCCGGGACGGCAACGTCTACACGTCGGCAGGGGTCACCAGCGCGCTGGATCTGACCCTCGCACTGATCGAGGACGACCACGGTCCCACGCTGGCCCGTGAGGTGGCCCGCGAGCTGGTGACCTACCTGCACCGTCCGGCCGACCAGGCGCAGATCAGCATGTTCCTGTCCGCTCCACCGCCCGGTGACCGGCTGGTGCGGGATCTGCTCGGGTACATCGCCGCCCGGGTCGCCGAGGATCTGAGCCCGCCGGTGCTCGCCGCCCGGGTGGGAGTGAGCACCAGGCATCTCACCCGGTTGTTCGCCACGCATCTCGGCACGACCCCGGCCCGCGCCGTGCGGACTGCCCGGACCGAGGCCGCGGTGCACCTGGTGCGTGGGAGCGAACTGTCGCTGGCCGCGATCGCACGCCGATGCGGATTCCGCTCCGCGGAGAACCTGCGGCAGGCGTTCCTCGACCACTACGGGATGACGGGGGACCGAATTCGCAGGATGCCGGACATGCCCCAGCCACTTCGCCCGGAAGCCCGCCGGACTCCTGGAGCATGAGAAGCTGGCTTCGCTGCACCACATCCCGGTCTCGGTCCTGCTGTCCCTTGCCCGCACGGCAAACTCGAGCCGGGAGCAGCCGAGGGCCACTGGGGCACGGTAGCGTCGGGGGATGGCTGACAGTGAGTCCGAACACGCTCATCTGGAGTTCGCCCTTGCCCTGCACCGGGAGCTGGCCGCGCCCGATGCGGACACGTGCTTCTCGCCGTACTCGGCTGCCGTTGCCCTGAGCCTGGTGGCGAAGGGGGCACGGGGTGAGACGGCCGACGAGCTGAGCGCGTTGCTGGCCGGCACGGGGACCGATGCCGGTGTGCAGGACCAGCTCCTGCTCGACGCGGCTGCGCTGCGCGCGCCCTCGGCCAGCGAGGAGGAGCCGGAACTCGCGGTCGCGAACACACTGTGGGCGTGGGACAAGCTGCCGGTCGAGGACGACTTTCGCGAGGAGCTGAGCCGCTGGAACGGGGGCTCGGTAGCGAGCGCTCCCTTCGCCGACGACCCCGAGGCCGCGCGCAAACTCATCAACGAGTCCGTCTCGGAGACCACTCGCGAGCTCATCCCGGAATTGCTTCTTCCAGGATCGGTGACACCGGATACCGTGGCGGCGCTGGTCAACGCGCTGTATCTGCGCACAGGGTGGTCGTTCCCGTTCCAGAAGTCCGAGACCGTGGACGCCCCCTTCCGCGCTCCGGGCGGGCCACGCCAGGTGCCGACCATGCACCAGTCCGAGCGGTTCTCCTACGCCGCGGCGCACGGGTGGCAGCTGGTGGCGTTGCCAGCGGCCGGAGGAGCGCAGGCGCTGGTGCTGCTGCCCGACGGTGATCTCGTCGAGCAGGAGTCCACTCTGGACGCCGACACCCTGCTGGAGCTGATGTCGGGCGCACGCGAGGCGTTGGTGCATCTCGCCCTGCCCAGAGTGTCGGTGGACGTCCGCAGCGATCTCACCGCGGTACTGCGAGCCCTCGGTGTGCGCCGGATGTTCCAGCCGGACGCCGACCTCGGCGGACTGAGCGCGGATCCCCGGCTGCTCGTGTCCGATGTTGTCCACCAGGCGGTGCTCCGGATGGACGAGGAGGGACTGGAGGGCGCGGCGGCGACGGCGGTGATGATGCGCCTGGTGATGATGCCCGCAGGCGATCCCGTCACCGTACGGGTGGACCGCCCGTTCCTGTTGCTGGTCCGGCACGTGGAGACCGGCGCGATCTACTTCCTCGCCAGGGTCGTCCGCCCGTGAGCCAGGCCACCACAGGACGTGTGGTGCCTGGAATACGGGCGGATCGGGAGCGGATGTCGCAGCGGGGCGGTCGGCTGCGCGATCCTGTCGTGCGTGGCCTGCTGGGCGACGGGCTTGTGCTGTTCGGCAGCCTGCTCACGGCGTTCCTCGTCTACCGTCCGTTGTGGATGAATCCGCGGCACGGGTATCTGACCGGCAGCGGGCAGGACCAGAACATGTGGGAGTGGTTCTTCGCGGTGTCCGCCGACGCCGTGTCGTCCTGGACGAACCCGCTGTTCTCCGATCTGCAGAACTTCCCGGACGGCGTGAACCTGATGTCGAACACGGTGATGCTCGGCATCGGCATCCCGTTCGCGCCGGTGACGTGGGTGTTCGGTCCCTCGGTGACCTGGGCGCTGGTGCTGACCGGGGGACTCGCGGCCACGGCCTTCGCCTGGTACTGGGTCCTGTCCCGGCACGTGGTGGACTCGCGGACGGCCGCCGCGGTCGGCGGGCTGTTCGCCGGGTTCGCGCCGCCGATCATCTCGCACGCGAACGCGCACCCCAACTTCACCGCATTGTTCGTGCTGCCGCTGATGCTGGGCTGTGTCCTCCGGCTGGCGAAGGGCGGCCGGCCGGTGCGGACCGGGGTGTGGCTGGGTCTTCTCGGCACCTGGCAGGTCTTTCTCGGCGAGGAACCGCTGCTGATCGCCACGTTCGCGTTCGTGGTGTTCGCGGTGGCGTTCGCGCTGGCGCGTCCGGAGCGGGTCGAGGACATGGCCCGCCCGCTGCTGAAGGGGATCGGCGTGGCGGCCGCGGTGTGCCTGCCGCTGGTGGCCTTCCCGTTGTGGTGGCAGTTCGCGGGCCCGCAGAGTTACGGTGCGCTGGAGCACGGCCCGGTGGGCAACGACGTGGCGGCCTTCACGGCGTTCGCGACGGAGTCGGCCGCGGGAAACCCCGAGACGGCCCGCGAACTGTCGATCAATCGGACGGAGGAGAACGCGTTCTTCGGCTGGCCGCTGGTGCTGTTGATGATCTTCGTGACCGTCTGGCTGTGGCGCGACGCGGTGGCCAGGGCGGTCGCGGTGTCGATGTGGATGCTGGCCTGGATCTCCACCGGGGTGCTGCTCACCATCGACGGCACGGTCACCTCGATACCCGGTCCGTGGCTGGGCATGGCCCGGCTGCCGCTGCTGGAGTCCGTGCTCGAATCCCGGTTCGCGCTGGCGTGTGTGCCACTGATCGGCATTCTGCTCGCGCTGGCGACGTACCGTGTGCTCGGTGCGCGACCCCGGCTGCCGGAGTGGCGCATCCCACTGCAGGTGATCTGGTTCTCTGCGCTGCTTACCGCGCTCCTGCCCGTCGTGCCCACGGAGTTGCGGGTCAGCCAACGTCCCGAGGTGCCCGAGTTCTTCGCCGAGGGAGCCTGGCGCGGCCACGTCGATGACGGGGGGTGCGTGGTCATCGCCCCGCTGCCCGATCCGGGGAACGCGGAGGCCCTGCACTGGCAGGTGCGCTCGGGACTGGAGTTCCCGCTCGCTGAGGGGTACTTCGTCGGTCCGGGCGCCAATCCCGAGCGGGGCACGTACGGTGCGGTCCGCCGGGAGACGTCGGTGCTGCTGGACGAGGTCGCGGATTCCGGGGAGATCCCCGAGATCGGTGCGCAGGAGCGGTCCACCGCGCTGCGGGACCTGCGGTTCTGGCGGGCCGACGTCATCGTGCTCGCTCAGCAGCGCCATCGTGACGAGCTCAGGGAGACTCTCGACCTGCTGCTGGAACGGCCGGGACGGCTGGTGGACGGTGCTTGGTTCTGGGATGTCCGGGACCTCACTCCACCGTGAAAGGGGATGGAGCTCAGCCGTAGGCGTCCGCGGCGAGCAGCATCACCGTCAGCAGCACCTGCAGGAAGGCCACACAGGCGCCGGCCGCCGCTACCCAGTCGGTGCGCTCGTTCGCCGTCCTGAACAGCGCCACGAGGCCGAGCACCATGGCGATCGCCCCGACGACGAGCTCCCCGACGGGTAGCACCCAGCTGAGCAGGGCCAGAGCGAGCGAGGCACGACCGAGCCAGGCCCGTTTGCCCCGACGGGAATCGGCAGGACGGCTGAGCATGTCCATGGACCTGTCTCCCGTCGTCGTATGCCGTCTATCAAACCACCTCGTGGCGGCCGTCGTCCGTGACAGCTGCTGTCACGTCTGCTCGCGCTGTCCCGTCCATGGGGTGACGTTCGAAGAATCGGGAGGACGACATGTCACGAATTCCGCAGGTACCGGTCCGTAAAGCCGGCATGCTGGTCCGACTCGCGTACCGGATCGCACGAAGGCGCTACGGTGCGGTCCCGGAGCCGTTCGCCGTGCTGGCCCACCACCCACGGCTGCTCCGCGCCGGTGCCGTGCACGAGCTGCTGGCCGAGAAGGCGGCCACCACCCTGCCCGCGCCGGTGCGGGAGCTCGCGGTGTACCGGACGGCCGTGCGGCTCGGCTGCTCGTGGTGCGTCGACTTCGGGACGATGCTGCAACGGCACGAGGGGCTGGACATCGAGCGGCTGAAGTCGATCGACGACTATGCGACATCACCCGCGTTCAGCGAGCAGGAGCGGCTGGCGGTCGCCTACGCCGACGCCATGACGGCAAGCCCGGTGACGGTGACCGACGAGCAGGTCGCCGAGCTGGAACGAGAGTTCGGCCGCGCAGGCGTGCTGGAGCTGACCTACCTCGTCGCGCTCGAGAACATGCGGGCGCGGATGAACAGCGCGCTGGACATCACCGACCAGGGATTCACCTCGGGTGACGCGTGCCTGGTGCCGATGCCGGTCGAACGCTCACGGGAGGGGTAGCCGGCTCAGCTTGTCCGGGTTGGCGTGGTCGTAGATCGCCACGATCCGGCCGTCGCGGATCGCGAAGGCGTTCACATGGTTGTCCAGATCGTGGTAGCCGTCGCCGCCGGGCGCGGCGGAAATGTGGACCCCCAGGTCGCCATTGACCAGTACCGGCCGGGCAGCTTCGAACGCTCCCGGCCGGTACTGCCGGAGCAGGCCGGTGAAGAACCGGATGATCCTGTCCGTCCCGGCCATGATCTGCCGGGTGGTCCTGGCCTTGCCGTTGGAGTCGCCGATCAGGACCACGTCGGGGTGCAGGATCTCGGCGACGGTGCGGGCGTCCCCGCTGAGCAGCGCCGCGACGAACCGTTCGAGGATTTCCTGCTGCTGCGCCATCGACGCGCGCGGTGGCGGTTCGGCGTCAATCAGCGCGCGCCGTCCCCGCGATCCGTGCTGCCGGGCGGTGGCGGTGGAGCAGCCGAGGATCGAGGCGATCTCGTCGAACGGCAGCGAGAACGCGTCGTGCAGGACGACGGCGACCCGCTGTTCCGGGGTCAGCCGGTCGAGCACCACCATCGCGGCCATCCGCATGCCCTCGTCGCGAACGGCGATGTCGAGCGGGTCCTCACCGGGTGCGCCGGTGACCGGTGCGACCACCGGCTCCGGCAGCCACTGGCCGACGTACTGCTCCCGCCGGACCATCGCCGAGCGCAGCCGGTCCAGGCAGATTCGCCCCACCACGGTCGTCAGCCACGCGCGGAGATCGCGGATCGTGCCGCGCCGGTCCTCGGGCAGCGCGGCAAGACGCAGCCATGACTCCTGCACGGCGTCCTCGGAGTCCGACACCGATCCGGTGAGGCGGTAGGCGACCGCGACCAGGTGTGTGCGGTGGGTGGAGAACTCGGTGGCCAGCTGGTCCTGGGTGAGGCGCATGCCAGCAGTATGGAACACGAGCCGCGCACTACAGTGGGGTCCGTGGCAGGACGAATCCGGGAGAGCGACATCGCGGAGGTGCGCGACCGAAACCGGATCGACGAGGTGGTCGGGGACTACGTGGCGCTGCGCCACGCCGGTGGGGGAGCGCAGAAGGGCCTGTGTCCCTTCCACGACGAGAAGACACCGTCGTTCAACGTTCGCCCGACGCACGGCACCTTCCACTGCTTCGGCTGTGGCGAGGGTGGCGACGTGATCAAGTTCATCATGAAGATGGAACTGGTCGGCTTCCCCGAAGCCGTCGAGCGGCTGGCCGACCGCGTCGGGTTCCGGCTCACCTATGAAGGTGGCGGCGGCAGTGTGCAGCGCGACCGGGGCACCAGGACCCGGATGGTGGAGGCGCACCGGATCGCGCAGGAGTTCTACGCCGAGCAACTGATGTCGCCGGACGCCCAACTCGCCAGGGACTTCCTGAACGAGCGCGGGTTCGACGCCGTCGCGGCGAAGACCTTCGGTTGCGGCTTCGCGCCGGGCGGCTGGGACCGGCTCACCAAGCATCTGCTGAGCAAGGGGTTCGAGCTCACCGAGCTGTACAAGGCGCAGCTGTGCAAGGAAGGCAGGCAGGGCCCGATCGACCGGTTCCACCGCAGGCTGCTGTGGCCGATCCGCGACCTCGGCGGTGACGTCGTCGGGTTCGGCGCGCGCCGGATCTTCGACGACGACCCGATCCAGGCGAAGTACCTGAACACGAGCGAGAGCCCGATCTACCGGAAGTCGCACGTGCTGTTCGGGCTGGACCTGGCCAAGCGGGAGATCGCGCGCAGGCACCAGGTGGTGGTCGTCGAGGGCTACACCGACGTGATGGCCATGCACGCCGCCGGTGTCCCCACCGCCGTGGCATCCTCCGGGACCGCGTTCGGCGAGGACCACATGAAGATGCTGCGCCGGCTGCTGATGGACGACGACGCGTTCCGCGGCGAGGTGATCTTCACCTTCGATGGGGACGAGGCAGGGCAGAAGGCCGCGCTGAAGGCGTTCGAGGGGGACCAGACGTTCGCCGGGCAGACCTACATCGCGGTGGCGCCCGAGGGGATGGACCCCTGTGACCTGCGGCTGGCCAAGGGCGATGCGGCGGTGCGGGACCTGGTGGCCCGGCGCACCCCGCTGTTCGAGTTCGTGATCCGGAGCATCCTGCGCAACTACGACCTCGACTCGGTCGACGGCCAGGTGGCGGCGTTGCAGCAGACCGTGCCGCTGGTGGCGCAGATCAAGGACAGAGCCAAGCGGGACGGGTACGCCGCGAAGCTGTCCTGGTGGGTTGGCTGGCAGGACGAGGCCATGGTGGTGCGCCGGGTGCGGGAGTCCGCGGGTGGCGGCGTCAAAACCGCGCCGCGCCGCGCCCAGACGGCGCAGAGCGCGGCGACCGGGGACGCGAACGAGATCCCCCGCCCCCCGCCCGGTGACCCACGGCTGCGAGCGCAGCGGGAAGTGCTCAAGGCCGCGTTGCAGGAGCCGGCGATCGCGGGTCCGGAGTACGACGCGTTGCCCGAGGAGGCGTTCACGCACCCGGCATACGTGGCGGTGCACCGGTCGGTGCTCGCGGCGGGCGGGACGGCGTGCGGTCTGGCAGGGCCGGCGCTGATCGACGCGGCGTCGGCGCATGCTCCACAGGGGACGATCCGATCACTGCTCTCCGAGCTGGCGGTGGAACCGTTGCAGGCCCAGGGGGAGGGCGAGGTCGACGTGCGCTACATCAGTGGTGTGCTTGCCGCGGTGCAGGAGAACCTGGTCGGCAGGCAGATCGGGGAGATCAAGTCGAAGTTGCAGCGACTGTCCCCGATCGAGGCCGCCGAGGAGTACCGGGCTCTCTTCGGTGATCTGGTGGCGCTGGAGCAGTACCGCAAGGCGTTGCGGGATCAGGCCATGGGCGGAATGGAATAGACGCGATGGAGTGGATTCGACGGCTGCTCGGCGGCGGTGTGCCCGAGGTGCTGACGGAGGCGATGGACCGGGAGGAGCACGTCGTCGGTCACGCCGCGACGGCCGACGGTGGCTACGTGGCCGTCACGCACCTCGGTCTCTGGGTGCCCGACGGTGGGGGAGTGCGCCGGATCGGCTGGCACCTGATCAGCAAGGCCGCTTGGGCGGCGGGCACACTGACGGTCACCGAGGCCGAGGAATCGGGCCGAGCCGGTGCGGCCGTCCTGCTGACCGACCGGTCACCGGTCCGGTTCGAGCTGGAGCGTCCTGGGACACTGCCGAAGCTGATCCGACAGCGGGTGGACGGTTCGATCCGCTCCCGATACCACAAGGAGCTGGCTGGTGGCGGCGCGTGGTTCGTGGTGCGCAAGGTGCCGGGCCGCGACGGTGTGGTGTTGCAGGTGCGGGCCGACCCGGGAACGGATCCGGAGGTGGTGACCGCGATCGCCAGGGAGGCGGCGGCCGGCATGAGCGATCCACGGACGTAGTGCAGGCACTCGCCGCGCGGCACGCCGGTTTGCAGTACGCTCGTACTGTATGACGGGAGGCGATCATGTGGGACCCGGGGAAGTATCTGGACTACGACGACCTGCGTGCCCGGCCGTTTCATGACCTGATCGGGCGAATTGGCGCGAGGGCGCCCAGGCGGGTGGTCGACCTCGGCTGCGGGCCGGGGCATCTCACCGGGGTGCTGCGTGAGCGTTGGCCTGGT
Source organism: Amycolatopsis marina (assembly GCF_900111885.1). Lineage (GTDB taxonomy): Bacteria > Actinomycetota > Actinomycetes > Mycobacteriales > Pseudonocardiaceae > Amycolatopsis > Amycolatopsis marina. The sequence continues at coordinate 272,872 of NZ_FOKG01000007.1, forward strand.
GCCGAGGTCGAGGCCCTGGACAGTTCGCCGGAGATGGTGGCGGCCGCCCGTGCGGCCGGTGTGGCTGCCGAGGTGGCCGACGTCCGGACCTGGAAGCCGCGCGCGGATACCGACGTGGTGGTGAGCAACGCCGTGCTGCAGTGGGTGCCGGAGCACAGGGAGCTGCTCCGGCGCTGGGTCGGGGAGTTGCCGGAGGGTGCGTGGCTGGCGGTACAAATGCCGGGCAACTTCCGGGCACCGTCGCACGAGCTGGTGCGGTCGCTGGCCGAGCAGCCGGAGTGGGCGGACGCGCTGGCCGGGGCGGGGTTGCGCGCGGAGGACACCGTCGATGACCCGATCGGGTATGCCGAACTGCTCGCCGAGGCGGGGTGCGCGGTGGACGCCTGGGAGACGACGTACGTGCAGCGGCTGACCGGCCGCGACGCGGTGCTGGAGTGGATCAGTGGAACCGCGTTGCGCCCGGTCAGAGCCGCGCTGGACGATGAGGGGTGGTCGCGGTTTCGCGAGCGCCTTGCCCCGCTGCTCGACGAGGCCTATCCGCCGAGAGCGGACGGCACCACGTGGTTCTCGTTCCGCCGGGTGTTCGTCGTGGCTCAGTGCCTTTCTGAGAACTCGGGTCCGCTATCGAGTCGCCAGGGCTCTGGCTTCCAGTCACTGTCCAGTCCTGCTGCATGACGCCCTGTCGCCTCGATAGCGGGACTGCGTCGGCCGAGTTCCACAGATCACCTCGATCACGCATTCCACCGTTCCCAGACGCCCTCTCAGGCCTGAGTGGTCTGGGCTTCACCCCGTCCACCTGAGCCGTTGCCGCTGTGCACCGGCCTGCGCCGGGAGAAGGGGGCCTTCTCGCCGAGCTTCTCGCCGACCTTCGCCCTGGCCACCCCGGCCGCGCCCTGCACGGCGGGGTGGTCGGTGATCCGGCGGTAGTTGCGCACGATCTGCTCGTATCGCCCTCGGCCGGCTCGGGCACCCAGCACGTAACCCACGGCCGCGCCAAGTAGGAACTTCTTCATGCTCCGCACCCCTCCTCGTCCTCGTGTGCTCGACTACTCATTGTCCCTCACATGGCGGTGGCGTGCGCGTGAGCGGACAGCCGGGGGTGCCTGACAGGAGCCGATAGGTGATGCGTTAGAGTATTTCTCGTTGGGACGGAGCGATCCAGGCCAGCACAACAGCGTTCCCCTGTAGCTCAACTGGCAGAGCATTCGGCTGTTAACCGGAGGGTTGTTGGTTCGAGTCCAACCGGGGGAGCACTCGCCCCAGGCCACAGGCCTGGGGCTTTTTTCTGTCCGGGGGACGGGTGGCGGATCGCACGAAAACTACAGGTGGCACTTTCCCGCAAAAGTGCACGGCTTGAGACTCTCCGCCCCTGGTCATGGGGTTGACCTCTCGCACTTTCCCGGGAAAGTGCGATGGGCGGCGGGTGCGGGCGCGCTGTCGGGGTGATCGGCCGGTGCCGCTTGTCGAGCGGGAATGACCGCTTGTCGACATTGCCCGTCGGTAGAACGGGTGTTCGAGTAGCGTCGGTGGTGTGGACGTTGACGAGCAGGTGATTCCGGCGTGGCAGCTCTCTGAGGGGGAGCTGCTCGGTGGGCTGCTCGAGTCCGAAAAGGTTTTGCGCCAGCAGTACGGGCGGATGCTGGAACTTGTTGCAGAGACGGAGAAGCGGGGTGCCGCTGTCGCGCAGGGGTATGCGGGGACGGTGTCGTTGTTGATGGTGGCGTTGCATCTGACTCGAGGTGAGGCGAAGGCCCGGGTGGCGCAGGCGACGACTCCGATGCCGGTGGTGGAGGAGGCTTTGCGGGCGGGGGAGATCGGTGCCGCGCAGGTGCGGGAGATTCAGAAGGTCCTTGCCCAGGCGCCGGATGCTCTTCCCGAGGTTGAGCGGCTCGCGACAGAGGACACCTTGGTGGAGCTGGGTCGGCAGGCCAGCGCGACCGAGGTTGCCAAGGTGGGGCAGCGGATCTTGGGCCACTGGGATGTGGAGAACGCCCCGCCGAAGGATCGGGAACGGTCTGCGGGGCCGTATCGGGAGTTTTACGGCCGGTATCGCCGGGATGGGCAGTATGTGTTCTCCGGCCAGCTGGATCCGGAGTCCGCCGGGGAGCTGGAAGGCGTCTTGCATCCGCTGGCCAAGCCAGACCCGGCGGATGCCGACGGCACCCCGGATCGGCGCAGTATCGCGCAGCGGCAGGGCGACGCGCTGGCGGAGATCATCGATCGCACCGCCCGCGCCGACGATCTGCCCACCGCCGGCGGCGAACGCGCCGTGGTGACGGTGACCGTGTCGCTCGCGGAGTTGGAGCAGCGCGCCGAGACCGCGATGCTGAATGCGAGCGGCTACACCTCGATCAGTCAGCTCCGGCGCTGGTGCTGTGAAGCGAAGGTGCTGCCCGCCGTGCTCGGCAGGCAGGGCGAGGTCCTCGACCTCGGCCGTGCCCAGCGCCTCGCCACCCCGGCCCAGAGACGGGCCCTCGCCATCCGGGACCGGGGATGCGTCCGGCCGGGCTGCACACGCGGCCCGAAGTGGTGTCAGGTTCACCACGTGATCTCGTGGATCGACAACGGACTGTCCGATCTGGACAACATGATCCTCGTCTGCGCTCGCCACCATCGGGAGTTGCATCACACCGGCTGGACCGTCCGCATCCGCCACGGCACCCCCGAATTCATCCCACCCGAATGGCTGGATCCCGAGCAACAGCCACTCCGCAACACCGCCCATGATCTGCCCAGCCGACGCGTGCCACGCATACCGCGCCAGCGCCACGCGAGCCCAATTCCCTAGTGGCGTGCTCTCGCGAGAACATCATGAACCCGGCTCTCCGTCGCGCCTTGAGTGCCGGAACCCGGCCGCGTTCACCGATTAGCGGCCAGCACTGCCGCGAGGCCCTCTTGTAGATCTTTGACGAATACTCGGGAACCTCCAGGGACGGGAAATGCCCCCCGCTTTCGGGCGACCTCCATCGGACGATCTGTCGGTACCGCTCCTGTGCCCAGGGGCGCGGAGACTTCTCGATGTCACGGGGATACATACTGATTGCTGACGGGACGTCGACCCGAAGTTCGGGATTGACCGAGTTGTGGCTTTCATAGTAAATGCGGGCCGCCGATGCGCCGGTCCGCGTCAGCCAGTACAGGGTGATGTCGTCAAGAACTCTGTCTCTGGAAATCGTCTCGAACGGGCTGTCTTCGGTGTCTGACCACTCGGCGAACTTGTCGAGGATCCAGGCAAGAAGCCCGACCGGTGAGTCGACGAGCGAGTAGCCGATGGTCTGCGGCCGAATCGCCTGCTGCTTTGCGTACGCTGCGTGGTGGCGCCAGAGATAGCGGGTTTCCTCGGTCCACTTGCGCTCGACCGCTGTCAGCCCGCCCGTGGTCAATCCGGGCGGTGCCTCCGCGAACGTGGTGTGGATGCCGAGAACGTGTGCCGGGAACCTGCCGCCGAGAACCGTGGTGATGTTTCCGCCCCAGTCGCCGCCGTGGGCTACGAACTTGCTGTAGCCGAGCCTGCCCATCAGTTCCACCCATGTGGCCGCGATCTTTTCGGTTCCCCACCCGGTGGTGGCTGGCTTGTCGCTGTAACCGAAGCCTGGTAGCGATGGAACCACGACGTGGAACGCTGGCGCGTTTGCATCTTTCGGATCTGCCAGCTCGTCTACCACATCAATGAACTCGGCAATGCTGCCCGGCCAGCCGTGGGTCAGGAGCAGAGGAGTGGCATCTGCGCGCGTGGACCGGCGGTGCAGAAAGTGGATTCCCAGTCCGTCAATGGTTCAGCTCGGCTTCCTGCGTGGAAGATGCCCTCAGCGTGATCGCCGCGGACGCGATCAGCATCATCACAGGCGAACGAGATGGAAAATTGGCCTTGTGTGCGTCGCCAACCTGCCTTCTTCGACACCAGTCAGAGTCGCACCCGCAAACGGTGTGACAAAAACGCCAGATCAGCGGAGTGATCGTTACCTCGGTACATCCAAGTGGAATCCCCACGAGTAGCGGCATCGCGACAGGCAGCGTACTTGTTGCCATTTCCCACCTAGGGCAGACCCAGCCCCCGTGCCCATATGGCATCGAGCGTGCGGGTCGGTAGTGCGGCTCGCATTGCTGCCAGGGCGCGGGCGTCGCGCCCGACCAGGTGGCGGGCGTGCGGGCGTCGGTCGGTGAGTGCGCGCTCGATGGCGGTGGCGACCGTCGCGGCTGGTTTCGTCTGCCGCTGAAGTTTTTCGCACAGCTTCCGTTGCCCGGCGTTGTGGATGGCATAGAGCTCGCGGTGCTCGGGGCTCATGTCCTCGACGACCCCGTCGAGCAGATCCAGCATGCCGCGCCACGGATCGGTGTCGATGCATCCCGGCTCGACGAGGACCACACGGATGTCCCACGGGCGCAGCTCGACCCGGAGGTTGTCGGCCAGCGCCTCGAGTGCGAACTTCGATGCGTTGTAGATGCCGGACATCGGGATCGCCACCCGCCCGTTGACCGAGGAGACGAACACGATTCGCCCTCGGCTCTTCCGCAGCCGTGGCAGCACTGCCTGCACGACCGCGACCTGGCCGATGACGTTGACCTCCAGTTGGTGACGCAGATCCGCGAGCGCGACTGTCTCGACCGGGCCGCCGACCGCGATCCCGGCATTGTTGACCACCGCGTCGAGTCGCCCCGGTAACACGTCCGAGAGCCGGGACAGGTGCTCCGCGACGGTGATGTCCAGCTCGATCGGGCGGATCCGTGGCGACTCGGCTGCGAGCGTCTTGCCCGCCACCTCGTCGCGGACACCGGCGATGACGTCCCACCCCGAGGCGGCCAGCTGCTGCGCTGTGGCACGCCCGATGCCACGGCCCGCCCCGGTGATCAACACCGTTCCCGGTTGGCCGTTCATCGGCCTGCCGGTTCGGCGAAGGTCACCGCATTGCGTTCGGTGACGGCGAGTACCAGCGGCATGATCTCCTCGAAGGGCCTGTCGATCGGCACTGTGCGGGCGAAGTCGGCGAAGAACGCACCCGCGCCGTCCCCGGTGGTGAACGCAAGGAACCTGGCGCTTTCACTGGTGACCTCGAACGTGTTCGCGGTGCCAGCCGGAATGCTGATCGTGGCACCCGCGGCGAGTTCGAAAGCCCGGCCCTCCACTTGCACCGTGACAGCGCCTTCGAGCAGATACAGGGTCGCGGCCCACGGAGAGCGGTGTGGCGGCGCGGCCGGGCCGCGCAGCGCCTGTACCTCGAACACCTCGTAGACGCCGCCGGTGTCCTCGGCGCTCACCTTGACGATGTGAACGCCGTCGATCATGGGCAGCCGGGCTCCCTCGCCCGGTCCGCTGTAGTGCGCTGTCGTGGTCATGCTGACTCCTGCACAGATCGGTCGGTTCCGTCGAGTGTGTGGCGCTCGGCAGCTTTCGGTTCGAGTAACCGGCTACTCGAACCGGCTTCTCAACTCACTCGCCGTGGAGCAGCGCCGCGAACTCACCACGATCGTTGACACCCAGTTTGTTCCCGACCCGGTACAGGTGCCCTTCGACAGTCCGCACCGAGACGACAAGCCGCGCGGCGATCTCCCGATTGGACAGACCCTGTGCGACCAGCGTGACGATCTCGCGTTCGCGTCCGGTCAGCGGCAACGGCCGTGCGGCGGCCACCAGGTTGGGGGTCCGCGCACCTTCACATATCGAAGCGAGGTGATGCGCCCGCCCGGCAGCGGTATTCGCCGAACCCCGCAGCCCCCTGCGGCTGTACGCCCCCACGGCCTGGGCCGCGGCTTCAGCGGCCGCCAGCGGGTCGCCCATCTGCTCCCACCGCGCCGATACGGACATCAACGCGTCGCCGTCGTGTTCGGCCAGTGCCGCCGCATGTGCGGCCGCGGCGGGCGACCTCGGTCCCCGTACCACGGTCGCGAGTTCCGCGAGCCGCCCAGCAACGGTGCGGTCACCGAAAAAGACAGCCGTCTGCAGGGCGAACATCTCGTAGGCGGGAGCACCCCGGTCCAGTGCGAGTGCGGCCGCCCCACGCGCGGCCGCGGTCGCCTCGGTCGTGGCACCCTCCGCCGCGGCCACCCAGGCCCTGGCCAGTAGCGTGTCCGGCTCCAGGAGGGTGTACGCAGGGTGCCGTTCCGCTTCCAACTCGGCCAGCACCGCCCGTGCGGCCACAGCGTTCCCGGCCATCGCGAGTGCCTGCGTGAGGTGCAGGCGGCAGCGAAACCGGAACTCGTGCGCCGCGACCGAGGTCAGTCCCGCCCTGGCCTCGCGCAGCCAGCGCGCGGCGGTGCGCACCTGCCCGGTGGCCAGCGCGGCCTGTCCCAGCAGCACCAGGCCCATCAGGTACGCAGGCCCGGGCACGTCCGCGCTGTGCATCCGGCGATCGCGCGCCACTTGTTCGATCTCGCGAAGGTCCCCGGACAACCTCAGCGCCAGAATATGGAAGTCGCCGAGGCCGAAACTCATGACGCCGGCGTCGAACGACCGCGCCGCCGCTCGGTAGCCGACGGGCGCCGTGCGGCGGACATCGTCGATCCGCCCCATCACCGCGGCCGCGGCCACGACGGCGCAGGCGGCCATGATCACGGTCTGGTCATTCGTGGGGCTCGAGGCCAGCACACGCATTCCGGCGTCGAGTGCCGGTCGCGGCCGGCCGAGGGCGGCGTCGAATGCCGCGCGTACGGCGGCCAGCGGGGCCAGGCCGTGCTCGTCGTGTGCCTCTGACGCAGCGGTGTTCAGCACGGCTTCGGCCTCGGTGGCTCTGCCCAGCGTCCAGAACAGATTCGCCGCTCGTGGGATGGCCACGCGTGCGCGCGCACCGGCACCGCACGCAGCAGCGTCCAGTTCGGACAGTATCTGTTCTGCCTCAACGCCCTTGCTCAACCACGAGAGTGCGTAGGCCAACGTCAGCTTCGCGTCGAACTCGCCCCCGGCCACGACCGCGGCGCGGGCAAGCCGTTCACCCAGTGCCAGGTCGAAAAGACGAATCGCGTGGTGCGCCGCAGCGACGAACAGGGCCGGATCCGGTTCGAGGTCGGAGTCCAGGGCCAGTACGGCACGGCGCACGACGCCGTCCGGACCGTCGGGGTTGCGGCCGTCGTCGGCGAGTGCGGTAGCGATCAGGCCACGCAGCCTCCGCGCCCGCACCAACCCCATCTCGCCCCTGCGCACTTCACCGTAGAGCGGATGCGCCAGCCGAGCCTGAAAGCGGCGGCCGTCGATGTCGGTACGGACCAGTCGCCTGGCCTCGGCCTCTTCGACCGCCTGCCCGTCGGTCAACCCGGTCAGCAACCCGATGTCCAGTGGTTCGCCCACCGCGAGCAGGTCGACGACATCGTGCATCCGGCCAGGGAGTTCGCCCATCTGCCTGCGGACGATCTCGGCGAGTTCCGCGGAAATCGCCGGACTGTCCGACCAGCGCCACACCTCCTGGATCCGGCCGAGCCGTCCCGCTTCGAGTTCGCCGTCGACCAGGTGCCGGAGGAACAGCGCGTTTCCTCCGGTCAACGACCACAACCGGCCCGCGCTGCCGCTGTCGACCGGACCGCCAAGGACAGCCTCGAGCAGTGCGGCCGTCTCGGCCTCCGACAGGGGCTGGATCTCGAGCCGCTGGAGGTGTTCGTCCTTCCACAGCGCGGTAACGGCATCCGGCGCGGGTTCGCCCGTGCGGAGGGTGAGCACCACGGTCGCGGCGCTGCGAACGACCAACTGATGCACCGCCATCGCGGACAGGTCGTCGAGCAGATGTGCGTCGTCGACGCCGACCACCACCGGCCCCGACTCCGGACTCGGCGCCAGTGTCTCGACTGCTCGGCGAACCAACCGCGCGGGATCGCCGTGAACGTCGAGCACCCCTGCGAACGCGCCGAGGGGCATCGCGCCTGCCGATGCCGTTCCGAGTACCCAGTGCACCGCCGCGCCGCGCTCGCCGGCCAGTGCCAAGGCCTCTCGTGCAAGACGGGTCTTGCCGACACCCGCCGCCCCGGCCAGCACGAGACCGGCAGTGCCCGTGGCAGGCCGCATGGCGGCGGCGATAAACCGCAGCTCTTCATCCCGCCCGGCCAACGGCCAGTCGCGCGCCATAGGAGCAAGGGTACAAACCTGCTCGGTCCGTGCGAAGACGCTCGTCAGGGCGATTCGAGCCACTTCGGCAGTCGGTGATCCCCGAGCGGAAGCGTTGCTGGCGGCGATTCCGGGTGAGCGGCAGGAGGGATGAACGGGCAACCCGGCGTCAGCGCACCCGGACACCGCGTGCGAAGACCGCTCGGATCCGGTGGATGACGTCGGGATCGGTCAGCGGATTCCCCTCGACAGCCAGGATGTCGGCGTCGAACCCGGGCGCGAGCATGCCCTTCGTGTCGGCCAGCCCGCACACCCGGGCAGCCACCGCCGTCACGGTGCGCAGCGCCTCGGTGGGGTCGAAGCCGAGCGAGCCGAGTTGAGGTACGGCATGGCGGAGCACGTCGTGGGGTTTGATCGGGCCGAGTCCGGCGTCGGTGCCCACCACACACAGCGCGCCCGCGTCCCGCAGGGCCCGGAGGTTGGCGAGCATCAGCGGCAACCGCCGGAGAATCTCGACCGGAGGTTGGGCGCCGGCAGCTGGCGCCATGCCCAAGGTCATCCCGACGACGATCTGGTGGTCCACGATCGTCCGAACGGTGTCCGGCGGTGGTTCGTCGACACCGTCGAGGCTCCAGAAACTGACATGCTCCAGCCCGTCGACCCCCGCGGTGGCCGCGTCGACCACGGCGGCAGTGCCGTGTGCATGCGCGGTGACCGGCAACCCGTGACGATGCGCCTCCGCCACCGCGGCCGCCAGTTCCCCAGGACTGAACTGTGCCAGGTCCTGCCGGGAACCAGGGGTGAGCTGCCCGCCGCTGGCCATGATCTTGACGACGTCGACGCCGCGCTCGGCGTGTTCCCGCACGGCGGCCCGGATGCCGTCCAGGCCCGGCATCGCAACGCCACCAAGGAAATGGCAGTGGCCTTCGGGGATCGTGATCGGCGGACCGGAGGCCAGGATGGTCGGCAACTCCGGCGATGCGGAGTCGCGAAGTTTCAGCGAAAGGTAGTCGCGGTCTCCGAGGTCCCGGACAGTCGTGACACCGCCCCGTAGCGCCAGTCGGGCTGCCTCGGCCATCGCGGCCAACGCCTCGGTGTCGTCAAGCGCGGCCAGTCGCCCGACGGGGTCCTCGCTCGCGTCGAACGCAAGATGCACATGGGTGTCGATGAGGCCGGGGAGCAAGGTCGCTCCCGAGAGGTCGACGATCTCGGCGTCCTGCGGGTGGGCGATGCCATGTCCCGCGGCGACGATTCGGCGTCCCTCGATCAGGACGACGGCGTCGGGCTTCATCTCGTGGCCGTCGAACAACCACGTTCCCGTGAGAACGGTCGGCCGTCCGGTCTCGACTGCCGTCGTCGGTGTCGCCATCTGCGCATGGTGCTGCTGCCGGGCCGGATGGATGCGAGTAGCCAACTACTCGCATCCACGAGCCGACACCGGTGTGCCGGCGTCCCGGCGATCATCGCCGAACCGCTACCCGCCCTGGGTCTGGCTGTCGATGAGCCATCGGCCGTCCTGCTCGACGAGCGTGTAGGTGTGGCGTTCGCTTTGGGTGCCGCCGCCCGCCTCGGTGTAGGTGACCGTCGCCGTGACCGTGTTGTCACCGCTCGCCTGCACCTCGGACACGTCAACGGCGCTCATCCGCCCCCAGAAGCCCTGGTAGTCGCCGAAAGTCGAAGCACGTGCGGCCTTGAAACCGTCGGAGAGCAGGGCATACGCCTCCTCCAGGTTCGCGGGCAGCAGCCCGTAGTAGTCCGCTACGGCTTTCTCGAGTCGACTCGCTCGATCCAGTACGGATGACGACGGTGCGGCCGAGGTTTCCTCCTGCGCCGACGTGCTCGTCGTCTCCGCGCCCGGTTCGGTTGGACTGCTGGCCGGGGGCGGCGGGTCGGCGGCTCCCGGCTCGGCCGGGTCGGCTGGGATCAGCCAGGCCACCAGCAGCCCGCCGAGCGCGAGCAGGACCACGGCCGCGGCGAGCGCGGCGATTTTTCTGCGGGGGCCGGTTTTCGTGCCGACCGCTGCGTGCCCGCCTTGGGCCGCCTGCGGTACCTGGTCGCGGATCGCGGCCAGCGCGGCAGCGCACTCGGCCATTCCCGGGCGTGCCTTCGGGTCGATGTCAAGCAGACGCTGCAGCACCGGAGTCAGCGGGCCGGCCAGCAGCGGCGGATCGAACTCCCCGCAACTGACCCGGTACAGCTGGGCGATGGCGTTCTCGCCGAGACCGAAGGGGGGCCTGCCCTCCACCGCGTGGTACAGGGTCGCGCCGAGGGAGAACACGTCGGAGGCGAAATCGGCGTCGTCACCCCTGGCGACCTCCGGAGCCAGGTAGCCGGGCGTACCCGCGACAATGCCGGTCGCGGTGACGGTGACGTCGCCTGCGGCGCGGGAGATCCCGAAATCGGTGATCTTCGCGGTCCCGTCCTCGGCGATCAGCACGTTCGCCGGCTTGATGTCGCGATGCACGATTCCCGAAGAATGCGCTGCCGCCAGCGCGACCGCTATCTGCCTGCCGATCGCGGCGGCCTCGCCAGGACTCAGCCGGCCACGCTCGGCCAGCACGTCCGCCAGACTCCGTGACGGCAGGTACTCCATCACCAGCCAGGGGACGCCCCCGTCCTCCACCACATCGAACACCGCGATCGCGTTCGCGTGCATCAGCCGGGCCGCGATGCGTCCCTCACGCATCACACGGCTCTTCGCCTGGGTCGCCTGTTCGGGGTCCGGAACGTTCCGCAGCACGAGTTCCTTGAGCGCCACGTCGCGATGCAGCAGCTGGTCCTGGCCCTTCCACACCACGCCCATCGCCCCTGAGCCGAGCGTCTCCAGCAGCCGGTATCTGCCCGCGACCAGCCTGTGCTCTTCAGAATTCCGCTCCGACACAGACCTCTCCACTACTCCCCAGCCCCGATCCTCACCCGGTGCGCGATGCTACCCGCCGCCGAAGCGACGCCCGGGGCCACAGCCGCTGCACCGAGCCTCCGCGACCGACTAGGGTGTTGCGTCATGGGAAACTCGGACGGTGCCAAGGCACCCGCACTCGTGCAGTCCGTGGATCGCGCGATCAGCGTCCTCGAGTTGCTCGCGCACAAAGGTGAGGCCGGTATCACCGAGATCGCGATCGAACTGGGAGTGCACAAGTCGACCGTGTCCCGGCTGGTCGGGGTGCTGGAGGCGCGTGGCCTGGTGGAGCAGCAGGGGGAACGGGGCAAGTTCTCGATCGGTTTCGGCATTGTCCGGCTCGCCGGCGCGGCGACCGGCCAGCTCGATCTGGCACAGCTGGGTACGCCGGTGTGTGAGTCGCTTGCCGACATACTCGGGGAGACCGTCAACATCGCGGTGCTGGACGGTTCGGTAGCGATCAACATCAGTCAGGCCAGGGGCGGTGCCGCGGTTGCCGCGCACAACTGGATCGGCAAACGTACGCCGCTGCACGCCACGTCCAGCGGCAAGGTGCTGCTGGCTTCTGTCGACGCACCGGAGCGGGAACGGCTCATCAACGCCGAGCACACCGCGTACACCCCGAACACGGTGACGGACCCGGCCAGGCTGAGGGAGATTCTGCGGAGCGTGACCGAGGACGGCTACGCGACCAGCTTCGAGGAACTGGAAATCGGTCTGCACGCCGTCGCGGTACCGGTGCGCGGGCAACAGACCGGCGTCGTCGCGGCGATCAGCGCCTCCGGGCCCGGCTACCGGTTGTCCCACGACCGGATTCAATGGATCGTCGACGAACTGCGCCACGGCGCGGCCGAACTGTCCACGCAACTCGGGTACATCCGCCGATAACGTCAGGGGCCCGCGGCTGCCCTTGCCACGTCATCCGCTGCGGTGGCCGCCTTTCTCGCCTGCTCGATCGCGTCGTCATCAGGGCAGTGCGCGGCCGTCAGGTTGATGCGGACCAGCACCGCCGCGCTGCGTGCGGCGCCCGCTGCGAGCAGCGCGGCCGCGACTACGTCCCCACGAGTGACGGGTTTACCCAGAACCGCCAGCGACTCGGCCATGCGCGCGACCCGCTCGCCGATCCTGGCCAGTTCGAGCGGTGGCCGCGCGGCGCGGGCGAGCGCGGCAGTGACGTCTCCGGCCGCCGATGCGCGCTGCGCGGTCAACACCTCGCGGTAGGCCGTCGCGTCCTCGGCGGCCAGTTCCATGGCACGCGCGGCGAGCGCCTCCGCCTCGGCGACCCGTTCGCCCGCATCATGCAGTTCGACCGACAGCCGGGCGCTCATGGCGACGAGCCCTGCCGCGGCGGCGGTGGTGACGGCGGCGACCCCGCCCGCACTCCACGCGGGCGTCGGCGCCGCCACCTCGGCAAGAAAGTCGCGCAATCCGCCGTTCTCGGAAGCCATGTCAGTCAATTCAACCCCGTCACCTCTCCGTGCTCGTCGATGTCGATGCGTTCGGCCGCGGGGTGCGAGCCGAGACCGGGCATCGTGCGCATGTCCCCGCAGATCGGATAGACGAAGCCCGCGCCCACCGACGCCCTGACTTCCCGAACCGGCAGGGTCCAGCCCGTCGGCGCGCCGACGAGGCTCGGGTCCGCACTCAGCGAGAGGTGTGTCTTCGCGATGCACACGGGCAGCCTGCCGAATCCGTTTGCCTCGTAGTCCTCGATCGCCCGCGCCGCCGAGCGTTCGTAGCTGACGCCTGCCGCGCCGTACACGCGCGTCGCGATCGTCTCGATCTTCGTGCGCAGGTCGGCCGAGTCCGGGTAGAGCAGCCGGAAGCGGCTGGGTTCCTCGGCGGCCTCGATCACGGCCTCGGCCAGTTCGAGTGCTCCCTTTCCGCCTCCGGTGAAGTGCTGGCTCGTCGCCACACGAGCGCCTGCTTCCTCGGCCACCGCGCGGATGACGTCGTGCTCGCTGGGATGGTCGGTGGGAAAGACGTTGATCGCGACGACAGGGGACACGCCGTGCAACCGGATGTTGTCGATCTGCTTGCGCAGGTTCGCCGCGCCCGCCAGGACGTCGTCCGGATTCTCCGTCAGCAGTTCCTCGGGCAGGTCGCGCCCGGCCACTACCCGGAAGCGGCCCGAATGCGCCTTGAGCGCGCGCACCGTGGCCACCAGTACGGCGGCGTCCGGCACCAGGCCCGAGTTCCGGCATTTGATGTTGAAGAAGCGCTCCGCTCCCATGTCCGCGCCGAAACCTGCCTCGGTGACCATGTAGTCGGCGCCGCGCGTGGCGATCAGGTCGGCCATGATCGAGGAGTTGCCGTGGGCGATGTTGCCAAACGGGCCCGCGTGCACCAGCACGGGCGTGTTCTCGACCGTCTGCATGAGGTTCGGTTTGATCGCCTCCCGCATCAGCACCGTCATCGCTCCGGCGGCGCCGAGGTCCTCCGCCGAAACCGGCAGTCCGTCCTGCGTGTAGCCGACCACGATGCGGCCCAGCCGCATGCGCATGTCCCGTAACGAGGTGGCCAGCGCGAGGACCGCCATCACCTCACTCGCCGCGGTGATGTCGAACCCGGTCTGCTGTGGAGTACCGTCCGCCCTGCCGCCGAGCCCGGTGACCACCGACCGTAGCTCGCGGTCGTTGACATCGAGCACGCGCCGCCAGGTGATTCGATGTGGATCGAGACCGAGCCGATTTCCCTTGTGCAGATGGTTGCCGACCATCGCGGCCAGCAGGTTGTGCGCGGCGGTGACCGCGTGCATGTCGCCGGTGAGATGGAGGTTGATCGCCTCCATCGGCACCACCTGGCTGTAACCGCCACCCGCAGCGCCGCCCTTGATGCCGAACGTCGGGCCCATGGACGGTTGCCGGATCGTCACGGCGGCGTTTCGGCCGAGCTGGCGCAGTGCCTGACCGAGACCGACCGTGGTGGTCGTCTTTCCCTCACCGAGCGGGGTTGGCGTGATCGCGGAGACCACGATGTACTTGCCGCGTGGACGTGTCGCCAACTCGCCGACCGCGTCCAGCGAGATCTTGGCGACGTTGCGCCCGTAGTTTTCCAGCAGGTGTGGCCCCAAGCCGAGCGAAGCGGCGATCTCGTCAAGAGGCCGCATCGTCGCCGCGCGGGATATCTCCAGGTCGGACGGAATACTCATGCTGGCACCTCCTGTACCCGGGCGGCGAGCTGGTGGCTCCACTCCCGAGTTCTGTTGACTTCGTTGAAGGTGAAGAAGTGCCATCCCGCTATCCGGTTGGCAGGATCGAGAACAGCCGGGGTGAGCTGGGTCAGCAGCTCCTCCGGGGTGTATCGGGTGAGAAGTCTGCTGAGGACGGAATGCTGGGACCGCAGGTAGCGGACCGAGTCGCCGAGACCGATCTTCAGTGAGATACGGAGCAGCTTCGCCGCGTCCACCACACCCGGGGCACCGATGTGGACTGGCAGCGTTATTCCACGTGCCCGTACCGATCGCAGCCAGGTCGCGATGGTTGTGGGGTCGTAGCAGATCTGTGAGACGATGTAGTCGGCGTGGTGCGCCTTCTCGCTCATCGCTTGTATCGTGGCGTTGTCGGAGATGAAAGAGTGCCGTTCGGGATAACCCGTGATGCCGACCCGTGCGGGCCTGAGACCGAGTTCGGTCATCGCCCGCAGCAGCGCGAGCGAGTCACCGAACTCCCCCACGGGCTTGTCGACGTCGCCCGCGACCACGAACACCTCGTCTATGCCCAGACCGGCCGTCCGATCGAGCAGAGCCTCGAGTGCACGCCGATCCTCGATCATTCGGGCGGCCAGGTGGGGAACGACACGCATACCGATTCCGGCCAGCCGTTCCGCCGTGTCCAAAGTGGCCTCCGTACCTTTGCGTGGCGAGGAGGTGACGGTCACCGTGCTGCCCGCGGGCAGGTCCGACGCCTGCTCGACGACGCCACGCAGCGGCAGCACCTCGAATCGCGCGTTCAGCAGGTAGTGCCGCAACAGTGCACTCTCGTGGGTACTCATCGGACGGGTATCCCGGTCAGGCCGGCGCGGCTTCGCGCTCGAGGCGTTTGGGAATGTCCTTCGTCGGGTCCAGGAAGGGCTTCTCGACGACCACGGCGTCCTGCATGCCGTGCTGGGTTTCGACGAGCAGCCGGGTGCCGATCTCCTGGTAGCCGACCGGGACCATCGCGTAACCGATGTTGCGGTCCAGCCGAGGCGAGTGACATGCGGAGGTGACGTCACCGATGCGGGCGCCGCCCGGGTCGTACACGGCGAACACGTCGATCATCGATCCGTCGTTGAAGCTACCCACGCCAGGGCCGCCGATCTCGACTCCCACGAGTTTCCGGCTGATGCCGGCCTGCTTGATCCGGCGCAGCGCTTCCTTGCCGACGAAGTCCGCTTCCTGTTCCAGATCGACCATCCAGGTGGACTCGAAGCCGTAACCCACTTCGAACGGGTTGGTGTCGTAGGTGATGTCGTTGCCCCAGGACAGGATGCCGGCCTCGATACGCCGGATGTGGCACGGGCCGATCACCCGGAGATCGTGCGGCCTGCCTGCCTCCCAGATCCTGTCCCACAGCCGGACACCGTCCTGGCTCGCGTTGTGGAGGTAGATCTCGTAGCCGAGTTCCGCGGTGAACCCGGTGCGGGAGACGACCACGTCCATCCCGTCGAGCTGCCGTTGAACCGCATAGTAGTACGGCACATCCAGAATGGACTCGCCGAACAGGTCCACCATGACCTTGCTCGACCGTGGGCCCTGTACCTGCACCGGACCCACGTCCGGCTCGGAGATCTGGACGTTCATGCCGAGGTTGTGTGCGAGCCCCTTGGCCCAGAGCAGGACATCGCTGTCGGCCAGTGACAGCCAGAAATGGTTCTCGCCGAGCCGGAGCAGCACCGGGTCGTTGATGATCCCGCCGTCGGCGTTGGTGACGAAAACGTACTTGCACTGGCCGACCTTGCACTTCGACAGATCCCGGGGAACGAGCATGTTGGTGAAGTCGAAGGCGTCGGGGCCGGTGATTTCCACCTGCCGCTCGACACCGACGTCCCACAGGGTCACGGCCTCGAGCAGGTGCCAGTACTCACCTACCGGGTCGCCGTAGTGGCGTGGATGGTAGGTGTGGTTGTACACGCTGTAGAGCCCGACGTGATGCTTGCGCGAGGCGTAGAAGAAGGGTGACTTGCGAATCCGCGGGTACTGCAGGATTCCGGGTTCCGGATTGATCGTCATGATGCGCTCCTTCGGGTCTTCGGCGGATGCGGTGTCACTGCCGCATCCGGGTCATGTCTGGATCCAGTACGGGGTCGGCGACGACCGTCGCCGGATGTCGCTGATCGAAATAGGACACTTCGAGCCGGGTACCCTCGGTGGCCAGGTCGGCGGGCAGCCAGGCGTAGGCAAGGCTGGCGCCGACGCTGTGGCCGTAGGCCGCGCTGGTGGTGAAGCCCACGACCCCGGGATGTGTGGGCGCGAACACGGCCTCCGATCCGAGCAGCACCGTGCCGTCGTCGATGGTGAGGCACCGCAACCGCCGCCGTACCGGCTGCTCTCTGCGGCGCAGTAGCGCGTCGCGGCCGATGAACGCCCCCTTGTCGGGTTTGACGGCGAATCCCACCCCGGCCTCGTCCGGATCGTGCAGGCTCCACATGTCGGTGCCCCAGGCCCGGTAGCCCTTTTCGATGCGCATCCCGTTGAAGGCACCGCGACCGGCGGGGATCACCCCCTGTTCGGCTGCGGCCGTACTCAGTAGGTCCCACAGTCGCAGGCCGAACTCGGCGCCGGTGTAGATCTCCCAGCCGAGTTCGCCTACATAGGACAGTCTCAATGCGGTCACCGGAACCTCGGCGACGAAGAACTTCTTGGCGCGGAAGAACCGGAACTCCTCGTTCGAGACGTCGGCGCTCGCCAGCGGGCCGAGTACGTCCCTGGCGCGCGGGCCCCACAGCCCGATACAGCACGTGCCACCCGTGATGTCGCGAACGAATGTGGTTTCGTCGGCGTGTGCCCGCAGCCAGGCGATGTCGCGGCGACCGTTGAGCCCGACCTGGAAGGTGTCCCTGGAGAGCCTGGCCACCGTGATGTCGGCGCGGATTCCTCCCGTCGGCTCGAGCATCAGGGTGTACGTGACGTATCCCGGCGGGCGGTCAAGCTGGTTGGTCGTCAGTCGTTGCAGCAGGTTCAGCGCACCCGTGCCGCTGACCTCGGCCCTGGCCAGGGAGGTCATGTCGAACAGCCCGCCCCGCTCCCGGGTGGCGAGATGTTCGGCGGCGACCACGGGGGAGTGGTAGCGACCTGCCCACGGTCCTGGTTCGGCGATGGTTCGTCCTTCGGTGAGGGCGGAGTTCGTCTTGTACCAGTGCGGGCGCTCCCAGCCGTTCGCCTCGAGGAAAACACCACCGAGTTCGCGTTGCCGGGGGTAGAAGGGGCTGGTGCGCAACGGCCTCGGCTGCTCGGGGGGCTGCTGCGGATGGATGATGTCGTACACCTCGCGGAAGCTCTGCGCACCGCGGGTGGACACGTAGG
Source organism: Amycolatopsis marina (assembly GCF_900111885.1). GTDB lineage: Bacteria > Actinomycetota > Actinomycetes > Mycobacteriales > Pseudonocardiaceae > Amycolatopsis > Amycolatopsis marina. The sequence continues at coordinate 290,302 of NZ_FOKG01000007.1, forward strand.
ACGGACTGTGGGCGAAGTCCTCGAACCGCCGCACGTCCGCTGAGCGCAGATCCATACTGGGGACGCCTTCGGCCATCCACTCCGCGACCGCGCGGCCGACCCCGCCGCCGTGGGTGATCCACACCGCCTCCGCGAGCCAGAAGTTGTCCACCTCCCTGCTCGGCCCCAGCAGCGGCATTCCGTCCGCGGTGAACAGGAACAGCCCGTTCATACCCTCGGAGATCTGGGTGTCCCCGAGGTGGGGCAGCAGCCGCACCGCGTCGTGCCACGGCTCGGCGAAGTCCTCGGCGGTGAACGGAAGCACCGAGGGCATGCCCTTCCAGGCTCCGCCCTCGGACGGCGCCTCGGTGCCAGTGCCCGGCGTGCTGACCGCTATCCGCTCGGCTCGGACGGGCATCACCCGGTGCTGATAGGACCCGATCCCGTACCGGTCGTGAATCTGGCGGAAGTACATCGACCGGTCCTGATGACGCAGGATCGGCTGGGTCACCTCGGCCTCAGCCATCGCCGGATCCTTCAGTCCGGGCAGTGCGGTCGTCACCGCGTACTGATGTGCCAGTGGCTGAGCCGGTACCGAGACGCCGGCCAGTGCGGCGACCGCGGGACCCCAGATTCCGGCGCAGCACAGCACGCGTTCGACCGCGACCGGTCCCCGGGTCGTCAGTACCGCGCGAACCCGTCCGTGGTCGAGCTCGAAACCGGTGACCCTGGTGTCGGCCTGGAACCGTACGCCTCGGGCCTGCGCGGCACGTGCCATCGCCTCGGCCGCCCGAACGGGTTTCGCGATCCCGTCGGTGGGTGTGTAGAGGCCGCCGTGGATTCGCCCGGGATCGATCTGCGGGATCCGGGCGTGCACGTCCGCGGGACCGATCAGGTCGGCGTCGATGCCCCAGGCCTGTGCCAGCCCGAGCTTGCGCTTGAGGTCCTGCCAACGTTGCGGGGTGGTCGCGACCTCGATGCCGCCAACCTGATGGAAGCAGGGTTTGCCGTCGACCTGGTCGGTGGTGAAGCGCTCAACCGTGTAAGCGGCGAGCTGGCTCAGCAGCTGCGCAGGGTTGATCTGGAACACCAGGCCAGGGGCGTGTGAGCTGGAACCGCCGGTGGCGAACAGTGGGCCCTGTTCGAGCACCAGCACGTCGGTGATGCCCAGCTCGGCGAGGTGATAGGCGGTGCTGCACCCGACGATGCCGGCACCGATGACGACGGTCTGCGCGCTGGAGTCCATATCGGCCGCCCTCTGAGCTAATTGCGTATAGAGCAACTCATCGCGTCATACGCAACAGTGCTCCCAGATTCAGGTGTGCGTCAAGTCACGCCGTGTACTGCATTACGGTGACAATCGAGTCACCACTGTTGCGTTTCGTGCACAGCACCCCGTCGTGCGCCGCGATGGAGTGCCTGCAAGTACCCCCGAGCAAGATCACCCAGGTCGCCAACCGCTACCTGGCGGTCCCCCTGCCGGGTGGCCTCGAGTGCTCAGTGCGGGTGCGCGGTCAGGGCGAGGGGAATCGCAGTACCCAACGGCGCTGCCACGGCGTCTCGATGGCCTTGGGCTGGTAGGTCGACCGGGTCCAGGTGATGGCCTCTTCCGGCGACAGTCCGGCAAGGACGGCCAGGCAGGCCATGACGGTGCCGGTGCGTCCGACGCCTCCGTGGCAGGCGACTTCGACACGCTCGCCCGCGCGCGCTCGCTCATACAGGTCGTAGATGCCCTGTACGGCGTCCTTTCGGTCCCGGGGCAGCAGGAAGTCGGGCCATTCGACCCACCGGTGCGGCCAGGTCAGCGTGTGATCGTGCCGAGCGCGCAGGCGGCTGGTGCCGAGATAAAGACCGTAGTCGGGCTGTGCGCCACTCGGAGCAGGGCGGCCGAGCCCGCGACCGCGAACCCAGAAACCACTGGGCAGCTGTGTCGTGTCGTCGAGTCGCGGGCTGTTCACGCGCTCTGCGGTTCCTGTTCGCGGGGCGATCCGCTCGCGATCTGCTGGAGCTCGTCGGTCACGACAACAGCGTACCCAAGAACCGGACCACAGCCCGCTAACGTCGCCGAGGGCGCGCGCTGGACGGCACGGGCTAGACCCAGCGCACCTCTTCGGGCAGGCGCAGGTTCTGGGATCGCGCGTCCACCAGCAGTTCCATCAGCGCCAGTGCGGTTCGGGACAGGGGACGTCCCGGGTCGTGGATCAGGCAGATGTCGCGTTCGACGACCGGTTCGGTCAGCGGGCGGTCCTCGACCCCGGCGAACCGCATCATCGGCAGCACGAGCCCTGGTACGACGGACACGCCTAGCCCCGCGGCGGTCAGTCCCGCCACTGCTCCGATGTTGCGGGCCTCCGTCACCGGTCCCAGTTCGATCCCGTGCTCGGTCAGCGTCCGGTCCACATAGGTCCGAATGCTGCTGGTGCGGTCGAACGCGACGAACGGCTTGCCCGTCAGATCTGTCCACTTGAGATTCTGTCGTGCGCCGAATCGGTGTCCGGGAGGGAATACGCAGACGAACCGGTCGACCGCGACATGGCGGGCGTGCAGTGTCGACGGCACGGTCGCGGCCACCGTCACGGCCATGTCCACCGTCCCCTCCGTGACATGGTCGAGGACCTCGCGGGAGAGACCGTCGCGAACGGACACGGTGACCTCCGGTCGTGCGCCCCGAAACGCCGACAGCACCGGCGGCAGCAGTGTCGCGGCCAAGGACGGCAGGGCGGCGATCGACACAGCTCCTCGTGCTCCGGCGAGGTATCCCTCGAAGTGGCTCAGCGCCGCGTCGAAGTCGGTCAGTAGTCGCCGCGCGATCGTCAGGAACTGTTCGCCGTCCGCTGTCGGCCGGACCCTGCGCGTGGTGCGTTCGAACAGGGGGACGCCGAGCCGCTGCTCGACCTCGAGCACGGTGCGGCTCATCGACGACTGCGCGACGTGGAACTCCCGTGCCGCCGCCGTATAGCTGCCCGCGTCGGCCACTGCCACGGTGGCCCGCAGATGCCGCATCTCCAGATTAATGCCCATGTCGCATCAATCTATCCGAAACCGATGTTGGACGGTGGGTGGTGGTGACGGTCACACTCTCGTTCGAGGTCACAGCGATGCGACCGACCGCCGCAAGCGGGGCCTCGTCCGTGAGCCGTCGAACGAGAGGCCGGCAGATGTTGTCCCTGGTGGGTTTCCTGACCATCGGCGTGATCCTTGCGTTGCTGTTGACCAACCGGGTGGCCGCGGTGGTGGCACTGGCCGGTGTCCCGGTCGTCGGTGGTCTGGTCGCGGGCTTCACGCCGTCCGAGATCGGTGACTTCGTCGGCGACGGGCTTGGCGGAGTCGTCGGTGTCACGACGATGTTCGTCTTCGCCATTGTCTACTTCGGAGTGATGCGTGACGCGGGCATGTTCGACCCGGTCATTAGGCGCATTGTGACGTTCGCCGGGAACGCACCGGTCACCGTGTGCATGGCGACGACGGCGCTCGCCTGTGCGGCACACCTGGACGGCGCGGGCGCCACCACGTTCCTGATCACGATCCCGGCGATGATGCCCCTGTTCGACCGGCTGGGAATGAGCCGGCTCGTCCTCACCACCTGCGTCGGTCTCGGTGCGGGCGTGATGAACCTGCTGCCGTGGGGCGGTCCGACCGCTCGCGCCGCGGCCGCGACCGGCGTGACGGCCAACGAACTCTGGGTGCCGCTGATTCCGGCGCAGGTCGCCGGAGTCGTCGCGGTCCTTGCCGTCGCGTGGTTCCTCGGGCGGCGCGAGCAGCGCCGGCTCACGGCCGGGAGCGGCGATATTCGCGAATCGGAGACCGTCCTCGCGGATGGGACACCGACCGCGCGGCCGGACGGCAAGGGCGGTTCGACGCACGTCCAGCAGGACGCGAACCCGGCGGAACGCTCAGCGCCGGGCAGCACACCGGTCGGCGACGAGCACAACGAGACCCTGCGCCGTCCGCGCCTGCTCTGGTTCAACATCCTGCTGACGGTCGCGGTCATCACCTGTCTCGTGGTCGCGGTGGCACCACCGGAACTACTGTTCCTCGTGGCCGCGGTCATCGCCCTGTTGGTCAACTATCCGGGCCTGAACCGGCAGACCGCCCGGATCGAGGCGCACGCCAAGGGCGCCATGCTGATGGCAACGACGTTGCTCGCGGCAGGCGTGTTTCTCGGCATCCTCGAGGGCAGCGGGATGATCGACGCGATGGCGTCGAGTGCGGCCGGTGCGATTCCCGACGGTGCAGCTCCCGCGCTACCGCTGATCGTCGGGGCGCTCGGCGTCCCGCTGAGCCTGGTGTTCGGTCCCGACGCCTACTACTTCGGGGTCATGCCGGTCCTGATCGGTGTCGGCGAGCAGTTCGGCGTGCTGGGTACCCACATCGCCCAGGCCTCGCTCCTCGGCGAGGAGACGGTCGGTTTCCCGATCAGCCCGTTGACCGGGTCCTTCTTCCTGCTGGTGGGCCTCGGCGGAGTGCAGATCGGTAGACACATCAGGCATCTGATCGGCTGGGCGTGGCTGGTCAGCCTGGTGATGCTGCTCGTCGCCGTCGCCACGGGCGCCGTTCCGCTGTGGGCCGCATGAGCGGCGCGGTCGTGCGGCTCGGCGCGGGGGCCGGGTTCGCGGGCGATCGTCTCGACCCCGCCGTGGACCTGGCTCGCCGGGGCGACCTGGACTATCTGGTCTTCGAGTGCCTTGGCGAGCGAACCGTGGCCGCCGGGCACGCCAGTCGCCTGGACGATCCGGCAACGGGTTACGACCCACTCCTGGGTACCCGGATGCGCGCCGTGCTGCCGCACACCCTCGGTTCCGGCACCAAAGTGGTCACCAACTCCGGGGCGGCGAACCCCGAGGCGGCGGGAAATCTGGTGGCGAACACCGCGGCGAGACTCGGTCTTCCGGCACGGGTCGCCGTCGTCACCGGGGACGACGTCCTCGCCGCGGTGCGCCGCGCCGACCCGGTCGTCTGGGAGACCGGTGAGCCGTTGTCGACATGTCGCGACGAACTGATCTCGGCCAACGCCTACCTCGGTGCGGATCCGGTCGTCAGCGCACTCGAACTGGGAGCCGATGTGGTGATCACCGGGCGTCTCGCCGACCCAGCCCTCTACCTGGGACCGTTGCGGCACGCGCACGGCTGGGGCGCGGACGACTGGGACCCCCTCGGGGCGGGCACGGTTGTCGGTCACCTCCTCGAATGTGCGGGGCAGCTCACCGGCGGCTACTTCGCCGACCCGGTCACCAAACCGGTTCCCAATCTGGCGCAACTTGGATTCCCGTTCGCGGACGTCGCAGCCGACGGCACCGCCGTGCTCGGCAAACTGCCCGGCACAGGCGGCAGGCTGGACACCCGCACCTGTGCCGAACAGTTGCTGTACGAGGTCGGCGAACCCAGTGCCTATCTGACGCCCGATGTCACCGCCGACTTCTCCCGCGTCGCGTTCACCACCGTCGGTGAGCACCGGGTGCAGGTGGCTGGCGCGAGCGGGCGGACCCGGCCGGAGCAACTCAAGGTCACCCTCGGGTTCCGCGGCGGCTGGCTGGGGGAGGGGCAGATCTCCTACGCGGGGCCCCGCGCTCTGGATCGCGCGAGACTGGCCGCGGACGTCGTGCGCGAACGACTCGTGAAGGTGCACGGACTGGCCGGGGAGGCGGTCGAGATCGAGTACATCGGGGCGGGTGCGGCGTTTCGCGGCTTGGCGCCCACAGGGGACCCGGTCGAGGTGCGGTTGCGGGTGTCCGCCCGCGTGCCCGATTCCGAACAGGCCGCGGCCGTGGGGTGGGAGGTGGAAGCGCTCTACACCAACGGTCCCGCCGGCGGTGGTGGGGCCAGAAAGGACAGTAACGAGGTTGTCGCGGTCCGGTCTTGCCTGCTTCCCCGACACCTGGTCACCCCCGCCGCGTACCTCGTGGAGGCATGATGTCCCCATTGGTTCTCGACGACCTCGCCGATGTCCGGGCGGGCGACAAGGGCGACACCCTGATGGTGTCGGTGTTCCCGCGCAGCCAGGCCGACCTCGACCTGCTCGATGCCCATCTGACCGCGGACCTGGTGGCCCGGCACTTCGGCCCGCGAGTCCGAGGTGTGGTCACCCGGACCGTGCTACCACACCTGCCTGCGCTGGTGTTCTCGGTACCCGGAGTACTCGGTGGCGGCGTCACCGGATCCACCGCCCTTGACGGCCACGGCAAGACGCTCGGCTACCACCTGCTCACGCTGTCTCTCGATCCGCCGTCGACCACCACCGAAGGAGTTGCTGACCATGCCTCCACGTCCTGAGCCGACAGGGACACCGAAGTCGGCGAGGCGTCACCGGGCCGTCGGTGTCGCCGTAATGCTCGCCGCGTCGCTGGTGGTCACGGTTCCCGGTACCGCCCCGTCCGCGGTCGCCTCGCCCGTGCCCCAATCGGCAGGAGAACGCGCTGGCCTTCCCGGTGATCCGTTCTTCGCCTACAACCGTCCTGCGGAGTACCGGGTGGTGCGTGAGGACGTCGAGGTGCCGGTACGCGACGGCAGCAGGATCGCCTGCCAGCTGTACCGGCCGGGCCGCTCGGCCACTGAGCCCGCGGCGGGCAGGTTTCCCGGAATCGTGTACGAGTACACAGCTTATGCCGACAACGCGGATGCGTTCGGTGAGGGCGCCGCCTACTTCGTCAGCCGTGGCTACAACGCGCTGGTGTGCCAGGCGCGCGGGTCGGGAAAGTCGCCCGGGATCCTGGACCCGTTCAGCCCGCAGGAGCAGCGGGACAACTACGACGTCATCGAATGGCTCGCACGGCACCCGTCGTCGACCGGACGCATTGGACAGATGGGCCTGAGCTACGGTGGGCACAGCACCCTGCTGGTAGCGGTGAACCGGCCGCCGCACCTGAAGGCGATCATCCCGATGAACGGCATCCACGACTGGTACGAGAACACGATCTACCACGGGGGCATCTACTCGCCGAGGATCCGGGACTGGCAGCGAGCTGTCGCGCCGGGAACGCTGGAGAGCTACGCCGCCCATCCGCTCTATGACGACTTCTGGCGGGGACGCAGCGTCATGTCGCGCTGGGCCGACCTCACCGTGCCGACGCTGGAGATCAACGGCTGGTACGACCGGTACCGCGACGGCATGGTGAAGAACTACCGTGCACGGCCCGGCAACGTGTGGCTGGTGTCCGGGCCGTGGGAGCACGGCTACCCCGAGGGGCAGTTCGCCGGTATCGGCAAGAACGCGTACCTCGCTTGGTGGGATCGCTGGCTGGGGGAGGATCAGCGGGCGCCCCTGCCCGCCACGCACGTCACCTCCTACGAGATTCCCGGCCCCGGTGCGGGAACCGGCTGGCAGCAGTTCGAGCAGTGGCCGCCACGGGACGCCAGGGAGATGAGCCTCCGGCTCGGTGCGGACGGAACACTAGGCAGGGCCGCCGGGCGGAAAGGTGTGGCGGAGTTCGACGTCAACACCGAAACGACGCCTCCCTCGGCGCACGAGCAGTTGCGGTTCAGCACGGCCCCGCTGCGCAAGGATCTGGTGCTCGCAGGGGACGTGCGCGCGAACATCCGTGCGTCGTTCACCGCCTCCGACGGAAACATCGCCGCGGTGCTCTACGACGAGGCTCCGGACGGGACCAGCACGCGGATCACCGAAGGCTGGCTCAAGGCCAGTCACCGGGATATGCACGCCAGGCTGTCGCCGGTCCGTCCCGGTGCGATCTACGACATCGGGGTGCACGTGTGGCCGACGCACTACCGCCTGAGCGCGGGGCACAGCTTGGTGCTGCGTGTTTCCAGTGACGACCACCCGCAGATCGACTCCGACGCACCCGCGGGCAAGGTCGGGGTGCGGGTCGGCGCGACAGGATCGACGCTGCGGCTGACTGTGCGGTGAGCCGCATGTGCCACTGGAACCGGCGTCGCCGACGAAACCTCCTCGTCAGGCGGCGAACGGCTTGGGAACGAAGCAACCCCACGCGACGAAGGTGGCGAGCCCGGGACAGACCAGGTTGAGCATGACCAACTTGTCCTGGCCAAGACGGTCCCGCATCTCGAAGGTCAGGTGACGCTACGCCACAGTGCTGGCGCTCAGCTCGCGCCGATCGGCGCCCGGCCGTGTCGCAAACGCTTGCGCATGTCGCGAAGGTAGTACCGCTTCGGCGCCTCACGCAGCAGGACCGGCAGGCGGGGGTAGACGGCGACGCCGATCCGCATCAGCCGTTCGTACCGCCGTTGCCGTCGCTCGTCCCACTCGATCCCGAAGCCCTCCCGTAGCCGCGGCGCCAGCCATGCGGCGGTGAGCAGCCGGTTGAGCGGCATGGCCGCGCGGATGGCCACCGGTGCGCGCGAGGGATACAGCAGATCGCGCGCTACCGACCGCGCGTGGTCCGTGACCTCGACCGTGGCGACCATGTGGTCCCAGTAGCCGCGGAACGCCGCTCGGTCCGCGGGCCACATCTCGGGCGGTACCTGCAACGAGGTGGCCAGTACGGCGTACTCGCGGTAGATGCGCTCGGCGGCATCGTCCTCGATCGGGCCGAACATCTCTTCGTAGAGCAGGGTCGCGGTGTCGTACAGCGTCGCGGCGACCCACAGTTGCAGTTCCGGGTCTGTCGCGCGGTAGCCGGGGCCGCGCACCTTCGCGTGCACACGGTTGACCATGCGGCTGACCTGCCGGACCTCCTCCGGACTGCCGTAGGTCATGCAGTACACGTAGGTCAGTGTCGTCCGGAGCCGGTCGACCGGGCGGTACGCGAAGTCGCTGTGTTCGGCTACCCCTCGGCCGACACCCGGATTGGCCACCTGCAGCAGGATCGCCCGCGCGCCTCCCGCCAGCAGTACGCCCTCGCGGACGACCCTGTGCATCTCGAGCGGTACCGGAACCGAATGCGAAGTCATGACCGCACTGTAAATCTGAATTAACTTACTGGGAAGTCCATAGGGATAAGTTGCAGGTAGATCGGCTGCATCGCACCGACTCAGCTTGCGAGCGCGGCGAACACCAGATATTCGACCTGTGCGCTGTCCGTGATTCTGCGCCGGCTCATCGACAGGTCGTGCACGATGTTCAGCGCGGCGTGTACGACGAGGCGCGCGTGGGCGCCCCTGGTGTTCTCCCGGACGGCGGTCAGCAGCCGCACCCACTGCTCGACGTGCTCGCGTTGCACCTTGCGCAGCGTGTGCCGGTCGTCGTCGGGGAGATTCTCGTATTCCGACAGGTACACCGCCGCGAGATCGCTGTGCTCGAAGGCGAAGCCGACGTACGCGCGAACCAGTTCCCGCAGCACCGCTCCCGGTTCCCCGGCGTTCTCGATCGCGGCGTTCGTCGTGGCCGTGAGCCGGTCCGCCGCACGGTAGTAGACCGCGGCGAGCAGATCGGCCTTGCTCGGGAAGTGCCGGTAGACGCTCGACCCGCTGATCCCCGCGGCGACGCCGATGTCCTCCATGGTCACCCCGTGGAAGCCGCGTTCCCGGAACGGCCGCAGCGCCGCCGCGAGGAGCCGCTCCCGGCGCGAGCCGAACTCGCCAACAGCGGGCTCCGGTGCGGGCTGAGCCGGTTCCCCGGCCAGCCGGGGTGGGAGCCCCGTGGCCAACACCCCGAGTCCGACGGCACGCAGCCCCTCGGTCGCGGCACGCGCGGTCAGCGGCGTGCGATGGGTGGACAGGCTCGCCACGGCGCTCAGTGCCGCCGATGCCAGTGTCCGGTGGTCGGCCGCGGGAAGCCGTGGCCGCACCTCGCCGAGCAGTTCGGCGACGACGTCGACGAGTGCGGCGATCGCGGCGGTGAACCGGTCATGGTCCTCGCTGCCGAGATATCGCCGTTCCCACTGGTAGAGCTGCACACTGCGCCTGCGTTCGACGACGAGTCCGACGACCTCGGAGATGATGTTCTCGAGTCGTTCCCCCGGTGAACGGCCGGTGCGCGCCGCCGGGCTCGTCAGCCGCTCGAGAGCGGCCGAGAGGTCCGCCGTCGCGTAGGCGAGGATCGCCTGCTTGTTCCGGAAGTGGCGGTAGATCGCGGGCCCGGTGATCCCGGCCTCCGTGGCGATCTCGCCAAGACCGACGGTGTAGTACCCGCGCTCGCAGAACAGGTCGGCGGCGATCCTGGCGATTTGGGATTTGCGGTCACCGCGGCGCCGTGGCGGTGCCGCGGGCTCCGTGATCGACTCGCTCATCCCGCACCTCCATCGGCAGTTCCTTGCCGCAGCGAACGATTTTCACTCTACGCGGCAGCGCGTCACGTCTCTTGACAACGTGCCCTGTCAGTCGGCTACGTTAATTCAGATTCGCATGGCCGCCCAGGATGCTCTCGCGGGAGGATGCCCATGGACGACGACGTCCAGCTTGCTGCCGAGACACTTCCCGGCCCCGGCTCGGTCACCTGGCGGCGATTCGCCCGGGCCCCAGGTGTCCTTCTCGCCGGAACGGGCCTGCTGCTGCAGGTCGCCCACCCGGTTGTGGGCGCGGGCGTGCTGGAGCACTCCGACTTCCGCCGCCGGCCCTGGACGAGGGCGTGGCGGACCCATCTGTCGACCTTACGGTTCGTCTACGGCATGGGCGAGGGTGCGCACGCCGAGGGGCGCAGGCTGATCGAGGTGCACAAGGGCATCAAGGGCGTCGACTCGGCGGGGCGGCGCTACCACGCACTCGACCCGCACGCGTACGCCTGGGTCCACCTGACCCTGGCCCGTTTCATGGTGGACACCGCCGCCCTGTTCGGCGATCCGCTGACCGAGCCCGAACTAGCGCAGATGTGGCGCGAGTTCCGGATGATCGGGCTGGCGCTCGGACTGAAGGAACAGCATCTCGCGCCCGACTGGGCTGCCGCGAGTGCGCACTTCGACGCCGTGGTCCGCGACACCCTGGAGGCGAACGAGAGCACACGGGACGTACTGGAGGCGCTCACCGCGCCCGCAAAGCCGTCCCGGTTCCTCCCCGATCCACTGTGGAAGCTGCTCACGCTTCCCGCGGGCCGCGTTCTCCGGCTGACCACGGTCGGCTCGCTGCCACCGGTGCTGCGGCAGCGGATGGACCTGACCTGGACCGAGCGGGACGAACGCAGTCTGGCGCGGCTCGCACGGGTCGTCCGCGCCGTCGACCGCAGGCTGCCGGAACCGCTGCGCTACCCACCGCTCGCCTACGGCGTCATCGTGCGGGAACGCCTGCGCCGCCGCAGGGCGGTGTGATGGGCGCCGAGGCTCCACCCGGGCGGGGTGCTGTCGCGGACGCGTTCACCCAGGCAGGAATGTTGCTGGCCTTCGCCGTGCAGACCGGACGCGCGACCGTCCGCGTCGTCCTCCGGCGCAAGCTCGCCTGGCGGGAGGTGCTGGAGCAGTCCTGGTTCCTCGCGGCCGTGACCACCACACCTGCCCTCCTGGTGACGATTCCGCTCGGGGTCGTCGTGGCGCTCAACGTCGGCTCCATGGCAGGCCAACTGGGGGCGGAAGGCTACGGCGGCGCCGTGGTGGCGTTCGTCATCGTCGCGCAGGCCTCCCCGCTGATCTGCGCGTTGATGATCTCCGGTGTCGGCGGCTCCGCCCTGTGTGCCGACCTCGGCGCGCGCACCATCCGTGAGGAGGTCGACGCACTGGAGGTCATGGGCATCCCCGCGATCGAGCGCTTCGTCGTTCCCCGCGTCATCGCCGCGGTTCTCGTCACGACGGCACTCGCGTGCCTGGTCATGGCGGTCGGCATATCCGCCAGCTTCGCGTTCCAGGTGATCGTGCTCGACGACTCTCCCGGCAGTTTCCTCGGCACTCTCACCCAGTTCTCCCGCGTCGAGGACTTCCTGATCGCGGAGGTGAAGGCGGCGTCCTTCGGGGTGCTCGCCGCGCTCGTGTCCTGTTTCAAGGGGCTCACGGCCAAGGGCGGTCCCAGCGGGGTCGGCGACGCCGTCAACGAGGCGGTGGTGCTGTCGTTCATCCTCGTTTTCGTCGCCAACACCGTTCTCACCGAACTGTATTCCGTCATCGTGCCTGCGCGAGGGGCGTACTGATGGCCGTGCGTCCCCTCGGTGGCTACCCGGCGCGCGTCACCGCGCCGGTGGTCGACACGTTCGCCGGGATCGGCAGGCACACCACCTTCTACGGACGGGTTCTGCTGCACCTGCCGAGCGCCGTCGTCCGGTACTGGCGGCACGTGCTCAAGCTCATCGGTGAGATCAGCTTCGGATCCGCCTCGCTGCTGGCGGGTGGCGGGACGATCGGCGTCGTCTTCGCCATGTCCGCCGTGGCCAGTACCCAGATCGGGCTGGAGGGCTACCGCGGGCTCGACCTCATCGGGCTTTCCCCGATGACGGGGCTGATGTCGGCACTGGTGAACACCAGGGAGATCGCTCCCGTTGTCGCGAGCATCGCGCTGGCGGCCAAGGTCGGCACCGGCTTCACCGCGCAACTCGGTGCGATGCGGATCTCCGACGAGATCGACGCACTCGAAACGATGGCGGTGCCGTCGCTGCCGTTCCTCGTGAGCACCCGCATGGCGGCCGCGTTCATCTCGGTGATCCCGCTCTACCTGGTGGGACTGTTCGCCTCCTACGCCGCGACAAGCCTGGCCGTAGTCCACATCAAGGGCCAGTCCTCGGGCACCTACGACTACTACTTCCAGCTGCTGCTCACGCCGACCGACGTGCTGTACTCCCTGCTCAAGGCGGTCATCTTCGCGGTGATCATCACTTTGGTCCACTGTGGATACGGCTACTACGCGACCGGCGGGCCGGAGGGGGTCGGCAGGGCCGCGGGCAGGGCGCTGCGCACGAGCATCGTCACCGTGACGATCGTCGACGTCCTGCTGACCATCGGGTTCTGGGGCCTGCGGCCCACCCTGCCAGGGCTGGGAGCGTAGCCATGGCCTTACAGACGAGCAGGGTCGCGCTGGCTCTCCGCGGGCTCGCCGCCGCTGTGGCGTTCGTACTGGTCGCCGTCGTGACGATCGCGGGAAGCGGCGGCGCGTTCGACGACGATCCCACCGTGAGTACCACCCTGCCCGCGTCGGCCGGGCCGGTGCGCGCCGATTCGCCGGTGCAGTACCTGGGGGTCACCGTGGGCAGGCTGGCCGCTGTGGACGGCGATCTCGACGGCGCGCGCCTCAGCCTGCGCATGCATGCCGACCTGCTGGAGCAGGTGCCGGCGAACGTACGAGCCAGGGTGCTGCCCCGCACGCTGTTCGGTGACCAGTACATCGATCTCGCCGTCCCGGCGGAATCGCGGGCGGAGGGAAACCTGGTCGAGGGGGCGGTGCTCGCGGCCGACACCTCGGGCGAGACCGTGCGGCTCTACGCCGCGTACACCCGCCTGTACGAACTGATCACCGAACTGCGGCCCGCGGACCTGCAGGTCGCCCTCACCGCCCTCGCCGACGCACTGCGCGGACGTGGCGCGGAGATCGGCACCATGATCGACGAGGCGAGCGAGCTCGCCGAGGACGCCGGGCCGCTGCTCGACTTACTCGGCGAGGACGTGAACACCGCCGCCCGGCTCGGCAGGGACCTCGCGGGGGCCGCACCGGACCTGCTTGCCTCGCTCGACGACGCGGTCGCGCTCTCCCGCACCGTGGTCGCGGAACGGCAGGCGCTGAGCGACCTGCTCACCGCGGGCATCGAGCTTTCCGGGCAGTCCGAACGGCTGCTCGCCGACCATGCCGATCGGTTCATCCAGCTCGTGCACGCGACCGGTCCGCTCGCGGAGGCGGTGACGCGCCACCCCGGAGCGGTCGGTGAGAGTCTGGACGCGGCGGATTTCTTCCTCGACGGCGCCAAGCGTGCCTTCGGTACCGGCCGGTTCGCCATCGATGCCGCCCTGACCTTCGACGACCCCTACCCGTACACCGCGGCGGACTGTCCCCGCTATCCCGGTCTGGACGGCGCCAACTGCGGCGACTCGGTGCGGGAGCGCGGGACGGGGGACGAAGCGGCCGCGGCACCGGCGGCACCACCGCCTCCGCTCCCGGAAACCGGCGGGCTCACCGGGCCTGTTGGTGGTGAGCGGGAGCGAGAGGTCATCCGGCAGCTCGCACCTCTGCTACCGGACGGCGACTCCACAGCCGAGGAGCAACCCGTGGACCAGTTGTCCCTGTTGCTCGGCCCGCTCGTGCGGGGGACGCGGGTGGTGGTGCCATGAGCGACCGGCATGTGCGTGCGACTCTGGTCAAGCTCGCCGCCTTCGTGGCGGTGTGCGTGTTCTCCGCGGTGCTGGTGGTGAACACGCTCACCGACCCGCTGACCGGGCGAAGCCACACCTACCACGCGGTGTTCACCGATGCGCACGGACTGAATCCGGGGACGGACGTCACCGTCGCTGGTGTCCGGGTCGGCACGGTGACCCGACTGGAGCTTGTGGACGGACGCGCCCACGTCACCTTCGACGCACGAGCGGACCAGCAGGTGCCCGCGGACGTCCGGGCCGTGGTGCGCTACGCCGACCTGCTCGGAGCCCGCCATCTCGCGCTGGTTCCGGGCGAGAGCGGGCCCGTGGGCGAACTCGAACCCGGCGCGACGATTCCGCTCGACCGCACCAGGCCCGCACTCGACCTCACGGCACTGTTCAACGGTTTCAAGCCGCTGTTCGACTCCATCGATCCCGCGGAGGTCAACCAGCTCGCCAGGGAGATCGTGGCGGTGTTCCAGGGCGAAGCCGGCTCACTGGACGGACTGCTCAGCAAGGTGGTGTCGCTGACCGCGGTCCTCGGCAGCCGGGACGACGTGCTCGGCGAGGTGCTGACGAACCTGAACGCGGTGCTGGACACCATGGGCGAACACCGGACCGACCTCGCAGGTCTGGTCGACGGCCTCGCCGAGCTGACCTCGTTCGCGGCGGACAGCCGCGAGCGGATCGCGGGGGCCCTGGACGGCGGTGCCGAACTGGCGGGTTCTCTGACCAGCCTGCTCGCCGACATCGGACCGGACCTCTCGACAGACGTGCGGCGGCTGCGGTCACTGACCTCGACCATGGTGGAGAACGAGCGGGAGTTCGAAGCCGTGGTGCGGGAGGCGCCGGAGTTCGCCTCCACGCTCGGGCGCACGCTGGACTACGGCTCCTGGGTCAACGTCTACGTCTGCAACCTCGGCGTCGACATCGGCGGCGAACCGATCGACCTCGGTGTGGGCCCGCATTCGGAGGTGTGCCGATGAGCACAACCTCCGCGTGGCGCCGGATCCGGCGCGGACCGGCGTTCGACGGAGCCGTCGGTGCGGCGGTCCTCGTGCTGCTGCTCGCCGCCGCGGTCGCGATTCCGCAGTTGACGTTCCGCGCAGGTACCAACGCGTACTCGGCGGAGTTGGCGAACGCGGCCGGCCTCACCGACGGCGACCAGGTCTACGTCGCGGGCGTGCCCGCGGGCCGTGTCACCGGAGTGGTGCTGGCGGGGGACCGCGTGCGCGTCGACTTCCGCCTCGACCGTGGCCAGTCAATCGGTGAGTCCACGTCGGCGGAGGTGAAGCTCGGAACCATCCTCGGCACGAGGTATCTCGGAGTCCGCCCCGCCGGAAGCGTGATGATGCCGCAGGGCGCGACGATCCCGCTGGAGCGAACCTCGGTGCCCTACAGCCTGAACGACATCGGTGCCGACGTCGTCAAGACAACCGCCGAACTGGACGTCCCGCTGCTGCGGCGGATGATCACCACCCTGAACCGGTCCACACCGGACGGCGATCTGCTCGGCCGCGCGCTCGACGGCATCAGCCAGGCGACCGGGATCGTCGGTGAGCGCAACGGCCAGTTCCGTGAGCTCCTCACCGGCGTGCAGGCCCTCACGACGTCGTTGCTGGACCAGCAGGACACCCTGGTGGCGCTCCTCGGCGATGCGCGGCTCGTCGCGGAAACCCTGGCGGACCGGCGGGAGACGATCCGCGCGCTGATCACCGACGTACACACGCTGACCACCTCGCTCGACACCGTCGTCACCGAGAACGAGCCGCTGATCGGCCCACTGCTGGCCGATGTCCACACCGTCACCGACACCCTGAGCCGCAACGAGGCCGCACTGTCGGAGACCCTCCGCCTGCTCGGGCCCGCGAGCAGGTACTTGGCCAACGCCACCGGAAACGGCCCATGGGGAGACGTCTCGGCCCCGGCGGGCCCGTTGCCGGACAACCTCCTGTGTGTGGCCGGACTGCTGGGAGGCTGCCGATGACCCGTGGCCCGGAAAGGATCGTGGTCCTCGCATGTGTGCTGGGGCTCGTCGGAGCACTCGGCTGGTACGTCGTGCTCCGACCGGAACCGGTGCTGCGCATCGCGGCCGAGTTCACAACCGTGGACGGGATCTTTCCCGGAAGCCGGGTCGCCGTGCTCGGGGTTCCGGTGGGCACCGTCGAATCAGTGGACGCGGCGGGTGCCACCGTGCGGGTCACGATGAGCCTGCCGGAGGGAACGGCGGTGGCCGAGGACGCGCACGCATACGTCATGAGCCCCGCGGTCGTGAGCGACCGGTTCGTCGAACTGGCTCCCGCGCACACCGGTGGCCCTGTCCTGCGGGACGGGGCGGTGATTCCGGTGCGGCGCACACATTCACCGATCACCTGGAACGAACTGAGCGATTCGCTGCACGAACTGCTCACCGCGCTCGGCCCCGGGGCGCCGGGCGAGGGGGAGGGACTCGGCGATCTCGTGCACAGCGGGGCGCGGTCGTTCGGCGGGAACGGACAGAAGATCCGTGACGCGGTCACCGGCATCGCCACCGCGACCGACCTGGTCGCGGACGGAACCGGCGACATCGGCGCCGTACTGGACGACGTGGACCGCCTCACCCGGCTGCTCGTCGAACATGGATCCACTGTGGACAGCGTGACCGCCACCGTGGCGGAGGCCGCACGGGACTTCGCCGGTCAGCAGGACGTGGTTGCCGAGTCGATCGGACAGCTCTCCCGCACGCTGGCGGCGTTGAGCAGGTTGCTGGACGAGCACGGTGCGGAACTGACCGGCGATCTCGCGCAGCTGACCGAGCTGAGCACGACACTGGTGGCGCGACAACAGGAACTCGCCGAAACGCTCGACACCCTGCCGCTGGCGCTGGACAACTTCGGCCGCGCGGTGACCGACGACCAGAGGCTTCGCATCCGGCTGGACATCTCGACGAACCTCGCGCAGTTCCCGGCCACCGCGAGGTTGTGTGCCCGGATTCCGCTGCCGCTCTGCTCCGGCGCGGGCATCGTCAACCCGATCCCGTTCCCGCCGCACCTGCCGGATGCGCTCGGCCTCGACGCCGCGATGAACGGGGGTGGCCGGTGATGCCAAGGCGACGTGCGCACGCCGCGATCGTGGCCGTGTTGCTCGCAGGTGCGATCGCGGGCTGCGGCGTCAGTCTGCAGAACACGGCCACGCTCGGCGGTCCGGGGTCACCGACCTACCGGGTGACGGCGGTCTTCGGTGACGCGGCCGGGCTCCCGCTCGGTGGGACGGTGCAGATCGGGCAGGCCACGGTAGGGCGGGTCGCGGATGTGCGGGTGGCGGACTTCCACGCGCACGTCGACCTGGACATCCACACCGACGTCGCACTGCCCGAGGACACGGGTGCGCGACTGGAGTTGACCTCCGCACTCGGTGAGGAGTTCGTGGTGCTGGAACCTCCGGCGGCACGGGCGGGCGGGGCGGCGCTGGCCGACGGGGCGGTGATCCCGCTGGAGCGCACCTCCCGGGGGCCCGACGTGGAGAACACCCTCGCCGCGGTGGGGGTGCTGCTCAACGGGTCCGGGATCGACCAGATACGCACGATCGTCGCGGAGGCCAACGCGGCCATCGGCGGCCGGGCGGGCAGGATCAACGGCCTCATCGCGCAACTGGACACGATACTGCTCTCGCTCGACGACAGCAGCGACGAGATTCTCGGGGTCATCGACTCGATGCGCGACGTGTCCGCGCAACTGGCCGAGAATCGCCCGACGCTGCGGGCGGCGTTCACCGAGATCGAACCGGCGATCCGGGTGCTGCTCGCCGAACGCGAGCGGTTCGGCACCCTGCTCGCGGACGTCACCTCGCTGGGCCGGACGACTCACGAACTGATCGAACGCAGCGGTCCCGACCTCACGCAGCAGTTTCGCGCGCTGCGGCCGGTGCTGGACGACCTGCGGGCGCTGGACGGGAGGCTGGGTACGACCTTGAGCGGGCTGAACGAGTTCGCCGGGCTGTTGCGGCAGGCGACGCCGGGGGACTACCTGATGCTCGACGGGACGCTGGACGTGCCGCTCAGTGTCGCCGAGATCCTGAGCCCCGATCTGTTCGGCACGCAGCCGGAGCAGGGTGACGCCGCGCTGCTGCTGGAAGGCGGAACGCGATGAGAAGCAGGCTCGGGCTGGGACAGCTGGCTCTCTTCGCGGCGATCGGGCTGGTGTGCAGTTACTTCGTCGCGGCCGATGTGCTGGGTCCGCAGGCGTTCAGATCACCGATCACCGTGACGGTCCGTATGCCCGACACCGGGGGTCTTTCGGTCGCCTCCCAGGTCACCTATCGAGGAGTCGGTGTCGGCCAGGTCGCCGACCTCGGGATCGCCCCGGGCGGTGGAGTGGAGGCGACGCTGGAGATCAATCCCGGCGAGCGCATCCCGAGCGCGGCCGAGGCGGTGATCACAATGGACAGTCCACTCGCGATCTTGCACGTCGATCTGCGGCCCAGTAACGACGCGCCGCCGTACCTGGAGGACGGCAGCGTCATCCCTGGAGAGAACACCCGGCGCCCGCTGCCGCTGGAGACGTTGCTCGAGGACTTCCTCGCGGTGGCCGACAGCCTGCCCGCCGCGGACCTGGCGGTCCTGGGAGAAGCGCTGGCAACCGGGCTGAACGGGACGGCGCCGGAACTCGAGCGAATCCTCGACAACACCGAGGTGCTGCTGCGATTCGCGAAGGAGAGACAGCCGCAGATCGAGCGGGTGACCGGAAACGGGATGGCACTGCTGGGGGAGGGCGGTGCCCGGCTGCGGGAGTTCACCGAGGCGATGCGGGGACTCACGAGCGGCTTGCGGGCACAGGAGCCCGCGTTCACCGAACTGCTGCATGCCGCGCCGGATCCGGCCCGGCGAGTGGCCGGGATGATGGCGGACAACCAGCCCGCGCTCACCACGCTGCTGGGAAATCTGGTCACGACGACGCAACTGGTGAGTGTCCGCGCACCCGCGGTGGAGCAGACGCTGATCTCGCTTCCGGACACGCTGACGAAGCTCGGTGGCATCGTCGAGGGCGACGCGGCGAACTTCTATCTCGTCGGAACGCAGGGGCCCGTGTGCTACAACGACACGCCGCGCAGGCCACCGCAGGACATCGCGGCGCGGGAACCGGTGCTGACGTGGCACTGCCCGCCGGGCCCCGACCTCGGGCAGCGGGGCGCGCGGAACGCGCCCCGGCCGGACACGCCTGTCCGACCTTCGCGAGCACACGATCCCGAAACCGGCCGACCGCTGCCGTTCGATGTGGGAACAGGCGGCGGACAGCACTCCGTGTTGGGGCCACGCTCGTGGTCCTCGATCCTTCTGCAAGGAGTTCAATGATGAGCGACGTCGTCACGAAGAAGCCGAGCCCCTCGCCGCGGCCACGGACCACAGTGGACGAGGACGAAGCGGAGGAGGTGGCGGAGGAAGCTCCGGTCGAGGACACCTCCGATACCGCCGTCGACGTGAGGACCAGGTGGCGGCGCCCCCGGGTCTTGCTGGCCGTGCTGCTCATCGCGGTGGTGCTGGGCGGCGCGGTGTTCGTCGCGGTGCGGTACCTGTCGTTGCGTTCGACGGAGACGGCCCGTGCCGAGGCACTGGGAGCTGCCACCGAGTTCGCGACGAACCTGTCGTCCTACGACTTCAACGACCTCGAGGGCAACTTCAGTGGTGTCACCGAGAACGCGACGGGACGGTTCGCCGAGCAGTACAGCCAGGTCGGCGCGAACCTGACCGAGCTGATCAAGCAGCACAAGGCGGTGTCCGAGGGAACCGTACTGGCGGCAGGCGCGGTCGAAGCGGAGGATGACCACGCGGTCGTGTTGTTGTTCGTGGACCAGACGATCACCAACACCAACAGCCCGCAGCCACGGGTGGACCGGAACCGGATGCGGATGACGCTGGTACGGCAGGACGGTCGCTGGCTGGTGGACGACGTCAAGCTGCTCTGAGCCAGGGCGAGTTTCCGGAACCAGACTTGAAGAGGAGGCGCACGATGACCGCCACGTTGACACAGGAGCAGCAGGATTTCGTTGCCGCGATCGGCGAGTTCTGCCGCAGGGAAGTGGGCAGCGCCGAGCAGCGGAACAGGCTCACGGACGGAGGCAGGTCGCCGCACAGCGCCGAGTTGTACGGCAAGCTGGCCGAGCTCGGCTGGCTCGGCATCGCGGTACCGGAGGAGCACGGGGGAGCGGGTCGGGGAATGGTCGATCTGGTGCTGTTCCTGGAGGAGACCGGCTACTGGCAGGTGCCGATCGGCGGGTTCGCGACGTCGGTCATCACCGCCGCGGCGATCGAGAAGTTCGGTTCGGAGGAGCAGAAACGACGCATCCTCGGTGACTTCCTCAGGGGCAAGGTGCTGTCGATCTCCATGTCCGAGCCGGGGGCGGGCTCCGACGTGGGGGCGTTGACATGCCGGGCGGAGAAGCGGGGCGCGGGCTGGGTGATCAACGGTCAGAAGACCTGGTGCTCGAACGCGCACATCGCCGAGCACATCCTGCTCGTCGCCCGCACCTCGACGGCGGGCGGCAAGCACGAGGGACTGACCATGTTCGCGGTGCCGGCCAACGTGGACGGGCTGGCGGTGCACGGCATCGACACGATGGGCGGCAGGGAGGTAAACGACCTCTACTTCACCGACTGCGAGCTGCCCGAGGACGCGGTGATCGGTGTCGAGGGCAACGCGTGGCCGCAGTTGATGGCCGGGCTGAATATCGAGCGGATGCTTCTGGCCGCGTTCATGCTGGGTACCGCGAGGCGGGCGTTCGACGACACGGTGGCGTATGTCCGGGAGCGCGAGCAGTTCGGCCGTCCGATCGGCACCTTCCAGGCGCTGCGGCACCGGATCGCCGATCACGCGACCGAACTCGAGTGCACCCGGTTGCTGGTGCACGACGTCGCGCGCAGGATCGACGCGAGCCCCGGCGAGTTGTTCCCGCGCGAGGCGTCCATGGCGAAGCTGAAGGCCACCGAGTTCGCGAAGGCTATGGCGCTGGACGGGATGCAGATGATGGGCGGCTACGGCTACGCCACGGAGTACGGAATGGAACGGCTGCTGCGCTCGACCGTCGTGTCCACGGTGTACGGCGGCACGAGCGAGATCCAGCGCGACATCATCGGCAAGACGTTCGGCCTGTGACGGGACCCGCGAGTCGGGTGCTCCGGTACCAGCGGAGGCAGACGAGTGCGAACAACGTGATCTCCACGGGAGCGCCGCCGTAGTACATGAGCTGGCTGCCTTCGACCGCCTGCTCGGCCGGAACACCGGGAGGCGGGTCGGCGTAGAGCGACTTCGCCAGGATGTTGTGTGCCGCGACGGACAGGACCAGGAAGCCAGCCCGCCACGACGGGCCCGGTGCGTGGGGCGCGGGGTCGGGCCCGGCGAGGATCGCGTATGTGAACAGGTACCCGGCCGCGAGGACGTGCAGGTGCACCAGGAAGGACACGGCCTGGTCGTCGGACATGAGAGGGTAGACGCCACCGCGATAGAGCAGCCAGAGCCCGCCGAGGTTCAGGGCGCTCGCGGTGGCGGGATGGGTGAGTACCGTGGCCGGCGCCGACCGGAGGACGTGACCAACCCGGCGTGCGCGCTCCTGGGGCAGGGCGCGCAGAGCGAGTGTCACGGGCGCGGCCAGGACCAGGAACAGCGGACCCACCATCCCGACGAGCAGGTGACCGAGCATGTGCGCCGAGAAGTCGTGGTGCGCCGTTGCCGGTGGCCCCACGAGCGCGAACCCTGCGGCGAGCAGCCCGCATAGCCAGAACAGTGGGCGACGCAGTGGCCAGCTGGCTCCTCGACGGACCAGCCGCAGGGTGAGGTGGAGGTAGCCGACACCCGCGGCGGTGAGGACACCGGCGAAGACGAGACCGGCGGTCATTGGCTCGTACTCGGCCGGGTGCGGTACCAGGTCACGAGTCCGGCAATCAGGAGAACGGCACCGATGACGTTCCAGGTCACGTCGTAGGGCACCAGATCGACGTCGTACCGAATCTGGTGCAGGCCCATGAGCTTGTGCTGCACGAGTCCGTCGTAGAGCTGAAAGAACCCCGCCGCGCTCAACCAGCCTGCGGCGAACGGCGCGAGTCGCGCCGCGGCGTCTCGGCGAAGTGCGGCCGTCAGAAACAGGGCCGCGACGGTCGAGAACCAGCCGAAAGCGTGGAAGAGGCCGTCGGACACCAGGCCGGCTTCGAGGGTGGAACCGTCGTAGAAGTGGTGCCAGTGCAGAAGCTGGTGAAACACCACTTCGTCCACGAAGGCCGCTGTGCCCAGGCCGAGTAGGGCGCCGGCCGTCAGATTGAGTCTGCGGGCCCTCGCCGGGGGGACCTCGCCACGTGTCACTGGAGCGCGGGGTCGGGAGCGTAGACGGCCAGCACGGAGGCCAGGTGATCGGAAGTGCCGGTGGGGCGGAGATCAGGGGAGTTGCGTTGCCCGACCGGCCTGCCTGCGATGACCGATTCGGCGAACTCGGCCACCGCGTCCGGTGCGGGGACGAGGGGGCCACCCAGATACGCGAGGACCGCAGGCTGCTCGCCGGGGAGGGTTTCGAGCGCGGCGTGCCACCCGTCACGCTCGTTCCACAGCAACATCACGTCGTCGTCGGGATGCCTGCGGCAGCGCCTGGCCACGGCGAGGTAGGCGTTCGCGCTGTCGCTGATCTCGCAGGTGGTCCCCTCAGGGGGAACGCCGATGAGAGCTGCCACCGAACGGACGTATCCGGCCAGCCCATCCTCCGCCGACGGAACTCTTTCTGACTTGGTCCGCATCTGCGGCTCCCCTCGACGTCGCTCTGGATAACTGCCTCATGGGTTGCCCGATTGCTGCTGTGCCAACCCTTCTGCTCGCTGTGAAATGGACTGCTATCCGACCGTCCGGAGACGTTTAGTGGCTTTTGTGCCCGGCTATGACTCCGCACAGCGGATTGCCACAAAGCTCGGTTTTTCCGTTCATAGAAGGAGAAAGGAGCTCAGATGCACTCCACGCGGACTCGCCGTGAACCGACCGACGCCGCCCGGCAGACGGCGGGCACGGCGCGCCAGGAAGGCCGTGAGGTGGCACACAGTGCCGCCGAGGAAGCTCGGGACGTGTCCCGGGATGTGCGCCACGAGGGCCGAGAGGTGGCCGAACAGGCCAGGTCCGAGGCACGCCATGTGATGGAGGACGCCAAGTCCCAGCTTCGCGGTCAGGCGCAGGAACAGACGAAGAGGGTCACGGAGTCGCTGCATCGGCTCGGCGACCAGGTGACGGCGCTGGCACAGGGACGTCCCCAGGAGGCGGGCCGGCTGGCGGACTACGTGGACCAGGCGGCTGGTGAGATCCAGCAGGCCGCGGATCGAGTGGAGACCCGCGGATTCGACGGTGTGGTGCGGGACACCGAGAACTTCGCCCGCAGGCGTCCCGGAGCGTTCCTCGCGGCAGCGGCCGCCACGGGCTTCCTCGCAGGCCGCGCGCTGCGCGGGGGTTCCGAGGCTCACCAGGAGCAGGAGCACCAGGGACGCGAGCGGCAGTTCAGCGGTGACGGTCACCGCGAACCGGGTGACTCGTGGACGGCCGGTGCGACCTGGGATCCCGCTCAGCGGCAGCAGGAGGTTGCGCGATGACTCAGAGCCAGACACAGACGCGGACGGCGCCGGGGAGTGAGCAGACGCAGGACGGCCACTCGATCGGCCAGTTGCTCAACGAGGCGACGCAGGACGTCAGCGAGCTGGTGCGCAAGGAGGTGCAGCTGGCCAAGCTGGAGCTGCGCGACGAGGTGACGAAGGCGTCGAAGGCCGGAAGCAAGCTCGGAGCCGCGGGCATCATCGGCTACCTGTCGCTGTTGCTGGCGTCGTTCGCCGCGGCGTGGGGCCTGGCCGAGGTGCTCAACGTCGGTTGGGCGTTCCTGATCGTCGCGGTGGTCTACGCGGTCGTGGCGGCGGTGCTGTTCGCGAGCGGGCGCTCGCAGATGCGCAAGGTGTCGCCGATGCCCCGGCAGACCATGGATACGTTGAAGGAGGATGCAGAGTGGGCACGAGCACAGACCAAGTGAGGCATGAGATCGAGCGCACGCGCCAGGACCTCGGGCACACGATCGACGAGGTGACCGACCGGACGCGGCCGCGGCGGATCGCCGAGCGCGGGAAGCAGCGTGCCCGGCAGCGCCTGACCGGCGTGCAGGACAGGGTGATGGGTAGCGCCGAGGAGGGCGCCCATCAGGCCGAAAGCCGGGTCAAGGGCAACCCGCTCGCTGCGGGCCTGATCGCGTTCGGTGGGGGCGCGCTGGCGGCGTCGTTGGCGCCCGCCAGCCGGACCGAACGGAAGGCCGCGCAGACCCTGGCGGAGGAGGCAGGCCCGGTCGCGGGCCAGCTCAAGAACGAGGCCCGCCAGGCAGGCCAGGAGTTGGGCGAGAACCTCAAGCACAGCACGAGGGACGCGGCCCAGCAGGTGGAACAGCGGGCGAAGGAGTCGGCGCAGCAGGTCAAGCAGGAGGCCGGTTCTTCCGCCGAGCACGTACGAGGTCAGGCACAACATGCCGGCCAGGACGTCAAGCACGAGGCGCGTCGGCAGATGTAGCGCCGGAAGAACGAAGGCCCCGCCGGACTGTGAACGGCGGGGCCTTCGTGGGTTTAGGGTCGGCACGCCCGGTCGCCTCTCGGCGGAAGGCGCAACGCGGTTCCAGCCGAACGGAACTCCGCGAGGGCAATAGGGTGAGCCCGGGGGACACGTTGACGTGCCGACAGGGGGTACAACCAGAGGGTGCCGCCGACTATTCCCGGCTTGTTCGCGTTGGCAGGTCGTGCAGGATTTCTTCGGTGACCTCGGCGAGGCGGCGCGCGTCGTGTCGATCGAGTGTTTTCAGCGAAGGGTCCACCGGCTTTCCCCGGTCGATGGCGGTCAGTGGTTCGCGGGGTGGAGAGTCCACGAAACCGTGGACCGGCCGGACGGCGCCGGTGACGGGTCGGGCCGCGACCGTTCCGAGGATCCTGATCAGCACTCGCACCAGGGGGTTGAGCGGGGACAGATCGCCGCTCCTGGTGAACCCCGGGTGGTACAGGACGAAGCGGGCCCTGCTGACACCGTGCTCGGCGAACGCCACACCCAGCAGGTCGTTCGCGCGCCCGGCCTGCAGTTGCGCGCGCAAGGTGCTGTAGCGGCGGGTCAGCTGCAGGTCGTCCCAGTTGACGGAGCCCGCGGTGTTGCCGACGCCGGCGACGCTGACGATCACCGGGTCCGGACTCGCGTCCAGCACGGGCCCGAGGCCACGCGACAACAGGTAGCGGCTCAGGTAGTACAACGCGAAGGTGTGCTCCAGCCCCTCGGTCGTCTCCTGTCTGCGCGGGCTCTGCCGATTGGCGAAGAGCACCAGGGCGTCGACCGCTGGGTGGTCGCGGCTGATTTCGGTGACCACTCGTTGGTTTTCGGCAACCGAGCTGAGATCCGCTCGGACGAACCGAAGGCGGTCACCGAACCCGGTCCTTGCCGCGTCGGCGACCAGCGATCGCCCCTTGGTCTCGTTGCTGCCGATGGCGATGACCGTGTCACCACGAGCGAGTCGCTCCAGTGCGGTAGCCCTTCCCATACCGTCGGTCGCACCGCTGATGACAACGGTCTTGGCCGGGTAGTCCGCCATGAGTCCTCCAGTAAGGTTCTGTCCGGACCCCAATACTCGGGAACTGAACGGCAGCGCGGAAGAAGGCAGTTTCATGTCCGGTACGCACACGCATGTGCCCTCCGTGCTCGCGGCGGATTTACCAATGCCCGTCCCGGCGAGCGAGCACGAGGCGTGCCCCGTGACCGACGTGCTGCGGCGAGTAGGGGACAAGTGGACGGTGCTGGTGATTGTCCTATTGGGACAACGCAGGCACCGGTTCAACGAACTGCACCGCGCCGTCGACGGGATCAGCCAACGAATGCTGACCAGGACGCTGCGCACACTCGAACAGGATGGCCTTGTTGAGCGCGAGGTTCACCCGACGACTCCACCCAGTGTCGAGTACGGTCTGACGAGGCTGGGGGCGACGCTGCTTCAGCCGCTGTCCGCACTCGCCGACTGGGCGGTCACCCACCACGACGAGATCAGTGCGGCACGCGGTCGCGCAGGAGGTTCGTGACCACTCACGCGCTGGTCAGCAACCCGACGCCCAGAGTGAGCACACCGGCACCCAGGGACAGCGCGCCAAGCCACAGCAGGGCGATCAGCCTGTTGGGCCGGGTCACGTCACGGCCGATCGAGGACAGGAAGAAGCCCGCCGACATGAGAACCGCGGCGGCGAGCACCCCGACCCGAGCGATCCACACCCACGCGCCGGTCAGGTCCGTGGCGTCGGTGTAGAGCAGGCAGACGAGACCGAGGATGACCAGCACACCCGCGTGGGCGTGACCGGCCCGGGCGAAGGACTTCTGGAAGTCGGTCATCGGCACAGCGCCGCGCACGACGCGGCTCAGGAACCAACCGCCGAACTCGATGGTCACGATGGTCAGCAGGGCAACGCCCGCCAGGTAGTGCGTCTCGGGGCTGAACACCAGGGCTCCTCAGGTCGTCTCGTCTCGGTAACGCTGTTATGAAACAATGTTTCGAATGCGATGTCAAGACACGGAGGGCTTGGCGGACCGCTGAGGGAGGGAGCGACGGCGATACGGTAGGTTCAGTGCCGCGATCGCAGGGGGCGGGTGCGCAGGCGTTTCCGGCTCTCCGTGAGGTCGCGACGGGGCCGGTAGCTCAGTTGGTTAGAGCAGGGGACTCATAATCCCTTGGCCGCGGGTTCGAGCCCCGCCCGGCCCACGCTCTGACCAGGCGAAACGCCGAGAATTTCCGATCATGGATTCTGCTGTGCTCTGCCGCTGTTGGCGGTACCGGCATCCGGTCCGCTCGTGTCTGTTCCACCGCATCCTTCAGCTACATGGTTGGCTCGATCATCAGGCCTGACCTCCAGTCATGTTCGAAGTCAGCAAACGCTGTGACAGGAGCCGAAGATCCCGGCACACTCGCCGGATGTTCGACTTCGGTCTCCGGGGCTACCGACCGCACTGGCACGACCGTGCCGACTCGGTGACGGCCCGCCATGGCCAGCGGCTCTCGTCCCTCATCGGCCGACGTTTCACTAGCGGCTGGCTTGTCTGGGACCACAGCAACGACACGTGGTTCGCGGACTGCCCGGTCGTGTTCGACTTCGACGGCGAACAGGTCGAGGTCAACCACAGGAAATTCACAGAAGTTTCGATCACGTGGAACTCCATCGACACGACCAACGATCCTGTGTGGCCGACCTCCCATGACTTCCGCCTGACCTGGCGTGCAGATGTCCTTCCTGGAGAGATAAACCTCCGAAGTGAGCGTCTCAACGCCATCGACGTGCTCGAATGGATCGGCGATCGCGACGACCTCGCGAACGGAACGATCGCGCTCAGCCTTGTGATGAGCGGGGGTCGCATAACCGTCTACAACGCCCTGGACGAGAACGGCATCAAGACCGGCGACCTGGATTCCAACTGGCACCGGTGCCCTCTGCACTGACCGGCATGCCCGAAGACGAGTGCTCACGTGACCGCGCCCCCATCTCGCTCCGATTTCCGGTCGGGGGAGGCGAGAACGTTCGCCCGCGGTATTGGCATGCCAGTGGCGTAGGTGAATAGCTCGTCCAAGTCCCGGCTATCACGTGGTAGGCACGCCTTGCAGCTGCGTTGATTATCTACAGTGGACTCTTTGTTTGGGCTAATGCTGTGATGGCGGTTTCATGGCTTTCTGTCGCTCACGGTCGGCCCAGTACAGCGCCTCGTGGTGGTGGCCGCGGTCGACTTCCGCGATCTCGGCGTACACGCGGGCGCTGCGCAGGTAGTAGTCCCGCCACACGGCCGGGGCCGCGTCCTCGCTCGGGCGTAGCGCGCTGAGTGCGTCGTGGGCCTGCATCAACGTGCGGGCTTGCCGGGCCTCCCGCCACTTGTCCTGGTTCACCGTGTCACCTCCCTTCCGGTGCGTGAGGTTCATGCGCGCCGCCGGCTGCCAGATCGGACCGACGCGACACCGCAGGCGTTGTCGGTGGAGCGGGCTTGCCAGTGGCGGGCCTGTTCCTCGAAGGCCTGTGCGGCGGATTCGAGCGCGGCGAGCATCCACCACGGCAGCTCCGGGTTCCCGGCGATGGCGCGCCAGGAGACCGCGACGGCCCAGGAGGCCGAAGCCATGTCCTGAGCCGTCGCCGCGTCTACCTGCCGGGTCCGGGCCACGAGTTCCGAGGTCGAGCCGTAGTGCCGGTAGGCTTCTTCCCAGGCCCGGACCTGCTTCTTGGTTGCCATCACGACGTCTCCGCGTCCAACTCGGCGGCCCTCATGCGGCCGGCCTTGGTCGTGGACTCGCCCGAACCGGACGCGGCGGAAGACTTGCCGGAGGGAGTCGAGCGCCCGCCCACCATCACCAAGCCCTGCGGGAACGCCTCATCGAACTCGATCGGGAACCGGTACCCCTTGGGGATCGCCATTGTTGTTGACCTTTCCTGTGGGTTCTTCTCCTATTGGGTCCGTCCTGTGCGGCGGCACCCCCCACAATCGGTCGGATGGCGGTCCAGTCTCGTCACCGTGCGTGTCGCATCTCGAACTTCCTGTACTCATCGAGTCTCGTCTGTGTCTCGTCTTGGTGGTAGGGTCGTCTCTCGACCGACCGCAACCGGGGGAGACGACAGGGATGGCCGACAAGCCGATCGTGCTGAAGGTGTTGCTGCGGCAACGGCATCTTCAGGGGCACCGGACGTTCTGCCGGGAGTACGACAAGCTCGCCAAGCAGATCGACGCCGAGCTGGTGGGGAGCTGGCCGAGCAAGGCGCAGTTCTACCGGTGGCTGGCCCGGGACCTGCAAGGGCTGCCGTATGCGCATCACTGCCGGATCTTGGAGGCGATGTTCCCCGGCTGGACCGCCGAACAGCTCTTCCAGGAACACAGCGGCGGTATCGAATTCGTACCCGAGCCCCCAGCGAAGGCGAAGGACACCGCCACCCCGCCCGCGCAGCCAGCGCTGCCGAGCACGCAGGGCATGGCCGACGTGACCGCCGTGTTCCCCAGCCGCCCCGCGTTCTCCCACGAGATCCCACCGCACAAGCTGTTCGACAACGCCGAGAAGATCAGCATGGTCGGGCTGTCGCTGAACATTCTGTGCCAGAGCTACCCGGACAAGCCGCTACTCGACCTGTTGGAAACCGGGACGGTGGTCGAGTGCCTGTTCCTCGACCCGCACGGGCGCTACATCGCCGAACGCGAGCGCGAAGAGTCCCACCCGGCCGGGGTGCTCTCCACCCTCACCACGCTCAACATCCAGACCCTGCAACGCCTGCACGGCAAACTCTCCCCAGAAGCACGCGGCAACCTGCGGCTGCGCACCTATGACGAGCCGGTGCGGTTCAACATCACCGTCATCGACGACACCACCTGCGTCATCCAGCCCTACCTCCCCGACGCACGCGGAGTCGAGTCACCCACCCTCGTCGCCGAACGCAAACCCGGCGTGCCGGGACTGTTCGACACGTTCTCCCAGGTCTTCGACACCATGTGGGCGCGCAGCAAGGAGATCACCGCGTGAACGACCTCAACCACCTGCTCGGCGTCGCCCAGGAAGCCGTCGAAATCGGGGCCAAGCTGATGACCACCTCAGCCCCCGGCGTCGTGCGCGCGAAAGGCGACCGCGACTACGTCAGCGACCTCGACCTGCAAATCCAGCACGAAATCCGCGACCACCTCCACCAAGCGACCCCCGATTTCGACTTCCTCGGCGAAGAAGAAGGCGGCGGGACGATCGATGAGGCCACCGACTACGTGTGGGCGCTCGACCCCATCGACGGCACCTCAAACTTCGCCCACGGCATCCCGCTCTGCGCCACCTCACTCGCCCTCGTCCACCGAGGCGAACCCATCATCGGCGTCATCACCGCCCCCTTCCTCGACCAGCGCTACCACGCAGTCAAAGACCATGGGGCCTACTGCAACGGCCAACCCATCCACGCCAGCAACACCACCGACCTCCACCGCGCCATCGTCACCATCGGCGACTACGCCACCGGCCCCGGAGCCGAAGAAAAGAACCAACGCCGCTTCGCCGTCACCAAGGCATTGGCCGAGAACGTCGAACGCATCCGCATGATCGGCGCAGCCTCCCTCGACCTCGCCTGGGTAGCCGAAGGCCGCACCGACGCCTGCATCATCCTCAGCAACAAACCCTGGGACATGGCAGCCGGAACAGTCGTTGCACGAGAGAGCGAAGCGCTAGTGATCGACGCAGCAGGAAAGCCTCACTCCAGGCGATCTACCGAGACCATCGCGGTCAACGAACACATCTGGACCCAGCTAAGTCCCCTGCTGGAGGAGTAACAGGCACGACAGCGAGGCAGGGAGGTTGGTCACCTTCTAGGAGGCAGAATGGCCCGCAGGGACTACTACCACGACCCGAACGCACCAGCCGCTAACAGCATCGCAGTCGCCGTCAGCGCGTTCATCCAGGACGAGCATGACCGAATACTGATGATCCGCCGGACGGACAACGACTAATACGCCATTCCGGACGGTCAGCTCGAGCTAGGGGAGACGCTGACCCAGGCAGCCGTGCGCGAGGTCCGCGAGGAGTTTTCCATCTGCTTCCGTGTCAAGCCTCTGGGCGGAGAAACGCGGACCAGCAGCGAGAGCAAGAAAGTGCACTGGGTGGGCGTCGACTTTCTACCGAGCCTGGGTATTCACACCTCGATCAGGCTCCGTGTCGAACACGCACTCCAGAATCG
The DNA here is from genome assembly GCF_900111885.1 of Amycolatopsis marina. GTDB lineage: Bacteria > Actinomycetota > Actinomycetes > Mycobacteriales > Pseudonocardiaceae > Amycolatopsis > Amycolatopsis marina. The sequence goes on from NZ_FOKG01000007.1 coordinate 321,106, forward strand.
CCCACTTCCGTACTACGCTTAGCGTTTCGATCGGATATCCCGGAATACTCCTATCGATACAGGAGGAGTCGTTGTCCACCTGTCAAGTAAGGTGAGGGTAACGTCACTCTTGAACGGCCTTTAAGACATACCCTTCGATAGGGTGGAGCGTGTGCTCAACGCCTTGCAGCATTCGTTGCAAGGACGATAGATCTTCTGAAGTGGCAAATATAATTTGCCTGTTGTCTGAATCCGCAGACGCCCTCTTCAGTAATGCGGCAAAAGACATTTCCTTGGCGCTTTGTTGGCGAGGCTCGTCGAAGATCAGAAGACGTGGATGGTTAGTGTCGAAGTTCTCCGATGTTTCCAGCAGTCCGAGCAGGTAGGCCCACACTACCCTGATTGAGTCGGAAGCCGAGATATCGGCTTGAAGGTCAAAGTCGTCGCGCCGGGGCAAGAAGTCGATGGTAGAAATACCTAGCCGCTCATCGGAGAACGACCCGAAGTCATACTCTCTTAACTGGCTAATGAATGAGCCCTCTAGATATTTGAGCTTCCTCTTGTCGTTCTCGGAGATCTTATCTTTCGGTAGGCCAGCTAGGGCAGAGCGGATTTCTCGGCCGGATTCGGCTACGCGATCTAATTCTCCTAGGAGCTGAAGAAACCGTTCAGTTATAGATCCGAGGTCATTGACTCTATCGCGCAGCCGAACTTTGTAGGCAATATCTTCTTCTGACGGCGTGTTATCAGGTGATGTCAGTGTTGAACGAATCGATCTGATGCGTGAGTGTAGTTCTGCAGACTGTCGTCGTAGCGACGCCAACCTTTCGCGCTTTGCAGACACTGTAAGCTGAGTGTCTCGTTCCATTGTAGTGAATAAATCTAGCTGCTGCCGTATGTAGTTAACAGTCTCTTCGGTCGAGAGTGTCTGAACATTCGAGACAGTGGCAAGTAGTGAAGTTGGAATATTCTGGTGACACACCGGGCAGTCGCCATGGATCCGAGAGATGCTTTCCGAACCTAGTCGCTCCAAGGTTAATATGTCCTGGTGTTCGCGAAGGTCCTCTTGTAATGCTTCCAGTCGGCTCTGTACTTGTCTGAGTTCACTGTTATCTTGAAGTACTTCATCTCGCAGCAGGGCGATATCTTGTCTTAGTAGATCTGACCGCTCACCGGCTTCGGCGAGTTGCTGCTCTAGTTCTCCTGCGGATTCACCAACCTCGGAAACGGGGACATCTTCGATAATTTCTATTTCCCGATGAAGTTCTCTAATCACGTTGTCTAAGGGAACCCATGTGTCCTCTCGACTCTCGGCAACGAAAGGCATTTCAGTGGGAGGCCACGAGATAGTCAAATTAGTCGGCAAGCGTACAGCCAACAGTCCATGTCCTGCAATAGAATCGTTGAACGTTTTAACCAGATCACGCCATTTTTCCTGAACGCGTTTATCTGCCGCGCGCAGTCGTAGACGTTCAGATTCAATCCGCCCAACATCCAATTTCATTAAAAACTCGATGGCTCGTCGCTTCACGTCAGAAACGCCCGAGAAGTACGGCATTTGAGCTTGGATTCCACCCCATCCCCGACGTTGTTCGACAAATATCAGTGGAAATACCTGCTCCATGTATAGCGGAACGGAGCGGCCGTCCGACGCGGGCAGCTCCGGTAGTTGCCAGCCCATAAAAGATGAGAGCCATCTATGAAAGCCGCGAGGGTTCGCTACTGCGCCTGATCGGCCTACATAGTAGTCTTGGACTTCGTAATCACCGGGATCTGTGAGTGCGGGACCGCTAGTAACTCGAACCAGTCCTGAATCAATGTCCTCGTGCTTTACCCAGCGCGTAAGTGTAGCAATATCGCCACTGGCACCTTCGATTTCAAGGCTTACCCAGGATGAGAGCACTGGTGTTTCGCCTTTTGTATCTGAATCGAATATTAGTCGATCCCGCATGGCAGATGTTACAGCGTTTGAAGGTCGGGCAGTGATCATACGCTCGAGGCCGAGGGCAAACAAAAAACTTTGCATCGAAGTCGACTTGCCACGCGAGTTATCGGCACGTAACACCATTAGACCATCAGACAGCGGTATATCCGCCCCGAAACGCCCCTTTTGTGTTTCCGCACGTAGGCGAAGATGGCGAAATCGCAGTTTCATAAGTGCCGCCACTCCAAGATCTTACCCACTTCTTTCTGAGTAATTTTTCCTTCTATCTGATCGAGTAGTGAGCGTTCGTATGTAAGTACGCTACTGCTTTGTAGTTCTCCTAAAAATTGCCTTCCATCTTGTGTAAGTCGATAGGTGCGGCTTGCTTTAAGTTCCAAGAAACCTAGTCCCACCGCTAAGTCAATTGCTCGACTTAGAGCTGGCTCGAAACGCACGAGGGGTCGGTCAGGAACGTCGCTACCGGCCCGCAATGAGACGATAAGCTTCATGTGTTCGTTACTACGGACAGCCCAACTAAGAAGCTGAAGGCTCATCCAGCTCGCATTGGCGCCGTGACACTTTGCGACAAGTAAGAGCAGAAGTGGTAAGCGCCTTTCAGGCCGGAGTGACGCGGGTAGCGGTTCGGGTCGACGCTCGAAAGAAAACGGGACGTTGAGGGCCGATTCAAGCTCGGAGTACCATGCGTCCATCTACTCGAACGCCCTAAAACGCAGCGGACAGCGCATAAGCCAATCGCCCGCCTGTCCCATTGAAATCCGTTGTGCATCAAGTAGACGTATTCCTGCTACCTGACTCCCGAGTTCCTCACCATAGCTTCGAATCAAGTCGAGGAGTCTTTGCGATGGAGCCGCTGGGTCCAGTTCGTTTTCTAATTCGAGGGTATTCTGGCGATGCGTTCTTCTGGCCTCAACAGCTTCCCATGTGTCTGGCCATTCACGTAAACCATCCATCACTTGTTCTTTTGCCAGGAATGCTCGGATAAACTGGTTTCGCAATACCGCTACGTCTGAGGTCGGCGAGTGCTGTTGAAGTACGGCCAGCTTTTGGTCAAGGCGTTCCACTAGTTCTGGCTTGCTCTTGTCGAATGAGTCTACGTTGCTGTCTTTAATTTCCGGATCGGGGACAAGTGCTTTTGCCGAGTCATCTCTTAGTGCGGCTGCAAATTCAGTCGGATAGTCGTGTGGTGTTTTTATTCTGATCGCAAATTGTTCGTCTATGAACGGTAAATTGTACTGCCGCACTACTTCGCTGCGCTTATGCGCGTACTCGACAAGTTCAACCGCATGATATTCGGGAACCAGGAGAAAGTAATGTCTTATTGCAGTGTCACCGAGTACTCCTGGCAGTCGTTTTACGTTTTTCTTTAATTTTTCTGTGTCCGCATATAGCTTATTCTTCTGCTTGTCAGTTCGATGCCGTAGTGATGCTGATTCACGGTCCGCATAACACTGATATGCAATTCCGTCTGTAGAAAACGCTTCTATGCCACAGTCTCCACCCATCTGGGCGGGTAGAATCACCAATTCGGAAGGTGGATATCGGCGTCTAAGGAGCCCCAAGCACTGTTCCTCGAAGGCGTCCCCCGGATCGGTCGCAGGTGTATCCGCGAGGTCGTCCGTCGTCATCGACCACTGCCTATCTTGAGAGTATGAGGACGAGCGTGCCTCAAATGTATGGCGGCAGATGAGTAGGCAGCGAGGTGCTGTCTACTGGCGGCCGCTGATGGTACGAAGTGCCCCTCGTGCCTCCGGACTGCCATACTCCCCCCTCCGATTTATGATCAACATCGGCAAGCTGTGATCCTAATGTATGCATCGTGACCTGCTATTGAGCCGATATGAGCGTTATAGGAATGATAGCTGCTTGCGTCGAGTGTCACTCGATTAGCGGCTTGAAGAAGCATGTTCCGCATAATTTTTGCCATTGCTCCTTATGTCTGCCGAATTTGCCTCTATGGGATCAAGGCGCGCCGCCGTCGGCGGCGCGCTCGGCCCGTCCCGTCGCGTACGTGGCGGCATCCATCCCGGCACGGCGGGCTCCCGCTCCGCTCCGCCCACCGGCCGGGCGGCGCGGCCCGGCGTCGTGGGCCGGTAGCGCCGCTCGACGGCGGCGCGCCAATCCAGGAGGAACATGATCGAGCCTCCTTGCTGAGCGTCGTACCCTCCGTCGTCGCTCACGGTGAGCGCCGCGTTATCGACGGCTCCACCCCGAAGCCGAATCGTGACAACGGCCGATGACACCGCGTCAAGGGCGCTGGCGCGTCGCTGCGCGATCTACGACCCTTGACACGGCATCACCGGCCACGTTCGAGGCTTCTTATCGGGGTGGGGAGGGGAGAGGGTTCCGGGACTGCGGGACAGTCACGGGACAGCAGGCGGCGCCTGCCCTCTTCCTAGCGGCATATGCCCTAATCAGGGCGTATGCGAGCCGTTCAAGGTCAACACGGCTCATAATCCCTTGGCCGCGGGTTCGAGCCCCGCCCGGCCCACATCGCCAATAGCCACAGTTGAGACATCGTGTGGCACGCGGCCCGTGTAGTTGCCTGCTGGACCCGGCGGAACTCGGCGTCGGTGAATTCGTTGGTTGGGATTGGTGTCGAGTCTCCTCGATAAGCCGTGGGATTCGCGGTGCGTTCGGGGCGGCCGAGGTAGCTAAGCAGGTGGACCGTGGTGTTTCCAGCGTGCGCTGTCTGGACACCACACACTTAGAGGACGCGTGGCAGTGCCGCTGGGCAACGTCATTGCGCGAAACGGGTGATACCCACGTTTCTCCCCAGCTGCGGTCCGAATTTCGGTACGGTTTGTTACCGCGGATCAGTCGCGGACGAGAGGATGTCATAGTCGTGCATTCGGGCGAGGAATTCATCGCGGCGACCGCGCGTTCGGCGGTGGCCGCAGTGGCACCGCAGGAGTTGCCGTTCTTCCCCGCGACGTGTTCCGCCTACCTGCGTGATCCCGAACGGGCGCTCGCCGGGCGACGGCGCCGCGACGAGACGCTTGGCTCCGGCGTCGACACGATCGTCGAGCTGGTGTCACCGGTTGCCCTCGCGGTCGCCGCGGCCGTGTATCAGCAGCTGGTCGATCGGGCAGGCGAGCAGGTGACGCGCGGGGCGGGGCGCCTGCTCGCGCGGCTACGCCGCAAGGCGATCGACACCAGTCGTCCCGTGCCCAATGTGCCCCTGTCCGATGAACAGCGCGCCGAACTGCGCCGGGTGGCCGAGGCGCGGGCACGCGCGCTGGGACTCGACGAAGAGCAGGTGCAACTGCTGGTCGGTGCGATTATGGACGGTCTTCAGCAGCACGGGGAGGAATGAACACCGCCTTCGTGCGCTGGCGGATGCCTTCGGGCACCACCCTGCGGATGGCGCTGCTGATCGCCATGACCGTGGCGTCCGCCAGCGTGCTCTACCTACTGATCACTCCTCCTGGGCTGACCGGAATGCTGCGGGAGGTCGAGCGGTGCAGGGCGGTGTCCGGCTGGCCGGACCTGACGGCCGTCGACCTGATCACAGCCGATCGTTTTCAGGGAACGCTCGACGAGTTTTCGGCGTGCCAGGCGGTCGCGTTCGGTGGGCGACCGTGGTCGATCGCGGCGGGACTGATGGTGCTGTTCGCCCTGGCTGCGCTGCTGTATCGGCTTCAACCATGGTGGCGAATCCGGCGAGCTGGGTTGGTCGAACTGCGGTCCACCGCCGCGCCCGAACTGCTCACGGAACTGGACCGGATGGTCACTTCCGCGGGGTTGCGACATCGCCCTCGATTCCTGGTCGATCCGATCAGCCAGCGCACCGGCGGACTCGCGTTCGGTCGTGGCAGGCGACCACTGATCTGCCTGGACGCCGGGCTGGTCACGCAGTTCCAGACAAACCCGGCCATGTTCCGCGCGGTGGTCACACACGAACTTGCTCACCTGCGCAACAACGACGTTGCGATCACCTACTTCGCGATCGCGATCTGGCGGGCGTTCATCGTCGCCGCGGTGCTGCCCTATGTCGGCGTCTTCCTGCTCCAGGTACGTGAACCGAACGTGCTGGTCACGCTCACGCTCCCGGTCACGGTGCTGGCCGTGCTGGTTCTCTTCGCGCGCAACTCGATTCTGCGGCTTCGCGAGCACCACGCGGATATCACCGCGTCGCGCATGCTCGCCTCGACCGAACCGAGCGAGTTCCTGCCCGGACTGGCCGGCACACACCGGCGCCGCCTGCCCGTACCGCTGCGAAAACATCCGACGTCGGCAGATCGGGTTGCGGTTCTCACAAACCCGGCCCTGGTGTACCGGCCCGGGTTCGGGGAGGCGGTGACCGCGGGCGCCACCCTGCAGATCGCTGTGGCCCAGGTCCTGCTCACCCTGTTCTACTTCGGTGTACCGGTCGGCTCGGTGATGTTGATCGGGCAGGTCCTGACGGGTACGGGTTTGGCCGCCGCACTCGGGATCGCCGTGCTCCGGGCTCGTCAGTTCCGCGCGGCGGGTGGCACGGCTCGACGGCTTGTCGTGCTGCCCGGACTCGGCATCGCCCTCGGAACGGGCATCGGCCACAACGTAACGGTGGTGGACACCCACGTGCCGAGTGTCGGCGTACTCGCCACTATCGGCGCCGTCCTGTTGGTGATCCCGCTGATCCTGCTCGGCGAATGGGCGCTGGCGACTTCGGGGCTGCTGGTGAGCCTGCGACAGCGCGGCGTACGCATAACCGGAGCTGTCGCTGTCGGCGCGGTCGTGTTGCTCCTGTGCGTGTCCACGCTCAGCCTGGCCACCCTGCCGCGGGCCGTACCCGGACTGGTCGGCTCGTTCCTGGTGCTGGCCCAGCCGATCGAGCAGGTGGTCGGGGCCGCGGACTGGACGGCCCTCGACCTCCCGCTGACGATGGGCATCTGGCTCCCGCTGACCTTCCTCTCGGCTTTCGTGCTGGGGGGCCTCGGGAAGGTAGGCCTGCTGCTGTTGTGGGCCGTGCCGCTGATCCTGGAGCGTCGCCGGGCCGATCGCCGAGCGCTGGTTGCCGGGATCCTCGGCGCCGCGGTCTGGGCGGTGTTCTCCCTCGCGCTGCGGGCATCGCTGCGCGCCGACGTGCCGATGCCGGCCAGAGACGATGCCTCGTTTCGATTGGTGCTGTCGGTGTGGGAGGTCGCCGGTGTCGTCATCGCGCAGTTCGCCGTCTGCGTCGTTGTGTCCCTGTGGCTTGTCAGGTCGTTGGTGCGCACCATGTTCGCCGGTGCTGTCACCGGAACGATGTGTGCGCTGGCATTGTGGGCGCTGTTCGTCACCGACGCCTGCGTGCCGGTCCTGCAAGCGGCGAAGACCACCTGCCCCGCCCAGGTGGACATCGCCTACGGAACGACGATCTTCGGACTCCTGACGGTCAGCGGTTTCGCCGCCGCCATCGCCGGGTACGCGATCGCTTCCCTGCTCCGGCCAAGGAAAGCAACCACCGCGCTGGCCGACTCGCGGCTCGGCTACGGTGCCGCGGCCGGGGTGTTCGCCGTGCTCTGCCTGCTCGTAGTGCCCGCACCCGCCGCGAAGGAGACGACAGAAGAACCGCTCGCCGAGGCGGCGGCCGCTGCGCGGGCCGAGCACCCCGATTCGCCGGCCGCCCTGCGGTTCTGGCGAGACACCGACGGCGAGCGGATGATCGCCGAGGTTCTCGAACCGTTCCATCAGGCGATGGTCAAGGCTGCGGGCAACTCGGATGCCGGTATCAGTCCCGACTTCGAAGCCGCCCGTACCGGGCTCGGCACTGCCGCCCGCGCCATCGACAAGCTCGAGACCGAGCCTGGCCCGCCAGGAAAGCGGGCTCACGCGTTGTGGATCGACTGGCTGTCCACTGTGGACGAATCGATCCGCCTAATCGACACGGCGATAAGGACGGACGATACGCGAATGCTGTCCAGCGGGGCGAAGGAATTCGACCGCGCCACGGAACTCATCGCAACCCTGCGGGCGATGAGCGAATGACTCACTGCTGGTGAAGTGCGTGCGTGATCCAGGTCGACGGTGAATAATAATGTTGATGCTGGCCGATTTGTGGTCAGGCTATGTAGTGTCCGCGTCAAGGTTGTCGCGGTTGGGGGCGGGGAGGTTCCTGGATGCGGATCCGCGTCTTGGGCTCGATGGAGGTGTTCGACGGTAGCGCGTGGCGTTCGATCGGAGCGCCGAAAATGCGGGCGCTGCTCGCTGTGCTGGTTGTTCACCCGAGCGGACCTGTGTCGATAGACCAATTGGTCGCCGAGTTGTGGGTTGAACATCCGCCCAAGACGGCGGTCTCGCAGGTCCACGGTTACGTGATGCGGTTGCGCCGGGCGCTCGGCGACGACAGCGGCCGGTCGCTGCGCACGGTCGCACCGGGCTACCAACTGCTGGCTGGTGCCCAGGATGTCGACGCCTCCGCTTTCGACGATCGTGTCGACCGCGGTCGCGAGGCGCTGCTTTCCGGGGAGTCGGAGGTGGCGGCGGAGTTGCTGCGGCAGGCGCTGGCGCTGTGGCGTGGACCGGCCTTCGCCGACGTCCCGCCAACCCCGCTGGTCACCGCGGAGGCCAACCGGCTGACCGAGTTGCGTTGCGCCGCGTTCGAGGCGCGGATCGAGGCGGATCTCGCCTGCGGCGAGCACGGCGCGTTGATTGGGGAGCTGCGCCGCTACATCGCCGACAATCCGTTGCGCGAGCGACCGTGGGGTCAGCTCATGGTGGCGCTGTATCGCAGTGGCCGCCAAGCCGAGTCGTTACAGACATACCAGGAGTTGCGCGAAACCCTGATCCGGGAAATCGGCACCGAGCCGTGCGGCGAACTACGGCGCCTGCACGAGCGGGTCCTCTCCAGTGAGTTGGACGAGGACACCGCGCCGATGCCGCGCCCTGCGAGACCGGGTCCGATCTGCCAGCTTCCCGCTGACATCGGCGATTTCGTCGGCAGGCGGGGGCAGCTCGACGCCGTGCTGCGGCAGCTCGAAGATCGGGCCGATGATGGACCGCCACCGGTGGCGGTCATTCGCGGAGGCCCCGGTATCGGAAAATCGACCCTGGCGCTGCGTGCCGCCCGCAGGGCCGCCGCCAGCTTCACCGATGGCCAGCTGTACCTCGATCTCGCGGGAACCACCGCACATCCGCGGGAACCAGTCGCGTTGCTCGGCGAACTCCTGCACACCCTCGGCGTCGCCGGTGCCGGTATCCCGGACGGCGTGCACGCCAGGGGAGCCCTGGTCCGGGCGCTGCTGGCCGAGCGGCGGATGCTGCTGGTTCTCGACGACGCCGCGAGCGGCGGGCAGGTCCGCCCGATGTTGCCCCCGAACGGCCGCTGCGCGGTGGTGGTTACCAGCCGCACACTGCTCGCCGACCTCGCCGGTGCATGGCACATCGAGATCGACGTGCTCTCCAAACAGGCGGCACATCAGCTCTTGGCCAACATCATCGGGCAGAGCAGGATCGACAGCGAACCCGACCAGGCCGCGGAGATCCTGCATGCCTGCTCCTACCTGCCGCTGGCGATCCGGATCGCGGCGGGCAAACTCGTCGGACGGCCGACCTGGCCGTTGCGCCAGCTTCGTGAGCGGCTGGATGACGAGGCCCGCCGATTGACCGAGCTAAGGCTCGGCGATCTCGGGGTACGGGCCAGTTTTGCCGCCAGTATCGACCTGCTCCCGGAGGACGCTCTCCACGCCTTCCGCCTGCTCGGCCTGGTCGGTCCGCTCGCCGTGCCTGGCTGGGTGCTCGGACCGCTGCTCGGCCGGCCGGATGCCGATGAGGTACTCGACGCTCTGGTGGACGCCAACCTCCTGCGGCTGGTCGGCACCGACGCGGTCGGCCAACCCCGATACCACCTGCACGACCTGCTCCGGACCTACGCCGTGGAGGACGCACGCGCGATCCCGGAACCGGAACGCGAGCAGGCGATGTGCCGCTTTCTCGGAGCCTGGCTGGACCTGATCAACGAAGCTGTCGACCAGATGGAACCGAGCCTGTTCCGGTCGCCGGAGGGGGCTACGCCACGCTTCCGGTTGCCCGAGGCCGTGGTGAAAAGACTGGTCGGGAATCCGGAGGCATGGTTTGACGCGGAGCGACTCGCCGTCGTGGGCCTCGTGCAACTCGCCGCGGACTGGGGAATGGACGAGGCGGCGTGGCAACTGGCCGCGAGTGTGGTGCCGTACTACGACCTGAGCAGCTGCTATCAGGATTGGCAACGCACGCACCTGCTCGCGCTCGAGAGTTGCCGGGCCAACGGCAACCTACGCGGCGAGGCGATCTTGTTACGCGGGCTTGCCCAGATCGCCATCTACCGCGACGAGTACCAGGCGGCTGCCGACAATGCCCGCGACGCGCTCGCGCTGTTCGGTCAGATCGGCGACAAGCGCGGTGCGGGGCTGGCCCTGGCCGCCCTGGCCGTCATCGACCGTGTGTTCGGCCGCGACGAACAGGCGCTCGATCGAATCTGGCAGGCGCTGCACATCGCGACAGCCGCGGAAGACCGTTCGCTTGAGGCGCCCCTGCGCAACGGGCTCGGTGTCGTACTGATGAACCTCGGCAGGTTGGACGAGGCCCGCGCGGCGTTCGACACGGCGTGGGAGCTGTGTCGTGAACTCGGCGACAGACACCGTGAGGCCGTCGTGCTCCGTGAGCTGAGCCTGCTCCACGACCGGGTCGGCGACACCGCCCGCGCGCTCGCCGCGCTCGAGCACGCGGAGCGGATCTTCGAGAACATCGGTGACGAGCGCTGTCTTGCGCACACGCGGCTCCGTGTCGGCTACGTGTACGCCGCCCACGGCGACGTCGCTCATGCTTTCCCCGCACTGCGGCAGGCGACTGACGTCTTCGCCGCCAACGGCAACCGCATCGAGGAAGCGGAGTGCTGCCGGTTACTCGGGGGGTTGTACGCACTCCGGAAGGACCTGCCGAGCGCCCGTCGCCATCTGCGGCGAGCCGTGATGCTCTGGCGCTCGACGGACCACACAAGCCAGGCAGCCGAAGCCGAGAGCGCGCTCGAACGCCTCGAGAACCCCATACCCGTTGCCCGATGACGAATCCCCTCGCCGATTTTCTCGCCCCTACCAGCGACGTCGCCCGCGATATATCCGGAATGTAGGCTCGGTACAGCGCTCATTCCTACCTTTCTCCGTACAGCGGTACGCGTCACAACACGCGGTGCCGCATCCCGGAAAGAGGGCTAAATGTTCAGAAACTTCCTTCGCGCAGTCAGCGCTGTTGCTGTAGCTCTGCTCGTTCCCGCTCTGTTCAGTGTGGCGCCTGCTCAGGCGGCGTCCCGCGACGGAGTCTGCAACAGCGGCGAGTTCTGCTTCTACTACAACAGCAACCACCAGGGGTCGATTTCCGACCATGGCGGCTCGCTCGCCAACTACGGAACCAGTCAACCATCGTGCTACGTCTTCAAGGGTGCGGGCAACGGCAAGGGCCAGTGCATCAAGAACAACGCCGCGGCGGCCTGGAACCGCACGGGCAAGACCGTGCGCGTGCACTTCAACAGCAACTACGGCGGTACGTATCAGACGTTCGCGGCGGGTGCCAAGAAGAACCTCAGTTCAGCACTGAAGAACAACAACGCGTCCCACAGGGTGCTTTCCGGTGGCGGGGGATCCGAGTACCCGGCCAAGGACGACTACCCGTACAAGGGGCAGACCAGCGGTGTCGACCGGTGGAACTTCTACAAAGGACAGTGCACCAGCTTCGCCGCGTGGGCGTTGAACAGCCGAGTCGGTATCCCCTTCAGCAATCAGTACAAGGGCCAGTCACGTTGGGGCAACGCCAAGGAATGGGACGACGCCGCCCGGCGTGCGGGGGTTCCGGTCTACAGCAGGCCGAAAGCCGGCGACATCGCGGTGCGTGAGGGTGGGACCTGGGGGCACGTCGCGTTCGTGACCCGGGTCAACTCGAACGGCACATTCCAGGTCGACGAGTACAACTACGGCGGCACGAGCAAGTACAGCCACCGGAGAACGTCGGTGGGGACCGCGAACTCGCAGTTCAGCAAGTTCATCCGGTTCAAGTAACCGTCCTCCGCGTTCGCGGCGGCTCTGGTGCGCTCACCAGTGGGTGGGCGCACCAGAGCTGTATGCGGGGCCGAGCTGCTCCAGGGTCGGCGCGCGCGGAACCGACTCGGAGAGGTGTCGCTACGCCAGCGCTGGCGCCGATGCCCAGAGTGATGCTGGTACGGTCGATCAAGATCCCTCGAGTCGTCCACTGCCCTCGTATTCCCGGCGTGTACGCGCCGTATTCCAGGACCTGCCACTGTTCCCAGCATCGGGAAATGCCCGATGGGAGCGAGATGCTCACCAACCGGCCGGGGCCCGATGGGCTCCCCGCTGGCAACCATCGCCGTGGTCGCCGTGGGTGGTGAGGTGCCGACCACGCACCACACGCCAAGGCCGAGGTCCCGGAACTAGAGAGGGTTCTCACATGTCCAGAATTGGGCGAATCTTCGCCTCGTCTATGGCGGCCACCGTTGTGGCGGGGTCGGCGATGACCGGTTTGCTCGTCGCACCTGCCCAGGCCGCGGAAGCGGCTGCGCCGAATTCGGGTGTCAGCATTTCCTCGGACAAGGGCTGCAGCAAGAAGGTGCGGGTCGGAAACTCGCGGAACAAGGGGGACATTTTCCACTCCTACGCCAGGACCGCCTTGGTCCCCCACGATCACGTCGGCATCTTCTACACGACGAAGACGATCGTGGAAGCGCCCGGGCCCGGCAGTAAGAGTCGGGCCCGTACCGCGGCGACGCTCAACAAGTGTGGCCCCATCTACAAGATGTACGTCAAGGCCAAGCAGAGCAGCCGAAACAAGGCAGCCAACTTCGCCTACAACAAGCTCCGCGGCAAGGGGTACGACAAGAACTTTCTTGCCAACAAGATCAATGGCGCCGGTAAGCTGAACTGCTCCGAGCTGGTCTGGCGGGCCTACAAGTCCGTGAATATCGAACTGGACAACGACGGCGGCACCGCCGTGTTCCCCATCGACATCAACGAGGACGGTAGCACCGTCATTTACAGCACCCGCAGGTAACGACATTCCGGTGTGCGGTGCGGCCTGCTGGAGGTAGGCCGCACCGGCCGCCACCAGTGCACTGGAAATCACGAAGTACGTGGCCGGCGAGGGCTAGGACCACCGGTTAAGAGTGGAGACATACATGTCGAAAACTGGGCGAATCTTCGCCTCGTCTGTTGGGGTCACCGTTGTGGCGGGATCGGCGATGGCCGGTCTGCTCGTCGCGCCCGCCCAGGCCGCGGAGGCGGCTGCGCCGAATTCGGATGCCAGCATCTCCTCCGACCAGAGCTGCTTCGAGAAGGTGACAGTCGGAAACTCACGGTACCGAGGGGATATCTTCCACTCCTATGCCGAGCCCGGCTGGGGAGTCCCAAATCACGTCGGCATCTACTACACGACGAAGACGATCGTGGAGGCGCCCGGGCCCGGCAGCAAGAGCCAGGCCCGTACGGCGGCTACGCTCAACAAGTGTGGCCCCGTCTACAAGATGTACGTCAAGGCCAATCAGGCCAGCCGCGACAAGGCAGCCACCTACGCTTACACGAAGCTTCGCGGTAAGCCGTACGACGCGCATTCCAACAAGAACAAGGGCAACGGCGACCATGAGCTGAACAGCTCCGAGCTGGTCTGGCGGGCCTACAAGGCCGTGCGGGTCGATCTTGATCACAATGGTGGAACTGCCGTGTACCCGGATGACATCAAGAGAAGCAGCGGCACCGTAATTTACAGCGTCACCAGGTAACGATATCCAGCGTGTGGTGCGGTCTGCCTGGCGCGGGCCGCACCGCTTAGCCGCCCGAGAGGACTCGATGGTGCGCCTGCTCCGACTCATCGCGCTTGTTGCCGGTGTCGTTCTGGTTGTGGCGGCGTGTTCCTCGCCGGAGGGCGCGGTCGGGGCAGAGATCGTCGATCCCGATGAGGTGACGCTCGGCGACACCGTCGTCGCGTTCTACCTCAGCCCGGACTCCGAGGTCGAGAAGAGCGGGACGGAGAAGCGCCCGGCCTATCTGGTCCTGGTCCAGGCCGACGGCGGCACACGGCTGATCGAGACCAGCGGCATGAACGAGCCGCATATCGCGTGGTCGGAGCGCGGACTGTTCTTCAGCGACGACACACGCGACTACATCCTCGGCAAGGACGGACTGGCCCGTTTCGGGAACGAGAAGTCAGGACTGCAGC
>NZ_FOKG01000038.1 GCF_900111885.1 Amycolatopsis marina
GACCGCCAGCTGCACCTGGTGATGGACAACTACGCCGCCCACAAACGCGTCGAGGTCCGCGACTGGCTGGGGGCTAATCCACGAATCCGCGTGCATTTCACCCCGACCTCCGCATCGTGGCTCAACCTCGTCGAGGTGTGGTTCGGCATCATCGAGCGCCAGGCCATCCGCCGCGGCACCTTCCGCTCCGTCCGCGACCTCAACACCAAGATCCGCGCCTTCATCAACGGCTGGAACAACCGCTGCCACCCCTTCATCTGGACCAAAACCCCCGACCAGATCCTCGCCAAGGCCAACCGTCAGACGACTTCAAACACGGCACACTAGCGCCCTGTGGAATCCCGATCAGCGGTACCCGAGCCCGTCCTGGAGAAAATATTCACGATCACTTCGATCGCACACGCTGTCGCACCGATCGGCACGAAGAATCGCGCTGGCCAGATCGCCACTCCCGCGGCGCCTCCGCGTTCTCCGACCGCATATTGCCGTAACGCCTCTTCCCAGCCCCACCACGCCATCGAGATCAGGACGATCAGGAAGAGCACCTTCCCGACAACAACGAACTCACGGCGAAGCTGAGCAGGCAGGCGATCGAAAATGAGGGGAGCATCGATGTGTTCGCCGTATCGCTCCGCCAGTGCGAAGCCGAAGAATGCGATCGCCACCATGTACCAGAACGACACATACTCCATCGATCCGGCGAGGGGACTGCTCACCGCGAAACGCAGCACGGCATCTGTGAGTACGGTCAGCATCATCAGCACCACGCCGATACCGCCCAGCAGACCGATCGACGACCGGCACAGCGCGAGCAGTCGGCCCGAACCAAAATCCCGCATATCGCGACGCATCCGAACGACCTTCCGATGCTCCCCTCGGGGAATTACCGTGACGGCAACTGGGGGCGGAAGGGATCGAGGCCTCGTTCCCCTGTGTACACGTCGAACACCACGAACGCCCCTGGCATGGCGACGAACGGCGCATGGTTCGTCACCAGCAGCCGGTCGCCGAGGAACTTCATGCTGCCCGGAGTGTCCAGCGGCACTTCGAGCAGCAGGTTCTCCACCTCGTTCGCCGGGTTCCGCTTGATCTCCTCACCCTCGGGGGAGATGGCCACCACTGAGTTCGAACCCAGCCCGAGCGCCGCGTAGACGTTCCCGGATTCGGCGATCGCGATTCCGTCGAGTCCGATTCCTGGCTCGCTCTCCCAGAAGGTCTCGAGATCGCGCGGACTGCCGTCATCATTCACCGTCAACGTGAAGATCTTCCCTGTCGCCGGCAACGTGGGTTCACCGCGGAGCAGATTTCCCAGCGTGTCCAATGGGCCGGTCATCGTCTGGGCGAACATCAATGTTTTGCCGTCCGCCATGACCTCGATGCCGTTCGGACCGAACGGGCTGAGAATTCGCGTGTCGGTGAACCACTCCTCTGCCTCACCGCCGCCCGGTGGAACACGCCAGATGAGATTCTGGGCCACGTCCGTGACGAACAGGGTTCCGTCCGGAGTGAACGCGAGGTCATCGGCGTAGGCGCACTGGGTCGCCAGCACCAGCACCGGACCTGGGACACACAGGTCCCGGACCTGGCTGAACGTCGCATAGTCCCACTGTTCGCCGGTGTTCGGGTCGAGCGCGACAATCCGCTGCGGATACCGGTCCACAATGTAGAGAACGCCCTCGGCGTCCATCGCCATACCCAGCACGCCCGAGCCCCGCGAAGGATCCTGTCCCTCGATCTCGAACTCGTCGAGCAACTCCCCATTCTCACTGTACTTGAAGACACGGGAGGGACCGTTCGGTAGTTCTAAGACGTTTTGATGTGTGGATACGTAAACCGTTCCGTCGGGAGCGACAACAATTCCCTCCGGATGCCCCGGGTCAGGAACCTCGGAGAAGATTCCAATGTCCAGGTAGTCTCGCGACGTCGCCTGCGATGACCAAGCGCTCGATGCGCCCAGGAGCCCCAGGGACAGAATAACGACAACCGCGAATGCCAGAGTATTTTTGCACGCGGCACGCGCCTGACGAGTCATAGCGTTCCTTTCGGTAACGGTGCAATCCGTTGAGCCCGCTGTAGCCGAGAGGCGGTACGAGATCTCGTCGAGTCCATGCGCCCGGGTCGCACGGAAACGACGGTCCCGGTCGAGAGCCACCAGAACGACCGTGACTTGCGTCGCATCTCGGTAGGTCGTCAAGTTACCTGAACCTGACGCCAGATTCAAGTTCGACTTGGCCACCATCCGCGGCCCGAGGAGGTTTGCGTCCAGGCGTGCGCTGTGTGCTGCTTACCGGATCGGGAAGTTCGGCCTGGTGGGCGTCAGCCGGCTTTGGCCGACCCTGGCACCAGGATCGCCTCGCCGAGCAGCTTGAGCGTGTCCCGCGTTCCGGGCTGTTCACGCAGGTGCGGGGTCCGGGCCATGTCGTTGGCGACGGTGAGGACGGCCCGCACCCGAATTCTCGCCTCTGCCTCGTGCATGTGCGGGTGATTGACGCGCATCAGGTGCAGCCACTCGCTGACGTAGTCTCGCTGGCCCTGTTCGACACGCGTACGGGCGTCCCCTTCGAGATGCCGGGCTTCGGTGATCAGAATGTCGACGTAGTCGCTGTGTGTCGCCGTGAAGTCGACATAGGACACGAGGAGCCGGTTCAGTGCGTCGGCGGCGGTGCTCGCACCTTCGAGGCTGCGGTACATGTCGTACCGCAGCCACTCCTCGCCACGCGCGAGCGCCACGGCGAGCAACTGCTGCTTGGATTCGAAATGGTGGTAGACACTCGGACCGGAGATACCGGCCTGCGCACCGATCTCCTCCATGCTCACCGATCCGTAGCCACGTCCGGCGATCAGCATGATCGCCGCTCTGAGCAGTTGTTCGCGTCGCACGATCGGCGCGAACCCGCTCGGCCGAGGACCGACGGCGGGCGTGGGCGTAGCCGGAACCAGGGTCAGCACCGTCCTGGTGATCTCCTGAAGGAGTTGCGCGAACTGCGGACGAGCCAGTTCCCCGGCACGGTGGGAGACACTGCACAGTGCCGAGCAGGCGCACTGCGCCAGCAGTTCGGCCTCCCTGGCGCTCAACTCGGGTCGCCGGACGCGTATGAGCTCGGCCAGCAGGTCGACCGTGACGACGATCTCGGAGCGCAGCAGCGCGTACTCCCCCGGCGGCAGGCTGCGTGCCTCCCGCTGCCACAGCGCTCCCAGACGGCTGCCCTCCGTGGCGACCCCGGCCATCCTGTGTGCGAGTTCGTCCAAACCGACTGACACGGACCGCGCGAACACGTCCCGGAACGGGACCATCTCCGCCACGACCGCGGCGGTGAGCAGTTTCGGTTTGCTCGCGAAGTGCCGGTACAGCGCGGAGGAACTCACGTTCACCGCGTCCGCCACGTCGCTCATGCCCACCTGCTCGTACCCGAACCGGTGGAACAGATCCGTGGCGGCGGCGACGATCAGCGCACGCCGGTTCCTCGGCCGGGTGCCGCGTGGCGGCGCCGTGACCGCTTCCTCCCCTGACATCTCACTCCTCGCACGTCGCTGCGCGACGCTCAACCTACCCCCCGGCCGCCGTCGGGCCAGTACCTGCGTCGCAGTTCGCGTTTGAGAATCTTTCCGGCACCGGACACCGGGAGTGCGTCGACGAACTCGGCACTGCGCGGCGACTTGTACGCCGCGATGTGGCCGCGGCAGAACTCGCGCAACTCGGCTGCCGAACTCGTCAGCCCTGGCCGGAGCACGACGACGGCGTGCACACGTTCGCCCCACTCGTCGTCCGGCACGCCGATGACCGCACACGCCGCGACGGCAGGATGCTTTCCGAGCACGTTCTCGACCTCGGCCGAGTACACGTTCTCACCACCGCTGATGATCATGTCCTTGATCCGGTCCACGACGAACACGTATCCGCGCTCATTCATGTACCCGGCGTCACCGGTGTGCATCCAGCCGCCGCGCAACGCTGTCGCGGTGTCCTGCTCCCGTTTCCAGTACCCGAGCATGACGTGATCGCCACGCACCACGATCTCACCCACGACTCCCCTGCCGACCTCGTTGTCCGACTCGTCCACGATCCGGACCTCCGCATGCGGGGCCGCGCGCCCGGCCGACCGGCGCAACTCCGGGTCGGCGTGGTCGCTGGGCCGCAGCACGGTGGCGACCGGAGACAGCTCGGTCATCCCGTACGCCTGGGCGAAGGACGCACGTGAGAACAGTTCGCTCGCGCGGTTCAGCAGTGTCTCGGAGATCGGCGAGGTGCCGTAGAGCACGTGCCGGAGCTCGGACAGGTCCGCACCCTGGGCGTCCGGGTGGTCGACCATGAGCTGGATCATCGTGGGCACCAGCAGCACATCGGTGATCTTGTGCTCCGCCATGGTGGCCAGCAGCCCCTGCGGAGTGAAGCCGGACACCATCACGTGGGTCGCCCCCGTGAACAGACCACTGACCCAGACGAAAATGTCCGCAAGATGGAACATCGGTGCGACATGCAGCATCCGCCCGCCCTGGCTCAGCCAGTCGCCGGTGGCGAAACAGCCGAGGGCATTCATCAGCACACTGTCGTGACTGAGCATCACGCCCTTCGGGCTACCGGTGGTGCCGCCGGTGTAGAACAGCCCGAACAGCGCGTCCCCGCCGCGCCGCGCATCCTCGACCGGATCTGCATCCGCGATCAGCCCCTCGTAGGCGACCATGTCGTCCGGGCAGACACCATCGCCGCAGTAGACCAGTGTCTCCAGCCCGTCGCACCGCTCCCGAAGCTGCCCCGCCATTTCCCGGAAGTTCTCGTCCACCAGCAGCACCCTGGTCTCCGACTCGTTCAGGGCATAGGCGATCTCGGCCGCACTCCACCTGTTGTTCACCGGATTCAGGACCGCGTCCGCCCAGGGAACGGCCAGTAGGTACTCGTGATAGCGGTCGGAATTCAGCCCGAGCATGCCCACCCGGTCGTCCGTCGCCACCCCGAGCCCACGGAGGCCACCCGCGAGCCGCGCGATCCGATCACATGATTCACCGACGCTTCGGCTCCGCTGACCGTCGACGGTGAGCAACCGGTCAGGGTCCTGCTGCACAGCCTGATGGAGCGTTTGCGTGAGATACATGAGCCATTACTCCTAAAGTGATCGAGAGATGATTTCTTTCATGATCTCGTTTCTTCCGCCTGCCGAGGCAGTCGTCGACGAGGGTGCGGGCGATTTCGAGAGCTCATTGCGCGATCAGGCCGAGAACCCGCCGCCGCACACCAGTGTCTGTCCGCTGATGTAGTTGGACTCCGGAGTGCACAACAGGTACACCGCGCCCGCGGCCTCATCGGCCGTGCCGCCCCTACCGAGGGGGATGTCTCGTTCCATCGTCGCGAGGAGGTCTGGATTCACTCCGACCTTGATCTCCTTGCCCTGCACATCGATGACACCGTCACCGCCCGCCGGGGTTTCGGTGAGGCGGGTGCGGATCAGGCCGAACGCGACCGTGTTGACGGTGACGTTGTAGCGACCCCACTCCTTCGCGAGTGTCTTGCTCAGCCCCGTCACACCGGCCTTGGCCGCGCCGTAGTTGGCCTGCCCCGCGTTGCCACCGAGGCCGGCGATCGAGGAGATGTTCACGACCTTCCGGCACGGGACCGGTATTCCGGCGGCACGATCGGCCTTCACCGCCGCGGAGATGACCGGCTGGGCCGCGCGCAGAATCCGGAACGGCGCCTTGAGGTGGACGTCGAACATTGCCTCCCACTGTTCATCGGTCATCTTCTGAATCACCGAGTCCCAGGTATAGCCGGCGTTGTTCACGATGATGTCCACAGTTCCGAACGCGTCCACGGCACATTCCACGAAGCGCTCACCGAAATCCTCTTCGGTGACATTGCCGATGCACGCGACCGCCTGCCCTCCAGCGGATTCGATCGCACCCACTGTCTCCTCGGCCGGCTCGGCGTCGAGGTCGTTGACCACGACTCGTGCGCCCTCCGCGGCCAGTTTGGTCGCGATCGCCCTGCCGATGCCGCGGCCGGAGCCGGAGACGAGTGCGACTTTTCCGTTCAGATTTCCCATTATTCTCGTAAATCCTCTCGATAAACCGGATCGTCGGGGTTGTGCGCAATGTGGCCGCACCGGCGTGGTGTGCATGACGCGCGGCACGAACCCCTCAGTCTGTGGCGATGACTGCTTCGCCCAGCAACGTCGTCGTACCGTCCCGCAGCGTGACACTGATCGCGACGGTGGCACGGCGTTCACCGTCCACCTCCTCCACGGCGGTCACCCGGCCGGTGCACGCCGGCTCCGCGTGCACCGGCGTGATCGCGGTGAACCGTGCGCGCAGTGCCCGGATTCGATGCTGCGGCACCCAGTCGGTCAGGAGTCGGCCCGCGTGCGCCATCGTGAGCATGCCGTGCACGAAGACGTCCTCCGCGCCCGCCGACCTGGCCGCGTCGATATCGATGTGTACGGGATTGTGATCGCCGGACCCGCCCGCGAAGAGCGCCAGTGTCGCTCGCGAGATCGGGGCGAGGCTCAGCCCGGGCAGCTCGTCCCCGACCTCGACAACGAAGCTCATTCCCCATCCTCCCTGGCCCGCACGACAACGAGGTCGTTCAGTTCCGCGACTCGGCGGCCCGAATCATCGTGGACAGTCGTTCCGCGGGCGATGAACTGCAGCGCGCCGCCCTTCTTGCTGTAGACGTCCTCGATCCGGCCGCGAGCGGTCAGTACGTCACCTGCGTAGGCCATGGAGTGGAAGGTGAAGCTCTGCTCACCGTGCAACACGTCGCGCAGGTCCACCCCGATCGCATCGAGCCAGTCGAACGGGTCGGGACGCTCGTTCTGCAATGCACAGAGGAAGGTCGGCGGCACAGGGATATCCGGATGACCGGCCGCCAGTGCGGCCTCGACATCGTGGTAGATCGGGTCAGTCTGACCGGTGGCCTTGGCGAACAGCCGCAGCCGTCCCCGCTCGACGAGCATCGTGACGGTGGGGGTCTCCGTGCCGATCACGCCAGGATCGACCGGCATCTCAGTCCACCCTCCGGTACAGCGAGACCACGCACGCACCTCCGAGGCCGAGGTTGTGCTGCAGTGCCACTTTCGCTCCGTCCACCTGACGGTCCCCCGCCGCACCGCGCAACTGCCACGTCAACTCCGCGCACTGCGCCAGGCCGGTCGCGCCGAGCGGATGCCCCTTGGAAAGCAACCCGCCAGACGGGTTCGTGACCACCTGCCCGCCGTAGGTGTTCTGCCCGTCCAGCACGAACTTCTCCGCAGTACCTTCCGGCGTGAGACCGAGTGCCTCGTAGCTCAGCAGCTCGTTCGTGGTGAAGCAGTCATGCAGCTCGACGACCGGCACGTCCTCCGGGCCGATACCGGCTGTCTCGTACACGGCACGCGCCGCCTGAACGGTCATGTCGTATCCGACGACCTTCGTCAGGTCCTGCTCGTCGAAGGTGCTCGGCCGATCCGTGGTCATCGCCTGGGCGGCGATCTCGACGCCTGCGTTCAGCCCGTGCGCACGCGCGAACTCGGGACTGCAGATCACCGCCGCCGCTGCCCCGCACGTAGGCGGGCAGCACTGAAGCCGGGTCAGCGGACCGAAGATGTGGGGTGACCGCAGCACATCGTCGACCGTCACCGGATCGCGGAACACCGCGCCCGGATTGTTCGCAGCGTGTTTGCGTGCCTTGACCGAGATCCGCGCGAACGTCTCCGGCTTGGTGTCGTGCCGTTGCGCATATACCGCGCCCGCACCGCCGAAATACTGCGCTGCCATCGGAACATCGTCGTCGAAGCCCTGCACGCCTTCGACGACGGAGCTGAAGCGGTCGAACGGTGTCGGCCGGTCGTCCCACTTCGCGCCGAGCGCGCCACGCTGCATCTGCTCGAATCCCACAGCCAGAACGCAGTCCGCCGCGCCGCACTCCACGGCCTGCCGGGCGAGCCACAATGCCGATGAGCCCGTCGAGCAGTTGTTGTTCACGTTCACGACCGGGATTCCTGTCATCCCCACCCGGTACAGAACGTTCTGACCAGAAGTCGAGTCACCATATACATAGCCGACGTACGCCTGCTGGACCGAGCCGTAGCTCACGCCCGCGTCGGCCAACGCACGGCGAATCGCGTCCTCGCCCATCAGATCGTAGGTTCTGGCCTTACTCGGCGTGGAGAACGGCACAAGGCCAACTCCAGCCACCCGAGCCCGCTGAGTCATCACGACGCCTTCCCTGCTGGAACAGCTTCCTGCCGGTCTTGTCACATCAGCCTAGGGCTGATTCACTTACCGGTAAAGAGGCAGTCTGCGGCTGCCGTGGTTGACAACGCGAAGGGGCGCAGGAGATGACCAGCAGAACGGCCAGCGTGGTCCGAGACGGTTTCCAGTACCTGGAGGGGGCTCGCTGGCACGAAGACGAACTGTGGTTCTCGGACATTCCCCGGGGCACGGTGCACCGGATGCGGGCCGATGGCGAACTGTCCGTCGCGGCCACTGTGGACGCCAAGCCTTCGGGTCTCGGATTCACCCCCGATGGCACACCGCTCGTCGTCACGCAGGCTGATTCGGCGTTGCGCAGGATCACCCGAACCGGCGACACCGAGATCATTGCTTCGTTGAGCGAGGTCGCGGTAGGGGCGAACGACATGTGGGTGGACTCAAACGGGCGCGCCTATATCACCCAGATCGGATATGACCTGTTCAACGGCGCGGAGGCCGAAGGGGCGTCGATGATCGTCGTGAGTCCCGAAGGTGAGGTGACGGTGGCCGGCAAGGATCTGGTGTGCCCCAATGGAGTGGGCCTCAGTCCCGACGGAAAGACACTCTACGTGGCGGAGACGTTCAACTTCCGGCTTACCGCGTTCGATGTGGACGAGCGTGGCAACCTCGGCAATCAACGGGTGTTCAAGCAGTTCGACAGCTTGGAGAACGACGCGCTGGACGGCTTGTGTGTCGACTCCTCGGGAGCGGTGTGGGTGACCTGCCCGTTCAGCAGTGAAGTTCGCCGAATCACACCGGACGGTGTGGTCACCGACCGGGTCGCGACCGCGACGCCGGGGCATTGGGTGGTCTCGTGCGCACTCGGTGGCCCCGACCGCCGAACCCTGTACATGTGCTGTGCCGAGACGGATCTGGAACGCATGTCGAACAATTTCGAAGGAACCGCTCGGGTGGAAGCCGTGGAAGTGGACGTGCCAGGAGTCGGGTGACCGCACACGGTTTCCTGCCGCTTTCTGCGCCGTGGCATCGCGGGTGCGGTTCAGCCCGCCCGCGGTGTCGCGGCGCAGCGGCGCAGCTAAGATCATCCTCGTGACCGGGGACACGAGAGTGGAATCAGCCA
The DNA here is from genome assembly GCF_900111885.1 of Amycolatopsis marina. Taxonomy (GTDB): domain Bacteria; phylum Actinomycetota; class Actinomycetes; order Mycobacteriales; family Pseudonocardiaceae; genus Amycolatopsis; species Amycolatopsis marina. The sequence continues at coordinate 9,302 of NZ_FOKG01000038.1, forward strand.
TAGTGGACAACGAGAACGCCGATGAAAGGACTTCGCGCAAGCGCGGTCCGCGGCGGTGGGGAAAGGTCGCCGCGGGCCCACGGCCCGCCTGGCACGGCGCGGCAGTGCTGTTGGCGCTGACGACAGCGGCGCTCGTCGGCTGGAACGCGGTGGACCAGGCCTCGCCTGGCACGGGGTTCGTTCTCGCCACCCAGAGCGCGATCAACCTGCTGATCGCCATCGTCGCCTCGGCTGTCCTCACAGGTCTCGCGTTCGTGACCGTCGGCCGGTTCAAGGCGCTTCCCTGGTGGTACCTGTGGACGTTGGGCACCTGCCTGATTCTGTTGCTGACCCTCGGCGCCGGGGCGAGCCGGATCGCCTGGCTGCTCGCGGTCGCGGTACTCGTCGCAGGCAGCTCCTTGCTCGGCGCGGCGCTCGGCGGCCTGCTCGGTCCGGGTCGCCGACCGGTCGCACTCCGGGACCGAAGGCTCGTGGTACTCGGCCTCGCGGTCGTCTTCCTCGGCGGACCCGCACTCTGGCTGTTCACCGCGGGGCAGGGGCCGGCCGCGCCGAGCGACGCAGGCACACCCGCGACGACGATCAAGAGCGATCCTGCCGCTCCCGGCCCCTTCGAGGTCAGCACACTCAGCTACGGCTCCGGCAGCGACACCCGGGAGCGGTACGGGCAGTCTGCCGACCTGCGGACCGAGCCCGTCGACGCCTCGGACATCATCAAGGGCTGGGATGGGCAGCGCGAGTCCCTGTGGGGATTCGGCACCGAGAACCTCCCACTGAACGCCCAGGTGTGGTATCCGCAGGGTGACGGTCCGTTCCCGCTGGTACTGATCGCGCACGGCAACAAGAGCAACGACGCGGCCTCAGAGGCCGGGTTCGGGTATCTCGGCGAGCTACTCGCGAGCCAGGGATTCATCACCGCGTCCGTCGACCAGAACTTTCTCAACACCAGCGTTCTGGACCGCTCCGGTGGGCTCAGCGGGGTGGACGTCGCACGCGGCTGGTTGCTGCTGGAGCATCTCCGCGCCTGGGACTCGTGGAACCAGGCCCCCGAAGGACAGTTCGCCGGGAAGGTCGACATGGGCAACATCGGCCTCATCGGACATTCCCGCGGTGGTGAGGCCATTGCCGTGGCGAGCTACCTGGAAGGACTCGACCGGCTTCCCGGAAACGAGTCGGTGTCACTCGACCACGAATTCGACATCCGCTCCCTGCTTGCGCTGGCCCCCGCCGACGGCCAGTACCAACCGGACGGCGAGCCGATCCACCTCGAAGACGTGAACTATCTGGCACTGCAGGGATCCCATGACGCCGACGTCACCACCTTCGGCGGGCTCAACCAGTACGAGCGAATCTCGTTCAGCGGAGACGAGCAGTTCCTCAAGGCCGCGCTCTATGTGGCCCGGGCGAACCACGGACAGTTCAACAGTCGCTGGGGCAACCGCGATGTCGGGGATGGCCTGACGAAGCTCTTCATCGACGCCGGGGCGCTGATTCCCGCGGCGGACCAGCGTCGCATCGCGCAGATGTACGCGTCGTCGTTTCTGCGTACGACGCTGACGGACGATTCCGCCGCCGCCGACCTGTTGCGGGATCACCGGGCTGGTGGCAAGTGGCTTCCGGAGACAAACTATGTCAATCAGTTCTCCGACAGCTCTGCCACCACCGCCAACGAGCTGACCATGCGCACGGAGGGTTTCCGGACGACGGACGACGTCCATCTGCCGTTGCGCGGTGGCCCAGGCAACGACATCGTCCGGTTGCTGGAGTGGGACCGAGGCGAGGACGCGCCGGCGCTCACAACGGAATTCTCCCCCGCGACCACGCAGGCCCGGCACCTCGTCTTCGACGCCGTCGCCAACACCGAAGGTGGCGACCTCACCGGCAGCGTGAGGGTACGGGTCACCGACGGATCCGGGCGGTCGGCGACCGTTCCCCTGGCCCAGACCATGCCGCTGGAGCACCTGGTGCGGGGCCAGTACCTGAAGAGTTCCTTGCTGCACAGCGGCGCACTCACCGAACCCGTTCTCCAGACCTATCGCGTGCCACTGACGGCTTTCACCTCGGCCACGAACGGCCTGGATCCCGCCGATATCCGTTCCGTGACACTGCTGTTCGACAACACCAAGAGTGGGTCCGTGTTCGTCGACGATCTCCGTCTCACTAATGAGGGGGCGATCCGGTAGGCAGCGGCGGTAGATGGCCCGGTCGGCCCTGTCGGGCCGGGCCACAAGTTCGTTAGCCTGCGACTCATGATCGCCACAGTGGTGTGGGGTACGGGCAATGTCGGTCGTGCGGCGATTCGCGCGGTCGAGGCACATCCCGCGCTGACACTCGCGGCCGTGCTCGTGCACAACCCGGGCAAGGTCGGGCGGGACGCGGGCGAACTCGGTGGGCTCGACCGCGAGCTGGGTGTGGTGGCGACCGACGACATCGACGCGGTACTCGCGGCCGGACCGCGGGCCGTGGTGTACGCGGGGTCCGGGGACACCCGTCCGGGCGAGGCGCTCACCGACATCACCAGGGCGATACGGGCGGGAGCCGTGGTCGTCACTCCCGCGATGTACGCGCTCTACGACCAGCGCAACGCCCCGGCGGAACTGCGCGATCCCGTACTGGCCGCCGTCACGGCCGGCGGTGGGTCGTTGTTCGTCTCCGGTGTGGATCCCGGTTGGGGCAACGACGTGCTGCCGCTGCTGATCAGTGGTCTCGGCACCACAGTGGACGCCGTCCGCTGTCAGGAGATCTTCGACTACTCCACCTACGACCAGCCCGACTCGGTTCGCTATCTCGTGGGGATGGGCCAGCCGATGGACTACGAGCCGCCGATGCTCGCTGCGACCGTCCCGACGATGGTGTGGGGCGGGCAGGTGCGTCTGCTGGCCAGGGCACTCGACGTCACGCTCGACGAGATCCGGGAGACCGTGCACCGCCGCCCGTTGGAGACAGCCGTCGGCACGAGGACCATGGGCGAGTTCGCAGCGGGAACTCAGGGCGCGGCGCGGTTCGAGGTGCGGGGCATCGTCGGTGGTGAGCCGCGGATCATCATCGAGCACGTCACCCGCATCCACCCCTCGTGTGCTCCGGACTGGCCGCAGCCACCGAACTCCGCGGGGGCCCACCGGGTGATCATCGAGGGCAGGCCGCGAATCGAGGTCACGGTCGAGGCCACCGATGAGGGCGAGAACCGTTCCGCGGGCGGCAATGCCACCGCCGTGGGCAGGCTGGTGAATGCCATCGACTGGCTCGTGGACGCGGAGCCAGGACTGTACGACGCGCTCGACGTCCCGCTGCGCCCCGCAGTCGGCAAACTCGGAAAGGCACCACGATGAACATCGACATCCCCGAGGGCAAGGACGCGATCCAGTATGTCTGGGGCGAGATGGTCCCCGGCATCGGACCCGCCGCCTCGAACTTCTCGCTGGCGGTCTACGCGCACACGACCCTCGGCCTCCGCGAGTTCGAGGCCGCTCGGCTGCGGGTCGCACAGATCAACGGGTGCGTCTTCTGCCTTGACTGGCGGACCGAAAGGGACGGGCAGAAGGTCGAGGAGGAGTTCGCCGACGCGGTGACCCAGTGGCGCACCACCGACGCCTTCGACGACCGCACCCGGCTTGCCGCCGAGTACGCCGAGCGATACGCCCTGGATCACCACGGTCTCGACGAGGAGTTCTGGTCCCGGATGACCGAACACTACAGCCAGCTCGAGATCGTGGAACTGAGCATGAGCATCGGCGCCTGGCTGGCCTTCGGCAGGCTCAACCATGTGCTGGGTCTCGACACCGTGTGCGTGCTGCCGAACCACTGACGCCCCAGGCGCTACAGGTCCGTGGCGACGATCCGCTCGATGTTCCGCTCGGCGAGCGCGGTGATGGTGACGAACGGATTGACGCTGGTGTTACCGGGAATCAGCGAACCGTCCATAACGTACAAACCCGGGTGGCCGTGCAGGCGACCGTAGTTGTCGGTGGCCTTGTTCAGCACCGCCCCGCCCAGGGGATGATATGTGAGATGATCGCCCCAGATCTTGTACGCGCCGAAGAGATCGGTCCGGTAGATCGTCCCCTCCGTTGAGTTGATCCTATCGAAGATCGTCTTCGCCGCGTCGATGGACGGCTGCTTCCAAGCGGTCTGCCAGTTCAACTCCGCCCTGCCGGTTGCGGCATTCCAGGAGAACTGGCCGCGATTCGGGTTCTTGGTGATCGACAGGTAGAACGAGGCGTAGGTCTCGATCCCCGTGGGCAGCGGAGCGACCTCGGCGAAGGCCCCGCCTGCGTCCCAGTTGTCGATGCCCGCGGTCGGCATCGCCGACTGCAGTTTGCCGGTCGCGTCCCACATGTGGTTCGCACGACCACACATCACATTACCGTTGTCGCCCCAGCCCTTGCCGACCTCGCTGTTCAGCTTGGGCAGCGCCCCCGTGGCCTTCAGTTTGGTCAGGAGTTTGCTGGTGCCGACACTGCCGGCCGCGAAGAACACCTTGTCCGCGGTCACGGTCTTGGTGGCCGTGGTGTCACCGGTGGTGTCCAACTGGTCGATGGCGACCGTGTAACCGCCTCCCGTAACCGGAGCGACCGAGGTAACCCGGTGCAGCGGCGAGATGGTGACCCGGCCGGTCGCCTTCGCCCTGGCGAGATAGGTCTGCAACAGTGATTTCTTGCCGTAGTTGTTGCCGTAGAGGACCTCACCGGCCAAGGCGGATCTGGGGACCGTCCCGGCGGCCTCCTGTTTCATGTAGTCCCAGTCGTAGACGTTGGGCACGAAGACGAACGGGAAGCCTGACCGCTGCGCGTGTTTGCGCCCGACTCGGGCGTACTGGTAGCAGTCGGTCGTCTCCCACCAGGACTGATCGACGTGGGTGACGCCCAGTCCGGCGTTGGCGCGGGGGTAGTAGACGTCGTACATCTCGTCCGCGTTGACCGATGGGAGCACGCCGCCGAAGTGCTGTCGTCTTGGGGTCACCGCCATTCCACCGTTGACCAGCGACCCGCCGCCGATGCCACGGCCCTGGTAGACAGTGATACCGCTGAAGTCCTCGGCGTCCAGGATGCCCGTGTAGCGGGATATGTCCCGGTCGATCGGAAAACCGAGGAAGTTGCTCAGCGGCTGCTTGGTTCTGGTGCGCAGCCAGAACGACCGATCGTCCGGATTGGTGGTGTTGGCGAAGATCTTGCCGTCCGAGCCGGGTGTGTCCCAGGACATGCCCATCTCGACCATGTGCACGTCGACGCCGGCCTGAGCGAGACGCAATGCGGCGACCGAACCACCGTATCCGGTACCGATGACCAACACCGGAACGTGCGCACCGGGAGCGATCGACCCGCCGGCTCGGGCGATCCTGGGAGCCGCGGCGGCGGTGCCCGCGAGAGCGAAGCCCCCCAATATAGAACTGGTTCCAGCGATAAACGTACGTCTGCTGAGTCTATTGGATGCGTTGGCACGCCTTGGATCGTCGCTCATGTGACTGTCCTCACTATCGACGGATGAGAACAAGTTATACTGACCAGCACGAGGCAAGTCACTACGTACCCAGTGGTAACTTGGCGCGTGGTGACGCATAGGTGATCAACACCGGTAGCGGTCTCCGGGGACGAATAAGCACCGCCCCAGCACGAACACGATGAGCCCGTGCGTCGTCAGGCAGCGATGGCCGCGACCAGTCCGCCGTCGATGATCAGATCCTGGCCGTTGACGTAGGACGCGTCGGCCGAGGCGAGGAAGGCGACGGCGTCGGCGACGTCCTCGGAGGTACCGAGGCGGCCGGTGACCACGCCAGCGACGACGCCGTCGTGTGCCTCGGCCGGGACGGCGTCGTGGAACATCGGGGTTTCGATGTATCCGGGGCTCACCGAGTTGACCCGTACTCCCCTTGGGCCCAGTTCCGCCGCGAGGGTGTGCGCCAGATTGTGCACGGCCGCCTTGGTGGCGGCGTAGAGAGAACCCCCTGGCAGGCCGCGGTGCAACGTCCAGGACGCGTTGATCACGATCGCCGCGTCGTCGGACAGCAGCGGGACGGTCTTCTGGATGGTGAAGAACACGCCCTTGAAGTTGATGTCCACGACGCGGTCGAACTCTGCCTCCGTGACGTCGCCGTTCGGCTGGAACGACGCGACGCCCGCGTTGGCGAAGACCACGTCCAGCCGCCCGTAGCGGTCGCCGATAGCCGCTGTCAGCGCGTCGAGATCGGCGAGATCGGCCACGTCACCACGAATCGCCAGCACTCGGTCGCCGCCGTCCAGATCTTTGACCGCGGCGTCCAACCGAGCCTGATCACGGCCGGTGATGATCACCTGTGCGCCCTCGCCGAGCAGCCGCCGTGCGGTGGCCAGCCCCATTCCGCTCGTGCCACCGGTGATGAGGGCGATCCTGTCGTCGAACCGGGACGTGCGCCGCGTTGCGGAAGTCTGTGTCATAGGGCCAGCGTGCCGACCGGCACGCTGGCCGAACAGGGCTCGATCATCCGGGGAGTGGCACCACCAGGTTCGGCGGCAATCAGGCCGGAGCGCCGACGCCGGCGCCCAGCAGCCGGTCGAGCCGGTCACCGGTTCCGCTGCCGGGTCTCGGGTTGTACAGCTCCAGCCGCCAGCCCGGGCGATCCGCGACCGCCAGGGTCGTCTTGTCGAAGATCAGGTCGCCGACCTCGGAGTGGTGCACGGCTTTCACCGCTTGTGTGTGGGCGCCGACCTCGTGCCGCGCCCACAACTCGGCGAACTCCCTGCTCACGCTGCTGAGATCCGCGATCAGTCTGGCGAACTCCGGATCCGCGGGAGAATGCGCCGCGTCCGCCCGGAAGGCGGCGACGACAGCGGGGGCGACCGCTGCCCAGTGGGCGTGGGCTGCGCGGTAGCGGGCGTTGGTGAAGAACGTGATCAGGCAGTTGTGGTCGACGTCGTCGTAGCCGAACACCGTCCGCGCCGATTCGTTGACGGCGAGCAGGTTCCAGTACCGGTCCTGCAGTATCGCGGGGCGGGGCAGCCATGCGTCGATCAGCTGGCGCAACTCCGGGGTGACCTCGGCACCGCGCGCACCGCCTGCCTGCGCCGGGGGGTTGAGGCCGGCCAACAGGTAGAGGTGAGCACGCTCGGGTTCGGACAGGCGCAACGCCCTGCTGATCGCGTCCAGCACCTCCGTCGAGACGTTGATGTCACGGCCCTGCTCGAGCCAGGTGTACCAGGACACGCCGACCCCCGCGAGCACGGCGACCTCCTCGCGCCGCAGTCCCGGCGTCCGGCGCCTGCCCACTGTCGGCATGCCGACGTCGGCGGGTGTGAGCCGTGCACGGCAGGTGCGCAGGAAGTCCCGGAGCTGCTCGCGGCGCTGCCTCGTCGCCGCAGCGTATTCGCTGGTCATAGGTCATGATAACCGTGGCTCGACAACGTACTTTGGTGTCGTTGACGACCTCGCCGGAAAAAATCGGCGGACATGTCCATCTGGCCCCCGGCCATTCGTGGTTATGTCGTGCGGCGGCCATGCCGTACGGAGTACGACGAGACACTAAGGAACCAGACCATGAAGTACATGTTGCTGATCACCGCTGGCACCGTCGACGAGAACGGCGGTGCAGCCGGATGCAGCGTCGAGGACTGGATGACCTACGACAAGGAAGTGCGGGAGGCGGGGATCAGGGTTTCCGGCGAGTCGTTGGCGGACCTGGTGACCGCCACGACCGTGCGAGTCGACCAGGACGGCAGGCGGATGGTGACCGACGGGCCCTTCGCCGAGACCCGGGAGGTTCTCGGCGGCTTCTACGTGATCGACGTGCCGGACCTTGATGCGGCGCTCGACTGGGCCGCTCGCTGTCCTGGCGCGCGAGACGGTTCTGTCGTGGTCCGACCGGTCGCCGACTTCGGGGCCTGAGCGCCATGGGCGAGCGGGCCGCTGACGCTTCGACCTCGGCCGACGCGCCGATGGCGTCGGTAGCGGCGGTGTTCCGGGAGGAACGCGGCCGGTTGTTGGCGGCCCTCGTCCGCCGCTTCGGTGATCTCGACCTGGCCGAGGAGGTGACCTCCGAGGCGATCGAGGCGGCGCTGTCGCACTGGCCCACCGAGGGGGTCCCGCCCGCGCCCGGAGCGTGGCTGATGACCACGGCGCGCCGCAAGGCCGTCGACCGGCTGCGCCGCGACCACGTGTTCGCCACACGACTGGCCGTTCTGGCCGGTACCGAACCAGAGCGCACGCTCCTGAGACGCAAGCTCGAGACGTGACCGACCGCGCCGACGTGGTCTTCGAGAGCTACGGCGTCAGCACCACCTTGGAGTAACCCTCCTCACGACGGTCGAAGCGGGCGTAGGCATCGGCGGCCTCATCGAGCGGTCGACGCTTCGACACCACGAAACTCGGCTCAGCGCGGCCGGCGATGATGAGATCACGCAAATGGCGGTTGTAGGCCTTGACGTTGGCCTGTCCGCTGCCCATGCGCAGGCCCTTCTCGAAGTATCGACCTATATCGATGAGCAGCTTGCCCTGCTTCGCCTCCTCGCTCGGCGCACCGGGATCGTTCGGCAAGTACAGCCCAACGACGCCCAGCGTGCCGGTAGGCCGCACGGTCTCGATCAGGTTGTTGAGCACCACGGCAGGCTGCTCCTCACCACCGGAGACCGTGGCCTGGTAACCGACCGCGTCGATGCCCTTGTCGGTACCGCCCGCGGTTCGCTCCTGGATCTGCTCGGGTGCACTGCCTCGGCTGAAGTCGATCGCGGTCGCACCGATCTGCTCGGCGAGCCGCAGGCGGTCGGCCACCTTGTCCACCACGAACACCTCGGATGCGCCGCGCAGAAGCGCGGAGTACGCGGCCATCAGACCCACCGGACCTGCACCGTAAACGGCCACCGTCTCCCCCGGTGACACGTGTGCCAGCTCCGTGGCGTGGTAACCGGTGGGAAAGATGTCAGCGAGCATGGCGAAGTCATCCTCGTGCTCCTCGCCGCGGGGCAACTGCAGGCAGTTGAAGTCCGCGAACGGAACGCGCAGGTACTCCGCCTGCCCACCCATGTACGGCCCCATGCCCACGTACCCGTACGCACCGCCGGCGAATCCGGGATTGACCGTCAGGCAGAATCCGGTGTTGCCCGCGAGGCAGTTCCGGCAGAACCCGCAGGCGATGTTGAACGGCATGCAGACGCGATCTCCCTCCTGCACGCTCACGACACCGGATCCGACCTCCTCGACGACGCCCATGTTCTCGTGGCCGAACACGATGCCCGGCTCGGCAACGGTGCGTCCCTCGTACATGTGCAGATCGGACCCGCAGATGGCGGTCGACGTGATCCGGACGATCACGTCCGTCGGCTGCTCCACCCGCGGGTCCTCGACCTGCTCAACCTCGACGTCGTTCGGGCCCCTGTACACCACTGCACGCATCTCGCACTCCTCGGATGTCGGAATCGTTCTATTTCGACTACCCGAGGGGGAGCGCAAATATGCACGAACGCTGTTGGTTCCAGCGGAGTCAGGATCGACAGGCACGTGTTTCAGTTCGCGCGGGTCCAGGCCTGCGTGAGCCGGACCTTTCCGCCGGTCAGTAGCAGCGAGCCGGAGTAGAGCCTGCTCGCCAGCAGCACGATCAGCGTGAGCGTGCCGACCAGCAGGCCGAGCGCCACGAACGGTTCCCAGACCTGTGCCTGCCCCACGAACAACCGGACCGGCATGGCCACAGCCGAGGAGAATGGCACATAGGACAGCACGGTGAGCACCGTGGCGTTGTCGGAGAAGAACATGACCCCGAAGTACGGTCCCATCACCAGCATCATCACCAGTCCCATGCTCGATCCGAGATCCTCCTGCCTGCTCACCAGCGCGCCCGCGACCGCCCACATCGCCGCCAGCAGGACGAATCCGAGGCACAGGAAGGGAACGAACCAGCCCAGCGCGGGTGCGATCACCCCGAGCAACTCCTCGTGACCGCCGAGCCGCAGTGCGATGGGCGCCGCCACGGCCAGCACCACCACCTGCCCCAGGTTCAGCAGTGTGTGGCCAAGGATCTTGCCTGCCAGCAGCGCGCGCACCGGAACGGTCGCGACGAGGATTTCCACGACCCTGGTCTGCTTCTCGGTCACCGTGCTCTGGGCGATCGCCGCCCCGCCCATGCCGCACATCAGAAACACCAGCGCGAGCACCATGATCGCGAGTTGCCGCTCGCCCTCACCGACCTCGGCCGGCTCCAGCAGGTCCAGCGGCGGCGACGCACTCAGCGCGCCCACCACAGCACCGGGCACATCGGACAGCGCGATGACGCGCACACCGGTGACCGATTCACCGGTGGTGTCCGGGACGACCGCGGCCTCGACCTCCTCGCTGCGCACCAGCCGCTCGGCCTCCCGTGCGTCGCCCACCTCGCGAACGTCCAGGTCGGCACCGTCCAAACCAGCCGCCGCCCCCGGGCCTGCCGCGGCGACGGTCGTCGATCCACCGCCGAACACCGACGGCAGGATCGTCAGCGCGAACAACCCGACGACGAGCAACCCCAGTCCGATCCAGAAACCCTTCATCCCCAGGAAGCTCCTGATCTCGCGCTCGGCGACCAACCAGGTGGCCGACGCGAAGGAAATGTCCTGCTCCCCCTCGACTTCCTCGCGCTGCTCGCGCTGTGCCACAACGCTCATGTCAGATCGCCTCCCTGAAGATCTCGTTGAGCGACGGCACGGCAGGGGTGAAGCTGCGCACCTCGCCCCGTTGCATCGCTTCCCGCAGGACGTACTGGGCGGAGAGCGGCTCGCCGCTCGGCGCGGCCGCCAGCTCGATCAGCGCTCGCGCACCGTCCAACTCCACCACCCGCACCCCGGCCAGGTCGCGCAGCCAGCCGGCGTCCGCGCCGACGACCAGTTCGAAACGCGCCGAGCCATACCTCGCGCGCAGTTCGTCCCGCGCGCCGCTCGCGGCGATCGAACCGTTGGAGATGATCACCACTTCGTCGCAGAGGCGCTCGACCACCGCGAGCTGATGACTCGAGAACAACACGGGAACGCCGTCGGCGGCCCGGTCACGCAGCACTCCGAGCACCGTCTCGACGGCGATCGGGTCAAGACCGGAGAACGGCTCGTCGAGGATCAGGGCGACCGGGTCGTGCACCAGTGCGGCAGCGATCTGCACGCGCTGCTGGTTGCCGAGCGACAACGCCTCCAGCTTGTCGTTCGCACGCTCGGTGAGATCCAGCTGTTCCAGCAGGCGTTCGGTGTTCGCTCGTGCCCGGACCTGGCCCAGCCCGTGCAGCCTGCCGAACCAGGTCACCTGCTCGGCGACCTTCATCTTCGGGTACAGCCCGCGCTCCTCCGGCATGTACCCGAACCGCCGCCGGGTCCGCTGCGTCACCGGATCTCCCTGCCACGTCACCGCCCCGCCGTGCGCGGCGAGGACACCGAGAATGATCCGCATCGTCGTGGTCTTGCCGGAGCCGTTGGCACCGAGAAACCCGGTCATCCGTCCCGGCCGCACGTCGAAGGACACGTCGTTGAGGACCCGGCGGTCGCCGAAGCTCCTGCTGATCGTCGTCAACTGCAACATGATCAGGAGGCTATGCCGGTGGGAGCCTGCCCGGCGTCCGGCGCGCGACCCAGCCTCCGGGTCCTCCCCGAGGAGGACCCGAGGTCAGGCGCCGCGCGGGGAGACGAAACCGTGCTCGTATGCGTATACCGCGGCGTGGGTGCGATCACGGACTCCGAGCTTGCTGAGCACCCGGGACACATGAGTCTTCACGGTCGTCTCACCGAGGAACAACTCTCCCGCGATCTCGGCGTTGCTCGCACCCCGTGCCAGCAGCACGAACACCTCGAACTCGCGCTCGGTGAGCTCGGGCGGGCGCCGCTGCGGTGGGGACGGCGGTCGTACGGCGAACCGGGCGATGACGCTGCGGGTGACCTCCGGCGACAGCAGCGCGTCGCCGCGGGAAACGATGCGGACGGCCTCCACCAGGTCCTCAGGGGACGCGTTCTTGAGCAGGAAGCCGCTGGCTCCCGCGCGTAGTGCCTCGAACAGGTAGTCCTCGCGGTCGAAGGTCGTGAGGATGACTACCTGCACCGAAGGGTCGGTCGTGGCCGCGTCGAGGATGCGCCGCGTGGCTTCCAGCCCGTCGACCCTCGGCATCTGCACGTCCATCAGCACGACGTCGGGTCGGAGGTCGGTCACGAGTTCCACTGCCCGCGCACCGTCGCCCGCCTCCCCGACGACCTCGATGTCGTCCTCCGCGCCGAGGATGACGCGAAAACCGGCCCGGACCAGCTCCTGGTCGTCGGCGAGCAGCACACGTACGGGCTTGTCCTGGTCACGGCGCACGGGCGGGCCGGTCCGGGTCTCCTTCATGATGCGGGCAACTCCTCACGGACCGTGGCGGCAGCGGTGGGAAACCCGGCGCGGACGCGGTAGCCGCCGCCCTGCCGCGGCCCGGCTTCGAGCCTGCCGCCGTGCACCGCGACCCGTTCGCGCATGCCCACCAGTCCGAAACCCCCGGTACGCTCCGCCACTCCGACCTCGCCCAGCCCGTCGTCGGTGACCTCGATCTCCAGTTCGGCGTCGAGAAACCGCACGCGAACGTCGGCCGCACGGGCGCGGGCGTGCTTGACGACGTTCGTCAGCGCCTCCTGCACCACGCGGTATGCCGAGACGGCCACCGCATCGGGCACGGCACGATGCTCCCCGTAGACACCGTAGTTCACGTCCAGCCCGGTCGAGCGGGCCGCGGCGACCAGGTCCGGCAGCTGGTCCAGCCCTGGCGACGCCGACCGTGGCTCGGGCGGTTCCGGTTCCTCACGCAGCACGCCGAGCAGTCCGCGCAACTCGCCGATGGCGGTGCGCGCGGTCTCCTCGATTGTCGCCAGGGTGGAACGGGCGAAGTCGGCGTCGCCGTCGAACACCCGCCGAGCGGCACCGGCCTGCACGCCCATCACGGAGACGTGGTGGGCGACCACGTCGTGCAGATCGCGGGCGATGCGGACGCGCTCGGCGACGATGGCACCGTGCGTGTTCTGCTCCTGCGAGCGGCGCAGCCGTTCCGCGCCATCCTCGAGCTGGGCTTGCCTTCGAGCTGACAGCCAAGCGAGATTGCCGAAAAAGTAGGCCGTGAGGAAGAACAACAGGTTCAACCCGATGCCGTAGAGCACCGAGGCCAGAACCGGATCCAGCGGTCCGGCCGCCCCTTCGAACTCCGGGCTGGGCGAGACGAGGAACTTGACGAGTCCGACGCCGAGCCAGGCGAACATGGCCACGATGACTCCCACCCGTGCCCACCGGGCCACTGTGCGCCTGCGCTCCCACGCCCCGACGCTGTAGATCGCGAGGAACAACGCGACCGAGGGGATGAGGCCGTCCCCGGTCTGCCGTGCCTGTGCGGCGATGAACAGCACGCCGACGACGATCAGCACCGCCAGCGGAAAGCGGCGCCGCAGCACGAGTGGCAGAGTGACCGCCGCGCCCCAGGCGAACTGCTCGGTCAGTGAGGGTGCGCTGCCGAAGGCGAACGCGCCCATACTGTTGACCAGCACGGTCATCACCATCGCCCCGGCCACCACGGCGAGCCCGAGCCACACGTCGTGCCGTTGCTGGGCCGCTGTCGGAAGTGGACGCCGCCACCGGCTCCACGACAGCTCCACGTCGTCCATGCTGGACAACGTAACCTACGGTGACCGGAGCCGAGATGGTGATTTCGCTCGCCGAGCGATGAGTTGCCGGCGCACCAGGAGTCTCATTCTGCGGATACTGTGGCCGAGCGAAGGAGACGCCGTGAAGAACGATGTTTGGCCGATGGTGCACGCGGAACGTGCCGCACTCATCGACGACCTCACTCACCTCGATGACGAGCAGTGGGAGGAACCGTCGCTGTGTGCCGGATGGACGGTGCATGACGTGGCCGCCCATCTAATCAACTCCGCTCGGACAACGCGTCTCGGTTTCGTGGCCGGCCTGGTCCGGGCGCGGTTCGATTTCGACCGGCAGAACGCACGTGGCGTGGAACGCGAGCGCGGCGCCGCACCCCAGGAGACGCTGCAGCGGCTTCGCCAGGTGGCTTCGCGGACGTCCACCCCTCCCGCGGCCCTCGACAGCCGGCTCGTCGAGGAGGTCGTCCACGGCGAGGACATCCGCCGGCCGCTGGGGCTCACCCGCTCCTACCCGCGGGAGGCCGTCGTCAGGTCACTCCGCCTACAGGCCCGTACCCCGGCGTCCTTCGGCGGAGCCAAAGAGCTGATGACCCGGATCCGGCTGATGGCAACGGATGCCGACCTGACCATCGGAGACGGGCCGGAAGTCGGCGGAACCACACTCGCACTGCTCCTGGCCATCTCCGGCCGACGAACGGCACTGGACGAACTCAACGGACCCGGGCTCGCCATGCTGTCGTCGTCCACCGCGACATAGCTGCCGGTGCGCGACTACCCACGAAGCGGTGCGGTACGTACGTGAACACGACTGGCTCTAGAGGTTAAGGACGGAGGCTCTGGTGACCGACGAGACGTCAGTGGCCGAGGTGATGGCCGAACTGGCCGCGCTAGAGGACCCGAGGGCACGCGAGGTGAACGAGAGACACGGTGACGATCACGGCGTGAATCTCACCAAACTGCGTGCCGTCGCGAAGCGGCTGAAGACGCAGCAGGACCTCGCGGGCAAACTCTGGGAGACCCGTGACACCGCGGCAAGACTCCTGGCGATCCTGATCTGCCGTCCGAAGGCGTTCGAGCGTGACGAGTTGGACAGCATGTTGCGCGAGGCACGCACGCCCAAGGTGCACGACTGGCTCGTGAATTACGTGGTGAAGAAGAACCCGCACGCCGAAGAGCTGCGCCTGGCCTGGTCCGCCGATCCGGATCCCGTGGTTGCGAGTGCCGGTTGGGCGCTGACCACCGAACGCGTGGCGAAGAAGCCCGACGGCCTCGACCTCGCAGGACTGCTCGACATCATCGAGGCGAAGATGAGCGACGCTCCCGATCGCCTGCAATGGGCGATGAACCACTGCCTGGCGCAGATCGGGATCGAGCACGCGGAGCACCGCACCCGTGCCGTCGACATCGGGGAACGCCTGGAAGTTCTCAAGACCTACCCGACTTCGCCGAACTGCACGTCACCGTACGCGCCCAGTTGGATCGCGGAGATGGTGCGCCGACAGCACCACAGGTAACAACGCGCGAGCGGCAACGGGACCGAGCACACGTCGTACGACGAGGACGACCTTCGCCCCAGCAGGGGCACTTGCCCGAAGTCAGGACGTCACTCACCCGAGGCTGTAGCATCAGCGGGGCCAGGCTTGCTGATCTGCAGAACCTGACGTCGACGCCAGGATGCGGTTGCTGCCGTCGGCCGAATCGCTGCCCTGCTATCGGGAGGTAGCTTGATGCACACCCCGTCCGCGCATTCCGTCCCACAACCGCTGGACCCCGAGGACCCGGTCCGGGAGGCGGTACACCGTGCCGCCACCGCGCCGCTGCGCGAGGTCTTCGGCGATCGTGTTCAGGTGGAGGTGGAACACCTCAACCGCATCGGCCCCTGGATCTTCCTGCAGGGGAGAATGCGCGGCGCCGACGGCGGTCGCCCGAACTATGCCGGCACCGTCTACGAGTCACGCCGAGCCGACGGCGTCATGTCCGATGCCTACGCCGTCCTGCTCAGGAAGGCTGACGACGCGGGTGCCGAGAATGACGCGCGGTCCTGGCGCTTGTCCGACCATGCCATCGGCCCGACCGACGTCGCGTGGCTGACCTGGCCGGACAAGCATGCGGCACCGCGTGCGTTGTTCGGATTCTGATCCGGCGAAGCAGGCTCAGCCCGGCGGCCTGAGGATCTCGACGAGACCGCCACCGCCGCCCATGCTGATCTGCTGAGACCCGTCGGGGTTGATGTTGTTCGAACCGATGAACTGACCGTCACCGGCATACAGCACGACGTGCCCGCCACCATTCGAGACCACCACATCGCCGGGCTGGGCCTCGGACAGTGACACCGTCGTCCAGCCATCCGCCTTGAGGTTGGCACGCAGTTCGGCGACCGAGGCGCTGGCCTGGCTTTCGTCGATCAGGCCTGCCGCCTCCAGGCAGCCGGAAACGAAGTTCGCGCAGTTGACGTTGTTGGGCACCCAGGACTGCATCGCGGGCAACTCGCCGCTGCCCTTGAGGTCGCCCGCGTTGCGGCCGAGGAACCTCTCGGCGATCTTGGCCGGGTTGTCCCCTCGGGCTTCGATCGGCTTGGCGGGCCTCCCGTCTCCCTGGACCGCGGCGACACCGCCACCGCTGCTGTCGCCACCGCCTCCACCACCGCCGACGGCCGGCGGTGGACTGCCGCCGGTGTTGACGGGGGCGGGGCCAGCGCTTTGCGGCGTGGTTTGGCTGGTGTCGGCGGGCAGCAACGCCACGAAACCGCCCTCGATTTCCAGGCCAAGGGGTTCGAGGAGGGCGTCGATCTGTTTCTCGGCGCTTTCCAGCGCCCGCTCGATCTCCTCCTTCTTGCCGTTCGAATCTCTCTCGTTGAGCTGCCGAAGCCGTTCGATTTCCGACGCGGCGGATTCGATCTCGTTCTCGTCGTCGGAGCTGTTCTTCCGCTGCCGAGCTGCGCCGATCAGCCTGCGGTTGTCCGCGTCGTTGTCGTTTGCTTCCTGGGCAAGACGTGCGACCTTTTTCTTGACATCATCCAGAATCTCGGACACGCGCTGGAGAATGTTCTTGGCCGCCTCAGCCTTGTCGCTGACCTTGTAGCTGGCTTTGGTCAGCTTTTCGAGGTGGTCGGCGACGGCATCAGCATCTTTGCCGTCCCATTCGCGCAGCACGTCGTCGCGAAAGACTTTGAGATCGTCTCCGAGGTCGTTGGCACTGGTGGCGGCTCCGCTGACCTTCTCTGCCTGGTCGTCCAGCGCTCGCGCGTCGAGCTTTCCTGCCTGTTCGGCGTGTTTGTCGATGGCGTCCATCGACCTCGGACGGTCACGTGCCGGATCGTCGAGCGCACGCAAATGCTGTTCTTTGGTGGTCATCGGTAAACCCCCTGGTTCCCGTCCTGATTCCGATCAGGCCCGCTCGTACCTGCCGCCACCAAAGGTGTGCACGCCCTGGTCCTCGTCGTTTCGCATGAGCTCAGCAGCGTTGGCCAGCGCTTGGGACGCGGCGTCGACGAGCTTCGCGGCGGCACCCAACTCGGTGTTCACGCCGCCGTAGAACCGCTGCATCGTCTTGCCCGCGCTGGCCGCGTTGCTCAGATCGCCGTAAGCGCCTCCGGGATCGCCATCACCCAGGTCCGCGCTCGCCTTGCTGTAGCCGTCCCTGAGATCGCCGACCCTCTTGGCGAGCTCGGCAATCTGCTCTGGGTCGAATCGGCGGCTCATGAGAGATCCCTCCGGTGTCTGGCGCCAACGCCCGTGCTCACGCTGCTCTACCGCGCAGTCTACGAGTCCGCACCCACACGCGCGCCCGTTTCCCGAAACGCGCCGACGACGTGGGTGCACCGGCCATACGACGGCCGGCGGATCCGCCACCACCCACGAGCGGGATTGCACATCCGAGCCACGAGCGCCAGCGTGTCAGGCTCCGGGGGGAACGGCCGTGCCTCGTAGGTTGAACTCGAGGCCGAGTTGTTCGGCTAGTCCGGGCACGGTGATCTCGGTGATCGGGTCTGCGGTGGCGCGGTCGAGCTGGGTGATCTTGATGGGTGTCTCGCCGTCGAACGTCTCCTGGATGAGGTGAATCGACCGGTCGGTGAAGATCGCCTGGCTGGATTTGTCGCTGCCGGAGGTGAATCCGGTGTCGATTCGTGGTTCGGTGGCCCCGGAGGTGATGTCGGTGCTCATGATCCGGCCGTCGGCGGCGAGCCATTCGAGGTGACCGTCTCGGATGGCTCGCGAGTCGTAGGACTTCTGGGAGAACGCCTCGGGGTCGATCAGTTCCTCGGTGATGGACCGTCCTTGTGTGTCGGTGAGGGGCTGTT
>NZ_FOKG01000017.1 GCF_900111885.1 Amycolatopsis marina
CATGTCCATCAGCTCGATGTCGTGATGGTCCTCGGCCCAGTCATCTCCCACGAACAGTCGCAACGGTCCTCCCGCTCTCGATGCCGATCACCCTGTGCAGCCAGCGGGAGAACCATCAGCGACCTAATCAAGCAGTGCTTCCCGCAACCCTCACGCGGGGCACGACATCCCAGCAGCGATCAACTCTCCCGGCCTACCGGCAGGGGCACTGTCTTTCACCAGGACTCGAAATCCAGGAACCGAGAGTGCTCACCTGCCGGCCGGCTACCAGCAGGAGTGTGCCGGATAGCTCACTCCCAGAACTGATTAGGACCCGACGCCATGACCACGCCAGCCACGACTCCGGCCACGGGCAGCGCGCCCGCCGCCCCGGGCGCGGCACACCGATTGCGCAACGGCGAACTTCGGCGTATGGTGGCCGACCAACTCGCCCATGACCCCACCGCCGCGCTCACCCCCGGCACCATCGCGAACCAGCTCGGCGGGAAGTCATCCGGTGCGGTCGGGAACGCGTTGGCGACGTTGGAAGCGCGCGGGGAAGCAGAAAGGGTCGGCACCAACCCGGTCACCTACCGCGCGACCGACAAAACCGCCGACGCCGCGAAAACCGCCACGGTCACTCCGCGCACCACCACCGCCCCCGCCCCGTCGGCACAGGCACCCGCCGCGCCACCCGCCGCGCCCGCGCTGGTGACCGGGCCGGTACGCCGCCCGAACGGGCAGATGTATCACCCGCGCAAGTTGTCGGGGTTGTCGGACGTGACGGCGCTGCGGCGGTTGCGCGAGGCGGGGGTGTCCGCGCTCATGTATGGCCCGCCCGGTACCGGGAAAACCTCGGTGGTGGAGGCGGCGTTCGACGACCTCGTGACGATTCAGGGCGACAGCGACACCGTGACCGACGACTTCGTGGGCTCCTACAGCCAAACCCCGGACGGGCGCTACGAATTCGCCTACGGCCCGCTGGTGACCGCGATGCGCGAGGGGCGGGCTCTGTTCATCGACGACGCCACCCTCATCCCGCCGACCGTGCTCGCGGTGGTCTACCCCGCGATGGACGGACGCCGCCAAATCCTGATCAAAACCCACAAAAACGAGGTGGTGGACGCCGCGCCCGGGTTCTATGTCGTGGCCGGACACAACCCCGGGGTGCACGGGGCGGTGCTCACCGACGCGCTCTCGTCGCGGTTCGCCGCGCATATCCACGTGTCCACCGACTACGACCTCGCCACCCAGCTCAAGATCGACCCGAAAGCGGTGCGCGTGGCGCGGAATCTGGCCGCACGGCAGAAAAAGGGCGAAATTGGGTGGGCGCCACAGTTGCGCGAATTGATTGATTTCAACCGGATTGCCGATGCGTTGAGCACCGTCGACGCCGCCGGAAACCTGATCGGCATCGCACCCGAAGAGGACCAGGAGGTGGTCTCCGAGGTGGTGCGCAACGTGTTCGGCGCCACCGTCGCCCCGCTCTCACTCGGGCCCCAGTTCTAGCCCCGCAACTCGCCGAACTCGCGCGACCGTCCGGAAAGGACGTACATGATGGCCACCCATGTAGCCGCTCACGCCGCCACACCCACCGCCGTGTTTCCCGCCGCCCCCGGTTGGTTGACCCTGTCCGCCGCGTTCGGCGACGAGGTCCCGGCCATCGCCGACCGTGACGACCTCGTGGTCACCGTTGCTCCCGGGGCAGGCCACGGCGCGCCCGCCTGCTTTTTCCCCGACCTGGCCACCATCGAAGTGGACGGGACCCACATGGACAACGGGGTCGACCCCGCCACCGTCGCACCGCACCGGGTCGGGGACCGCAAGCGCTACCGCACCGCGTGGGGACTGCTCACCCACGAATGCGGACACGCCAAACATTCCGTGTGGCGCGCCCCCGACGACGCACCCCCGGGCGCGGTCGCGGCGGCGGACCTGCTGGAAGAAACCCGCATGGAAGCGGCACAGGTCCGCCGCCGCCCCGGGGACCGGTACTGGTTGCGCGCCAGCGCCACCAACCTCATCCTCGCCGACACCCAAGCACAGGACCCCGCCGCCGCACCGCAAATGACCCGCGAGGACGCCGCCCGCAGCGCCGCGCTGCTGCTGGCGCGCGTGGACGCAGGCATCCTGAACCGCCGCGAAGTCGCCCGAGTTGAGCGCGTCGTGCGCGACGTTCTCGGCACCGACACCCTCGCCACCCTGCGCAGAATTTGGCGCGCCGCGCACCGCACCGCCGACGACAACGCCGAGGCCATGATTGAGCTCGGGCGCCGCTGGTGCGACGCCATCGGCACCGACCCCCACCAACCGCCCGGCACCCCCGGCCCCAACGCCACCACCAACGGGAGCGGGAACGGGACACCGTCGCCGCTGGCGAACGCGATCAGCAGCGCCGCCGCCGCGATCGGTCGCGCGGTCGCCGCCGAACCTGCCCCAACCGACCCCACCACGCAGGCCATGGATGCCCGAGCCGCCGACAACCAGGCGCGCCAGCAGGCACAGAACGCCGCGAACGCGGTGTTCGGGACTGCCGGTACCGCCGCCCGCCACATCCGGGGCACCCGCGCGCCACACACGACCGAACAAACCGCCGCGCGGCACCTCGCCCGCGCGCTGACCACCGCCGGACACCGTGACCGCACAGCCACCAAAACCCGCTCGACCGTACCCCCGGGACGGTTGCGGATGCGGGGTGCGATGACCGCCGACGCACAACGCGCGGCGGGCGCGATCCCCACCGCCGAACCGTTCACCCGCACCACCCGCGCCACCGTGCCCGCCCCGCCGCTCCGGCTCGGCATCATCTGCGATGTCACCGACTCCATGAAAGCGTTCACCGCCCCCGTGGCCTCGGCGGCATGGATTCTCGCCCACGCCGCCCGCCACACCGCCGTACCCGCCACCACCGCCACCGTGGTCTTCGGCGCGGGCATCGTCACCCCGATCACCCGCCCCGGCACCACCCCCGCGAAGGTCACCCAATTCGGCACCTGCCTCAGCGGGCACGTCATCGACACCGCGATCAACGCCCTCGACGGCGCGCTCGACCTGTCCCGCCCGACCGCCGCGCGCCTGCTGGTGATCATCTCCGACGGCAACTTCGAACACGAAACCCGGAAACCGGGCCAGAAGATGCTCGACCGGTTGCAGAAAAGCGGCTGCGCGGTGTTGTGGCTGGCGCCCGACAAGCCCGGAACCGACCCGATGAACGGCGCCACCGTGCACACCCTGACCGACCCCACCACCACCGCCCGCGCCATCGGACAGGCAGCCACCACCGCCCTCCGCACCACCCGCTAACCCCACCCCCTCGACCCCGGGCGGGGGCCACAGCCCCCCATGTCACCCCCGCCCGGGCCCCACCGACCATCACACCCATCCCAGATGCGAAGGAGTGTCCACAATGAACACCACCACGAACACCACCGCGCCCGTCACAGTCGCCGACCGTGCACGGTCCGTCCGTGCCGGGCTGTTCCTCGGCCGAGGTGACACGTCCACCCCGATCGGCCTGCTGTCCACCTACCCCGACACGCCACCCCCGGACCCCGCCACCGTCGCGACGTTGCCCATCGGACGGCAGCTGCTGACCGCGACCACCGAACGCGACTACCGTGCCGCGTTCGTCGCGTTCGCCGCCGCGTGGCGCGCGGGCGGGTTCGGCGACTCCCACTGCGACCACACCGACCCGCTACCCGACCCCGGCACGTGCCCACCCCCTTACGGGGACAACACCGACCACTGGGCACGCACCGCCTACACCTTCGACGACGGCCAGGTTCTCTACTACCGCCCGCACCCGGACCGCCGCCGGGGCGGGCAATGGCACACCATCACCCTCACCGATTCGGGAGCAAGCGCGGTCGAGCTCACTCCGGCCAGTCGCCGCTACGGCGAGTCCTACCGCGACACCGCCGGACTCGACCTGGCGAACCTCGCGGCCTGGATCATGGGAACCCTGACCGGGGCAGCTATGGCGGGCGTGCGCTACGCCGCCGCCGTGAACCCCGCCCGCGCCGAGATCAAGCTCTACCTCTACGGCCTCGACGACACCCCCGGGGACGGCGACGACCGCGCCACACGCGTCCGCGCCGCGCTCGACCACGTCACCACCGTGACCGCCCACCACAACTGGACCAACCCGCACGACGACTGTGACCACCGCTTCCGTCTGTTGCCCCACATCGTCAGCGAACACGACGGCCCGGACCTGCGCACCCACGGACGGGGACCGGGAACCGTCACCGTCGTCACCGACCCCGCCCCGTTCTGGACCTGACACCCAGCGCACCCACGACCCGGTCGAGCTAGCTACGACACCAGGAGCACACCATGACCACCTTTACGAAAGTTCCACGAGACCTCTATCGGCACGTCGAATCGCAGGCCGGAGAAATTCTTCCAGTGTTGACCGGCCGCATGCGCTCGGCACGCCCCACCGAGCAATTCGATCTCAACTGGCCCTACCTCTTGTCGGGGCATGCGTCGAAGGCGGCAGTGGTCGCTGGGTTGTACTGCGGCATGGTCGACCCACCGGAACACGCTTGGAAGACAGCGGTCCAAACCTATTGCCCGCGCGCATGGAAGCTGCTCCAGGACACCAACGCTACGTTCGAGAATCTCCAGACCGGGCGCATCGACGCGGTACTCCGCTCGGACGTTGCGGCGCTCGCGAACACCGAACTGGGCGGCTACGGCGTGTTTGTGGTGATGGATGTGCCCGCGATGGTCGCCGACATCGTCGGCACTCTCGGCCAGATCCCCACTTTCGGATGAACCAGACATGACCACTCGCATGAATCGCGCCACCCACCGCCACGCACAGGAGGACCGTTCACGATGACCACGACACCGACCGACGCGCCCGCGTCGTCGACCGCCCGCGCGATCAGCCTCGCCCGCCGTCACCGCGACACCGCCCCGCGCGAATTCGCCGACCGCCGCACCTTCCAGCTGCAGTGGGACCGCCGCGCGATCACCGCCGCCAACATCGCCACCGCCCTCGACGTCGGTGTCGACGCAGTTGTGGTGCGCGACGACCCCGACCGCCAGCACGGCATCGGGACCGGCACCACCCCGGGGGATCTCATCGAGGTCACCAGTGAGGACGGCCGCTGCTGGTACTTCATTCAGGACCTGACCGGGTTCGACCCGTTGTGGGGCTGGCTGCTGCTGGGCCCGTGCCCGTTCTGCGGAGCCACCGCAGTCCCGGTAGCGCGGATCGCTGGCCTTGCGGACCTCGGTGCCCACCTCTACCCGGACCACGGCGGCAATCCCGCACCCGACCAATTCCACGGCGATCCCGGCCACCACCAGTACTGCTTCTACGCGCCCGACCACGGCGCACGCGAGAGCCACCTCCACGAGAGCAGCGGAGGGGTGTGATGAACACCCACGTCGTACCGCCCGACTATCCCGACACCCTCGCAGGGCATCTCGTGCCCCACGTGGACGCCGACACCTGGTGCGCGATCAGCGAACTCGTCGACACCCGTTTCCAGGTCCACGTCCTGACCGGATCGGACCGCTGGGCCGACTACACGATCAGCCCACTCGGCGGGATGACCCATTCGCGCGCCGTCGCCACAGCGGTGGAGTCCCTGACCGGGCGCACGGTCGCCAGCGTGGGCCATGGCCGCTGCTGGGGTGACGGCGCCATCCACTACCGCGCCACCCTGCTGCCCACGTCGTGTCGATCCGTCAGTGCCGCATCATGATCGCCGACGAGAGCGCCGACACCGTCCCGCCCGAGGCGGCTACGGCACACCCGTGCGTACCCCCGGGAACATCGGGTACCGGGACCTGCGGAACCGGGGCAACGGGAGCTCTACCGCATCGGCGTCGTCCCTGCGCCGAGTGCCCGTGGCGTCGTGACACACCGCCCGGCCAGTTCCCCGCCGACCGGTATGCCGCACTGGCCCACACCTCCGGAGCTCCCGGTGCCGAGGCGCGTCTCGACGCGCCGATGTTCGCCTGCCACAAGACAGCCGACGGTCACGAACAAGCCTGCGCCGGATGGCTCGCGGTAGCTGGCGTCCACCACCTCGGAGTCCGCCTCGCCGTCGCGACCGGCCGCCTCGCCCCCGAAACACTCAACCCGGCCCCAGACTGGCCACCGCTGTTCGAGTCGTTTCCGCAGATGACTGCCGCCCAAGCACGGCCACCCTCCACGGAGGATTCCAATCTCCGCCCGGATGGCGCTCCGCCTGACCAGCGGTAGCCGTCACCGTCACGTGCGCGGCCCTAGGCGCGGCAGAACGACTTCCGGGCCGACCGTGAGCGCCTTCCGGCCGTCACCTGACCAGTCATCCCATCGGTGAATGGGAAAGGGGACTAAAGCCATGCACGACAGGAAGAAACGACTCGTGTGGGCCGTGCTGGCCGTGCTGCTGCCCGGCCCGTGGACCCCCGTCATCGTGCTGGCCTACATCCTCGGCCGCGCCAGCGAACGCGACCAGGACACCGCGCCCCACGACCTTCCGGTGTCCCCGTACGCGCCGCCCGACCCCTACGCCTGCGTTCCGGCCCCGCTGACTCGGGACCCGTACGCGCCACCACGGTGAGGAGTGACAACCCATGTCGAGCTACACCGACTTCTACTTCGGACGTGGCGAGAACGCCGACTGGATCGGCTCCCTGCGCGGGGAATGCTACCCAGAGAACTTTCTCGCCGTCCCACCATTCCGGTTGGCACTGACTGCGACCGACGAACGCACCTTCCGCGCGGCAGTCGCCGACACCCTCGACGTGTGGGAAGGCGAACGCCTCGGCCACGCGTACAGGCGCGAACTCGGCTGGCCATGGCCGTGGTCCACCAGCCACAACAGCAGCTGGATCATGGTGTTCGATCCGGCACCGCAGACAGTGTTCGTCACCGTGGGCGGCGGGATCAGCTGGCACCGCATCGACCCGCACGATCCGCGATTTCCCGAGGGCGACGACCCACTCGGCCCCGACGACATCTACGCGTGGCTTCGTGACCCGGCCGCACCGCCCTCGGTGCCGATGCCGCTGATGCGCCCGAAACCCACCGCCCTGCCGACCTTCGGCGATGAGACCCGATGAGCCGCTCGACAACATACGACTTCGACCTGGGCGGGCACGCACCTGCCAATCACGAAGGCCATCACCGCCGGAGCCGGACTGGTCCTCGGTCAGCGCCAACTCATCACAGGCGACGCGCGGTTGCACACGTCGGCTACGCGACCCAGGAACAGAACGAGTTCCTCCACATCCATCGTTCCTCCACGACCATCACGACACGACCAGGAGGTCAGCATGCCCACCCGCCCCGCCGCCACCGATATGACCCCGCTGCAGCCGTACTGCCCGGACTGCGACGTCGAGACCGGCCATGCCCACCGGGAGGGCTGCGACGTGGCCCACTGCCTGGCTACCGGGCTGCAGCGCCTCGGCCACACCGAGTCGTGCCGCTGCCCGCAGGACGTCTGGACCGGACGGTGGCCCGAGGAGGCCGAGTGCGCGGAGTTCGGGTGGATGCTCGGCCCCGGCCTGCCCGACCTCAACCGCCTGATGACCACCGCCACCTGGGATCCGGCCGCGTACCGCTGGACCGCCCCGGCAACCACACCACGACCATTGAAGGAGAACAACGATGAGCACGCCCACCACCGCCACGGACTCGTTCGAGGGCACCGACCTCACCGCCGGCGAGAACTGGATCGAACTCGTGCCCGCCGCCCACACCCAGCCACACCAGGTCAGCTTCCCCGCCGTGATCGAACCGTGCCGCCACCACGGCCTGTGGGTGCGGCCCCGGCTACGTCGCGAGGTCGCCGAGGCCGTGTGCGAGTGGCTGAACCTGGTTTACCCGCTCGACCCGGACTGGTACCCGCTGGCCCGGTTCGAAGACGACTTGCTGGTGGTCTTCACCGGGAAGGCCGCTCACCAACGCCACGAGATCGCCCTCGGCGAGGACGACCGCTACCCGCTCGGGGAAGTGGGTCGCTGGTTCCTGTCCGCCCCGACCTGCACCCGCGCCCGCTTCTACCGCCAGCTTGACGTGCTGCGAGACACCGAGCGCCACGACCCGCGCCCGGGCGAAACGCTGGTCACCTGCGATCCCGACAACCTGCCCGTGAGCGGATTCCCCGCGGATCGACACTCCGCCCGGGCAAGCGTAGGTGCCGGTATTCCGGCCGCAGATCGCCGAGGCCGTGGCCGTGTACTGCACCCTCAACCACGACAGCGCCCCCGATGACCACCCGCAGGTGTACTTCGACGGCGACACCCTCGTCCACGTGCACCAGCACCTACGGGCGCTGGACGGGTACCTGCCCTGGCGCATCGAGCCCGACACGGACGGGAACCACCGCATCGACGGCGACGAGTGGACATTCCAGACGGTGCCTGTGAAATCCGAGGGAACCCGTGACTCCGACAGGACCGCGACGAGGCCGGAGGATGGGCATCGGACTCGGTCGGGGAGCCCAGTGTGAGCGCGCCCCGCCTGGTCGACGAGCGGATCGCCACCAACGGCGAGCACCACCTGCTCGAACGCTGCTATCACCACGGCCCCGACACGCTGCGCGTGCGTGTGGTCCGGGACCTGCACTCGGCGCCACGGTCCAGCGCGGTCACCGAACGCCGCACCACGTGCCACAGCTGGACCGTGCTGGCCGACCTGCCCGCACAGCACTGGTACGACGCGACCTCTGCCTGCACCCTGGCCACCACGGCGAGCGTCCTGGGCCGGGTCGCGGTCACGGTGCTGGAGCAGGCGCTGCGCGAGCACACCTCGGCCCCGGTGTTCGGCGAGCGCTAATGACGAACAGCGCCTGGCTCGAGCTACCCGCAGCTGGCGGTCTGGCTGACCGCCGAGGTCACCAGCATGCTGCGGCCCACACGGACCCGAAGTGGCAGGCCGTGCGGTGCGCGCCCGCCGTCCGGCCCGCGTCCCGGAAAATCCAGCTGACCTTCTACGGCCTGAGCGAACCCGCCGAGCACCGGGATTCCAGCGTCGAGGACCAGCGAGTGCTCGACGACATGCGGCGGCTGGCCGATCAGCACAACTGGAACCAGGGCCACGGGCACCGCTTCGTCCTGATCACCCACGTCGTCACCGACCACTCCGCCCCGGCCCTGCTCGCTCTGGGTGACCGTCCGGGCACGACCATCACCGAGTCCTGAGACCCCTGGGCCCGCCCACGTGGTCCCGCAGCGAGGAGGAACGTACTCACCATGCCGACCGCCGGATCACCATCACCCTCCGCGGCGCACTCGCTGTTCGACGCCGCAGCCCCCTCGCTGACCGACGCCGAGGTGTTCACGCTGTCCGAGGACCAACAGGCCGTCTGCGACCACGTGCGCCAGCTCCTCGCGGCACCATCAGGCAGCACGACGGCCCTCGTGGTCACCGGCGGCGCCGGCACCGGCAAGAGCGCCCTCGCCGTGACCCTGCTCGGCGAGGCGCTGCGCGCGGGCTACCGGGCCCGGCACGCCACCGGCTCGCAGGCCTTCACCACCGCGCTGCGCAAGACCGCCGGACACGGCTCCCGCCAGACCCAGCAGCTGTTCCAGTACTTCGGCACCGCCGCCGATATCGAGCCGGGTGACCTGGATCTGCTGGTCTGCGATGACGCGCATCAGCTGCGCGCCACCTCGAACACCCGCTACACCCCGGCCTCGCGCCGCAGCGACCGCACTCAAGCTGCGGAGCTGCTCGACGCCGCCCGGGTCGTGGTGTTCTGCCTCGACGAGGAGCAGGCGGTCCGCCCCGGGCAGATCGGCACCCGCACCTACATCGAGACCGCCGCGCGCGCGTGCGGCGCCACGGTGCGCACCCTGCATCTGGACAGCCAGCACCGCAGCCGCAGCCCGCGCTATGACGCCTGGGTCCGTCGCCTGCTCGGCCTCGACGACGGGCCGTTGCCTCCGGCCTCATGGAACGGGGAGAAGGACGGTTTCGAGTTGCGGGTGGCCGACAGCCCCGGCGAGCTGGAGCAGATGCTGCGCGCCACGGCCGAGCGGGGGGCGAGTGCGCGGATGACGGCCGGATACTGCTGGCCGTGGAGCGAGGCGATTCCGGGAAATCCGTTGGTCGACGACATCGTGTTAGGCGACTGGCGCCACCCGTGGAGCGTGAAAGGCAACCGCGCGGTCAACGGGCTGCCGCCCTCGCCGCTGTGGGCCCTCGATCCCGCCGGAGCCGACCAGGTCGGCTGCATTTACACCGCGCAAGGCTTCGAGTACGACTACTGTGGCGTCATCCTCGGCCCCGACCTGCTCTGGCGGGGCGACCGGTGGGTCACCGACACCGCCGCCACCCGGGACCACGCCCTCGATCGCGCCGCAGCGGCCGACTTCAACCTGTGGGTGCGCCGCACCTACCGCGTCCTGCTCACCCGGGCACGAGCGGGCACCATCCTGTACTCCACCGACTCCGAAACGCGTGCCCTGCTGCATGAACTCGCCGACCCATAGCCGAAGCCCCGCCAAAGCACGGGTTCCGACGTGCAGCTCGTTGTTGGACGATGCAGCCGTGCCTCGGCCGTCGGTGACGGCCGGGCACGGTGGCGTGGGCAAGGTTACGCGGTCCAGGTGATGGTGGCGGGCGTGGTGCCGTCGTCGTCCGGGACGATGGTGATCGTCCAGGCCCAGTCGCATTCCTTGTGCCCGGGTAGTTTGCGGTGGTCGTAGCGCCGCCCGCAGCGCATGACCAGCGGGCGTTCGGGAACCAGCCAGTGGTAGGCCAGCAGTGCGACGTCGACCCACGTGCGGGCACCGCAGCACGGGAAGGTGAACACGGCGTACCGGGTTCCGACGCGGTGCCGAATCACGGCGGGCCCGGTGGTGGCCTCGCCGCGCCGATAGGAGCGGCGGGTCAATCGCTGCCACCGCCGCTCGACTGTGGCGTGGGTGATCCACACGGCGTGGATGTCCTCGGTCAGCGCGCACCGGTGTCCCGGCCGCGCACGCTGATCAGCGACCCCAGCCCGACCACGGCCCCGGATACCCGACGGGGCACGTCGGGATTTCGGTGGGCATCGGGGATCACGGCCGACACGGTGAGCTCGTCGTCGCCGACGGTTCCGCGCAGCGCTGCCCGCAGCAGCGGCAGCGAATAGGGCGGGAGGTGCATGACAGGCCCTTCCTTCGAAGGTTGCGGCAAATGTGCCGGAGAAAACCAGCGCGTAGGGCCGTCGTCCCCGATTGGTGGCGGCGGCCCTGCGCACGGGTATCGGGTTGGTGTCGGTGGCCCAGGGGGTGGCTACGCGCCGTGGTTCGCCGTCTCTGGGACATCGGTCTTGTCCGGGTTGATGGCGAAACGTTTCGGCGCCTCGCAGGTTTTGATTGCGTACCCGTCGGCGACGAGTTTCTCCAGGGCGTTGTTGACCGCGCCGCCTGAGCGGACCAGGTCCTTGCCGATCTTGGCGGGCCCGAAACTCTCGCCCGGGTGTGTGGTCAGGTACTCCTCCACCAACGCCCGCAGTCCGCCCTTACGCAGTCGATCCTTGTCCGTGGGGGTGGTGGGGGTGGTGTCGGCGACCGCAGGAGTTTCTGCCGGACACGGCTCGGCCTCGGTCGCGCTGTCCACGGGATCCTGCGGCGCCGTGCCGGGCGGCGAGGTGGTGCCGCCGCTCTTGTCGTCGTCGGCGTTGGTGGACGGGGCGGGCGCGTGGTTGGTGGTGTCCGTGGTGGCGTTGTCGTCGTCGGTCTCCGATGTGGTCCCTGGTGCTTCCGCCACCGTGGTGTCCTCGGTGGCGGAGTCATCGACATCGATGGTTGCCTCCCCGGTCGCTCTCGTCTGCTCGGCCGTGGTGACGGTGTCGCTGGCGTGCTCGGTCGGCTGGTCGGTGCTGGGTGTCGCCGCCGTCGCGTCCGGCTGCACGTCGTCGGTATCGGGTGCGGCGGTGTCGCGGTCCGAGGGTGCGACTGTCCAGGTGTCGGGATTGCGTGGACCGTCGCCTGCGGTGCGGATCGCGGTGCCTTCGCGGTCCCAGCGGGCCAGGATCTTCGCTGCGGTCGAACGGCCGACCCCGGCTGCCATCGCCAGCTTCGCGGTCGTGGAAACGGGATTGTCCGTCAGCGCCGCCCGTACTTTGTCCTCCGTGGACGGTTCGTTCTGCTGGCGGGGGTCGTCGACCACGGCGTGCAGGTGGCGGTCGTTGTCATCGGTGATGGCGGCGGCGTTGACGGTGCGGTTGTCGCGGTTCTTTCGGGACATGACGAACTCCATGTGTGTTGGTGCGGAATGGGATGGTCATGCCCCGGCCGGGGCGTGGCCCGCCGGTGCGCATCCGGTCGTTCGGGCTACACGACTATGGACGCTTCGTCACCGCCTCCATGTCAAGCGATTCGTCAAACAAGACAAGTGTCTCGTGTGTACACACGACCACGCCGCACGGCGACGCGCCTCCGATTCGGCGAAAACGGACCAGTCCGGGGGCGTCATCAGTTGCAGCGCCCAGACCGCCCAGGGCGAGGTCGCCTACGACTACATGGGGCACCTGCGGGAGGTGACCGCGACCGCTGAGGTTTCGGTGACAGAGGTGCGTGCGGCTTGCGGGAGTTCTTCACCAGCGGCGGCGGTCGGCCACAGGGGATCTTGTGGCAGGACGGCTGAAACAAATCCCGGTCCGCCGCGCTCGCTGGTGCTGACGTGCTCGCCTGCGGCGCCAATTCGTCCACCACGCATTCCGGTGCCACTACCGAACAACGCTGGTGGGCACCGGACATTTCACGCACACGGCATCCGGCGGGACGACAGCGATGTCGCCCCGCCGGGCACGCATGGGGCGGCGACACTGACCGGCGACGAGTGGTTCACTGAGGGCATGTCGGAGACGGACTGGATAGCGTTTGGATCGATCGCAGGAGCCGTGACTGCCGTGGCCACTGCTCTGATGGCGGTGGCCGTCATTATCACCGCCTTCATTGCTGGCCACACGCTGAAGGCAACCCGCGAGGATAGTCGGGCTAAGACTCGGCCGATCATGGTCGCCGAGCTGCGACGTGAGCTGCTTTCAGAGGGCACAACCCTGATCGTGCTAAAGAACCTAGGAGCATCGATCGCGAAGAACGTCAACGTGGGAATCGAGCCTCCACCACCTGACGATCTGGACGAGTTGCCTGATGACAACATGATGAAGTGGATCTACGAGCGGTACGCCACTCCAATCACGACTTGGGCGCCAGGCTGGACGCTCAGCAATGTGATCCGCGCGGGGTACGACACCCTTAGGCCGATCACCGTGACGGTGGTGTACGAGGGGCCGGATGGAACCCAGTACGAGGACATGTACTACTTGCATCCGGACCACATTCTCAAGGAGACTGAGAGCAACCCGAGTCAGACTACCGAACTGGTGAAACTCGAACAGCAGAAGATCAAAACGCTACGAGCACTGGTCCGCACGATCCGCTCGAACTGACCCGCTCTTGGTGTCGCACACAGGTAGATTCCTGACCAGGGCATTGAGGTGGCTACTTGCATTTTGCCTTCGCGGGTTGCCAGGCGCAAGCCGGCGCGTGTGAAACGTGCTGGGCTGTTGGCACTTCCAACCGTTCCAAGCCGCGAATAGCCGTTCCTGCGGCTCCACATGGCAGAACCTTCTGATCATTGCGTGCTCCGAATCGTTTGGTCAGGCGCCCTTTCGTGATCAGAATGGGTGAGACACCCATTCTAGCGGGTCGAGCCGTCTCGCCACTGGTGTAGTAGTCGCATCAGATACCCAAAGGGTACCGAATGCGTGCGTCATCAGATGAAACTCTCGACCATTTACTGGCGGAGTGTAGATATTCGAACTGTGCGAATGTCCTGCCCGTGTCGCTGTCGCGGGCCCGAGTCGGTTATTCGCAGTGTGCTGGTGGGCGACAAGGTTGAGCCGTCTCGGGCGCACCGCGTGTGCTTTGGACCGGTCAGCGCCGGTCGGGTACTCGGCGGTCAACACCGCGACGGCGGGGGCGGCCTCTTGCCATCGCAGCCATGCGTCCTCTGCTCGGCGTAGCTCTGCTCGAATATACAGAGTATGCCTTCCACGATTGCCTCTACTCCGCTCCAGTCCTGCGTTTCGCGCAGGTGCGGGTCCTGTAGCGCTGCCTTTACCTTCCTCCGGAATGCGGCTTGTATGCGTCTCTTTTCCGACGCAGAGATGGCGCCCTGATAGCCCTTCTGGCCCTCGACATAGCCCACCCACTGCACCGGGACCAACTCGCCGTCCACGGTCAAGAGGTCTTGACCCAAGTACATCTCCAGGCTCCCGGCCTTGCCGTTCACGTTCATCAGGACGGGGTCGGCGAGCTGGGGTCCAAGCGTGGGGTACCGCCGCAGCAGCGGCAGCGCCGGGTAATGCATGATGCGGTAGTCGTCCGGCAGGCGTTCGCGCTTCAGCTTGGCCAACGCGTCGTGCGCAGCCGTGTCGTTGTCCGCTAAGGCCAGCACACGGTTAGCGATGCCTGCGCCCACGAAGGACCGCACCAACTTCGCCAGACTTCCGGCGCTGCCTTCCGCGCCGTTGCCGAAATCCATGAAGTGCAGGAAACCCACGAGGTGCGGATGCGTCACCCGGATCGCGTCGGTGAGCAGCTGCGAGTCGCTGGAACCCTCCGTCAGTATGACGAGCGGGGCATCGGTAGCGATCCCTCGCAGCCGTTCCGAGCGGGCCTCCACGGTGATCGGCGTGCCGGGCGCCAGCAGTTGGTAGCGCTGCAAGTCGTCCAGGTTGTAGCGCACCGGCTGATCCGCGTCCGCGCTGACGTCTATGGCCAGCCGCAAGATAATCCGGGCGTCCAGCTGCCACTCCACGTCTTCAGGCAACTCGTAAGTGGCCCACTCGTCAGCGCTGTTCACGAAGTCGCCGAGCCCGGAGAGGATCATGGCAGCGTCCCTGACCGGCACACCCAGTTCGTCAGCAGCCGGGCTCGGGTGCTTGGCGTGCCACGCCTGCACCGCCTTGTCCAGCTCCGCCCGCGCTCTGTCAGCGGTGAACCCATGCAGCTGCAGGCGGTCCCGAACCTCGTGCACCGTCGAGACGTAGCCCAACTGCTCGTCGTCATGCCGCAGCTCGTCCTCGGTGAACAGGGCTGCGAGGTTCGGCAGGTAGCTCTCCCGGCAGGCCAACAGCAGATGGCCACCTATCTCCATGAAGCTGTGTGCAGACATGGGGACCATCTTCCCGCGAGGCCGCAGTGACAGCAGCCACGGAGCGGACTTGCCGCGTCTCGTGCTACTCCTACTCCCGTGACTATGGCATCCATCCGCTACCCTCCCCTCGGGCAGATCCATGTCTCATTCGGGGACATCCACTTGACACCAGGCGTGGCCAACCATCGCTTGGTGTTGTCAGTGCAGATGACCGGGACCTGGCTTGACCCCCAGGACCCGGAGAGCAACGCCCAGGTGCTCCTGACCGGCACCGTCTGGACCGAGCAGCCGTCTTTCCGATGGGTCGCCGGCCTGGAGGCCCGGGTCGTGACGCTTCGCGGCTACGCAGCTGGGGAGGAGCTCGTCGTCTCCCTCGCGGACGACCAGCTCATCGGCCTGGAGCGCGCACGCGGCCAGGACGACGTGGCCTTGCGCCTCAAGCTGCAGGCCACCCTGCTGGCCGCGCCGAGCGGCGTGCATCCGGCGGGTCATGAGGAGCTGCCGGTGCGTATTCCCCGGACGCGCTGGCAGGAGTTGCTGGACCAGGCAGGTGCAGAAGTCGGCGTGTTGGTCCGGGTTTCCAGCCCGCTGACCGACGCAGCGCTCGATCTGCTGCCGGCCGCCTCCGACGAGGCCGCCGCCTCGTTGGCTCAGGCCGCCGCCCGGCTACGCCAGGCGCGGGCCGAGCTGCGGGACCAGCGGTCGGAGCACAGCGTGGCCACCTGCCGCAGGGTGTTGGAGAACATCTCCCGGCTGGTGAGCCTCCCCTCGGCAAAGAGCGTGGCGGAAACTCCGGCCGCTCGGCGCACCCAGGAGCAGCGATGGGCGGCCATCTACTGGGACGTCAAGAGCATGGTCAACGCCGCACACCACGACGACAGCACCACCGAGGGCTTCACCTGGAGCCGCCCGGATGCCGATGCCATCCTGGCGGCTACGGCGGGGCTGCTGGGAAGGTACACAGCCGGGAAGTAGCAGGTCGGCCGCGAAGGTCCGCTACTGCTTGATATACGAACGAGTGGAAGGCGGGTGCTTCTCCTCGCCCAACTCGCCATCGGTTCGCCCAGCATGCAGTGTCGTGCCTCGCCGCGTTCGTTGCTGAGCTGGCTTGTGTCCCGGGGCCTGCGGCACGATGTGGCCATGATTCATCCAGTACCTCCGACCCTGATGCCGGTTCTTGAGGCAGTCCCGGCACGGCAAAGTGCGTTCGGCTGGAACCGAGATGTGTGGTTCGCGCAGTTGCGCGATCGCCCTGATGTGGTCGACGCGTTGACTGCGCTGGAGGACCGGGTGGACCGGCACACGACCGCTGCTTTCGTCCTGGCGGAGTTGAACAACGATCGTGTTCTGTCAGCTTTCACCGCGGCGATGGTTTGGGGGTATGGGCTGGCAGGATACGGGCCGAGTCGCCTGCGGCGGGTTCTGACCGGCGTCGGCGGCAGTCGATCTCGCGACGCCGCGGTGCGTCCGGACATTGCTGACAGGCTCCTCGGCGCCGTGAGCGTGGTGCGTGAGCAGGGTCCGGTGGAGGCGTACTCGTACATGTACGGAACCGGGCGGATCAAGTATCTCGGTGGAGCGTACTTCACCAAATGGCTGTACTTCGTGTCCGCAGTGGATGGACCCGACACTCCTGCGGCGGCACCGATTCTGGACAAGCGTGTCGCCGTCTGGCTGAACGCCAACATCGCTCTTCGGCTGAGAGTCGATCGCACCGAGTCTTACCGACTGTACTACGGGTTGCTCGGAGAGTGGGGTCGCCAGTTCGGGCGGACTCGCCCACAGGTGGAGCAAGCCATTTTCGAACTCACACGGTAATAGGTACAGGATCTCGCGAGAACGCCCCTGTCTCCACGCCGCCACGGTCGAGTTGGCAGCGAAAGCAGATCGGTGTGCCGTCGCTGGTGGTGCGACGGCACAGGTTCTCGGCGCCGCAGCGGCTGCAGGTCTCGGTGGGTGCCTGGTAGCAGGTGGGGCACAGGTCCGGCTGGCCGTCGACCGCTCGCAGCGCGACCCGGCGGGTCAGGCCGCATCCTCCGCACCGCCGGGTCCACCCGCAACCAAATACCGGCGGAGGGCCATATTCGTACGTGGCGAGTTCAGCGGCCGCCGCCGGACGTCCGGCGTCCGGTGGACGCCGCTACCGTCTGCTCAGAGCCAGGGTGCGTTCGTCCCCCCGCTGAGACGTGTCCGTCGACTGGTGTCCAGGTGGGAAGCGGGCTCGGCTCAGCGGCAGGTGGTCAACTCGTCTGGCCGATGACAACTTCGTGGATGAAGCCGATGGCTGATTCGACCCGTGTGCGAATTGCAGACAGTTCCGTGATCGAGAACTTCCCGGCGTGGCCATGAGTGCCGTCGTTGAACGTACGGAACAGTTTGAGAACGTTCTCCACGTTGGCGGCGGCGACGTTGGTGAGTCCTTCCATCGCCATACCTTGCCTGCGCAGTAAGTAGCTGATCTTCGCGCGGCGGGTGACAGCGCCGCTGCCAGTCCGCTCGCAGTTGGGGTCGTCGCGCTCAACCGCGGCATCGGGGGCCGACTGGTCCAACATCGACACGACGACCTCGCGGGCGCTGGTGCAGAAGTGCCGTGCTGCGTCTGGGTTGTTGGGGTTGAGCGAGTACAGGGCACCGACCCATCGCCTGAGGAGGTCTTCACCGAAGGCCCCCAACTCCGAGCCCATGCTGGGCGCACTCAGTTCCTCCTCCGAGAGGTCGGACGCCGGGTCTCCGTCTCCGTCCAGGGCGTTTGCGACGTAAAGGCTGTTGGCCACCTCGTCGCTGGCCAGATCCATGAATCGCTGGTCGAGATCCGAAGCTGTACCTGGTCTGACCTGCGCATCAATGGCCTGGAAGGTCTGGACGAACGAGGTCGACGAGCTGCGGTACGACGTATAGTTCGAGCTCGTCGTGGGCCGCGAGTTCAGTCGTTGTAATTCTTGCCGCAGCCGGCGCCGATCGCTCTCGACCCGACGGTTGTGGGCTCGAGCGCGTGTGTTGTACGCCCGAACCTCGCGGTTGTAGTCGTTGACGGCCTTCTTCACGCCGGCGTTGTACTTGCGCGCCGCCCGGTTGTAGTCGTCAACTGAACGCTGCAGTTTCCGCACCGCAGCCTTGGCTTGCGACGGGGTCACTCTCCTCACCATTCACCGAGTATGCTGCTTGCCACCGACAATCAGACTCGGACACGCCCACCGCCACTCATCGTCGAGGCTTGGGCCTCAGCTTGACGCACGCACGGGCCTCATACGGGCGGCGGTGAGGAAGGATTGCGAACGCCTTGGCAGGTCGGCCGGGGTGGGCGATGCTCCGGAGAGGGGCGACGGCTCGCGACATTGCGAGTTGACGGCACTAGGCTGTCAGGCCGAGGTCGAGGATGCCGGTGGTCAGGATGGGTGCGCGCTGTACGGTCGTGGAACTAGAATCCAGCAACATGACCGGTGGGGGCGCAGCAACCAACTCGGGTATCGATTTTCAAGCACGAGTCGGTGCTTTGGCCTTAGTCAGTATGCTGACCGACGTCGCTGACCTAGGTTCATTTGGTCTCGGCCAAGATGGCGATGTCCCTCTTGAGGTCCATTTCGAGACCGCTGACGCTGTCGATGATATCGCTTTGGTGCTGCCTCGCGGCCGGATCCTCATCCAGGCGAAGAACACGGTCACGCTGTCGTCCAGCGTCGACTCGGAACTGGGGAAGGTCATCCGACAGATCGTCGCTGCGTATCATGAGCATCGCGAGAGTGGCCAATATATTCTGGCAGTCTCACCTTTTGCCTCTGCAAGGATCCGCCAGGATCTCAAGAAGCTATGTAACTCTTACCGACTCAACCAGGCAGGACACAGTTCGAATCCGCTCAACCAAAGAGAGAACGAGACGCTCAAGGCGATTCGCGAGCACATATTCCGCGAGTATGAGGTCATTAGTGGGAGCCGCTGCGACGTTGACATATTCGTGGCGATTCTCAAAGCTACCCATATTGAGACTCTCGATATCGGCGAGAACTCCATCGGGGAACGTATGGCAGTCACGGCGCTATCCACCGTGACTGATTCCGAGCCTATGGTGATGTGGCGTGGCCTTGTCGCTACTTGCCTAACTTTGGCTCGCAACCGCATGTCGATCGACCAAGCAGGGCTAACCGCCCGCTTCGGAGCACTGCTACCCGTCAAGCGCTCCAGATCGGACTCCTTCCCGCGGCCGGACGATCATCAACCTGCACTCACACTTGAAGGCAAGGTGTCGATGGGCCGCGAAGTGGTGCTTGGAGAAGATGAGGACGGGCGAACGTATCTGGCCGAGTTGCGGCGGTTCGACGATGACGGCACCCGACGTGTCCGCTTCACCGGCGGGTTCGTCGACCTGTCTGGCGGAGTTCGTTGGCGAGTATTGCGACGAACCGCCACCTACAGCGGCATGGCCCGTGAACTTGAAGACGAGTTGGCTACCCAGATCAGCGGCGAGATCGTTGTGATCGACGCCGACTTCGGCGACATCGACGACACGCCTTTCGCGCAAGCCCACGCCGCCGGGTACCAGGCAGTCATCGAGGCGGCAACCGACCCGCTCACCTGCCTGGTCTGCGGCTGCACAATCTCCCAGGACAGGGCCCACTCTGTCGAAGTCGACGACGTCGACCACCCCTATCAGGTCGGGCTCGTGCACCGTCATTGCCTTCGGCCGATGCATCGAATCATTGGTGTGGTCAAAGCAGAGGCCTTCGCCGCCACGCCGTCCCTGATCGACTTCGACTACAAGACTTGGATCAACCAGATGCGTGGCGGGCAAGGAATCTGGCGTTCGTCGCGCGGTAGCGGGAACGCAGGACTCCTGCGAGTTGGCTGGAACCCCCGAAACAGTGGAGGTACCACTGGTGGGTGGGCGGTCGAGTATGACCTTAGTGACGGCACGAGCAGATACGTACTTGTCCGAGGACGTGTCCATCGGGGCAATCGTCGGCAGGCCCAACAGATGGCCGGGCAGCTAAGCAGTTCCGCGTCGGAGGCCGCCATCAAAGGAGATCCCATGGTGTACGGGCTCCGCGGCTACTCCAAGCGGTCGATTGCTGTATGTGCGGACGATCCCAATCCGCCGGAGGTAGTGACCCACCGCGCCGTCCAGATCACTGAAGCGACCGTCTCCGCTCACAGTACGAGTGAGAACTACTACGCTCCGCTCTTCTATCTCTCGGACCACGAGACCGGGGAGCTGTTTACTATGGGGGAGGCACCGGTCTTACTCACCGATCCGCTGCGCTTCGAGGACGTAGTAGCGAATTGGTGTCTCGCCGGTGTTGAACTGCCCGCCCTCATCTCGACCACCATCGTTCCAACCGATCACGATTTTGATCTATTCATGATGCGCGCCGATTCCGAGGGACGGGCCGCTTGCGTTGACCCTATCTTAGAGCCCGTCGGCGGCCTGATCAGTGGTTTCCTGGTCGCCAACTTTAATGAGATAACCAAGAAGTAGGTTGACGCATGCGTCTGATGTTATTGCCCTTTTGTGGCGCAGAGCCATATTCGTAAGTGGCGAGTTCTTGTCCCGATATCATCGAGGGCGTCCGGTGCGAGCCGCCTGGCGGCTTCAGTTCTCAAGGCTACGTTAGCTGGCGGTGAGGTCGCTGGGATCAACGCGGTTGAAAGCGAAGAACTCGTCACATGCCCGCTTCAGGGACTCGTATTCGTCGTCCTGGCGGTTGACCAGAACGACGAGCGTTTCCGCCGCCGACTTGGATAGTCGGCGTTCCTCAGCCTTGTCTCGGGAGTCCTCGATCGCTTTGACGGCGGTCTTCGCGAACTTGTCGTAAGTGTCGATCGCGGCCGTAACCTCGGGCGCTGGCGGCTTGTCCACGCGGATCTTGTTCACCACCGTGTCCCATTGCGTCTCGGCGCGACCGAACATCAACAGCTGTGGTCCGATCCCGAACGGGCCGTCGACGCGGTTCTGGTGTTCGATAACGGCGGTTGCATCGTCGCGGAGCTCTTCTCGCAGGGCATCGGCCGCGAGTAGAACCTCGTGCACCGTCGCGACCTGCTTGGCAACCTGCGTCTGCTTGTGGCGCTGGCGCCCAGCTTCGAGTTCTTCTTGGGCGAGATGCAGTTGCTGCTCTGTGATCTCGTTCTGGTGTCGTGCCTCTGCGACCTGCTCTTCAGCAGCGACGGCCGCCTGCTCTGCCGCCTTGGTCTGCCTCCGGCTCTCGGCAAGATCGGCCTCAGCGACATCAGCGCTCCGCTTTGCCAACTTCGCCTGCCAGATCGCAACGCCCGTCGAACCCGCCGAGATCACTGCCGCAACGATGGCGATAATCGCAGCCACCCATGCCGCCGAGTCCCCTGCGTCCAACGTCGGCGCCCCTCCGTGATCGATCACTAGAAGCATCGAGTATGGGACATCAGACCGCCCGTAGGCGCACGCCGGACAGCGGACAGCGAGAAGCTCCAAGCTCGCGGGTCAAGCACTGGTGCAGGGTGAACATCACACGGCTCACGTGGCAGCCTCCGTCAGACTGGAGGCATGCAGACTCGGCCCTAGGCGAGCCGACGAACCCGCTGGTCAGAGTGCGTGTACGGTGAGGTGAACCGTCGATGACGCTGATAGCGTCAGTTCGCATGTCAGCGAGTACGACTGCTTATTTTAACAGTGCGAATCTCGCATCAGATGCGATATGGCCGTTTTTCAGTACATGGAGATGTGCACGTGGTCGTAGTGGCAGCCGGTGAGGTTGGCGGGGTTGGGGCAGCCGTAGGCGGTGGAGGTGTAGGGCGTCCAGGTGGGGTTTTCGGCTGACCAGTATTGGCCCTGCCAGATGAGGTAGCGGACTCCGAGGTGGGCTTGGTGGGTGGTGAGCCAGTTCGCGGCTCGCCATCCGTCGGCGATCGAGGCGGGGTCGTGGGGGTTGAACATGATGTCGCAGGCGCGGCCTTTCGGGTGGTCGGAGGCCGGGTTGGCCGGGCGGGGCGCGTGGCAGCTGAGTCCGGTGCCGGTCATTCCCACTGTTCGGAGTGCGTGGATCAGCGCGAGGGTGCGGGGTGTGATGCGGCCGTTGCTGGTGGGGTCGCGTTCGGTGGCCTGTTCAGGGGGCCAGTCGGTACGGATGTGGCCCGGTGCTCCTGTGGGGTTGGCGCAGGACACGCCGGCGACGGCGCCGACGATCTGGCGGGCCCGGTGCTCGTGCGCGGCGTAGCGGTCAGGGAATCCGGAGCGCTGCACGGCTTGTGCAGCCTCGGCAAGGTCCATGTGTCGCCAGTTGGGCACGGTGAGCAGGTGGTTGTAGAACTGGGTGGCGGCGTAGCTGGGGGTGAGGATCTGCTCGGGTGTGCCCCAGCCTTGGGAGGGCCGTTGTTGGAAGAGACCGAGGCTGTCGCGGTCGCCGTAAGTGAGGTTGCGTAGGCCAGATTCCTGTATCGCGGTGGCGATCGCGATCACCCACCCGTAGTTGGGTACCTGCATCTGTTTGCCGACCGCGACGATGGAGGCGGCGTGGCCTAGCTGTTCGGCGGTCAGGCCCGGCACGGTGCGGGTGGGCGCACCGTCGGGTGTGCAGATCAGCGAACCCGAGGGACCTCCGGTGAACGCGCTGACCATTCCGGCGATCCCGGCGCCGATGAGGAGGGGGATGGTGAGGATGAGGGCGGCGAGACCGGCTCCGAGTTTGGTTCCCATCGTTGGATCGCTCCCTTTTTTCGTGGCGCGCTAGGGCTGCCGGGGCCGGTGCTGCCGGGGCTGTTTTTTTAGGTGTCGCTGCGGGCGAGCCGGTTTGGTGTGGCTGGAGGTGGAATCGGGCTCGGTGGCGGCAGCCGGTCCGGCGAGGCCGCTGTACTGTCACCGGTCTCGCCCTGGTCGTCCGCGGTGTCGGCCGGTGGCGGCAGGCCGGGCCAGGCGTCGGCGAGGTCGGCGAGGCGGTAGCGCGGGCCGGCGCGGTCGGCGCGCGCTGAGGTCAGCGGCAGCCACACCGCCTCGGCTGGGCTCGGGTGTGGCGAGGTGGGGTCGAGCAGGTTGGCTGCCGCGGTGGCCACCGGTACCGCACGCGGGTTGTCGAGGTCGGCGTGGACGCGGGCCAGCGCGGTGCGGGCCCCGGCTTCGCGGCGGGTGGCGGGCAGCCACACCAGCACCGGTGTCGCGATGCCGGTGGACTCGGCCAGCCGCGCGTATCCGGTGAGTTTGCGGCCGACTTTGGTGAGGGATTCGGTGCCGGTGTCGAACTCGAGGAACCACTCCACCTCCCGTGAGGTGCTGCCATGACGGATGCGCCAGCGGCCGTAGCCGTCGGGGATGACGAGGTCGCCGAAGTGGCGGGCGCAGCGGGATTCCGACCACCACGCCCCCAGCGCCTCCGCCTGGCCCGCCGCCGGGATGTGGCGGGTGCGGGCGATCAACGAGGTGAAGAAGTCATTGACACCGACGGTGTGGGCGAGGCGTTGGTTGTGGGCGATGCCCATGGCGCGGTCGTGCCGGTAGCCGAGGTCCTTCAGTTCGAGGCCGTGTTCGGCTGCGAGGACGGCCGCTCCGGCGGGGCCGAGGACGTAGTGCATGGGCGCGGATCCGAGTTGCTGGAACGGCTGGAACCGGGACACCACGCGCCAGAGGTAGAGATCGCGCAGCCGCTGGCGCGCCGAGCGGCCGGAAGGAAAGGCGGCGTCCTGGATCTGGGCGGTGGTCAGGACACGGTGTTCGTGCAGCAGGGCGAGCAGCCACTTGTCGCGGGCGGTGAGGCGGGAGGCGAGCATGGCCTGGTGCTCGACCGAACTCGCGGCCCGGGCGGTGTGGCGGCCGGGCAGATGGCCGCGCAGCGTGTGCTGGCGAGTGGCGGTGGTGATCACGGATGTTCTCCTCGACGAGGTGTCAACAGGGTGTGGACAAGTGATCAATGGGTGTGGATAAGCCTTGTGGGCAGTCCGAACTCGGCCCGGGGCGGGGACCGGCGGCTGCGGCAAGTTGATTGTGTGGCGCGGTGGTTATGGGCGGGTGCGGCGGGGATCGGTCGTGGGTGGCCGGGTTGGTGGCACCCGCCGTCCGGTCGGCGCGGCCCGTGTCCTGGTGGCGGTGCTGGGAGCGCTGATGTGGGGTGTCGTGTCAGCGTTCGGGGTGCTGTGCGCGCGGCGCTGGGCACGCAGGACAGACCGGATTTCCCGTGCTCGCCCGGGTATGGGGTCGGGCAGGGGTGTGGTGGTCATGGTGAAGGGCTCGGTTTCCTCGCCGTGCACGACGAGGCGGGTGGCGGTGTGGTAGACGCCGAGGTGGGACAGGTCGTGATCGGACAGTCGGGGTGCGGTGTGGCGGGCGAGTTCGCGGGCGTCTTCGGGGCTGGCGGAGAAGAAGATCTTTGAGCGGGCGTTGGTGGAGATGCCTTCCTTCAGTTCCCGGGTCAGCTGCCCGAGGTGCTGGTGCGCCAGCGTCATCGACACCCGGAAGCCACGGGCTTCGGCGAGCATGTCCTCCAGGGGATACGGCAGATTCAGGAAGTTGTGGCATTCGTCGATGACGAGGCTGGCGTCGGGACGCAGTCGCTGTGGAACGCGGGCACGGGCGGTGGTGGCCTGCCAGGTCCGGGCCACCACCAACGACCCGACCAGCCGGGTGGTTTCCTCCCCGAGTGAGCCTTTCGGGATGCGCACTAGGCAGATGCCGCCCTCGTCGAGCACCTGCGTCATGTCCACAGTGGAGCGGCCTCCGGCGATGGCCTCTTTCACGAAGGGCCGTAACAGAAACGCTCTGAGTTTGTTCATCAACGGTGAGATCACCTGGGAGCGAGAGCTGTCGGTGAGGTCGTCGTACCACTGCCAGAACCCGATCAGAACCGGATCGGTGAGCCCGGCGGTGATCCGGGACCGGAACGCCTCACTGGCCAGAAGTTTCGGGAGATCAGCCAGCGTGGGCACGCCTTCCTGAGCGCGCAGCGTCAGGCACGCGGCGCGCATCAAGTCGTCGGTGCGCGGCCCCCAGAACGCCGAGTACACCCGCCGGAACACCGACACGAGATTGTCCACGTCACGGTCGGTTTCGCCGCCCTCCAAGGGGTTGAGGATGGGTGGGCGGTGGCGGGAGTCGGCGTCGAAGAGCACCACCCGCTGCGCGGCCGAGCGCGGCAGCCGGTTGAGCACGTCGGTGACTAGGTCGCCTTTGGGGTCGATCACGACGATCCCGCGGTGGTGGTCGGCGTCGTCGAGGATCATGCTGCCCAGCAGGGTCGACTTTCCGCTGCCGGTGGCGCCGAGCACGTGGAGGTGGTGGCGGGCGTCGGCGACGCGCAGGCCGACCGGGCGGGCGTGTCCGGTGTCGGCCTGCCCGAGCGGTTTGACCTCGGGGCCTGGCGTGGCGACTCCGGGCGGCGGGGCGACCGCTTTGGCGCCCGCGCGTTCGACTCCGGGGATTTCGGCGTCGGTGGGCAGGTGCGCGATCACCGCCAGTTCCGGGACCGACAGCAGGTCTCCGCGATCGAGGCGCCGCTCGGCGAGGGTGTGGGCAGGCTGGCGCAGCCGGGTGCGGGTGTAGTGGTTGTGCTCGGTGTAGGCGGCGAACGCGGCAGCCAGCGCATGTGCCCGGCCCCGGGCGATGTCGCGGGCCTGGCGGGCCAGCTCGTCAGAGGTGTCGCCGGACAGGTCGGTGGCGACGGCGTAGCGCACGACGGTGTCGTACTGGGAGCCGCGCTGTTTGCCCACTATGGCCTTGTTCTGGGCGGAGTATTCCAGCGACAGCTGCGGATCGGTGCTGATCCGCCGCGAGTCCGCGCTCCGGCCACTTCGGGTGGCGTTCGCGCCCGGGCTGATCGCGTCGAGAACCCGGCCACCGAAGCGACCCGAGGAGCCCTGGTGCACCCGGCGGGCGGCGCGGCGGGCCTGGGTCACGCGGCGCCCGGTGACCGGGCGGGCGAGGATCTGCACGCAAGCGCGCTCGTCACGGCCCAGGCCCACCGGGGCGCCCAGGAGCCCCCGGATCGGGTCGGCGTCAAACGCCGTGCGGATCGGCAGCGACTCGGATCGGGCCAGACGCAGGTGACCGCCGACGGTAATCCGCCGCCACCCCGTCTTCACGGCGGGGAAGGGGGGCGTGGCGGGGGTGGTGCGGGTGTGCGAGCCGGGCCAGGCGGCCTCGATGGCCCGCTCCACCAGGGACGGGGGGATGGGGCCGGGGACCCAGAACTGCACAGTGACGCCGTGCTCGCCGAACACATACTCCATCGCCAGGTGGGGTTGCCCGGCCCACCACCGTCGCCAGGCCGGGCGCAGGAGCCCGACGAGGTTGGACCAGACCGCGGCTGCGCCGGCGGGATCGACGGTGGGCGGGGCGAGCACGGTGATCCGGCGAGCATCGACCTGCAACACGGCGTGACGGCGACGACGCCACCAACCGCGCACCACGAACGCCCCCGCCAAGACCACGGCCAGGGTGGGGACGGCGACCGGCCCGCACACCAGCGCCCAGCCGCGCAGGGCGGCGAGCAGGGTGAGGCCGGTACCGCTGGGGTCGCGCAGATAGTCACCCACCCAGCTCTGCATCACCGGAAATACCGCACGACGCACGGCCATAACGAAGCTCCCTTCCAGCAAGAACGCGTGCGAGACAAGGACAAACAGCGAGCGGCTCAGGGCCACCTCACGCGGGATCGAGGTCGACCTGCCCCGCGTCGTCGAACCCGTCGCCGGCGGGCTCCGCGTCGGCGCCCACGTCGAACGAGTCGGCGGTGTCGGCGGGGCCGAGGTCGATGTAGGCGCC
This sequence comes from Amycolatopsis marina, assembly GCF_900111885.1. Lineage (GTDB taxonomy): Bacteria > Actinomycetota > Actinomycetes > Mycobacteriales > Pseudonocardiaceae > Amycolatopsis > Amycolatopsis marina. The sequence goes on from NZ_FOKG01000017.1 coordinate 26,802, forward strand.
GGCGAGGCCGTGGTCGGTGGCGTCCGGATCGTCGTCGGCGAACCGGGCGAGTTCGGCGGGATCGGTGGTGATGAGGAAGTTCTCGGTGGGGGAGGCCAGCGACTCAAACGCCACCCGCTGCGTCCCGGAGCTGAGAAGGCCCTGGCCGCGGTCGGCCGAGAGCAAGTACTGCCGCTCTCCGGCGGAGAGGTTGAACGCCTCGCAGATCTGGTCGATGACTTGCGGGGCTTGGCGGAGCAGAACTTGCGTGGCGGCGTTGCTGACGATGGCTTTGCCCAGATCGCTGCCGAGCAGGTCGGCGGCGTCCTGGGTGGCCGTGGTCAGCCCGCACCAGTGTTTGCGGGCGGCTTTGGCCAGACGGAACAAGAACCGCGCGGCCTCGGGCTGCTGCATGAGCAGCCCCGCCTCGTCGACCACGACCAGCCGGGGCCGCCGGTAGGCCGGGTTCGAGACGCGGCGCCAGACGGTGTCGAGCACGAGCAGGGTGCCGATCGCGCGTAGCTCGTCGGGTAGATCCCGCAGGGAGAACACCACCAGGTGCCCGTCGGGGGTGGCGGTCGTGGGTCCGTCGAACAGATCGGCGAACGCTCCGTCGACGAACGGATGCAGCCGGGCGGCGAGGTCGGCGGCCACGGTGTCACTGTTGTCGCCGGTGGTGGTGAGGGTGTCGCGCAGGTCGCGCAGCAGCGGCGCGGGGCGTGTCCAGGTCCGGGGGTCGTCGGTGATGCCTGCTCGGTGGTAGGTGGTGGTGATGGCGGTGTCGAGCACCGCGCGTTCGGCGGCGGTGATCTCCGCGCCAAAGAGCACGGCCACGACGGTGTGCAGGAACAGGCTGCGGCGTTTGAGCGCGTCCTGGGGGGCGGTGTGTCGCCCGCGCGCGTCGGTGTGCACGGGCAGGTCGAACGGGTTCAGCCGCACCCCGCCCGCGCCGAGGTGCACGTAGGTGCCGCCGACCTGGGCGGCCAGTCGGGCGTATTCGTCCTCGGGGTCGACGACGAACGCCTGCACCTCGTCGGCTGCCCATCCGTCCTCGTCGTGGCCGAGGGCGCGGTAGAGGCTGCGCAGCGTCTCCAGCTTGACCAAGTACGACTTACCCGCGCCACTGCGGCCGAGGACAACCGAGTTGTAGTTGTCGCACGCGAATCTGTCCCAGTGCACGAGCCCGGACGAGCCGATGTTGTAGCCGTAGAGCACCCCGCTCGGCGCCGAGGTCGTCGGGTCGGTCGGCGGCAGATCCGGCGAGGTGAACGGATAGGCCGCGCTGACCGCGGCGGTGTCGAACGTCCTCTTCAATCCTAATGGGTCCAGCCCGAGTGGCAGGGTGCTCACCCAGCCCTGCAACGCCCGGTAGGTCGCGGGTTTGGCGTCGAGCAGCAGCGACGCGCACAGCGACCGCAGTGCCGAGACCTCCTCGGCGAGGGACGTCTCGTCCGGGGCGTGCACGGTCAGGTACAGCCCGAATCGGAACAGGCGCCCGTCGCCGCGGGCGATACGCCGCGAGAGGTCGGCGGCGTCCTCGGCGGCGGCGTCGAGCTCGGGGTCGTCGAGCCGGTCGTGCCGGGAGTTGTGCCGCCTGCTGGATTCGAGTTTGGCGCGTTGTTTGCGCAGTCCGCTGGCGGCGGTGGCCGGATCGACCGGCTGGACGTGGACCGAGACGTCCAACCGCGCCGGGTAGGTCAGCAGGGGCGCCAGCCAGCCGGGGTAGACCTCCTGCGGATACCCGGTGACCCCGAAGCTCGCGACGAACTCGTTGCCGACCTCCAAATGCCGGGCCGACACCGACAACGAGTCCGGGGTGAACGCCCCTGCCGCTCCAGAGCGGGCTGGGGTGGTGTGGTGGGTTGTGCGTGCCATGGGTGTCTACCTGCTTTCGATCTGTCGGGTAGGCCCCCCGCATTGCTGCGGGGGAGCCCCCCTCAGAACCGGACGTGCACCTTTCGGCGCATCCGGCTCAAGCAGGTCCCAAGGACCGTGCAGAAGGGAGCTCCAGGGGGCCACGCTGATTGCCAATTGCGTGGTGACTGCGGTGGCAGTCGGCGTGGACGAGCATGGGGGATTGCGCATGGTGTCCTCCGGTTGATCGGTAGATCAGGCCGTCCGTGGTGCGGGTGCGGTGTAATGCCGCGAACCAATTCGCCCAGTCACGTACTGAGTCAGGTTCGTAGCCCGCGCCCGCGATGAGGTCCAGCCCGCAGAGTGGGCAGAGCCCTTTCTGTTTCGCAGCAAGGCTGACGTGGAATTGCCCGTCAGCCTGTGGGTGCCTGCGTTTCCTTGTCCGCGCGGCCCAGTAGTCCGTCAGGCTCGGGTCGTCTTTGGACGCCATTCCCTTGACAGGGATGTGCCGTTGGATGACGGTCCACACGAACTTGTACAGGTACCGTCCACTGTGATGATCACCGAACACCCAGTGGTCGTCGCGCCGGGAATGGAAGCGCCCGAAGTACCGGTCCTTGGTCCATGACCGGCTTTTCCGGGGATGCCGCCGCAGGGCCCATCTCCATGTCCTGTGCCACACATAGTGATCCAGGTCGGCGAAGATTTCCTTGGCTACCGCACCGCGGTAGTAAGTGGCCCAGCCCTTGATCAACGGGTTAAGACGCTGGATCAGCAGCTCCGTGGTCGTGCTCTGCTCGACGATCCGGCGAATCTTGTCCTTGACCCGTTTCACCGCCTCGGCGCTGGGCTTGATGAGCGTCTTCGGACCGTACGTCCTCACATTGAAGCCGAGGAAGTCGAAACCATCCTGGAGCCGGACGATTCGTGTCTTGTCCGGATGGATGGTCAGCCCGCGTGGCTCCAGCCACTCGGCCAGTTTCTCCTTGACCTGCTCTGCCTCAGCCTTCGAGGTGCAGAACACCACAAAGTCATCGGCGTAGCGGACCAAGAGCGGCACCTGGGCCCTCTGCCTTTCGGTGAGATTGTCCAGGTCGCCGATAGCGGCTCCCATGCCGTGCAAGGCGATGTTCAGCAGAAGCGGGCTGATGACACCGCCCTGGGGAGTTCCCTCCCCGGTGGCAATGAATCGCCCGTCCTGCATCACACCGGCCTTCAACCACCGGAGGACTGCCCCAGCAGCGGGGAAACCTCCGATAGCGTCCATCAGGCGGGTGTGGTCGATCCTGTCGAAAGCGCCGGCCAGGTCCGCGTCGAGAACCCACGTGCGGCGAGCCGTGCTGCGCGCGGTGAGCCGGAAGATCTTCTCGATCGCGTCGTGACAGCCACGTCCAGGGCGAAAACCGTAGTTCTTGCCCTCGAACCGCGCTTCCCATTCAGGTTCCAGGGCGTTCTTCACCCTGGCCTGCTGCGCCCGGTCCCGAATCGTCGGGATACCGAGCGGACGGGATTTCCCACCAGCCTTAGGGATATGCACTCGCCGTACCGGCCTGACATCGGTTGCGGGCTCGGTGGCGAGTGTCCTCGCCAATCTGCCTCGCTCCTGTGCCGTCAGAGCCCTCGCCCCGTCGATGCCGGGAGTACGGCGCCCCGCGCTCAGCTGCGTGACCCGGCGAACACTCACCAGAGTGTTCGCGCGGGAGCGCAGCATGAGCTTCTGGAGATTCCGGACCTTCTTCAGGTCCCCTTCCTGCGCGGCCGTGAAGATCCGTTGCCTCAGTCGCCGTACGTCCCGTTCGGCCTGCGCCCAGTTGATGCTGTGCCAGGCTTGCGCGTCGCCCGTGGCCTCGTTCAACGGAGGCACCGCCATGTCGGCTACCGCGTCCACGTTGTTCCCTTCCGTCGTCTAACTCGGCTGCTGGTAATGACTTCTGTGTGCTCGGTTGTCCTCACGGACCCACCAGACCCGCGTGGGCTCCCTTTCGGGCCCGGCCACCATGGGCCGGTATCCGCCGGGTTATGCGCAGCGGCTGAGGTGCCGGGTGCTGCGGTTTCCCCTGGGCTTTCGCCCCAGCGGCGTTCGCTTCTCGGGTCTTCCTGTTCCCGCAAGGGAGTTCTGCCGTGGTTGCCCGTGGCTTACCGAAACGCATCCGCTTCGGACCCTTACGGGGTTTCGCTGTTCCGCTCCTTCCAGAAACGACCTGCGAGGACGTCCCCTATACCCCGGACCCGGTGGTGATCACGCCGCCCGATAGACGACTCGGACGGCCACGTGGGCTTCTCAACCCGGTGGGCCATTAACCGCCGATTGCTTGCCATGACGCGGTCTGACTATGACGAGGCTTCATCAGGGATTCACTTGTGTTCGTCCGTCAGGTCTTCTCCCCGCCCCGTGGCTCCGCCATGGCTCGGCAGTGCCCTTCGGGCTTTCCGGGAGGCTTCTCCCCACGCCGTTACCAGCGCAGTTCGCTCCCTGGGAGACCGGCTCAGTGATCACTTAGCCGGAGCGACAGTCCACCTCCTTCTTGTCGCCACTGGGCAGAGCGGCTTTTCAGCTCGCACCGTCGTCGTAGTCCCAGTCCTCGTCCACCGGCAGCCACGGCCCCACCTGCGACCGCGTGGACCCGGATGCCTCGCGGGTTCGCGTTATGCGGTCCGGTTGTGGGGCCGCTGCATGGTCGGGGTCGTCGGGGCCGTAGAGGTCGGTGAAGGTGGCGGTGGCGGTGACGACCTCGTCGGCGGCGGCCAGCTGCGCCGAGGGCGGCAGGAACGTGTCGGGGTTGCACGCCGAGGCCAGCACGCCGGTCGCGGCGGCGGCGTCGAGCGGGGTGGCCACGATCCCGGCGGGGGAGAGCAGGTCGATGGCCTCGCCGAGGCGGCGCACGAGCCGTTGCTCGGCCGCCTGCCGCAGCCCCTCGTCCACCGACTGCTCGTCCCGGCGCCGCCGCCACGGCACCACGCTCGACGGGGGTGGCGGGCCGGTGCGCAACGGTTCGCGCAACACGAGCAGCACCTGACGGCGCAGCAGATCAGTGTGCGCGGTGAGCTCGGCGAGGTAGTCCGCGTGATCCCGCGCGGCGGCCTCCAGCGCCGGGTGGGGCAGTCCGCCGGCGCGGGCGCGGAGTTCGGCGATCTGGGGTGCGAGGTCGAGTCGTTCGGCCCGAATGAGGATCTGTACCGGTGCGGTCAGGCTGTGCAGGTAGCGGGCGAAGGACGCGACCAGCGCCTCCTGCTCCCCAGTGGTGCGCAGGGAGAAGTTGACGGTGGAGCAGACGGCGATGACCGCGAGTCCGTCGCGGGCGAGGTTGATGATGCCGGCCTGCGCGCCGGTGTCGGCCACGCCGGTGGCCGGAAGCTCCAGCGGCGCCGGGGACACCGCCTCGGTACCGGCCGAGGTGGGACGGCGTCCTCTGCTGCCCCGGCGTGTGGCGGGGTGTGGGGCGGTCAGCCACGCCGGGGCCGCGCGCACGCCCTCGGGTGCCGCGACCCGATGGCGCGGGGACAGGCGCTGGCGGATCGCGGCGACGACGAGCCTGTCCAACGGCAACCCGTCGCGCTGTCCGAGGGCCAGGGCGGTGACCGCGACGCCGACCGGCACCGCGACGATCAGGAACACCGGCAGCGGCACCAGATCCCGGGTCAGCGAGTAGAGCCCGTAGAGCAGCAGTCCGGCGACGCCGAGGATCGCCAGCTGGCGGGCGGTCAGCGGCCCCAGCACCCGGTCCGGGCGATCGACGTCGGCGGGCACACGCACAGGAGCAGTCATGGCGACCAGACCTCACTTCTTCGTCTTCTTCGGGCCCCGGCGACCGGGCAGGTCCAGGGGCAGCGGCAGTTGCGTTTCGGCTCGCCGCGTCGGCGTCGAGGCAGCGGAGGTGCTCGCACCGCCGGCCGGTGGTGGCGGTGGGGGTGTGCGTTCGCGGCGCACTCCGAGCGGCAGCGGGTACTGGCCTGAGGCCAGCGGCCGGTTGCCGGTGTAGGCATCCCGGGCCGGACGCCGGGGCGGGCGGGCGTTGCGGTTGATGTGCCCGGACGGGGTGATCAACCCGGGCCCGGTCTGCCGCGGTGGGCTGGGAGGTGTGGGGGTGGCGAGGTCGTCGGCCAGCGTCCGCCGCGGCGTTCTCGGCGGCGAGGGGCGCAGGTGGATGGGCAGCATCCCGGCGCCCGGTGCGACCAGCGCGCGGGGCAGGTGCGCGGGCGGACGAGCATGGCGGTTGACCCGCCCGTCACTGGTGAGCAACCCGGGCTGTGGCACTGGCGGCGGCATCCCGGGCCGCCGCTGCGCGAGGTCATCGGCCAGCGATCGGCGCCCGACCCGGTCAGGCTCTCGCCGTGTGGTGATCGGCAACCCGAGCTGATCACGCGGCAGCGCACCGGGCAGCGAGTCCGGGGGCAACGCCCGCGGGTTCGCCGACACTGCACGCTCGTCACCGGAGCCGCTGGCGGTGAACAGCGACATCTGCCCCGGACCCGTTCTGCGATCCGCCTCGCGTCCGGTGCCGGGCAGCTCGCCCAGGCGCGGCGACCGACGTGGCCCGGGCCGCATGCGGCGCAGGCGCATCGGCAGCATGAACTGGCCCGAGCGGGTGGACGGCGGGTCCGCCGCAGCGCCGCCACCGCCGTCCCGCACCCGGGGCCCGCCGCCTTTGCCGCCCTTTCCGCCGAACAGGGAGCTGGCGCCGCCGAGCAGGCCCATCGTCTTGTAGGCGATCGCGCCCCGCACCAGCGAGCCGAGCATCGAGCGCCCTCCGCCGCTCACCGGGCGCAGGCACCAGAACGGGATCTTGATCAGCACCCACATCAGCGCCAGGCACAGCAGCAGGTTGACCAGGCCGTTGAGGGTCGGGCCGAACACGGTGAACCCGCCGGGGGCGAAGAAGACCCGCAACGCGACCACCATCGCCAGCGACTGGCCGACCTGGATGGCCAGCACTCCGCCGAAGGCTTTCCACCACGCGTGGGCGATGCCCTCGGTGTGGGGCAGGGCGTGCCACATCAGCGCGATCGGGGCGGCGGCGATCAGCAGGATCGTCACCATCACCCGCACGATGAACGTGATCAGCAGGATGATGATCATCACCGCGAGGGCGAAGCCGATGAAGATCAGCCACAGTCCACCGCCGTTGAGGGCATTGAGCACCATGTCGGTCAACGCCGTGCCCGCGGCCTCCGGGCTGACGCCGGAGCCCATCACCGCGTGGGCGAGGGCGTTGGCGATCTGGATCGCCTTGGTCGCGAGAAACAAGCTCAGGGTTCCGGCGAGAAACCCGATGACGACCCGGGGCCCGATCTCCTTGATGGTGTAGCGGGTCTGCAGGGTCTCGTAGCCCATGACGACCATCCCGGCGACCAGGACGATGATCACGTAGACGGCGAGCAGGATCTGCCACGACTCGGTCCACAGCTGCCCGACACTGGGCAGCGAGCTCGGTTCAGGCGTGGTCAGCAGCGTCTGACCCAGCAACTCCAGCAGCGGATTGAGCGCGTCGGTGACCACCCCGCGGAAGAAACTGTCGATGCCTTCGGTCACGCAGGCGATCGGGTCGGTAATGCCGCATTCGTCGCCCCGCTCGTCGCTGCCCGTGCCCGGCGCCGGGGTCCCGCCCGGCGCGCGCGGATCGAGCGGGGTCGGCTGCGGAATGCAGTTCGGTCCCTCACACGGCGCAGGCACCGACGTAGGCGTCGGTGTGGCACCGGGTGGTCCGCACTCGGGCATCAACGCGCCCGGAAAACACGACACCGGCGGCTGCGACGGCGGCGGCACCAGCGGCGTACTCGGCAGACCCGACGGCTTCGGCGGCGGGGTGTTGCTGGGCAGCAGGCACGCAGGCTCGCTCGAGCCAGGACCGCAGCTGGGCTGCGGCACCGGGGGCAGCGGCACCACCGGCGGCTGCACGGGCGCCAGCGGTGCCGCCGCTGCCGCGCGCTCTGATGTGGTCGTGGCCGAGGCGGTGAGGACGATTCCGGCTACGGCCGCCAGCACCCCCACGAGCACTGCGAGAACGCGGCCCCAGCGCCGCTGCGGTACCCATCCGAGGCGCCGCGTAGCCGGAGCGGTCGGTGGGCCGACCCTGAGGCGCTCCTCGCGTACGGGACCAGTGCTCCCGCTGCCACCGGTGGGGACCGGATGGGTGGCGCGTGCGGGGTCCACGACGGGAGCTGTCGCATGGCGCCGGGCCGGGCCGGGTGGTCGGGCTGAGGGGGCACGGTGGCGGGCGCTCATGGCTCACACCCCGCCCACGATGCCTTTGAGGATCTCGACCACGAGCGGGGCGAGTGCGGCCAGGCCGAAGCCGATCCCGGCGGCCTTGAACGCGCCCTTGGCCTTCTCGACCTCGCCCGGATCGCCGGAGGCCATCAGGTAACGCAGCCCGCCGATGGTCAAAAACACCACGGCGACCCCGGCGAGGATCCCCATGATCCAGCTGCGGATGTTGGTGAGGACCTCGTCAACGGTTTGCGCGAGTGCGACGATCTGGACCGTCTCCGCTCGCGCGACCGAGGACGACAGCAGCGCCCCGGCGGCGACCAGCCACCCGGTGAGCAGGACGACACGGCGACGGTGCGCCCCTCGCCACGGCCGCGCCGGCGTGGCCGTCGCAGTGGTGCCGGCGGACACCGCGCAACGCTTCCCGGCCCGTCGGGGCGCCGAGGTCGCCACCCGGTACGACTGCGGACGGGGGCGCGGTGTAGGGGAGCTGGGGCCGCGCGACGCCGTCCGGCGTGTGGGTGGGTGGGGGCGATGACGGGGACGTGGTGTCAGTCGCATGAGCGGACCTCCCGACTGGTGCGTGCGGCCGGACCGGAGCTGGTGCGGCGGGCGCGGGAACGGCGGTCTGCGGGCAGGCGGGTCCCGCGCGAGGCAATGCGGGATTTCGGGCCGTTGTGCGACACGGGCGAGCGCCCTTTGTTCTCCGCTGCCGCCGCAGCTCTGGTCACGTTGCGTAATCTCGTGCGGCGGGTACTGGTGGTTCGCTCGGTCCGGGGCGGACGGATGGGGACGCGGCGCCCGCGCGGTGGAGCAGGGGAGTTCGACTGTTCGTCCGGCGAGGGCGTCGGGGCGTCCGCGGACAGTTCGGTGAGGTAGTCGGCGAGGCGAGGCTCGGCGCGTTCGCGCATCTTTGCGGTCGCCTTGTACGACATACCGCGCGCCTGGGCGGCCTCGGCCAGCGACGTCTCCCCAACGCGGGTTTCGGAAATCAGGCCTGCCTCGTCAACGGTGATCGCACCGGCCTGCACCGCGGCGGCCAGCACCAGATCGGGGTGGCCTTCCGGGCGCGGCGGCGGGGCCGAATCGAACCCCACGTCGGCGACCGGGATCGGCCCGCCCACGGCCTCGTGCAGCGCGAGACGCCCCGCCCGGTAGGCCGCGTAATACAGCCGCGCCAGGATCGCCGACCGGACCAGATCGACCTCACGCAACTCGGCGAGGAACCCGGTCACCACGGCAGCGTTGAGATCGTGGGTGTCGCCGGTGAACCGGCGCGTCACGATCGCCGCGACCCGCAGCAGCACCGGCAGCGCCAGCCCGACACACGCCACCGTCCACGTGCCACCTTCGCCGCGGGCGCGGGTGATCAGATACGCCCACGCCGCATCCCGCGTCACCTGGTCGCAGTCCGCAGCCAGCAGCAGCGTGCCAAGCTCATCCAACGGCACCGGCCGCGGCGGCAGCCCCGGGATCTCGCGGCCGTCGACACTGACCGGATCCGGCCCGGATACCAGCCACGCGAAGCTGGACCGCGCCATCGCGAACACGTCGGAATCGGTCACGAAATCGGGATTGGAACGCACGTAATACCCGCGACCGTGAACTCCGTTATCGCGAGAACGAAAACCCATGACAGCTCCTCTGAGACATACGGCCGAGTGGTGAGCCATCAGCACGCCATCCAGGGCGCATCAAAACCACCTCGAAAGCGCGACACAAACGCCTCACAAGCGCTTCAAAACCGCCTCAAAACCATCGGTACGAGAACGATGAACCGCCGCCGCGACGCGGTCGCCGCGAAGCGTTGTTGATCTTTGAGGCGTTCGCCGAAACAGCCATCGAGCTGTACCCGCACATCTGGAGCACGCCAAATCTGCCGCGTAGCGCCTCACGCTCGGGGAGCTTCCGGGCCTCGTTGAGGCGCCCCTGTCGCAGCGCGAAACAAAACCCCGGGATCGTCGCCCAGTTTCCGCTGATGTCGTCAGCCGAGGTGTGGTCACGAAGCCGGTCGAATAGCGGCTCGCTGTTCAGACCAGCATCGCCTGAGAAAGGCCACGGCAGCCGTTGTCAAATTTCGGGGCGAGCGTGTGTCGCAAATTCGGGGGTTTCCCGGTATTGCCCTATGACAGCACGACTCCAGCCGGGCCCCCGGCCCGGCTGCTCTCGTCCGAGGAGGACCCTCATGGCCCAGCGCTCGCCGTCCCCGGATGGCCGTCCCGGTCACCGAACAGACTCGACTCGTCCGCCGCGCATCCGGCGCGGGGGCGACCGCGCTCCCTACCCCGGAGCCCGCACGCACACCACCGCGACCCGTGTCCGCGAGGCTCGCGCGACCTCACGTCCTAGGCATGGGGCGGCACCGTCGCGGCGCCGCACGACGACCTCATCGACGCCGACTCCCGCCACGGTGTGGACGTGCGGACCGGAGCCCATCGACCCTCACGCGAGGTGGCCGGTGCCGATCGTCGAGACCATCACGGCGGCGTTCACCGCACCCGGTGAGCACGTCGTCCTGGTCGACATCGACACACCCTCGGCGGCAGCCGCGACGCACTGCGGAACCGACGGTGCCCCGGCGACCGGCAAGGCGTCGGTGACCGCGGCACGCGAGGCGGTGCACGCGCTCGATCGCACCGCCGACACGCTCACCCTCGACACGCCCACCGACGTCTCCGCCGTGTCATCGAGACCGTTCTGGGCCGACCTGGTCACCGACGCCGCCAACCCGACTGCGGACCTCCCAGGAGCGCCTCCGGTCCCGGCGCGCGCCAGTGGCACCGACGGTCCGGATGCACCGGAATCGGACCGCGGCGAGCGCGCGGATCTGGTGCTCGTGTCACTGCCCGCCCACGCCGCCGAGACCGTGCCGCTGGACCGGCTCGCGCTGCTGGCCGCCGACCGGCTGCGCTCGGGCGGCATCTTCGCGGTGTATACGCACAGTGACTGGAATCAGGGTCTGTTGGTCGACCCGACCGGCGCGATCGTGGCCGCCTGCCAGCACGCCGACCTGCTCTACCTACAGCACATCGTCACCCTGCACACCCCCGTCGAGAAAGGGCGCCTGCACGCCGCGCCGAGTGTGACCGTGGCCGCCGAGTCCGACCGCACCCGACACCGCGCAACGGTGCGCGGACTGCCCGCACCGCACCTGCGCGCGCACGGCGATGTCCTCGCGTTCGCACAACCCGCCGACCCGGCCGCACCGCCGCCGCAAACCGCTCCGGCGATCACCACACCCGGCACCGGAGGCAACCGGTAACTCCGCGCTTGCCGCGTTCACCCGAGCCCCTGCCGGTCGTTCCCACCTCTGCGAAAGGCACCACACTCATGTCCCACCAGCACCCTTCGACTCCCGTCCGTTCCACCGGGGACGATCCGACTGTGCCGATCCCACGCGCGGTCATCGACGCCCTCGACACCGGCGGGGAACCCGCCACGACGCAGCCGCGCACCCCGACCGGACATGACCCGACCGCCGCGACGGGTATTGCCGATGCGGGGGAGTTGCCGCTGTCGGTGTGGGCGACCGCGCAGACCTCCCCGGCCTCGCAGCGCAAGGGCCGCTACGTGCCCGCCTCGACCGCGCATCCGGCGAAGATGCTCCCGGCCGTGGCCGCGCACGCCATCAGCCAGTACACGCGCCCCGGGGAGTTGGTGTTCGACCCGATGGCCGGGTCGGGCACCACGCTGGTGGAAGCGATCGACGCCGCGCGGCGCGCGGTCGGCGTCGAGTACGAGCCGCACTGGGTCAGCGTCGCCCGCGCCAACCTCGACCTGGGCCGGCACCGCGGTCACCACCACGAAGCGGAGATCGTGCACGGCGACGCCCGCCAACTGCCGTTCCTCCTACCCGAGAAATACCGAGGACAGGTCGCGCTGGTGCTCACCTCACCGCCCTACGGGCCATCCACCCACGGGCAGGTCGTCACCGCCACCACGGACTCACCGGACGGCAAGGTGCACAAGTACCACCACCGCTACGGCAGCGCCCTCGACCGAGGCAACCTCGCCAACGTCGGCCACCACCGGCTGCTGGCCGGATTCACCCGCATCCTGACCGGCTGCGCGGCCGTGCTGCGCCCAGGCGGGCACGTCGCAATCACCGTGCGCCCGTGGCGGGAACATTCGGAACTGATCGACCTTCCGTCGCAGATCATCGCCTGCGGCCAGGCCGCCGGACTGGTGCCGGTCGAACGGTGCGTGGCGCTACTGGCCCGGGTCGCCGATCACGAGCTGATCGCCCGCGGCAGCTTCTTCCAACGCGACTTCATCCGCAAACAGCGTGAACAGGGCCTGCCGCTGCATCTAATCTCGCACGAGGACGTCATCGTCCTATCCAAGCCCCTCACCCCCCGCAGCACATCGGCCCCGGCGTCCCCGAAGCGACGGTCACCGAGCTGCACCAGGACGGACCGAGGGTAGCGGGCGGTGGCCGGCGTGAGCACCCTCGTGCACTGCCAGGACTGCAGCTGGGACGCCCGTTACCGGCGACCCGCCGCCGCCCAGCGCGCCGTCGCCCGCCACCGCTGCCCACCGCCGAGCAAGGACCCGGACCGGCGAATCCCGGCACGGGAGACACAGCATGCCTGAGCGCCACAGCACAGGTGTCGATCCGTTGCGGTTCGTCGCGACCGAAGGCCCGGTGATCGGGTCACTGTGCACCGGCCTGGCCGGTCTCGACCTCGGCGTCGCGGCCGTGCTCGGTGGCCGGATCGCCTGGTACTCCGAAGTCGATCCGCACGCCGGACGCATCCTCGCCGCACGTCTGCCCGACGTGGCGAACCTGGGGGATCTGCGGGCGGTGGACTTCGCCTCTGTCGCGCCGGTCGAGGTGCTCACCGCCGGGTTTCCGTGTTAGGACATTTCCGCCGCCGGTCGGCGCGCGGGTATCGAGAAAGGTGCTCGCAGTGGATTGTGGAGCAGCATCCTGGACGCCGTTCGCGTACTGGGTCCGCGGCTCGTTGTCGTGGAGAACGTCGCCGCCCTCCGATGGCGACACGGCGGTCTCGACCGGGTACTCGCAGGGCTGGCCGAAGCGGGGTATGACGCGGTCTGGCGTTGCGTACGCGCCGCCGACATCGGCGCCGCCCATCGACGGGAACGGGTGTTCCTGTGTGCCGTCCCCCAGCCGGGACGGGATGCGGATGATGCCGACCCCGCAGGCCCGCGACGGAGAGCCACGCGGTCCGGCCGATCCCGCACGCAGGCGCGCGGGCGGGCATCAGGTGAACCTCAACGACGCGGTCGACTCGGTAGTCCGGCCGGCCCAGTTGTTGCCGACGCCGACGCCGACGGCGGCGGACTCGCGGTCGGCGGCGATCCAGACCGTGACGAGTCCAGGCCGTCCGATCCCGGCGGGGTGCGTGACGCTGACCGACTCGGTACGGCTGCTGCCGACCCCGACGGCCTCGGATGCGAAGAATTGCACCCACTCCACCCACGACGGCGGACCGTCCCTGCCCGACCGCGCCCGCGCACTCAGCGCAGCGCCGTCACCGATAGACGGAACGTGGTGCGCGGCAACACAAATTCCAAAAAAGGTAACGGGGATTCGTAGGTGTCTTTCCCTGGGTGCGTGGGGCCCTGCTGCCGACACCGACCGCGCACGACGGTTCTTCCAACGGAATCTCCTCCGCTTCCCAACAAGGAGGCCCGTCTCTCGTGGACACTCTACGACTCCTGCCGACTCCGCGGGCGACCGACGGCACGAAAGGCTGCCCCGCGCAACGCGGCTCGAAGGGCGACCTGATGCTGCCCTCGGTCGTCATCGCCGTCACCACGCCCCGCCCCCGCACGAGCACGCGGACGGAGGTGAGTAACCGTGGCAGCCGCCCGCGCCCCGCGCGCCCGCCGCGCCGCACGCGGTGAGCCTGGGCCGGTGGATTGGGGCGAGTACGGCGCCGCCGTGCACCGCTGGGAACTCATCACCGGCCACCCTGCGCCGTACCCGACGCAGCTCGGGCGGCACGGCCGCCCCGTCCTCGCGCCGCCGTTCGTCGAATGGCTCATGGGCCTGCCCCCGGGCTGGGCTACCGCCGAGCACCTCGCCCTACCCCGCACCGCGCAACTGCGGGCCCTGGGCAACGGAGTCATGCCCCAGCAAGCCGCACACGCACTACGCCTCCTGCTCGACGACCTGACCGACCTGCACCATCCGCCCTGCCAGCCGCCAGCCAGCACGACGCGAGACACGACGTCCAGCCGTGCCGCTCCGGCGCGCGGTCGCCGCAGCAGTACCCACCCGCGCCGCTGAACCTGTGGCGCTCCGGGGTGCGAGGACACCGGCGATCCCGTCCCGGAGCGCCACGTCCACCGACGCCGACATTCCCGTCTCGCTCGACCTTGTGAAAGGGCGCTGTGCCATGCCCACACACAGCAGCACCTGCCACACAGCAGCACCCCGACGAGAACGGCGTCTTCCGGCCCGGTCGAGCAGTGGGCGCTCTCCGACCAGCCCGCTCACCGCCCGCACCGTCTGCTCGCCCGGTCGCCTGTCCTCAGGGGCCCCGCGCCGGCGTCCCGTAGTCCCACCAGCCCGATGTGCGTTGATCTCGGTCTCCGCCCGCGCACGAGAACCCGCGCTGACCGCCGAACTCACCATCTTCTTACCGGAGGAGATTGCTGTGCACGGTTGTGACCGTCTCCGTTCCGCCGCACCCGACTCGACAACCACGGCCGTGTCGTCGCCGGCGTGGTCGCGCGAACGACTCGGAGAACTCGGCGTGACCACAGACCTGATGACCGCCGCCCGCATACTCGGCCTCGGCCGCACCACGGCGTACAAGCTCGCCCGCACCGGCACCTTCCCGGTACCGGCGGTACGCATCGGCCACAACCGCCGACACCTACACCCATGTCCTGCCCGAACTCGCCCGCGACACCGCCGAAGCCGCCGCCGCCATCGTGCCCCGCAACGACCGACGTAACCACCTCTCCGTCGCATGACAGGCAGCCGGTCGCGCAGTCCGGAGATAAGCAGGCGCGTGCCGCGCTGGCCTCGCGGGGATCGCTGAGCGTGCTGCGGGTGAGTCGCCCCTCGTGAGGCCGGGGCCGGCGTGACCTGGAGCCAATACACTCCAAGAGATCACGACCGTGCTTGAACTGGCCTAACGTGGGCTGATGCAAAGAAGCAGAGCGGCAAGAAGGCAGCCGAGAAGTTCAAGGGCACCCTCGGGGCGCATCGAGACCCGGAGATCGACAGCAGCGGCCTCGGTGACCAGGCGGTGACCTGGGCGTACGAAGCCGCTCTCCTCAAGACCTACGTCGCATTCCAGCACCTGATGCTCGAATGCATCGTGACTGCGATCAACAACGACACCAGCACCATCTCGGCCCGAACCTGCATCGCCTTTCCTAACTAGTCACATCCCGGCTTTGTCAGGGCTGCTCCCACCCTCCCCGGCACCGCCCGGATCAGGCTGCCCTCAGCAGCAGGATGGCCACCGACGGGCTGCCGGCGGCACAGGTTAAGGCGACCGTGACCATCGCGAAGGTCGAGTCGAGCACAGTGATCAGCAGCAGGACACCTTCGGCAGCGCGACTGCCAGCATCACCCCGGACGGCGAACGCGCCCGGGGCCGCTTGCGTGTTGGCTGGGATACTACTTTCTTCGTGACTCAGGGTGACCACGATGGCCGATTTGGTGGCGGAATGTGCATGGCATATCCAAGGACAGGTGAGTGATCGGCGCTTGGTGCTCGTCATCGTGGACGATCTCGACCTATTCGCCGGAGTGCTGGCGCTGCTGCTGACGCCAAACCTGGCGAGCGGTAGCCGACGTCCATAGTAGAGGCCCAACCGTGGCGCGCCTCTAGCCTGACAACGTTGGCTTTCCCGGCGTGTGCCTGGGAACGTCGCTACCCCAACGGGTAGTTCATTTGCCGCCAGATGGTGATGCACTCTCGGTGCTGTGCGCCGCATCATTACCCACCATCGCAGTCCCGCAATGCGGGTAGCCGGTGTGGACGGTCACGCTCGAAGAAGGAGTTGGGTGTAATGGTGATCCGATCGCGAGTCGGACCGGTCGCGCAGTCCGACATCCGGCCCCCGATGTCCCGGGGGATCGATCTCGTGGCCTCCGGTCGTGGTATCTGGCGTGGTTTCGTCGTTTTGGTGATCGGCGCGCTGCTTCAGCCGATCGCCGCCGCCGTCGCACCGGTGGCCGGCGCGACCTTCCTGCTGATCACCGCGATCGTCGCTTTCGCGATCGCCGGTTTCCGCACGGGCGATGCCCTGTCTCCGATTCTGCACGGCGCGGTGACCGCCGTTGGCAGCTACGTTCTCGTGCTGCCACTGGTCTTCATCACCTCGGGGCTGGTCTGGCCGCAACAGGTGCTGGCCACCGTCGGTGTCGCCGTCGCGGCCGGTGGGTTCGCTGGCTTCGCCGGCCACCTCGTCCATGCTCGCCGCAAGCAGGGCGGCAGGGAATGACAGCAACTAAATCGGCGCCTACCCGGCGATGGGCTTCCACCGTGCAGCGCCCGCTGGTCGAAGCCGGGGAAATCGTCCACCTGCTCGGCCGGGTGCTTTGGCTGGGAATCCGCTACCCTTTCGGCTACTGGGGCGAAGTCCGTGACCTGATGGCCGAAACGCTGCGCAGGTGCTGGCTCCCGGTCATCATTTCCACGACTGCGCTCGGTTTCGCTGGCCCGGGCATGCAGGGCGGCAGCCTCTACAGCGTGCTCGGAATTCCCGACCGGCTCGGTTCCTTTCTGCTGATGGCAAGTGTCCGCGAATTCGCGCCGTGGATCGACGCGATGATCGTCGCCGGGGTGATGGGTACTGCTATCACCGCTGACCTCGGCGCACGGCGGATCCGCGAGGAAATCGATGCCATGGAGGTCCTGGGCGTCGACCC
The DNA here is from genome assembly GCF_900111885.1 of Amycolatopsis marina. Taxonomy (GTDB): domain Bacteria; phylum Actinomycetota; class Actinomycetes; order Mycobacteriales; family Pseudonocardiaceae; genus Amycolatopsis; species Amycolatopsis marina. Next base: position 43,703 of record NZ_FOKG01000017.1, read on the forward strand.
GGTCCGGACCCTCGTGCTGCCCCGGATCATCGCAGTCACTCTGATGACGGGCCTGCTCGAGGTGTTCGCACTGGTGTGCGGTGTGATCGGCGGTTATATCGCGGCGGTGCCGATCTTTGGCGCCACCGGCGCAGCGTTCATCGGGAACTTCTGGTCCAACGCGACCACGACGGACATGTGGGGCAGCATCGTGAAGACCCTCGCGTTCGGACTGATCCTCTCGGTCGTTTGCTGTTACAAGGGCTTGAACGCTCAGGGTGGCCCGATCGGCGTCGGCCGCGCGGTCAACCAGGCGGTGGTCATCTCGTTCGCCTCGATATGGATCTTCAACTACGTCTACACGTCAGTGCTGCTTGGGTTGAACCCGGACATGCAGGTCTTCAAGTAAGGGATGCGGAATGACCGAAAAGGTTCGGCGTGGGCACTGGGACAAGCCGACGGGTCGGACGACGACACCCGACATCGAAATCACGGTCGGCGGGATCGCGGCGAAACTGCGGGACGCGGTCGCGGCCGGCGGTGACATCATGAAGTTCGCTGGCCGCACGGTGCGTAGCCTGCCAGAGTTGCGCCACCACGTCAGCGAGGTGTTCGCACAGGCCGGCATTCTGATTCTGTCCAGCGGAATCATCATCTGGCTGATGCAGTTCGTCGTCGGCACAATGTGCGCGACCGAGGCCAGCTATACCCTCAAGCAGATCGGCGCCCCGATCTATTCCGCGGTGTTCAATGATGTCTGCGGGTTGCGCGAGATGTCGGTCTACATGTGGGCGTACATCTTCGCCGCGAAGGTGGGCTGCGGGCTCGTCGCGGAGATCGGGTCGATGCGTATCGCCGAGGAGATCGATGCGCTGGAGGTGCTGGGAATTAAGTCGCGGAGTTATCTCGTTGGCACCAGGATTGTCGCGGCGTGGATCTGCATGCCCTTCCTCTACATCGTCGGGCTAGGCCTGATGTTCATTTCTATGCATCTCGTCACCGTATATCAGTTGGGCACGGTTTCCAGTGGCGGCTATTCCTATATGTTCTGGCTCTTTCAGAACCCCTACGACCTGATTGCCGCGATGTCGAAAATGGTCGCGATGGGCACGATTATCATTTTTGTTGGCTGTTATTACGGATACACCGCGTCCGGCGGATCAGTGGGAGTCGGGAGAAACACTGCAAAGTCAATGATGCTGAACATGGTGCTCATCCATGTCGTCGGGTTGCTCGGCACCTGGTTCTTCTGGGGCTCCTACCCGAACATGCCGATCGGTAACTGACAAGGAGAATTCATGGTCACCGGAATGAACGGTCCGGTCGTCAACACGATGGGCTTGTCGGGGCGGGTGCACACGATGGAGGTGCGGGATGTCCACAAGTCCTTTGGCAGCTTCGACGTGCTGCAGGGGCTCAATCTGGAATTCGCCGACAATGCGATTACTACCATTCTCGGCCCGTCAGGAACTGGGAAAAGTGTGCTGATCAAGCATCTTGTCGGTCTGCTTGAGCCGGATCAGGGTGAAGTGATGATCTTCGGTCGCGACATCTGGAAGATCGGCGAACGTGAGCGCTACGAACTGCGCAAGCGGTTCGGTGTCCTGTTCCAGGACGGTGCCCTGTTCGGGTCCATGAACATTTACGACAACACCGCATTCCCGCTGCGCAAACACACCGACATGAGTGAGGACGAGATCGAGACGATCGTCAACCAGCGGCTCAAGGAGGTCGGCCTCGACCGCTCGTCCTACAAATACCCCAACGAGGTGTCCGGCGGTATGCGCAAACGCGCCGGCTTCGCGCGAGCATTGGTGATGAACCCGGATATCGTCCTGTTCGACGAACCGGATTCGGGGCTCGATCCGGTCCGCACCAGCCTGCTCAACGACCTGATCCTCGACATGCACCAGGAGTACCGCGGGACCTACCTGTTGGTGACCCACGACATCCGCACCGCACGCAAGGTCAGTGACTACGTCGGGGTCATCTGGAAGGGCAAAGTCGTCCACTATGGACCGACCGAGGAAGCCTTCAACTCCCCGGATCCGTTCGTTCGGCAGTTCCTCTCCGGAGACTCCGCCGGACCGCTGGGAATGGACTGAAGCGATGCGCAGAATTCCTCTCCTCGTGCTGGCGGTGGCAGCGGTGGCTGCCGCTGCAGTGCTGGTTGCGCCGAGCGACGACGAGTACCCGGCGAACGTGGTGCTGCCGTCGGCGACCGGGCTGATCGCCGGCAGCAAGGTCCTGGTGAACGGTTTCGACGCCGGGAGCGTGGACAAGGTGTCTATTAAGGACGGCCGGGCTCTGGTCACGATGAAGCTGACCAAGGACTTCGCACCACTGCACTCCGGGGCGTCGGCGAGCATCGTCTGGAAGGCCGTGCTGGGTGAACGGCAACTCGATGTGCGGGACGGCCCGAAGACCAACCCGGTGATCCCTGCGGGCGGCACGCTGGACGGCAAGGTGTCCGACCCGGTCGAGATGGACAAGGTGTTAGACGCGCTCGACCCGGACACACGCGCCCACCTCAGCTCGCTGGTGCGGGGACTCGACCGCACCGTCGCCGGCAACGAGCACGATCTCCAGCAGACCGTCCGGAAGGCGGGACCGACGCTGCAGGCACTCGGTGAAGTGCTGCGCGCCGTCGGCTCTGACGGGCCGGCGATCAAGGAGCTGGTCGAACGGATGAACGACATGGTCACCACGCTGGTGAACCGTGACCAGCAGGTGCGTCTCATCGTCTCCGGGCTGTCCAATGCGACCGGTGTAGTGGCGCAGCAACGGGATCAGTTGCGCGCGGCGCTGCGGAAGCTTCCAGCCACTCTCGGTACGGCGGACCAGACGTTGGCCGCCGTGCCCGGCACGGTCGACAAGGTGGTGCCGCTGCTGGACGATCTGCGCCCGGCCACCGATCGCCTGCCCGCCGTGGCCCGCAATCTGCGCCCGGTGCTGGCGGACCTCCGGCCGACCGTGGCGCAGCTGCGGCCGACCCTGGGTTCGCTCGGGACGCTGCTGCAGTTCACCCCGGGACTGCTCGACAGTGCGCACGGCGCGCTACCCGGCACGGACTCCGCGGTGGCTTCGCTGACGCCTGCTCTGAACTTCCTGCGGCCTTACACGCCCGAAGTCGTCGGTTGGTTGTCGAACTGGGGCTCCTCGGCCGCCAACTACGACAGCAACGGCCACTACATGCGGGTCAACATCCCGGCCGGGATGTCGAGTTTCGTCAACAACCCCGGAGTCATGCCACCCGGGATGGTCAGTGACCCGTTTCCGGCGCCCGGCGCGATCGCCGGGCAGCCGTGGACCGACGCGTTCGGGAGTGGTGTCCGATGAAGCCGTTGCGCAAGATCCAGGCCGCGCTGGTCGCGATAGCGGTAGCGGTAGCCGTGGCGGGAGCCGCGGTCATCAACACAGAATCCGGTGGTCAGCCGGAAAAACTGACCATTGCCGCCGAGTTCACCGACGCGAGCCCGCTGGTCGTCGGCAACGACGTGAAGATCAAGGGGGTCACCGTCGGCGAGGTCGCCGACATGGGCGTCCGCGACGCGAAGGCGATCGTCACCCTCAAAATCGATGGAATGGCACTGCCTCTACACAAGGACGCCCGCGCCACCGTGCGGCCGGTCAGTTTGCTGGGGGAGCGCTACGTCGACCTCGAGCGGGGCACCGCGTCAGCGCCGCTGCTGAACGATGGTGACGTACTGCCGGTCGCGCAGACCGGGCAGGCCACCGACCTCGACCAGGTGCTCAACACGATCGACGAACCGACTGGCCAGTCGCTGGCTGCGCTGGTCACGATGCTGGGCCAGGGCATGCAGGGTAACGGCGCCAATGCGCGGGCCTCGATCAAGGCGCTCGCGTCGTCAATGCGGGACACCGACGGGCTGATCAAGATCCTCGGCCAGCAGAACCAGCTGCTCACTGACCTCGTCGACAACGTGCAGCCGGTCGCGAGCGCACTGGCTGCCGACAACGGCAAGACGCTGGACGGCCTGGTCGACTCCTCACGACAGGTGCTCGACGTCACGGCGAACAACCAGCAAGGACTGGACGCCTCACTCGCCGAGCTGCCGAGCACCCTCGCCGCGGCGCGTGACACCCTCGCCGAGCTCACCGGAACTGCCAAGGCCACCACGCCGGTGCTCGCGGGGATGCGACCGACGACCGAAAACCTTTCCGCCATCAGCGACGAGTTGCGGAAGTTCAGCGAGTCCGCCGACCCGGCGTTGACGAGTGCGAAACCCGTGCTCGAGCGCGCCGAGCAGCTGATGGACGCGGCGCGGCCGGTCGTCGAGGAACTCCGCAAGGCAGGCCCGGGTCTGCGCGGCACTGTCGCCGGGGCGAAACCGCTCACTGTCCAGCTTACCGACAATATCGAGAATGTCCTGAACTTCTTCCGGTTCTGGGCGATGTCGACCAACGGCTGGGACGGCCTTTCGCACTACTTCCGGGGTCAGGCGATCATCCATCCCGAGGAGATCACCGGGTTGCTGCCCTCGCTGACCGGGACCCCGCCTCCGCCGACGACCCCGGGAGCGGACAAGCCGCCAGCTTCGTCGCCGTTGCCTGAGCTGCCCGACTCTGTCGGTTCGTCGGGCCTGCTCGATCCGAAGTCCCTCGTCGCGCCCGACGGTGGCGTGACCGGGCTCAACGAGCGCCAGGAGAGCGGCGTTCTCGACTTCCTGCTCGGAGGTTCCTGATGGCCAAGCGCCGGACGCGCAAGTTCCGCTCGATGCTCACGGGTGTCGTCGTCCTCGTGGTATTCGCCCTCGCGCTGCAGCTTGCGCTCACCGCGGACCAGGGACTGCCGGGTGCGACGTACACCCTCGTCGACGCCGACGTCTCCGACGTCGGCGCGCTCCGCCCCGGTGACGACGTCCGCGTCGCAAGTGTCCGGGTCGGTCGGGTCAAGGACGTCCGGCTGGTCGACGGCACGCCGCGGGTGACGCTCCAGCTGGACGGCACGCGGGAGATATACCGAGACGCGGCCGCGGAGGCCAAGACCGTCACGGTGGCATCACGGTCCGCTCTTGGGCAGAAGTACGTTTCATTGACCCCGGGCACGCCAGGAGCGGGCAAGCTCGGCCCGGCGGACGTCATCCCCTCGAAGCGGACCGCGGGAACGCAGGAACTGAGCGAGCTGCTGGACGTTCTCGACGCACCCACCAGGAACGCGCTGGGTTCGACCGTCCGGGAAGTGGGCGGCGGATCCGGTGGGCACGCGCAGGACCTGCAGGACGCGCTCAAGGCCGCGCCGGAGATACTGCCCGACCTCGCGACTGTGTCAAAGGCATTGTCGGTCGGCGATGGCGCGGACCTGACGGCGCTGCTCACCGCAGCCGACCGGCTCTCGACCCGATTCGCGGGCAGGCAGCAGCAGCTGTCGGACCTGCTCGGCCGACTCGATACGACGATGCGGGCCGTCGCGGTGGACGACGGGAAACCGCTCGACGACGTAATCGGGCGCGCGCCAAGCACACTGCAGGCGGCCAGGTCCGGTCTGCAGTCATTGCAGGCGCCGCTCAAGGACCTGCATACGGGCATGTCACAGCTCGTGCCCGGAGCGCGTGCGCTCGGTCAGGCGACCTCTGACCTCCGGGGCGTGCTGCGGGAGGCGGTGCCGCCGCTGGGAAAGGTGCCGGACGTCGGCAAGCAGGCCGAGCCCGCGCTGTCCGACTTGACGAAGACCGTCGCCGATGCGCGACCGCTGGCGCCCCGGCTGACACACACGTTCGCCAGTGCCGACAAGTTTCTGCGGGTGCTGGCTCCCTATGCGCCGGAAGTGAGCGGGTGGTTCACGAACTGGGCCGCAGCACTCTCGCACGGTGACGAGAACGGCCACTTTCTGCGGCTGTACCTGTTGTTCAGCGAGGAGTCCGTGCTCGGGCAGGGCGGTGTGCGGGATCCACTGGTCGCCAGGAATCCCTATCCCGCACCGGGCGAGGCGGCCCAGGACGCACGGAAGATCCCAGGAGGAAACCGGTGAAGGCGCTGTCATTGCACTTCCGTACGGCGAAACGACGTCCGGTGTCAGCGTTCAAGCTCGGCGTCGTAGTCCTCGTAGTGACGCTGCTGGCCGGGTACGCGCTGGTCGAGAAGGATCGTCTCGCGACGGCGCTCCGGCCCGGAGACATCGTCCGCGTCCAGTTCGCCCAGGACTACCACCTGCAGCCGTTCGTGTCCCAGGTCAAGATCGCCGGTGTCCCGGTGGGAGTGGTGTCCTCAGTCAGCCGGGCCGACGACGGTTCGGCATTGGTCGAGGTCAAGGTGGACGACGGTGTCACGGACAAACTCGGCGGCGCACCGCGCGCGGCCCTGCGCCCGACCACCATTCTCGGCGGCAAGTACTACGTCGAACTCGCCCCGGGTGGCGACCGGACCACCTTCGCCGGCACGATCCCGGTCGAGCGGACTCGGATCCCGGTCGAGCTTCAGCAGCTCGCGGACACCCTGCAGCCCGACGCGGTGAAGGGTATCCGGTCCGCGACACAGAGCCTCGACGGCACTCTGCGTGCCGGCGGGGGATCGGCGATCGAACGACTGCTTGCCCACGCGCCGGGCACGCTTGACGCGGCGACGCCGGTCTTGCAGGGCCTGCAGGGCACGGACCCGCGCACGGACCTGACTAGCGTCGTGCACGGGTTCGAGTCGACCGCTCGCGTGCTGACCGAGAATCCGGGACAGCTCGACTCGATCGTGCAGAACCTACAGCAGGTCACTTCCACGCTCGACAACCGGCGGACCGACATCGCCACCGCGATCGCCGACCTGCCGAGGACGCTGGATAACGCGGATGACGGGCTGGCCCACCTCGGCGTCACGCTCGGCAAGCTACGGGACACCGCGGACCCCGCGCGTCCGGTCGCGCAGGAGCTCGACGTGTTCCTGGAGCACGCCGATCCGGTGCTCGCCAGGACCCGGCCGCTGCTTACGGACGTGCGCGGCCTGCTAACCGACGTGCAGCCGCTGGTCGAGCAGCTCGTGCCCGCCGCGCAGGGCACTACGAAGGTATTGGACGACGTTCGTGGGCCGGTGCTTGACCGTGTCAACGGCCCGATCATGAACAGGGTGCTGTCGCCCTTCAAGGGCACCGGCATCTACGCAGGCGGCGGCTCGGACCATCCGTTGTACAAAGAGGTCGGCTACATGTTCGCGACCATGGACCGCGCTTCTTCGCTCACCGACCCGAATGGGACAGCCGTCGGCCTCCAGCCGGGTTTCGGCGGCGGCAGCATCGCGGGCACCCCGATCAACTTCGAGCAGTTGATGAACACGCTCGCCCACCTGCAGGGCGCAACACCGGAGAACAGGAGCGGCCGATGAACGCGCACCCGAGCCGGATTCGGCGTACCTGGCAGCGGATCTCGAGCGAACCGCAGCTCAAGCGCAACGTTCTTGCGCTGGTCGCGCTCGTGACCGCAGGGCTGGTGGCCGGTGGCTACATCCTCACGATGCAGCAGGTCCGAGTGCCCTGGGATGGCAAGAACCGCTACTCGGTCACCTTCGAGTCCGCGCCGGCGATCAACCCCGCGAGCAGGCAGGAGGTGCGGATCGCGGGGATAGCCGTCGGTGACATCCGCGAGGCGAGCGTCGACGACCGAGGGCACGCGCGGCTCGAGCTGGCGATCGACAAGGGACACCAGATCTACGACAACGCACGTGTCCTACTACGACCCAAGAGCCCGCTGAACGAAATGTATGTCGAGCTGAATCCTGGTGGTCCGCCGGGAAAGCGGCTGCCGGAGGGCGGGGTGCTGCCCGTCGCCAACTCGGTGCGGCCGGTGCAGGTCGACGAAGCACTCGGGCACCTGGATGCCAACACTCGGGACGCACTGACCACCCTGCTGGCCGAATCGGACGTCGCGCTGGCCGGGGCGCCCGCCAACCTGCCAGAGGGCCTCGACGCGACCGATCAAGTGGTGCGGGACCTGCAGCCCGTCGTCACCGCTCTGCAAACCCGCAAGGAGACGTTGCAGAAGCTGGTCACCGCGCTGGGGCAGATCGCGTCGGCTACCGGGGGTGATGACGAGCGGCTCGGCGCACTGGCCGAGTCACTCCAGAAGACCCTGGCGACGGTGGGGCAGCGCAACGGTGACCTCGATGCCGCGCTCGCACAGCTGCCGGACTTCACTGACCAGCTCCAGCAGGCCACCGGGAGCGTCGGTGCGTTGAGTGCCCAGCTGGACCCAGTCCTGGACAAGCTTCGCGAGGCGAGCGGAACCCTGCCCAGCTCGCTCGAGAAGTTCACCGGCACGGTCGACAAGCTCGGGCAGACCGTCGACTCCGCACGACCGGTCGTCGACAAGGCGGTACCCGTCGTCCGAGACCTGCGGCCGTTCGTCGGTGACCTCAACGCCTCGCTCGGTGATCTGCATGCCGTGACCGGACAGCTGGGACCGATCACGACGGCGGTGCTGCCGTACCTGAACGACCTGGCCGCGTTCGTCACGAACTCCCGGTCGATCACGAGTCTGCGCGACGGGACCGGCGGGGCGTACCGGGCCATGGCCCAGCTCTCGCCGGAAAGCATCACGGGCCTGCTGCCGCTGTTGCCCGCACTGCAAGCCGCCGTCCCACGATAAGGGAGTGTCTAATGAGGATTCCCGGTAGGCATGTCCCCCACATCCGGACCCTGGTGCTGGCCGTGTTCATCGCCGCCTGTGCCGGACTGTTCGGGTACCTGTGGTTGAACTCCGGTGGCCGGCTACCCGGCATCTCCAAGGCGGGTTACACGGCCGAGGTGCAGTTTCGCACGGCGTCGAACCTGGTCTACGACTCCGACATCACCATTGCAGGGGTCAAGGTCGGCAAGGTCCAGGCGTTGCGCACCGAAGGCGACCTCGCGCACGTCACGATGCGGCTCGACCGGAACGCTCCGCTACACGAGGGTGTGACTGTCAAGGTCCGGAACAAGACGCTGATCCAGGAGACCTACCTCGAGATCACCGACGGCCGCGGACCTGCTCTGCCCGACGGCACCGTGCTGCCGTCGTCGGCGGGCAAGGAGGCCGTCGAACTCGACGACGTGCTCACGAGCCTCGACAAGCCGACGAAGGATTCACTGGGCTCGCTGGTCCGCTCGCTTGGTGCCGGTACGAAGGACACCAAGGAGGGTGTTTCCCAGGCGCTGCAGGGCCTGGGCGACCTCGGGCGCGAGGGCCACGATGCGCTCGACGCGTTGGCGGCCCAGTCCGGGGATCTGCAGGAGCTCACCGGCAACACCGCCAAGCTGCTGGCGGCGCTGGACACCCGGCAGGGGCAGATTGCCGACCTCGTGTCAGATGCCGAGAAGCTCACCAAGGCGACCGCGGGCAGTGACACCGAGCTCCGTGAGGTTCTGCGGCGGCTGCCTGGCCTGATGGACACCGCCAAGAACGCGAGCGGTGAGCTGAGCCGGTTGTCGCCAGCGCTTGCCCCGGTCGCGAGCGGCCTGAATGCGGCCGCGCCCGATCTCAACGCCGCACTGCAGGACCTGCCGGCCGCATCCGCGGATTTGCGTGGCCTGCTGCCTTCGCTGAACGGCGTACTCGACGCGGCTCCCGGCACGCTGCAGCGGGTGCCCGCGGTAGCCGCGGACGCGTCGAATTTCCTGCCGACTCTGAACGTGGCGTTGGGCGACGTGAACCCGATGCTGTCCTATCTCGTGCCCTACGCCCGCGACGTCGCCGCGTTCTTCACCAACATTGGCCAGGTGACGGCGCGGGGTGACGCCAACGGCAACGCGATCCGGCTGTTCATGGTTTTCAACGAGCAGAGCGTGAAGGGCCTGCCGGCGAACATCGACGTCGGGCCGCTCAAGAAGAACAACCCCTTCCCGGCGCCGGGACAGTCGGCGAATCCCGGCCCGTTCACCGGTTCCTACCCGCGTGTCGAGAAGGATCCGCCGAAGTGAGACGCCTCAAACTGAGCTGCCCGTCCCGCAAGGTCCTTGCGATGGCAGCGGCTCTCCTCGTCCTCGCCGGGTTCGTCGGCACCGGCTTGGCGAGGACGCGCATCGAGACCGGGGTCAGCTCGTTGCTGCCGGGTGACGACCCTGCCGTCACCCGGTTCGAGGAGCTGAGCAGATCCTTCGGCGGCGACCCGGTGGTCGTGCTGCTCGAGGCGGAGCAGCCTGGGCTGCTGCTGGACCAGCCGCACCTGCCGTCGCTGGTCAAGCTGGAGGGCGAGCTCGCGAAGCTACCCGACGTCGCGGCCGTCTACGGGCCGGGGACCGTGCTGAACCAGGTCGCTGGTCGGGCGCAGGACCTGATGGCCGAACTGTCCGGCCGCCGTGACCGGCTGCGCGCGCAGGCTCAGGCGCAGGCCAAGGAGCGCGGCGCGTCCGACGCGGCCGCCGCCAGGATTGCTGACGACGCGGTGGGCGGGTTCGACCAGCGGTACGGCAAGCTGCTTGTGCAGGCCCTGCCCGCCGGACTGCCAACGTTGAAGAACCAGGCGTTCGTCAAGGCCGTGGTGTTCGGTGCGGACGGGAACCCGCGACCGCAGTGGCATTTCGTGGTGCCGTCGGCGAAGGCGGCGGCAATCCTGGTGCGGCCCCGGCAGAACCTCGATCAGGCAGCCACCGAAGGGCTCGTCCAGGGCGTACGGGACACAGTCGATGCGGCCCGCGTCGACGGGGCGACGGTGACCGTGTCCGGGGTTCCCGCTATGGCCGGTGCACTGGCAGACGAGGTCCGTGCGGAACTGCCCCTGCTCGGTGGTGCAGCCCTGCTAGCGATCGCACTGTGTTTCCTGCTCGTGCCGTGGCACCGGCGCCGGCGTCGGCTGCTCCCACTCGCCGGCTCGCTGACCGCCGCCGCGGTGACTGTGGCGGTGTTCGGTTGGCTCGGCCGGCCGCTGTCACTCGGGGTGGTAGCGTTCCTGCCGGTGTTGCTCGGCGTCGGCAGCGATTTCCCGACCTACCTGTCACGGCGGGCCGACCGACGGGTGGTGTTCGCAGTCGCGGCGGCCACGGCGGCCGCGTTCGGTGCGCTGGCATTCGCGCCGCTGCCATTCGTGCAGGATCTCGGCATCGCACTCGGTATCGGTGTGCTGGTGGCCTTCGCCATCGGCTTGTTGTTCCGGCCGGTCGACGTGGAGCCCGAATCCACTGTTGCCCGAAATGGACGCAAGGCGAGTTTGCCGGTTCGGTTGGGTGTGGGGCTGGTAGTGGCGGTGCTCGCGGCCGGCGGCTGGGCGATGTTGCCGAAGGTGTCACTGCAGAGCGATATCGAGAGCTTCGTGCACGGGTTGCCCGCGTTCGAAGACGCGAAGCGGGTCGAGCAGGTCATCGGCTCCTCGGGCGAGGTCGACGTCGTCCTGCACGGCCCAGATGTCACCTCTCCGGAAGCGCTGGACTGGCTGCGCCAGGCCCAGGACGTGACCATCGCTCGGCACGGGGACCGCCTCCGCCCGGTCGTTTCGCTGCCGACATTGCTGAACTTTCTCGGGCCCGCGCCCACCAAGGACGAAATCACCGCGGCCGTCCGGTTGCTGCCGCCCTACCTCACCGGTTCGGTCCTGCGGGCCGACGGGCAGGAATCCGTGCTCTCGTTCGGGGTCCGGCTCAATGACGTCGAGGGCCTGGTCGGCCTGCGCGACGACTTGCTGAACCAACTTCCTCCGGCACCGCCGGGGTACCACGCCGAGCTGACGGGTCTGCCGGTCGTCGCCGCGCGCGGGTACGAGCTCGTGTCCGAAAACCGGTTCTGGACGAACGGGCTCGGCATCGCCGTCGCAGGGCTGGTGCTCGTAGTGGTGCTCGCCAGGCGTAAGGACGCGCTGCGCGCGGTCACTGCCGCACTCGTCGCGACCGGTATAGGCCTGCTCGGCATCGGAATGACCGGGATCTCCCTGACGCCGATTACGATGGCGCTGGGCTCCCTCATCGCCGCCGTCGGCTGCGAGTTCACGGTATTGCTGGCCGAGGCCGAACGGCGTCGCGACCTCGTGTTGCGCAGATCCGTGCTGCTGGTCGCTGCGGTCTCGACCGTCGGCTACCTCGCGCTCGCGCTCTCGCGGCTCGACGCGATCCGGCAGTTCGGACTACTGCTCGCGGCCGCCGTCTTGCTGTCCATAGCTGCCGCGTGGCTCGTGGTCTGGCTCGCGCCCACCCGCACCCGGTCCGGTCCCTCTTCCGAAACCACCCCAGTGCCCGATCTACTCGTGGGAGTCAACTCATGAAACTCACCGCACTGCCCGGCAAGATCCGACTGCCCCGCAGGCGCAGCTGGCGCATCCTGACCATACTGACGCTCGTGGTGCTGCTTAGCGGCTCCGGGCTCGCCTGGTGGTCGTCGCGCGCTGACGATCTGCCAGACGGCGTGGTCTTCACATACGGCGACCAGACCGAGACGGTCGAGAATTTGCAGGACCGGATCCAGACCCTGAAGGCGCTCTACGGGGTACAGCCACCGGACGCGCAGGACACCGTGAAGTCGGAAGCATTTCGCCGGGACACGGCGAAGGCGGTCGCCGTGGGCATGGTGCTGGAGCGTGCGGCGCGCGATCGCGGGATCGTCATCGCGGACAAGGCGGCGCAGGACGTTCTGACCCGGTTCATCTCCGAGCGGATCGGTGAAGGGCCGGACGCGAGGAGCAAGTTCGTACAGGCGCTTGGCACCACCGGGACGTCCGAGGACGCGGTGCTCGACGAGATCAAGCGACAGCTCGCGGTTTCGCAGTTGTTCGATTCGGTCACCAAGGGGAGTTCGGTCAGCGACATCGAGGTCGCGGACGCGTTCGCCCAGCGGAAGGAGCAGCTGGGCAATCCGGAACGACGGCAGATCACCAATATCGTGGTACGGACGAAAGAGGACGCAGACCAGGTGCTCGCCGACCTCAACGCCGGGACACCGTTCGAAACTCTCGTCGCTCAGCGGAGTCTGGACGGCGCCACGCGCGACAAGGGCGGCGATCTCGGCCAGGTGACGGCGGCGCAGCTCGAGGACGGATACGCGAAGGCGGCGTTCGCGGTACCCGCCGGCGGCCTTTTCGGTCCCACGCAAACCACTCATGGCTGGAACGTTGGCCGGGTCCGCCAGGTCCTGCCGCCACAGCCCGCAGTCTTCGACCAGGTGAAGGACCAGCTGAAGCAGCAACTAGTGCTGGAGAAGGCGCTCGCAACGTGGCGAGAATGGCTCGGAGCGAAACTCGTGGGTGCGGACGTGCGGTACGCCGACGCATACCGCCCGGCCGACCCGTCCGCACCGCCGCAGCAGGCGCCGGGCTGGTCGCCGTCGCCGGGACAGATCCCGGGACAGGCGCCCGGGCATCCCCAGCCGCCGCGATGATCGTGGACTTCGCGGTGCTCGCGGCTGTGGGTGCGGTACTGCTGACGATAGGACGGTGGGGCCGCCGCGCGGCGGCAGTGCGGATCAGCCCGACCTTGCCGAAAACCGAGCGTCTGAGACGGATCAGGAAGCTGCGGGGAAGCGGATATGCGCTCCAGGTCATCGGCGTGGTGTTCACGCTCGCCGCGATTTGGAGCCTCTGGTGAGGCTCAGGAGGAATCGGGCGCGCCCCGGGCTTGCTGCGTCCGCAGGAAGAGCGAGACCGCTTCGGCACGGTTCGCGGCGCCGAGCTTGCGCAGGATATGCTTGACGTGGGACTTGGCTGTGTCCTCGGAGATCGTCAGCCGGGTGGCGATTCCTGCGTTGGTCTTGCCGTCGCCCAAAAGCCTGAGTACTTCCAGCTGACGCGGGGTGAGCGCGGACTCCACGAAGGACCGGGTCGGCACCGGGCCGGGCGGCGGCACCACGGGGTCACCGATGACCGGTGCAGCCGGGAGGCCGGTACTCAGGATCCGGTCCATGGTGTTGGCGATGTTCATCGTGAACTGATCGACCTCGGTCCGCAGCGACTGGACGCGTTCGACCAGCACGGTGCGGCGGAACACGATGCCGAGCCCCTGGGCGAACATGCCGAACACCTCGCGGTCTAACTCGTCGACCTGACGCCTCTGGACGTGCCGGTCCGCGTGCACCAGCCCGAGTACGCCGTCGTCGCTGAGCACGGGAGCGACCACATAGGACTCCATTCGAGCGGCCTCGACCAGGCAGGCGAGCCCACGTACTTCGCGCTGCGTATCCGCGACGAGCAGCGCACGTCGTCTGCGCACGGCCTCGGTCTCGACGAGGGTGCGGTCCAGCACCGGGGATTCCGTGCGGCCGATCCGCAGAATCTCCGCAGCCCAGCCGGGATCACCCAGCACGGTGCAGGACTGTGGTATCCACACCGATTCGCGGATCTCGGAGAACAGCGCTCGGTCGAAGCCGAGCTGGCATACGGCCTCCGGCACGCGTTCCACGAGCCGGGCCACCGAGCGCGCGTCCTGCAACCGGTCCAATGCTTCCTGGACTTGAGTGTGGACTCTCACGCGGAGTTCTAGTTGAGCCTGTCGCAGTCGCTCGCGGACATCGGAGACCTCGATGAACAGGTTCAGGACCTCGCCGGTATGGCCTGCGGTGGCACGTTGGCCGACCCGCTCGGCGATTTCGGCCAGAATCTCGTGCGCGGCAACGAAATCGTCGGCCACGTCCGGGTCTGGACCACCGCCGAACAGAGCCCGGGCTCGTGCGGTGACCGCCCGGATCTCGCGCAAGACGACTTTGGGAATACGGTGCCCTCGGCCGAGCCGAGGCGGAGTCAACGTTGACTTCATGGTTTCCTCTCAAGCCGGGACGAGACACGGGGCGCCGGACCCGCTCGTGACCTCGTCGTCGAACGCGTCCGGCGCGGCGCTGTACCTTGAGGATCAGGCGTCGGCGGAAACGGCTGTGGTGACGGCGAATCCCGCAACCCACTCTGGTACCGGCTCGTAGAACCGGTAGTTAATCACGTAATTCCCGCGGGCTGCCATCGCGGCGTACGCGGCGATCCAGGTTCGCACCTCGTGTGAGGAGTTCCCAGCCTGCTCGGCGAACCATGCGTTGTCCCAGGCGTCGACGTGCTGGAGCTCGCCTGCCGAAATCAGATCAAGGAACTGTCGATCCCACTCCGGATTGATCGGCCGCATCGACGACGTGCCCGCGGCTAGCTCCAGACCGGAGGCGATCACCCTGGCCTGCCGCCGTGCGCGCTCTTCAGGCGTCGGGTTACGGCCGTCGATCAGCCGGGCGGCGACCTCTTCGGTGGCGTTTTCCAGTTGCGGCACCGGGGGATCGTGCGAGAGTCCGCCGGAGCCGAGGAACAGCACGCGCTGCTCGGCGATGTGTGCGCTCGCGTGGCCGACCGCCGTGCCGAGTTGCCGGATGCGGCCGACGGGGCAGAGTGGTGTGGCAACCGAGTTAATGAAGATGGGGACGACGGGAACTTTGTCGAGCCCGTCGAAAAGGATCTGCAGCGGCTGGGAAAACCCGTGGTCGACGTACATCCGTTCGGACACGGCGATATCGATCCCGGCCGCCAGCACGTCCTTGGCCATTGTCCGCGCGGATTTGGCGACCGAGAGTTCGCCAGCCGGAGTGTTGTAATCACCGAGCGCGGTGGCGTGCGTTCCGATACAGAATTGCGGCATCATGTCGTAGAAGAAGCCATTGTAGTGATCGGGCGCGAAGAGCACAACGAGGTTTGGATCGAATTCCGCGATAAAACTTCGCGCCTGGTCGAAAGCCATCTCGACTCGCTTCTCGACAGCTTTCGCCGGATGGTTGAACCCGATCAGCGGCGAATGGGACAAGGCGCACACAGCAACGGGCATCGAGCCACCAGCCTTTCTTTGTACTCATGTTCCAGGTGAAACATGCTAGAATCTTAGCACCCCTGGTTTCGACGAGGCAACAGAAGGGCATCTGGCATGGCAGCATCGATCGGGAATCGCAGCAAAGGCAGTCACAGGGCTCGGACAAAGCGAAGGAAGATGGAAAAATGTCACCGGATCAGCTCTGCCGCCTACGCCGCAGTCGCGCTGACGAGCGCGGTCGTGGTCGGCAGCGGGGTGCTGCTGGTCGAACCCGTCGCCGATGGGCGGCGCCTGCCCCTTTTCACGACGGACCGGGCACAGGCGACCACGCCGGTTCCGCAGGCATGGTCGTTCGTGCCCGGGGCCCGGCTCCCAGTTACGCTCCCAGAAGTTTCGGTGCTGCCGCCGCTCGCCGCGCCGGTGGGCCACCGACGCGGCGCTGCCACCGGACCTGGTGCGAGTTCGGGCATTCCGGCCACGGTTCTCGACGCCTACCGTCGGGCCGAGACCTTGCTAGCTCGCGAGAATCCGGGCTGTCACCTGGCTTGGGTGTTGCTCGCGGGTATCGGCAAGATCGAGTCGAACCACGCCCGACGTGGCGACGTTGACGCACAGGGAACAATGGTCCGCCCGATTTACGGCCCCGCCCTGGACGGTTCGCCAGGTTTCGCGAGTATCGTCGACCGGCAGAGCGGGCAGTGGGCACGTGCTGCCGGCCCAATGCAGTTCATTCCGTCGACATGGGAAAAGTGGGGCACGGATGGATCGGGTGACGGCAACGCTGATGTGCAGAACATCTACGATTCCTCGGAGTCGGCGGGGCGGTATCTCTGCGCGGCCGATCGCGACCTTAAAACCGCGACGGGACTGCGCAGTGCCATCCTCAGTTACAACAGGTCTGAGGATTATTTGAACAAGGTCATGGCCTGGATGCGAGCTTATTCCGCCGGGTCGTTCGCAGTCCCGGACGCGCCCGGAAACGCAGACCAGGACCCGACACACGGCGAGAACGTCGACCGCGCTCCGGCTCGCCCAGCCTCGGCATCGCACGGTGGTGTGGCCGACCCCGCTCCGGCGAGGTCCGCGCCCGCCGAGCCGGTTAAGCCGCCCGCTCGATCCGCACCCGCACCGACTCCCGCACCGACTCCCGCACCCGCACCGATCGCCGAGCTGCCGGTCAGCGTGTCGGCGCCGCTGGATGGTGTGGTCACGACCGTCGGGCAGACGGTGGGTGGGCTCCTCGGCCCTCTCCGCGCATCTGAATCTCGATAAACGGACTGATGGCGCCGCCCAGTTACAGAGGCGGCGCCATCAGTTTTTTTCACGACCGGCCGCGCCGCATGCACAGCGCGGTCTGGCGAGGTTCAGGAGTCCGAGTCCCGGACTTCGCCGACGAGCCGGCGCCAGCGGCGGCCGTTCTCCCGCGCGCCTTCGGCATAGGCCTCGGGGACGACGTGGTACGGCGGGCGCACGGGGCCTGCGGTGACGTAGCCGGCCTCGTCGAAGCGCAGCTTCTCGAGACTGATGTTGTACTTGGAGAACTCGCCGAAGTTCGTCCTGGCGAGGAACGGCTCGTAGGTCCACTCGATGCGGTGGGTGAGGTGCCGTGCCGCCTCGACGTCGCCGGAGCGGATCGCGTCGCGCAGGGCGAGCACGGGTTGTGGGCCGCACAGGGCGCTGCTGCTCCAGCAGCCGAGTGACGTTTCTGGGTGGAGCGTATGGGCCGCGAGCCAGTCGCTCTCCAGCGGCAGCAGTCGGAGCCGCCCGCCGACCGCGGCCACGTCCGCGGTGAACTTGGGTGTGATCGCGATGTACTTCGCACCGATGATCTGGGGCACCTTGGCGAGCTCGGCGTAGACCGCAGACGGGATCGGCCCCTTGAACGCCTCAGGGTTGTCGTAGAGGACGATCGCCATGTCCGGGAACAGGTTCGCGACGTCCCGGTAGAAGGCGAGCAGGGCGTCGGCGCCGAGTGCGCTCCACATCGGACGGCCGAGGATGACCCCGCGCACGCCGAGATCCCGCAGGAAGCGGATCCGGTCGATGGTCTCCCTCGTGTTAGGGGTGGTCGCGCCGACGAACAACGGTAGGTCCGATGAGGTGTCCGAAACCGCGTCCGCGACGCAGGCGGTGAAGGCCTGCCATTCGTCCAGCGTCAGGGTCGCCATCTCACCGAGTGTGCCGTTGGTGATGATCCCGTCCACGCCGTCGGCGACGAGCGCACGGATCATCCGGTCGGACTCGTCGAGGTCGACGGTGTCGCGTGCGGTGAGCTCGGCCGCCCCGGGCAGCGCGGGGGTCGGGGCGACGGCGATGACGCCACGCACGTCGTCGACACCGAACTTCTGCACCACGGGGCTCTCCTTGTGCTCGCTGGGAAAGGGCGCTTGGCCCGGCGGGTCAGGTGGGGGCTTACTGACCCGCCGGGCCAACCGGCTTTTTTGGGGGACTTTCAGGAAGTGCGGCCGAACGACTCCGGTGGCTGCAGCCCCCACGGGCTGAACGCCTTCGGGAAGTCGTCCCACACCACGGGGTCGTTGCGGCGCACCCGCGGCATCTCGGCCGACAGCTCGTAGCGGTTCCCCGCGGCCCAGAAGTAGGTGTAGACGTTGCCGCCCACGCCGTGGCGGCCCGGCCCGACCTCGATCGGCACGTTGTGCAGGGCGAGCTCGTCGGCGGCCAGCTTGAGATGGTCGAACGACTCCATCCCGAGTGCGTAGTGGTGTAGCGACTTACCGGCTTCGGGGGTGGAGATGATCGCGATGTCGTGGTGCAGCGTGCTGGCCCGGCACCAGGCCGCTCCGATGACTCCGGGCGCCGGGGCGAAGATATCGGAGATCTGGAAGTCCAGCAGCTCGACCAGGAAGTCGACCAGCGGTTTCGGGTCCTGTGCCTGCACGGTGATGTGGTCGAAGTCCAGCGCGCGGATCCCGCCTCGGTGAGGGGCCTTCGACGGGTGGATGTACTGCGGTCCGGTCGAGAGCAGCGCCAGTTCCATGACGTGCCCGGAGGGTGCCTGGAACTGCAGCGACTGGACCACACCGGGGTGTTCGTCAGTGCGGGTCTCGGTCGCAACGCCGGCTTCGGCGAGACGCTTCGCGTAGCGGTCGAGGTCGGCGACGTCGTCGACGCGCAGCGCGAACTTCCGAACCCCGGTCCCGCCGGCGGTCAGCACCAGGTCGCAGCCGCCGTCGATACCGACGGACAGCCGCACCGCGCCGTCGGACCGGCCGAGTTCCTGCATGCCGAGGACGTCGGTGTGGAAGCCGATCGCCTCGTCCAGATCGGCTACGGCGAGTTCGGCGTGAGCCACCTGTGAAATGCCCATCAGTAGGTCAACTCCTATCCACTTTGTCGTAAGAGATGTTCCCGGCGCTTTCCCGCCGGTTGATGCCGAGGCCATCGAGTTGCCGCGAGTTCTCGACGAGGATCATGCGAACGCGTTCGGTGCCGTCGTTGTAGTGCCGGTGCCAGACCCACGGCGGGGTGTAGACGAAGTCCCCGGCCGACCACCGGAGTGTTTCCGGTCCGATCTCGGAGTAGCCGCTGCCCTCGAGCACGCAGTGCACGGACTCGTGCACATGGCGCTGGAGGTCGGTCGCCGTGCCTGCCGGAATTTCCTGGAGGTAGAACTCCATCGACTTCGCCGGCAGGTCGGCCAGCACTCCGACCCGGCTGGGGTTGCCGGTCACGTCCTCCTCAAGCCACCGGGCACTCGCCGAAGGGGTGATCAGGTTGCCCGGCATCGACCGCTCCGGGTCGTAGTCCTTCATCTCGTGGAGCTTGTGCATCCACTGCTCGAAATTTGTCATAATTCTCCCCTAGGTTGAGGTCATCCCGCCGTCGACGACGTGTGTCTGCCCGGTCTGGAACCCAGCGAAGTCCGAGCAGAGGTGGGTCACCAGCTCGGCGATCTCGTCGGGACGTCCCCACCGGCCGATGGGCAACTCGGTGGCGAGCTGCCGTTGTTCCAGCTCGGCCACCGGCACGTCGGCCGCCGCGGCGCGCGCCGCGGCGAGCGCGCGCCGCCGCGGCGTGTCGATGTGGGCGGGGGCGATGACGTGCGTGGTGACGCCGTTTGGAGCCACCTCGGCGGCCAGTGACCGCGCCAGCGCGGCCACTCCGGCCCGCATCACGTTGGACAGGTGCAGCAGTGGCAACGGCTTGACCACGCCGACCGAGGTGACGTAGATCAGCCGTCCCCACCCGGCCGCCGACATCGCCGGCAATACCGCGCTGGTCAGGGAGATCGCGCTGTTCAGCAGGAGACGGTATGCCGAATCCCAGTCCTCCGCCGAGAGTTCGGAGGCCTTCGCCGCGCGCGTGCCGCCGGTGTTAGACACCAGGATGTCGATGCCGCCGAGCGCCTCGCGCGCGGCGGCGGCTGCGGTGGCCGCGGCACCGGGCTGGGTGAAGTCAGCAATCGCCCAGTCCGCCGCACCGATATCACGGGCGACCTCGCCGGTGTGCGGCCCGGTTCCCGTGATGAAGACCTCTGCCCCGTCTGCCCGTAGAGAAGCCGCGATCGCGGCGCCGAGCCCACTCGACCCGGCGGTGACCAGGGCCCGCCGGCCGCGCACCCTCATGCCGCAGCACCCTCGCCAGTGCCGCCGGACAGGACGCCGGCTTGCCCGATCGACGTGGCCAGCAGCCCATCGATCAGGCCGAGCGGTTCGGTCCAGTCGTACTGGTTGAACTGGGTGTTGATGCGGAGGAATAGCGGGTCACCGGCGTAGAACCGCTCGTAGAGTTCGTGGCGGCCGCCGAAGGCGGAGACCGCGAGATCGGCGGCCACCTTGTAGATCGCGATGCGGTCCAGGCTGTTCGTCTCGGGGCCGCGGTAGAACCGGGTGATGTCCTCGGCGATCGGTGAGTCGAACGCGCTTACGTCGGCTGGCTGGTAGAGTAAGCCACCGGCGAGAATCTGCTGCAGGATCTCCCGGACCCGCGGGTACCAGCGGTTCCCGGAGTTGCGGATCGCGTAGAGCGGGCGGACGTCGGGGAACAGGAAGCCCTCCTCGTTGCGCTGTGCACCGGACTCGGACGCGAGGACGGCCGCCCTGGTCAGTTCGATGTAGGTGGTGATCTCGCCGAGCGCGTCGCGGACCTGGGGGAACTGGTCGGTCTTGACGATCTCGGTCGCGCGCTTGGCGATGCCCGCGACGAACTGGAGCTTCGCTAGCATCCGGACCGAGGTCTGGACGCCGGTGAAGGCGTTGGAGTTGATCGCCCAGATGTTGTTCACTCGCTCGTAGTCCTGATTGATGAAGACCCGGTCCCAAGGCACCAGCACTTCGTCGAACACGATCACGGCGTCCATCTCGTCGAACCGGCTGGACAGCGGGTGATCGAAGGCATTCCCCCCGCCGAACGGCTCGCGGCAGATCAGTCGGACGCCCGGCGCGTCGGCCGGGATGGCGAACGCGATGGCGTAGGGCTTCTCCTCGGCCGCGTACTTCCGTAGCGAGAACGGCCAGACCAGGATCTCGTCGGAGTACGGCGCGGCCGTCGCGAGCATCTTCGCGCCACTCACGATGATGCCGTCCGGAGTCTCGCGTTTCACGCCGAGGTAGGTGTAGGGGTCAGGCTGCTGCGACGGCGGCTTCGAACGGTCGACCGGCGGGTCCGCCAGCGCGTGGGACAAGAACAGGTCGTTGTCCCGCACGTACTTGTAGTACGCGCGCACCCGGTCGGCGCCGTCGCCGAAGAACTCGGCGTTGGCGTTCCACGCCACCAGCATCGCGCTGACGAAGTCCGTGCTGCGCCCCATCATGCCGAAGCTGGAATCCGCCCACTGCTTGTGCATGACGCGGCGGAGCTCGAGGTCCTCCGCAGTGCGGGGCATCAGGAACTGCACGCCTTCCTTGGGAGCACCGCCGTCGGGCGCGAAGAGCATGCTGTCGGTCTTGAACTGCAGGTCGTAGAGGCGGGCGATCTCGGCCGCGGCGCCGGACGTCGCCTTGTGCCCGGCCACGTCGGTGATCTTCTCGGCCCCGACCCACAGCTCGGGACTGTGTGCGCGCAGCCGGTCGAGGTACGCGGTGCCGTTTCGTGCGGTCATCACTTTCCTTTCAGGAACCTAACGTGGGTCTCGTTGAACTGGTCCGGCTTCTCCCACTGCGGCCAGTGGCCGGCGCCCTCGATGACTTCGAGACGGCTGCCGGGGATGAGCTCTTCCAGTAGCGCGGCTTCCTCGACGGAGGCCGTCGGGTCGTGGTCGGTCCACAGCAGCAGGGTCGGCGAGACGATGCGGCCGCACCACTCCGAGGACCAGACGTACGGGCGCCGGTGTTCCCAGTCCTGCACCGCGAGGATGTTGCGCATCGCGTCCTCGAACCCCGGCTGGGTGTAGATCCGCAACCGCAGGTCGACGAGCTCGTCGGTGACGAGGCTCTTGTCGTGGAAAAGCCATTCGACCCTGGTGCGCACGGTCTGCCTGCTCGCTTCGCGGACCGCCTTCATGCTCGATTCCTTCAGCCCGGCCATCACCTCCGGCTTGTTGGTGACGTTGCCGGGAGTGTTGAGCACCAGCCGATCGATCCGTTCGGGGTGGTGTGCCGCGGCCCACGCCGCCACCCAGCCGCCGAGCGATTCGCCGGAGAGATGCGCTTTTCCAATGTCCAGCGCGTCCAGCAGCGCGATCAGGTGATCGCTGAGGTAGTCGATCGTGTAGGGCCGGTCAGGTTTCGCCGAAAGCCCGTGCCCCGCCATGTCGTAGAGGACGATCCGGAATTCCTTCGCCAGATCGCGGACGTTGCGCGAATACGCCTCCAGATGCCCGCCCGTGCCGTGCACCATGACCAGTGCCGGACCGGTACCCGCTTCTACCACCCGGGTGGCGATGCCGGCCGCGTCCACGGTCCGCTGGCGCAACTCGACGCCCGCCAAATCGCCCCAGATGCTTACGTGCTGCTCCACAGCATTCCTTCCTGTCGCAACCTGCCTCCATTTTGACATACTAGAATCTCAGAAGCAACAAGCTTGTCGTCGCTCGATGGCGAAAACGGGTGCCATGGTCGTAGGCACGCACCCGTTCGGTGGGAGAGTGACTACACTTCCATGAACTTCCAGAACCGCGAAAGATGCTCCTCCATGAGCCTGCCGGCCCGGTCCGCGTCGCGGCGCTTGATCGCCTCCGCGATCTCTGTGTGCTCGGTCTGCGCCCGCGTCAGGTCCGTGCTCAACCGGTTCTTCTGGAGGTAGAAGTCGTTGAGGTCCCAGCTGTCCATGGCCAGGTCGGTCAGACGCTGGTTGCCGCTGGCCGCCAATATGGCGGAGTGGAAGTCCCGGTTGGCTGCGGCGAAGGCGAGTGCTTCGTTCCGCTTGGCCGGGCCGATGCCGCGCACCAGCATGTCGTGGATTTCGGCCAGTTGGGCGCCGGTGGCGGTGAGTGCTGCGAGCCGTGCGCCCGCCCCTTCGAGGATGCCCGCCACTGCGAAGTGGTCGCGCAC
The DNA here is from genome assembly GCF_900111885.1 of Amycolatopsis marina. Taxonomy (GTDB): domain Bacteria; phylum Actinomycetota; class Actinomycetes; order Mycobacteriales; family Pseudonocardiaceae; genus Amycolatopsis; species Amycolatopsis marina. Next base: position 66,800 of record NZ_FOKG01000017.1, read on the forward strand.
CTTGCGTTCGTCCGGGACCGTCACCTGGCATCCGACCTGTGGAATGATCGAGATGAATCCGGCGGCGGCCAGTCGCATCATCGCGTCCATCACCGGCCTGCGGCTCACGCCGAATTCAGTCGCGAGGTCGTAGGTGCTGAGGAGCTCGCCGAATTGATGGCGTCCCTCGAGTAGCTGGGTGAGGAGCGCTTGGTAGATCTGGTCTGTTTTGGTGACTGCCGCGATCATGGGCATGGACTATCCGGCCTTTCGGTGTGGGAAGGTCGGGGCTGCGTACTGTCGCTCACGCCGAGATTCTAGCGTGTCAACGGCGAGCGGGCTGCGCTGGAGCGGGAGCCGGGTTGCAGTGGCCGGTCATTGGTCCGGGTGGAGCGCCGGTCTCCCGCCGTCTGGTGGCAGCGCTGAAGCCGGAGCGGACTCCCGCTCCGGCTTCAGGTACGCCGAGGCCGTGGACAGCGACCTCGGTCAGTCCACCGACCAGTCGGTGTCGTCGATCTGGCCGAACATCTTCATGGCGGCTTCGAGGCCGGGCAGGTTGGCGAGTGCCACCGACATGGAACCGCGGAACTTGACCTTCCGGGTGACCATCGCCTTGGCGGCGGGCAGTTCGCCGGCGCCGAGGCGCTGCCAGGTCTCGACCTTCGCCGTCAGCAGGAAGTCCGGCTTCACACCTTTGGCAGGGGTGCCGGCGCGCACGACTTCGCCGGCGTTGACCTCGATCTGGCCCGCGCGACTCTCGTTCTCGGCGAGCCGGTATTCGACGACCATACTCAGCTCCTTGAGGCCCTCGCGCGTCGCGTCCGTGGTGTTCCACAGCTCTGCGTAAGACTTCATCCACTCCGGCGACAGGACGGGTGTTCCCATGGTGTGCTCTCCTTCGGTTCGGTTGCGTGACGGACAACTGGGGTTTGACATCGCAGTCAAAGATACTAGTATCCTAGAACCAGTCAAGCTGTGAACGCGGTCCTGCTCCGTATCGGGCCCGCGCTTTCCGGAGGAGACAAAGATGTCTGACGCCAAGGTGGTCACATGTTGAGGGACGAACTTCGGCAGATCCTCGAGCAGGGTTTGCGTGACGTAGAGGCCGACTGGACTGTTCCAGCCGCGATCATCAATGACCCGGAGATGCACGATGCCGAGCGTGAGCGCGTGTTCGGCCGTTCGTGGGTGTTCCTCGCGCACGAGAGTGAAATCTCGGAGCGCGGCGATTACGTCGTCCGCTACATCTCGGAAGATCAGTTCATCGTCTGCCGGGACGAAGACGGCGAGGTCCGTGGCCACCTCAACAGTTGCCGCCACCGTGGCATGCAGGTGTGCCGCGCCGAAATGGGAAACACGTCGCACTTCCGCTGCCCGTACCACGGCTGGACCTACAACAACAAGGGCAGTCTTGTGGGCGTGCCGGCCGGGCGGGAAGCGTACGGCAACAAGCTGGACAAGTCTCTGTGGCAGCTCAAGCCGGTCCCGAAACTGGACACCTACAAGGGGTTGATCTTCGGCTGCCTCGACCCGGAGGCCCAGTCGCTCGAGGACTACCTCGGGGACATGAAGTTCTACCTCGACATCGTGCTGGACCGCAGTGACGCCGGTCTGGAGGTCGTCGGCGCCCCGCAGCGCTGGGTCGTCGATGCGAACTGGAAGCTCGGCGCCGACAACTTCGTCGGCGACGCCTACCACACGATGATGACGCACCGCTCCATGGTGGAACTCGGGCTCGCCCCGCCGGACCCGAAGTTCGCGCTCTACGGCGAGCACGTGCACACCGAGAACGGGCACGGCCTCGGCATCATCGGCCCGCCGCCGGGCATGCCGCTGCCCGAATTCCTGGGTATGCCGGAGAACATCGTCGAGCAGTTGCAGCGCCGGCTTTCCCCGGAGCAGGTCGAGGTGTTCCGGCCGGTCGCGTTCATCCACGGCACCGTGTTCCCGAACCTGTCGATCGGCAACTTCCTGATGTCGAAGGACCACGTCTCGCCGCCGACGTCGTTCCTCACGCTTCGGCTGTGGCACCCGCTCGGCCCGGACAAGATGGAGATCATGTCCTTCTTTCTGATCGAGAAGGAAGCGCCGGACTGGTACAAGGAGGAGAGCTACCAGGCCTACGTGCGCACGTTCGGTATTTCCGGCGCGTTCGAGCAGGACGATGCCGAGAACTGGCGCAGCATCACGCGGGTGCTGGGCGCCCAGTACGCCAAGACCATGGAGCTCAACTACCAGATGGGCCGTGGCGTCTACGAGCCCGACCCCGACTGGCCCGGTCCTGGCAAGGCTTTTCCAATGGACTATGCCGAAGCTAACCAGCGGAATTTCATGGAGTACTGGATGCAGCTGATGGTCACCGACCCGGCGCCGCGCAGCGGCAACGGCAAGGTGTCCGACGATGCCGCGGCCGAGACACTCGCGCGAGCGGAGGCGTAGCACCTATGACTACTGCAACCGAGATCACCGACATCAAGGTCCGTGAAGCCACCGAATGGCTCTTCACCGAAGCCGAACTGCTCGACGCTGGCAAGTACCGGGAGTGGCTCGACCTGGTGGCCGAGGACCTGTCGTACGTCGTGCCGCTGCGGGTCACGCGCGAGCGTGAGGCCGAGACGGACATCGTCGAGGGCATGACTCTCATGGACGACGACTGGGACTCGATGGAAATGCGCGTCCTGAGGTTGGAGACCGAGTACGCGTGGGCGGAGGACCCGCCGTCGCGATCACGACACTTCGTGACCAACATCCGGGTCGCCGCCGGCGAGGCGGAGGACGAGGTGGCCGTCAAGTCGAACCTGCTGCTCTACCGCACCCGCGGTGACGTCGCGACGTTCGACATTCTCTCCGGTGAGCGCCACGACGTGCTCCGTCGGGTGGCCGGCGGCTACCGCCTCGTCAAGCGGGTGGTCGTGCTCGACCAGACCACCGTCATGACACACAACCTCGCCTTGATCATGTGACGGAGGCAGTTCGGTGACCATTATCCGTAACGAAGGCCAGGACCCGATCATCCAGATTGCCAACGAATTCACGGTGATCCAGGTCAGCTACATCAGTACCGGCCAACGCGAACGCCTTCTCGTCAGCTCCCCCAGGCTCGGGTTCCAGACCCTGCTCGACCCGCTGCAGCTGGAAAGCCTCACCTGGCAGACACCCGAAATGTATTCGAAGCTTCTCGACACTCCTTATGGCCCCGGCGTGAAGCTCGACGCGCGGCCGCTGTCGGCCCTGCTCGGAAAGGACTGATTCACGTGGGATTCCTAGACGGAAAGGTGGCACTGGTCACCGGAGGTGGATCGGGTATCGGCCGTGCCGTGGTCGATCTGTACGTGCAGGAGGGTGCCAAGGTTGGAGTCCTCGAGATCTCGCCTGAGAAAGCGCGGGATCTGCAGGAGAAACTGCCACGTGAGGCTGTGGTTGTGACGCAGGGCGACGCGACATTGATGGGGGACAACGAACGCGCCGTGGCGGACGTGACAGAGGCGTTCGGCTCGCTGACCACGCTCGTGTGCGCGGTGGGGGTGTTCGACTACTTCACCGAGATCCCGCAGCTACCGAAGGACAAGATCGACGAGGCGTTCGACCAGCTCTTCGGCGTCAACGTGAAGAGCAACCTGCTGACCGTGAAGGCGGCGCTGGACCAGCTGATCGAGAACCGGGGCCAGGTCATCCTCACCATTTCCAACGCCGGGTTCTACCCCGGGGGCGGCGGTCCGCTCTACGTGTCGTCGAAGTTCGCCGTCCGCGGTCTGGTGACCGAGTTGGCGTACGAACTTTCGCCGCACGTGCGGGTCAACGGGGTGGCGCCCGGCGGCACGATCACGGATCTGCGCGGCATCCCCGCGCTCGCGAACGAAGGCCAATCGCTGAAGGACGTCCCGGACATCGAGGGCCTGATCAAGGGGATCAACCCGCTGGGCGTCGTCGCCCAGCCGGACGATCACTCCTGGGCCTACGCGTTCCTTGCCGCGAAGGAACGTGCGCCCGCGGTCACCGGCACGATTATCCACAGCGACGGCGGGCTGGGCGTGCGCGGGATGACGCGCATGGCGGGGCTCGAGCCCTGATCCGGCACCGCGCAAAGCAGGGAGACGGCCTCGGATGTCCAGAGTTCCGGGCCGTCTCCCTTCCACCCTCGAAAGGAGGCGTCGATGAAGACGCTGGTGGCTACCGAAGAAACCCAGGCCGACCCGGCCAGCGCACTGTGGATCTGCGATGTCTGCCAAGACGTGTACGACCCCCGCCTCGGCGACCCCGAAGGCGGGATCGAGCCCGGCACGCCGTTCGGCGACATCCCCGACGACTGGGTCTGCCCGGTGTGCGGGGCGCGCAAGAAAGAGTTCCGGATGCTTGCGCCGGGCGAAGAGTACGACGTCGAGGACGACGCATACGCGGGAGCGCAGGGGTGAGCACACCGGGCCGCATCCTCGTCTGTCTCAAGCAGGTCCCGGTGCCTGGGCGGGGCGTCTTCGACGAACGTACGAAACGGATCCGCCGGGACGACGACCAGACCGTCACCAACCCGCCGGACCTGCACGCGCTGGCCCAGGCGCTGGCCGTGCGTGCGGAGACCGGCTGGGAGGTGGTGGCCGTGACGATGGGGCCGCCCGCGGCCGCGGAGACACTACTCGACGCGCTGCGCCGGGGTGCCGACCGCGCCGTCCACCTGGTCGACCGGCGCTTCGCCGGTGCCGACACCCTGGCTACGGCCCGCGCGCTCGCTCGGCTCGTAGCGCGGGAGGGCCCGGACCTGGTGCTTACCGGTCGGTGGACGCTCGACGGCGGCACCGCGCAGGTTGGACCTCAGGTCGCCGAGCTGGTCGGCCTGCCGCAGCTGACCCAGGTGACGAACCTGCGGGTCGGCGACGGCGTCCTCTCCGCGGACGTCGAAACCGACGTCGGCCGCGAAGCCTGGACCGTCGCGTTGCCCGCGGTGGTCTCCGTCGGGCGGGGTGCCGAGCCGCCGTGGGTGACCGAGGCCGATCCGTCGGCCGTCGAAACGCTGACCGCCGAGGAACTTGGGGGAGGACCGCGGGACTTCGGCACCCGGGGTTCGCCGACCTTCGTCGCGGAGATCCGGCACCAGGCCCGCGAGCGCTCGGCGGCGGAGTACGGCGGCGTCGGCTTCGACGCCGCAGAACTGCTGGAGGCCGCTTTCGCGCCGGTCGCACCTGTGGCCGAAGTCGTCGTGCCCACGCCGTCGCGCGAGATCTGGACGGTCGCCGAGCCGCTGCCCGGTGGCGGCCTGCACCCGGCGAGTCTCGAAGCGTTGGCCTGCGCCCGCTCGGTCGCCTGCGACCTGCGAGCCACAGTCGTCGCGGTACTGCCGTGCGACCAGCCGCACGACCTCCCGCGCGTACTCTACGCGCATGGGGCCGATCGGGTACTGGTGCTGCGCTGCGGCGAACCGGCGGAATACCGCACGAATCTGGTCACCGACGCGCTGAGCACGGCGATCGCCGCGCGTTCGCCGTTCGCGGTGATCGCCCCGTTCAGCGCCCGTGGCCGCGATTACGCTCCGCGCGTCGCCGCCCGACTCGGCCTCGGCCTGACGGGGGACTTTACCGCGCTGGAAGTCCGCGACGCGGACACCGACGAGCCGGACCTGTTGTGGCTCAAACCGGCGCTATCGGCGGACGTGATCGCGCCGGTGATCGCGCACTCCACACCGTCGTTGGGCACGCTGCGGCCCGGTTCCTTCACGACGCGAGCCGTTCGCGACCAGGGGGAACCGGACGTCGAGTTCGCCGACGTCACCGCGACCGGCGACGATTTGTGCACCGCGGTGGAGCGCCGGGTCGAAGTTCCGGACGGCCCGAGGCTCGCCGCGGCCCGGTTGGTCATCGGCCTCGGGCCTGGTCTCGGCACCGGCGCCCGGCGCGTCGCCGAGCGCGTCGCCGCGACTCGGGGCATCGCGCTCGTCGCGACGTCGGCCGCGGTGGCTGCGGAGGAGGCGCCCCCGCAGCTCGAGATAGGGCCACTGGCCCGCAGCATCGCGCCTGCGGTCTACCTCGGGCTCGGGCGGCACGACCTCGGCACGCTCAAGGCGGTCAAGGCCGCCGGCCGGGTCATCGTCGTCGACCCGGACGCCTCGCTCGACGAGTTCGCCGGTCTCGTGGACGCCGTCGTGAGCGCGAACGTGGAGGGGGTGCTTCTGGACCTGTTGCTGGCGACCTCTGGTGCGGCCGCGAGTTGAAGCATCATGATCACATAATTTTTTTTAACCTGACTAAGATGCTAGAATCTTTAGGAGGTCTTATGGATACCGCCGCGCCGGCGGCGAGCGTTGACCCTCGGCGGTTCCGCGACGCCATGGGTCGGTTCGCTACCGGCATCACAATCATCAGCACGCCGACCCCGGCGGGACCGCACTGCATGACCGCGAACGGGTTCATGTCAGTGTCCCTCGAGCCCGCCCTCGTCGTGGTATCCATCGCCAAACGTGCGAAGATGCACGACCTCCTCCTGGCCAGCGGCGTGTACGGCGTCAGCGTCCTCGCAGCGGACCAGGAGTCCGTCAGCAAGCACTTCAGCGGCAGGCCCGACCCGGACCTGGCACCACGGTTCGAAGACCACGCCGACGTCCCCCTCGTGCCGGGAGCGTTGGCACAGGTGGGCGCGGAGATCGTCGAAGCGCGCCCCGTGGGCGACCACACGTTGTTTGTCGGCGAGGTGCGCCACCTCGCCGACGGCGTTGGAGAGCCGCTGGTGTTTTACGCCGGACGCTATCGCCACCTGCTCAGCCCGGCGGCGGACTCGGAGTACTCCGACGCCTGGTCCGGCTTCTGCTTGACCCCGTTCTGTCCCCCTTCAGGTGCCTGAATTCAGGAGGTATCCCATGTCCTCCCGTCCCATCCAGGCGGCTGCCGTGAGCGCCGCCGTCCGTGAAGCTGCGGATCTACTGCAGGGCGCCATCGATACCGGCAATCCGTGTCTGCCGGTCCGCGACTTTTTCAGTTTCGGCGACGTCGAAGCCGCCTACTCGGTGCAACGGCTGAACACCGAGCGTGCCGTGGCCGAGGGGCGACGCTTGGCCGGCCGCAAGATCGGCTTGACATCGCCCACCGTCCAGCGCCAGCTCGGTGTCGCGCAGCCCGACTTTGGGGCGCTGTTCACCGACATGGCCGTGGCCGACGGCGGGCTCGTGCCCGTCCAGCGGCTGCTGCAGCCGAAGGTCGAGGCCGAGGTTGCGCTCGTCCTGACCGACGACCTGCCGAACCCCAGCTGTACCGTGGCAGAACTCGTACGTGCCACCGGGTTCGCCGTTGCCGCGCTGGAAATCGTGGACAGTCGGATCGCCGCCTGGGATATCTCCATCGTCGACACTGTTGCGGACAACGCCTCGTCCGGCCTGTTCGTGCTGGGCGGCACCAGGGTGACGCTCGACCGCGTAGACCTGCGGTCGGTGCGCATGACGTTGTCTCGTCACGGCACTGTGGTGTCGGAGGGCAGCGGTGCAGACTGCCTCGGCAGCCCCCTCAACGCCGCGCTCTGGCTGGCGTCCACGCTGGCCCGCCGAGGAGACCCGCTGCGGGCGGGGGACGTGGTGCTGACGGGCGCGCTCGGGCCGATGGTCGCCGCCGCGCCGGGCGACGTCTTTCACGCCGAACTCTCCGGACTCGGTTCGGTACGGGTCGTCTTCGCCGCCGAAGGAGAATCCCTGTGAGCAAGGCGAAAGTTGCCGTCATCGGGTCGGGCAACATCGGCACAGACCTGATGATCAAGGTACTGCGGCTGTCCGAAACCCTCGAGATTGCCGCGATGGCCGGCATCGATCCGGATTCCGACGGCCTCGCCCGCGCTCGTCGGCTGAAGCTCGCGACGACACACGAAGGCGTCGACGGGCTCGTGCGGTTGGACGAGTTCACCGACGTCCGCTACGTCTTCGACGCGACCTCCGCCGGGGCGCACCAGTACCACGATGAAGTCCTGCGCGCGCTGGGCCGGACGGTCATCGACCTCACACCGGCTGCCGTAGGTCCCTACGTTGTGCCGCCGGTCAACCTGGAGGCTCACCTCGACGCCCCGAACGTGAACATGGTGACCTGCGGCGGCCAAGCGACGATCCCGATCGTCGCGGCGGTCGCCGCGGTCACGCCGGTGCATTACGCGGAGATCGTTGCCTCGATCTCGTCACGGTCCGCCGGGCCCGGCACGCGAGCGAACATCGACGAGTTCACCGAGACCACTACCGCGGCGATCGAACAGGTGGGCGGCGCGGAGCGAGGCAAAGCGATCATTGTGCTGAATCCCGCGGAGCCGCCGCTGATCATGCGCGACACTGTGTACTGTCTGGTCTCGGACGATGATACCGAGGCGATCACGGCGTCGGTCGAGACGATGGTCGGCAGGGTGCAGGCCTATGTACCCGGCTACCGGCTCAAGCAGAAGGTGCAGTTCGACGCGGTCGCCGTGGATGATCCACTGCGCGCGCTGCTGCCAAGCGGCGCGGCTCCGGTGAAGGTGTCGGTCTTCCTGGAGGTCGAAGGCGCCGCGCACTATTTGCCCGCATACGCCGGGAACCTCGACATCATGACCTCTGCGGCGCTGGGCACCGCCGAACGTATCGCCGCACGTCGCTCGGGTGAAGGGAGTGCCCGATGAACCGGTTGTACATCCAGGATGTGACCCTGCGGGACGGGATGCACGCCGTCCGGCACCGCTACTCCGTCGAGCAGGCCAGGGCGATTGCGTCGGCTCTAGACGCTGCCGGGGTCGCGGCCATCGAGATCGCCCATGGCGACGGACTTTCCGGTTCCAGCATCAATTATGGCGTCGGCGCCCACACCGACTGGGACTGGATCGAGGCGGTGTGCGACGCCGCCCGCCGAGCAGTGCCGACCACGTTGCTGCTGCCCGGGATTGGCACGCTGCACGACCTTCGGCAGGCGTATGCCCTGGGCGTCCGTTCGGTACGGGTCGCCACCCACTGCACCGAAGCCGACATCTCCGCTCAGCACATCAGCGCCGCTCGTGAAATGGGTATGGACGTCTCGGGATTCCTGATGATGTCCCACATGGCCGAGCCCGCAGAGTTGGTTCGCCAGGCCAAGCTCATGGAGTCCTACGGAGCCTGCTGCGTCTATGTCACCGATTCGGGTGGGCGGCTGACGATGGACGATGTGCGCGAACGCTTCCGCGCCTACCGTGACGGCTTGGACTCCGCTACGGAGCTGGGAATCCACGCCCACCACAACCTCGCCCTGGGCGTCGCCAACAGCGTCGTTGCGGTGGAGAACGGCGCCACTCGCGTCGATGCCTCACTTGCCGGCCAGGGGGCTGGAGCCGGAAACTGCCCGCTCGAAGCCTTCATCGCTGTCGCCGATCTGATGGGCTTCGAGCACGGGTGCGAGTTGTTCCCGCTGATGGACGCCGCTGATGACCTCGTTCGGCCGTTGCAGGATCGCGAGGTCCGCGTGGACCGGGAAACCCTCAGCCTGGGCTACGCGGGCGTCTACTCGAGTTTTCTGCGCCACGCCGAGGCGGCGGCCACTCGATACGGCCTGGATACCCGAACAATTCTCGTGGAGGTCGGTCGTCGCAGTATGGTCGGCGGGCAGGAGGACATGATCATTGACATCGCCCTTGACCTGGCCGGTGCCGGGCGTGGCGAGCCGTGAGGTCCTACTCAGGGGTGCGCCGAAGGTGAATGGTTTGGCACTGACTAGTACCATCGGCGATGACGTCGGCAGCCTGGATCACCAGGTCGCGGGGCGGCGTGCCGGGCGGTGGTGAAGCTGGCGCGGTCGGGGTCTACCTCGAGTTGGGTGATGGTGGCGTCGGCCATGGCGATGCGCAGCGGTTGGTAGGTCACCAGCAGGGCATAGACCTCCTGCTCGATTCCGCCGGGGGTGCGAGCGCGCAGCACGCGGCCGTCCAGGATGGACGACTTCAGCTCTAGGTAGGCGGTCTCGATCTCCCAGCGCTGGTGATACAGCTGGATCAGTTCGGCGGCCGGGTAGCGGTGGTGGTCCAGCAGGGTGGTGGCCAGCCGGTAGGTTCCGGTGTGGTGGCCGGCGGTGGCGTGGATGGTGATCTCGGCCTCGATGACGCGCACACGCACGGCGCCGAGTGTCGACAGGTAGGAGCCGTCGCGGTAGCGGGCCAGCACCGGCATCTTGCGGTCGTTCTTCAGCCGCACCAGTACCTCGGCCCCGGTCGCGGCGACGTCGGCGATCAGGTCTTTGGCGGCGAAGTTTCGGTCGGCCAGCAGGATCATCCTGGGCCGCAGACTGCGCAGCAGCGTAGGTGGTCTCACCCGTGGTGGTGGGGCCGAAGACCGCGTCGATGAGGTTGCGGGTGCCGCAGGCCACCAGCGCCAGCAGGCGCAGCTGAGGGTAGCCGGTGCCGCCGTGATTGCCAGCCTGCTTGGTGAAGCGGGTCAGCACCGCCGGGCTGTCGGGCACGGTCATGGTGGTGCCGTCGATCGCGCACACCAGCAGCCCGCGCCACCAGGGTCCGCGCTGCCGCGGTATGGCTGCTAGGCCGCGCAGCAGGTCGAACAACCACCGCAGCGGCGCGACCCCGATCCGGCGGCGGGCCTGCGCTAACGCACCCGCGGTCGGTGTCGCGGTCCGGATAGCGTCCAGAGGCCTGCGGTGAGTTTGCGCCACAACCGGATACCCGATCTCGGGAAACAGACAAGCGGCCAGCAGCAGGTAGATCACCACCCGCGACGGCAGGTCCCGCAGCCGGGACTGTGTGGTGCCGGTGGCGGCCAGTGCTTCATCGACCATCTCGAACGGCAGGTGCTGGGTCAGCTCACCAAGATGACCGGGCGCGGACCGGCCCGCCGCTACAGTGATGACACGAGTGATGACAGAATTCACGCTCAGCGGAGCTCCTGGTGGCGAGGATGTCTTTGGCGGACGACCTCTCTTACCGAAGCTCCGCTCCCATCACCGGCCCGACACGCCGAAAATCAACATTCCTTGACTACAGCAGCCGCCACCTAACACGGTGGACATCTACGCGCCGAGCACGGGCACAACCTTCATCGGGGAGAGCCCCGTCGAAAGGTGCCGTCACCACCGCTGAACGACCGGTTGTCCGCCATCATCGGCGCGCCGTCGAGAGTCACAGCTCGTAGACGGCACGGTGCTTGCGTGAGCCGCCGGTCTCCGATTGGGCTCCGTTGCTCACAGAGCGCCCGATACACCGCAACACTGCCCGGCATTAACGCCGACGAAAAATGCCGTTTGACCTGCACAAATCAACCCTGGGCGACACTATGCGACAATCGCTGACACGGCATTCCCACAGATTAAAAGCCCGATGGTTAGATCCCGGTGATCTTGAAACGGCTTTCGATTGCAGGGGCTTCTACCTGCGGCTTTGGCGAATTCAAGGTCATGCTGACGGTTGTGAACGGCCGTTCTGGCTCCTCTATGTCTCCGTTCGCTCTGTCGTGCTCAAGACTCTTGCTCGGCACACTTGGCTGCAGCGGGGGTAGTCACTTCAGTCGATCTTTTAGCTGCGAGTGCCGAACTAAAACCATGCCAGATCGATGTCTAATGGTATGGTTTTAGTTCGTGATAGGAGGAGTGTGTGACTGGACGTGGTGATGTGCTTGCGCCGCTTCCGCCCACGTTCACCACGCACGCTGCGAAGCCCGTGTCGTCGCCGTTCCTTTTTATCGCGAAACGCCCCGAGCTCGGCGGAAATACCCCCGCGTGTCGTTCTCAGATCTACCAGCTACCCATGCTGGACTTGTAGCGCTCGTGGCGCTCGTCACGGCGGCAACAGCCCCTGCCAGAAGCAGTGGTTCAAGAGCAGTACGGCACGCGATCACGAGGACGACCTCAACTTGGCCTTCCTGAGCGACGTACGTCTCGGAGAGGAGGTCCCATCGTGGCCACGGGTACCAAGTTCGTGGAGTACAACTTAGGTAACCTGCAGCGTGGATCGACCATGGTCGTAACGCTGAACACAGGCGCAAACGTTCGCCTGATGAACGGCACCAACCTGCGCGCGTACAAGAACGGTCAGCGGCATCGCTACCACGGCGGGCTGGCCAAGCGCTCCCCGTTCCGGATCACCGTGCCCAGCAGCGGTCACTGGTACGTCACAGTCGATCTCATGGGGCTGCGGGCGAACTCGGTGCGATCCAGCGTGGCGGTAGAGCCTCCGCCGCTACCGACAGTCCGCTCGGCATCTGCCGGATCGCTCGCCAACATCCGCCACGAAGCTCCGCCAATCGTCAATGGTGACGACAGCCGCGTCTGGGACGTGTTCATCTCACATGCCAGCGAGGACAAGGCGACTGTGGCCCGGCCGTTGGCCGAGGCTCTCCAGCAACGCCGCGTTGAGGTATGGCTCGACGACTTCGAGCTGCGAATCGGTTACAGCTTGCGACGCAAGATCGATACCGGCCTAGCGCGGAGCAGGTTCGGCATCGTGGTGTTGTCGCGGTCGTTCTTCGCCAAGGGTTGGCCGCAGTACGAGCTGGACGGCATCGTCAGCCGATCGGTGTCCGGCGAGCAAACCTTGCTGCCCATCTGGCACGAGATCACCAAGGATGAGGTCATGGCGCAGTCGCCGTCCTTGGTCGACAAGATTGCCCGTAACACCGCGCTGTCCACCATTGAGGAGATCGCCGACGAGATCGCTGCGGTCGTTCGACCTGACGGTATCGACCCGGAAATGGATGCTGTCAATGATGAACGTTGAATGACACTTCCGATACGCACCATCCTGGACACCTTGCGGAGGCCTGATCTCAAGGAGTGGAAATAGTGGCATATCGGAACAAGCTCTACGTTGCCTTTGATGGCGACGAGGACATGCGCTGGTACAACATCCTGAAGGCATGGCGCGACAACGAACATATTGACTTTGGCTTCCACGACGCTCATGACCTTAACATGGCGCGTGACTCCAGCCTGCCAGAGTCAATCAAGGTGCAACTTCGTGCTCGGATGCAAAACTCGAAGACTTTACTTCTGCTGGTCGGCGAGCGAACGAAGTACATCCGCGGTTACATTCCTTGGGAGATCGGTTACGCTCGCTACCTGGATCTACCTATCATCGTCGCGAACCTCAACGATATGCGTCAATATGACGCCGCTCGCTGTCCCTCCAGTATCGAAGGAGGCAAAGGTGCTGTTCACATCTCCTTTGAGGCTAAGATCATAAAATACGCTCTGGACAACTGGCCTGACTACTACTATGGCAATAAAGTGGAAGCACTAAACGGCACATTTCGTTACGTTGACGAAACCTACATCAACCTTGGCCTTTGACCCTTCAATCCTTCCGTACCGCGTCACGCAGATCGCATTTGGAGGAACGGGCGAAGTCGTGTCGCAATTCGGTCGGTTTCGACAACGGACAGCTCCCGGACCCGCCCCCGTTCGGTATCCCCCCCGGGAAGCGTTCCTGCGACATGAAAGTGCACGTGCGGAATGGTTTGATGAGCCGGAACGCCATTGTTCTGCCACACCGCAATCCCGGGCCTCTTGTCGGCAGCATCTATCGCTCGCGCCGCCTGCCTGACGGCCTTCATCAGCGCCGCAGCCTCATTGTCCTCAAGGTCAAGTATCGTCTCGCAATGCCGCAGCGGCACTACGAGAAGATGAGAAATACCGCGCTGTTCCCGAGTTACAAGCGTTGCAGTCAAGCGGTCGCAGCCAAGGATTGTATAGGGACGAAGTCCAGAGAGATACTCGCAGAACGCGCACCTAGTAGCCTCAGGCGCTTCGATGTTGTCCGTCGCCATTATGACGGTTTCAGCGAAGTGAGGAAGTCCTGAAACTCAAGCATGTCGATACGATTCAGATCTTCTGGACGCACGAATATATCCAATCGTTCACAGACTCTTTTTTGTCTGGATGCGAACATAAACGATAGAGCAATAAATCGGATCGAGTCCTGGGCGGGAAGAACCTGGGAAAGTCGGGACTGTCCGCCACCTATGATAGGTATAGCCACCGCCTCACCGTTCGTAGTCTGGCGGACGGCTTCCCAAAGGTTCATAAGACTGCGCCACAAGCCGTCGATGTCGGCCTGTGCATTGTTGTTCTTGTCCATCGCCGAATACGCAACACAAAAGTAGTGCGTCCGATGATGACGTAGAACGGCGATCGTTCCTACCGGGTAAGTCGTCGTTTTACCTGGCTTTTCGATCGTTCCACATGACTGAACTCCACCAAGCGCCCTGTTCAGGTCCTGATCGAGCGCGTCTTGATCTTGCTTGTAGACCTTCTCCAGAAACTGCCCCTGAACACTGCCGCGCTGGATAATATGTGGCACGGCCGTATCAAACGTGTTGGACATCCCGATCACTAAGTTATCAGCGCACTCAAACAGGTTGCCGGGGATTAAACGGATCTCTGTCTTGGGTGCCGAGTACTTCTCCTCGACGGGACGTGGCCAAGAACGCACTGCGCCGATGATCAATGCGATAAGCACGACCGCGAGAATCACAGGAAAGTTGAGTTTGGAGATAGCGTCCGGCTTAATGACGTCAAACAGGCCAAGCAGCATCGCCTCGACACCGACGACCGCGAAGACTCGCAGTCCAAATCGAGCCCAGAAACGCCACGTCCCCAGATCGCGCAATAGTCGACGACTCACAGGCCGACCTTTGCATAGTGATCCGGGTTGTAGTAATGCGGGCCCGCCACGTCTCCGGCGTTGAAGACGGGCACATACTCATCTAGGGCATACTTGATGATTGCGGGCTGAAACGAGACAGGCATAGTGTAGTAGTTGGCGTCTAGAAAAGGCTGAGGAATAAAGCTTCTCTCGACTGAACGACTTCCGCCCAGATTGACGATAACCACCGGCAGCCCCAGTTGAATAACCGTGTCAACTTCATAAGCCAAGAACGAGTATCCGTCGCCGCCTTTGCGGCGACCCGCACTACTCCCGAGCAAGACAACTTGCTTGGCAGTGTTTGAGATACGCTCTCGCAACCGGCGCTTGATCTGTTCACGCGAGCTAGTATCGCGGGCTACGTAGAGATCGTGGGCATCGAAGAATGAGAAGTCGATGTTCGCATTATCACGCCAGGCTTCCATCATCCGATAGCAATGGATGTCTTCGCTGGCGAAGGCTACGTACGTCTTGTTCCGGTAGCTCAAGCCCTTACTCCTGCGTTAGTTGAATCACTCCCGAAATGCTGCGTACGACAGCCTCTCACAAAGATCATCGCGCAGCCTGACGCGCCAGTCTACCCGAGTCAACCAGCAATCTCGAAGCCTGTCGGCACGGGTAGGACGGGCTTCGCGTCGTTCGTCATGCACCTTCGGACGCTCCATCGTCAAAGATTCCCGACGAACAGTCGCTACTCGTCAGGCCCAAACATCCGCATGTCACCTACCGGACCTGCCGGCGCTGAAGAATTACGGGCAAAGCTATCGCGACTTTGCCTCGTTCTCCCTCCGGCGCTCTACTACGAGTGTCAAGGCTTCCGAAAGTTCTTTTGCGACACCTCCTTCTTGATTGCACATCGACGTAATCTCGTGATCGAGGACAGTCACGTGGCTGGCAATGAATTTGAGCAACGTTTTCAAATCCTCGTACGTCGAATGCAGCAGGAGTTAGGCATAGACGACCCCAACTGGTGGTGAGCGCTTGTGCGACGGCCCAGGGCGCAGATCACGTCCCGTGATCGCCGAACGTTTGCAGCCAGAGCCGGCCGGTGCCCCGGGCTCGATGCATGGTTTCGCGGCCACATGGTCCGGTTGCGGACAGGATCGCCGGACCCACGCTGCCGCTGGACGGCAGACGCGGTCCAGGTCGAGGGCGGGTAGCCAGCGCTGGACCCAGTCGGCGAGGGGCGTCCGGGCGGCGGCGGGGTCGATCCAGGCACCGCGCCGCCGGTTGGTGGTCATGTCGGAGAGGTAGGCGTGGGTGTCCTCGGCGCTGTGGAATCCGCCCACTGAACTTGTGCCGCCCGCGGTCTGCCGGTAGCGGACCCGCCACGAATGTTGTCCTGATTGCTCGGCCCATGCCATGACGACCTTCGAGAGTGTGATGTTGCTGGTTGTCCCGATTTGGGAGGTGGGTACCGCTACATCATGAGGTCAAGAGGGGCCTGAGACTATGACGGGACTGGATCGAAGATCACTTCGTAGTCGGTCTGCCGAGTTTTTCTCGTTGAGCGTCTGTTGAGTCATGAGCGCTTCCTATTGCTGTGGCCAGTGCACGGTGTGCATGGGGCCAGGGGATGCGTTCCTGCTCGAGAAGTAGTCCGTTGTCATGATTGGCGGCGTGGTCGACTAGATGCTCGTACAGTTGTTGTTCGGTGTCGGTGAGATGGGGAAGCGATTTGCGTTGAGGGCCTGCACCGTCGACTGAGAGGTGTCGGAACTCTTCCAGTGTCGTCATGTCCATGAGCGTTGTGTTGACGGCGATACCGTAGCCACGTAGATCGTTGACGAATTGGAGTCCAGGTGCATCGATGTCTCCCCAATAGATGACTCGTCGAGCGGTTCGCACCCAGGCGATTTGAGCGTAGTAGGAGACACTGAAGCCGTGGCCGTGGAGTACGACGACATCGGTGTGGTCCTCCGTTATTGCGTATCCGGTTTCTTTGTTTTCCAAGATCACCACGGTGCTGGGTACGTGTTGCCATCGGTTGAGGTCTTCGACACTGGCAGCTAGGTGACGCATGCCCGCCAGTTGCGCTCGTAGTGCGGGGTCGAGTAAGGCGACCTGGACGAGGTCTGGTGGAATGCGCAGTCCGAGCCGTTCGTGTAGGCGTCTGCGCCGAGGCACGGGTGTTGTTTCGTCGTCGGCGGCGTCGCTGGTGCCGAGTAGGGCGAGTACGAGGTGGGCGTTTTTGGCGAGCCATTTAGTGTCGATGCCTTCGATGGGCAGCTGGCGCAACAGCATCCCGGATGTTGGGTTGGCTTGCAGCCAAGTGACTGTCGTGACTAATCGCAGGTAGTCGCGCTCGCCCATGTCGTTGAGGCGGCGAATAATGCCGGTGAACTGGGCCTCTGGGAATCTGTGGTACAGCGAGGTCAGACGTCTCCCACAGCGCTGCCATGTTTGTTGGGTGTCGGCGTGGGCGGCCGCCACTTCGCGCGGGTGACCCAACACCAGTGTTTTCGGCATCTTGTGTGTGCCGGTGGGGAACCGCGAGCTGGTGTATTCGATCACTCCGGGGCCCTTGTAGGCACGCCATTGCTCTGCCCAGGTGTGGCAGGCGATCGGGTCGGCTGATCGTTGTGTTGTAGTCGGTGGCTGAAGGCTGATTCGTATCGGCCAAGTCCCCGTTTGCCGGGCCCAGTCCGGGTACTCTTGGACGAAGCGCCTGCGCAGTTGTTCGATGACGTCGTCAGGCTGCCGCACCCGTGCCTCCGTCCGACTCGTCAGTGCGGCGAACCGCAAGGTCGCCGAAGGTGGCCATGGCCGCGTTGGAGTGGCTTCCCTCGGTGGTCATGCGCTTTTCGACGAGGATCGCCTGCCCGATGAAGGGTTCAACGATGCCGGACATGCGGATGGGTGCGGCGATGAGTAACTGGAACCCGAACTCGTCGAAGGCCGACAAGGCCTGTCCGGAGAAGGTCTCGTCGGACTTGCTGAACGCTTCGTCGAGCATCAACGGCGCGAACCGTGGGCGGCCGTCGGAGTCGTCGTCCGCCAGGTTGTAGCTCAGGGCGGCGGCCAGACAGAATGCGACTAACTTTTCCTGTTCGCCACCGGAATTGCTGGCGGTGTTGCGATAGGTGTACACGGTGATCCCATGGGAATTCTCTTCTCTGCCGTAGAAGGCGTAGCTGGTGCGCACGTCTAGCACGTTGCTGCGCCATTGGCGCGACGCTGCGTCGTCTGCGGTGAATCGGGTCATCAACTCACGCACACGTTTGAACTGTGCCAACGCTTTATGTGCGTCCCGCTGTGCGGCTGGGGCGTTGCTCAGCAAGGCGTCCACCTTGCGCTGGAACTCCTTGACATCGTTGGAGGGGTTTGCTTTGAATGCGATTTGGAGGTGGGTGTCCGGGTTGAACTTGACTCGCCGGAGTCCGTCGTTGACCATGTAAACGCGACGTTTGATGTCGGTGGCAGCATTTTCGATCTCTCGTTGCAGCATACCGATGGACGGGACCATGTCCTCGGTAATGATCTGCTGGAACTGTGACATCGCTTCGGGCAGTCGTCGTTGGACGATCTCTTCGTGCAGGGCTGCGAAGTCGCCTCCCGAACGTTCGATGTCACCGCTGGCATCTGGGGCAAAGTCTCGCCAAGACTCCAGGAAGCGGTCCACGGCTGTCTTGACCTTCGTGAAGGAATATTTGCCGTCGGCTTCGGCAAGGTCGCGGTGGCGTTCGAGTGCCTTGCCGAACGCGGAGCGAACCTGCCGCATTGCTGCCGGGTTAACGGGGATTTCGATGTCGGCGAATATGCGGTCGAGGTAAGTACGATCTTCGTCGTCGGCGATGGTGTGTGGTTTGGGTAGTTCGTGTTCATAGGTGCTGAGCAGCTGTGTGTGCTGCTGGCCGTATTCCGTAATCTTGGATTTGGTGGTTGAACAGAGTTCCGACGCGGTTGTCCAGGTGGTCTCGGCGTCGTCGCGGTCTCGTTCCAGTCGTTGCAGGTCGACATTGCTTGCCTTGATCTCGTCGATCCGTTGTTCAAAATCCCCGGCATTGCGCTTGGATGTCCAGTGGTCCAGCTGAGCCCAGGTGTCGTAGTCGGCGATCTGGGTCGCGGCCGTGATCCTGGACTCCAGGTTCCGGTAATTCACGTCGAGTTCGTCGGCCGCCTCGAGGGCTTGTTCTTTGGCCACGGCCAGTTCGGTGACCTCGATCTCGAGGGCTGCGCGCTTGGCCGCGGTATTGGCGCCGAGAACGTACGATGAAGGGTTGGTTAGCTCCGGTCGGTCGTCCTTGCGATAGTGATTGCCCGGTAGTTTGACCGTGCCGCGGACGGTCACGGCTATCCGGTGTTGTTCTAGATCGCGGGCCGTTTCGACGCACTTGTGCTCGAACTGACGCGCCAGTTGCCCAGCCAGCCACGGTCCACTGGGATGGTTGGTGTCTACAGTGAGCTTGCCCGCCAGAACGTCAACGGGTGGTTGATGTCGGTGGGCCGAGGTCGCCGTCACTACGCTGTACTCGACAATGCCGCCCATGTTGTTGTTGTCGATAAACTCCCGGACGACATCTTTGTGGACGTCGGGCACCAGCATCCGCATGGCGTAGTTGCGCAGTACCTTCTCCGCGGCGGGGCGCCATCGCTCCTCCCCGTCCACGATATCGATCAGCTCCGCCGCGTATGGCAGGTCGGACACCGGGACGTTGGTGGCTTGCGCGATGTACTCTCGGCGCTTACTTTCTCGTTGCGGGATAAGCGATCCTGCGGTCTGCAAGGCAAGTAGCTCGGCGGCTTTCGAGTCGTGTAGCCGACGCGTGTCTGCTAGGGCGGCGAACGTTGTGTGCCGGTCTGGCTCGATCTTTTTCTTGTCGGCTTGTGCCTGGTGCAGGATCTCCGGTACTTCCTCACGCAGTGCGGTGAAGGCGGGTTCATCCTCGGGGCACCGCCGTTCCAGCCTGGTGACGTGGCTGGCGTAAAACCCGTATGCGCTCTCGCGAGCTGTGGCCTCGTCTTTCGCGGCCTGCAGGCGGACCTTGAGTTCCTGCATGGCCTGTCCTTCTCGGCGCAACTGTTGGTCGAGCGAAATGAAGCTCTGGTAAGCGTCGTTCTTGGCCTGTTCCTGTCCTGTGAGCCGACGGTCCAAGGCGTCGATGTTTAGGTCCAGACGGTCCATGTCCTCTTGGAGCACTCGTAGGTGCACCTCGCGGAGATAGTGGTCCATGGGAGCGCCGAGAAGGGCTGCGGCGCGGTTGCCCGTTTCGCGGGATTTCTGGTATTTAGTCCAGTACTCGGGTACGTCGCGCAGCACGTGTTCCTGTGTGTGCGCTCGGCGCGCGGTTTCGTATGCGGCGTTGAGCGGGGTAAACGAGTCAAGCATTTTCTGTGCTGCGCCGAATGTCACTGGAGTGTCGAGCATGTTGCTGCGGATGAACTGGTTCAGGTCGCCGACGTTCTTCATGGATTTGGCCTTACCCAGCAGCGACAGAGCAGTTTTCGAGGTGCCGAGTCCAACGCGTTTGGCCAGGGCGCGCATATAGTTCGCTTGGTTATCGGGATAGTCCGCCGGGTACGTGGCTTTGAGCCAGCGTGTGTTGTACTCCTGCGCGGCCCACGTCTCGAGGACTCTGAGATCGAAGTGCCCGTCGTGTAGTTGGTGCATCGTCTTTATCGAAGCGCCGTCGGTTTCGGCGCCGGTGAACCACTTGACTACGACTGCGGTGGTGACCGCCCCCAGTCCGTCTTCGTATGTGGCGCCGACTGCTGACCAGGTCGTTTTCCCGCCGCGCAGGTACTGCACGTGGGACTGTTCGTGCTCGTCGTCGTTCTCTGACCAGGCGCCGCGAACATAGTCGGTGACACTGCGGGTGCCCTGTTTGGCGCCGCGGGCGGTCAGGTCCGCTGAGGCGTTGAACCGATGGTCGTTGGTGGGTAGGAGTGCGATGGAGTGAGCGTCCATGAGGGAGGACTTTCCTGACCCGGACGGACCGGTAAGTAGCATCCCGCGCTCGTCTATGGGGAAGTCTTTGTAGCCGCAGAAGGTGCCCCAGTTGATAACCTGCAACCGGGTGATGCGGAACTGGCCCAGGTGAATAGTACGGCTGCCGTTGACGGTTTCAGGCATCCTTGTCCTCTTCTGCTGGGGTGTTCGTGGTCGGGTCGGTGTCGGCTCCGTGGGGTAATTTGCCCCGGGCGATCGCCTTGTATCGCTGATCGAGTGCGGCGACCCGTTCCGCGGTGAGAATGGACGTGATCACGCCGTAGATGATGTAGCGACTGGTGTTCTTGATCGGTTTGATGATCACCGCGTCGTCGAGTGCCTTGATCGCTGATTTGATCTTCTTCTGGAAGTTGGCCTCGTCCGTGTCGTCGGCCCGCTTGTAGGCCATCATGTGGTCGATCATGTCCGCGGTCTCGACGATCGGGTTGTCCGGGGAGATCACGTATTGGTGGTACAGATACAGCGCCAGCGTGCTGGCTGCGAGGCTGAGCGTCCTGGTTCGCAGGAGCGTGCGGCTGTGGGGACTGGGATCGTCGGCCTGTCGGGTGAAGGCGTACCGGTGGTCTCGGTTTACCTCAAGGATGAGACCGAGCTCTGACAGTCGGCGGCGCAGTACGTCCTCGAACTGCAGTACGATCGGCCAGTGTCTCGTCGACTTGTCGGTGACGTGCGGGGCGGCGACCAGTTCCTGCAGTGCCCAGCACACTTCGGCGGGTAGTTCGCTGCTGTCGCCCACGAAACGCGGGTGGAGATCTCCGTCGCTGATCCGGGACCCGATGCCGTCGTGGGTATCGTCGAACACGTCTGACGGATCAAGTGCGACTTGGGTGGTGGTCGTACCATCGTCCTCGTCGAACAGGTCGTCGGAGAACACATCCCCGAACGGTGGAATGTCGGTGTCAGTCATCGGCGACACCTTCTAGAAGAGTGGGCTGAGACCACAGCGGTGGACGGTGCGCGGGCGGGGCGACGAGGTCGGGAATCAGTTCGCCGAACACCAGATAGGGGACGGTGATTTCTCGTCGACCGCGCCGTGTGTGAGCCCAGACTGTGGTTCGCGCGGTGTCATCGACGTCCCCGAAACGGGTGGCCAGTGACCAAAGGCCGATGATGTCCCCGGTGCGCGGCTTGGTCAGCTCTTCGAGCACCTCGGAGAGGGTGGCGAAGCCGCTTCGGGCATCCATCGCCGAGTGCACTGCCAAGCGTAGTGCGGCCCAGTCGATAGATTCCTGTCCGAGCAGCGTGGCGGGATCGATCTCAAATTCACCGCTGGAGTCGGTCACCGGGTCAGGCAATGCGAAGTCGCCGTCATCAAGCCGCACACGACCTACCGATTTGGTCTGCACCCCGCTCATTGGGACGACGAACCCGATATCGCGGCCGCCGTGCGTGCGCTGGAAGGCTTCCGCCGCCGAAGCCTGAGCTTCGTTGATCCGGGTGCTCATACTTCGGTAGTGCAGGATGTCCCCTCCGCGGACGAAGTTACTCATGCGGCGGAAGGCCACCGCGCGGGTGTCCTCCACCTCTTGGACCCGGCACCACACCGCGTCGATGAACCCATCCAAGAGTTCGGCCAGATGTGATGGCAACCCATTGACGCGGCTCACGATCTCGGCGATGTCCGACTCCAGCTGCGCCCGCTGGGTGGGGACAGCGACGACGGTGGCGAAGGCTCGAAAGGCCTGCCCTTCCGGAGACTCGGCGATGACGTTGTGCCCGTCGAACATCCGTTGCAGCGACTCGGCGAACTGAGCAGGGTCGTCGCTCAGACTTTGCCGCAGCAGTGCCGCGGTGTTGGCGTGCATCTGCTCGCCGTACCGGGCGACGTCCGGAGGGATACGTTCCACCAGCTGAGCGAGCGTGCCGACCTTATCGACGAGGTTCGCGTGATTGACCTCCGGGGATTCGCCCCTGTCCAGCGCGTCGAGCTGGGCAACGAGGACCTTGAGCTGTTCCTTCAGCACGCTTCGCCTGGCGTTTGGATCAGGGTTCGCCTCGATAGCGATCTGCCTCATCTCGGCCATCACCATCGATAGGGCCGACTCGGTGGCAATCGAGGTCTGCCGCTGCAGGTTGCGCATTTGCCGCACGGCCTGTCCTGCCCCCGAGGCCAGTTGGTAGCGCTCAACGCGAGTTTGTGGATCAACGCTGCGATACACCCATCCCTTCTTGGTCCAGCGGGTCAGCAGCGTGTCGGCATCCAGGGTTACCTCCGTTGCAGCCTGATCACCAGTGGAAACATTACTGCGCAGTAACGCGGGGAGATCGGCGTCCATCTGGGCGGTGAGCGTCTGCCCATCGACCACCTGACCGTCCCCCAGGTGAGCCGCCATCAAGGCCAGGTGGAGCAACGCGTCCTGTGACCGCAGCAACGACATCGTCACGTCGGCTGTAGCACTGGTGCGGAACTCGTGAAAAAGGTGCTCAGCCGACGTTTTCGCCACGCCTCAGTTACCTTCCCGCGTCACCGGACAGGGCACCAGTCGGTGACCGCTTTCTGACTGTAGACACGAGGTCCGACAATCTCGTGCGTCGAACCCAATATCGTCGTGTTGCGAAGTGCGACGGCTACTCCATTTGTGTGACACACACATCCTAGGCAATGATCAACACGATGAGATTCACCGAATAAGTCGCGCTCGCGGCCTCCAGTGTTACTTGAGCGGGTTCGGGCGCGGGTCCGTTGGCGGTATTGCTGATGGTGGTGGTGATTTCGGTGCCGACTAGTGGTACTGGTGATCACGGTGGGTGCGATGACGTCGAACGACAAGTTCTTCCAACACAGACCGGTGCAGTGCTCAAGCACGGCATCTTGCGGCGTAGATCCGTCATGTTCGCTTTCAAGACAGGTTTCACCTCGAAAGACGGCCGCGTCGTGTATCTCGATGGCTTTGCCGGTCCTGATCGCTACGCGCCTGAGGATGGAAGCGCCGAGGGTGCTGAGGGATCGCCCTGCTGGCAACGAACCCGCACGGGTGGAAGAGTGGAGGTGACGGTTGCAGTGCATCTCCGTCGAGCGCGGTCTGGCGCAGGGGATAGATGATGTCAAGCCGGGCCAGTAGGGCAGTCTGGCGATGTGCAGCGATCGACCACTGGTGCGGCCTGATCGGCCGTGAAGATCCGCGATGAACTACTGTAACGGCCCCAAAGACAGAGCAGCGTAGCCACGGTTGATGACGATGGAGTGCCGGACTTCACGCGGTTATGCCTGGAGCAACCCTGGAGCACACGGGCGTGTTGAACGGCATGGAAACGGTGCCAACGGCAATCAAGGGCAACGTTTGACTACCGGATTCTCGTCTTGCTACCGTTGACCTGCGAACGGAGAGTAGCCCTAATCTCACTGGCAGTGAGGGGGTCAGGGGTTCGAGTCCCCTTAGCTCCACAGCTTTCATGATCGCCCGGCCTGCATGTTTCCGCAGGTCGGGCGATGTTTTAGGTACGCCGTAAATTCGTCCATTGTGGATTCCGCTTCAGTTACTGTTCAGTAGGTGGAGCAAAACTGGAGCAGTGTGGGGTTCCGGGCGAAATGGGGTCACCAAAACTGCTCCAGCTCGGTAGTCCGAACGGGTGGTCCTATCGAGTCGATTCGGGCGTTCACTCACGACGCTGTGTGGTGGCGGGGTAGCTGTGCGATGGCGCTGACCCGTGGGGTTGGGCGGCCCCGCGCCAGGTGGTGTCCTCGGGTGGGGTGGTGTTGTCGGCGATGGCTTTGTCCCAGCGGGCTTGGAGGCCGTGGAGGAGTCGTTGTTCGACGGCGGCGGCGACGTGGGAGTAGGTCTGCTGGACTTTGTCGGCGAGGACGTGGCCGAGGCGGAGGGCTTGGGCGATTTCGGGGACACCGTCGTCGATGAGCCAGGTTTTGTGGCTGTGGCGCAGGCCATGGAAGGTCAGTCCGGGTTTGATGGGGTGGAGCCGGTGGGCGAGGTGGGCGATGTGGGTGTTGCCGTCGGCGGCGGGGCGCACGGCGCGGCGGCTGAAGTTGCTGCGGCGGTGAAGCTCGTGGTTCGGGGTGACGAATACGTGCGGGTGGGTGTGGGTGCTCAGGTGGGCGCGGAGCAGCCGGACGAGGAACGGGGGCAGGGTGATGGTGCGGGCGGATTCCTCGGTTTTGGGTGGTCCGAGGTAGAGCGGGCCCCGGTTGGGTTCATGCAGCGCGCCGAGGTCGGGGTCAACGACGAGGAATCCGGTGTCGCCGTCGACGAGGTGCAGGTGGTGGCGTTGCAGCCCGACGAGTTCGCCCCAGCGTGCGCCGGTCCAGGCCGCGGTGAGGAACAGGACGGCCCCGGCGGGGGCGTAGATCCGGGCGATCTGGTCGGCGATCCGGAGGACGTCGGCGGGCTCCGCCCACACCTTGCGTGGTGTGCGGTGGGTGCGCCGGCGACGCCCGCGGCGGCGGGCGTGGATGGGGTTGACGGCGATGACCTTCTCGTCGGCGGCGTCGCCGAGGGTGAGCGAGAAGCATTTGATGATGCTGTCGACGGTGGTCTTCGCCAGTCCTGAGGCGCGGAGGTGTTTCTCCCAAGTGCGGACTGTCAGGTTGGTGATGTCGGCCAGCGCGGTGCTGCCCCAGCGGGGGAGGATGTGTTTGGTGAGGAAGCTGCGGTAGTTCTCCTCGGTGCGCTGGTCGATGTCGAGGGCGTCGAGCCAGTCCGGCGCCCACGCGGCGACGGTGATCCGCCCGACGGCCGGGTCGATCCAGGTTCCGTGACGTTGAGCGACCTTCATATCAGCGATGTGGTCATTGGCCGCGGTGTCGGTGGGGAAGCCGGATATTGAGCCGATGGTGCCGTCGTCGCGCCGATACCGCACCCGCCACGTGGTGTCTGCCGATTGTTCTGCCCAGGGCATGGTGAACTCTTTCGCAAAGGTGAGGGGGTCACGATCACAACGACGTCCATGGACGCTCCACTACCGACAGAGAGCAAGCCGACTCCACGGAAAACCTCTGCCGTGTAAAGAAAAGGACTCGGTGGGTCGCCGCGACTCACAACCGGGATGGTCGGCGTGTCCGTCTGCCGCCACGGCGCGGGCGTCTACCGCTGGGGCGGTGGCCCGCTGCGGCAATCTCCTCGAGGTCGTTTCGCGAGAAACGCAAGTGCTTACCCACCAGTGTGCAGGGGATCGCGCGCATCCCCGCTTGACGTCGCAACCAGGACTCCTTCACCGCGAGAAGCTCGCCCGCCTCGGTCGGGGGTGTAGAGAAGCTGCGGGCACGACAGCCGAGCATCACCACCAGCGGCGATACTGCCGCAGTTCGTCACCCCTGCGTCAGAGTCAGAGATCGGCGGCGACGATCCCGGCGCAGCCTGAACGACGTCACCGGACCGGTGGCCGGAATTCTGATTGTGCGGGGTGACGGGACCCGAACGGTCGATCATGATGATGGCCTCCGTGAGCGGTACAACGTCCGCATGCGCGGTTGTCGGTTTCGCCGGGCAATACCGAGAATCAGCCCATTTGGAGACGCGCATATATCAAAACGTTACAAAGAGGGTGGTTGCCCTGCTGATGTCTGTCCTCAGCAGGGCACGATATGAGTGAACCCTCGGTCGCTGGTCCACGGAGGCGACAACGGACGACTATGTTCCGCAGCTCGCGGCCGATCGCACCTTTGCGTCAGCCGATACGACGGCCGTCGTTCACGTACGGGACGACTTCCGCTCGGTTCGACCCGGCCAGTGAAGCACCTTCACCGCGTTCGGAAACGGCAGTGTCGGCGACAGCCTCCCCAGGCTAGGCCCAAGGATTAAAAGCCCGTTGGTCAGATCGCGGTGATCTTGAACGGGGCATCCGGATGCAAGGCTTCTACGTGCGGTTTTTATGACTTCAAGGTCATCTTTGCTTACGCGAATGAGCGATGTGGGCTCGGTTATGTCTCCGTTCGCGCTGCTGTGCTCATCGGGGTCCATCACTCGGCATGAACTGGGTGAGCTTCCCTCGATTGTCTGGCCACCTCATCTGGGGTGACCGTTGGTCACCAGGGAGGGTATTCCGGTGCCTGCTTTGAGTCGATGCTGGTGGTGGATGACGAACCCGCATCTCTGTACAGGTGGCAGCGGTCGGCGGGTCTGGTAGTCGCCGAGTTTGCGGACGGTCAGTTTCTCCTGTAATAGCTGTCTAAAGTGGATCGGACTGTGGTGGCTGCCGATGTGGTCGAGTAGCAGCAGGTGGCTGCTCGACGGGTTGCCGAAGTGTTCGGTGAGGTGGGGCAGGAAGGTCTCCGCGCCCCTCGGGTCCACCGGTGTGGTGGCGTTGTAGCCGAGATAAACGGGACCTTCCCGCAACCCTATGGGTGTGGTCACGATGTGCTCTCCTCGCGGGTCTGCTGTCTGGCGGTTGCGGGATGGGTTTCGTACATGCGGTACGCGACGACAAGGCCGGAGGCGACGCTGATGGCGGCGGCGGCCCAGATGGCGGAGCGCAGACCCCAGACGTCGGCCACGATGCCACCGACGAGCGCACCGACGGCGTAGCCGCTGTCGCGCCAGAGCCGATAGACGCCCACCGCGCGGGCGCGCCAGGAGGGGTGGGCGACATCGCCGATCGTGGCGAGCAGGGTGGGATAGACCATCGCGGTCCCCACGCCGAGCAGCATGGTGGCGATCGTCCACCAGGTGAAGGTGTCCACGCTCGCGAGGAGGGCGAGCGCGCCGGCCTGGGTGAGCATGCCGGCGGTGATGAGGTGTTTGCGGCCCCATCGGTCGGACAGGGCGCCGGTGACGAGTTGCCCGGCGCCCCACACGGCCGGGTAGAGCGCGACGAGGACACCGACGTGACCCACCGACATGCCGGTGGTGGCGAACAGGAGCGGAAACAGTCCCCAGGACAGCCCGAAGTTGAGGTTGTTGACCAGGCCGGCCTGGCTGGCCGAGGACAGTGCGGGCTCGCTCACGCTGGTCCGGGCGAACACCTGCCGGTTGCTCAACTCGGCGTGCGTATGAGCACGGCCGCTGACGGTCGAGGTGGCGTGGCTGGCGGCTTCCAGCCGGGCGTGCTCGCGGGTCTCGCGCACGAAGAACACGGACACACCGAGTCCGAGTGCGGCGTAGGAGAGCCCGAGAAGGAATGGCGCGGGCCGTAACCCGTAGCGGGCGGCGAGATATCCGGCGAGCGCGGCGGTGACGGCAACCGCGCCGTAGCCCGCGGCCTCGTTGAAACCCATGGCCGTGCCGCGTTGCCGTGGCCCGACGAGGTCGATCTTCATGATGACTGTGGTGGACCAGGTCAGGCCCTGGTTGACGCCGAGCAGGACGTTGGCCGCGATAACCCAGCCCCAGTTCGGTGCCCAGATCAGCATCAGCGGCACGGGTAGCGCGATCAACCACCCGGCGATCAGCACCGGTTTGCGGCCGAACCGATCCGACCACGTGCCGGCGAAGTAGTTGGTCGCGGCTTTCGTCACGCCGAAGGCGAACACGTAGGTCAGCAGGAAGGTGTAGCCGACCAGGTGGAATTCCCGTTCGGCCAGCAGCGGCAGCACCGTCTGCTCCTGGCCCACCATGCCACCGACGAGCGCGTTGACGGCGACCAGCAGGCTGAACTGGGCCAGGTTGGCCCGCAACCCAAGCCGGAGCGGTTTCGCCGTGGTCACGTCCTGGACTCCAACGAACGGCCGCTGACCGTGACCCAGTCCTGCGGCCCGCCGTCGAGCACAGCGAGATCCCGGTGACCAGCCTGTTCGAGCAGGCTGGCCGCGCCCATGGCCCGCTCGCCGTGCCCGCACATCACCACCGTCGGCTCCCGCGACAGATCCCCGGCGCGTTCCGCTAGCTCACCCAGTTCTATATGCGTGGCCCCAGGAAGGTGTCCGGCCGCGAACTCCGCAGTCTGACGAATATCCAGGATCCGCTCACGACCGAGCTGGCCGGCCCGCACGAGCCGAGTACTGGTCGCGGAATGCCCGGCGGCGGTCCAGGCGTCGACTCCGCCCGTCAGTTCGCCGGCAAGGTTGGTGTAGCCGATCTTGGTGGCTTGCCAGGCGATCTCCGCCGGATCCTGATCAGCACCGCGCACGATGACCAACGGCCGGTCGTGGGGGGCGAGCCAGCCCAGCCAGGACGCGAACACCGGCCGAAACGGAATGGACAGCGCGCCGGGGACGTGGCCGGCAGCGAACTCGGGCACCGATCGCGTGTCGACCAGTTGGGCGCCATCGGTCAACAACGATTGCACGGCGCCCACGTCCAGCGGCGGCAGGGCGGGATCGGTGTCGAGCACCACCGAGCCGCGGCGGTTGACCTCGATCAGGCGCAGGAAGTAGGGCGGGAAGCTGCCCAGCGACCCCAGGAGATCGGCAACGAAGCCGTCCTCGTTCTTCGCGCGCAGCAGCGGGTTGCCGGCCTTCTCCCGCCCGATGGTGCTGGTGCGCTCGGTGCCGGGTGGCGCAGAGCAGAACGAGCCCGCGCCGTGGGTGGGCCACACCCCGACCTCGTCGGGCAGCGTGGCCAGCCGCTGCAACGAGGCGTACTGCTGCCGGGCCAGGTCCTCGGTCTGCTCGGCCGAGACCAGGTCGGTGCGCGCGGCGGATCCCACGAGCAGCGACCCGCCGGTGAACACCCCGGCGGGCGCATCCCCGTCCAGCAGCAGGAACGACAGGTGTTCGTGGGTGTGGCCCGGGGTGGCCAGCGCGCGCAGCCGCAGCCCACCGAGATCCACCTCGTCCCCGTCGCGCAACCCGGTGTGCGTGAACTCGCGATGCCCGGCCGCGGACGCCAAGATCTGGGTGCCTTCGGTCGCGGCGAGGTGCCGGGCCCCGGAGACGAAATCGGCGTGCAGATGCGTGTCGGCAGCGAACGCCACGGTCAGGCCACGCCGCCGCGCAGCCCGCCATGCCCCCCGCAGGTCCAGGCTGACATCCACCACCAGGGCCCGCCCGTCGCCCAGGTCCACCAGATAGGCGGAGTTCCCCAGCCCCTCGTCGACAAGGGGAACAAGATCAATTCCAGTCATCGGACGATGCCTCCTCACTACACATTCCTCCGGGTTACCTGCCCCACCACCCTTGTTATACACTATTCAAACGAGGATTGGAGAACCATGGGTGATCATGAATCGAAGACGGTGTTGTTCGACCAGTTCGCTCGCGTGGGCAGGGCTCTGGGCAGTGGCACACGTTTGGAATTGCTGGATCTGCTCGCCCAGGGCGAACGCACCGTGGACTCCCTGGCACGAGCTGCGGGGCTGAAGCTGACCACGACGTCGGCGCACCTGCAGACCCTCAAGCGGGCCAACCTGGTTACCACCCGACGCGAGGGCACCAAGATCTACTACCGGCTCGCCGGCGTCGATGTCGCGCAGCTCTACGCGCTGACCCGGGCGGTCGCCCGCGAACATCTGCCCGACGTCGAGGCCGCCCGTGCCGCCTATCTCGGCCTTGACACCGAAGAACTCAGCCGCGAGGAACTGCTGCGCCGCGTCCACACCGAGGAGATCATCGTGCTCGACGTGCGCCCCAGCGAGGAGTATGCCGCCGGACATATCCCCGGCGCGCTGTCCGTCCCGGTGGACGACCTCGCCGACCATCTCGCCGAACTCCCCGCCGAACAGGAGATCGTCGCCTACTGCCGCGGCACCTACTGCGTACTCGCCCACGACGCCGTGCGCGAGCTCAGCGCGCACGGCCGACGCGCCCACCGCCTGACCGACGGAATGCTCGAGTGGCGACTAGCCGGCCTGCCCGTCAGCAGCTGATCGCCCCACCCTTCAGTGCGCTCCCCCTGACCCCAGCCCAGCAGTGACAAGGGCTGAGTTCGCCAGGCCAGCCCGGTCAGGGACCACTGGACCCGCAACACGCACCTGTTCTACGCTCAAACGAAGATTGGAGAACTATGGGTGAACGAGAAGCCAAAACAGCGCTGTTCCACGAGTTCGCTCGCATCGGTCACGCACTCGCCAGCGGCAAGCGCTTGGAACTACTCAATCTGCTCGTCCAAGCCGAACGCTCCGTGGACGCACTCGCCTCGGCAACCAACGTGTCGATCAGCCTGGCCTCGTCACATCTGCAGAAACTCAAACACGCGAACCTCGTCAGCACCCGCCGCGCCGGCACCAAGATCTACTACCAGCTCGCCGACGACAACGTCACCGCGCTCTTCCACCTCATCCGCACCGTCGCCCACCAGCGACTACCCGAAGCGGAAACCGCGCGCGCCGCCTACCACGGCCCCGACGTCGACCAGGTCACCCGCGAGGAACTCCTGCGCCGCGCCGAAGCAGGCGAGGTCCTGGTCATCGACGTACGCCCACCCGAGGAATACGCCGCAGGACACATCCCCGGAGCCCTCGGCATCCCCCTCGACGAACTCCCCGCCCGACTCGACGACCTCCCCAAAGACCAGGACATCGTCGCCTACTGCCGCGGCGCCTACTGCGTCCTCGCACACCACGCAGTCCGACTCCTCACCCAACACGGCCGCAGAGCCCAGCGCCTCACCGACGGCATGCTCGAATGGCGCGTCGCCGAACTCCCCATCGCCAGCTGACTCTGAACTGGGCAAACGACACGATCGGCCACCGAGTTCATCACCCCAGAGGCACATGGATCCGCGAACCCGCACGATTCCCGCGTGGGGGTTATCGAGCACGTCCGCGTCGACCCGGAGCATCGGCGCCGTGGCTACGGTCGCGTCCTGGTCGCCGGCGCCCTCGCCCGCGGACCCGGCTACCGCTGGTCCACCACTGCCGTCATCGACAGCGCCATCGCGCGGGCATCTGGGTCGTCGCCGTCGCCGTCGACGACCCGGCTGTGCTCGAACTCGGAACCGCCAGTGGGTGCACCGACATTCGGGTCGCCGCAGCTCGGGACGCTTAATCCTTTACAGGGCAGGGGACTGTGTCGAGAGCTTCCGGTGGCCGGCGACGGTGACTCGGTCGAGGTCACCAGTTCCGGCTGGGGCGGCGGCGCGGGCATCGCTCGTATCACCGCTGCTGTTGCCGCGCTCGCCACGGCACGCCGACAGGGCCACAACCACGGCCACTGCGGTCGTCACTGCTAACCGTGGATACACGGTACCGGCATCAGTCCTTCACTCCTTCTCGTGCAGAGCACTGCCAGCTGATCCGGATCGGTCAGGGCGCTGGTTGAAATGTTCGCTCCGCTGCGCGCTGAGCTGCTTTGACGGCTTCCGAACGGGTTACTCCGAAGCTCGTGTACATAGGCATGTCAGGGTTAGGCGAGGGCGAGGAACAGCTTCTCGAGTTCGGCTTCGGTCAGGGGTTCCTGGTTGTTGTCGTCGTTGCCGGCGAGGCATTGGCGCATGCCTGTGGCTACGATCTTGAATCCGGCACGGTCGAGGGCGCGCGAGACGGCGGCGAGTTGAGTGACGACGTCTTTGCAGCCTCGGCCAGCTTCGATCATGGCAATCACGCCCGCGAGTTGCCCTTGCGCGCGGCGGAGCCGATTGAGTACCTGCGCGATGGTTTCTTCGTCCCCAGTCATACGAACCCTCCTTAAGTAATCCCGAACTGGCACCAGTATACCCCGTGCGGTATCGGCAGTGGGGAGAGTCCGCTTCCCGACGGCGTCGGTGCAGCCTCGGGCTGAGGCGACCGGCGGCGGCCTGGTGGACGGGATTGCGATTCGTACTGTCGATCGTGGGCGGGGATCAGCTCGGCCGAGGCTGCGCCGGAACGAGGCCTGTAAGGCAGGCGTACCGCAGCCACCGGGCTAACCCGTACGAGAATCCAGCGACCTGCACTTATTGGTCAACAGTTCGGGGCAGGGACAGCAGGCCGAACTCGTGATCAGACACGTTGGGTCGATCCGTCGATGACCGGCCGAAAGCGTCCAGTGGCAGCCGAGGTGAACGCAACTGGTGGACGTAGAACCCGAGTGAGAGCGGCGCCTTGGCTTATCGCGCTCTGCCTAGCGGCTGCAGGTGCCCGCGCGGGGCGGTGATCCGACGTCGGAGTGTCGGCCGGGCAGGATCGCGGCATGTCGTTGCCCGGGCCCGGGACCGATGCGCGCGGCGAGGGCGTCGGCGACGGCACCGGTGGCGTTTTCCAGGATCTGGTCGTTGGTCAGCAGGATCACGGTGAACTTCGTCGAAGACCACGGGCCGCGCAGTCCGGCGTGGGCCATCACCGAGCGCAGGACGCCGAGCGCGACGTCCTGGCCGAAGTGCATCGCCCAGTTCACTGGCAGTGGCTGTCGCCCGGGGTGTTCTCTCATGCCGATCAACCGCTGCAGCACTCGCGCGGGGACGTGGAAGTTCGGCCGGTTCGTCAGGCTTTGTTCCAGCTTTTCACCGGGCGTCATGACTGTGACCCCGGCCGCGCCGGAGAGCAAACCTTGCCATAGTGCGCGTTGCATCATGGGGTGCCCGCGGCGCGGTGGCCTCTGGCGGTGTGTGCACTGTTGGGTGTGTGGCGGTGATGGCCGCGCTCGGTGAGATCGTCTTTCACCAGATCCTGGCCTGGCATCACTTCTACGACCGCTCCACGCGTCCCATCGGGTTGCTCTCGAGCGGTCTGTGGCATACCGCCGAATTGCTCGGGCTGGTCGCCGGCTTCGTGTTGTATGCGGGTACGTCACCCCGCCGCGGCACCACCTGCAGTGCGGCCGACCTGCACACGGGCGCGCAGCTGATGTACTGGCGGCGACTTGACGGAGATCGCTCTCGCGGCCATCCTCGCTGTCCGACGTTACCTCGCCACCGGGCCGCACCCACACCCAACTCCACCCCCCGCACGGCCGCTGGCAGCTGACTCGCCCACACGCACCTCGCGCGGCTTCTGAACCTTCCTTCGAGCACACGTCGTCGGCGGGATAACGAGCGACAGTGGCCGGGGTAGAGACGATAACGCCCCCCGTTTTTGAATGAAAGATACCCGGGGGGGGGTATTATGGAACGTAGTCGCCATAGGAGGTTCAACGATGTGTCAGCGTGCTGTGTGTTCGACCTGCGGGAAGGCCACCTACACCGGGTGTGGGCGCCATGTCGAGCAGGTGCTCGCCGGCGTGCCCGTGTCGCGGCGGTGTCAGTGTCAACCTGGGCAGGACGGTTCCGAGCGGAAGTGGTGGAAGGTGTTCGGCCGCCGTTGATCGCTGCGGTCGCAGGGAGCCGGGCCCCACACCGAGGTGCCCGGCTCGCTGTGGGGCAGGGCCCTCGAACTGTACGAGTTGCTGCCTTCGGGGTCCTTCCGTGGGAAGAACTCCGAGCGTCAAGGAGATAGCGGGTGGTCGTGAGGCCGCTTTCGAGCGATTGCGTTCGGCGAGCCCCCGGTGAACACGTTCGTCACATGTTCGAGACTCCGCGACACGCTGTCAGCGTCTGCGTCGACGGAGCCTGACATTCAGTTTGCGCTGATCATGCAGGACGGCTTGGGACGAGCATGGCCGAGCGGTGCACTGACCAAGCCCAACCACAGCAGAGCTCATTTTCTTCATCAGCGGGCAGCTGAAGCGCTCGCACTGAATCCAAGATGGACGAATGGGTCGGAAAGCGTGAGATGCGCGCATGCCTTGAGTCTATGTGTGTCCGTCCTGCTTGGAACGGAATACCCATTGCCGCAACACGATGAAGCGTATGGTTCCCCCCAGTGCACTGGCCAAGACGACCACCAGCGCTTCGGTAACAATACCGTAGGAACCTTTCACGGTGTCCAATACGGCGAGTGCTACGGATCCATGTAGTATGTAGAACACTGCGGAAACCAGAGTTTGTAAATACCTGCGCAGCTTTCTGTTCGGTGCTCCAGCGAACGTGACTAGACGGTGGAATTCAGTATTCGCCACAGTGGTCAACCCGGTTGCGACTAAATTGCTACAGGACGCATCGCATGGTGTGCGAAGAACAACGAACAGTAGCCCCTGAACAAGAGTCGTAACCGCGCCGATGGACAGGTACCATCCGGCCTGCCTAAGAAAATCCCCGCGAGTCATCCAGCACCTGCCACCGTCGCTAAATTTGCGCCTCCTCTGGAGGCGTATCGGATTTCCGGCTTGAGCATCGCCGTGTCACGTGAAGTCGACGTGAGGTCGTATCCCTGACCCGGGCAGTGCGGCCTTTCTCAAAATCAATTTCACTTCGCCACCATCTTGTGCGGCACGCTCCATTCGGCGCGATCATGGCGATGGCGTTGCGGTACAACGAGGCCAGAAACGGGCAAGTCAAATGTAGTGCACCAGCCAAGTTTGTTCGTGATTGTAAAGAATCGCGTTCTTCCAAGTACTACCATCAGTCTCAGTGTGATCTTGGGCTTCGCTGCGATGGCGAAAATACCTTCACTTGAAGGCTCTTGAGGACCACGGGTTACTACTGCTAATATATGAGCAACTTGTAGGTCGTCAGTTTTCAGGGTAGGTTCCGCTTGCGAGTGTAGGATTCACGGTCCACCCATCATTTGCAAGCGCCTTTTAAGCCAGCGCGACGAAGGACTAAAGAGGCCGGACAAAACCCGGTAGTGGCAAATACGACTTGGTTAATTCCGACTAGTGCTACAATAATTAAAAACCATTCACTCGCGAATATGTAAAGAATCAAACCGACCAGATTCATGGTGCCTGCCAGTGCGAAGAGAACTCGCTCCAACTGTCACTTGGATGGTTTCACCTGAGTATTCAGTGGGGCTGTAAAGTTAGGACGAAATGAACCGGACAACTTTTCTTCTCCTTTGTCGCGTGGACGTCGCACTTAGAGCGTGTCTTATGTGGTGGTCCGCGTCTGATGCGTCATGATCTTGATCGTTGTTGATCGTTTGTCACTCCGGTCGGCCGCTGATGGGTTGTGGGAACTGGTGGAGCCGTTGATCCCTGCGTTCTCGGCGAGCCCGTAAGGTGGCGGGACCGCGTCATTGCGCTGCAGGTGTTCACGGCGATCGTGTATTGTGCTGACCAGCGGGTTTCCATGGCGGAAGCTACCACCCTCGTTCGGGTGCCGTTCCAGACCGCGCACCGATGCTTCGCTCAGTGGATCGAAGCCGGGCTCTGGCGCGAGCTCCTCGACGAACTCGGCAGCCAAGGATTGCTCGACTAGAGTCGCGAGATCGTGGACGGAGCTAACGTTCGCGCGAAAAAAGGGGATCTCTGACCGGGCCGAGTCCGGTCGATCGGGGTAAACCCGGATCGAAGATTCACGTGTTGTCCGATCGTGGCGAGCTGCCACTCACGGTCGCGATCCAGATGGGAGTACGCGTCGATCGCGGAGTGGAGGTAGACGTATCCGGCCCGAGCGCCAGCGGTTTTGCGGCGCTTCACGGCGTTTGCGGTCGCGCTGCCGCGCCGTGGACCCGCCACCCACCGCCATCGGGGATACGGCCGGCTTTCTTGACATCGACGATGACATCATGGCCCGGTCGGCGGGCCATGATCCGGCGTGGTGTGTGGTTGCTGGAGCCGGTCGGGTCGATGAACCGGCGCCGGTTCAGCCCCAAGGTGGCCCAGGTGGCGGGTTAGCGTTCGGCGACTGATCTCGGTGCCCTCGATGTCGACGAACGGTCGAGGAGGCCGAGCTCCCCGAACTGGCGGTACCGGTTCACCCACTTCGACGCGCACTGCCGCGGAATCCCATTTCCGCCGCGACGTGAGCGATCGGTTGGTGCTCACAATGTGCGACGAGACGGCGACGAGCTTCGATGGACAACGGGGCATTACGGTGGAACAGAAAGCGTCGTTCCATCGGTCGGACGAGTGTCTTCGCAGTTCTCATCCTGCCGCCGAAAGGCCCGTCCCCCACACCCCGGGTCACCCCGCGTCAACAACCTCTCGACCCGCAACAACTAGGCAACCCCGGCAGGAGGCATCCCCTCCGAGTCTTATGGGGGATGGCCTCATCTGGTCGAAGGTGACCGGCAGTTGCGTGGAGTTCGGCAGGAGAAGGGTGGTCGTTGCAACTGCGTCGATCATCCTGTGACGGTTGACTTTCGTCTACGACGCAGACACGGGGCTCCGCAGGAGTTGGAGATCGTGTTCACCCGGCGACAGGTGTCGGCGGCCGCTCCCCGTTCAGCACCGCGCGGACGTTGTCGACGGCGAGTTGACACATTGCATTTCGCGTCGCCTCACCGGCACTTGCTATGTGCGGAAGGAGAACGACGTTCTCGAGCTTGACAAGGCGAGGATGTGGCCTCGGCTCCTGCTCGTAGACGTCGAGAGCGGCGCCGGCGATAATCCGGCTTTCGAGCGCCTCAACGAGCGCCTCCTCATCCACAATCGGCCCGCGAGCGGTGTTGACCAGGATGCTGCTCGCCTTCATGATGTCCAGTTCGGGCGCACCGATGAGGTGCCGAGTGTCCGACGTCAGCGGACAGTGAAGACTCACGATGTCGCTCTCGCGGAGCAGCGTGCCGATCTCGACCGCCTGGACGCCGAAGGCAGCCGCCTCCCGGTTGTCTGCACGGCTGCCTGTGGCGAGGATGCGCATGTTGAACGCGTGCGCGCGGCGGGCGACCGCCATCCCGATGCGCCCGAGACCGACGATACCCAGTGTCGCGCCGGCGCTCACGTCGATGCCGACGAACGACTGCGGAGCCCAGATCCATTCCTTCCCCGTCCGCATGAACCGGTCCGCCTCTACGAGACGACGAGCCATGGCGAGGATAAGGCCAAAGGCGCAGTCCGCTGTGGCCTCGTCGAGCACACCCGGAGTGTTCGTCACCACCACCCCGCGCGAGCTCGCCGCGTTGACGTCGACGTTGTCGTAGCCGACGGCACAGTTGGCTACGATTTGCAGAGCATTGCCCGTGGCCTTGAGCAGTTCGGTGTCCACACGCTCTGTCAGAAGCGTTACCAGGGCGCTCGCGCCACGGACAGCATCCAGCAGCTCCCCACGCGACGGTGGCCAGTCCGGGTCGGGATGTACCACAATGGGAACCCCGAGGGACTCAAGCGCCGTCATGGGGGCCGCTGACAGCCGCCGACTTACGTACACGTGCCCGGTCATGTTTCTTCCCCGATGTAAACCACCTGCGCTACTGCGTCAATCCAGCTTCGGTCCCAGCTACCGGATCTAATGGCCTGCTGTTGGTGCGCCTCACTCTCGACGACGCGCTCGGCCGCGTTTAATGCCTCGAGAGCACGCGCACGGGGAACGACTACGACCCCATCGGCATCGCCGACGATAATGTCCCCGTCTTGAACGGTGACGCCTCCGATCGTCACCGTGCCGTGGATCTCCCCCGGGCCGGACTTGTACGGGCCTAGGTGTGAGAAGCCCTTTGAGAAGACGGGAAGCTGACCGCTCGAGATCGACTCTCGGTCCCGTACCGCACCGTCGACGACGAGTCCAGCGATGCCTCGGGTGGCCGCGTACTCCGCCATCAACTCGCCGAGGATGGCGTTCACCAGCTCGCCCCGTGCGTCGATGACGAGGACATCGCCCGGATCAGCCAAGTCGAGTGCTTTGTGGACGACCAGGTTGTCGCCGGGGCGGGTCCGGACCGTCATAGCGGAGCCGACCATCGCTCTGCCATTTAAGGCAGACAACGAGTTCCCGACAACATTGACTCCGACCGCGCCCGCCATCCGTTCAAGGCTGTCGGAGATGGACGAGACCGTCACCCGGCTGAACCGGTCGGCGACATCACGGTCGAGAGGTTTGCTGGGGGTGTGCAACCGCACCTGGTTCATGTCAGGACACCTCTTCAGATTTATCGGAATTTTCCATGCCAGTAGGAGTCGGCAGTCCGGACGGTGCCACCTGTGCGAGCGCTGCTACAACATCGGGCGAGATGGTGATTCCCCTGGCGCGTCGAGCCTCAACGTTGCGAGCCTCGAGCTCACCCGGAAAGAGCACCTCGCTGCTCCCTGTGCCCGTCGCCTTGAGCGCCTCGATGAACTCCTCGACGCGGGCCACGAACTGCTCGTGGGGGAGGAAGGCAGAGATGTCGAGAACCTGGAGGAACGCGCCCACGTTTTGTGGCTGCTGCAGGTTCTCGTACAGGTCTCCCACATCGGGGCCGATGTTCGCGCCGGTCAGCACTCCCGCCATGACTTCCACCATCATGGCGATCCCATAACCCTTCGGCCCGCCGAATGGAATGACGCTACCTGCAAGCGCGGCCTGCGGGTCCGTGGTAGGACGGCCTTCCGCGTCCACCGCCCACCCAGCGGGGATCGATTCACCACGTTGGGCCGCTTGAATGATCTTGCCTCTGGCCACGACACTGGTGGCCATATCGAGTACCAGGGGCCCGTAGCGACCGGCCGGGATGGCGAATGTATAGGGGTTGGTGCCGAGAAAGCGGCGGCTCCCGCCCCACGGCGACATCGTTGCGGGAGCGTTGGAGTAGAGGAAGGTGGCGGCACCTCGCGCAAGGGCTGGTTTGGCGTAGTAGGAGCCTGATGCGTAGTGGTTGCTGTTGCGGATCGCGACTGAGATGCTTCTTTGTTTTCCCAGCCGATCGAGCGCAATCTCCATGGCCTTGGACGTGACCACGGCTCCCATGCCGTTCCCGCCGTCCACGATGAGCGCACCGCCGGACTCGCTGATCACGCGGATCTGGGGATGTGGCTCCACGATTCCGCGTCGTATTCGCTCTACGTAGATGGGGATGCGGCTGACACCGTGAGAGTCGGTTCCTCGGAGGTTCGCGTCGACGAGCGACCCGGCGACGACGTCGGCGTCGGGCTCGGGGAGCCCGGCGGCCGATAGGATGGCCGAGCCGTAGCGGCGCAGCTCATCGGGATGAACGGTGACGTTCATATTGCCTCTTCTCGTGGTGCTAAAGGGCTGCGAAAAGCGGGCTTAGAGGCAACGGCGCATGATGCCGACGAGGTCTGCAGCGGTGGCGGCACGTGGGTTGACGGCGATGTTGCCGGAGGTCATGGCCTCTTCAGCTAGGGCTTGGAGGTGTTCGGGGGCGACCCCGTACTCGCCAAGATGCCTGGGTGCCGCGATATCCGTCACGAGTTGGTCAACTGCACCAACTCCGGCGTCTGCAGCCCTTCGTTGCGACATTGCCGAGGTTCGCTCCCCGAATATCTCGGCGATCTTGGCGAACTTCGACGGGTTACCGACGACGTTGAACCGCATGACCTCTGGGAGCAAGATCGAGATCACGTCGCCGTGAGGGATCTTCGCCTTGGCTCCAAGTGGCATGGCGAGTGCATGAGCGAGTCCGAGCCTAGTTGGGTTGAAGGCCGCCGCAGCCATCGTAGATGCGAGCAGCATGTCCGATCGGGCGGCGAGTGTGTCAGCACCCCAGACGGCCTCGCGCAGAGACCGGGCCACCAGTTCCATCGACTTTTCGGACAGGGCCTCCGAGATCGGCTGGGTGGCCTTGTTGACGTAGGACTCGAGCGCATGGGCCAATGCGTCCATTCCAGCGACCGCAGTCAGCCGCGGTGGCAGCGAGACCGACAGGTCCGGGTCGCACAGCGCCAAGTCCGCGGTCATGTGGGGACCGCCTACGCCGTACTTGGTCTGCTGGGCCTTCTCGGAAATGACAGCCCAGATCGCCGCCTCGCTACCTGTTCCTGCGGTTGTCGGAATGGCGATCACCGGCACGCCGCTGCTCGCCGGTACGCCGAGCCCGGCGTACTCTCGAATGTGGCCGGGATTGCGGCTCATCAGCGAGATGGACTTACCCGTGTCCAGAACGCTGCCACCTCCAATCGCGATCACCAGGTCGCATTCTGAACTCATGAGCAGGTCGGCGCCGGCATGGACACCCGCGGCTTCTGGCTCGGGTTCGACGTCGGTGAACATGACATGCTCGATCTTTGCCTCGTCTAAGACGGTGGTGACTCGGTCGACGATGCCGATGGCTGCGAGCACCTCGTCGGTGACGATCAGCACTCGGTTTCCTCCGAGCTCGATGACCCGCTGGGCCACATTGGCCAGCGAGCCCGACCCGAACTCAATTCGGGTGGGCAACTCAAAGATGAAGTGGCCGTGATGGCTCATGTGCATTCCTTTCGCGGGTCTGTGGCTGGTGAGTTCCGAGCCGACTGGGTCAGGGACGGTAGGCGTGGTAAACAGCCTTGAGGTTGGTGAAGAAGTCCTTCGAGGTGTCGCCAATCCCGTACGCGCCCTGACCAGACTGCTTGACGCCGCCGAAGGGCACCTGGCCCTCGGATGTGGTGCCGTGGTTCACGTGGACCATCCCGCTCTGGCTTCGGGTCACAAACGAGTGCGACAGGTTCATGTCGTCGGTGAACACCGAAGCGGCCAGCCCGTAGCGGGTCTCGTTTGCCACGTCGATCGCCTCCTCGAAATCCTGCACAGAGATGATGGACAGCACCGGCCCGAAGACCTCTTCGCAGGCGAGTGTGCTCTTGCGCGGCACGTCGGTGACGATGGTCGCGGGGTAGTAGTAGCCGTTGCTGTAGGCGTCGCCGCTTAGTGGGTCGCCACCGGTCAGCACCCTGGCCCCCTCCCGGACGCCAGCCTGTACTGAACCGTGCACCTTCTCGAACTGGTCCTTGCTGACGATCGGGCCCATCATGGTGCCTTCGTCACTGCCGTGGCCGACACGCAGCGCCTCGGCCCGCTCCACGAGCGCCTGCTCAAGCTCCTCCCGCACTTCGGGCGTGACGATCACCCGGCTGATCGCCGTGCATCGCTGACCGGCAACGGCGAACGCCGCTGCGGAGATCTCTGCGGCAGCATGTGGAATATCGGCGTAGGACGAGACCACGGCTGCGTTCTTGCCGCCCATCTCCAGCTGCAGCTTGACGTTGCGACTGGCTGCGTTGCCGGCGATCTGCAGACCGACGTCGGTGGAGCCGGTGAACGTGATGCCCTGGATCGCGGAGTGAGCGGTCAGGGCGGCGCCGACGTCGGCGCCGCCACCGATGAGCAGGTTGAACACACCGGCCGGTACGCCGAGTTCGTGGAGCATGCCGGCGACGTACAGCGACGCGCCCGGAGCCTGCAGCGCGGGCTTCAGGACCACGGGGCACCCGCAGACCAGGGCAGGAACGACCTTGCGCAGTGGACTGAGGATCGGGAAGTTCCACGGTGTGATGGCCGCGACCGGACCGATGGGCTCCCGGACGGTATACACATCGGTATTCCGGCGAGTGCTCGGGAAGGTGCGGTCGCCGAGACGAAGTGCCTCCCCTGCCCAGAAGCGCATCTCGGAGACAGCTCGCTGGGCCTCGCTGCGCGACTCCGAGAGTGGCTTGCCCATCTCCAGGGACACGATCTGCGCGATGTCCTCGGCGTGGTCGTGCCACAGTTCGACCAGCCCGTAGACCAAGTCGCT
This sequence comes from Amycolatopsis marina, assembly GCF_900111885.1. Lineage (GTDB taxonomy): Bacteria > Actinomycetota > Actinomycetes > Mycobacteriales > Pseudonocardiaceae > Amycolatopsis > Amycolatopsis marina. Next base: position 108,477 of record NZ_FOKG01000017.1, read on the forward strand.
GCGCTCACTCGCCGTCGTCGCTGTCCACACTGTCAGCGCGTCGCGGGCCGCTTCGGCAGCTCGCTCGGCTTCTGCTGTTGTGGCCAACAGGTATCGAGAGACTGTCTCGCTGTTGCGTCCCGGGTCGGTGATCTCGTACTGGCGCGCGTCTGCGGTGGCGGTCCACTCGCCAGCGATGTAGCTGCGCCACGGGGAGCTAGGGGGATTCCACACAGCAGTCTCCTTCGAGGTTGGTGATCGGTGTGTCAGTCGGCTGGTGGACCGCATCGGGGCCCATCTCATGCCGGTCAGCGTTCTTCAAGGAAGCGAAGAGGGGCTTAAGGGCCGGGTAGAGTCGTATGTAGACGCCATACATCACGTCATACGTCTCACGGATGCTCGTGACCGTCGACGGGTCAACCCGGGAAGTCGGTATCCCCGCCGCAGACCGTGCGGCGGCCAAGGGGCCGTTATGCAGACCGAGCGCACACGCGGCGAGCAGGGCGGCACCGCGCGCTGCGACGTCCCCGTTCGCTGCCCGATGGATGACCCGGCCGGTGACGTCGGCTTTGATCGAGGACCAGAAGGCACTATTCGTGCCACCACCCACCGACAGGAGTTCCGTCACCGCTTCTCCGGTCAGCCCGGTCTCGAGATCGAGAAGCTGGCGCAGACCATAGGCAGCGCCTTCGAAAACCGACCGGGTGAGATGTGACGCGGTCGTTTCCAGGGACATCCCAACCCACGCCCCACGGGCGGTTGAATCCCAGACGGGGCTACGTTCACCTGCCAAGTACGGCAGGAATACCACTCCGCCGCAGCCTGGGGGCGCGGACTCGGCGAGCTCGTTGATGTCTGCGAGGCTGCGAGCGTTGGGCGTGTCGGGCAGCACCCGTTCGCGGAGCCACGACACGGCCGCGCCGCTGGAGGACATCGCGGCGTGCGACAGCCAGCGGCCGGGGACCACATGCGGGCGATTCATCGCGTGCATGGCGACCGGCGGCTTGTCGCGACACACGGTGAGTACGCCGGAAGTCCCTACGGACTCGAATGCGTCACCGTTCTCCACGCAAGCGACGGCCAGCGCGGCCGCCGCCGTGTCCGCGCAGCCTGCCGCGACGACGGCGGAGGAGGAGAGCCCGAGCTGTCGCATCGCGTCGTCCGTCAGCCGACCGGCGGCCTCTGCCGACGGGACCAGCTCCGGCAGCCTCAGAGATGGCGCTCCGAGCAACGACACCGCCTCGGACGACCAAGTGTCAGGCTGGGCGATGTCGAGGGCACCGGTGAAGGCGGCGTTCGTCGGGTCCATGACCCAGCGCCCGGTAAGTCGGTAGACAACCAGGCTGGCGAGGTGACCGAACCAGAGCGGCTCGCTGGCCAGCGTCGAGGCCAGTCGCAGGCCCGTCAGAACGGAACACGTCGGCACCGCGATCGGGTTGCCTGTCAATCTTTGGTACGCCTCCACGTCGACGCGTTCCACGAACGACGCGAGGTCACCTGCGGCTCGTGCGTCGGCGAAGGTGCAGATCGGAGACACGGCCAGTCCGTCGCGGTCTATCAGCAGGGGGGTCGGGGCCGCTGCCGCGACTCCGATTGCCTCCACCGAAAGACCATCAGCGCGCGCCAACACCGCGCGGGCAGCGGAGGCCACCGAGTCCCACACCTCGTCGGCGTCAAGCTCGAGGTGTCCGGGATGCGGCGACATGACATTTAGGGCGGCCCTGTGCCTATGCAGGGCCACTCCGTCAGGTGTGAAAAGGCCCGCCTTGACCGCGCTCGTCCCCACGTCGAGACCGAGCAGAGCAACCTTTGCGGTGTACGGCACTGTCACGGCACGACCGCCACCTTGATCCCCGTGCCAGACTGCGCGAGCTCGAACGCCTCGACGACGCTTGCCAGCGGCATCTTGTCGGTAACTAAGCTAGCCACGTCCACTTCACCGTTGCCGATCAGACGCAGCGCCTGCTCGTAGTCGCGTCGATGCATGGCGGAAGTGCCGGTGACGACGAGTTCCTTGTAGTGAATCTCGTTAGCAGGGATGTCGACACGCCCGTCCGCAGGGAGCCCAGCGAAGATGTTGACGTTGCCGGCCTTGCGGGTCAGTGCGATGGCGTCGTTCACCAACTGCGGAATCCCGATGCAGACAATGCTGGCGTCGACCCCAGTCCTGTCCGTAAGCGCCTCAACTGTGGCGGCTAGCTCCATTGGAGCGACCACGTGAGAGGCCCCGAGTTTCGCGGCCACAGCTCGCCGAGATGGTGACGGCTCGCTGACGATGACAGCGGACGCGCCCGCTCGACGGGCGAGCTGCAGATGCAGAAGGCCGATCGGCCCGGCTCCGATGACGAGTACGACATCCCCCAACCGGATGCCCGAACGGCGGTGCCCGTTCACGGTACAGGCGAGGGGCTCAGCCAGAGCGAGCTGCTCCAACGGGATGTCCGCGTCGGCCGGGAACAGGTTTCCGGCGGCCATGGCCTCAGCAGGAATGCGCACGTACTCAGCGAGACCGCCATCGTACTCGTAACCCATTGCACGGCGGTTGGCACAGACATTCTCGCGGTCGTGGAGGCAATGTACACATCGCCTGCACGGAATAACGGGGCACATCGCGGCCTTGTCACCCTCGGCGAAACCCTGGACGTCCGCCCCGACGGCGGCCACGGTTCCAGCGAACTCGTGTCCAAGGACGGAGGGGAAGCGGACGCCGCGAGTCTTCTCTCCGCGAAGGATTCGCAGGTCGGTCCCGCAAAGGGTGTTCGCGCCCACATGGAGCACTACTTCTCCCTGGCCCGGTTCCGGCGTTGGAACCATGTCGACTTGGAGGTGACCGGTGGCGTGCAGAACAGCAGCCTGCATGGTTGCGCTCATAGCCCCTGATCCACGTGGGCAACCGCGTCATCTACCGATGCCCCGTCGTGGATCAGCTTGTGCAGTGCCTCAACGACACGCCCTGGGCGGACGTGTCCCCAGACGAAGCGTCCGTAAGTCGCACCTGCCGCACCCGCCGAGAGTGCATCCGCGGTCATCTGGAAGTAGTCGCGGATATCGCGACCCGGGTTGCCTCCGGCCAGGACGACTCGTGCGGGGCCGCCAGCTTCGACGACCTGCGCGAATGTTTCCGCACTACCGGTCCACTCGGTCTTGACCACGTCCACACCGAGCTCCGCACCGACACGCACGGCGTACGAGACATTGTCGGCGGAGAGCCGCTCACCGGGCAGATCGGCCCCGCGGGGGTAGATGTGGGCCACCAAGGGCAATCCGGCCGCATCCGCCTCACGGCTCACCGCGCCCAAATGAGTGATCTGCGCCGCCTGCAGCTCGCTGCCGACGAGCACCCCGACGGAGATGGCCTCCGCACCGAGGCGCAGAGCTTCGTCAACGGTAGCTGTTGGGACGTCCATGTTCTGGTGGTATGGCGAGTACGAGGTCGACTTGAGAATGAGAGCGATGTCGGCGGCGTATGGCGCGAAGCACCGGGAGGCGATGCCCTTCTGCAGGGTGATGGAATCGGGGCGGCCGCTGGCGACGGCCGCGAGTGCCGCCTCCACATCAGACAAACCGGGAAGCACACCGCGGGCGATCGGGTGGTCCATAGTGATTCCTACAAGCCGCCCGGTGTTGCCGAGTATGCGACGCAGGCGAATCTGCCTACCGAGGTGCATAAGGGATGCCTTTCCTTGGAGTCGTCGAGGGTCAGTTCGGTCAATGTCCAGTCAGGAACTCGACCGGCCACAGGGTGACCTGCGGAACGACTGCGAGCAGGGCGAGTACAACGATCATCACCACGTAGAACCACCGGCTCGCCGACGCGACGCGCTCGATGCTGAGTCTGCTGATATGGGAGGTGGCGAAGAGGGCTACGCCCACCGGTGGCGTGACGAGGCCCATGGACAGGCAGGCCACCAGGAACACCACGAAGTGGAGCGGATCGATGCCGACCTGCTCGACCGTCGGCATCAGGACGGGTACGAGGATCAGGATCGCCGCGATGACGTCCATTACGGTGCCGATCAGGACCAGCAGAACACCGATGACGAGCATGACGACCATGGGGTTTTCCGATATTCCCAGGACAGCATCACTGATCCGCACCGGCAGGCCGTCGATCGTGAAGATGTAGGCCGCAATACTCGCAACCATCGCGATGAACAGCACCGTGCCAGTGGTCACGCCAGACCGGATGAGGATCGTCGGTACATCACGCCCTTTCATCTCGCGATAAAGCACGAACCCCACCAGAAGGCTGTACACAACGGCCAGACCAGCCCCTTCGGTAGGGGTCACCACACCACTGAAGATGCTGATGAGGATGATCACCGGTGCGCCCAGCGCCGGTACGGCGACGAGGAGGCACCGCGCGACTTCACGCTTGGACTTTTTCGAGACCGTCCCATATCCGTGCCGGACAGACAGCACGTAATTCGCGGCCATGAATCCTGCAATGAACAGGACTGCCGGACCAATGCCTCCGGCGAGTGCGCCGCCCACTGACACACCGGCCGTAGCGGCCGCGATGATCATAATGATGCTGGGAGGGACGACCGACGAGAGCACCGAGGTGACCATCGTGATGGCTGCGGCGTAGGGCCGTGGATACTTGTAGTCTGTCATCGCTTTGATCTCGATGGCACCTAGGCTTCCGACGTCCGCGACGGATGAGCCGGACATGCCACCGAAGATCGTGCTGGCCACGACGTTGACGTGCCCGAGGCCTCCACGCCACCGCCCCACCACGGAGTCCGCGGCAGCAAATATCCTGTCGGCGATGCCACCCATCGACATGACGTTGCCCGCCAGGATGAAAAGCGGCACAGCGACGAGCACGAAACTGTTCATCGACGTGTACATCGCCTGCGGGACAAGGGATAGCGGCAGGTCGAAGATCACAAGGGTCACGGCGACACCGATGCCCAGCGAGACGGCCAGGGGCACGCCGAGCAGGGCCAGGACTGAGAAGATCGCGATCAGTGTGTAACTCATACCGTCGTCATCTCCCCCCGCTCGAGCCGCTCGCGAAGTTTGGGCGAGCGATAAACGGACTGGATCACAGCGACGATCGCGAGCACGGCGGAGCCGACGATCGGCAGCGTAACGAGGTACATCCCGAGCCCGAGAGCAGGTGTCCGCTCCTGACTGTTGAACTGCTGTACCACCAGCTCCCAGCCTTTGACCCCCACGATGAGAAAGAACGCGACAGTCGCGGCAACGTAGAGGTGGACGGTGAGCCGTTGCCCCACGCGTGGCAGCTTGCCGATGACGAACGCGATGCGGGCATGCTCTGCGTGTCGGAAGCCGGCGGCCAGACCCATGAAGGTGGCGTAGATGAAGAGGATCCGCGTTACTTCCTCGGTCCATGGGATCGAGGCTCCGAGCCCACGCGACACGACCTGCAACGCGACCGTCAGGACCATGCCGCCTACACCTACCAGGACAAGCGCGTCGACCACCTTCCAGAGTGGACCGTGTGGCTGCAGTCGTGCGCTGCCCAGAGCGTAGTGCTCGCCTGTCTCCTCGATAGGGGGACCACTGTCTGGAGGTGACGTGCCAGAGGGTGAGTTGTTGCCACCATCTCGCTGCCCGGTCACCTGCTTATCGCGGCGGTGGCCATCGTCGAACATCAGCTTCGGCCAACGAACTCGAGCGTCGTCTGAAAGAAATCTGCTCCAATCATTCCCTCGAACTGCGGGTACAGCTTCTCCGCCTCGGAAGCGAACGCGGCCTGCTGCTTAGCAGTGAGTTCGTTGACCTCCATACCCTCGGCCGCCAACTGATCGATCGCCTTGGAAGCCTCCTCGTCATCGAACTGCCTCTTGAAGTCCGCTGTCTCCTGCGCAGCCTCCCGAAGAACCTGCTGATCCTCCTCTGCGAGGCCGTCGAACAGTTCCTGGTTCATCGCGAGGATGTATCCGTCGACGATGTGGTTGGTCAGCGAGAGGTAGTCCTGGACCTCGTAGAACTTGTTGGCCAGGGGCACCTCGACGGGGTTTTCCTGTCCGTCGATGGCGCCGAGTTGCAGGGCGCTGTATACCTCCTTGAAGTCCATCGGCGTCGGATTCGCGCCGAACGCCGTAAAGGTCTTCACCCACAGATCGTTTTGCGGGACGCGGATCTTGAGGCCCTGGAAGTCGGAGGGCTGCGTGATCGGCCGCTTGGAGTTGGTGGTCTGACGGAAGGTTCTGGTCATCATGGCCAGTCCCTCGGTGTCGAGCTTGCCCAGCGACTCCAGGAGGGTTTGCCCGGGCTCTCCTTCGAGATAATCGACGTACTGGTCGAAGTCCTCGAAGAGGTACGGCACACTGATTGCGTTCATCCGAGGCTCGAAGGACGCGTACACCGAGGTGGAGAGGATTGTGGCGTCAATCGAGCCATTCTGGACCTGGTTGACGGCGGCATTCTGGTCACCGCCGAACAGCGTCCCGTCCGGGAACACCTTCACCTCAATGTTACCGCCACTGTTTTCACTGACCGTGTCGGCAAAGTGCTCCGCCGCGACACCGACAGCGGACTGCGCCGGGTCGCCGACGGCCAGCCTGATAGTGACTTTCTCACCACCTGCGCCGGTGCCTCCGTCGGCATCCCCACACGCGCTCAACGCAAGCGCCGTGACTGCGATGACCCCGGCAATTCGTGTCCTCATTCGGCTTCCTTAGGGTTGGCCTGTGCCAGGGGCGGGTCCGTAACTGTGCCCTGGACTATTGCGGTGAGCTTTTCCTCCGCTGAAGAGATGTGGGCGACCAGCGACCGCGCGGCCTCCTCGGCGTCGCCGCGGCTAAGTGCCTCGCAAACCATGCGATGTTCGCTGAGGCTTTGGTCGACCCGGCCGTGATAGCGGTAGGACGTGAAGTGGCGGAAGCGATCGAGTTGCACGCAGACGATCTCGTAGGCCTGGATGAGCCGCCGATTTTCTGCCGCCGCCACGATCGTCCGGTGGAAGTCGTCGTCCACCTTCAGATACCGGGCAATGCGTTCGGGGTCCATCGGGGTCGTGAACTCGTCGAACAGGGAGACGAACCACGAAAGCCGCTCCCGATCCCACTTCACCATCCGAAATAGACCTGCGGGCTCCAACAGGCGCCGGAGTTCGAACACTTCTGCGACGTCCTTTGCGTCCAAACCCGAAACTGCCCAGCCAACTCGGCCGCGCCGGACTACCAACCCGGTCGACTCCAGTTGCCGCAGCGCGTCACGCACTGGCGTGCGACTGACGCCGAGTTGCTCTGAAAGGTGGCGGTCGCTCAACAACGCACCGGGTTCAAGGGAGCAGTCGATGATCGCCTGCTTCAGGCGCTCATAGGCCTGGGTTCCGACGTGCTGGGTTACGAGAGGGGCAAGTTCCACGCCGTTGGTATACCAAATTCCGAATCCCGTACACCATGAGCGTTATGGACTTGTTACCCTGCCGAAGGCTGGTGGAGGCGGCTCACCTGCTCGCCCAGCGGAAACGGCCACCCGGCGTTCTGTCGGCATCAAGACTGCTTCCCGGTGCTGGGCCATGTCGTGCGGACGCCGCCGCTCGGCGAACTGTCCCCCGGCCTTGGAGTCTGGATAGTTGCTACCGCCGAGCGACGTGATCGACAGGTGGGGGAGAAGACCCAGTTGTCGTGCTGGGACGGGAGGTCAGAGGCCCTAATGCGACCTGGCCGATCAGCCCGCGGCCTTGGTTGCCGTTCGTCCTTGGAGTGAGCCGAACGCCAATCAGGAGGTTGACGGTATACCGGTATACCTACATACTCGTCCGATGCGTGAAGGTTCCTTGATCAAACCTCAGCGTGTGGTCAGCTTGAGTGACCGTGTGTTCGAAGCACTGGAGGACGCAATCGTCCGGTGTGAGCTCAAGCCGGGCGAGGTCGTGACGGACCGGACGCTGAGCGCGCGACTTGAGGTGAGCCGGACGCCGGTGCGCGAGGCGTTGCAGCGGCTCGCGGCATCCGGGCTGGTCGCACCGCGCGACCGTGGAGCGGGGTGGGAGATCGCCGGATTCGACGAGCGCGACCTGAGTGAGCTTTTCGAGCTTCGGAAGGCGCTCGAACCCCTTGGGCTGCGCCAACTGCTCAGTGGTAGTGAACCCCAGCCGCGCGAAATTCAAATTCTGGGCAGGTTCTTCGACGACTTCGAAGAACCGATCGAGGTCGCGGAGTACTCTCGGTATTTCCGGCGCGATAATGAGTTTCACAAAGAGATTGTCGCGTGTACTGAGAACAATCGGATCATTGGCTTTTACGGGATTGTGGAAAGACAGATCGATCGTGGACGCCATTTCTTGTCGACCGGCTATCAGGGTCGGATCGAGGAGAATCTGGCCGAACACAAGATGATTACGAGGGCGATCGCCGAACGTGACCTGAACCGAGCGATCGACGCTCTGCTTCACCATCTCACTCGAGGCGAAGAACTGATGGTCGAGCATATCAAGACGGAGCGTGCGGCGGGCCGTTTCTGACCGCGCGCGTCGAGGTATTCGGTTTTCGACCTTATGTGCCTCGGTTAGATGCGGCTTGTCGTGCAGGAGGATTAGTGAGTAGGTCAGTGCAGCCCAAAAACGTCCAGTTGCGTGAGCGTTCCTCGCTGCGTGAATTCGACTACGAGATACCCACCAGGATTGTCGGCGGCCCGAATGTGATCGCGAGGTTGCCCGCGGAACTCGACCGGTACGGGGTGCGCAGCCCGTTGGTCATCACAGACGCGGGTATCAGGTCGGCCGGGGTTCTCGATGTCGTCCTCGCCGCTCTGCCCGGCGGTCGGGACTCGGTGGCGGTGTTCGACGCGATCGAATCCGATCCGACGACCGACTCGGTGGACGCCGCCGCGCGGATGATCCACGACGGCGGGCACGACGTGGTGGTGGCGCTCGGCGGGGGGAGTCCGCTGGACGCGGCGAAGGCCGCTGCGGCAGTGGCCATATCGGGCCGGCCGGCCCTCGATCTTGTCGGTCCCGAGAAGGTTGACGTCGCGCCCCTGACTGTGTTCGCTGTGCCGACCACCGCGGGCACAGGCAGCGAGGTCACCAGGTTCTGTGTGCTTAACGATCCGGCCTCGCAACGCAAGGTCAGCATCTCGTCGATGCGTGTGACACCTAGGCTGGCGCTGCTCGACCCCGAACTGACAACTGGGTTGCCTGCGGGGATCACCGCAGCAACCGGCTTCGACGCGCTCGCGCATGCCGTGGAGTCGTACGGCAGCGTGTGGAACAACCCGATCTCCGAGGGACACGCGAGGCACGCCGTCACGCTGATTGGCACTCACCTGCGCGACGCGGTGCACGATCCGACCAATCGGCAGGCACGGATGGGCATGTTGGCCGCGAGTTGTATCGCCGAACTCGCGGCCAACTCGACCAGGCTCGGCCTTGCCCACGCGCTGGCGGTTCCACTGGGTGCCGCGCACAAAATTCCGCACGGTGTCGCTGTGGCGCACATGCTTCCCGAGATGTGCACATTCAACGAGCGGGCCGAGCCGGGCCGCTACGCGGAGCTAGCCCGGTGTCTGGCCCCCGGGGCGGATCGCCTTGCCGACGCCGTGCGTACACTCCGCTCCGATGTGGGCCTGACCACTCGTCTACGCGATTGGGGCGTAGGCGAGGCGGACTTCAAGCCGATAGTCGAGATCGCGCTAGGTAGTGATAACACCCAGGCCAATCCCCGAATCGCGGGCGAGAGCGAACTCACCGACCTGCTGCGCGCCGCCTTATGAGCAACGGCAACGTACGGCGTCCCGAGAGCGATCTGGTTTCCTTCGCCACCCAGGTGCTACGCGCGACCGGCGTGGCCGGTCGCGCCGCCGCTCTGGTGGCCGAGAGCCTTGTCGACGCCGATCGGCACGGTGTCTCCTCGCACGGCCTGATCCGGCTGCCGATCTATGTGAGGCGGCTTCGTGAGGGCATGGTCGACCCAGTGGCGGTTCCTACGGTGCGGATGTCCGGCGCACGTGCAAGCGTGGACGGCCGCAACGCGATGGGCGCTCTGGTGGCCACGACCGCGGTGGACGCGGCCTGTCGGCTGGCCGACGAGTACGGCATCGGTGCCAGTGCTGCGAGAAATAGCAACCACTGCGGCACCATGGGTTTCTACGCCCGCGGCGCTGCCGAGCGTGGCTACTTTGCGGTGGCGATGTCCAACGCGCCGGTCACCATGACCTATCACGGCGGACGGACTCCGGCGGTCGGTACCAACCCACTCGCGGTGGCCGTTCCCCGTCCCCGGAAGCCGCCAGTCGTGCTCGACATCGCCTCCAGTGCCGTCGCGCGTGGAAAGATCATCGTCGCGGACAGCAAGGGGGAGTCGATCCCGCCGGGCTGGGGCATCGATGCCGGAGGCAGACCGACCACTGTCGCCGCGGAAGCGCTGAAGGGCGCCATGTTGCCATTCGCGGGCCCCAAGGGCTCCGGGTTGGCGCTCATGATCGACCTGCTGTGCGGTGTTTTCGCCGGTGCTGCCTCCGGAGCCGACATCGGCAATATGTACGAGGACTGGGAGCGACCACAGAATGTCGGCCATGCCTTCTTCGTGGCCGACTTCACCAGTCAGCTCGACCGTTACGGTGATGAGTTGGAGAACTTCCTGAGCTGGGTCGGTTCGCTACCTCCCACCGAGGGCCTCGACACTGTCCTGCTTCCCGGTGAACCCGAGCGGCGCGCAGCTCACCTGGCCGATGAACAGGGAGTATCGCTCAGCGCGACAACGTGGGCCGCGCTGAGCGTGTTGGCATCAGAACTGGGTGTGGATACACCGAGTGCACCTGCCTAGATAGGGCTCTCTCCCCGAATAAGCGACGATGTTCAGGACCAGAGCATGAAAATTGCTGCCATCCAGCCAACCTACGACGACTCGGTGCAGCGCCTGAGGTACGTCTGCTTGGACGCCGTCCGAGCTGTGGCACTCCGCTTTTCGTGTCTCTCAGCCGCTCGACAATGTATTGCGGTTGATCACCCAGCTGACCGGCAAAATCGACGCGGAGGTGTTCTCTAAAAACACCGGCCTCCGTGTCGTGGTGAACACGGTTAGCGCAGTAGCAATCCGCGCCCCGCACGCCCCACTCTGATTATCCACTGGAAGGACTGCTATGAATTCGCGACTTCGCCGCCTCTACGGCGTCGCAACGGCCACCGCCCTCACCGTCACGCTCGTTGGGTGCGGCGACTCGGGCGACGATGCCGATGGCGCCAAGGCTGAGGGAGACAGCCAGCAGGAGAACGTCTCGCTGACCTTGGGACACGTCTGGCCAGAGAAAGACCCGCAGGCCGAGGCGACGGCCCGCTTCGTCGAGGCGGTTGCCGAGGAAACGGACGGCAGTGTGGAGATCGAGGTCTTCCCTGCGGGGCAGGCCGGCGGGGACCGGGACATCCTCGAGGGCCTCGCCCTGGGAACGACTGACATTTGGGTTGGTGGCGCCGGCGTCTACAATGCGGTGAGCGACGTGGGCGAGTTTTTTGTGACGCCCTTCATGTTCGACAGCATCGATGAGGCCGCAGACGCCTACAGCGGCGAACTCGGTGAAGCCGTACGCCAGAGGCTCGACGAGGAGACGGAAACTACCGTCATCGGCCTGTGGCCGCGCGGCCCCCGCCACATTACTACGAACAAGGCGCTGAACACCCCGAACGATCTCAGCGGCCTGCGGATCCGGGTTCCGGAGAACCCGATGTTCATCGAGGGGTTCGAGGCGATGGCGGCCAACCCCACGCCGATGGAGTTTCCTGAAGTCTTCACCGCGCTACAGCAGGGGACCATCGATGGGCAGGAGAACCCTCTCGCGCTGATCCAGTCCTCCGGGTTCGCGCAGGTGCAGTCCCACCTGAACCTGACAGGCCACATCATCGAGCCGCTGGCGCTGGCTATCTCGGACAGCGCCTGGGAGTCGCTCTCGGAGAGGCAGCAGGAAGGCATCCGCAACGCCTCGGACCAGGTGAGCGAGGAGTTCCGCGACGAGGTGAAGCAGCAGGAGAAGCAGCTTCGCGAGGAGCTCGAGGGCGAGGGGATGACGGTCGTCGAGCCCGACATCAACGCGTTCCGGAAGAGCACGCAGCCCGTTCGCGAGACCCAGGGCAGCGCCTTCGTCGACCTGTACGAGCTGGTGGAGCAAGAGTGACTTCCGCGGCCGAAGGCCCTGGTGCGCGGCCGTCGGCCGCGGCCGCCGAGAGCCTGGACCCGGAGGACCTTCCCGCCGTCGAAGGTCGGTTCAGCAAGGCGCTGGCCGGCGTCTGCGTGGTGCTCCTCATGGGCGTCCTCGCCACGGTCCTGCTGCAGGTTGTTATGCGCTACGGCTTCAACAGTCCACTCACATGGACCGACGAAGCGACCCGGCTGCAGCTCGTCTGGTTAACCTTCATCGGCGCGGCCCTGGCCTACAGAATGGGGTCGGACATCGCGGTGGACGCCCTGGAGCAGCTCGCCGCCAAACGCTGCTGGACGTGGGTCGCCAGTTCCGCGGTCGTGATCATCCAGGGGACGATCGCGATTGTGGCAGTGATCTTTGTCGTCGCGGGCTGGCAGCTCGTCCAGGCGACGATGGCCAGGGATACTCCCGCACTCGACATCCCCGTGGCCACCTTCTACGCGGCGGTCCCGTCATGCGGCGTGCTGCTGCTGCTGTCGCTCGCCGAGCGGGCTTGGCGCGCGAATCGCGCTCGCGTCGAGGGAGGGACAGAATGATCACCGGCATCCTCCTGCTGGTCGGGCTCCTGGTCCTGATCCTCGTCGGCGTGCCGGTCAGCTACGCTTTTCTGGCGACGGCTGCCGTGTACCTCCTGTTCGTACTCGAGCTCCCGGTGGTGACCGTGGCGCAGCGAGTGGGCACTGGGGCCGACTCGTTTGCGCTGACCGCGATACCACTGTTCCTGCTTGCCGGGTCACTGATGAATGCAGGAGGGATCACGCGGCGGCTGATTAACTTCGCTAACCTACTCGTCGGTTGGCTGCCCGGCGGCCTCGGCGCCGTCAACATCGCCGTGAGCGTTTTCTTCGCCGGCATTTCTGGGTCAGCTGTCGCCGACGCGTCCGCCGTCGGGAAGGCTATGATCCCCGGGATGGTCCAGCAGGGCTACCCGCGGTCCTTCGCTGCGGGCGTCACCGCAGGCTCGAGCATCGTCGGGCCGATCATCCCGCCGTCGATCCCGATCATCGTTTACGGACTCGCCTCGGGGCTACCGATCGGCGCGCTGTTCCTCGCCGGAGTCTTCCCGGGGCTGCTCTTCGGCTTGGTTATCCTCATCATGACCGTGCTGATCTCCCTTCGTCGCGGCTACCCTCGGATGCATCGGATCACGTGGAGCCATGCGTTGACCGCCACGAGAGACGCCATAGCGGCGCTGATCATGCCGCTGATCATCGTCCTGGGGATCGTCTCAGGGATCTTCACCGCTACTGAGTCAGCAGCGATCGCCGCCTTCTATGCCCTGCTGCTTGCCGCTGTCTTCTATCGCGAGCTTAACTGGCGGGACATCCCCAAGGTCTTCCTCGAGACGGCCGTGCTGAGCGCCGCGATCCTGTTCATCATCGCTTTGGCCAGCGCCTTCGGGTGGGTGCTGATCCGGTCAGGGTTCCCGCAGGTGCTCTCGGGCGCTTTGGCCAACTCCGGGCTCGGGGTCGTCGGCGTCCTGCTGCTCATCAACCTCGCGTTGCTGGTCTTCGGCATGTTTATGGAGAGCAACGCCGCGATCCTGGTGTTCACGCCGTTGCTGCTCCCGATCGCGGCCGCTCTGGATATCGACCCGATTCATCTGGGCATCATAATCGTCTTCAACCTCATGATGGGTCTGCTGACGCCCCCCGTCGGCATGTGCCTGTTCGTGACGTCGTCGATCGCCCGGCTCCCGGTGATGACGGTGGCCCGTGCCGCCTGGCCGTACCTCGCCTCGGCTGTCGTGACGCTGATTGTCATCACCTACTGGCCGCCGTTGACCACTTGGCTCCCGAGTCAGTTCTAAACCATTTTTGGCGTTGCCCCGATCGCGGACTTTAGCTGCGCGGGTTGCTGCGCTCATGCACCACACCTAGGCTCCCCGCAACATGCTCGTTCGCAATGAGGGGGAGCGACGTTGGCCGCACTGACTCAGCTGCTCAACTCCTGACGAAGGGAGACGTATGGCAGGCCCGGGGTTCGAGAGTCCAGCTGTTTCCGACGCTATGGAGCATCTCGGCCTGCCGACCGGCGTCGTCGATGGACTGACCAACGTGCCGACCGACATCCTGAGTGCCATCGGGTTTGCCCGTACCGCGACAGTGGTGGACTCCGACGAGGCGAACATCCCCGGCTTGGCCGAGTACCTGGACGAGGCCCAGGAGGGCGACATGTTGGTCCTGGGTTGGGAGGCGACATCCGTTGCCTCCGTGTGGGGAGGGCTGGCGGCCACTCGGGGGTGCGCGGGGTTGGTCAACGCCGGCTGGATCCGGAATCTTGCCGACGTGTCGGAGCTGCGACTCGCGGTCTGGGCCCGCGGTGCGACACCGTGCAGTGGCAAGGGCAGGCTCGCCGTCACGAACGTGGGTGCGCCGGTAACCGTGGGAGGTGCCGTGATCAACGACCGCGACCTTGTCATCGCCGACTCCACCGGGATCTGCGTGGTTCCGGGCGCCCAGTGGTGGTCGGTCCTCGCGTACGCCGCTCAGCTCCAGGACCGGGACGAGGCGTTCCGGCAGGCGCTCAGCACGGGAGCCGGCTTCTCCTCGGCCCGCAGAGAAGCGGGCACGATGTGAGGCCAGTGTTGACGCCGCTCGCCGCAGAGCTTGGACCAACCGGTGGCTGAGTGGCAGCCCAGCGGTGAGCCGCACATCGGGATTATCGGCTGTGGCAGCATCGGGTCCCTGCTGGCGGCGCATCTGACTCTCGCTGGTCGCTCCGTCAGCGTTGTCGACAGTTGGTTCAGGAACGTGGAGGAGATCCGTGGCCACGGAGTGGAGATCCAGGCGCCGGACGAGGCCGTGCGGGCACGGATCGACGCCCACAACATCGACGAGGTACAGAACATCGCGCGACCACTCGATGTTCTGCTTCTCGCGGTCAAGGCGTACGAGAGCGCGAACGCGCTGGCACTGATGGCCCCGCTCATTCAGGACGACACCATCGTCGTCCCCGTGCAGAATGGGATGGCCGAGGATTGGATTGCGAACGTTCTCCCGCGGGGGCGGCTGGTCGGCTGCGCGGTTCATGTGCCGGCGGAGCTCACCGCGCCAGGTCGTGTCAGGAGGTACCTTCCGCGAGGTCGGCGGACTTTCAGCCTTGGCGCCGTAGGGGGCGACTCGATCGCGCCCGCGCAGTATCTCGCCGAGCTGATCCAGCCGGCAGGCGACACCGAGTTCGCCGCGGACCTGCCGGCTGTGAAATGGGCAAAGCTCGCTGTGAACACCATGACTAATGCGCCGGCCGGCCTGACCGGGTGGACCACGAACCGGTTGTGGTCCGATCCGCGATCGGAACCTCTCATCACCCGAGCGGCGGGGGAGACGCTGGCCGTGGCCGAGGCGTCAGGCGTGCAGCCTGCGCTGGTCTTCGGACGTATTCGCCCCGAACTGTTCCACCGGGCGGTGAGCGACCATGGCGCGGAGGCGGAACTGTCAGCGGCGATGGCCGAGATGGCCGCGGAACGCACCGGTGCTTCCGAGAGTAGACCTTCCCTGCTTCAGGACGTCGACCGAGGCCGCCGAACGGAAGTGAGCTACCTCAACGGGTTCGTCGTGCGACAGGGCGCCACCCGCGGTGTGCCCACCCCGGTGAACGCGGCTCTGCATGATCTTGTGGCAGAGATCGACAGGGGTCGCCTGAAGAAGGCGCCCGGGAACATGGACAAACTGCGTGCCCTGGTCGGGTGAGCAAACAGGGAACCCGGCACCCCAGTTCGGACGCCTAGCCGTCGTCAGATCGGTAGGAGTTGATGCGTTCGCGGGCATCGGGGTCGGCGAACACCTCAGCGAACTCGCCGACACTCGCGTCTATTGCTGCCCGCAGGCCGACGTTCTGCCAAGTCTCGAACAGGCGCTTCTGCGCTGCCATCGCAACGGGGGAGTGCCCTGCGACTGCTCGGGCCAGGTCGGTGGTGACATTCTCGAGTTCGTCCGGTGCCACGATCTTGTTGACGAATCCGTGCGCGTCCAGTTCGGCGACGCCATACAGGCCGCCGGTGAGGAGCAACTCCTTGGCCTTACCGAGTCCGAGATGTTGTTGGAGCAGTGCGGCATCGAGCACCGAAGGGATCCCGACCTTGGAAACACATCGCCGAGCCGATCCATCGATTGACTGAATCGACCGTTGACGCGGCGGACGCCGCCGCGTCTGCATCGTCGTCCGCCGACTCTGCTGCCGCCTCCGCCGACTCGGCCCAGTACGAGGTCGAGCACGTTCAGCGCCTGATCCGAGACCTGCAGGAGGTGGTCGAGGAACTGCAGAGTGACTCGTTGCAGAACCTCGCGTACCGGGTGATCCGGCTCCGTCGGAAGGTTTGGTGGAGTTTCACAGTCGACACCTTTGAGCACGCATCCAAGCGAGCGGACAACCTGGAGCGCCAACTCCGTGAGTTGCTGACCGGGGAGGTATCGCTCGACGCCGCTCGCAACAGCTGGGAACTCCGAGTCTGGCAAGACCTGCTGAAGGATCGCCGGAAGCAGCACGGTGAGCGGGGCACGCAGAAGTGGTGGTACACAGCGATCCGCGAAGTCGTCTCCTTCTTGGAGCGCCCAGCGTACGCCGCTCCCGACCTGCCGGACCTTCGCAGCGCGCTCAAAGCTGACCTTGATCATGAGGTGGATGACCCGGAAAGCGTCACGAATCAGTTCAGTGCTCTAGTGACGGATGAGTAGATGCGCTGACCGTGCACGGCCGGGTGTGTTTGGCAACGGGAACGATGGCCTTGCGGAGCCGGTCCCTTCGCGCCGTGCCGATCGCGCGATCGAGGGCGCTGTGTCCGGGTTTGCCAAGTGTGCCAACAACCGATGTTGCGTCCGCACCGAAAATGGCGCGTTCGCTGTTGAAGCCGATGTCTTGGTTGACTACGATGGAAGTCTGACCGCAGGGAGTGATCGCGCGATGATCGGCCTTCACACGGTTTTCGCTGGAGCAATCCTGGAGCACACCTGCGCGCACAACGGCAGTCAACTGCACCGAACCGCATTGAACGGAACCGTTTTTCCTGCGGTTTCTCCGTTTGCGCAGGTGGAGAGGTCCAGTCCACCTGACTGGCAGTGAGGGGGTCAGGGGTTCGAGTCCCCTTAGCTCCACCCTAGGGGTCTTACTAGAACAAGTGCCTGAATGAAGGCCACGAAGTAGGACCGCGACGCCTGAAGGCGAGCAAGGACCACCCGCATTGCGGGTGGTCCTTTTGATTGTGCCCTCCGCGCTGGTTGCTGCGGTCCGCTGACCTTGGATGGCGTGGAGCTCGGCGAAGGGCTCACGGAGCTCACCCTCTGTGATCTTGTCGTCCTCGATGTAGAGGGTGTGGAAGATAGCTTGGTTGAGTAGGCGGCGCTGTTGGTCGTTGCAGCGTCGGTACAGCTGGTCGGGCTGTTCGAGGAGAGCAAGGCCGGCGTTGACGAGCTGGGCGCTGTCGGTGAGGTCGGCGTTGGCTGTGTGCAGGCGATCCTCCAGCCGGCGGCGCTCGCGGGCGATGTCGCGCAGCTTCTCCTTGACTTTGGTCTGCGGCAGCGTGCTGTCGGCTGCGAGGTCGATCAAGTTCTCCTCCTTGGTGTCGAGTTCCTTGAGTTGTGCGGTGATCTGCTTGCGTAGCAGGCGTGCGGACTTTTCCTGCTCGCCGAGCACGGCATCGATCTGGTCGCGCATGTCAGTGATGAACGGCTGGCTGAAGCGAATCGCGGAGTAGTGGCGCTCGACAGCGTCCTCGACGAGCGTGACGTTGACGTGGGGTGCTTGGCACAGCCCCTTTTGCCGGCCGCGGCAGAAGAAGTACAGGTACTCGGCGCCCTTCGAGTTGATGGTCCGTTGGATGATCATCCGCCGCTTGATGCCGTCGCATTGGCAGCGTCCACAGAAGAGCGATCCTTTGAGGTAGTGGTGGTGGACGCGACGGCGTTCTTGTGCCGTCATTCGCGATTCAAGGATCTCCTGAACTGTCTCGAAGAGGTCCTCGTCGATGAGCGGTTCGTGCCGCCCTTGGATTTCTTCGCCGTCGTACTCGACGTATCCGAGGTAGTAGCGATCACGCAGCATTTGCGAAATCTTGTTCTCGGACACCTTCTTGGCGGGGTGTCGCCGGGTGGCCCTGGTGCGTAGGCCGCGGTCGTAGAGCTCGTCAGCCAGCTCTTCTTGCGTGTAGTCGCCGCTGGCGAAGAGCTCAAAACCCAGCTGAACAAAGGGCGCCCGTTCGGGATCGACGATGATCGTGCGGATGACGCGGCCGTCGGAGTGGTCGATGTGGTTGAGGTAGCCGAGCTTCGCGCGTCCGAGCGTGCCGCCGTTGCGGGCTTTCTGGCCCATCTTGTAGGCGATGTCGGCACCGGACTGGCGGGATTGGTACTCGTTGAACGTGGCCAGGATGCCGTGCATCAGCTGGCCGACCGGGGTGTCGTCGATGGCCTCGGTGGCCGAGACCAGGGTGACGCCGCGCTTGCGCAGGTCTGCCATGACGATCGCGTCGTCGTAGCGGTTCCGCGCCATGCGCGAGAGTTGGTAGATGATGATGACGTCAACGTCGCCCTGGCTGCGCACCCGCGCGAGCATCTGTTGGAATGCTTCGCGTTTGGTCATCTCCATGGCTGAGCGTCCGGGCTCGACGTACTCGTCGATGACCGTGACGCCCAGGTCCCGCGCCTTGCGCAAGCACGCTTCCCGTTGGGCCGGAATGGAGATGCCTTCCGGGTTGTAGTCGGTCCGGACTTGCCCGGTCGAGGACACGCGCAGATAGATCACTGCGCGAGTGCCGTGGGCAAGGTCGTCCATTGGCGGCTGGATAGGGATGGTGACGTCCTGCTGCAGTTCATCGATGAAGTCGGCATAAGCGCTGGTCATGACACCTCCTTCTGAGGGCGGCCTGGACGGAGGACCGTGCAGCCGGCGAGTGGGTCCGGGCGGCTGGATCGCGCGCTCCCGGCGAGCGGCGAATTCGTGGCCGGGTTGCTGTTTCTCAACGGCTGCGGAACCGCGCGAGCATGCGTCGGAACAGCTGGCGTTTCGGCCGTCGCCAGAGTCGAGCGTTTGGGTCGACGTACTCGTCGATGAGCGAGAAACCCAGTTCCCGCGCCTTGCGCAGACATGCCTCACGCTGGGCCGTGACGCTGTGGTCGGTCTCGGCCCGTCCGGGCGAGGCCACGCGCGTGTAGATCACCGCGCGGGTGGTGGGCGCAGGGGCATCCGACGGCTGGAGTTCGTTGTCCGAGTTGGCGTAGGCGGTGGTCATGACACCTCGTTATGAGTCGGTCTGGATGGGGATGTTTTGGTCGGCGCAGTGGGCTCCGGCGGGATTTGCAGTTAGCCGGCGAGCGGCGATTCGTCGGCGGATTGCTGGTCGTGGCGACGCCGGTCGCGACGATCTGCGAGTGCGCCGGTCTGCTCGATCTCCGCGACGGCACTCAACACGCGTACGTGGAAGAGGCCGTGCGCGGTCTCCGTGTCGAGGGCGGGATCAGTGGCCGAGACGACCCGCACGCCTCGGGACGTTAACTCGTCGAGCACGAAGGCGAGGTGCTGTGTCTTGCGGGAAAGGCTGTACAGGTGGTTGACGACGAGCACGTCGATGACTCCGGATCGGGCTGCCGCCAATACCCGTTGCAGCCCAGGACGCTTCAGCGTGCCGCCTGATGCGTAGTCGCTGCTGCGGAGAGCGATGTGCCAACCGGGTTGGGACGCGACGTAGGTCTGCAGGTGGTCGCTTTCGCGGAGGGTGGGCCACCGCTGGTAGAGGCCGACGCGTACCGGCCGTCGAGCCCGTGGGTGTGCGGCTCGGCGGCTGCGGGGATCGCAAGTGGCAGGCGGCATTGTGGTGAACCTTCCTTTCGAGTCATTGGCGAGCGGCTTCGATCCGCTGGGTTCGTTGCGCAAGCGCGAACGCGCGACGTCATGCCGCGTCGCGGCAGTGATCGGGGTGGCTGGCGTCCGCGGTGCCTGGCTCGGCGGGCAGCGTTTGCTCGCTGGCTTCGGTCTGCGCCAGGTCTGCCGCGAGGCTGGCGACCACCCGCGCGAGCTTGCGCATGTCGGGGGGATCGCGGCGAACGCCGCGCACCACCACGTTGCGCACAGCTCTGCTCGCGCCAACGCGCCGTCGGGGTTGCCTGCTCGGCGCGCTGACGGGGCTTCCCTGCTGCTCTTGGTCGGCCGGAGCAGGAACGTCGGCGCAGTTGTTGTCGGCCTGATCGGGGTTGCGAGGTTGAGCGCACATGAGCGCCCCCTTCGTGCCCGTGAGGCCCGCGGCTGGCGGAGGTTCACGGGGCTGCTGGTCGGCGACAGGAACCGTCGACACAGCGGGCACTCCCAGCTGCCGACACCTGCGGTCGCCGATCCGCGCGAAGCGGGTTTCGCGGCGATGCGGGCACGCACCATGACGTGCGTTAAATGAGCTGGGACCGCCAAAGCTGTCACGACCAACGGGCCTCTGCTCCCCGCATGCGTCCGTGTGGGGCCGGCGCTCGTGGCCGTGCTGGACTCTTGCCGTTCGGTAGGACTGTGTGCCTTGCCGAACTGGTGCTGGGTCACCTCGTCAGCTCGGGGTGGGCGGTCGACGCGAGTCCAGAAGAGCGCTACCGGCGCTGACCGCGAACCGCGGCGCGTCGGCATGGCGATGAACGTGATGGGTGCCGAAGCACCTCCTCTCTGTTGAACCGGGGACAGATGCGCCATTCAATTAAGGTAACACCTGAATAGATCTAGTACAGCCTGCGTATCTCAAGTTCTATCTGTTCGTGGGTGTGTGTCTGCTAAACACGCCGAACGTGCGGCGGCCAGCTTCGGTCGCCGTCGGGGACACTGAGAGTCGGTTGGCGACGGCGCGAAGCGCCTCGGAGCGACGAACACGGGACGGCAGCGGGTGCAGATCGAGTGGCGGCTGCGGAAGGTCATGGCCTCCCGCGACGTCTGGACCGCGACCCAGTTGCGCGAAATCCTCATCCAGCGCGCCGGGTTCGAACTGTCTCTCCAGTCGGTTGACGTGCTGATCAAGAAGCAGCCGGTCCAGGTGAAAGTGGCGACCTTGCAGGCGCTGTGCACGACGCTGCGGTGCACGCCCAACGAGCTGTTCGGAATCGACACTCCACGCGATGTCTCGCTCGTCGAACCGGACACCACGGAGTCCCGCGGCGAGCAGTGAGCCCGCGGCGGCGAACGCGGCGACGGCCATCACGCGGCCCTCCCCAATACCTGCGGGGACACGGTGTCCGCAGACAGCCCTGCCGAACCCAGCGTGGTTCGGATCTGCCGATACCAGCTGAGCGCGAAGCGCAGACAGTTCGACTCGGTGCGATGGCTCGGACCGCATCCGGATACGTATCGACCGCGCATGCTCCAGGACATCGAGTCCGAACTGGCGAGAGCTTCGGCGTACCGGTTGAGGCCGGTGATCTTGATGCCGAAACCGTGGAGGTTCAACTCGCGCGTGGCGAAGGCGCGCATGATGCGCTCCACGTCGGCGCTGCTCTGGCGCCGGCACACCGTGCCGATCCCGACGAGCGGCTCGGCGGCCAGATCGATCCCGGCCTGCTCGTAGAAGTCGGCGCAGCGTTCGTAGTCCGACAGAGTCCAGCCTTGCAGCGTCGGCACCCAAGGGAGCTCAGGCGCGAGTTCCCGCAGGCGGACGAGGTTGCGCACGGTCCGCCGTTGATGCTCGCGGATCGTCAAGCCGGTGCGTTTCAGGATGCGCTGTTCGCACATCCAGTCCTGCGGCGCCGCCCAGGCGAGGTTGCCGATCTCGTCGGCGTAGCGCCGGACCGTCTGGACGTAATCCTTCTCGTCGATCTGCCAGCGTCCGTGAAGCTGCAGCTCTGTGAAGCCGCCGGAGTCGAGCGCCCATTCCGTGATGGCGCGGGGCAGGGTGCGGCGGTGGCCGAGCCGCCGGTGCGACACCAGCAGCGGGATGTCGGGCACGCGGGTCAGCCAGATGGGTTGGTGGACGCCGAGGTAGAACCTCACGCTGGCATCGCCCTCCGGCGAGCGCGGACACCAGCAAGCACAGCGACCGCCAGGGCCGTGGTGGTGGTCTTCCCGACGAGTTGGCCGGTGAGGTAGGTCAGCGAGCCGAAGGCCAGCGGCAGGAACAGCAGGCTGTCGACGAGCAGTCCAACCGTGTTCGACGCACTCACGGCGGCGAGGTGACTCCAGTCGCGCAGCGGGGTGTAGATGGCGAGGTCGACAAGTTCGGAGACGGCGAAGGCCGCCGCGCTGGCGAGCGCGATGCGCGGCTCGGCGACCAGTCCGGACAACGCCGCGCCGAGGGCGATCGCGAGCAGCGTTGTCCGGGTGCCGACAGCGTCCTGCAAGAGGTCCCGGACGGTGAATGCGAGCCCGGCGAAGAACGCGCCTGCGGGAACGTGCAGGCCCGCGATAGCGACCGCTGGCCAGAGTGAGGTGGCCCAGTTCGCGCCGGCGATCGTCGCCGCGTACCCGGCGAACAGGACCACGGCGGCGACGGTCCACCGGCGGATGTTCATGCCGCGCTCGGCGGGGAGTCGGCCGGGTCTGTCGCACTGGGCGGGAGTTCAGTGGGGCCGGGCTGGGCGCGGTGGAAGGTGCGCTCGTCGACGAGTGGCTCGTGCACCTTTGGCGCCGAGGTGACCCACTGCTCGATGGGTGCCGGGCGGCCGGCGATGGTGCGGGCCCAGACCTGGCGGCCGGTGTACTTGACGTTGGTGACGATCCGCCGGACGGCCTTGGGGGTCCACCGCCCGTTGGGCACCGGGGCTGCGTACTGGCTCGGGTCGCTGTTGAGTCGTGCGGCGATGACGGCGAACGTCAGGCCGTGGTCGGCCCGCCAGATGAAGATCTGCTTGACGGCGGCGGCGGTCTGCCAGTCTGGGACGAGGACCGCCCGCAGTTTGCTGTGTCCGCTGGGGTCGGTGACCCGGATGCGCAGGGCGCGGTAGCCGTAGGGCGGGGGCCCGATCTGGTAGCCGGCGCGGACGAGTTCGACCATCGCCTGGCGGGCGCGTCGGGTGGTCTCGGCGTGGTGCGCGGCGGGCGCGGCCCACTGGATGTGGTTGCCGCGGGCGTCGACCAATTCGCTGTTACTGGTCGGGTCGTCCGCACCTGCTTCGGTGTCGACGGCGGAGGTATCCGACTGCCTTGTCCACAGGTTTGTCCACAGGTGGGACCACCAGGGTGGACGCGTCTCGGGCACAGGTGTGCCGGTGCACTGGTGGCGGGCGGCGGCGCGAAGTGCAGCGCGCTTGCCGCGGAACTCGGGATGCCAGCCGCATTCACGGCAGTACAGGCGCGTCGTCATGCTGCTCGTCCCCAGCCGGGGTAGGTGACGCGGTTGACGGCGGGCCGGATCACCTCGTCCTCGGTCGGCCACGGGATGCCGACTGCCGCGGCGGCGGCGAGTTCGGCGTCGTGGGCGAGCTGGAAGACAAGCACTTCGTGGTGCGCGGAGAGCGCGGTCGGCGCGCCGGCAGCGAGTGCTCGGGCGGCAGCGCGGCGTTCGGCAAGCGAAGCGCGGGTGACCAGCCGGCTGCCGCGCAGTCCGGCGGTCAGTGCGATGCACCGCTCGACCGGTGCCAGCCCGGCCGAAGTTCCGGCGGCGAGCACCGGTGTGGCCAGGTCGACCAGCGAGCCGTCCGGACACCGGAGGGGCCGCGCGACGACGGCGACGTGTCCGCCGGATCGCAGCAGCGGCTCGCAGTAGAGCAGTGTTGTGGCAAGGTCGGCGAGGGCGGACTCGACCGGGTCGCGGCCCGGACCGGTCGCGCGGTCAGGCGCGGTGCGCAAGCTGGTCAGGATGAGTCCGACTCGTCCGATCAACCCTGCGGCCCGGATGGTCGCGAGCACCTTGGGGCGGGCGTCGAGGACCGAGCCGTCGCGCCACGCGCCTGTGGTCTTGGCGGCGGTGACGTTGGCGCGAGCGAGCGTCCACCACTGGGTGCGGGCGGTCAGTCCGAGCGCGCGACGGTCGGCGCGCAGCGCCTCGGTCAGCACGGTGCCGGCCCCGCAATCCGGGTCGAGAACGAGGTCGCCGGGACGGGTGTAGGTGGCGATCGCATGGGCGGCGACGGCGGGTGGAATCCGCTCGGTGTCGGTCTCGGTGCCGGGCACACAGCCGGTGTCGCGCAGCTGCGCGAGAGTGTCGCGCTGCCCGGTCGGCCAGACCGATAGGGACGGCATTGAGGGCTCCTCCCCCGGTGGCAGGGGGAGTGGCCAGGGCGACGTGGGACGGTCAGCCATTGGAGGTCTCCTCCCCGTCGGCGGTGTCGGTCGGGGCCGGCTGGCGGGTGAACACGAAGAGGTCGTCGTGCACCTGGATGTGCCGAGCGGGCGTCGCGAGCGGTCGTGCCGGAGCCTGGGAACGGGAGTGCGTGGCCGGGGTCGCGACGGCGAGTGCGCCGTCGCGGACGGGCACGCGCAGCAGGGCGATGCGATCGATATAGCGCAGTCCGGCATGGTGCGCGGCGCGCACGAGCGAGCTTGCGGGGTCGGTGAGCCGACCACGGGCTCGCTCACCGTGTGTGATGACGGCAAGGGTGCCGGTCGGGGTGAGCAGACCGGCCCAGTCGGCCGGACGGACCCCGTCGAGGGTGCGCGGTTCGGCCGTGGTGATGACGAGGTCGTAGCGGTCCGGACCGACGCCGGTCGCGGTCGAGTGCGGTCCGGGACGACGGTGTGCCCACGGCTCGGCGGGCTGGTCGGTGGTCGGACTGGCGGTGCGGGGTCGGGGTCCGGACTCGGCCTCGGCCGACGCGTCGCCGGAGTGTTCGCCGGCCAGGTTGGGGTGCGCGACGGCCGTCTGAGTCCGGATGCTGCGGCCGAGTCGTACCACGGTCCAGCCCGCTTCGTGTAGTCCGGCGTACGGGCCGGGCCGGGACTGGTTACGGCCCGCCGTTGGTGACCACGATGCGGGCGGCGCGAGGTAGGGCGCGGGGGCAAGCAGGAGCATTCGCTGGCCGGGCTGGGTGTAGGTGGTGACGATCTTGATGACCGCAGTCAGCAACCAGTTGGCGAGCAGCCCGGTGCCCTCACGGAGTTCGTCTTGAGCGCACGGCCAGACGGTGCTCGGCTGGGCGGGACGAGGATGGTGCAGCGTGAGGCGCAGGGTGCGTAGGCGTGGTGTTCGCCGCCTCTGCGGTAGCGGGATCGGGACGGTCGGGGGGTCGGTCGGGCCGTGCTCCTGGGAGCCGTCTCCTGGGGAGCCGTTGCCGTGTGTCGGGGTCATCGCGGGTCTCCTCCGACGAGGTGGGGCTGTGCGTTCTGACGCCCCTTAACTCTGTATTTCGACCCCGTTTTGGACACGCCTCGCCAAACTTATTTGAGATGGCAAAGGTGCATGTTAATGGCGACTTGGCGTGATTCGAACAGTTCTGCCAAAGCCTCGACGCTGAGCCGCTCGTTCCGTCGACCCAGGTCGGCGCCCACCGTCTTCTGGGCCACTCTGTGGTCAGATTTTTCAAGATTTTTCGGCGGTGCCAGGTTGAGCTTGAGTGCCGACTGTATCCGGGCGCAGTTCGGCTACTAGCGTCGTACTAGTGACCAACTATAACTGCAGTTCGTCGGCTACTAGCGTCGATCGGGTTACGCGGGCCACGAGGGCGCTTTGTTGATCTTGCTTCATGGTGTTCGTGGGATGAAATAGTAGTTCGCTAGTAGCCTCGGCGCGGTTCGCTAGTTGGCGCCTAGTAATGATGTGGTATTTCCGTGGTATCGGTCGTGGCTTCCTGACGTCGTTGTTGTTCACATCGACGCCGTGGGAGTCACGACATGGCAGCACAATCCGTTTTCCGTCGCGCTGGCGACGAGGCCGTCCCGAACTCATTGGATATCGCGCGGGACACGTTTACCTGGCTAGTGACCGGGCCGCACCCGATATCGCTGAACGGCCGGCTCTTTCCCGGTCTGCCGGACCGGCACATTGCGCTGGACGAGGTCCGCGACCGACTGCTGGCGCGCCGGTGCCCGCAGGCGACGCGGGACGCGGTGTGGGCGCATCTGGTGCTGCGCTCCCGTACTGAAGGAGCGACCTGGACGATCGCCGCGGTCGGGGTCGCACTGCCCGCGCTGACTTCTGTCGCGGCGACCTTGACCAACCGGTTCGCCAACGATCCGGCCGACGTGCACGCCGAGGTTCTGCGCGGCTTCCTGACCGCGTTGTCGACCATCGATCTGCGTCCGCCGCGAATCATGCTGCGGCTGCGGTGGGCCGCCTACCGGTCCGGCTACTACGCGCTCGCCGAGGCGCTGGCGGGTCCGACTCCGGTCGCGCCAGGGTTCCGATCCACCCCGCCGCACGCGCCGTGGGGTCACCCGGATCTGGTCCTTGCCCGCGCGGTCGCGGACGGAGTCCTGACTCAGACCGAGGCCGCGCTGATTGGTGCGACTCGGTTGGAAGAGGTGCCCGTCGCGGACTGGGCTGCGCGGCACCAGACCGGCGAGTGGGCGGTCTACAAGGCGCGCAAACGCGCCGAGCTCCGGCTCGCCGCGTACCTGCGCGAGGGCGTCGCCGAGACCGATCCGACCGACCCGTTGACCGACCAGGTAGCCACCGCAGTGGCCCTGGCGCGACCGGTCGCACCGGCCCGCGACTTGCCGCGGTCGTCACTGTCCGTGTCGGTTAGTGAGGTCGAGTCGGGGCAGAAAATTCAGGGTCGCGTGTCCAAAACGGATGCGAAATCCGGAGTTCAGGGCTGCGGGACATCCCCGCGCTCAGCCCGACCTTCGGAGGTGCCCCAATGCGCCTGATCGATCGATTCTTCCCCGCCGCGAGCGGACCGCGCAGCGCCCGCCTCGATGGCACTCCGCAGCCGCCGGCCGAGGCCCCAGCGTCGAGCACGCCGGCCGAGATCACCGGCAGCGAGCCGACCAGTGCTCCGGTCACTAGGCCGGAGGCCTGGGTTCCGGTCCGTCCCCGCCGCTGGTCGCACGTGGCGTTGATTGTCGAGCTGGCGGTCCTCGCGCTGCTGGCGTCGGCGTCGGCGGCGCACGCCGACACGATGGTCGTCGCTCTGGCAGATTCGGTGACCACGGTCCTGAACAACGTCCGCAACTGGATCATGGGCATCTTGGCCGGCTTGGCCACGGTGTTCCTGTCCATCGGCGGTGTCCGATACGTGATGGGCGGTGGCGACCCCGGCGAGGTCGAGAAGGCCAAGACCGCCTTCAAGTCCGCCGGGTGGGGCTACGGCCTGGCAGCGCTCGCGCCGCTGGTCGTGGAGATCCTCAAAGGGATCGTGGGGGCCTGACCGATGGCCGGCACCCCGCCCACGGTTCGCCCGTACCGCCGGTCCGGCGGACCGGTCGCGACCGCTGCCGCCGGACGAATCGACGGGGACCGAGCGATGCTCTCCCCGGTCTCCGACGCCAGCGCCGACCGGCCGCCGGCTGGTCGGCACTGGCGCTGGTACGCGGGCTGGATGCTGGCGCTGAGCGTCGTCGTGCTCCTGGTCGGGGTCCTCGCGGTCAGCGCCTCGGCGCAGCCGACCACACCGAACCCGGATCCTTGCTTGGGGCCTGAGCCGCGGCCGATCCCCTGTGCCCCGCCTCCCACACCGACACAGCCCACACTCCCAATGCCGAGCGCGCCCAGCCCATCGACGGCGCCGCCAAGCACGCCGTGCACGGGTGAGGACTGCATCCCGCAGCCGACCACGCCGCCACCGACAAGTGGCCCGCAGCAGCCCGGCAGCGGCAACGGTGTCAGCGACTCGGACTGCGGGATCACCGACATCGGTGCCTGCATCACCGAGGCCATCAACTCGGCGTTCCGCAGCATCGTCGAAGCTGCGCTCTCGCCGATCCTGGAACTGATCGGGCACACCGCGCTGTCCACACCGACGATCAGCGACCTACCCGGCATCGGCGAACTCTGGAACAACTCGTGGGAGCTCGTGGTCGCTGCCTACGGCCTGCTCATCCTCCTCGGCGGCATCGTCGTGATGGGCCACGAGAGCGTCCAGGCGCGCTACTCGATCAAGGAGATCGGGCCCCGGATCCCGATCGCGTTCATGGCCTCGGCATTGAGCTTGTTTTTCGCCGACAAGCTCATCCGACTGGCCAACGGCCTGACCCTGGGCATCCTCGGCGACGGGGTCAACGCGCCCTCGCTGGGCAACACCCTCAAGGACGCCGTCGCCGGCATCCAGACCGGCGGACTGTTCATCATCCTGGTCGGCCTGGTGCTCGTCGTGGTGGGCCTGGGCCTGCTGGTCGTCTACGTGGTCCGGATCGTCATCACCCTCGTCTTGATCATCTCGGGCCCCTTGTTCCTGATGTTCCACGCCCTGCCGCACACCGACCCGCTGGCCCGCTGGTGGTGGAAGGCGATCACCGCGACGCTGGCGATCCAGGTCGCTCAAGCGCTGGTGCTGATCACCGCAGTGCGCACGTTCCTGTCCGGCGGCGTGCATCTGTTCGGCTCGACGCTGTCCGCGCTCGGCACGCTGGTCGCCGCGATCGCCTTGTTCTTCATCCTGTTCAAGATCCCGTTCTGGTTGTTATCGGCCGCCAAAGTCAGCTCTGGCCGGTCGTTCCTCGGAGGGCTGGCGAAGGCCTACATCGCGGCGAAGACCTTCGGCATGGTCGCCGGGAAGACCGGCGCACTGGGCAAGGTCGGCGGCGCGGTCGGGGCGAAGAGCGGCGGCGGAGGTGGTGGGGGTCGCGGTGGCGGGTCGGCAAATTCGCCGTGGCCTGCTCAGGCGCGCCTTGCGCCCACCCCGGAGATGGTCAACAAGCGGCTCAAGGCGGCCCAGGACGCCGAGCGCGTCCGCGCGGCCCGCCGGTCGCGGCTGCCCTCGCAGACGCCGCAGTTCCTGCAGCCCTCACCCCAAGACACCACCCACGACCCCGCCGTCACCCCGGCAAACCAGGGACCAGCCATGCCTCCTGAGTTCAGTTCCGCACCCAGGCCCGCCACGCCGATCTCACCGCCGCGGCGAGGGCAGCGGCCGGGATCGGCGCCCCAGTTCCAAGCAGCCGGTGGGCCGCGTCGACGCGGCGCCACCCCGCCGCCGGCCCGCCCGATCCGCACCGCGTCTGTGCCCCCGCAGTTGCAGTTCCGACCCGCCACGCCGCCGGCACCGCAGCCGTCGTCGCCACCCACGTCGGCGTCCGCGCCTGCCGCGCCGGTGTTCCGGCAGGCACAGCCCGAGCCGCGCATCGGCGACGCCTACCGGCGCACCCAGTCCGTTCCGCCGGCGCTGTTCCGCACGCCGAAACCCGCTCCAAGAGGTGAAGGGAAATGAGTCAGCCCGTCCGGATTCCTGCCGACGTCGATCGCGAGGACCGGGTGATCGGTCCGCTGACGGCGCGGCAGCTGCTCATCCTCGCCATCACTGGGATTGTGCTGTACGGGACGTACACGATCACCCGCGAGTTCGTGCCGCTGGTGGCGTTCCTCATCGTCGCCATCCCGATCGGGGTGACCGCCGCGTTCCTCGCGCTCGGCCAGCGCGACGGCATCACCCTCGACCGGTTGGTGCTGGCGGCGCTGCGGCAGCGGATGAGCCCGCAGCACCGAGTGGCCGCGCCGGAAGGCATCCGCCCGGCCCCCGAGTGGCTGGGCAGACAGGTCACGAATACCAGCAGCAAGAGCCGCGCCCAGGGGAAGGACGGCGGGGACGCCGCGGCGTCGACGGTCTCGCCGGCCGCGCTGCGGCTGCCCGCCGAAGCGGTCACCGATACCGGCGTCATCGACCTCTGCAAGGACGGGGTCGCCGTCGTCGCGGTCTGCTCGACGATCAACTTCGGGCTGCGCACCCCGGGCGAGCAGGAGTCCCTCGTCGCCTCCTTCGGGCGGTATCTGCACTCGCTGACCGCACCCGTGCAGGTGCTCATCCGCGCGGAACGACTGGACCTGTCCGGGCAGATCGCCGAGCTCCGCGAACAGGCCGGCGGCCTGCCGCACCCGGCGCTGGAACAGGCGGCGCGCGAGCACGCCGAGTACCTCGACCAACTCGGCCGCGCCACCGACCTGCTGCGCCGCCAAGTGCTGCTGATCCTGCGCGAACCGCTGCTCACCACGGGCCCGACCGACGGACTCGGCAGCGCCTCGCCACTGGCCGCGTTGACCGCGAAACGCAGGGCCGCCAAGCAGGCCGCCCTGGTCGACGACGCCACCCGGCGGGCCGCCGAAGCCCGGCTGGTCCGCCGGCTCAGCGAGGCGGTCGAGCTGCTGTCCCCCTCGGGGATCGTGGTCACCCCGCTGGACGCCGGACAGGCCACCGCGGTGCTCGCCGCGGCCTGCAACCCCGACAGCGTGATCCCGCCGAACTCCGGTCTCGCCGCCTCGGACGAGGTCATCACCACCGCCCCGGACGACGGCTGGGACGCAGGCGCGTTCGGCCGCGCCGCGTTCCCCACCGACGACGAGTTCGGCGAGGCCGAGGACGCCTGGGATGACGGCTTCGACGACACCGCCGAGGACCCCGACGACTACGTCAACTCCGCGGGGAGGTACCGCTGATGAAGACCAAGGACAAGCGCCGCGGCCGGAAGGCCCAGAGCGTGCAGCCGCCGCTCGGGCGGGCCAGCGCGTTCACTCCGGACGCCATCTCCGTCCGTCCTCGTGCGCTGGAAGTCGGTGGCGAATGGGTCGCGAGCTTCGCCGTCGTCGGCTACCCGCGCGAAGTGCACAACGGGTGGCTTCAGCCGCTGCTGACTTACCCCGGACGGGTCGACGTCTCGCTGCACATCGAGCCGATCGACCCGGTCACCGCGGCCAACCGTCTCAAGAAGCAGCTGTCGAAGCTCGAAAGCGGTCGCCGGCACACCAGTGAGAAGGGCCGGCTGGTCGACCCGCACGTCGAAGCCGCCACCGAGGATGCCTACGACTTGTCCGCACGGGTCGCCCGTGGCGAGGGCAAGCTTTACCGGCTCGGGCTGTACCTGACCGTGCACGCTCCCACCGAGGAGGCCCTCAGCGACGAGGTCGCCGCGATCCGGTCGTTGGCGGCGTCGCTGCTGCTGGACTGCAAACCGACCACGTACCGCAGCATGCAGGGCTGGATCACCAGCCTGCCCATGGGTCTGGACCTCGTCGGCATGCGCCGCACGTTCGACACCAGCGCGCTGTCTGCGGCGTTCCCGTTCACCTCACCGGACCTGCCACCGCCCGACCCGACCTCGGTCGGCGCACCGAGCGGCGTGCTCTACGGCTTCAACGTCGGAAGCCAGGGGTTGGTCCACCATGACCGGTTCGCCCTGGACAACCACAACTCGGTGATCCTCGGCCGCTCCGGCGCGGGCAAGAGCTACCTGGTGAAGCTGGAGTTGTTGCGGTCGTTGTATCGCGGGATCGAGATCCACGTCATCGACCCGGAGGACGAGTACGCCCGGCTGGCCGCCGCGGTCGGCGGAACGTATGTGCACCTCGGTGCCGAGCAGGTCCGG
Source organism: Amycolatopsis marina (assembly GCF_900111885.1). Lineage (GTDB taxonomy): Bacteria > Actinomycetota > Actinomycetes > Mycobacteriales > Pseudonocardiaceae > Amycolatopsis > Amycolatopsis marina. The sequence goes on from NZ_FOKG01000017.1 coordinate 139,914, forward strand.
TTGAACCCGATGGACTTGCCGATCCACACCCGCCCGGACGGGCGCCGCACTGCACCGCGCAACGCGCTGATCCGCCGGTCGTTGTTCCTGCACACGGTGATCTCGGTGCTGCTGGGCAGTGAGCTCGAAGCGACCGAACGTGCGGCACTGGACCGGGCTATCACCGCGACCTACCAGCGCGTGGGGATCACCTCGGATCCGCGGACCTGGACCCGCCCGGCGCCGCTGCTGGCCGACCTCGCCGAGGTCCTCGCCGGGACCGGTGACCCCGCCGGGGTGGAACTCGCGGCGCGGCTGCACCCGTATGTCACCGGCGCGTTCTCGGGGCTGTTCTCCGGCCCGACGTCGACCCGTCCGGAGGGACACCTGGTGGTGTTCTCGCTGCGGGATCTCGCCGACGAGCTCAAGCCGATCGGCACGTTGCTGACGCTCGACGCGGTGTGGCGGCAGGTCTCTAACCCGGCCATCCGCAAGCCCAGGCTGGTCGTGGTCGACGAGGCGTGGCTGTTGATGAAGGAGCCCGCGGGCGCGGAGTTCTTGTTCCGGATGGCTAAGGCGTCCCGGAAACAGTGGGCCGGTCTCACGGTGGCCACCCAGGACACCGCGGACGTCCTGGGCTCGGATCTGGGTAAGGCAGTGGTGGCCAACGCCGCGACGCAGATCCTGCTGCGGCAAGCCTCCCAGGCGATCGACGAGATCACCCGCACCTTCGACCTGTCTATGGGTGAGCGCCAGTTCCTGCTCTCCGCGGACCGTGGCCAGGGCCTCCTGTCGACCGGGACGCAGCGCGTGGCATTCCAGTCCATCGCCTCACCGGTCGAGCATCAATTGGTCACGACTGACCCCGCCGAAATCGCCGGGTATTCCGACACCTCGTCGGGAATCGAGAACTCCTTCGTCGAACTCGGCGCGGACGACACCGCGGGAATCGCGGACTCGTTCGACGATGGCAACGCGTCGCAGATCGAACTCGACGCCGCCTAATCGCAGGAATCAATCCGTATACACCGAATCGCACCCAGGGGATACCCATGTCTACGTCATTGCCCATTTCCGCCACCGTTAACCGGCCCACGCGGCTGCTCACGCAAAACAGCGAGATGCGCCAGATTGGCGTGTGGAACTGGTCGCTGCCGGCCTGGGCCGGCCGCTTGGCTGACGGTCGCACTTACAACACCTGTCCGTCGGCCGGAATCTGCGCGCAGGCGTGCTACGCCCGGCACGGCACCTACACCTGGCCGGTCGTCCGCGCCAAGCACCAGGCGAACCTGATGTACGTCCTGGACGACCTGGCCGGCTGGCAGGCCGCCATGGTCGCGGAACTCGGCGCGGCCAAGTTCCGGGGCGCCTGGATCAGAATTCACGACAGCGGCGATTTCTTCTCCGACGCCTACCTTCAGGCATGGCTGGATATTTGCCGGACTCGACCCGACACGAATTTCTACGCCTACACCAAAGAGGTGTCCCGATTCCGGACGCTCGTCGAGCCTGGCCCGCCGCCGAATTTTCTGTGGGTCTACTCGTATGGCGGGACACAGGATGCCGCGTTGAATCCCGCCGTCGACCGGATCGCAGATGTGTTTCCCGACGAGCCTGCGATCGCCGAGGCGGGCTGGGCCTCGCAGGAAGCCAGCGACCTGCTCGCGGTCCTGGGCCCGCGGCTGGTCGGGGTGCCGGCCAACCGCATTCCCGCCTACCTCAAGCGGCTGGCCGGGCGCCGGTTCTCCGCGTGGCAAGCCGAGGTCGACGCCGACCGCGCCGCCCGCCGAGGCCGCCGGCACCTGCGGCTCGTCGTCGACAACACCCGCCCCGACCACAGCCAGCAGCCCACGGCCGAGCCGGCTGACCAGCCGTGGGCGGCTTGACCGCAGCTCGCATCCGTCCCGTCGACCGCTTTGCGTGGGGAGGTCCCCGATGTCCTGGCCAATCACCGCCACACCCCTGTCCGCCCTCATCCCACCGCATATTGAGCAGACCGCGGACGTGCTCGCCTCACCGGTCGGCGACTACCTGCGTGACCCGCTCGGCGCGTTCCAGAACGTGCTGGCGCACCTGCGCGACCTCGCCCTGACCTGGGGCCCGATCGTCGGGCCGGTGCTCGCGGTCGCTGTCACCGCCGCGGTCGTCGCGCGCCGTCGGTGGCGCCGCCGCTACCACCAGCGCCTGATGATCGATGCTCGCCTGATCACCGTGCTCGCGCCGCCGACGGTCGACCCGTCCGGGGCGATCACGGTGTGGTCCAACCTCGTCGGATTGCTGCGGCCGGGGTGGCGGCGTCGCTTCGGCGGGCAGCCGCACCTGAGCTTCGAGCTGACATTCACCGACGACGGCGTGCAGATCCGGCTGTGGGTGCCGGGCCTGGTGCCGCCCGGCATGGTCGAGCGCGCGATCGAGGCCGCCTGGCCCGGCGCGCACACCCGCACCACCCCCGCCAAGCCCCCGATCCCGACCACGACGGCAGCGGGTCGGCGGGTCGAGGCGGTCGGTGGCGAGCTGCGGCTGGCGCGCTCGGAAGCACTGCCGATCCGCACCGAGCACCCGGCCGACCCGATTCGCGCGATGCTCGGCGCACCGGTCGGGCTCGGCCCGCACGAGCGGGCATGCGTGCAGATCCTCGCCCGCCCGGTCGCCGGCCACCGAGTGACCAAAGCCCGCCGCGCCGCCCGGCGGGTGCACGCGGGCGGGTCGGTTCATCTGGTCGGTTGGCTGCTCGACGTCATCACGCCGGGCAAGACCCCGAAGTCGTCGACCAGCACGCGGACGCCGGGCCTGGATCGGCAGACCAGCCTGGAGTACGCCGCCCAGGACCGTGCTGTGGTCGAGAAGCTGCGGGCGAACCAATTCGAGACCCGTATTTGCTACGCCGTGGCCACCACCGTGCCCGAGGACGCCACGTCGGGCGAGGTTCAGGCGGTGCGGGAGGTGCTGCGGGGTCGCGGGCACGCGATCGCCTCGGCGTTCGCCGCCTACTCCGAGCACAACTACTACCGCCGGGTTCGGATCCGTCGAGATCCGGTCGCCGTGCTGGCCGAACGCCGCCTGGGCAAGGGCGACCTGCTCTCGATCCTCGAGCTGGCCGCAATCGCGCACCTGCCGATCGACGAGTCCACCCCCGGCCTGCAGCGGGCCGGCGCGAAGGCCGTGCCGCCCCCGCCGGGTATCGCCACGGCCGGGGAGCAGATCAAGCCCCTGGGGCTGTCGGACTCCGGGCACTCCCGCCCGGTCGGCCTGCACGTCGCCGACGCCCGCCACCACCTGCACATCCTCGGCGCCACCGGTAGCGGCAAGTCGGAGCTGATGGCCCGGATGATCCTGGCCGACGCCGAGGCCGGCCGAGGTGTCGTCGTGGTCGATCCGAAGGGCGACCTCGTGTCGGACATCCTGATGCGCCTGCCCGAGGAGCTCGGCGAGAAGGTCGTGCTGTTCGACGCCGACTCCCGCGCCCGCCCGCCGGTGCTCAACCCGTTGGAGGGAGCGGATAAGGCCCGCGCGGTCGACAACCTGGTCTCGATCTTCTCCCGGATCTACGCCTCGTCGTGGGGGCCGCGCACCGACGACATCCTGCGCGCCGGGCTGCTCACCCTGACCGCGATGCCCGGTACCCCGACGCTGGTCGACCTGCCCAAGCTGTTGACCGTGCCGGCGTTCCGGCAACGGGCCTGCGACCAGATCGATGACGAGGTCCTCAAGGGCTTCTGGTCCTGGTACGACGACCTGTCCGAAGCCAGCCGCGCACAAGTGATCGCGCCGCTGATGAACAAAATCCGCGGCTTCCTGCTGCGCCCGTTCGTCCGCGCCGCCATCGCCGGTGGAACGTCCACTATGGACATGGATGAGGTGCTCAACACCGGTGGGATCTGCCTGGTGCGCATCGCTCGCGACGCGCTAGGGATGGAAACCGCGCGGCTGGTCGGTTCCATCGTCGTGGCCCGCACCTGGCAGGCCGCGACTCGCCGAGCTCGCGTCCCGCAGCGCCAACGCCGCGACTGCGGGCTGTACGTGGACGAGTGCCACAACTTCCTGAACCTGGCCTATCCATTGGAGGACATGCTCGCCGAGGCCCGCGGCTACCGACTCTCCATGGCGTTGGCACACCAGTACCTCGGACAGCTACCGAAGGAGCTCGAAGAGGGCGTCAGCACCAACGCGCGCAGCAAGATCTTCTTCAACGCCTCGCCCGAGGACGCCAAGCGGCTGGCCCGGCACACCATGCCGCGGCTGAGCGATCACGACCTGTCCAATCTCGGCGTGTACCACGTCGCCGCTCGGCTAGTCCTGGGCGGCGAGGAAGCGCCGCCGTTCACCGCGGTTACCGAGAAGCTCCCGCCCGCGATTCCCGGACGCGCCAAGGCAATCCGCAAAGCAGCCAGGGTCAATACCCGCCCGCCCGTCACCAACGCCGACAACGCAACGGGCCGCCCCGGTCAGCCCACTGTAGACCCCCGCCGCGCGGTCTGACCTGTCGGGCCTTGTTCTCCCGCAACGCATGTGGGCTCACCTATCGCGCCCGTTCCGCTCCGGTGATCCCGCATGCGTTGCCTTCACCTTCCCCCATTCCGGCCCAACGACTGGGAGGTGCCGACCCATGATTTCGAATCCCACGCCTCAGAGGGCATTGCGCGGGCACATGCCCCAACGCCCCACGCCACGGGCGGCCACCACCGGGGAGCACCACGCCCAGCTCGCCGGACGGCTCACCCTCCGGGACCGCTGGCTTGCTCGGATGCTGCACGAGCACAAGGTCTTCACCACCCAGCAGATCGTCGAACTCTGCTACCCGACCATGCGCGCGGCCAACCACCGCCTGCTCAACCTGTTCAAGTGGCGCGTCGTCGACCGCTTTCAGCCGTTCGTCAGCTCCGGCACCGCACCGATGCACTACGTGCTCGACATCGCCGGCTCGGTCGCCCTCGCCTACGAGGATGGTCTCGACCCCAAGCAACTGGGCTACCGCCACGAAGACGCCATCGGCATCGCCCACTCCCTGCGCCTCGCACACACCGTGGGCGTCAACGGCGTTTTCACCAGCCTCGTTGCACTCAGCCGACGGCCAGGTGCCCGCGGCCGCCTGACCGCGTGGTGGTCCGAGCTTCGCTGCGGCCGGCTCTTCGGCGACATGGTCCGCCCCGACGCCTACGGCCGTTGGCGCGAAGACGGCCACCAGATCGAGTTCTTCCTCGAATTCGACTTCGGCACCGAGGACCTCGGCAAGCTCGCCCGCAAGCTCCACGGTTACGAAAAGCTCGCCATCGCAACAGGAATCACCACACCCGTCCTGGTGTGGCTGCCCACCAACCGCCGCGAGACCAACGTGCTCACGGCGCTCGCCGACGCCCTGTCCCAGTTGGACCGGCCAGCGCTCGTGCCCGTAGCCACCAGCGCCGCAGATGTCGCTGGCGTGGCTGGCGAGGACAACCCCGCCGTCGCGCGGTGGTTGCCGATCTCCGGTCCGGCGTCGCGACGGCCGGGTCGACTGCGGCTCGTCGAGCTCGCGCGGTTCTGGCCCCACGTCGCACCGCCCACCGCTGTCCAGTCCTCGACATCGGCTCAAGCGCAGCAGGCGCCCGCGGACCTGGCCGCGCCGGACCCGCACCCACCACCCCTACCCACCAGCCACTTCCGGAAGGTGACTCCATGAAGATCGCCGTTGCCGCTGTCGCGGCCATCATCGCTATCCCCATCCTCATCGGGGGTGTCGGCAAAGCCATCGTCAGTGCGCTGTTCGGTACCGGTGGCACCGAGCCGAGCCAGGCCGCGGTCGCCGAGATCCCCAACGACTACCTGTCGCTCTACCGAGCCGCAGCCTCCGTGTGCCCAGGGCTGGACTGGACGATCCTCGCCGCGATCGGCGACGCCGAATCCAAGCACGGCCGCGGATCCGGCGACGGCATCACGGAAGGCGAGAACTACATGGGGGCCGGCGGCCCCATGCAGTTCCTCAAGCCCACCTTCGACGGTGTGATTGCACGCCACACGATCCCGCCCGGTGGCTCGAACCCGCCCTCCCGCTACAACCCGCACGACGCCATCTACGCCGCCGCGTTTTACCTGTGCGATTCCGGCGCACAGAAAGACATCCGCAAGGCGCTCTTCGCCTACAACCATGACGAGGAGTACGTCAACGGCGTTCTGGCTCAGGCAAAACGGTACGGCACCGCCACCGTCGGAACCGGCGACTGCAACAAGATCCAGGCACCCAACCCCGCCGCGATCATGGCAATCAACTTCGCCTGCGGCCAACTCGGCCTGCCCTACGTATGGGGTGGCAACGGACCAGCCGGCGGCCATGCCGGCTTCGACTGCTCTGGCCTCACCAAAGCTGCCTACAACGCCGCCGGCATCAACCTGCCTCGTACCGCGCAGACTCAGTACAACGCGGGTCCACTGGTGCCCGCCGGCCAACCGCTGCTTCCCGGCGACCTGGTCTTCTACGGCACAACCGGCAACGTCCACCACGTCGGCCTGTACATCGGTGCAGGGAAGATGGTGCACGCCCCGACGTTCGGCGAGCCGGTCCAGGTCAGCAACTACCGCTGGAACGGGGATGACTATCTGGCGGCCTCGCGGCCCACGGTCGATTCGCGCTTGTAGCAGAAGAATCGGTGCTCGTCAGCAGCGGACGACTTTCTTTGCAGCACGGGTTAGTACTGCAACGGCAGTTAAGGAAGTGGGTAGCCGCGGCGTTTGTAGTGGCTGAGGCGGGCTTGGTGTTGTCGTCGGCGGCGGAAGCGTGACCAGGACCAGATGTGTTCGGCGGCGTCGGCGACACGCAGGACCAGCTTGGTGAGCAGGCGCCGGATCTCCGGTAGTGTAAAGCTGATCATGTCTGGTTCGGCGATACCGATTCCCCTTTTATGGCAAGGGATTTGGCGACGGCGAGCCAGGCGTGGGCGAGCATCGACAGGGTGATGTGGGCGTACCACGCCCGCCAGGACCGGACCTGGTAGTGATCCAGTCCGGCTTCGTTCTTGGCCTGCTGGAAACACTCTTCGATCC
>NZ_FOKG01000027.1 GCF_900111885.1 Amycolatopsis marina
GAAACCCGTTCTTTTGTGCCGTCTGCTGAGTTTGTGGCGGGGGCGAATGTGTCTGGGGAGTGGTATGAGCGGGCTGGGGTTGATCGTGAGGGGTTTTGGGCGGAGCAGGCGGGGCGGTTGTCGTGGGAGCGGGGGTGGGATCGGGTGTTGGACTGGTCCGGGGCTCCGGTGGCGCGGTGGTTTGTGGGTGGGTCGTTGAATGTGGCTTATAACTGTGTGGATCGGCATGTGGAGGCGGGGTTTGCCGATCAGGTCGCGATTCATTGGGTGGGGGAGCCGGGTGATCGGCGGGATCTGACGTATGGGCAGTTGCGGGTTGAGGTGTGCCGGGCGGCGAATGCGTTGGTGTCGTTGGGGGTGGGGTCGGGGGATCGGGTGGCGATTCAGTTGCCGATGATCCCGGAGGCGATTGTGGCGATGCTGGCGTGTGCGCGGATCGGGGCGTTGCACAGTGTGGTGTTCGGGGGGTTTTCCCCGGCGGCGTTGCGGTCGCGGGTCGATGATGCGGCCGCGAAGGTGGTGATCACCTCCGATGGGCAGTATCGGCGGGGTAAGGCGGCGCCGATGAAGGCCAATGTGGATGAGGCGTTGGCGGGGGCGGAGTCGGTGGAAACGGTGCTGGTGGTGCGCCGGACCGGGGATGAGGTGTCGTGGGTGCAGGGCCGGGATGTGTGGTGGCACGAGGTGGTCGAGGCCCAGTCGGACAGTCATACCGCGGAGGCGTTCGACGCGGAGCATCCGTTGTTCATCCTCTACACCTCGGGCACGACGGGGAAGCCGAAGGGGATCCTGCACACCTCGGGTGGGTATCTGACGCAGGCGGCCTACACCCATCATGCGGTGTTCGATCACCGGGCGGGCGAGGATGTGTACTGGTGCACCGCCGATATCGGGTGGGTGACCGGGCACACCTACATCGTGTACGGGCCGTTGGCGAACCGGGCCACGCAGGTGGTGTACGAGGGCACGCCGAACACCCCGCACGAGGGGCGGCACTGGGAGATCATCGCCGAGCACAAGGTGTCGATCTACTACACCGCGCCGACGCTGATCCGCACGTTCATGAAGTGGGGTGCCGACATCCCCGCCCGCTACGACCTGTCGTCGCTGCGGGTGCTGGGCAGTGTGGGTGAGCCGATCAACCCGGAGGCGTGGATGTGGTATCGCGAACACATCGGCGGTGAGCGGTGCCCGGTGGTGGACACCTGGTGGCAGACCGAGACCGGGGCGATCATGATCTCCCCGCTGCCCGGGGTCACCGCGGCCAAACCCGGTTCCGCGCAACGCGCCCTGCCCGGGATCTCCGCGAAAGTGGTCGACGACCAAGGGGTCGAAGTCCCCCCGGGCGGCGGCGGATACCTGGTGCTCGACGAGCCGTGGCCGGCGATGCTGCGCGGGATCTGGGGCGACGAGCAACGTTTCCGCGACACCTACTGGTCCCGCTTCGCCGAGCAGGGCTTCTACTTCGCCGGTGACGGCGCGAAATACGACGACGACGGCGACATCTGGCTGCTGGGCCGGGTCGATGACGTCATGAACATCTCCGGGCACCGCATCTCCACCACCGAGGTCGAATCCGCCCTCGTGTCCCACCCCGACGTCGCCGAAGCCGCCGTCGTCGGCGCCACCGACCCCACCACCGGACAAGGCATCGTCGCGTTCGTCATCCTCCGCGGCACCGCCACCGACCACGGCACCGACACCGCCACCACCCTGCGCAACCACGTCGCCACCGAGATCGGGCCCATCGCCAAACCCCGCCAAATCCTCGTCGTGCCCGAACTCCCCAAAACCCGCTCCGGCAAAATCATGCGCCGACTCCTCCGCGACATCGCCGAAAACCGCGAACCCGGCGACGTCACCACCCTCGCCGACACCACCGTCATGGACCACATCACCACCGGCCTCAACAAAAACACCACCGACGAATAACCCACCAAACACGACTGTGGCCTCCACCCTTCGCGGATGGAGGCCACAGTCGTCAGTGCGTGGCGAGACCGATCAGCCGGTCACGTCGAGGTGACCCGGCTGCGGGGTCGGAACCGGAGCCTTGCCGTTCTCGTCGGGACGGTCACCGGCACCGTTGTCGCCGCCACCGGGCTTGGTGGGCTCGGTCGGCTTCGTCGGCTCGGTCGGCTTTGTGGGCTCGGTCGGCTCGGTCGGCTCGGTCGGCTTCGTCGGCTCGGTCGGGCCACCGTTGCCGCCCTTGGCGCAGGTCGCGGACGCGATGTCCAGCGTCTGCTGTCCCTTGAGGACGTTCACCGAGATCGCGGTGACGGTGGTGGAACCGTCGTCGTTCTTGACCTGCTTGTTCAGCACGAGCTTCACCAGCGGGTCAAGGGGGATCGTGGTGTTCGGCGGAACCTGGTCGACCTTCAGTTCCTTCTTGCCGAACGACACACCGGCCAGGGTGGTGGAGGCCTTGCCGTCCTCGCACTCGACCTTGATCAGTTCGACCTTCAGCTTCGGCGTGCCACCGGTCAGCTTCGTCGTGAGCTCGGGAGCGCGGACGAGGTCGAGAGTGAGGTCGGCGACGCTCGCCTCGGCGGTACCGTCACCGGCCTTCGCGTTCAGCACACCGGCGTTGAGGACCGGGGCGTCCTTCGGCAGGGAGACGTCCACAAGCGACTCGTCGCCGGAACCGACGACGTGCGGGGTCTTGGGGATCGAAACCAGGCCGGTGGCCTCGATCGCATAGGCCGAGCTCTCGGTCTCGGCCGCGAGGGCCGAGGGAGCGAAAGCAACGCCGCCCACGAGCAGGGCCGACAGCGCGCCGGCACCAAGAGCAGCGGCAGATCTCTTTCTGGACAATGAACTCACCTTTCGGGGTTACACACACTCCGTCGCGCGGACGCGGTGGGCCGCAAGGACTGCGGTCCCGGAGATTTCGGTAGTGCGTGGGTTATCGGGGTGAAAACCGCAGGCACGTCACGTGATGTTGACGATTGTGCCAAGCGGGAGGTTGACGAGCTTGTCCAGTGCCTCCTGCGGCACTCGGATACACCCGTCACTGTTGGCCTTGCCGACGAAGCTGTCGTCCGGCCAGGTATGGATGCCCACCGTGCCGGGGCCGCCACCGAACGTCTCGTGCGAGTTCGAGTGGCTGCTCAACGGAAGCACGATCGGACTGTAGTCGTTCACGATCTCCTCGATGGAGGCGATGATGAACGCACGCCCCGTCGGGGTGGGATGTTCCTCGCTGCCGATACCGACGGTCCACTCGCCGATCTGCGTACCGTTCTCCAGGATCTCCAGGCTGAAGTCCGCGAGGCTCACGTTGACCACGAAATCGTTCTCGGCGGACTCGACCACGTCACCCGCGGTGTTGATCCAGCCGGACGCTCCGTTGGGCCTGGTGGGCAGGAGAATCTGTGCCCAGTCACCTTCGCGGGCGATGACCGGAACCCAGGTCGGCGACGCGATCTGCTTGACCGGCAGCATCGCGATGGGAGCACCGTCTACGGCATCGTGGACGGTGAGTTCCTTCTTGGGGTGGAGGACCTCACCGCCGGTTTCGCCCGCCGGCTGCGGATCGAGCGGAGCGTTCACCAACTTGCCCTCGGTGGTCGCCTGGGGCAGTGCCTCTTCCTGCGCGATCCCGGCGGGGGCGTCCGTCGCGGCATCCTCGCCGCCACCACCACATCCGGCGAGCAACGCAAGCAGGGTGACACTGGCCGCAGCGAGCAATCTTCCAGACCGGCGGCCGTGGCCCGGGGAAGTCGCACACCTCTTCATCAAATGACTGTCCTCGTGTCTGTATTCAGTGAACCTGAGCAAGAATGACGTAGAGTCACACCCTGTCGAACGCATGGTGACAGCCAAGGTGCATTTCAATTACCTGCGTTTCGGTATTGCGGTCGACAATAGTGCACACATAGTCACTCGCGTGACCTGCCATCCCCGTGTGGCAAGAAAAAACCGGACTACCTCGATGGGTTGTGAAACAGCACCGAAGGTTGTATCCCCACGCGAGAGACTCGACATTGTTAGCAGTGCGTCAACCTGACGATCAACCGCGCCCACTGTGGAACTGGCCCGAACGCAGGTCCCTCAACAGTGAAAACGCAGCGTTTCCCCTGCTCGCGCACTTTTTCCCAGTTCACTCTTTTGGGTGTATTAATGTAACGCGGCTTCTGTCCGAAACGGACTCATCGCAGACGTTACGGGCTGGCGACAATAGTGTCACGAAACACAGGGTCACGCACCCCTGTCGCTCAGGACGCACGGTTCCGACAGTAACCCCCTCCGCCGCGTCGACCTCGAACGTCTGTTCTATGCTGTGTGCGCCGTAGCCGGACCACACCACAGGGAGATCGTCTCCGCATGAGCCTGGACACCGCGATGACAGAGCACGACCAAGCCGCCCCGGACACGAAGGCGACGGATTCCACCACCGAGCAGACCGCAGCCGCCACAGGGGAAGACGCGGGTCAGGAGGGCACGCCGCACGGTGAGGAGCCGACCGCGGCCGAGCCGGCCAAGTCCAAGCGGGGTCGTCCGAAGGCCACCAGCGCCAAGAAGACCCGCACGGTCGAACTCACCCTCACCGTGACCGGCACCGCCGACGGCGAGTGGCAGGCAGAACTGAAGCACGGCAGCAAATGGGTCGCACGCGGCCTCGACATTCCCGCGGCCGCCGTGTCCCGGGCAGCGAAGGAACTCCACGTGGACCTGTCCGGACCGATCGACGACGTCATCAATGCCGCCCGCGAGCAGCAACAGGCCAAGGTCGCACAGCTCGAAGCCGAACTCCAGCAGGCGAAGCAGGCCCTCGCCGAACTGGAAAGCTGACCACTCCCCCGCCGGGACGGGTACCGACGCGGTCGGCATCCGTCCCGGCAGTTTCAGCTACCTGGCGGGAACCGTCGGCAGCTCTCCCGGCCTGAGTCTGGCCCCGCAATGTCCCAATGGAGCGGACGCCGCTGCTGCCTCGATCGCGGGCACCTGATTTTTCGCGTAGGCAAGTAGTTCCTCGAGTACCAACGGATTGGGCACGGCGTCCCTGCGCACGCGGTCGACCCCCTTCTTGTCCAGAGACCGAATTTCCACGTAGTCCCGGTCGAACCGGGGGTCCGCCACGATGCTGCCGCCCCAGGCACCGTGAGCGTGAACGAACGTCGGCCGTACCTCCTCGAAGACGTAGTCGTTGAGTTCCGCCCACTGCTGGTCCGCCCAGAACTCCGCCATACGCGGTTCGGTGAGGCCGGCCATGTCCACGACGCGCAACCGGCTCGTCAGGGCGGCTCCGCCGACGTCGGGCAGCAGCAACGATCCCTGATCAACCCCCGCGATGTCCGCGTAGGCGTTGAAGATGCGCCCCCACCGCTCGGCGACGACACACGTGGGCACCGTCGGCGCCTCCCGGAACTTCTCCGAAGCAGCGGCGAACAGGTTGCCGGACAGGATGAAGACAACGACCAGACCCGCACTGAGCACCACCCTCCCGCGCACGCCGCTGTGCCGCAGCACGGCACCGGCCGCCAACGTTCCGGCCAGTGCGCCGAGCGCCCACACCGGTGTCGCGAACCGTTGCTGTCCCATCCAGTCGGGCTTGAGCACGGCGAACGCGACCACGGCCAGCGTCAGGGTCACCAGTAGCGGAATCATGCCCGCACGGAGTCGAGATGGCCGCAGCAGCACCATGCCCACCAGCACGGCGAACGCGATCCCCGCGGGCGCCCCCACATACTGGAGCAGCTCGTCGCTCCTGCTGAGGTCGGTGAACTCGGGCAGCTCCTGGTTCTTGGCGAGCGCGGGCAGCGACAGCAGCTTGCCGAATTCCAGGTACCGCCAGGTGAAGTAGGCCCCGACCGGAGCCGCGAAGGCAGCTGCGGACAGCAACGTCGACCGGATGCTCGTGCCGAGGTTCGCCCTGTCCACGAACAGCAGCACGACGAGTGGATACGCCGCGACATAGATGAGACCGTCCGGCCTGGTCAACGCGGCAAGCGCGGCAAGCGCACCCGCGATGAGCGCTGTCCGGCCGTCGAGGAATCGTTCGTCAACGGCGGCCCGGAACATCACGACGGCCAGCCAGGTCACGGCCAGCGCGAAAAGAGAGTTCTCCAGGCCGGAGAAACACCAGATGACAAAGGAGGGATTGGCCGCCATGAGCGCACCTGACACCAACGCCGTGAGCCCTGCCCAGCGCGTGACCTTCCTGGCGGCGTAGTAGCAGGCAAGGACGATTCCGGCACAACAGATCAGGGCAAGTGCCTTCGGGAAGAGCACATAGTCGGGGACCCCCAGGATCGTCCCGTGATCGAACAGCCCGATGAGCCGCCCCAGGACGAGCAACAGAAACCAGGAAGGGTTGGAGAATCCCTCGCTCGGATCAGCTCCCGGTTGCAGGGCAACACCGTGCCCTTCGGCGACGGTTCGGGCATAGGCGAAGGTGATCGCGGCGTCGTCGATGATCCAGTTGCCGAACCTGCTGCCGTGCCAACCGATCAACGCCGTGCCCCCGAGGACTCCGACCAGTGCGTACCCCCAACTCGGCCAGTGCCGAGCAGGAGCGGCGGATTTGGTTGCCGGTTGCTGCGCGGAAGGCTTTGTCGACAACATGGGCGAAACGGTACACAGATGTGATGCGCTGGGGCGGTCAGGACACGTCGGAAATCCCACGATCGGCGGACGTGACCTCTGCCGAATTCGGGAAAGCATTTCAGGGAAGGCTTCGCTAATTGAGGTTCGCCTTTCCTTCAATTTCTTATTCGTTTCTGCCGCGACATCCCACGCGATTCGTGTTTCACTGTTCTCGTGGGAGAAATGGGCAAGCTGGAACAGGAAGCGGCTGCACACCGCGGCGAGGAACACGATCCCCACAGCGGACTCGGCACTCGGCTGAACTGGTTACGTGCGGGCGTACTCGGCGCGAACGACGGCATTGTGTCGGTTGCGGGGCTGGTTGTAGGGGTCGCGGGAGCGACCACCGACAGCTTCGTGATTCTCACCGCGGGAGTGGCGGGACTGGTCGCGGGCGCATTGTCGATGGCAGGCGGCGAGTACGTATCGGTGAGCACGCAACGGGACACCGAACGGGCAATGCTGCGACTGGAAAAGCAAGAGCTGACCACGATGCCCGAGGCCGAGGAACGCGAACTGGCCGAAATCTACGAGAAAAAGGGCCTCTCACGCGAACTGGCCATGCAGGTGGCGCGGGAGTTCTCGGAGAAGGACGCGCTGCGGGCACACGCCGAGGCCGAGTTGCGGATCGATCCGGACGAGTTGACGAGCCCGTGGCAGGCGGCCTGGGCCTCACTGGTGGCCTTCTCCGTCGGAGCCCTGCTCCCTTTGCTGGCGATCGCCCTGCCGCCCGTTTCCGTCCGAGTCTGGGCCTGCGCGCTCGCCGTCGTGCTGGGACTGGCACTGACCGGACTGATCAGCGCGAAACTCGGCAGTGCCGGACCGGTTCGGGCGATCGCGCGCAACGTCGGTGTCGGCAGCTTGACGATGCTGGTCACGTACTACGTGGGCCTGCTGTTCGGGGTCACGCTGGGGTGAGTGTCACTGCGGTTCGGACCATCCCGTCGGCTCCTGTCCTCTCTGCTCGGCCCTTCGCCGGGCGAACTGCGTGTACGCCCAGGCGGCACCGCCGACGACGGCCAGCGCCCCGCCTTCGATCAGCAACCATCCGGTGTTCGCCGGATCGCTCTCCTGACCGTCCGGGGCCAGTCCCGTCGCCGGTTCGACAACAGTGTCCACCGGACTGTCGTCCATCAGCGTGATGAGCCCGCCGACCAGCAGTGCGACGCCGACGATCACGGTCAGCACGGCATAGAACCGATTCCTCATCGTCCCTCCCCACCGGGTGCCACCGGAACGATGATGACATTTCCGTGCGCGCACGGCATCCGTTCGCACACTCTGCGTTGCACCCGGGGGGGTGTCAGCGCACGCCCTCCATGAGCTTGCGGATGAACGGACTTGCTATCGCGAGCAGGACGCCGATCCCGATCGCCACCGAGCCGACGATGGCGAAGTAGGGCACCTCGTTGGCCGGGTCGTAGTACTTCGCGAGCGCGCCCGCGGTGGAGGTGCCGAGCGCGATCGAGAGGAAGTTCAGCGCGACCATCTGTGTGCGGAATGCCTCGGGAGCGAGTTTCGTCGACAGCGAGAGACCGACCGGGGACAGGAGCAGCTCGGCGATGGTGAACACGAGCAGGATCCCGACCAGCGCCAGCAGCGGAACCGAGTTCGGGCCACTGCCGGTCAACGGCAGGAACAGCAGAAACGCGATCCCCATGACGCCGGTGCCGAGAGCGAACTTGATGGGCGTCGAAGGCTGTCTAGAGCCGAGCTTCGTCCAGATGGTGGCGAAGACACCGGCCAGCAGGATGATGAAGACCGGGTTCACCGAGTTCGCCCACGGGATCGGCATCTGCCAGCCGAACAGGTCACGGTTCAGCCGTTCGTCGATGTAGATCACCACGACGGTGAACTGCTGCTGGAAGAGCGAGAAGAAGGCGAAGCTGGCAATGAACATCGGGATGAAGGCGACGACCCGCCGCCGCTCGACCCTGGTGACCTTCTTGCTGGTCAGGATGACCGTGAAGTACGCGATCGCCGCCAGTGCGACGATCACCACCGTGACATTGGCCAGGTTGGCCGCGGTCACGAGCCCGGAGATCACGACCACGGCGATCAGCACCAGCACGACCGCGCCGATCAGCGCGGCCTTGACCCGTTTGTCGGGTGGGAGCGGGTTGGCCACCACGCCGGTCACTGGCGGGAGGTTCTTACGACCGATCGTGTACTGGATGAGCCCGGCGGCCATCCCGATCGCGGCGAGCCCGAAACCGTAGTGGAAGCCCATCTCCTGCTGCACGAGACCGGTCAGGATCTGACCGATGAAGGCGCCGAGGTTGATGCCGAGGTAGAAGATGGTGAAACCGGCGTCCCGGCGCTGGTCCTTCTCCTCGTAGAGGGCCCCGACCATGGAGGTCGCGTTCGCCTTGAGGCCACCGCTACCGAGACCGACAGCGGTGAGACCGATCGCGACACCGGCGAGACCGGGCACCAGCGCGAGGCTGATGTGTCCGAGCATGATGAGCACGGCGCTGTAGAACAGCGTTCGCTCGGAGCCCAGCAATCGGTCGGCGATCCACGAGCCCGCGATCGTCGACAGGTAGACCAGGCCCCCGTAGGCGCCGACGACACTGGTGGCACTTGCTTCCGGCAGACCCAGCCCGCCGTCGGCGATCTCGAAGTAGAGGTAGATCGCCAGGATGCCCTGCATCCCGTAGAAGGAGAAGCGCTCCCACATCTCGACGCCGAAGAGATTCGCGAGCCCTCGTGGGTGCCCGAAAAATCCCTTGTCGCGTGTGACCTCTTTTGAGGTACTCAAAACCCGACCGTCCTTGTGGTCTAGACAGCGTTGCCGTCCCGCATGGTAGGACCGTCCACAACTGACGCAGTAGGGCCCATGGTTGTGAGAGTGTGTCTGGTCGCGTGGTCATGGTGCTCCGTGGAACGCGGCCGACGAAGTCCCGCTGTCGAGGCGGCAGGGCGTCGAGCAGCGGAGCGGGACTGTCCCTGGAAGTCAGCGCCCTGGCGAGTCGAGATCGCGGACCCGAGTTCTCAGACAGACACTGAGACAGGTTCCGTCCGTTTTGTCTTGAGCGGACACCGGCAAGCAGGAGTGGGTGATCACACGATCGACCCACAGGGCCAGCTACGACCGCTAGGATTCCGTCAAGGTGCGCCGGGAAGTCTGGTCGGCAAGAGTGTTGTCGACCGCAAGTTTGGAGATCGCCTGTGACTTCACCGGTACCACGCCGGCCCACCCAGACCGTGGCCGAGTTCGCCCGTTACCTGCGGACGGAGACCACAGGCGGGCTAATTCTGCTCGCCGCAACCGCGATAGCTCTGATCTGGGCGAACTCACCGATCGGCGATGTGTACCGGACGATCCGCGACTTCGAACTCGGTCCCGAGCTGTTCCATCTGAACCTCACCATCGGGGAATGGGCCAAGGACGGTCTGCTCGCCATCTTCTTCTTCGTCGTCGGGCTCGAGCTCAAGCGCGAACTCGTGGTGGGCGAGCTCTCCAAGATCAAGCAGGCGGCGCTGCCGATCGTCGGGGCCATCGGCGGCATGCTGATCCCCGCAGCTCTGGCGCTCTCGATCGCCTGGGGCGAGCCCGGGATCGACAAGGCGTGGGCCATTCCGGTCGCCACGGACATCGCCTTCGCGCTCGGCGTGCTGGCCCTGACCGGTTCGAACCTGCCCAGCTCCGCCCGGGTGTTCCTGCTTTCCCTCGCGGTTGTGGACGATCTCGGCGCGATCATCGTGATCGCCGTGCTCTTCACGGCGAGTTTCGACCTGGTCGCCGGAGCGATCGCACTGGTCGCGCTGGCGCTGTACGCGTTCCTGCAGCACAAGCGGGTGCGAACCCCCTGGCTGTACGTGCCGCTGGCACTGATCACCTGGATCGCCGTGCACTCAGCTGGCATTCACGCGACGATCGCCGGGGTGGCGCTGGGCCTGCTGACCCGCGTCCATGCCGACAAGGACGAGGAGCACGCACCCGCGGTCCGGTTGGAGCACCGGCTGCAGCCGTGGTCCGCCGGATTTGCGGTGCCGGTGTTCGCGCTGTTCGCCGCGGGCATCGAGGTCAGTGGTGAGTCGATGACAGAGGTGTTCACCACCAAGCTGCCGCTGGCGATCATGGCCGGCCTGCTCGCCGGCAAGTTGCTCGGCATCTTCGGGTTCAGTTTCCTCGCGGTGAAGCTGCGCATCGCGGACAAGCCCAAGGACGTCCAGTGGCGAGATATCGCGGCCCTCTCGGTACTCGGCGGGGTCGGGTTCACGGTGAGTCTGCTGATCACCGAGCTGTCCCTCGACGGCGAGGCGACAGAACTCGCGAAGGCAGCGGTCCTGCTGGCATCGGCGGCGGCGTCGCTACTGGCCGCGGCGATGCTGATCCGCCGGAGCAAGGCGCACGCTCACGAGGGCACGGACTGAACCCGCGGAGGCGGCTGCACGCGGAGCGAGGAACGAGCGAGGCCGATCCAACACCGCCGGAGCAAGGCGCACGCCCACGAGGGCACGGACTGAACCCGCGGAGGCGCTGCGCTCGCGGTGACTTGCGGCAGTTCTTCGGCTCGGCGGGCGCGCCCGCCGAGCCCCGGTGAGTCGGTCATGGCACGATGAGCCCGTGAGCAGCCCCAAGCACCAACTCAACGATCATGACGGCGTGGGGTCCGTGCCCTACATCCCGCTGTCGCAGCCGGACGACACTGGCGGTGACCAGTCGATCGGCGCGCTCGTCAAGGACGCGACGCAGCACCTGTCAACGCTGGTCAGGGCCGAGGTCGAGCTCGCCAAATCCGAGGTCGTCGGCGAGGCGAAGAAGGCTGTCAAGGGCAGCGTCTTCTTCATCATCGCCCTCGTCGTGGCGCTCTACAGCTCCTTCTTCTTCTTTTTCTTCCTCGGTGAACTGCTGTCCGAGTGGCTCCAGCGCTGGGCGGCGTTCGGCATCGTGTTCGCACTGATGCTCGTCGTCGCGGCCGTGTTCGGCCTGCTCGGCTATAAGAGGTTCAAAAAGATCAAGGCACCGGAGCGCACCATCGACAGTTTCCGGGACACGGCCGCCGCGCTGAAACCCCGCAGGGAGACCGAGGAGCACTTCCCGGAACTCCGGGACACGGCCCAGGCGCCCGGTTCCGTCCGGGGCTGACTGTCACACGTGGCAGCACCCGACCCGTCCAGTGTCCGGATCGAGGGTCCCTGGACACATCGCGACGTGTCCGCCAACGGCATCCGGCTCCATGTCACCGAGGCAGGCTCGGGCCCGCTGGTGGTGCTGCTGCATGGATTCGGCGGCTTCTGGTGGTGCTGGCGGCGTCAGTTGCTTCTACTCGCCGAGGCCGGGTTCCGCACGGTGGCAGTCGACCTGCGCGGGTACGGGGACTCGGACAAACCGCCGCGTGGATACGACGCCTGGACGTTGTCCGGTGACGTCGCGGGTCTGGTTCGCGCGCTCGGTGAGCCGCGTGCGCACCTGATCGGCCACGCCTGGGGCGGGATGCTCGCCTGGACGACTGCCGCACTGCATCCGAGGGTCGTCAGCTCGGTGAGTGTGCTCGGCGGAGCCCATCCGCTGGCCCTGCGCACCGCGATCGCGCGCACCGCGCTACACAGGCGAAAGACGAACCAGGCCAGAGCCCTCGGCCACCTGTTCCGGTTCCAGGTTCCGATGGCGCCGGAACGCGCACTGGTTCGCGCCGAAGCCGAAGCCGTCGAGTCCATGCTTCGCGACGCAGCCGGCTCGGGTTGGCAAGGCACTCCGGACTTCGTCGACACAGCCGCGAAGCTACGACAGGCGATGCTCGTCCCCGGCGTGGCGCACAGCGCGCTGGAGTACTACCGGTGGGCGTTCCGTGCCCAGTTCCGTGGCGAGGGAAGGCGGTTCGTCGACGCCGTCGACACCCGCGTGAAAGTGCCCGTCCTGCAACTGCACGGCACCGACGACCCGGTCCTGCTCCACGGGACCGCACTGGCCTCGGCTCCGTGGACAGGCCCGCGTTCGCGGTTCGAGTCCCTCGCCGGCGTCGGCCACTTCCCGCACCTGGAGTCTCCCGACGACACGGGTGCCGCGCTGCTGGGTTTCCTGCACTCGGTGCCGCGAGATGGCGGTACTCAGCGACGTTGTTGATCTTGCTTGGTGGTACTTGCAGGCCCACCAAGCCCTGGTGGTGCGGAGGCACGATCAGGTGGTGCAGGGGCCGGTGCCTACTCGGGAACCCCAGCCGGGTGCGGCCTGGATCTCCGGCCGGACCTCATCGGCGGTCAGGACGAACCCGGTGTCGCGATCCTCCACCGAAGCACCGAAGACCACACCGATCACCCGTCCCTGTGGATCCACGATCGGGCCGCCGGAGTTTCCGCTGCGGACCTGACCCCGCACGGTGAACACATCCCGTTCGACAGTCTTCGAGTCGTAGATGTCGGGCCCACGCAGATTCACCCTGGCCCGTACCCGCGCCGCTGTTGCCGTGTACGGACCGTCGAGCGGGTAGCCGAGCACGATGGCGTCATCGCCTGCCTGTGCCGAGCTGGGCGCAAGACGCAATGTCGGCGCCTCGAGACCGGGGACCGCGAGCACCGCGACGTCGGTGTCCGGGTCATAGTGCACGACCCGGGCGGCCAGCCTGCCCTGCGGCGTTTCCACGGCGACATCCTCGGTGCCCGCCACCACGTGCGCGTTGGTCATCACGCGCTGGGGCGCGACGACGAATCCGCTGCCCTCCAGTGACCGGGAGCACGACGGCGCGGTGCCCCGGATCTTCAGCACACTGTCCTGCAGTTCGCGGACGGTGGACGTGGCCTGCAGTCCCGGGTCGGGCGGCTCGATCTCACTGATCGGGGCGCGCTCGAACGGGTTGACGATCGAGGGAAAGCCTGATTCGTCGAGCAGCTTCCGCAGCTGGTTGGGCAGGCCCTGTGCCTGTGCGGGCATGACCTCGTTGACGCCACCGAGCACCGAGGAGTTGTTGATCGCGGAAGCAAGACCGGGCAACCCCGCCACGCTCGTCAGCGGCAGTGCGATCAGCCACGCGACCACGAACACCACAGCGCCCTGCACGACGGCACCGAGCGTGTTGTCCACGCCGGACAGTTTCGGCGAGCGGATCCGGCGCTTGATCTTGTTCCCGGTCCACACCCCGAGCGTCTCGCCGAGGGCCACCAGGAACACCACCGTGGCCACGGCGAACGCCACCCTGGCCGCGGGGTTCTGGAACAGGTCCACCACGAGCGGGGCGAGCTTGATACCGACGACAGCGCCGAGAATCACACCGAGGAAGGCAGGCAGCGCGATCACGACGCCCTGCCTCGCTCCGGAGAGGGCGGCGAGCACCGCGAGCAGCACCACCAGGATGTCGACCCAGTTCACTCCGGCTCCCTATCGTGCCGCCCGGCCACGCCCGACGTCAGCGACGCCGTTCGCGCCGCGTGTTCGGCCAACGCTACGTCAAGCTCCCGCACATCCGACTGGTCCCACTCCCGCTCCCATCCGCCGAGGCCGAGCAACACCGAGAGCAGCCCCGCGGTGAACCCCCAGACGAACAGGCCGCCGACCTCGAAGGCAGGCCCCTGCCAGCCCATGTCACCCCGCCGAACCTGGAACCGGTTCGCCGGGTCGACCAGTTCGGCGACGGGGACCCTGGCGACGGCTGCCGTCTCCCCCGGGTCCACGGCGTGCACAGGGGAGGACACCTTCCAGTGCGCCAGCACCGGCGTCACCGCGAATCCGGAGACCGGGACGTAAAGCTCGGGCAGCAACGCGACGGGACGCACCCCGGACGGGTCGACGCCGGTCTCCTCCTCCGCCTCACGCACGGCGGTCGCGACCGGCCCGTCGTCGGCCTCGTCGGTTGCACCTCCGGGAAAGGCCACCTGCCCGGCGTGCGAGCCGAGCGTCTCGGCTCGGCGTAGCAGCAGCACGTCGGGGCCCTGCTCGTCCTCGCCGAACAGCACCAGGACGGCGGCAGGCCGCGTGACCGCGCCCGCGGGCGGGCTGAACCGGGTGAACGTCCGGTGGTCAAGCTCGTCGGCGACCTCGACCAGGCCGCGCAGCCACTCGGGCACCGTGCCCGCAGGCGCCAGTCGTCCGGTCACGCGGTACCTCCGTACCTCTCGACGGCCGCGCGGACCGACCGCACGTCGGTGAGCAGACGCGGGTCCTCAATGAACCGCACCTCTCCCGACGCGGTCACGAGGTACGACGCGGGCAGTGCCTGAGGCACCTTCAGCGCCGTACGGATCGGGCCGTAGTCACCGGTGTCGTACACGGCGGGAAGACGCACGTCGAGGTCCCGCAGCAGCTCGAGACCGGCACGGCGGCCACTCGCGACCTGCACTGTGAGTACGTCCACCGAATCCGGCAGCGCGGCGTACTCCTGCAGCACGGGCAACTCCTCCCGGCACGGTTGACACCAGGTCGCCCAGAAATTCACCAGCGTGGTGCGTCCGCCCAGCGCGCTTCCGAGCGCGACCTCGGTCCCGTCACCGAGACAGGTCGCCGTGACATCGCGGAGCTGGGGGACCGCCTGGCCGCCCTGTGCGGGCGCAGGACACGGAGCGAGACGGGCTTCGGCCCGAAGTCCGCCCAGGTCCTCCTCGGGGCCCGCTGGCGCAGGATCCTCGCCTCTTGGCAACAGGGCGACGATGAGCGCGAGGACCAGCACACCCAGCCCGAGGGCCCAGCTCGTCGCCCTGGTCACGCGTCTGCCACCAGCGCGAGCAGGTGTTCCCGCTCCGGCCCTTTGACCAGCTTGGCAGCCTCGTCGAATTCGGTGGGGCCGGCGCCGAACGCCGGGCAGTCGCGGGCGAGCGGACAGGCACCGCAAGCCGGTTTACGCGCGTGACAGACCCGGCGGCCGTGGAAGATCACCCGGTGCGAGAGCATCGTCCACTCCTTGCGCGGAATCAGCTCGCCGACCGCCTGCTCGACCTTGACCGGATCCTCCAGATCGGTCCACCCCCACCTGCGCACCAGCCTGCCGAAGTGGGTGTCGACGGTGATTCCCGGCACATCGAAGGCGTTGCCGAGCACGACGTTCGCGGTCTTGCGGCCCACCCCCGGAAGGGTGACGAGGTCGTTCAGCTTGGCCGGTACCTCGCCGTCGAACCGCTCCACCAGTGCGGCGCCGAGTCCCATCAGAGCGGACGCCTTGTTCCGGTAGAAGCCGGTCGGCCGGATCAGCTCCTCCAGTTCCGCCCGCTGCGCCCCCGCATAGTCCGTGGCGGTCGGATACCTGCTGAACAGGGCAGGTGTCACCTCATTGACGCGCTTGTCAGTGCACTGGGCCGAGAGCACCACGGCGACGATCAGCTCCAGTGGTGTGCGGAAGTCGAGTTCGCAGTGCGCGTCCGGGTACGCCTCGTCGAGGCGTCGCTTCATGCGCCGGGCGCGCCTGACCAACGCAAGACGGCTTTCCCCAGCGTCACCCTTCCGGGGGACCCGGGCAGCTCGGGAAGTGTTGCCCTTTCGGGGGGCGTTACGGGCGACAGATGACACCCCGCTAGCCTACGGGCGACGTCCGACCCTTCGGCGAAGCACTCCTCGCCGTTGAGCCGCACGTGGGCATCTGCCGGTGCCCGGGGCCGCTGCGCAGCGCGAAATGCGTCCGCAGCGACACGCCACAACGAACCTTGGCGCAAAAGATCGAGCGCCATCAGCGAGGATCTGGAGTCGATGAGGCTGACGCCACACGCAATGCCGGGATCGAAGCAGGCGATACCGGCCGTGTCGGTCGGACTGGTCAAGTCGGCCGCGCACCACGCTGGTGTCGATGCGGACGCGACGGGAGCGAAATGACTGTCTGGTTCGTGATCGCCGTTCCACTTGTGATCATGTTCTTCGCGCTGGCGATGGAGCGCGTGGAACACCGCCTCAGCAACGTCACGGTGCGTGAGGAAGAGGTCGAGGAGTTCCTTGAGCAGGCGCAGCCGAACGAGGTCAGGGCGCTGTACGGCCACGGAATCGGCCGGGCGCTCGAACTGTTCAGGCTCCGCAGGCTCGGCGGAAGGGCAGCCAAGCTACGCCCCCGTAAGGCGCGGGGTTAGGCTCCTCCGTCGGGCGTGTTCACCGCGGACCCGCACTGAACAGGCGGTATCCGCGAGAATGCGTTCGGTGAGTTGTAGCGTCACCCGCCCGGGCGGGATTGCCAACGCTACGGCGAGCCAGCAAAGCGCCATTCCCGGCACGCCCTAGACTGCACGTAGTGACCGGCGACACGCTCCTCCGCCCGAGGATCGCGGCTCGCCACACAATGAGGAGGCACGAGGTGGACGAGACCCTGGCCCGGGCGGGCATCTTTCAGGGTGTGGAACCGGCAGCAGCCGAGGCGCTCGCGCAGACCTTGGAGGCTGTGGAGTTCCCCCGGGGCCACGTGATCTTCAACGAAGGCGAGCCCGGCGACAAGCTGTACATCATCCAGTCCGGCAAGGTGAAGATCGGCCGCAAGTCCCCGGACGGCAGGGAGAACCTGCTCGGGATCTTCGGTCCGTCGGACATGTTCGGCGAGCTGTCGATCTTCGACCCTGGACCCCGCACATCCAGCGCGACAACGGTGACCGAGGTCCGTGCCGTGACGATGGACCGCGCCGCGCTCCGGCAGTGGATCTCCACACGGCCGGAGATCGCGGAGCAACTGCTCCGTGTGGTGGCACGTCGCCTGCGCCGGACCAACAACATGGTCGCCGAACTGATCTTCACCGATGTTCCAGGCCGGGTGGCCAGGGCGCTGCTGCAGCTCGCACAGCGGTTCGGCAGCCAGGAGGCCGGCCTGCTTCGGGTCACGCATGACCTGACCCAGGAGGAGATCGCCCAGTTCGTCGGCGCTTCACGCGAGACCGTCAACAAGGCGCTCGCCGACTTCGCGCACCGTGGCTGGTTGCGCCTGGAAGGCAAGAGTGTCCTGATCCTGGACCCGGAACGGCTGGCTCGCAGGGCGCGGTAGTACCGCGCGGCTGGGCTCGCACAGTCACCCGGCTGTGCGAGCCTGAGCACAGCTGTCTACGCATGACAAAGGGCCGGGCGCCACCCCCGACGTGGCGCACCGGCCCTTTGCCGTGCGCGGACCATCCCCCGACAGTCCGCGCTCCCCGCCCTCCGGTATTAGGCCCCGACCCGATCTCCGGAGGGAGATTGCGTTCGATCCAGCGATGTTCGATCGACCAAAGTTGAACCTGCTGATTCAACCATCGCACGACCCCTACCCACTAACTCAAGGTCGTTCACCCTCAAGGACGCTTTTTCAGTCGGCTCGTTGCGCAACTTCGGCGCAAAATCCGACTCTGTTACTCAACTGAGACCAAATTCGGCACGAGAGCGCGTCAGAGTGCACGTGACCGAGCCGACCACAAAACTACTGGTACCGACGTACCAGATCTGTGCATACTGGTACGCGTGTCCCAATCCGCGTCTCCCGGCGGCTCCACCCTGGCCGACTACCGTCGGGCGCTGAGCGCCCCCGGCGCTCGCGGCCCCGCGATCGCCTCCCTGCTCGCCCGCCTGCCGATCGCGATGATCGGGATCTCCGCGCTGCTTTTCGTGCAGCGCGAGACCGGCTCGTTCGCGATCGCGGGCATCGTGTCGGCGAGCGCGCTCGTCGGGGTGTCGATCGGCTCGGTCGCTCAGGGCCGGCTGATCGACCGGTTCGGCCCGACCCGGCCACTGCTGATCGTCACGTCGATGTTCGTGACCACGATGACCGCACTGGTGACGGCGATCGAGACGCACGCCCCCACCGCGGTACTCATCGCACTCTCGGTGGCCATCGGCCTGAGCGAGCCCATGGTCGGCTCCGCCTCGAGGGCGCTCTGGGGACGACTGCTGCCCGCCGGGCCCATCCGCAACGCGGCCTTCTCCTACGAGGCGATCAGCATGGAGGTCTTCTTCATTCTCGGTCCCGGAGTGGCCGGCCTGCTGATCGCCGCACCGTGGGCCGGTACCGGCATGGTGGTCGGGGCCGCCTGCATGGTCACCGGTTCGATCACCTTCGCGCTGAGCCCGACAGTCCGCGCCTGGGGTCCGTCCAGGGTCAACGAGGGCAGCAGGCTCCTCGGCGCGCTGGCCAGCCCGGGGATGCGCACGCTGGCGATCGCGGCACTGGGGTTCGGCATGGTCATCGGCTTCATCGAGGTCGCGGTGCCCGCCGCCGCGACCGAGGCCGGCAAGCCCGCGGTCGGCGGGCTGCTGCTCTCGGCCTGGTCAGTGAGTTCGGTGGCCTTCGGTGTCGCCTACAGCATGCGTCCCTGGCCTCGCCCCATGGCGCTGCGACTTCCGGTGCTACTGGCGGTGTTCGGCACGCTCGTGGCGTTGCTCGCACTGCCGACGGCTCTCGCGCCCGCTTCGCTGTGGTGGCTCGCGCTCGCCATGCTCGGCGCCGGAGCCCTGATCACCCCGCAGTCGACCACGCACTCCGCCGCCATCGAGATCGTCGCCCCGAAGGGCACGGCGGCCGAGGCCTTCGGATGGCTGCTCACCGCCATCACCCTCGGCCTGGCCGCCGGTCAGTCCGTCAGCGGTTACCTCGTCGAGCACAGCGGCCCGCCCGCCTCGTTCCTCGCGGCAGCAGGCGCGGCGATCGCGCTGGCCGGAGTCGTGTACCTACGGCGGCACACCATCAGGTCCGCAGCACCCGATCCCGCCGAACCTGCCGCCGTGCCCGCACCTGTCGGCTGAACGCGCACGAAGGCGTGGCGCCTGGTCCTCGCGGCCGCCGCGGAAAGGTGCCAGCGCGGCATTGCCGCCCTTGGTCTCGGCCGCCTCGGCATGGTGGAGCGTTGATGGAACGCCCTGTGTCGGATCCGGTGTCCGGCAGGCTGATCACACCGGCGTCCACCGACTGCCACACTCCAATGCACGCCGACAACGGTGATGTACGAGCACTATTCGTCGGTCGGCCAGGGCCCGGCCAAGGTCCACCACCTCGTCGTACTCGCCGCTGCTGCGGATCCAGTCGTTCACCTCGTCCCGGACGGCCTCGGCCTTGTCCTCCGGATCGTCGTAGAAGGACCCCTTCATCGGCAGCAGGGTGGCGCCGACCGTTTTGATCCCGGCGGCCCGCGCCGCCTCGATCAACGCCCGGTGGCCTTCGATCAGGTCCGCCGCGGTGACCTCGGGGCTGGGCGGAGCACAGTCCCCGAAGCCCGGCCCGCCCATGCCGATGTCGTTGATCCCCTCGAGCACGATCACGGTGCGCACGCCAGGCTGTTCGAGCACATCCCGCTCGAACCGGTCGAGCGCGGCCTCACCGAAGCACGGCGAGTCCCGGAGGACCCGGTTCCCGCTGATCCCCGCGTTGAGCACGCCGAGCGGCTTGCGGGCGGCGACCAGGCGTTCAGCCAGTTCGTCCGGGTAGCGGTTGTTGGTGTCGACCGTCGAGGCGACGCCGTCGGTGATGGAGTCGCCAAGGGTCACGACGGTGCCCCTCGCTCCGAACACCTGGCCCGCGACGTCGACACCCGCGAGGTGGTACCAGGACTTGGTGGACTCCGTGAAAGCCGCGGCTCCCCGGTCGAAGCGGTGGTCACCGGCGGCGC
Source organism: Amycolatopsis marina (assembly GCF_900111885.1). Lineage (GTDB taxonomy): Bacteria > Actinomycetota > Actinomycetes > Mycobacteriales > Pseudonocardiaceae > Amycolatopsis > Amycolatopsis marina. Next base: position 20,059 of record NZ_FOKG01000027.1, read on the forward strand.
GGTAGGTGGTGGCGACCGCCTGCTCGTGGAAGGTGGACGGACCCGTGGGTTCCGCGAAGTACAACGTCACCGACAGCGTCTCCAGCGGCGCGGTCGGCAGCAGCACCGGGTCGCTGGCGAGCTGCTCGCCTGCCGGAATCGTCGCCGAGAGCGAGTGCTCGAACGTCAGGGGCCGAACGCTTCCCGGCCGTACGGACGCACCCGCCCCGGCCTTCCCGATGCTGGCGCCCGTGAGCCGCAGCGGAGCCGATCCGTACTCGTTGGACAGCCGGACGCGCAACCGAAGCCCGCCGGCGCTGACCCGGATCACCTGCCGCACCGACTGGTCGGTGAAGCCTTCCCTCGACCAGTTCGGGCCGGAGAAACCGTCCGGCCCCGGTGCCTGCACCGAAGTACCCCAGGTGCCCACCCAGTGATTCGACCCGGCGGTGGCCGGGGGCGCCGCGAGAGTCACGGCGGTGACTACGGCGACGAGCGCGACGAACAGACGCCGCGGCAAAGACGAACGTCGTGAACGTGTGGTCATGCTCAGGACGCTAGCGGGAGGCAGGGACAATTCCCGGCCGTTACCGCCCGGGGGCCTCCAGAAGTTCCGGCGCCTGTTCGCGGACCGCCTCGGTGATCTCGGCGAAACTCGGGTTCACCATCGCCCGCTCGCCGACGATCACGGTCGGCACGGTCTCGTTGCCGCCGGCCACCTCACGAACGCGCTCAGCCGCCCCCGGCTCCTCCCAGATGTTGATCTCCCGCACCGGCAGCCCGCTGGCCCGCAGGGGCCTCACCAGCGCCGCGCAGAAGCCGCAGCCGGGACGCCAGTAGAACTCGATCTCCCGCACGCTCACAGCTCTCCCTCCGATCGCAGGTACTGCAGCTGCGCCAGGACACTGGCCTCCGCAGGCGCCCAGAGTGCCCGGTCGACGTCGGCGTAAACGAGCTCGACGATCTGCCGTGGTGATGCGGTCGGACCCAACGCGCGCAGGGCGGCTCGCACCTGGTCGAGGCGCTGCTCCCGGTGCTCCGCGTACTCCCGGGCCGTTCGGGCGAGGTCGGCCAGCTCGGGTCCGTGCCCCGGCAGGCCGAGCGTGCCCTCGGGCAGGGTCACCAGTGTGCGCAAGGAGCGCAGGTAGTCACCGAGGTCGGTGAGCACGGTGGTCCCGCGGCCGAGCACGGTGTCCCCGGTGAGCACATGGGTGCGGCCCTCGTGTTCCAGGCGCAGCGACACGGAGTCCGCGGTGTGCCCCGGGGTGTGCAGCACCTGCACGTCCAGACCGGCCGCCGACACCACTTCGCCGGGCTGCAGCGGCCCGGCACCGCGGCACAGGGCGGGGTCCAGCGCCCGAACCGGGGCGCCCACCCGTTCGGCGAAGGACGGGGCACCCTCCGCGTGATCGGGATGATGGTGGGTGAGCAGTACCAGCTCGACGTCCCCGAAGCCCGCAAGCCGGTCGAGGTGCGCGGGGTCCTCGTGCCCCGGATCGACGACGATGCTGCTCGCCGCCCCCGGAGCTCGCAACACCCAGCTGTTGGTGCCCTCCAGCGTCATCGTCGAGGCGTTCTCCTCGAGCAGCACCGAGGCAACCGGAGAGACACCACGCAGCTGCGCGTAGGCCGGATGACCGCTCACATTTCCTCCAGTACGACTCGAACCTGGTCCCCCTCGCGTACCAGCGAAGGCATGATCTTCCGCACCGTCCGCTCGGTTGCCAGCGCCTCGGCCGCGGCGGCGAACTCCGCCATCTCGGTGAGCGTGATCCAGGTGGGCGGCATCAGCCTGCTGCGGCCGGCCTCCGCGTCGGCGAGGGCGTCCTCCGGCCGCTGCCACCCCGAGCTCTCGGCCTCGGTCGTGGCGCCGTCGGCGGTCTGCCCCTCGGGCAGCGTCGCGACGAAGAATCGGGCGTCGTAGCGACGCGGTTCGGCTGCCGGCGTGACCCAGTTCGCCCAGGGCCGCAGCAGGTCGGCCCGCAGCGTCAGCCCTTCTCGGGCGAGGAACGCGGCCAGCGAAAGGTCCCGGGAGACCAGGGCCTTTCTGGCCTCGGCGTATTGGTCCGTGGCGGTCAGGACGCCGGAGTCGGTGCCGGCCAGCAGCACCCCGGACTCCTCGAAGGTCTCGCGCACCGCGGCGCAGACCAGCGCCCGCGCCAGTGGTTCCGGGCAGTCGAACCACCGGGCCCACCGCGCTGGCCCCGGACCTGCCCAGCGCACCGACGCATCGGCGTCCCGCTCGTCGACACCACCGCCGGGAAAGACGGTCATCCCGGCCGCGAACGCCATGGCCGTCACCCTGCGCTGCAGGAACACCTCGGGTCCGTCCGGAGTATCGCGCAGCAGGATGACGGTGGCGGCGTCCTTCGGGGTCACCGGATCGGCAGGCAACGTACCGGCGTCGCCCGCCAGCGACGCATCGAACTTGAGGTCATGCCGTAGTTCAGCCACGACCGCAAGATACGCCGGGCGGTCCGCTCTGGCGGGAGACCCTCGTCACCACCGGGCACTTTCCCGGGAAAGTGCAACGTCTCGCCGCGTCCGCCCAGGAGCGCCTCGCACTTTCCCGGGAAAGTGGCGTGCTGGTGTGTCAGCCGGTGAAGCCGTCGGCCCTGCCGCGGTCCGCCTCGCCGACGCCCCTGCTCGTGCCGTTGACCCTGCCGCCGCCCGCCTCGGCCTTCTCCCGCTCGGCCAGTTCGGCGTGCAGCTCCCGCAGCAACTGCCGGTCCCGCTCGCTCAGCTGCGGGTCGTCCAGATCGAGATCGGGAATCTCGACGACCTCACCAGGCCGGATCTTCGCGGAGGCGATCGCCTTTCCGGTCTCCGGATCCTCGGCCAGTGCCATCCGCAGCTGGGCCACTTCGGCAGAGCTCATGTCGGTGGTGGCCGCGACGCTCGGCTGATCCTCCTGGCGAGCTGGCGGGATCGATGCGGTCGCCGCGCTCGGCTGCGGCTCGGCGTTCTGCCCTGACTCCGCACGCTGCTCGGGCTGCTCCCGAATCGCGTGCTGCGGCTCGGACCGAGCCACCGGCGAAACATGCCGGTTCTTCTTCGGCCGTCCCTGCGTCTCCTCCGCCCGAGGACCGGCGGTCCCGCCGGAGTTCGCACCGGTCGTCCAGACCGGGTTCGCCACCGCGAGCGCGCTGTCGTGATAGGCGGAGCGCTCCGCCCACGGCCCGCTGACCTCGACCACCGAGTGCAGGCCCGCACGGCGCAGCGCCGCGTACACGCGGTAGGCGACGGCAGGCGGGTGAGCTTCCGGACCGATCTCGACAAGCACCACGCGCTGCGGCAACGGTCCTGGCACGCTTCCGGCCGGAGTGTTTCGCCAGACGGCGTGTACCGAGCGCAGGTCCGGCAGCACGTGGATCGTGCGGTCCAGGGCCTCGGCCATCCCGAGTTCCGGCTGGTTCTCGCCGGTGAAGCGGTGCGCGGCCCCCTGATCGGCGTCGCTCACGAACAGCTGGTCGGCGAGAGTGGCGTCCGACCGGCTCATCTCCAGCACCAGGGCGAGCTCGCGCTGCTCAATCCCGCGCACCGGGATCCGCCCAGCGATCAAGGTGCCCGCCGTCAACTCCGCAGCGTCGTCCATATGTGATCGGGCGACCAGCTCGCGCGCCTCCGACAGCGCACTGTCGTCCATCCTGCCCGCGAGCGCCAGCAACAGGTTGTGCAGCCGCAGCGGCACAGCGAGCCCGTCAGCGGCATTGCCGGCAGCGGCGTCGTAGTTCTCCGCCATGGCCTACTCCCTCCAGCTCGCCGGAGGGGCGAGCGTTACGCCGAGACGAGACGGTGCCCGGTGTCCACGGCGCCCACGCACACCAACCGGGAGTTCGCCAGCGCGGCCCGGTGGTACTCCGGCAACTCGAAGCGCGGCGGCAGTACCTCCACGCTCGGCTCCTCGTCACCAAGCACCCGCAACACACGCTGCAGTTCCCCGGTCAGCCGAGTGGTACCGGACAACGCGGTGACCAGCAGTACGCGCTTGGCCTCGTGCTCGTCCGTGACACCCCCGTGCCGCCAGCTCTCCCGAACCTCACCCACGTCCGGCCTTCCCCGCAACGTTGCGTGGACAAGCACAGACACCGAGTCGACAGAGTTCACCCAATCGGGTGCACTCGAGTGGAATGTGTACCGCGTATCGGTGACGTCGTCCACCCCAAGGGCTGAACTTACCTGGTGCCAATCGGCACCGTGGGGAATCAGACCGGCGACGAGCAGGCGGTACTCCGATTGCTCCAGGTCAATCCTGTGCTTTAGCAAAGCCTTGGGCAGGGTGCGCGCGAGGGTGCCCATCGCCCCCTCGCCGAGCCAGTCGCGGAACCGCCACAGCGTCTGGTCCGGCAACCGGCCCGCGAGCCGCAGGAGCAGTTCGTGACATGAGTCCTCAATGTCCGGATCCATCACGCCACCCTTTCTTTTGAGGACGCGCTCCACAGTTTGCCGTAGCCGGGACGCAGGCGCCCCGCCTCCGGCTCCGGAAATTCCGGGCCTCCGGCCCAAGCGCGACGCGACACGCTCGACAACCCGCCGTGCATCACGCCACCTCCACCACGAGGTCTAGTTCCACGGGCGCGCCGAGCGGCAGCTCCGCGACGCCGACGGCCGCACGCACGTGCACACCCGCGTCACCGAAAACCTCACCGAGCAGTTCGGAGGCGCCGTTGATCACCGCGGGCTGACCGGTGAAGCCCTCCGCCGAGGCGACGTAACCGGTCACCTTCACCACGCGCACGATCGAGTCGAGACCGGCGACGGAGTCCACGGCGGCGAGCGCGTTCAGCGCACAGGTGCGCGCATGCCCCTTCGCGGCCTCCGGACTGACTTCCCCGCCGACCTTGCCGGTCTCCGGCAACGATCCTTCGACAAATGGCAGCTGTCCCGAGGTCAGCACCTGCGAGCCGCTGCGGACCGCGGGCACGTACGCCGCCACCGGGGCGGCCACGCCGGGCAGTTCAATACCTAGTTCGCCGAGCCTTGCGGTCCAGCTCATGATCAACCTTTCGGGCGCTTGAGATAGGCGACGTGTTGCTCCCCACTCGGGTTCGGCAACACCGTAACCAGTTCCCAGCCGTCCTCGCCCCACTGATCGAGGATCTGCTTGGTCGCGTGAATCAACAGCGGAACCGTGGCGTACTCCCACTTGGTGGCACTCATGCCGCGAGCGTAGCCGGTACGTCCGCAGCCCATTACCACCGCGCGACACTGTCACCCGCTGTGGTTCTCGGTCACGGATAGTCCACCCTGTCGTGTCCTGGCCCCACGTGCCCTGTTGCCGGAATCTCGTACATGGGGACCCGTCCGCGACAGGGGGATCACATGCGACGTTCAAGACCTGCGCTCATCAGCCTCGTTCTGGCATCGGTACTCGCCACTGTGGTCCCGGCCGCGGCCTCCGCCGAACCAGGCAACGGCTTCGGCGGCTCCGGCGGCTCCGGTGGCTTCAACGACTGGAACTGCCGCCCGGATCCCGCACACCCCACACCCGTGGTGCTGGTGCACGGCACCGGCGACAACATGAACACCACCTGGCGCGCGCTCGCGCCGAGGCTGGTCGACGAGGGGTACTGCGCCTTCGCGTTGACCTACGGCGTGATCCCGGACGCACCCGTCGTCGAGGACGTGGTCGGCGGACTGATGCCGCTCGAGTACAGCGCCCGGGAACTGGGCGAGTTCGTGGACCGGGTGCTGCACGAAACCGGAGCCGAGAAGGTCGACATCGTCGGCTACTCGCAGGGCACGATGGTGCCGACCTACTTCGCCAAGATCCTCGGCGGCGGCCCGACGATCGACAAGTACGTCAGCCTTGCCCCCGGCTGGAACGGCACCAACCTGGCCGGACTCGGCAGCCTGCACGCACTGCTGCGAACGGTCGGCCTCGGCGGCCTGATCGGCCTGCTGACCGACTGCAGGGCCTGCATCGAACTGCTCGCGGGCTCGGAGACATTGCGCACGCTCAACGAGGGCGGCATCTTCCTGCCGGAGATCACCTACACCAACATCATCACCAAGTACGACGAGATCGTGGTGCCCCACACGAGCGGGATCGGCCACGGGCCGAACGTCACGAACATCATCCTGCAGGACACCTGCCCCAGCGACCGGGTGAACCACGTGGGCCTCGTCGTGGATCCCAACGCGCTGGGGCACGTACTCAACGCGCTCGACCCGGAAAACGCGGCACCCGTGCCCTGCGTACCGATGCGGCCGATCCGCCCCACCAACTAGCTCTGGTTCGAAACACCCCAACTGTGGTTCACTTCATACCTACTCACGAGTAGGGAAGGAATCACATGCGGACAACGAGGTCCCTGGTGGCTGCCGCGCTCGGCGCCGTCCTGACGCTGCTGATCATCCCCGGCACCGCCTCGGCAACGGAAACGTACCCGGTGCCGTGGACGCTTGGCGCCGCGCTCCCCGCCCAGCTGGCGGCGCCCGGCGGCGCACCGCCCGGTGCCAACGACTGGTCCTGCACGCCCACCGAAGAGCATCCGAACCCGGTCGTGCTCACCCACGGCCTCGGCGCGAACCAGACCGTCAACTGGCAGACGTTCGCCCCCCTGCTCGCCAACGAGGGCTACTGCGTCTTCTCCCTCACCTACGGCACAAAGGACTCCGTCGGGACTCCCGGGGTGTACCAGCCCGGCGGCCTTGTGCCGATGGAGGAGAGCGCGGCCGAACTCTCGGCGTTCGTCGACCAGGTGCTCGACGCCACCGGAGCGTCGCGAGTGGACCTTCTCGGACACTCCGAGGGCACGCTGATGCCCAGCTACTACGTGCGGTTCCTCGGCGGCGAGTCCAAGGTGGACAAGTACGTGAGCCTCACTCCGCTGTGGGAGGGCACAACGTTGCTCGGCCTTTCCACGCTCTACCAGCACGGCAGCCTGATCGGCCTCGACCCGGTCGTAGACGGCGCGCTGAACCCCGTCTGCGGTTCTTGTTCGCAGTTCCTGCAGGGTTCGGACTACCTGAAGAACCTGCACAGCGTGGGCATCTTCGCGCCGGACGTCACCTACACCAACATCGTCACCAAATACGACGAGCTCGTCGTTCCCTACACCAGCGGTGTGGCCGAGGGGACAAACGTGACGAACATCGTGCTGCAGGACGAATGCGGGCTTGACTTCGCCGAGCACGCGGCGGTCGCAGCGGATCCGGTGGCCGCGGGCCACGTCCTGAACGCGCTGGACCCCGCGAACGCGAAACCGGTGCGGTGCGTTCTGGTCACCCCGCTGGGCGCCGCGAACTAATGTGACGCCGTATGGAGACGTGGCGGGTCATCGCGACGGTGGTGCTGGCGCTCGCCGGCGTGCCCGGTGTGCTGGTGGTGATGGCGAAGGTTCGCGACGTCACCGGCTCGTCGGGGTCGGTCGCGGTGTCCGGCGCGGTCTCCGCAACCGCGCTGGCGCTGCTCGGTCTGCTCGTGCTCACCGTGCTGCCGACCGCGTTGGCCTGGGGAGCTGTCGGACTGGTCGGTGTTGCGGTCACGGTTCTCGTGTTGGCCAGCTGACCGAGCCCGGCGAACTGTGTCCGCCTGCTCGACAGCTGCCCCGGCAGCCGTGACTTAGGCTGCCAAGGTGACCACTGCGCATGCTGGCTGGCCCGAAGAGCTCACCCGCACCCGGCTTCATTTCGTCACCGGCAAGGGAGGGACGGGCAAGACCACCCTCGCCGCCGCGCTCGGGCTCGCGCTGGCCCGTGAAGGCAAGCGCGTCCTGCTGATCGAGGTCGAGGGACGGCAGGGCTTCGCCCAGCTCTTCGACACCGAACCACTGCCCTATGCCGAACAGCGCATCGCGGCGGCCCCGGGAGGGGGCGAGTTGCGCGCCCTGCACATCGACGTCGAAGCCGCGCTGCTCGAGTACTTCGAGATGTTCTACAACCTCGGCTTCGCAGGACGCACGCTGCGCCGGATGGGCGCGATCGAGTTCGCCACGACACTCGCGCCGGGCCTGCGCGACGTGCTGCTCACCGGGAAAATCAAGGAGTGCGTCCGGCGCACCGACTCCGACGGCAGGTACGTCTACGACGCCGTGGTGGTCGACGCACCCCCGACCGGTCGCGTGGTGAAGTTCCTTGACGTGACCAAGGCGCTGACCGATCTGGCCAAGACCGGGCCCATCCGTGGCCAGGCCGAGGGCGTGGTCCGGCTGCTGCACTCCGGCGAGACCGCGGTGCACCTGGTGACCCTGCTCGAGGAGATGCCGGTACGCGAGACCCTCGAAGCCGTCGCCGACCTCGACGGCGCGGATCTGCGCCCCGGCGCGGTGCTGGTCAACCGGGTCCGCCCACCCCGGCTGCCCGCCCGCTCGGTCACGGCAGCGGCCGACGGCAGGGTGGACGCCTCCCGGGTGCGGGCGGGACTCAAGGCCGCCGGGCTGGAACTGTCGAACGACGACCTGGAAGGGCTGGTCGAGGAGACGGTCGAGCACGCGATCCGGGTCGCGGCCGAACAGCGCGCGCGGGAACAGCTCGACGAGGCCGACCTGCCGACGCTGGAACTGCCCGACCTCAATGCAGGAGTGGACGTGGCCGCGCTGTACGAACTGGCCGATGCACTGACCGAACAGGGGGTGCGGACGTGACCGGCGGGAAAGACGGCGCCGTGCTCGACACCGATCTTCTGATCGACGACCCGGAGACCCGGGTGATCGTCTGCTGTGGATCGGGCGGGGTAGGCAAGACCACCACCGCCGCGGCGCTGGCCCTGCGGGCCGCGGAACGCGGCAGGCAGACGGTCGTGCTGACGATCGACCCGGCCCGCCGCCTCGCACAGGCGCTCGGCCTGCGCGAGCTGGGCAATTATCCGAAACAGGTGCAGGTCGAAGGATTCGAGCCCAAGGGTGAACTCTGGGCGATGATGCTCGACATGCGTCGCACCTTCGACGATATGGTGCGAGCGCACGCTGGCCCCGAGCGGGCCGAGCAACTTCTCGCCAACCCCTTCTACCAAACCATCTCCACGTCGTTCTCCGGAACTCAGGAGTACATGGCGATGGAGAAACTCGGGCAGCTGGCCGCGACGGGTGACTGGGACCTGATCATCGTGGACACGCCGCCCAGCCGGTCCGCTTTGGACTTCCTCGACGCACCGACCAGGTTGTCGAGCGCGCTCGACGGCCGGATGATCCGTCTGCTGACCGCCCCCGCGAAGGCGGGCGGCTGGGGTCTGCGCAAGGTGGTCAGCGCGGGATTCTCGATGTTCGCCAAGGCCGTGTCCACCATCCTCGGCGGCCAGCTGCTCGCCGACGCATCGGCGTTCATGCAGGCCTTCGACACCATGTTCGGCGGTTTCCGCGAACGGGCTCGCAAGACCGCCGAACTGCTGCGCTCGGCAGGCACGGCGTTCCTGGTGGTGGCCGCCCCCGAGCCGGACGCGTTGCGCGAGGCGAGTTACTTCGTCGAGCGACTCTCCGACGAGTCGATGCCACTGAGCGGGCTCGTCGCCAACCGGACCCACCCGGTGCTGGCGCGGCTCCCCGCGACCGATGCGCTCGCTGCGGCGGACGCGCTCGAGCGAGGCGAGCAGAGCGCGCCGCTGGCCACCGCTGTGCTGCGCCTGCACGCGGACCGGGTGGCGCTGGCCGAACGGGAGAAGCGGCTGCTCGCCCGGTTCACCAAGGCACACCCGGAGGTTTCCGTGGTGCGGGTTCCTGCCCTGCCGAGCGATGTGCACGACCTCGGTGGCCTGCGCGAGATCGGCGAGCGGCTTTCGGGTTCGTGAAGGATGCGGCCCTGGCCGGCCGCATCCCTTACGACAGTGCCGACAAGCCCGATCAGGACACCCGCGCGGCGGGTTCCTCCTCGGGTGCGAACTTCCGCTTCGCCGACTCCAGCAGGTCGCCCCAGTTGCCGACCTCGGGGCGCCTGCGAAGCAGTGCACGCCTTTCACGCTCGGTCATGCCACCCCAGACACCGAAGTCGATCCGGTTGTCCAGCGCCTCGGCAAGGCACTCCGTTCGCACCGGGCACCCCATGCAGACCAGTTTCGCCCTGTTCTGCTCGGCACCCCGAACGAAGAGCCCGTCCGGATCGGTGTCCCGGCAGGACGCGCTGATCCGCCAGTCCGACTGGTTGGTCTCCATACCCCCAGCTCCCTAACCTGTAGTGGCCCACAGATAGGAGTCGAGATTTGTCACGCCTCGGCCCCCACGAGCAGGTCCCTTGTTTCCGCCCTCTCACCGGCGCCTCCCCAGGCACCGGTGCCTTCAGCTGCATCAGGACGGCCGGAACCGCACTGATCCATCCTTCGGCTGTTTACGTGAGACGTTGACGGACTGTAAAGGGCTTCGGTTCCACTAGCCAAGAGTCCCGTTGCATTTGTTACGACTTGGCCAGATACATCTGTCCACCATTCGGAGTAATGCATATGGCGGTACCCAAGGGTGAACCGCTCGTTACGTGGTCACACACACGCAACAGGCAACCGCGTACCCTTGCCAACGTGCGCAAGAGCGATGGTCTGCTGAAACTCGTCGGCCTCTGTCTGCTCGCGGGGGTGCTGGTCGCGGGGCTGCTTTTCCCCGTCGTCGGCGCCGCTGGGGTGATCTCGAACCAGGCGAGCCAGACGGTGGACGAGATGTCCTCCGAACTGGCCGACGTGCCGCCCCCACTTGTCACGAGGGTGACCGACCGGGACGGCAACCAGATCGCGTCGCTCTACAAGCAGTACCGCATCCCGACGGCGAGCGACGAGATCTCCGACGCGATGAAGTGGGCGCTGGTCTCGATCGAGGACAAGCGCTTCTACGAGCACCACGGCGTCGACTGGAAGGGCACGCTGCGGGCGGCGATCAGCAACCAGACCGGTGGCGACACGCAGGGTGCCTCGACCATCACCCAGCAGTACGTGAAGAACTACCTGATCAACGTGGTCTACCGGGATTCCGAGGTCGGCCAGGAGAAGGCGCAGGAGCAGTCGATCGCCCGCAAGCTGAAGGAAGCGCGGATCGCGATCCAGCTCGAGACCAAGATGACCAAGGAGCAGGTGCTCACCGGCTACCTCAACGTGGTCGAGTTCTCCCGGCAGATCTTCGGCGTGGGAGCCGCGGCGCACGCCTACTTCGACACCACCGCGAAGGAACTCACGGTCGCGCAGGGCGCACTGCTGGCCGGCATGGTGAACAACCCCGGTCAGCTCGACCCGTGGAACCACCCGGAGGCCGCGAAGGAGCGGCGCAACCGCGTGATCGACAAGATGGTCGAGAACCGCAAGCTGGCGGCCGAGGACGGCGAGCGGATCAAGGACGAGCCGCTGGGCGTGGTCCCCGACGGCCCGAACAAGCCCGCGTCCACCTGCATCGGCGCCGGCCCGGAGAACGGGTTCTTCTGCCAGTACGTCCTCGACTACCTCAAGGGCAAGGGGCTGACCGAGGACCAGATCTTCACCGGTGGCTGGACGATCAAGACCAGCATGGACCAGAAGGCCAATCACGAGGCCAAGATGTCGGCGCAGACCCAGGTCAAGAAGGACCAGGAGAATGTGGCGAACACCCTGTCACTGGTGAAACCCGGCAAGAAGTCGCGCGAGGTCATCGCCCTTGTGGCGAACCGGGACTACGGCACGGATCCGGCGAAGGGCCAGACCGTGTACGGCCTGCCGTCGGGGATCTACAACATGACGGGCGCGGGATCGAGTTACAAGATGTTCACCGCGGCGGCCGCCATGAAAGAGGGCAAAGCGGGCATCCACGACATGGTCCCGGCACCAAGCCGCCACGTGTCGAACGTCTTCACAAGTGGCCAGAAACCGGGTTGCCCGCAGGTCGGCCAGGGCACCTGGGCCTACTGCGTGACCAACAACGAAGGCTCGGAGTTCGATTCGGAAATCACCCTGCAGACGGCACTGCAGCGCTCTCCCAACACCTCGTTCGTCATCCTCGAGGAGCGGGCCGGGATGGGGGCCGTGGTCGACATGGCGAGCAAGCTCGGGCTGCGGAACACCATGGCGAGCAACCTCGCGGGTGCCAAACCGAACCCGGACAGCGACAACTACGGATTGCAGGTGTCGCAGAAGCAGTTCTTCGGCCCCAAGGAGAACTCGCCCGGACAGGGCTCGTTCACCCTGGGGGTCAGCCCGGTGTCCGGTCTCGAACTGGCCAACGTGGCGGCGACGATCATGAGCGGCGGCGTCTGGTGCCCGCCGAATCCGATCCTGGAGATCACCGACCGCAGTGGCGAGCCGATCCCGATCAAGACCGAGCCCTGCGAGCAGGCCGTGGACGAGGGCCTGGCCAATACGCTCGCAGTGGGCATGAGCAAGGACCACGAGCCGGGTGGCACCGCGGCAAAGGCCGCCGCCGACGTCGGCTGGGACCGCCCGATGATCGGAAAGACCGGAACCACGCAGATCAACGGCTCGGCGGCCTTCATCGGCGCCACACCGCAGCTCGCCGGCGCGGCGATGGTGTTCCGGCCGGATTACCCGAACGGTGGCCTGCAGGACCGCGGAGTCGGCAACGTCGTCGCCGTTCCGCCGGACGAGGGAACCATGTTCGGTGGCCGGACCCCGGCCCGTACCTGGTACGGCGCGATGGACAAGATCCTCGACGGCGAACCCAAGCCCCCGCTGCCCGGTGCCGACCCGAAGTACGAGCGGATGAACTAGGGGCCCTGTCGGCCAACCCGACCAACGTCTGGTTGTTCGCCCGGCACAACACCGTCATCCGGCCGAGCACGTAAACTGGAACATGTGAGCACGCTGAGTAACACCCGCACGTCGCCGGTGACGCTGAAACGCCTCGCAGTGGGGACACTTGCCCTCGGCGCGGCGGCCTTCGGCTATGCCACCGCCATCGAACGGCGGCACTGGACCCTGCGCACCGTGGAGCTCCCGGTGCTCGCTGAGGGCGCACGACCGCTCAAGGTCCTGCACATCTCCGACCTGCACATGCTGCCGGGACACCACTCCAAGCAACGCTGGGTCGCCGCACTCGACCTGCTCGAACCCGACCTCGTGGTCAACACCGGGGACAACCTGGCGCACAAGCAAGCGGTACCTGCCGTCCTGCGGGCGCTCGGTCCCCTGCTGGACCGTCCCGGCGTGTTCGTCTTCGGCAGCAACGACTACTACGGACCGAAGCCGAAAAACCCGGCCAGATACCTGCTGCCGAAGGGGCGCAAGAAGCGCGTTCACGGCCTCCGCCTGCCCTGGCGGGACCTGCGTGCGGGCCTCGTCGAGCACGGCTGGCAGGACCTGACCCACGTACGCCGGACGCTGGACGTGGACGGCCAGCGGGTCTTCGCCGCCGGCCTGGACGATCCGCACCTGCACCGGGACCGCTACAGCGACATCGCCGGACAGGCCGACCGGAACGCCGCGCTGCGGCTCGGTGTGGTCCACTCCCCGGAGCCGCGGGTCCTCGACCCGTTCGCCGCCGACGGTTACGACCTCGTGCTCGCCGGGCACACCCATGGCGGACAGTTGCGGCTGCCCGGCTTCGGCGCGCTCGTGACGAACTGCGAACTGGACCGCTCGCGCGCCCGGGGCGCCTCCCGCTGGGGAGCGCACATGTGGCTGCACGTCTCCGCAGGCCTGGGCACCTCGCCCTACGCCCCCGCCCGGTTCGCCTGCCCACCGGAAGCCACACTGCTGACGCTCGTTCCGAAGCCGAGCGGCGGTCGTTCGGCGCGGAAGCAAACCCCGTTCGAGGCGCCCAGCGACGTCCGCTAGACTCTCTTTCGGCCCGAGTTGAGCAGTACAGCAGTACATCGGGGTGTGGCGCAGCTTGGTAGCGTGCCTCGTTCGGGTCGAGGAGGTCGTGGGTTCAAATCCCGCCACCCCGACGGAAAGATTGGGAGATCCCCATCCACGGAGAACGTGGATGGGGATCTTTCTTTTGTGACGTCGCGGGGGGCCGAGCCCCCCGGCCCCCCACGGTGCGAGCTCGCTCTGCGAGCGTCGCGCGCCGGTTGGCCGGGGACGGGCTGGGGTGCGGAAGGGCGCGTTGGGATGTCCCCAATGTGGCATTGGGGACATCCTCGCTGGGTGCGGAAGGCACCTAGCCGCAGGTGCCCATCCGGGTGGATTCCAGGGCGAAGTCGGCTACTTGGTTGTTGTCGTCGAAGGCGAAGCGGTAGCGCGCGTCCGTGCGGCCCTCCACTCGTGCGCGGTAGACCCAGGACATCGGTGGCACCGTCGCCAGCGCCGGATACGCGGCGCGCACCTCGGCCAGGCTGGAGCCGATGCTGATTCCTTCCGGGGTGTGCGACTTCACCGTCCCGCCGATCATCACCACCCCGCGCCCCGGATCGACGAACACCCCACTGCCCACGTTCGTCTGCCCCTCCGCGGCACGCAGATGGAACAGGTGGCATGGAGCGTCTGCCTGCTTGTCCACGAGCAGACCAGTGCGCTCAGCGGCCTGCTCGGGCTGGTGCAGTCGCAATGCCTTGTAGCCGTCCGGACCGAGCGTCCAGGAATCCTCCGCCTGCGCGGTCGCCACGGCCGAAGCGGCCACGATCAGCGCGACCGAACCGGCGACCAGAACCCTGCGTGTGCCCATCGTCATCAACTCCCCGACTCGAGGCACTGGCGACCCAGCGCCGTCACCAAAAAGACGTTGTCGACGGGAGTCAGGTTGCTTCCTGCCTTACCTGACCGGCACCCGGTCAAGCGCTGTCACGGCGCACGAACGGCCACGAGCTCGGTCCAGCACTGGCTGAACTCGCCGCCCCCGCCACGCGCCCAGCTCCACGCCGAACGGGCGGCACTTGCCAGCTGCGGATCCGGGCCGCCCGGCGCCCGCAGCGCCTCGGCCAGTCCCGACTCGACACGCTCGGCGAGCACTCGGTACTCCAGCCCCGGCCGGTGCCGCGACCTGGCCCTGACCTCCCGGAACCCGGCGCGCTCCACGTGCTCCGCGACCCGCCTGCCCGCGAACGGGTCCTCACCCCTGGCCCGTAGCAGCTGGAAGTACCCGCGCAGGGCGGCATCCACATTCGCGGTCCTCGGTCGCAGCTTCGCCCGACTCCAGTCCGATGTGGACAAAGCAAGGGTACCCCCTGGCCGCAACACCCGGAGCAGTTCGGCCAGCAGCTCCGCCGGGTCCTTCGTGCGTTCGATCAGAGCGTGCGCGAACACCACGTCGAAGGCCGCCTCCGCAACCGGAAGACGGAGTGCGGCACCGGCCGCGAAGTCCACAGTGGATATTCCCCTGCGGCGGACGACTCCGCCAGCCTTGACGAGCCGCTCGGGCTCGGGATCGACCCCGAGCACCTGGACCGGGTGTACCGCCGTGCCGAAACCCAGCGTGACCGCGCCGAGGCCACAGCCGACATCGAGCACCCGCATCCCCGGTCGCAGCAACGGCAGCACGAAACCCGCGTCACCCGGCACGTCACCATCCAGCACGCTGGTAACCCTACGGAAGTGGCAGGATCGGGGGGTGACCACGCAGCCAGTAACCCAATACCCGCCCGCCCTGGTCCCCCAACATCTTTTCGACGACGCGACCGCGGAGGCCCGCTGGCGTGCTCGTTTCCACGCCGCGCGCATGTCGGCGCCCGAATGGGCACTCGACGCGCCGGATGCCAACCTCTATGTCTCCAACGCCAGTGGCGTCTGGGAGGTCTACGCCTGGGACCGGATCACCGCCGAGCACCGCAAGGTCACCGACCGGCCGAACGGCACGATGCACGCCACGCTCTCGCCGGACGGCACGTGGATCTGGTGGTTCAACGACACCGACGGCGACGAGTTCGGCTCCTGGGTCCGCCAGCCCTTCGCCGGACCCGCCGAGCCCGCGCCCGCGGTCGCCGACATCCCCGACGGCTACCCCGCCGGACTCGAGATCGGGCACGAGCTCATCGCCATCGGTGTCTCCACCGACGAGGGCAGCGCGTTGTACGCGCACTCCGGCGGAGCGACGACCCGCTTCTACAGCACCGATGACGACGCTTCGATCTCCGCGTTGTCCCGCAACGAGAAGCTGCTGGCGATCTCGCACTCCGAGCACGGTGATTCCCGTCACCCCGCTGTCCGGGTCCTCGCGACCAAGGGCTTCGGCACCGTGGCGGACAAGTGGGACGGCGCGGGCAAGGGCCTCGCCGCGTTGGAGTTCTCTCCCGTGCACGGCGACTCGCGGTTGCTCGTGCTGCACGAACGCAGGGGGCGCGAAGAGCTGCTGATCTGGGACGTCGACGCCGACACCGAGACCGAACTTGCCCTCGACCTGCCCGGCGAGGTCGTCGCGACCTGGTACCCGGACGCGAGCGCACTGCTCGTCGTGCACTTCCACCAGGGACGCAGCTCGCTGCACCGCTACGAACTCGCGACGGGCGCGCTCAGCGCGCTGGACACCCCGCCGGGGCGGATCGGTGGCGCGGGAGTGCGGCCCGACGGGACGGTGGAGTACTCCTGGTCCAGCGCCGCCACCCCGCCGCTGATCCGCGCACGTACCCCGGCGGGCAAGGACAGTGTGCTGCTGCAGCCACCAGGCGAACCCGCCCCCGGATCCGCGCCGGTGACCGACGCGTTCGTCGAGGGCGCCGGAGGGCAGATCCACGCGCTGGTCTCCCGTCCGGAGGGCGCCCCCGACGGTCCGCTGCCGACCCTGTTCAGCCTGCACGGTGGGCCGCACGCGGCGGACGAGGACCGCTTCTCCGCCTACCGGGCGGTCTGGCTGGACGCCGGCTTCGCCGTGGTCGAGGTGAACTATCGCGGCTCGACCGGTTACGGGTCCACCTGGCGGGACGCGATCGAGGGCAGGCCGGGGCTGACCGAACTGGAGGACGTGGCCGCCGTGCACGACTGGGCGGTGAGCAGCGGTCTTGCCGACCCTGGGCGCTGTGTGGTCAACGGTGCGTCCTGGGGCGGTTACCTGAGCCTGCTGGCGCTGGGCACCCAGCCGGACCGCTGGGCAGGCGGCATCGCGGGTGTGCCGGTGGCGGACTACGTCGCGGCGTTCGAGGACGAGATGGAGCAGTTGCGCTCGTTCGACCGCGCGTTGTTCGGCGGCACTCCCGCCGACATCCCCGCCGTGTATGACGAGTGCTCGCCGATCACCTACGTGGAGGCCGTCAAGGCACCCGTGCTGGTCCTCGCGGGCGACAACGACCCGCGCTGCCCGATCCGACAGATCGAGAACTACCTGAACCGGCTGGCCGCACGGAAGGTGCCGTTCGAGTTCTACCGCTACGACGCGGGCCACGGCTCCCTCGTCATCGCGGAGACGGTCAAGCAGGTGGCCATCGAGGTCTACTTCGCCCAGCGGGCCGTCAACCTGCGCTGAGCGACCGAAAGACCAATGCGGTCGGGGCCACCGCGCATGTGCACGATGACCCCGACCGCGGCTGGGTGGATCTGAATCAGGCCTGCTGCGCCTGCCACATCCAGTGCGCCTGCTCCAGCTTGTCGGTGAGTTCGATGAGCAGGTCCTGGGTCACCAGGTCGCTCTTGTCGGTCTCGTCGATGCGCTTGCGCAGGCGCTCGATCAGCTCCGTCAGGATATCCACGATCGCGGCGACGGTCGCGTCGTCCGACTGCCAGTTGTCCGGGTAGTCGGACAGGCCCGAACTCTCCACCACGGTCTTCGCCTTGCCGTTGGGCGAGACGCCGATGGCGTTGGCACGCTCCGCCACCTCGTCGGTGTACGTGCGTGCGACGCTGACGAGTTCGTCGAGCTGCAGGTGAACGCTGCGGAAGTTCTTGCCGACGACGTTCCAGTGCGCCTGCTTGGCGACCAGCGAAAGGTCGATCAGGTCCACCAGCGTGGACTGCAGCACGTTACCGGTGACTTCCTTGTCGCTGTCGTTCAGCGGGCTCTTGATCGGCGACTTGGCCATCTTGCGATTCCTCTCGAATTGTGACCCGACTTCTGAATTGAGAACCGTCGCTTCAGGTGGTCGCGCTGACTTCGACGCGGATGTTGCCTCTGGTGGCATTGGAGTACGGGCACACCTGATGGGCCTGGGCGACCAGTTCGTCGGCCTTGCCCTGCTCCATCCCCGGCAGGGTGGACCGCAACTCCACGGTCAGCGCCAGCTTGTCCGCCTCGGTCTTGCCGATCCCGACCCGCGCCGTGACACTCGACTCGTCGACGTCCACCCCGCCCTGTTTCGCCACCTGCCGCAACGCCCCGTGAAAACAGGCCGCATAACCGGCTGCGAAGAGTTGCTCGGGGTTGGTGAATTCGCCCCCGGGACCCCCCATTTCCTGGGGTACCGCGAGCTTCTCGTCAATCTGGCCATCCGAGGAGGTGACCTCGCCGTTGCGTCCGTCGCCACGCGCGGTCGCCTCAGCGGTGTACATCGGTTCGGCCATGTTGACCGTTCCTCCCTGCTTCTGGTCGGGCAGAACTCAGTGTCTGTCGGCAAACGCGCGTCACGATCGACTCGGCAGGCTCGGGGACAACATTGCCACCTAGCGCCAGTTCGCCAACAGGTTCAGTCCTGGACTACCCAGAAGTCGGAAGGCCAAATCAGGGATGCCGCGTTCGAGCGAACTCGACGACCTGCCTGCCGATCAGTCGCAGGGTCTCCACGACGCGTTCCTCCGAGGCGCCGCCGGCCTCGTCGAACTTGACCTCGGCGCTGTTCACCGCGCCACCGAGCGGGGTCGGCCAACCGCGCAGGGCGTGCGTGATCGTGCGCAACTGGTCCAGCGTGGTGACCGCGGCCTGCCAGCCGTGCGCCACGGCGACCAGCCCGACCCCCCTGCCGTGCAGGTACGGCCGCTCGTCAGGGCGGAGATCCTCGACGTAGTCCAGCGCGTTCTTCACCAGCCCGGACAGGGCACCGTGATATCCGGGCGAGACCACGATCAGGCCATCGGCGGCACGGACCGCTTCCACGAGTTCGACCGCCGCCGCCGAACGCTCGGGAACGGTGACGTCGTAGAACGGCAGTGCGAGCTTGCTCCCGGTGAAGGCGGACGTGGTCGCGCCCTGCTCCGCCGCACCGGCCAACGCGATACTCAATGCCCGTTCCGACTGGGAACCGTCCCTGAGCGAGCCACCGATACCGAGCACGTTGATCGTGGAGGAAGAAGTCACCCCCCGAGGCTAGACCCTCCACTTAGGTTGAGGGCCACGTCAGGATGCGGAGTTCTCGCTCACATCTGGTCCTATTACCTACTCACGGGTAACCTCGCCGGAGACGTCCGAACCGGGAGGAACCAATGTCGATACCGCTCCAGATCCGGGCGCAAGCCGCTGCCGCCCAGCTGCTCTACGCGCTTCCGCGGCCACTGCGCAGGCTTATCGCGGGTAGGCCGATCCGGCTGGACGGTCAGGAACTCGCACTCGACGCCCAGCTCCTGTTGCGTATGCAGCAACTCTCCGGCGCGACACTCGCCAAATCGGACGTTGCCGTCTCGCGTGCCGAGCTCGCCCTCAGCAGGCACCTGGTCAGCGGGAAGACCATCGAGCCGATCAGCACCAGCGAGATCTCCGTCCCGGCCCCGCACGGCACGGTCCCCGCAACGCTCTACACGCCGGAGGGCCTGGCCGCGCCGTCCGGACTGCTGGTCTTCTACCACGGCGGCGGTTTCGTGATCGGCAACCGGGAGAGCCACGACAACACCGCTCGGTTCCTGGCCAGCCGGGCGGGCGTCCGGGTCCTTTCGGTCGAGTACCGGCTGGCACCGGAGGATCCGTTCCCCGCGGCGGCGGACGATGCACTCGCGGCATTCGATTATGCCCACGCAAAGGCGGGCGAACTGGGTGCGGACCCCGCCCGGATCGCGGTCGGCGGCGACAGTGCGGGCGGCAACCTGGCGGCCGTCGTGGCGCAGGACGCCACCCGCAGAGGTGGACCGGCGCCCGCGTTCCAGCTGTTGCTCTACCCGACGGTGGACGCGACGGTCCGCCGCCGTTCGCGGGAGTTGTTCGGTGAGGGCTTCTTCCTCACCGACGAGAGTATGACCTGGTTCCTCGACCACTACGCACCACCGGGAGCGGATCGCACCGACCCGCGCATGTCACCGCTGCTGGCCGAGGAGCTGACCGGACTGCCGCCCGCCTACGTCGCTACCGCGGGCTTCGATCCGCTGCGCGACGAGGGTGAGTTGTACGCCGAGCGGCTAGCCGAAGCCGGTGTGCCGGTGGCACTGAGCAGGCAGGCCGATCTGATCCACGGATATGTGAACTTCCTCGGCGTCGGCAGGCGCTTCACCGAGGCGACCGCCGAAGCGGCGGGCGCGCTGCGCGTCGGGCTCAGCCGACGCGCCCCGGCCTGACTCGACCAGCACCCGCAACGGCCGGAATCCGGCGTGGAAACTCCACGCCGGATTCCGGTGCCCCCATCTCAGTGGATGCTCACCTGGCCCTGGGGCGCGGGAACCGGCGGTACGGGCAACGGGCCGAGCAGGTTGATCAGCAATTTGGACAGCGTTTGCAGCAGACTCTGCAGGAGGCCGTTCAGCATCGTCAGCGGATCCGGCAGCGAAGGTAGCGCGGACGCTTGCGGCACCTGGCGTGGTGCGGAACCGGGGTCAGCCAACACGCGCGCGTTCTCGTTGCGCTGCGCCTGGGCGGTTCCGGCGATCTCCTGGGCCTCGGCCTGGATGGCATAGACCTGGCCAGCGGAAAGATCTCCGAGCAGCGGGTCAAGGCGCTGCAACGCGTCCTTCGTGGACCTGACGTCACCCGCATAGGCCACCCTGGCCAGATGGTCGCGCAACTCCAGCACCTGGGCACCCGCCGCCTCGGTGCTGGACGTCCCCTTACCGTTGTCCACGACACTCGCCGAGGCCATGCCCGCCATGGACACCGCCAGCATTCCACCGACGGCTATCGCGGCAATCGAGCGGGCGAATCTGCTTTTCATCCGTACCTCCCGGCCGTGCGGAAAACATAAGACCTAGCCGCTTCAATCGATACCAAGCGGGCCGAAGAAGCACCAGCCGCGGGGCAGCCGAATCGGTTTTCCGCTCCTCACGTGCCGAATCCGGATTCGGCCGGGCGGAACCACAAAGGATGAAGCAAGATCGGGCTTCCGCAGTAAATTGCCGAGTAGAAATCCACTGTTCGTCACTCAACGTCCGCCTGCCACTCCGCAGCGCTCGCCGGTAACCCACACGGATGCAGTAGTCGCTCTCGCCCGGAGATCACCCAGCCGAATCGTGTGTTCCAGTCCTGGCGGAACGGAATCCGGCGCGGAGTACACCACGCCGGAGCGCCGGATTCCGCTTCCCCCTCACCAGAATCGCGCTGGATCAACTCAGGGAGCCGGAACCTCCGGAACCGGCAACTCCGGAACCGGCAGCGCGGGCGCCGATCCGAGCAGCCCGCTCACCAGGCTGGTCAGGGTCGACAACAGCGTCTGCAGCAGTTCGCTCACCATACTGAGCGGATCCGGCAACGGCGGCAGTCCCGGCACCGCGGGCACCTGTCGCGCAGTGGCCGACGGATCGGCGAGCACCCGCGCGGTCTCGCTGCGATGCCCCTGCGCGGTACCCGCGGTCTCCTGGGCGTCGGCCTGAATCGCGTAGACCTGGCCAGCGGAAAGATCTCCGAGCAGCGGGTCAAGGCGCTGCAACGCGTCCTTCGTGGACTTGACATCACCCGCGTACGCCACCTTGGTGAGATGGTCCCGCAACTCCAGCACCTCGGCACCTGCCGCCTCGGTGCTGGACGTTCCCTTACCGCCCAACGTGCCCGCCGACGCCATCCCACCCGTGGCCACCAGCAACAAACTGCCCACGGCTACCGCGGCGATCGAACGCGCAATTTTTCCATTCATTTCGTACCTCCGGCCCATTGAAAAACAAGATCTAACGGACTCAATCGGTACCAATGAGCCAGACGGTTGACCAGCCGAGATCGCGCGGATCCGACTTTAAACCATCACGTCCCGGATTCACCCAATGGCGATCGACCCGCAACGGATGATCAAGTGGATCTTGGATTCGAGCGCAAGTGACCCGGTCGAGTGACTAAGGTCACAGGAGGTGAGTGGCAAACCCGAAAATACAACGCCGCCACTCGTATGGGGGCTCTAGTGCATTCGGGGGTCTTGTTCCCCCATTCGGGCCGCGTGTCGCGCAGTCATCCGCGGTGACTTTCCACATTGGGTCCACTGCCGACCTCGAATGCAGCAGTCGTCTCACCCACACCAGTTAGAGCGGGCGGGAGCAGCCACTACTCAACCCGATATTGCCCTGGAGCTGGGGAATGCTGGGACAGCGAGCAGCCCCGATGTACGAGGCACGCACACCGGGGCCGCTGTTCGCGGCGGGAACTACTTCCCGAAGGCCTGAGCTGGCCGAAGTCGTCGTCCTCGACGTGCGGACCGCCGTGGGAGTTCGGCGCGTACACCGGGTCTCCCGGGTTGCTGTAGCGCATCGCCCCGTCCTTGGAGTAGCTGTTCACCTCGGACCTGGCGGCGTTCACCGGGAGCTGCGTGTAGTTCGGGCCGATCCGGTAGCGATGCGCGTCCCGGTAGGCGAACAGCCTGCCCAGCAGCATCTTGTCCGGCGAAGGGCCGATCCCGGGGACCAGGTTGGCCGGCTCGAACGCGGCCTGCTCGATCTCCGCGAAGTAGTTCGACGGGTCGGTTCAGGGTGTACTTGCCGACCTTGATCAGCGGATAGTCGCCGTGCGGCCAGACCTTCGTCAGGTCGAACGGGTTGAACCGGTAGTCCGCCGCCTCGTCGTGCGGCATGACCTGCACGTACAGCGTCCAGCTCGGGTGGTCGCCCGCCTTGATGCTGTTGTAGAGGTCGGCCAGGTGGTGGTCGCGGTCGGAACCGGCCAGCGCATCGCCCTCCTCCTGGGTGCGGAACTCGATGCCCTGGTCGGTCTTGAAGTGGTACGTCACCCAGAACTTCTCGCCGCCGGCGTTCTCCCACAGGTAGGTGTGGGAGCCGTAGCAGTTCATGTGCCGCCACGTCTTGGGCAGGCCGCGGTCACCCATCAGCCAGGTCACCTGGTGCCCGTTCGAGTGCGTGCTGGTGCTGCAGCCGCGGAAAACCCCTGGACAGGAGCACCGACGGCCGCTCACGATGGACGCCATGGGTGACCACTGGGGGCCGGAGGGGCCGCCCGAGGAGGCATACAGCCGGGTCACCGACCCGGGCCGCTATGCGCCGCTGCACGCCGCCGCTCGCGAACTGCTCGACGAACTGATCGAGCGGTACACCGTGGTCGGCGAGACGTTCGAGGAAGCCGACCCACATGGCAGCGAACCCGCTCCCGGCATCCGGCTGGCGCCGGCGGACCCGGCCGCATCCCCGCTGGCGGTGGTGTTCACCTCGTTCCCCGGCCTGGTCGTCCAGCTGGGGCGCACCGAGACACTGGCACTCCCGAGGTGCGGCTGCGATGCCTGTGACGAGACCGTGGAGGACTGCGTCGAACTGTTGCGAGAGCGCGTCGGTGCACTGACAGCGGGCACCTTCGGCGAACGGCTGGTCCGCGACGGCGGCTGGTGGCACGAGTACTGGTATCGCACTCCCAACGGCGGCGGAGGAAGCTCCCGTGGCCGGATCGACCGGAAGGAGCTTCGAGCACTGCGAGCCACGGCCCCCGGCGGCGAGCAGCGCTGGGCTCCCTGGCCGAGGCGGTGACCGCTACAGCGGAAGGCCCTCCTCCAACTGCGCGAGGGCACGGTCCATGGCGCCGACGAAGTCCGGATCGCCGTCCTGCTGTGCGCCGAAGAACACGGCCACCACGACGCCGATAACCGCACCGTTCCATGTCCGCACGGCCGGGTCGTCGGCGCGCCGTCCCGTCCGCTGCGCCACCGCGTCGTTGAGCATCGCAAGTCCTGTGGTGAACTCGTCGACAAGCTTCGCCCGCAGCTCCGGGATCGAGATGATGAGCTGCTGACGGGCGCGCTCCAACTCCGATTCCTCGGGGTCGAGCCGCTCGAATACCTCGCGGATCGCGGCCCTGAACGCCCCGAGCAGGCTCAATTCGGCGGGCTGGCGCAGGAACGACTCGATGAGCACCGGATCGAGCCGGTCGTGCAGGACGGTCTCCTCCTTGGTGGGGAAGTAGCGGAAGAAGGTGCTCTGCGAGACCTCCGCCGCGGCCGCGATCTGCTCGACCGTGGTCTCCGCATAACCCTGCTCGATGAACAGGCGCAGCGCGTGGTCCTGGATCGCGGCGCGCGTCCTGGCCTTCTTGCGCTCGCGCAGTCCTATCGGGCGATCAGCTTGCGAGGACGTCATGCTCCGATTGTGCCCGGTGGACGTCCTCGGCACTCCGCGGCAGGAAGACCACGGCCAGCACTGCTCCGAGCGCGGTGACGGCGGCACAGACCCACAGGGTGGAGGTCATCCCTTCGACGAACGCCGAGCGCACCGACTCCAACAGTCCCGGCGCCCCGGCCGCCTCCGCGACCTGCACCCCCGCCGCGGCACTGCCCCGCGCCGCCTCGGCCGCCGGCTCCGGCAATGTCGACAGGTCGACTCCGGTGCGATATCCGGCGTTCAGCACCGTGCCGAGGATCGCCACCCCGAAGGTGCCGCCGACCTGGCGCAGCGCCTGCAGCAGCCCGGACCCGACACCGCTGCTGCCCTGTGCCAGCGCGCCCATCGCGAGGTCCATCGCGGGCGGCAGGGAGAACCCGAGACCGACACCGACCAGGGACACCCAGACCGCGGTGAATCCGTAGCCGTCGCCGACCGCCGTGGCGGCTCCGACGACCAGCCCCGCCGTCATCAGCCCGAACCCGAGCCCGACGACGATCTTCGCCCCCAGCCGGGGCCGCAGCCGTTCGGCGATCTGGACGCCGACAAGGAGCCCGCCCACGATCGGCAACAACCGGAGTCCGGTACCCAGTGCGTCTGTGCCGAACACCGCCTGGAAGAACTGCGGCAGCACGAACATCGCGCCCATCAGCGCGAACGACGCCACGGTCGCCAGCACCGCTCCCCAGGTGAATCCGGGCGAGCGGAACAGCGCCAGATCCACCAGTGGCGCGGTGGCCCTGCGCAGCCACAGGACGAACACCGCGAGCACGAGCAGCCCCGCCAGGATCGGCAGCAGTGCGCCCGGCGCGGTCCAGCCACGCTCGCCCGCCTCGACCAGCCCGTAGGTCAGCGCGACCAGCCCGGTCGCGGACAGCGCGATGCCCGTGCCGTCGATCCGCACACCTGAGGTCCCCGCCGTGCGCGGCAGCAACAGGGCCAGCGCGGCGATACCGAGCAGGACCAGCGGCACGTTGATCAGGAACACCGAACCCCACCAGAAGTGGTCCAGCAGCCAGCCGCCGAGCACCGGACCGAGCGGGATGCCAAGGGCCATCGCCGTGGACCAGATCGCGATCGCCTTGCTCCGTTCCGCCGCGGTGAACAGCACGGTCAGCAGCGACATCGACAGCGGGATCATGAAGGCCGCGCCGAGGCCGAGCACCGCCCGCGCGACGATCAGCAGTTCCGCGCTGCCCGCGTAGGCACAGGCGACCGAGGCGACGCCGAACAGCGCCAGCGCACCCAGCATCAGCTTCTTCTGCCCGAACCGGTCACCGAGCAGCCCGGCAGGCAACAGACCCGCCGCCAGCACCAGCGTGTACGCGTTGGCAAACCACTGCAGCTGGCTGGTCGAGGCCGTCAGCTCGGTCGCGAGCGTGGGCAGGGCGACGTTCAGGATCGTCACGTCGAGCCCGAAGGTCAGCAACGCGAGGGCGAGCGCACCAAGGGCCCACCACCGACGAGGATCCGCACCGGCAGCCATAATCTCCCTCTTCGACAGTAACTCCCATTTGAGAGTGACTGTCACTTTATTCGGAGAGATGCGAGAAAGGCAACAACGAAAGAAGTTGCACGGTCGTACCACCTCGCGGTTTTCTGATGTGGTGCCGTTCCAGCCGTACCGTCGTGTCCTCGCCATTCCCGGAATGCCGACCGCGACGCTGCTGATGCTGGTGGCGCGACTGCCGTAAGATGCAACGTTATGAGCATCATAACACGGCCACGTCGGGCACTGATCGTCTTGCGCCTGAGCAGGACAACGGACACGAGCGCGAGCATCGAGACACAAGAGCGACGGGCACTGGCTTTCTGCGCAGCACATGAGTGGGAAGTGGTGGGTGTCAGTAAGGACGAGAACGTCAGCGGGGCACTAAGCCCTTTCAAGCGCCCGTCATTCGGCCGTTGGCTGACCGACAACCCGTCTAAGCCCTATGACGTCGTGGTGGCGTTCCATCTGTCACGTGTCACTCGTAGCGCCCGTGATGCCCTCGAATTGCTGGAGTGGCTGAAGGAGCGCAAGCGCGAACTCGTCACCGTTGACGACGGGATCAACACGGGTACGACGTTCGGGAAGGCTTACCTGACGGTGATTGCTGCCCTCGCTGAAGCTGAGCGAGAAGCGACACAAGTGCGCCTGCTGGAAATGAAAGAAACGAAACGCGCTCAAGGATTCGTCACGGGTGGTGGTGGCGGTTGGGGGTACGTGACGGCGAAAGTCGGGAGTGGCAAGCGACTAGTTCAGAGCGAGCAGGCCCCGTTGTTGAAGGAAGCTGCGGAAAGAGTCACGACAGGAGAACCAGTCGCGCGTATCTGTGCTGATTGGTTTGAAAAGGGCGTGGCTGTGCCGAGTGCCGACTTCAAGATCGAACGTGATTCAGAAGAACCGGCAAAGTGGCATCCTTCGACCCTGGCACGTGCGCTACGTTCGTGGACACTCTGCGGGTACAGCGTGTACAACGGCGAGATTGTTCGGGATGACAAGGGAAACCCCGTCATGATCACAGACGAACCGATCCTGACACGTACCGAATTCGACCGTCTACAGGACGCTCTAGAAGGTCGGAGCACAGACAAGGGCAAACCACGCCAGGGTTCCCCGCTGTCGCGTCTGGTGAGGTGTTCGGAGTGCGGGAACACACGCGTCACTAACGGGAGTGGCGTTAGACGACGTCTCCAATGCTCAACCCCTGATTGTTCGGGTGGCGGCATTCTTGAACGTGTCGTGTGGGAGATGATCGATGCCGCGATTCGCGAGAAGTACCCCGATGACGTCGACCTATACGATTATGAGTGGTCGAGCAATCAGCGCGAGAACGAGGAACGTCTAGACGTCCTACGGTCCCGTGAAACGGAGCTAGTCGAAACCCTGCGAAAGAACTTACTCGACCGTGCAACGTGGGAGGCTGACGGACTGCTCGATATTTACGAGTCGGTCAGGAAAGAACACGTTGAGGACTTGAAAAACGTGCGTTCGGAGATTGAAGAACTCACGAGCGCGCCCGTAAACAAGCCTATACGGGTGTCGTTGGGGCAGACGCTTTATGAAATGTGGAAGCCCTACGACCGGAGAGACGAACTCGACGCAAACGACGCTCGTTTCATTCTGGCCTTCACGGGGCTGTCAGTGAGCGCGTCGAAGATTGAACGCAAAGGGCACGGCGTTGACCCTCGCAACCGCGTGAAGATCGAAACGCCTACATGGGATGGCGTTCTTTTGGACTAAGCGTCAAGTTCTGCCAACTTGCGCCTGCGCCCTGCCCACTCACTATCACGCCACGAGGGCGGCATGATTTCTAGTGCTTCGGTTGCTATGCGCCTGGCTTCCCTCTCGTCTCCGAGCGCTTTTAGGACGAACGCCCGTTGACCATGAAAGAAACTGGGTACATACCAGTAAGCCGATGACGGTAGTTCGTCCTCGTCGTCGGGTAACTCGTCGGCCAGGTGGTCCGCGACTTTGAGCGCGTCTAGTGCTTCGGTGCGACTGCCGTCGCGTGCCAACACTTCAGCCCGTTGGAACTGGACGTACGTTCGCAACCCCACGTGAACGCGTTCGTCACGGGCTGCCGCTTCGTTGAGAGCTTCGGCACTACGTAGGTGGTCGCGCCGTAGGTTTCGGTACGCAGCAAAGGAAAGCGCCGTACTCAGGCGCATGGGGTCATCGGCTTCGAGAGCTAGAACGCTTGCCCTGTCGAGGTGTTTGCGGGACTCCTCCCAGCGCTCGAGCGGGATACTCAGCCAACCTAGGTATTGCTCGAGCTCACTCAACAGCCCTACGGCTTGCTTGCGGAGGGGGGATCGGGCGTTGTCGGCAAGCCTGCTCACAAGGGCCGCTTGAGTGCGAACGGTCGGCAGGACTTCACCAGCGCTCGTTGCGTCTTCAAGCCTGCGCAAACTCGCTAGGACTTGGGCGACGCATTCGAGTGCCGCTCTGTCGGTGTGCACGGTTCCGATGAGCGCTGCTGAGACGCGCTCAGTACCGCACTGGGGCACAAACCCTAGGTCCGCCTCGCTCGCGTCTAGGAGGGCACACAGGGCCGCTCGGATGGGGGGCGAGGGGCGGGCGACCGTGCCGCGTTCGAGCTTCCCTAGGTGGTTGGCATCGAACGCTGAGAGCCTGCCTCGCTCGTCGTGTTTCGTTACGAACTCTGAGACGAGCGCTGCCAGTTCGTCACGCCCGATGGGGCCAGGGTGACGACGTGAGGGGGTCCCCTCCCTGGCAGCTCTCAGACGGTCGTTGGCCACGGGGTCAAGTCTAGGGCTTCCCCCATCTTCCCGGTGATCTTCCCTGCCGCATGGGTGATGACGTCGTCACGCTCACGACATGCCCCTTGTGTTCGCTCGCTTCCGGCCCGGTGTCATCGGTGAGTCTCGGCGTGTCGTGCACCTCATCGCGCTCACCGATCCTGCCGACCTGCCGAACGTGCGAGACGTCTCAGGGGCGGGGGCGCTGTGTGGGGAGCGCCTGCCGCCGGGGAAGTTTGATGTCCTCGATGCTGTGCAGGGCATGCCGTGCGCTGCTTGCCTGCTTCAACGTCCGGGGTACGGCCCGCGTCCGCCATCCCCGTTGTTTCGTACGAGCGCTTAGTCTCGATTCCTGCCGTAACCCCTTCCCCGACGACACGGCAGGAGTCGCGCTCACCCTCTCTCAATCCGCCATGATCACGGGAGAGGGTGAGCATCCAAACGCAACAATGCCCCCGACCGGTTGGGAACGGCACCGGTCGGGGGCATTGTCGTTTGCATCGGGTATCTCAGGCATGCACTCCGGCCGGAGAAGTTCCGGGGTACAATTACCCGATGCTATATGCGCTCGAGCCGTCGAGCCTGCACAGACGAACGGCGAGCGCACGATTTTTAACGGCGGCGGGTCGGGCGTAGTACCCCGTAGTGCCGCGTTCCGGTTGAGTGCCAAATCTCGTCTTCGAACTGCGAGCGCTCGCGGTAGCGAGCTGTGGGTTGGTGGGAGACACGGCGCATGCCGGGGCGTTCGGAGATTAATGAGGTGACGACTTCGGTGTTCGGGGCACGAAAACCAGTCATGAAAATGGCGCCCTGCTCGTGCTGAGTGTTGTTGGCCTCGACGTCGTTGGCGGAAAGGGAAAAGTTGCCGTCGTCGTTATGAGTGGTCATCAGACTAGGCCTTGATAAGGCGTGAAATCGGGCTGTAGAACGAAGACCCCGACGCCGACGCCGAGGATTTTCCACTCATCGTCCGTTACCCAGAGTCTGCCCTGGGGTTCGGCGTAGGCGCGCTGATAGCCGTAGTTGCCGTCGTTCTCCGATACGAAGGCGTCCGGATTACGGAGGACGCGAAGCACCATATTTGCTTCAATCATGATCGCCGATTCAAGGCGATCGAGGTTAGTGCGGAGATCGGGAACGCGAGCGAGAAGAATGAGTTCAGCGTCGCTGAGAAGAGTGAGAGCTTGCGTACGTTCGTCGTCGGTAAGAGGGCGGCCTAGCCGAGCCTCGACGTCGAGAGTGCTTGCGAGCGGCATGAGGTTGGTTCCTTGCTGTTGAGCCTGATCCACGGCTCCCATCACCCCGGTGATGACCTGTGGTCAGGTTGATGGGAGCCGTGGGACGGGCGGCTAAGGGGGAAACCCCTTTTGGTGAGGAGTCAGTGACCCACCACCAAAAGGGGAAAGTTGATCAGACGACCTCGACGATCTTGACGACGCTCGCCTCGCTCGTGATCGCGAAGGCTGCTCGAAGAATTCCCCGAATGTCGAGCGCGTTAAGGTTGAATGCAGAATCTTCCGAGATGTCCAATTCTGCAAGCTCACTCGCCACCGTGATAACGCGACTGCGGTCAATACCCCATGCCGTTCCCGCTTCGACACTAGGAGAGACGTACAGAGGGACTCCAGCCACGGTGACACCCTGTGCCGAAATGTCGATCAAATACTGATTTGAGCCCGTAGTGCCCACCTTCAGAGAGCGGACCTTAAGAGCCGTGGCAGGGTCCGTGATAAACGCGGAGAGAGTCGCCCCGAGTTCGGCGGCCTCCGACTGGGCCTGCAAGAAGGGATCCAGGTTGGCGAACCCGTTCGAATCGACCACAGTCGAGACGGCACTAGGCAAGCCTGCCGGGGCACCGACGGGGGCCGGATTGGCGAAAAGAGCTGCATCGAGCTTCCGGCCAAGGTCGACGGCCATTCCATTCATGACCGCGTTGACGGCAGACATGGAGGAGTCAAGGGCGACCTCGCGCGAGACACGAGTCAAAGCCGCGAGCTTGAGCGGGGTGATCTGTAGCTCATCCCAGGTCGGGGTGGACTCGGTGATCGGCTGCAGTTCGCCGATCCAGTTTGCCTGCGAAGTCGCGTTGATAACGGGGATATGAACCGTATGTGCTGACGTCTTATAGAGGTCGGTGACCTGGAGAGCGACACTCTGATCGGTCGCAAGTGCCCAAACCGCCGATGCGACGTAATCGGGGGGCAAGAACCCTGTTGAGTTGGTGCTAGAAATAGCCATTGTGATGATTCCTTAGATTGAGGTGAATTGAGATGCCTCACGGAATCGCTGCGCCTGGCTACGATTGAATGTGAAGGCGAATTGCGTCGCCTGGACGTGGTGCTAATGGCCGCCATTGCTCGAAGTTCGTCGCCGGGATGAATGCGAGCGGGAGGGCCGATAGTGCAGGGAGCGGTTAACGGCTATCCTGTACAAATGAGGGGTGCGGCGTTAGATATCGCCGGGGTGCCGTTCCGTTGGTCGCTGCCTGAGTAACCTGCGGGAAATGGCGCGGCGAGCCGTTGAGCTGCCGTGGTAGGAAATGGCGCACGAGGGGCAGACGTGATGGGGCTTGCCGTTGACGTCTATGCGTTCGGTTGCGTAGCCGTCATCGGTATTGACGCAGGCCTGACAGGCTGCCATTTCGCGTGCTTTCTGGGTTTGGTGGACTTGCTATCTTGCCAGTAACCCTTTTTCCGGTAAACGCAGCGATGCGCGAGGGGGGTGGAGGGGGATACCCCCCTGGGGGTGTGGGGGGTCGCGATGAATGTGCGAGCAGAAGCAAAGCAAAGCGCGTGCGTGCCGACCGCGTGTGTCTGCCGAGCCGAGCGAGTGTCCCTGCCGTGTGTCCCTGCCCCCTGTGTTTGCGTGTGCCGGGGGGAGCAAGCGCGTGTGTGCTGTGCTGCGACTGCGGGTGCTCAGCGGCGAAACGCGCGTGCGGGGTAGTCAGGGGTGACCGGGGAGACAGCGAGGTTGCTCAAGCGACAGTCGTAGCGATCCCGGTTTCTGAATGAGTAGCGCTCACCGCTGCTGCGCTTCAGGCCGAACGCGTTCGCCACCAGGACATGGACGGCGCGGTAGATCGGCCCCTCACTGCCACGGGAGAGGCGAACCTCACGGCAGTAGGGCTTGAGCTTGGTACTGATCACGTTTCCGCTATCGATGCGGCGAACGCGGCCGAGCGTGCTCACCTCGTATGCCGGGGCATCGGGGATGACTTGCCACCGTTCGTTGCTGTGTTCGCCTACGCGAGAGGCAAGTGGCTCGGTAACCGTCGGTGTATGCGCCATACACTTATACGACATGTACGTGTGGGTTGAGGGAGTGGTTGCAAGCCATGACGTTTATGACGTTTTGAGCCCAAAATGCGCAACTTTCCTATGAGAGGGACTCATTGAAAGTTGCGCAATTTAGGTCCAAAACGTCATAAACGTCATATCAAGATCATTAGAACGGGCTTTCCTCCACGTCGTCGCGTAGCTTCCATCCGTGCCAGCCCTTGCCGCTCATGGTCTTTTCGCTCTCACCTAGCCACGTGTCCATCGTGCGATAGAACCGGTTCCGCGTCGGTACCTCACGGCCGTGGTACCGACTCTGGTACACCTTCCACAGATCGGCACACAGCAGCACGGAACCGGGTGACTCCACCAGGTACGTCTCAATGAACGAAAGTCGCCAGTCCTCATCAGCCTGAACGGACCTCGTCCTTTCCGTCACGCTCTCAGGGTCGGTCAGCCCGTCACGTAGGTACAGGCGGTATCCCTCGATGGCCCAATTGAGTAACTCACTAGCGTGCTGGTCCATCTCTGCGTTCACTTCGGAGCTAGGGCGCTTCTGTTCCTGCGTGATATCTGCACGCCATGTGACGATCTTCGCCCGTCGCCACCACGCCGCGTCGGGTGCCATTTCCGGGAGTGAGTTGGCGCTGATGTGGATGCTTGCGTCGACGTGGAGGTCGAACGGAACCCGCGCGTAGGCCACCCTCACTTGCACGGGGTCACCGCCCGTCCAGGCCTTGAGTTTCTCGGTATCGAGTTTCTTGCTGAACTCGGAGAGCAGAAGCATCCGCTTGCCTCGATACGTAGATAACTTCGTGTCGTCGCTGCGTCGCGCGTCCTTGCTCACAAGTTCGTTGTCGAGCGGCCCGCTGTAGTCCCCGAACAGCCGATCGAACGCTCCTAGCACCGTCCCCTTGCCGTTAGCGCCTCGATCACTTTTCCCCGTGTGGATCGTGACGAGTTGCTCCCGGTTGTCCCCTACGAGTGTGAGCCCGAGTAACTTCTGAAAGTACTGGCGCTCACCCTCGACGGGGAAGAACAGACGTAGTTGGTCATCGAGGAACGTTCCCCCGACCTCTCGTTCCGGGTGATAGCTCACGTTCGCCAGTCGCGTGCACATGAACGACGGTGAGTGTGCCTCGAACCTCACGGGGTCATCTGCGTGTTCGGGCAAGATCACCACCCCGTTCGCTACGTTGATGACACGAGGGTCACCGTCGAGTAGTTCCCGGTCCCCCTCCACGTAGTCCCGTAGCATCCCCTCGACGCTTTGCAAGTCGTACCGATCTTGATACCGGGTGGCTGCCAAGACGTGCTTTCCCACAATGCCCGCGTCGACACCCCGCCGTGTCATTTCCGCCGCTTCTTCGTAGAGGTCGGGCACGGTTTGGCTGATGTACCGCCGAACAACGGCACCCTCGGGGTCCTCACGCCATCGGGTCCCGTCCCACGCGAACCACCCAAGACCCCCCACGTACATAACCTCGTTCGAGTGCTTCCGTGCCACTCGCAAGGCCATGCCGAGATGAGACACGGGGAGAAGTCCGGTGTTGCTGTGCTTGAGTAGCTGAGCCTCCATGCGCGTGGCGTGCGTTTCCACGGGTCGTGTCTCGACGTCCTGAATCTCCGTCGCGCGGGTTTGAGCAGCGATCACAATATTGGGCGCTTTCAGCTTGTCGTCCGATAGGTTCCGTATTGATCGCTCACTGGACGACGAGATGACGTACGGGGCGGCCTCCACAATGGACTCCCACCAGTCGTCCGCATCGAAATCGTCCAGGTACCGGCCGCAGTTCACACCGACGTAGTAGGCATCCCGCACGGTGTAGTACTTCGAGCCGTCCTGTGCCTCTCGAACCCGCTCCAGCCAGTAAGTGAGTGAGTCCTGTAGCCCGATCTTGTCCCACTCGGTCAAGTCCACATCGTCAGCGTCGATAACCACCGTTGGTCCCGACGACATGGCCTCTTGCCACGCCCGCCGGAGCCGTTCGGGTAGGTACGCCACGGGGGCATCGTTCACCACCACGTACTCACCGTCTGGCTTGTCCTCACGAGGGTAACCCCGGCGAACGGACCCGGCCGCCACGACGTGAGAGCCCTTAGACAGAAAATCCACCCCGTCATAGTCCTTGGCCACGCCACGGTTGATCGTGCGTAACGGCTGAGCGCTCTGAAAGTAGTAGTGATGCCCTCCGCTGGCAGTCCGCACGGTGAACGTGGGGGGCAGGTTGAAGTCACGGGTTAGACGCTCAAACGACGCGTCCCCACCGTTCTTCAGGTCAGGATCTAGCACGCACACACCATCGGTGAGCACGGCACCGACGATCTCTGCCGACTCGATGGCATCGGCAGACGTGCCGAACAGCCGTGTCTGTTGCCACCCCAACGGGTAGCCGTCGACGGCGTAGTACGTGAACAGCGGCGTTTTGAGCCGCAGACGGTAGAAGTCGAGCAGTTCGGCAGTCTTGTGGGTCATCGCTGCTCACCCCTCCAGCGCTTGAGCAACTCACGGAACCACTCGCCGAATTCCTCATCCCTCGACGCGGTCATCTTCCCGAACATCTCGCCCGTGATCCGGTCGTGTACGGCGCCGCTCGAATCGACCTCGAACACGGCCGTCGTGTTCGCGTCGAAATGATCAGCGAGGGCACGCGCGGTGTCGATCTCACGTTGACGTTCCGGCGTAGCCTCACCGTCCAGCTCACGTCGACGTTGCAATTCGGCTTGTTCCTCACGCTGACGCTCTCGACGGGCACGGTCGTATGCCCGCTGGCGTTCGTTCGCGCAGGTTCGACAGACGTCGTAGGGGGCGCGGCGAGTGGTGTTCGAGGGCACGCGCGGGTGCCCACACGGGAAGGTTGGATCTTGCATGATCATCTCCTGGTCTTATGTCGACAAGATCGAAAAGAAGGCCCCACATGTCAGGGGCCGATTCGTCCTGTCTTCTGCTCTGTCGAAGTCCTCGGTCGAGGAGAAGGAGCGGTAGACGCTCACAAAGCGCATGTGCGCTACTCGGATACGCCATTCACGGGGGACGTAACGCCGTTACCGAACGTGTGACTTCGAGTGACTCCGGTCACACAAAACGGCCCCTTGATCCGGGGAAGGGATCAAGGGGCCGTTGTTGTCGGCAGAGGGGGGGCTAGCAGACGCGGTTGCCAAGGGTCGAGCAGCGAGCCACCCACGCGCGTGAACGTTCGTCCTGTAGCTCGTCACTCACGCTCACGCTTCCGTCCTCGTGCACGAGCACGCCTGGCCATTCCGAGGGGGCAGGGGGTGAGGCGAGGGTGAAGATCAGGAGCACGAGCGATGAGGCGATGAGCGCCGTTGAGAATGTGACGAGGGTGATCTTGGCGAGGGTCAGGGGTCGATCGTCA
This sequence comes from Amycolatopsis marina, assembly GCF_900111885.1. Classification (GTDB taxonomy): domain Bacteria; phylum Actinomycetota; class Actinomycetes; order Mycobacteriales; family Pseudonocardiaceae; genus Amycolatopsis; species Amycolatopsis marina. Next base: position 55,068 of record NZ_FOKG01000027.1, read on the forward strand.
CCCGCGTAGCGGCTCATCGTTCCTGCCCCACGTAGCGCTCGAGCTCCGACGCTCGATCTACCAGGTGTTCGACTGCCGCCGCTTGCTTGAAATACGTCGTTGCTACCTCGTGGCTGCCAGCGTCGAGCGAGGCCTTCCCGAGCCCTCGCAAGGTCTCGATGGCTGCTTCTAGTTGATCTTCTGTCATCGGTGCACTCCCTATGCGGATTGAGTTGCATCTCTCCCGATGACCGCGATGGGGATCACCCTGACCCTGCACGTCGTCACTGAGCTCGGCCGCGGCTACGGCGCGGCCGGTCTAGTGGGCACGGCCACCACGTTGGGCAGCGCGATGGGCGCACCGCTGATCGGCCGGATGATCGATCGGCACGGCCTGCGGCCCGTCGTCGCGCTGTGCGGTTCGATATCCACGTTGTTCTGGCTGGCCACCCCGCACCTGTCGTACCCGGTGTTGCTGGCGGTGGCCCTGCCAGCGGGGATTCTCATCGTGCCCGCCTCTTCGATCTCCCGCCAGATCATCTCGGCGAAGGTGCCGCCGCCCGCGAGGCGGACGGCCTTCGCCATGGACACCATCTCGGTCGAGACCACGTTCATGATCGGCCCGGCCGCCGGCATCCTGGTCAGTACCCGGGTGTCCTCAACGGCCGCGCTCACCGGAATCGGCGTCGCGTTCGGCCTCGTCGCCGTCGCGTTGTACGTACTGAATCCACCGGTCCGGGGAGTCGCGGAAGCCGCGCCGGCACCAGGGATGCGGCCGCCGATCCGGACGTGGCTCACCGGCAGACTGGTGGCCACGCTGCTGATCGCGTGCGGCGCGCTGTTCGTGCTGATCGGCACCGAACTCGCCGCGCTCGCGGCCCTGCGGGACAACGGCGAGGTCGGCTGGACCGGTGTCGTCATCGCGGTCATGTGCGTGGCTTCGCTGATCGGCGGCCTGGTGCACGGTGCGGTTCACCGCTCGCTGCGGCAGCTCCCGCTGATGGTGCTGCTGGCTGTGCTGGTGATTCCGGTCGGCCTGTTCGATCAGCCGTGGTGGCTGCTCGCTCTCGCACTGATCCCGATGAACTTCGTCTGCGCGCCGACTCTCGCGGCGACCACCGAGGCCGTCAGCGAACTGGCGCCTCCCGGAGTCCGTGGCGAGGCGATGGGACTGCAGGACTCCGGGACACGCATCGGCATGGCGCTCGGGGCCCCCGCCGTGGGTTTCGTGATGGACAACTCCTCGCCGGCCTGGGGCTTCGCCGCCGCAGGTATCGGCGGGCTCGCACTGGCCGCCGTCGGCATCGTGTTCCAGTACCGGGACCGCGGCACGGCACTTTCCCGGGAAAGTGCGAGTCGAGAAGCCGCTGACCTCGCCAGCGCTCCCACTTTCCCGGGAAAGTGATGTACGTGCGCGCGCAAGTAGGGCACTTTCCCGGGAAAGTGCCCTACCTGGGTCAGAGGCAGACCTGGCGCAGGCGTTCGATGTTCTCGGTGTTGCGGCGCACCCAGTCGGTCAGGTTGCCGAGGCCTTCCGCCTGCTTGCGCTCGAGTTCCACGTAGCCGTCAGCCATGGTGAGCAGGGTTTCCCGGACGTTCGCGTCCGCCGCGTTGTTGCCCAGTTCCTGCAGTCGCTTGGCCTTCTCCTCCGCCTGTTCCCGCACCTGCTGCGGATCGAGTGACTCCGGGTTGAAGCTCGTGGCGATACCGAGCGCCTCGGTGCACGCCCCCGCCTTGCCCGCGACCCCGTCGGCCTTCTCCACCGCCGAGTTGATCTCGTCGGTGCAGCCTGCCAACGGAAGCACCGCTGCCAGTGCGGCGCCGGCAATCACCTGTCGTACCCACATTCGCCCTGTCATTCCTCCAACCTACCGGTGGCGGCTCAGCCCTTGACGCAGATCACCTGCTTGAGGTGGGCGACGACCTCCACCAGGTCCGTCTGCGCCGCGATCACCGAGTCGATGTCCTTGTATGCCGCGGGAATCTCGTCCACCACACCGGTGTCCTTGCGGCACTCGACCCCGTCGGTCTGCGCCGCGAGGTCCGCCGCGCTGAACATCTTCTTCGCCTTCGTCCGCGACATCCGCCGGCCCGCGCCGTGGGACGCGGACTGGAACGAGCTGTCGTTACCCAGTCCCCGCACGACGTAGGACCCGGTACCCATGCTCCCCGGAATGATCCCGAGATCACCGGAACCCGCCCGGATCGCGCCCTTGCGGGTCACCAGCACGTCCACGCCGTCGTAGCTCTCCTCGGCGACGTAGTTGTGGTGACAGGAGATCGCGTCGTCGAACCGCGCGCCGGGCACCGTGTCCGCGAGGGCCTGCTTGACCAGCGCGACCATCGTCGCCCGGTTACGGGCGGCGTAGTCCTGTGCCCAGAACAGGTCCCTGCGGTAGGCCTCCATCTCCGGGGTTCCCGTGACGAAGACCGCGAGATCGCGGTCCGGCAGGTCGGCGTTGTGCGGCAGCTTCCTGGCCACGGCCATGTGTCGCTCGGCCAACTCCTTGCCGATGTTGCGCGAGCCCGAATGCAGCATCAGCCAGACCCGCCCCTCGTCGGAGCCACCCTGCTCAAGGCAGACCTCGATGAAGTGGTTGCCGCCGCCGAGACTGCCGATCTGGGTGGCCGCGCGCTCCCGCAGCTCCTGCACACCCCGGTGCAGGTCGCCGAACGCGGACCAGAACCTGTCCCAGCCGCCGACGCCGTGCACCCTGGCGGGGTCCACCGGCGTCTTGTGCCTGTTGAACCCGACCGGCACGCGCGACTCGATCCGCCTGCGCAGCACGCCGAGGTCGTCGGGGAGGTCGGCCGCGGTGAGCGATGTCCGCACCGCGCTCATGCCACAACCGATGTCCACTCCGACGGCGGCTGGCGAGACGGCGTCGCGCATCGCGATGACACTGCCGACCGTCGCGCCCTTGCCGTAGTGCACGTCGGGCATCACCGCGACGCCGTGCACCCACGGCAGGTTCGCGACGTTACGGAGCTGGTTCATCGCGGACTCCTCGACCGAAGCCGGGTCTGTCCACATGCGAATGGGTACTCGTGCGCCCTCGACGGCGGTGTACATGTCCCTTCCCCTCTTTGCGGTGAACACAAAGAGTGCTACCCGCCCGCGCCGGGATCAACCGGATTAACGGGGGTCGAACGCAGTCAGGGCCACCCCGCGACGAAAACGGGATGGCCCTGACGGCAGGAGAATCAGCCTGATTGGGCGATCAGTTCCGCGATCTGCACGGTGTTCAGCGCCGCACCCTTACGCAGGTTGTCACCGGTGACGAACAACGCGAGCCCTCGACCGTCCGGCACGCCCGGGTCCGTCCGGATCCGGCCCACGTAGCTGACGTCCTCGCCCGCGGCCTGCAGCGGCGTTGGGATGTCCGACAGCCGCACGCCCGCCGCGGTCGACAGCAACTCGGTCGCGCGCTCGACGCTCAGCGGCCGGTCGAACTCGACGTTGATCGACAGCGCGTGCCCGGTGAACACCGGAACCCGCACGCAGGTACCGGACACGAGCAGCTCCGGAATGTCGAGAATCTTGCGGCTCTCGTTGCGGAGCTTCTGCTCCTCGTCCGTCTCGTGCGAACCATCGTCCACAATGGAACCAGCCATCGGCAGGACGTTGAACGCGATCGGACGGGCGTACTTCGCCGGCTCACCGAGGTCGACGGCGGAACCGTCGTGGGTGAGCTCGGGGCCGCGATCGCCCGCCGTCCTGACCTGGTTGGCCAGTTCCTCCACACCGGCGAGGCCGCTGCCGGACACCGCCTGGTAGCTGCTGGCCACCATCCGCACCAGCTTGGCCTCGTCGTGCAGCGGCTTGAGCACCGGCATCGCGGCCATCGTCGTGCAGTTGGGGTTGGCGATGATCCCCTTGCGCGCGTCCTTTACGGCCTGCGGGTTCACTTCGCTGACCACCAGCGGGACGTCCGGATCCAGGCGCCATGCGGAGGAGTTGTCGATCACCGTCACGCCGGCCTCGGCGAACCTGGGCGCCTGCGCCTTGGACGTGGACCCACCGGCGGAGAACAGCGCGATGTCCAGCCCGCTCGGGTCGGCCGTCTCGGCGTCCTCGATCAGCACGTCCTCGCCCTTGAACGGCAGCGTCTTGCCCGCCGAACGCGCCGAAGCGAAGAACCGGATCTGCTCGATCGGGAAGTTCCGCTCCGCGAGCAGGCCGCGCATCACCGCACCGACCTGGCCGGTCGCACCGACCACTCCCACTCGCAGTCCGTTGGCTGCCATCAGCGACCACTCCCCGCGTAGACAACGGCTTCCTCGTCGCCGCCGAGCTCGAATGCCTCGTGGATCGCGCGCACGGCGTCGTCCACCTGCGCGTCCCGGATCAGCACCGAGATCCGGATCTCCGAGGTGTTGATGATCTCGATGTTCACGCCGGTCTTCGCCAGCGCCTCGCAGAACGACGCGGTCACCCCGGGGTGCGAACGCATTCCGGCACCCACCAGCGACACCTTGCCGACGTGGTCGTCGTAGAGCACGGCGGTGAAGTCGAGCTCCGCCTTGATCTTCTCCAGTTCGCCGACCGCCTTCGGCCCGTTCGCCCTGGAGAGGGTGAACGTGATGTCCGTGCGGCCGGAGCTGGTGTTGGAAATGTTCTGCAGCACCATGTCGATGTCGATCTCGGCATCGGCGACCACGCGGAAGATGCGCGCGGCGGCACCCGCGGTGTCCGGCACACCCGTCACGGTGATCTTCGCTTCGGACCGGTCGTGTGCCACTCCGGTGATCAACGCCTGTTCCACGGGGATCTCCTCAATCGAGCCGGTAACCGTCGTGCCCGGCTTGTCGCTATAGGAAGAACGAACACGGATCGGCACGCCGTAGCGGCGTGCGTACTCGACGCAGCGCAGCATCAGGACCTTCGCCCCGCTTGCCGCGAGTTCGAGCATCTCCTCGTAGGGGACGGTGTCGAGCTTGCGCGCGTCCGGCACGATCCGTGGGTCCGCGGTGTACACGCCGTCGACGTCGGAGTAGATCTCGCAGACGTCCGCGTTCAGCGCCGCGGCCAGCGCCACCGCGGTGGCGTCCGAACCACCGCGGCCGAGTGTGGTGATGTCCTTTGTGTCCTGTGAGACACCCTGAAATCCCGCTACGAGCGCGATGTATCCCTGCTCAAGAGCTTCGCTGACCCGGCTCGGCGACACGTCGATGATGCGCGCGTTGCCGTGCACCGAGGTGGTGACGACACCCGCCTGGGACCCGGTGAAGGACCAGGCCTCCGCTCCCTGCGCCGAGATCGCCATCGCGACCAGCGCGTTGGAGATGCGCTCACCGGCGGTGAGCAGCATGTCCATCTCGCGCTCCGGCGGGACAGGGTTCACCTGCTCGGCAAGGTCGAGCAGCTCGTCGGTGGTGTCTCCCATCGCCGAGCAGACCACGACCACATCGTTGCCGGCCTTCTTGGTGGCCACGATCCGCTCGGCCACCCGCTTGATCCGGTCAGCGCTCTCCAGCGACGAACCGCCGTACTTCTGGACTACGAGCGCCACTGGCCCGAACCTCCTCGCCGGGGCAGCGGGCGTACCGCCTCTTGCGAACAACCGCAAACCCCGCATGTTTGTCCGACTCTGACCCAGCAGCCTACCGGGGCCGGTGCGCCACACCACCCTGCTGTGTGGCGCCGACCACTTCCGAGGGATGGAATCATGTCGTGGCATGGACAAGTTCGCGGAAACCAGTGTCGGTGTGCACGACCTCATCGGACGGCGGTGGAGTCCCCGGGCCTTCGACCCCGAGGCCGCGGTGAGCGACGAGCAGTTGCGCGCGTTGCTGGAGGCGGCCCGGTGGGCCCCGTCCTGCGGCAACACCCAGCCGACCCGATATCTGGTCGGCAGGCGCTCGGACGAGACCTTCAAGCGGATCTTCGGCACGCTCGCGGCGGGCAACCAGTCCTGGGCCCACCGCGCCGGGGTGCTGATGATCGGCACCGCCCTCACCCGGAACGAGAAGGGTGAGATGCCTTACCCCGACTACGGCGTGGCCCTCGCGACCCAGAATCTCGTGCTGCAGGCGGTGGCCGAGGGCCTGGTCGCGCACCAGATGGCCGGGTTCGACGCCGACGCGGTGCGCCAGGAGTTCGACCTGCCGCAGGACGTGCGGCCGGTGGTCGCGATCGCCGTCGGTGCGCAGGCCGATCCCGAACTGCTCGGCGACGAGCGCAGCATCGACCGGGAGCGGGCGCCGCGCGAGCGACTGCCGTTGTCGGAGTTCGCCTTCACCGGCGCGTGGGGCTCGGCGGTGTTCGAGTAGTTGCAGCCTGTCGCAGAACTCGGGTCCGCTATCGAGTCGCCAGGGCTCTGACTCCCAGCGACTGTCCGGTCCTGCTGCTCGACGCCCTGCCGCCTCGATAGCGGGACTTCGTCAGCCGGGTTCCACAAATCACCGTGACCTCGTAACCCGCCGTTTCCAGACGCCCTCTTACAGCGAGCTGCCGCCGACCCGGCGGATGATCTTGGCGAGCACCGCGGTGACGACCATCCAGAAGATCGCGGCGATGCCGTAGTTGATCAGCACGCGCAGTTTCGCGTCGTCCGGGGTGAACAGGTCGCTGAAGCCGAGCGACAGCGACTCCGACCAGCTCGTGACGAAGGAGACGATGCCGTTCTCCGGGTTGGCGTCGCCGATCACGAAGATCACGTGGAGCACCAGAATCGCGGCGAACACCAGCCCGACCCAGCGCACGACGGACGCGAGCAGGCCGACGATCCGGTCCTTGGCATGGCGCCAGCGCATCCGCTCCGCGGCCGCTCTGCGCTCGGACTCCTCCTCCGCTGCCCTGCGGTCCGCGTACGTGGGCCCGGTGGGCGAGGACGCTGCGGCAGGCATGGCCTGCGTCGGGGCCTCGTCGTCACTGCGGGCCTTGTCCCTGTCGATCCTCTCGGCATGCTCAGCCATGGTGGAAGTCTCGCACGCGGTCACCCGGAACGCTACGTATCAGTAACCTCATGGGCGACGTCTCACATAACGGTTTGATCGCAACCTGGCTTTCCTTTTCGCAGCGGCCATGGTTAGAGTGAAGTCGTGGCACGTGCTCTCCTGCTTCGCTGCCGCGACGGGGCCTGATCAGACCGGCTCCCCGTCGCGGGGCTCTCTGGTGTTCACCAACGCCGTGCCGCCGGTCGTCAGCCGACCCGATCACCGAGCAGGAGCTTCGCCCGCATGAGCACCCCCCAGTCAAGTCAGCCGCGCAGCGCGTCCACCAGCCGTATCCGGACGCCGTCGCGGCCCGCCCCCGCCGACCAGCCCGTATGGAACACCCAGCGCGGCTCATCGATGCCGGTACACCGCTACCGCCCCTGGTTCGACCTCGTCGAGGACATCGACCTGCCCGACCGCACCTGGCCGGCCAAGCGCATCGAACGCGCTCCCCTGTGGTGTGCCGTCGACCTGCGCGACGGCAACCAGGCGCTGATCGACCCGATGTCGCCCGCGCGCAAGCGCAAGTTCTTCGACCTGCTGGTGAAGATGGGCTACAAGGAGATCGAGGTCGGCTTCCCCGCCGCGAGCCAGACGGACTTCGACTTCGTGCGGGAGATCATCGAGGAGGACGCGATCCCCGATGACGTGCGGATCCAGGTGCTCACCCAGTGCCGCCCCGAGCTGATCGAGCGCACGTTCCAGTCCCTGGAGGGCGCCCCCCGCGCGATCGTGCACATCTACAACTCGACGTCGATCCTGCAACGCAGGGTCGTGTTCCGCGAGGAGCGCGAGGGCATCAAGAAGATCGCGCTGCAAGGTGCCGAACTGGCCGTCGAGTACGCGGCGAAATACTCCGACACCGACTTCCGGTTCCAGTACTCCCCGGAGTCCTACACCGGCACCGAGCTGTCCTATGCGGTTGAAGTCTGCAACGCGGTCACCGACATCTGGCAGCCGACGCCGGCACGGCCGGTGATCCTGAACCTGCCCGCCACCGTCGAGATGGCGACCCCGAACGTCTACGCCGACTCCATCGAGTGGATGAACCGCAACCTGGAGCGGCGCGACGGCGTGATCCTCTCGCTGCACCCGCACAACGACCGGGGCACCGGCATCGCGGCCGCGGAGCTGGGTTACCAGGCAGGCGCGGACCGGATCGAGGGCTGCCTGTTCGGCAACGGCGAGCGCACCGGCAACGTGGACCTGGTCGCGCTGGGCATGAACCTGTTCAGCCAGGGCATCGACCCACAGATCGACTTCTCCGACATGGACGAGATCAAGCGGACCGTCGAGTACTGCAACCAGCTGCCGGTTCCCGAGCGCAGCCCGTGGGGCGGCGACCTGGTGTTCACCGCGTTCTCCGGCAGCCATCAGGACGCGATCAACAAGGGGTTCGACGCGCTGCGCCGCGAGGCCGAGCGCGCGGGTGTGCCGATGGACGAGCACCCGTGGGAGGTCCCGTACCTGCCGATCGACCCGAAGGACGTCGGCCGGACCTACGAGGCCGTGATCCGGGTGAACTCGCAGTCCGGCAAGGGCGGTATCGCCTACATCATGAAGAGCGAGCACCAGCTGGACCTGCCGCGCAGGCTGCAGATCGAGTTCTCCCAGGTGATCCAGCGGCACACGGACACCGCGGGTGGCGAGGTCGACCCCACGACCATGTGGAACGCGTTCTCCGCCGAGTACCTGGAGCCGAGGACGCCACTGGAGCTGGTCCGCCAGCACGTGACCGACAACGGCGGCGGCGAGTACGAGATCGCCGCGACCGTACGGGTGGAGGGCGACGAGAACGAGATCACCGGACGGGGCAACGGTCCCATCGCGGCGTTCTTCGACGCACTGTCCACAGTGGGCTATGACCTGCGCCTGCTGGACTACAGCGAGCACACCCTCACCCCCGGCGACGACGCGAAGGCGGCCTCGTACATCGAGTGCGCCATCGGCGACACCGTCTACTGGGGAATCGGGATCGACCCCTCGATCGTCACGGCGTCACTGCGCGCCGTCGTCTCAGCGGTAAACCGCTCCCACCGCTGACCCAGCTGCGGATGGCGTGTTCGCCATCCATACACAGGTGTTTGCCATCTGTGCGCGGGTGATTGCCATCTGTGGACACGACTTCGCCATCCGGGTACGTCGGCCGCGGGTGGTGCGCCGGAAATTCCGGCGCACCACCCGCACCGCCGCTGCTAGCGTCACTGATCATGACTACTCCCACGTTCGTGCTCGTGCACGGCTCCGGTACGAGTTCGTTCATGTGGGCGCCGCTGCAACGCGAACTCGCACTTCTCGGACACCGGTCCTACGCCGTCGATCTCCCCGGCCACGGCCTCGACGCCCAGTACCCCCTCGCGTATCAGGCACCGCAGGATCTCAACGCCTTCGGCTCGGAGCCGTCGGTGTTGGCGGGCGTCACCCTCGACGACAACGTCGAAGCGCTACTCGGCACGGTCAGGGCACTCCTCCGAAACGGGCCTGTCGTGCTGGTCGGCGCGAGCCTTGGCGGCGTGACGATCAGCGCCGCGGCCAACCGGGCGCCCGAACTCGTCGACCACCTTGTCTACATATCGGCGTGGGCATGTGTGTCCAAGGCGAGCCCGGTCGAGTACATGGGCGAGCCGGAGTTCGCCGAAAGCCTGCTGCCGGGCCTCGCGGACCTGAACGTCGGTGATCCGGCGGTCGTGGGCGTCGGCAGGGCGAACTACCGGACGGCCGATCCGGAACTGCTCGGCCGGCTGAAGGCGGCCACGATGCACGACGTCACCGACGAGCAGTTCATGGCGTTCCTGAACACGATGCAGCCCGACGAGTCGATTCAGGTGATGATGGGGGACGCACGCGTGGACGCGGCGACCTGGGGCCGGATTCCGCACACGTTCGTCCGGCTCACCGAGGACCGCTCCCTCCCGATCGCCATGCAGGACAGACTGATCCGGGAGGCCGACGAGCTCACGCCAAACAACCCGTTCCGGGTACACACCCTCGACGCCTCGCACGCCGGGTTCATCCACCGCAGCGATGAGGTCGCACAAACACTGTCGGGGACGCTTTAGCACTTGCCAGGCTGGCAAGGCCCACATCCGTTGTGGTGAAGGAGTCGCGTCGCGCACCCCAGGACCAAACACGAGTTCTAGCGTGGCGGAATGACGGGGAAACCGGGGCGCGACTCCACCGCGCGGGCGCGGGAATTGGGCGCGGAACTGAGACGGATTCGCGAACGAGCCGAGCTGCCTGCCAACGAACTGGCACGAATGCTGGGCTGGTCACCGAGCAAGATATCCAGGCTGGAGAGCGGGAAACGCGGAGCGTCCGAAGTGGACGTCGCGGTGTACCTGGTGAGTTGCGGACTGGTGGTGCGCTCGGAACTGGAACGCCTGGTGAACCTCGCCCGGGAAGCCGACAGCAGGTACTGGCTCCGGCCGTTGAGCCCGGACCTGCCCGATCAGTTGCGCTCGCTGGTCATCCAGGAGACCTCCGCCCGCGCGATCACCTGCTATGAACCGCTGGTGGTACCGGGCCTCCTGCAGACCGAGGAATACATGCGAGAGCTGTTCCGCTGGCCCACGCAGCTGCCGCCAATGCCTTGAACCTGCGTGTCCACGCACGGCTCGCCCGGCAGCACATATTGCGCAGCCAGTACGGACCAGCTTGTGTTTTCTACATTCGAGAACACGCGTTGCGATCAGTGGTTGGCAACGTCCGAGTTATGCACGAACAGCTGATGCACCTGTTGATGAACGACTCACGCCCGCAATGCTCGGTTCGAGTCATACCGGACGCTGTGGGGCCAATCGGTTCTCTCGGGGGCATGTTCAGGGTGATGGACTACGCGGACCATCCACCGGTCGCATATGCCGAGGTTCGTACAGCCGCGTTGTTCATGGAGGAGCCGGAGGATGTAGCGCAGTACCGCGACGTAATCCGCCTACTGGATAACCTCGCCCTGAAGGGAGGACAATCGCGCGAGTGGCTTGCCCGGCTGGCAAGTCAGTACAACCGAGCGGAGGCCCGACGTTATGACCACTCGCGACCACCTCGATCTGACCTGGCGTAAGAGCACCCACAGCGACAACCTCAACGGTGACTGCGTCGAGGTCGCCCTCACCCCGGACACCACCGCCGTCCGCGACTCCAAAGCCCCCGGCGCCGGTCACCTCAGCCTCTCCACCGATGCGTGGCGGGGATTTCTCGAAACTGTCAGCGCATGAGCCCTGGGGACGGCCTTAGGCACACCTGGCGTAAGAGCACCTACAGCAACGACCGCGACGGTGACTGCGTCGAAGTCGCCCTCACCCCGAGCACCACCGCCATCCGCGACTCCAAAGCCCCCACAGCCGGGCACCTCGGCCTCTCCGCTGGCGTGTGGCGGGAACTAATACGCTCACTGCGTGGCTGAATCAACACCGCGCCAAGCAGAAGACAAGCGCCACCTCTGGCTGGGAGCGGCACAGGCGGTCATCGGCGTGGCGCTGCTGTTCTCCAGCGTCCTGCACGGAGTTCTCATCCTCCTGCTCGCCCTGGGGCTGACGGCAGACGGCGCACGCCGCGCCTTCGTCACCCCCGAGCGCACAGGCGCCCGCCGTGCGCTCGTGGCACTCACCGCCCTCGCCTTCACCGGCGCGGTCGCCACCACCGCAGCCCTAATCGCCTCCTGACCCAGTCGAGTTCGCAGTGGCGGATTGGGCGCCACGAACGGTGAGCGCGAAGGGCTGACCTACCAGTGCACTAACCACCGAGACTGCCAAGCCGAGCCCGAAACTGCCAACTCGGACCTCAGTCGCCTTTTTGCCAGAGGAGGTCTACTGCGCCGGTGTCGGCGTCGTGTGCCCAGATCTTGCTGACGTTCGGGTTGTGCCGCAGGATCGGGAACTCGTCCATGTCGAACACGTTGTCCGGCCGTCGCGAGGGGATGGTGTCGCCCTGCCCCGGCCACCCGCTGGTCGGCCCCGGCGTACCCGGGAACATCACGTGCGTCTCGCCCTTGGCGTTGCGCGCCAACGCGGTGGACGCGTCGGTCCAGATCTCGGCGGCGTTCGGCGCACCCCACGACGGCATCTTGAGCTTGTGGTCCTCGATCAGGCTCTCCAGCGTGTTTCCGCCGCTGTCCTTGGCCACCTTGTTCGCCTCGCCCATGACCGGCCCCTGGTACTGGCTCTTCATATCCAGGTTCGGGTCGTCGACCCTGTGGCCGCCGGACCAGAACCACTGCTTGTCGGTGTCAGAACGCATCAGCTCGTTCCACAGGGGCTTGAACTTCGCGTAGTCCGCGTCGCTCATGTTCGTGAGGTCGACCGAACCGTCGGGCTGCTTGAAGTCGTCGAGCTTCGCGGCGTCGTTACCGGCGTTGGGCCGGTCCGGAGGCTTGGGCGAACCGTTGGCGCCACAGGTACCCGTGAGCCCGAGCGGGTCCGCGGCGAGCAGTGGCTGGGAGACGTAGCCGACCGGGTTGGGCGCGGGAACCAACCCGAGCGGGTCCTGACTCAGATAGCGCGCGGTCTCCGGGTCGTAGTAGCGGTAGACGTTGTAGTGCAGGCCGCTTTCCTCGTCACGGTGCTGGCCGGGGAAGGCCAGCGGCATGAGCGCCGCGTCCTGCAACGGCGCGCCCCACAACGTCGTCCGGCCCTGCCAGTGGAGCGCTCCGTGCTCGTCGATCAGCTCGGTCGGGGTGCCCGCAGGCGAGGTGACCACGGTATGGAACCGCCCCGGTTCCGACTGCGCGTTCCGCTCGAGCTGGACCACCGGGCGGCTGTCGTCGGGGTGCCGCTCCCACGTCAGCACCCGCATCGTCCCGCCGGGCTGCTGCTCGATGCGCTCGACCAGATCCGAACCACTCCACAGGAACCGGGTCTGGCCGGCGAGCCGCGGTTGCCCGTCCTCGCCGGTCACCCAACGCTGCTTCGCGAAGCGCCTGCCCAGAGCGTCGTAAAGGTAGGTCCATCGGGCACCGTCCGGGGTGCGCACCCCGGTCATCCGGTCCAGCCGGTCCCACGTAAAGGTCCAGACCTGCTCCCCGGCAGGTCCGGTACGGCGGCGCCCGGTCACCCGCCCCTGTGCGTCGTTGGTGTAGCTGGTCGCGCCCGCCGAAAGCAGCGTGTTGCCTTGGTAGACCCGCGGCCCGTCGCCCACCGGTGTCGTAGCCGACCTGATGTTGCCCGCCAGGTCGTACCCGAAACTCTCGCGGAACGCCGGCGTCCGCACCTCGGTAACGCGGCCTGCCTGGTCGAGGCCGAAGCGCAGCGGCCACGCCGGGTCGTCGACCGCGGCGAGGCTGCCGTCGGGCCGGTAACCGTACGTACGCTGACCGGCGCCCGCGATCACCTGCTCGGCAAGGCGGTCCTCGGTGTCGAAGTGTTGCCGCAGAACCAGGGCGCCGTCGACCGATCGGGAGACCTCCCGCCCGGCGACGTCGTAGTCGAACCGCACCTCCCTGCCGGCCACGTGCAGCGCCACGGGCCGACCGGCGCCGTCGTACCGCCATTCACTGTCCACTCCGGACGATGTGGTCCGGCGGACGGCGGTTTCGGCGTAGTGCCACAGCACTCCGACCCCGTTGACCGTCTCGGCGACCACCCGGCCGCGCTGGTCCCTGACTATCTCCAGCGCCGAGTCCTTGTTCGCCGCACGGATCAGCCTGCCGAGCGCGTCGTAGTCGTACTCGGTGACCCCGTCTTCCGTGCTCCGCCGCACCACGTTGCCCAGCAGGTCGTAGGTGTACTCGGTGACCTCTCCCGACGCGTTGACCATCCGCACCAGCTGACCCGCCGCGTCATAGGCATAGGTGAACCCGCGCCCGTCGAAGTCCACCTCCTCCACGAGTCGACCTGCCGGGTCGTAGGCATAGCGCCACGTCAGGCCCTGCGGATTGGTCACCGACGTCAGCCGCAACTCTCGGTCGTAGGTGTAGAGCGTGCGCGCGCCGGTCGCGTCGACGTCCGTGACGGGCAGCCCGAATCGGCCGTAGGCACGCCGGGTCACGCCGCCTGCCGCGTCCCGGTGCGCGACGACGTGTCCATCGGCGTCGAAGGTCCAGCTCTCCTGGCTGCCATTCGGTGCGGTCCGCCACGTCCGCTGCCCGCCGGGTGTCCACCCGAACCGCACCTCACCACCGGATGCCGTCCGCACCAGTTGCGGTCGTCCGAACGTGTCGCGCTCGCCCGGCCGGGCCACCGCGCTCGCCGCCGGTTCCGCGGTCAGCGGATCGGCGGTACCCGCGGGGACAAAACCGGCCGATACACCCGGTGTCGTGGTGAACGGGTCCGGCGCCGCCGCGGCGGGCAGCACGGCCCGCACCGCGGTGTCGCCGTCGCCGATCTCCAGCACCAGTTCGCCGTCCGGCGTATGCGACATGCGCACCGTGGAACCGTCCGGCCGGGTCACCTTGTCCAGCACCTCGTCGGCATAGCTGTAGCGCGTGATCCGGCCCAGCTCGTCGACCTGGTACCGCAACTGGTCGTAGCGGCTCCACACGTACCGGCGGGAGTTCCCGAGCGGGTCCGTCTCCGCGACCACCTGCCGGGCCGCGTTCAGCCGGTAGGTCCAGATGTGCCCCAACGCGTCGGTGTGCCGGGTGACCCCGGCTTCGGTGTCGTAGCTGAAGCCGCCGTTGTAGAAGCCGTCGGCTCCCACCGTGCGAACGCAGCGTCCTTCGGCGTCGTAGACGTATCGGTACCAGGTGCCGGTCCGGTCCTGCCAGCCGACGAGCCGGTCGTTGACGTCGTAGTCGAGCGCCAGCGGGCGGCCTTCGAAGTCCGCCACGTGCGACAGCTGCCCGACCCGGTTGTAACCGAACCGCACCACCGGCTCGGCGCCGGGCGCACCGAGCGCGACGATCCGCTGGTCCGTGGCGGTGATTCGGATCGTGCGGCCGTCGTCGCGGCGCACCACGCTCGGTGCGCCGGTAGGGGTGTACTCGATCGCGGTGCGCGACCCGTCCTGCTCGATCGCCGTCAACGGGAACACGCCCTTGCCCGCGCCGCGGACCGCGGCGAAGGTCAGCTCCCTCGTCCCGGCGGACAGCCGGTAGCCGCCCGCCGCCCGCCGCAGCACGTACCGGGGGCCCTCCACCGGGAACACCGCCGCCTCGCCCGCCGGGTGTGGAAACACGAGGATCATGCCGTCCTCGGAGAAGTAGCAGATGTGCTCCGGATCCGCCTCGAGTCGCTGGTCCAGTGTGGACGCCCAAGACCTGCCGAACCAGCGGCCCGCGCGGTAGGACGACACATGGGTCCGCGACAGCACCAGGTCCCCACGCTCGCCTGGCATGGTGAGGTCGACCTGGGTCATCACCACATCGCCGGTCGCGATGTCCACCGGATCCGACTTGCACACCCGGTCGTCGACACCGACCCCCGTGTCCCTCGGGTTGTCCGGCTTGTTCGGGTTCGGTCCGTCCGTGGAGCCGGACGGCGAGTTCGTCGAGTCGGGGCCGGGTGTCCTGGGCGCCGGTCCACTGTCCGGGGACGGCGTGTTCGTGGTCGAGCCGGAGGGACCGGTGGAGGTGTCGATCTTCGGTGGTGGGGACACCGGGCCCGAGTCCGCCGAAGAGGGAGTCGTGCCTCCTCCTGGACCGCCGCCCTTCGGCACCTCGGTGATCTTCTGCCCGCCGGGGAGGTCCTCGGGTGTCGCGGGCGTGCCCGGCTTGCCGTCGCGGATCTTGCGCAGTGCCGCCCCGGCGTCGCTGAACAGATCGGTCGCCTTGCGCAGCAGAGGGCTCAGCGCCTGCAACGCCTGCACCAGACGCTTGGTCAGATCGGCGATCTGCGCTGCCGTCTTGGCGACCGCGGTCACCACCTGCGGCACCACCCAGAGCAGACCGATCCCCAGAGTGAACACCACCTGCAGGGCCCAGCTGATCAGGTGACCGACCAACTCGGCGATGATGTCGCGAACCAGGCTCCGCACCGCGGCCACGACCTCGCCCGCTGTCTTGATCCCACCCGAGGCACCGTCGGAGGCCTGCTGGGCGGCGGTGAGCAGAGCGACCGTGTCGGCGGAGCGGGCCCGGTACTGATCGCCGGACACGCCTTCCCACGTGACGGTGTCGTTGGCGACCATCCCGGTCAGGTCGCTGCCGATGCTGCCGAGTTCGGTGGCGATGTTCTTCCACGTCTCGGAATGCGCCGTGATCTCGTCCGGATCACCCGCCAACGCGTCCAGCGCCTCCTTGAGCGGACCGATGTGCTCCATCAACCAGCCCACACCCGCCGCCAGGATCGCGCCGAACGGATCCAGCACGGTCGCGAGCGCGTCCAGCGCGGTCCCGACAGCACCCAGCGCCACCGCCGCCCAGTCGCCACTGTTGATCGCCGCGTTCAAATCGTGCGCCGACTCCAGCAACGTCACCCCGGAATACGACTCGGTCGAACTCGTGGTCTCCGCGATCAAAGGATTCACCACGGGTTGTTGTCCTCCTCGTCGATATCGCCTGCGCCTCGGCCGCCGCCCGCCCCTGGCGGCGAGGACGGGCCGGATTCACCCTGACCGCCCGGGGCAGCA
>NZ_FOKG01000028.1 GCF_900111885.1 Amycolatopsis marina
CCCTTTGTGGGTTAAGGCCCCCAACAGACCATTGGGTTGATAGGCCAGAAATGGACGCACAGTAATGTGTTTTGAGTTGACTGGTACTAATAGGCCGAGGACTTGCCCACAAACATGCTACGCATCCGCTCTACAGCTCTGAAACACCACACCACCACCGGTCCGGCCGGTGGACAGGTGGTTGGTTGTTTCACAGAGTTACGGTGATCATAGCGCCAGGGAAACGCCCGGTCCCATTCCGAACCCGGAAGCTAAGCCTGGCAGCGCCGATGGTACTGCAGCCGAAGGGCTGTGGGAGAGTAGGACGTCGCCGAACACCCTTTGAAGAATGCCCGGAGCCCCGGTCGAGAAGCACACCTTCTCCCGGGGCTCCGCGCATTTCCACCCCGCCACCCGAATTTGCGGCAACTTGCGGCCATGGCCGGGCGCCGTCCCGGCCGTGTTCCTACGCTGAGGCAATGGAAAAGTTGAGTCGGGTGGCGCTCGGTGTCCTGTCTGTGATCGCGGTGCTCGGCGGGATCACGCTCGCGGTGAGAATGATTCTGTACTTGGGCCCTGTCGGGTACGTGCCTGAACTGGCGGAGATCGGCGGCTGGGGGATCATTGCCGGCCCGCTCGCGTTGGGGGTCTACGCCGCGGGCGCCGTCGAGGCGAGGCTCGCGTCGCGTATCGGCGTCGGCGTCGGCCTGATGTTCGCTGCCTTCTTCGCCACTGTGCTGATTTCGTATGTCGTTTCGCTGACCGCGCATAGAGGTGGTCCGCGGGGCAATGTGGAGGACGGCACTGCGGGAATTCTGTGGCTGCTCGCCGGTGCGTTCTTCCTCTGGCGCCTCGCGGTCCGTCGCTGGCCGGTGCAGCTGCCCGGGTGAGCTGCTCAGGCCAGGGGCAGCGTGCTGCGTGGCTTCTGTGCGGGCGCGATCCGGCCTGCCGCCAGTTCGACGAACCTGTGCGCGAACGGCCGCCAGGTTTCCGCGATGTCTGCGTGCGCGGTCGCGAGCGTGTCGTCGTTCAACCCACCTGGCCGGGCGTACTCGGCCAGCTCCGGGGAGTCCGCGGCCCACCTGCGAACCACGTCAGGTGTCGTCTCGATGTGGAACTGGATGCCGTAGACGCAGCGATTCAGACGGAACGCCTGGTTCGCGTAGCCAGGGGCGGAGGCCAGGAGGTCGGCTCCCGCCGGCAGTCGCTCGATCACATCCTGGTGGAACTGCAGCACATCCTGAACCAGGGGAAGGTCGGCGAAGAGCGGGTCCATCCACGCGACGTCCTTCTTCGACACCAGCGCGGGCCCGACCTCCGGTCCCTGCTTGCCCCGTCCGACCACGCCACCCGTCGCGACGGCAAGCAGTTGCGCGCCGAGGCACACCCCGAGGGTCGGGATCGCGTTGCCTGCCGCTGTGGCCAGGAGCCCGCGCACCGCGGCGAGCCAGGGATGGGCGCGGTCCTCCTCGGCGTTCATGCCACCACCGAGGCACACCACGCCCTGGTACCCCTCGATGCCGTCCGGCAGGGTGTCCATGGGCGGTAGCCGCACGTCCAGTTCGGCGCCCGCCTCGGACAGCCAGTCGCCGAGGGGGCCGATCGGGTCGGATTCGTCGGGCTGGATCACCAGCAGGCGCACGCCGTTCACGCCCACCAGGATACGTGCGGTGTATCGCCGGTGATGTCTCGCATGGTCCGCTGAGGCTGCGGACTACGGTAAGACGCGATGGCAGAACGAGCTCGGGCGACCGCGTCGGCGGCGCGGTTCGGTTTCACCGACGACCGCGCCGAGCAACTCCTGCGCGATGCCGGGTGGTGGAGCGAATCGGGACCCCTGCCGGGCAGCGACGCGCTGCTCACCGCCTTCGCCCGCAGCCCTGATCCGGATCTCGCGCTGCGGGGAGTCGACCGCGTCCGGGAGGCGGACGAATCCGGCTGGCCCGAGCTGGCCGAGGAGCTTCGCACCAACGCCGTGCTGCGGGGCAGGCTGCTGTCCGTGCTCGGCTCGTCCACCGCGCTTTCGGACTTCCTCGCCGGGAACCCGGCCCAATGGCGCAGGGTCGTGGGCGCCGGCCTGACGAGACAAGAGGACTACGCGACCACCCTCGGCGCGGCCGTCCGGGACGACGAGGGTGTGCTCAGCGGCGCGGCGGCCGAGCAGGCCCTCCGTGTCGGCTATCGCGGCCTGCTGCTGGAGGTCGCGGCCGCGGACCTCGGTCACCTGGTGGAGCGGGAACTGGAGCAGCCGGACTACACCAGGATCGCCGCCCTGCTCACCACGCTCGCCGAGGCCGCCCTACGTGCCGGACTGGACGTGGCTGTGGGGGAGGTGGACAACGCCGAAGCGGCCCAGCTGGCCGTGATCGCCATGGGCAAATGCGGCGGCAGGGAACTCAACTACGTCAGCGACGTCGACGTGATCTTCGCGGCGGAGGGCGACCTCCAGGTCGCCACCAGGTTGGCCACCACGATGATGCGCACCGTCGGCAAGGCGTGTTTCGAGGTCGACGCCGCGTTGCGACCCGAGGGCAAGGCCGGCGCGCTGGTGCGGACGCTGGAGGGCCACGAGACGTACTACAAGAAGTGGGCCAGCACCTGGGAGTTCCAGGCCCTGCTCAAGGCGCGCCCCGTGGCGGGTGATCCCGACCTAGGGCAGCGCTACGCCGAGCTGGTCGCGCCGCTGGTCTGGTCGGCATCGGAACGGGACAACTTCGTCACCGACGTGCAGCGCATGCGGCGAAGAGTCGAGCGGCACGTACCGAGCGAGCTCGTCGACCGTGAACTCAAACTGGGCAGGGGCGGCCTGCGCGATGTCGAGTTCGCCGTGCAACTGCTGCAGATGGTGCACGGCAGGGTGGACGCGGACCTGCGCTCGGCATCCACGATGGAGGCGCTGTCCGCGCTCGGGTCGGGTGGCTATGTCGGCCGTTCCGACGCCGCCGAGCTGGAGGAGTCCTACGAGTTCCTCCGCACCGTCGAGCACCGGCTCCAGCTGCGCAGGCTGCGCCGCACCCACTTGTTTCCCGACGATTCCGAGACCGCGGAACTGCGCTGGCTGGCGCGGGCGTGCGGACTGCGCCCGGTACGCGGCAGGTCCGAGGGCGAGGCCCTGATCACCGCGTTCCGCAGACACGTACAGCGGATCCGGCGATTGCACGAGAAGCTGTTCTACCGCCCACTGCTCGACTCGGTGGCACGCGTGCCGACCGCCGCGTTGCGGCTGACGACCCAGCAGGCCGCGAGCAGGCTGGCTGCGCTCGGCTACGCCGCACCCGACGGGGCGCTGCAGCACATCCAAGCGCTGACGTCGGGGGTTTCCCGGCGTGCCGCGATCCAGCATGCGCTGCTGCCGGTACTGCTCGATCTGCTGGCGGACACCCCGGATCCCGACGGGGGGCTGCTCGCGTACCGGCGGGTGTCCGAGGCCCTCGCGGAGACGCCCTGGTATTTACGGGTGCTGCGCGACGAGTCGGCTGTCGTGGAGCGGGTCGCCCTGCTGCTCGGCACCTCGAAGCTGGTGCCCGACCTGCTGGTCCGCGCGCCCGAGGTGTTGCAGCTGCTCAGCGACCCCAACCGGCTGGCGGGCCGGTCACCGGCGGAGGTCGCGACGTCCCTGCGCGCAGCGGCGCGCAGACAGCCCGGTCTCGAAGCCGCTGTCACCATCGCCCGTTCCCTGCGCAGGCACGAGATGCTTCGGGTCGCGGCCGCGGATCTGCTGGACCTGCTCGACGTGCCCTCGGTGTGCGCGGCCCTCTCCTCGGTGTGGAGCGCCGTGCTGGAAGCCGCGCTGGCGGCGGCCGTGCGGGTGCGCAAGGCGGAACTGGGCAGCGAGCTGGCCACCATCGCCGTGATCGGGATGGGCAGGCTCGGCGGCGCCGAACTCGGCTACTCCTCGGACGCTGACGTGCTGTTCGTCTGTGAGCCAGCCGAGGGCGCCACTGATGCCGAGGCCGTCCGGTTCGCGTCCTCGGTCGCCGAGACCGTGCGCAAGGCACTCGGGGCGCCCAGTCAGGATCCGCCGCTCGAGGTGGACACCAATCTTCGGCCGGAAGGCCGCAACGGCGCGCTCGTGCGGACGCTCGCCTCCTACCGGGCGTACTACGAACGCTGGTCCGAGGTGTGGGAGGCACAGGCGCTGCTTCGCGCCCGGCCGGTAGCGGGAGATCCCGAGCTGGGGGAGCGGTTCATCGAGGCGGTGAACCCGTTCCGGTACCCGGAGGGGGGCCTCGACCCGGTGCGGATCAGGGAGGTCCGGCGGATCAAGGCCAGAGTGGACACCGAGCGGATGCCGAAGGGAGCCGACCGCACGACGCACACGAAGCTGGGCCGCGGCGGGCTGGCCGACGTCGAATGGACCGCCCAGTTGTGGCAGCTGCGGTACGCGCACGAGGTGCCGGGGTTGCGGACCACGTCGACCCCTGGCGCGCTGCGTGCCATGGCCGAGGCGGGGCTGGTCGAGTCCGAGGATGCCGAGGCACTGGTCGACGCCTGGATGCTGGCGACAAGGGCCCGCAACGCGGGCATGCTGGTCCGCGGAAAGCCGGTCGATCAGCTCCCGGGATCGGGGCGGGAACTGGCCGCCGTGGCCCGTGTCCTCGGTTACCCGGCCGATGAGGACCCCGGCGAGTTCCTCGACCAGTACCGCCGCACGACCCGGCGGGCGCACGCCATCGTCGAACGCCTCTTCTACGAGGACTGAGTCCGGTCCTGCTCGCGCGGGAGAAACTGCCTGCTCGGTCACCATCGGCACGCGCTGTCGGTACGGAGATTTACAGTGACTGCGTGACCGAGCGCGAACCATTCCGGGTACAGATCAAAGTCCGCCACTACGAGCTGGACACGTTAGGGCATCTCAACCACGCCGTGTACCACTCGTACGGCGAGGTGGCGCGCCTGGAGTTGATGGAGCAGGCCGGGCTGCTCACCAGCGGCATGCGGGAGGAACGCCTGGCCGCGGTCCTGCTCGAGTCGCACATCAGCTTCCGCAGGGAGTTGCGGGCAGGTGACGTCGTCGACGTCACCTGCGAGTCGAAGTTCGGCGAGGGCAAGACGTTCCGGATGGACTCGATGATCTACAAGTCCGACGGCACCACGGCGGCGGAGATCACCTGCACGCTCGGACTGATGGACCTCGAACGCCGCAAGCTTGTCGCGGACCCCCTGGACAGGATCAAAAAGGCCGGGGTCGACGTCGCGATGC
Organism: Amycolatopsis marina; assembly: GCF_900111885.1. Lineage (GTDB taxonomy): Bacteria > Actinomycetota > Actinomycetes > Mycobacteriales > Pseudonocardiaceae > Amycolatopsis > Amycolatopsis marina. Next base: position 5,183 of record NZ_FOKG01000028.1, read on the forward strand.
TCGGCGCGACCTGAACGGACGCTCGCCGAAACGGAGCACGTCCACAGCAAGCGCGGCCACAGCCACCGAAGTAGCTCAGCCCATCCACATTCCGCCGTTGACGTCGACGGTGGCACCGGTGATCGACGCCGCGCCGGCTGAGCAGAGCCAGCCGACCGTCTCGGCGATCTCGGCCGGGGTCGCGATGTGGTCGAGCGGAATGGTGGCGCGCAGCGCGGTGAGCTCGTCCTCGGTCAGGCGATCGATCATCGTGGTCGCCACCGGGCCGGGTGCCACGCAGTTGACCCGGATTCGGCGGTGTGCCTGGTGCTTCGCCAGATGCCGGGTCAGCCCGATGAGCCCGGCCTTGGCCACCGCGTAGGCCGGGCCGGACAGCTCGGTGCCGCCGTGCCGCCCATTGACGGAACTGAACAGGACGCGGGAACAGAGAGCCGGGCATGTGCCCAGGGCGGCGTCACCACCGCACTGAACTACATGCGCACCGGGCAGTACTACCTGAACCGGGGCGGCGACTACGCCGATGTGTTCCCGGAGGTGCTTTCCGCCACCGAAGGAAAGTCCTACGTGGACTACGCCTACCACCTGGCCCCGATGATGCGTAGGCACATCGAGGAAATTCCGGCGCTGGTCCGCGACCACGGGGTCACCTCATTCAAGGTGTTCATGTTCTACGGCAGCCACGGACTGCACGGGCGGTCGACAGACCAGAACTCGTTCCTGATGATCCCCGAGGGCGAGCGTTATGACTACGCACACTTCGAGTTCGTCATGCGCGGCATTCAGGCCGCCCGCGAGCAGTTTCCCGATCTCGCGGACGAGATCTCGCTGTCGCTGCACTGTGAGACCGCCGAGATCATGGACGCGGCGCTGCGGATGGCCCAGGCGTTCCCGCACATCCGCTTTCGGCGTGAGGTGACGGTGGGACATCTGCTGGCCGACATCGACACCGCGTCGGGGATCGGCGGAAAGGTCAATCCGCCACTGCGTCCCCGCGAGGATGTCGAAGCGTTGTGGGAGCACGTGCTGGCCGGCGAGGTCGACTGGGTGGTCAGCGACCACGCCTGCTGCCGTGACGAGCAGAAGTTCGGTGACCCTCGGGAGGACGTGTTCGTCGCCAAGTCCGGCTTCGGCGGTGCCGAATATCTGCTTGCCGGCCTGATCACCGAAGGCACGCGGCGCGGCCTTCCCCTTGGTGAGATCGCCAAACTGACCGCCTGGAACCCTGCCACCCGTTTCGGCCTCCGCACCAAGGGGGCGATCGAGGCCGGGTTCGATGCCGATTTCGCCCTTGTCGACGCGGATACCGAGTGGACGGTCCGGGCGGCGGATTCGGAGTCCACGCAGGAGTACACCCCGTTCGAAGGTTTCGCGATGACCGCGGCCGTCACGGACACCTTCGTTCGCGGGCACCGGGTCCTCGATACCGGCAAGGTCGTTGGCGACCCGATCGGCCGCTACCAGAAGCGACCCACCGGCGCATGACTGCCCGCAGCTACCTCTACGTCCCAGGGGACCAGCCCGAGAAGCTGGCCGGCGCCGCTCGCCGAGGCGCCGACGCCTTGATCGTCGACCTGGAGGACGCCGTCGCCCCGTCGCGCAAATCGGACGCGCGGGCGGCGGCGTGCGCCTACCTCCGTACGGGGAAGGCGTGGGTCCGGATCAACTCCGAAACGGCATCACTGGACCTGGACGCCATCCTCGGTCGCCCCGGGCTGGCCGGGGTCGTAGTGCCCAAGGCGGAACCGGAGTTGCTCGCTGAGGTGGACGCGCTCCTTGCGGCGCATCCGGACCTGCCGATTCTGGCGATCATCGAAACCGCTCGGGGTATGCGCCGATTGGACGCGGTCGCGGAGTCCGCCCGCGTGGTCCGCCTCGGCCTGGACGAGGCCGATCTGGCAGGTGAACTGGGGCTGCGTCCCGGCCCGGATCGGGTGGAATTGTGGCCTCTCCGTTCGCAGGTCGTTGTCGCTTCCGCCGACGCCGGACTTGTGCCCCCGTTGGGCCTGTCGACACCTCGGTTCGTGATCTGACCCGGCTGGCCGATTCCACCCGGCTCCTGCTCCGGCAGGGCTTCCGCGCCCGGACCGCGATCACACCGGCTCAGGTGGACACCATCAACGCGGTGTTCACGCCCACACCTGATGAGGTGGCTGCCGCTCGTCGCGCCATCGAGCGGCTGGACCACGCGGACTCCGGCCTGGCCGTGGATACCGACGGCCGGCTGCTGGACCCTGCGGTTGTCCGTACGGCCCGTGAAGTGCTGAGCCGGGCCTCCGGCTCCTGAACACTCTTGCCGCTGTCGTATCGGTGGCACCTGAGAACGCGGAACGGCGACTGACCATGCACAGCACTGAGCAGTGTTTGTGCAGGTCAGTCGCCGTTCTGGCGATCGGGCTCTGGTCAGCCCTCGATCCCGATCACACGTCGTAGTAAAGCGCGAACTCGTACGGGTGCGGGCGCAGGCGCAGCGGGTCGATCTCGTGCTCGCGCTTGAAGGCGATCCAGGTCTCGATGACGTCCGGCGTGAAGACACCGCCCTCGAGCAGGTAGTCGTGATCGCGCTCGAGGTTGTCCAGCACGGTGCCGAGGTCACCCGGCACGAGCTTGACGTCCTTGGCCTCCTCCGGCGGGAGCTCGTAGAGGTCCTTGTCGATGGGGGCGGGCGGCTCGATCTTGTTCTTGATGCCGTCGAGCCCGGCCATCATCATCGCCGCGAACGCCAGGTACGGGTTCCCCGACGGGTCCGGGCAACGGAACTCGGCCCGCTTGGCCTTCGGGTTGTTGCCGGTGATCGGGATGCGGACGCAGGCCGAGCGGTTGCGCTGCGAGTAGACCAGGCTGACCGGGGCCTCGAAACCGGGCACCAGGCGGTGGTAGGAGTTCACCGTCGGGTTGGTGAACGCCAGCAGGCTCGGCGCGTGGTGCAGCAGGCCACCGATGTAGTGGCGAGCGGTGTCCGAAAGGCCCGCGTAACCCGACTCGTCGTGGAAGAGCGGCTGGCCGTCCTTCCAGAGCGACTGGTGTGCGTGCATTCCGGAACCGTTGTCACCGAAGAGCGGCTTCGGCATGAAGGTGGCGGTCTTGCCCGCCTTCCACGCCGTGTTCTTCACGATGTACTTGAAGAGCTGCAGGTCGTCGGCAGCGTGCAGCAGCGTGTTGAACTTGTAGTTGATCTCCGTCTGACCTGCGGTGCCGACCTCGTGGTGGGCGCGCTCGACCTCGAAGCCCGACGCGGACAGCTGGGTCACGATCTCGTCGCGCAGGTCGGCGAGGTGGTCGACCGGGGGCACGGGGAAGTAGCCGCCCTTGAAACGGGTCTTGTACCCCTTGTTGCCACCCTCTTCGTCGGCGCCGGTGTTCCACCAGCCCTCGACCGAGTCGATCTCGTGGAACGAGCCGTGCTCGGCGGAGTCGAACCTGATCGAGTCGAACACGTAGAACTCGGCTTCAGCGCCGAAGAACACCGCGTCGGCGACACCGGACTCGGCGATGAACTGCTCCGCCTTGCGAGCGATGTTGCGCGGGTCGCGGCTGTAGGCCTCACGGGTGAACGGATCGTGCACGAAGAAGTTGACGATCAACGTCTTGTGGTCGCGATACGGGTCGATCGTCGCCGTGGCGAGGTCCGGCAGCAGCAGCATGTCGGACTCGTGGATCGACTGGAAGCCACGCACGGAGGAGCCGTCGAACGCGAGCCCTTCTTCCATGGCCTCGCGGTCGAACGCCTTTGCGGGGACGGTGAAGTGCTGCATCACACCCGGCAGGTCACAGAACCTGATGTCGACGAACTCGATGTTCTCGTCGGCGATGAGGCGCTGGATATCGTCTGGAGTAGTGGACACCCTCTGTAGCTCCTTCGTGTTCGTTGCCCGCGGGGGGTACTCTCTTCGGCTCACGCTAAGAGCGCGGTGTTGCCCGACAGTCACCCGAATGTTTCGCCAGTGTTAACGGGTTGGCGAATACCGGAATCCCGACCAGGGCGAACGGCCCACGGGTGAGCGGAATACCCTGGACGGGTGGCGAGATGGACCGGTGAATGGCTCTCCGCACCCGCGGCTTCTCGGAGAATAGATGAATCCGAGCTCCCGCGCTGGCCCGGCGAGCGACTAGGGTTGCCCAAGGAAGGTGTCGGCTCCGCGGCAGGCGGTGGTCGCCGCTTCCTGGCCTTGGCGATAGACCTGGCCATGGCGTCCCTGCTGACCACCTTGTTCATTCGGCCCGACTTCAGCGACCCCGCAGTCATGCAGGGGTTCAACCTGTGGGCCGGTGCCGTGTGGGCCCTGATCACGATCGTGCCGGTCGCGTTCTTCGGCCTCACCCCAGGGATGCTCGCGCTCGGCATCCGGGTGGGCAGGCTGGACGGCGCGTCCTCTGTCGGGCTGTGGCGTGCGGTGGTGCGGGGCGCACTGACGTTCCTGATCATCCCCGCCGCAGTGCGCAATCCGGACGCCCGTGGCTGGCACGACCGGCTGACCGGCACGGTCGTGGTCCGCCTGCGCTGAGCACCGTCCCCGCGCAGGCGAGTCCTGACCCCGTTGTACGGAGTCAGCGGCGCCGGATCGTGCGCTGCACGTTGCGCATCTTGGCGCCCTGCGGCATCGGTCCCTTGGGCATCGCGGCCCCCCGAGTGCTCAGCGCGGCCAGCTTCGCCTCGAGCGCGTCGACCTGCGCGGGCTTGAGGTTGCGAGGGAGCTTCATCAGGTGTCGCTGCAGTTTGCGCAGCGGAACCTGGCCGTCCTCGTGCCCGATCACGACATCGTAGATCGGTGTCTCGCCGACCAGTCGTGCCACGCGCTTCTTCTCCTGCGCGAGCAGGCCCTTCACCCGGTGCGGCGCTCCCTCGGCCACGAGGATGACACCGGGACCACCGAGCACCCGGTGCACGGCGTCCAGTTGCGTGGTCGCGGCGACGGTCTGGGTCACCCTCCAGCGGCCCCGCAGATTGTCCAGCGCCCAGGCGGCGGCACCCGGCTGGCCGTCGGCCTTCGAGTAGACGGTTTTCTGCACGCGCCTGCCGAAGATGATCACGGCCGCGAGCACGCCGAGCATGATGCCCACAGGAAGCAGCGCCCACTCGATGCCCAGCAGCAGCCCGATGCCGAACACGGCAGCCGTGACCACCAGCACCGCACCCAGCATCCAGGGGATGAGCGCCTTGTCTTCCTTGCGCTGCATCTTGAAGGCTTCGAAGATCTGCCCGCGCCTCGCCTTGCTGGCAGCGCGCTTCGCCTTCTTCGCTTCCTTCTTCGCAGCCTTGTCCTGCTTACCCGCCATACGGTCCAGGATACGGCCGGGTGGGCAAGCGGTGACCTGTCGGCCCCCTCTGCGAGGATGCGGGCCGTGTCTTCCTTGGGTAGCGCTGCGTCCGAGACGTCTCTGACGTCGTCGAAAGCTCCCGCGAAGGCCGATGACCTGCTCGATGGTCTCGATCCTGAGCAGCGGGCCGCGGCCGTCGCGCCGCGGGGGCCGGTCTGCGTGCTGGCCGGCGCCGGCACGGGCAAGACCCGCACGATCACCCACCGCATCGCGCACCTGGTTCGATCCGGGCACGTGGCGGCGGGGCAGGTGCTGGCGGTGACGTTCACCGCGCGGGCCGCGGGGGAGATGCGGTCGAGGCTGCGTGCGCTCGGCGTCGAAGGGGCACAGGCGCGGACCTTTCACGCCGCGGCGCTGCGTCAGCTGCGCTACTTCTGGCCACGCGTGGTCGGTGACCAGCAGTGGGATCTGCTCGAGGGCAAGTTGCGCATGGTCGGGCAGGCCGCCAACCGCGTCGGCGCGGGCACGGAGCCCGAGGTACTGCGCGATCTGGCCGGGGAGATCGAGTGGGCCAAGGCCTCGCTGATCAGCCCCGAGGACTACCCGGCGGTGGCGAGCAGGTTGCAGCGGGACATCCCGGAATCCCCCGCGAGGGTCGCCGAGGTGTACCGGATGTACGAGCAGCTGAAGACCGCGGCGTCCCAGCTGGACTTCGACGACCTGCTGCTGCACACCACCGCTGCTCTGGAGGAGCACGGAACGGTGGCGAACGAGTTCCGGGACCGGTACCGCTGCTTCGTGGTCGACGAGTACCAGGACGTCACTCCGCTGCAGCAGCGACTGCTGGACGCCTGGGTCGGTGGCCGGGACGACCTGACGGTCGTGGGGGACGCGAACCAGACCATCTACTCCTTCGGCGGGGCGTCGCCGAAGCCGCTGCTCGAGTTCACCAGACGGTTTCCCGAGGCGGCCGTCGTGCGGTTGGAGCGGGACTACCGCTCGACTCCGCAGATCGTGGACCTGGCCAACCGGGTCATCGGCGCGGCGCGAGGCAGGCCGGCCGGATCCCGGCTACGGCTGATCGGTCAGCGCCCTGACGGGCCTGCGCCGCGGTTCGGCGAGTACGACGACGAGCCTGCCGAGGCCGCGGCCGCTGCCGCTCGGATCAGGGAACTCCTCGACTCCGGAGTGCCCGCCAGTGAGATCGCGATCCTCTACCGCGTCAACGCCCAGTCCGAGGCGTACGAACAGGCGCTCGCCGAGCTGGGCATCCCGTATCTCGTCCGGGGCGGGCAGCGCTTCTTCGATCGCCGCGAGGTGCGTCAGGCGGTGATCGCGTTGCGCCAGGCCGCGGCGAGTTCACCGGAGGGTGAACTCGCCGATCTGGTCCGCAGGGTGCTCGCCGCGGTCGGCCTGACCGAGCAGCCGCCGCAGGGAGGGGCGGCCAAGGAGCGCTGGGACGCGCTGCTCGCGCTCGTCGAGTTGGCGGAGGAGCTCCAGCGCACGGTCGAGGGGGCCACCTTGCGCACCTATGTCGCCGAACTTGAACAGCGGGCGTCGGCACAGCATCCGCCCACCGTGGAGGGCGTGACCCTGGCATCGCTGCACGCCGCGAAAGGCCTGGAGTGGGACGCGGTGTTCCTGGTGGGGCTCGCCGAGGGCACCATGCCGATCCAGCACGCCGACGGCGACGAGCGTGCGGTCGAGGAGGAGCGCAGGCTGTTCTACGTCGGGGTGACCCGCGCACGGGAGCACCTCTCGCTCAGCTGGGCGCTGTCCCGGCATCCTGGTGGCCGGCGCAATCGCAGGCGTAGCCGGTTCCTGTATGGGCTGCTTCCCGAGGAGCATCCGGCGGCGCGGGTGGCGCGGCCGCAGCCGAAGTCCGCGGCCGGCAAGGCCAAGTGCCGGGTGTGTGGTGGCCCACTGATGGCGACGATGGAGATAAAGCTGGGCCGCTGCGGTTCATGTCCGTCCGATCTGGACGAGGAACTGCTGGCCAGGCTCAAGGACTGGCGCGTGGAGCGAGCCAGGGAGCTGAAGGTCCCCGCCTATGTTGTCTTCACCGACGCGACACTCGTCGCGATCGCCGAGCAGCGCCCGGTGGATCACAGCGCACTCGTCGCGATCTCCGGCATCGGGGCGGGAAAACTCGACCGCTTCGGCGCCGAGGTCCTCGCCGTGGTGCGCGGAGCGAGCTGAGACGACTGTCGCGGTCGGTAGCCGGGCCGGCACGAGTTGCCAGGTATATCCCCTGTTCAGGGGTGTTTCCGGAGATCTTTGGAGATTTCTGGAAAATCGGTTGCCCCCGTACGCCGAAGAGCAATAGCCTGCATGTACTGGGTGGAAGCAACCACGCATGTTTCGCCGACGAGCACCATGGCGAGCCGTCCGGACAGCGTGAGGAGGTGGCAGCGAGATGAAGATCTTCGAACTGATCGGCACTCCTGGCACCAGGCTGTCCTGCGCCGCCAACACGCGCTTGACCGCTCGCCGGGAGTCCGGCATGTCCTGGGGCACCCAGCCGTGGCATGAGATGAGCTCTCGCACCGCTCGTGTGCGTAATGACCTCGTCCAGGCACTCGCTGGAGCCGACGCCAAGGCTGAGCGCATCTCCATCGCGCAGCGCCTCGCGTTCGTCCCGGTGACCGTCGATCTGCCGATCTACAAGCAGGTCTCTGCTCCGTCGTCTGCACATGAGCGAAGTCCCTGACGCTCCGTCAGGAGAACAGGCTCACAAAGGCCGCGGAACCGTAGACCGGATCCGCGGCCTTTGTGCTGTTCAGACCACCTTTTTGTCCAGCCGGCCTCGTCAGTCAGCAGTACAAACACGACACAAAGGAGAACGAGAATGTCTTCGGCAATCGCCTTCGCGTCAGAGAAGGCGTTATCCGACGAACTCGTCGACCATGGCATTGGGGACCTGCTCGACACGGTGTCCTCGCCCGACCTGGACCTGCCCTGCCGTTCGGGTGACGCGGACCTGTGGTTCGCCGAATCTCCCGCAGAACTGGAGCGGGCCAAGGGTTTCTGCGCCGACTGCCCGGTACGGGCAGCCTGCCTGGCAGGTGCTCTCGCACGGCGTGAGCCCTGGGGCGTATGGGGTGGCGAGATTTTCGAGCGCGGCGCCGTCGTCGCGCGGAAGAGGCCGCGGGGGCGGCCTCGCAAGAACGCCGTTGTCGAGCACAAGCCGGCAGCTGATCGCAACAGGAGCGTTGCGGCATGAGCAAACCTATGCAGCGCGCGATGAAGGTAACAAGCGGTGAGGGGCGAATGCCTTGCACGCCGAACGAAGTGAGGCAGGTCGAGACGGCATGAGCACGAGCATCAGCACCTCGAAACAGCGCACGTTGATGGCAGGCAGCGCTGCGGAGCGGATGCCGAGCACACCGAACGACGCTCCGAAGAACGTCAAGGAGATCCTGGAAATGTTGATGTACGAAGAACTGGCCAGAGCCCGAATACGCGATCTCGAGGAAGCCCTGGGTGGCCATCTCAACCCTACCCAGGGTGTGCGGCGGTTCGGCCGATGGCAGGGACGAAAGCCACGGCGCAACAGGGCTTCGGCCCGATCCTCCTAGAAAAACGCCTAAGCGGGCGGCTTTTCGCGGTCGAATAGCGGGAGCGGGACGGGTGCCGGTGCGACCGGCGCTCGTCCCGCTCTTCTCACGTTCGTTCGTGTTTAGATGGCGGTCATGTCCGCGCATACCCACGACGACTTGAACTGGGCGGCCAAGCTGCCCTCGATGCGCCGGGCGGACGCCCTGTTCGAAAAGGCCCTTCGGGATGTGGCCGAACGACTCGTCCGCGACCTCCCCGCACAGGCCACAGTGGTCGACGTCGGATGCGGTTCCGGCGGCATGAGCAGGGCGCTGGCTTCTGCCCTCGCCTGTCGAGGAGGGGGCACCCTCGTGCTCCTTGACGCTGTCGCGGAACTGCTACACGCGGCGTCCGAGGCCGCCCGCAGCGCTTCCGACGCCACCGTGGCTGACGCCGATTCGGTGGACGCACCGGTTGTCGCTCCCGTGCGGGTGCGTACGGTCCTCGCCGATGCCGGGCGCTCCGACCTACCGGCTCTGCTGCCGGAAGCCGATCTGGTCTGGGCGTCCTCGGTGGTGCATCACCTCCCCGATCAGCAGAAAGCGGTGGGCAGTCTGGCGGCTGCGCTACGCCATGGCGGCCTGCTCGCGGTCGCCGAAGGCGGGTTGGCGGCACGGTGCCTGCCGTGGGACCTGGGAGTGGGCGAGCCGGGCCTGGAAGCCCGGCTGATATCCGTACGCGAAGCCTGGTTCGGTGAGCTGCGCGCGGGCATGAAAGACGTCGTCCGAATGCCCTACGGCTGGGGTGCGGCTCTGGGCAAGGCCGGGCTTTCCGGGATCAGCTCCTTCAGTTATCTCGTGGATCACCCGGCCCCGGCTGCGCAACTGGTCTCGGACTTCGCAGTGGAGCGAGTCACCTGGCTGGCCGAGACTGCTGGGGACAAGCTCACGGCTGGCGACCACGCGGCCGTGCAGTCGCTGGTCGATCCGAACAGCGCGGACTATCTCGGCCACCGGGCCGACGTCCACCTGCTCTCCGCCTCGACTGTCCACTGTGGGTGGCGCCGGTGACCGGAGACGGAGTGGTGAGTTGCGCCCGCTGTGGCCGACTGCGGGATCCGGACGGGGATCCGGCGCGGAATCTGGCTTGGGCAGCCGAGTGGGACCACGGCGTGCTCCGTTGGCTCTGCCCGGACTGTGCACGGGCGCACGTGCGCGATATCGAAGGGAAGCTGCCCACCGAGTACTGGGGCTGATCCTGATCCGGCTGGCGCCCTCACAGCAAGATTGCTCGGCGACAGCGAACAACCCGCCGGTGTCTTCACCGAGTGCCTTGAACCGCGCGAGAGCGGCCGAGATGCCATAACGCACGACCTTCACCTGCTGCGATCTGGAACGGTGAGGCGAGGACCGAACGGCGCCTTGCCCGGCGAGATCAGGGTTGGCGGCCTAGTGTCCCGGCACCGCTCTCGTGGTCTCGACCTTGGGGCGAGGGCACAACGCCGCATGGCGAAACGCGCGGACGAGTTCCCGAATGACCTCCTGTCTGTCGTGGTACAGCCGATCGGCGGGGGTGCGGACCAGCACGACGCCCGCGGCGGTCAGTGCGAGGCGGACCATCCGTCCCTGGCCTGAGTTCTCCTCGTAGCGCGGGCTGAACTGCCAGCCCAGACCGGCCTCGTCCCACCAGGCGTCGACGGTTCCGATCGGTTTTCCCCTGCGGTCGCGTACGGTGACGTCCCACTGCGGCGGGGGCAGGGGAGCCTCGGCGCTCACGCGCCTCGCGACACCGAGCAGGAATGTGTCCCAGCCCCCGGTCAACTTCCGTAGCTCGGCGCGAACGGCGGAACTTCCCCGCTGATTGCCCGATGCCAGTTCGGCGTGCAGCTGGCGGGGCGTGCACAACCCTTCGTAGACAGGGACGGTGAGCAGGTCGCGCAGCCGTTCCGGGTCGTGCTCCCTGCGCGCGGCGTCGATCGCGGCGCGGGTGACCGGCGCGCAGGGCAACTCTTCGACGAACACCGGATCGGGTACTCGTGCGGTCCGTTCGACGAGGACGAACTCCGGTGGCCGTATCCGTCTGCCCGCGGGGATGAGAATGTGCACGGTTCGCGGCGGAGGCAGGCTCGCGCCCTGGGCGCGCAGGGCGTCGATACCGGTGATGGCGACATTCCTGCCCAGCCCCGCCACGGCAGCGCTCAACAACTGGTGTCGCGTCGGTTCGCCGAGGCCGAGCAGGACAACCCCAAGGGAGAGCCGGCGCCATGGCCCGCCGGGCCTGCACCGGGAGGCGATCGTCTTGATGGACATCCCGGAGGCTTTGAGCTGGGCGACCGTGGCGATGCCGTGGCGGAGGTGGAGCAGGCCGGAACCGGCACAGGTGGTGTCGCTGCAGGCCGCGAGAGCTGAACTGGTCATGTTCCGAGCGTGCCGCAGCCGATGTGGATCCGGAACGGGAAATCACGGCCTGTGGACAAATGGCGGGTGCGAGCGGAACCCGTGCGCCACGAGAGGGCTCACCTGTGGACTGTCACCCTGCGGCGAACCCTGGCTGCCAGTGCTCCACGATGGCACGCAATTCGAGTTCGGCGTCCAACTGGCACAGGATGCCGACTGCACCCGCGGTCACCCGGTGGATCAGCAGCCAGTTGGGCGGCAGATTGAGCGACCGGCCCGTGCGGAAGTCCTGCCCACGGGTGTCTCCCATCCGGAGGGCCTGCTGCTGCGCCCAACGCCGGGTGAAATGGAATCGCTCGCGGGTCAACGGGGCCACCAGCGGCGCGAGGTAGGCCTGGACATCCTCGGCGTCGAGTACCGTGCCCGGCCGGACGAAACCTTCGTCTCGCAGGGCATCCAGCAGTTCGGTCGACCTGCCCTCGAGTGCGAGGCGCATGATCGCGCCGAGCTGCGGTGGTGCACCCTCCGGCAGGCGGGCGACCGCCCCGAAGTCGATCACACACAGCCTGCCGTCCTCGAGCAGCATGAAGTTGCCGGGGTGCGGGTCGGAGTGAAGGAGCCGCGCGCGGGCGGGGGACGAGTAGTGGAACTCGGCGAGCAGGTGGCCCGCCCGGTCGCGCTGCTCGGTGGTCCCGTCGGCGATGATCTTCGCGAACGGCGTGCCGGTGACCCACTCGGTGACGATGACCCTGGGCGCGCTGGCCACCACGGGAGGTATCAGCACCTGGTCGTCCCCGGCGAAGGCCGCCGCGAACTCGCGCTGGTTGTCCGCTTCGGCGCGGTAGTCCAGCTCTTCGTCCATACGGTCGGCCAGTTCGGCGAGCAGCGGTTTGACCTCGGTGCCCGGGGCCAGTGCCTGGAACAGGCGGGCGAAGCGCTGCAGTTGCCGCAGATCACTGCGCAGCGCCTCGTCTGCGCCGGGGTACTGCACCTTGACCGCGACCTCGCGACCGTCGTGCCAGACGGCGTGGTGCACCTGGCCGATACTGGCCGCGGCGGCGGGTACGTCGCTGAACTCGGCGAACCGCTGCCGCCATCCGCGGCCGAGTTGCTCGGCCAGCACGCGATGGGTCTGCCGGGCCGACATCGGCGGGGCCGCGGCCTGCAGCTTCGTCAGTGCCTCCCGGTACGGCTCGGCCATCTCGTCCGGTACTGCGGCCTCGAACACGCTCAGCGCCTGGCCGAACTTCATCGCGCCGCCCTTGAGGGTGCCGAGCACCTCGAACAGTTGCTCCGCGGCCTTCGCGGACAGTGCTGCGTTGACCTCCTCGGCGCTCTGGCCGGTCAAGCGCTTGCCCCAGCCGCCGACGGCACGGCCCGCGATGCCAAGCGGAAGGCTCGCGAGTTTGGCGGTGCGCACCGCCGCCCTGCGCGGCATCGCGGCGTCGGGACGGTCATCGGTCGAGTCGAGGGATTCGGTCACGCCCACGATTCTGCCTTGCGGAACGGATTTCGCGCAGCCGTAAGGCGGATCAGCCCGGGCTCGCCATCGCTGACCGGGGCCGCGGCGCGCCCGGCGCAGGCGCTCCACACCCGCAGTCCGGGTGCGGCAACCAGGGACGGTGGTACACGGTGGCCTCGTAGGAATCGACTTCCAGCGTCGAGTTCCACACCGGCGGCATACCCTCGTTGTGACAGAGAACACGCAAAGCCTGCGTTGCGGCCAGCGAGGCCGTGGCCTGCACGGCCCCCAGGTCCGCCCGTCTGCTCTGCCCTGCGAGCTGGCTGGCGATCCTCGGCCAGCAGCTGTCCCGGTCGGTTCGATGCAGATCCGCACAGCGCAGGCAACTGCTGCGTCCCGGCCACACCAGTGGGCCCACGATGCCGATCCCGTCGCGCACCTGCACCGGAAGGTGCGGCAGCCCGTCGGCGAGCAGGCCACGCACGACCTCAGGGGCGGGCACGATGGCGTCGGTGAGCAGCACGAGGTCCGGTGACCGTCGGTCGACGGACCGTCCCGCCCTGGTGTCTGGATTGGCCCTGAGTACGGCCTCGAGAATCGACCGGCGCCTCGGCCGGCCGATGTCGGTGTCCAGGTATCCGGAACCCAGCTCGTCGTTGCCCACGGTTCCCGCTGCCCTGACGTCGATGCGGCCGATGCCCGCTGTTGCCAGCAGGACGCTCACCGCGACGGCGAGCCGCCCTCCACCGTGCACGAGAACGCAGCACTGCTCGCGCCGCACCGCGGCGTCGAAGCGGCTCAACCCGGCCCGCAGCGACCACAGTTCCGGTTCGGCCGCTGCCTTGCGGTGCCGGGCGGCCGGATATGCCTCCTCCACCAGTCCGCATTCGGTCAACCCGGTGAGGATCTCCCGCAGCCGTTCGCCGTGCACCGCTCCCGCGGCGTCCAGCAGCGTCCGAGTGCTGCGGCTGCCGTCCAAACCGCGAAGCAGGTCGATCAGGTTCGGTGGCAGTCCCTGTGCCACGACGGCGTGGCGTGGGTCCAGGCCGATCTGTATCTCGTCGGCCGCACGTTCGAGCACGTCAAGTCCTGGCAGTAGCCGAGGTCTGTGTGGAAGCTGTACGGAAATCCCTGCGGATGCGTGTTGGCCCATGTGCACACTGTGACCACCCCTCGCTAACCAGCGGCTAAGAATCCGCTGAGTTGTCCACAGGACGCGATACTTGTGGACAACTCAGCGGATGCGCCCTGAGAGCCGATTGCGCTGTCGGTGCTTGCCCTTACGGTGGACTGGTGGCCGAAGCACGGGTGCCCTCACTGAGGAACCGGGATCAGCAAGTCAGTCCGGGGAGCTCCCCACAACCGAAGATCGAGGTGCGGCGCAGTGCACGAAGGCGGCGCACCGTCACCGCGTACCGCGACGGCGACACACTCGTCGTGATGATTCCAGCCAAGATGACCAGGAAGGAGGAGCAGCACTGGGTTGCGGAAATGCAGCGCAAGCTGCTGCGAAGTGAGAGCAAGCGAGCAGCGCCCCGCAGTTCCGACGCGGCGCTACTGGCGAGGTGCGCGACCCTCTCCGCGCGCTACCTCGACGACACGGTGGCACCGTCGAGTGTGCGCTGGGTGCCGCCGATGCGCACCCGGTGGGCCTCCTGCACGCCTGCCGACCGCACGATTCGGGTGAGCGAGCGGCTGCGCGAGGTGCCGGCCTGGGTGCTCGACTACGTGCTCGTGCACGAACTCGCGCACCTGCGCGAAGCAGGGCACAACGCACGGTTTTGGCGATTGGTCGGCAACTACCCGAAGACGGAGCGCGCGATCGGCTACCTCGAGGGGCTGTCCGCCGCGGCGGGCTTGGGTATCACCGACGCCGACGACCTCGACTGAGAAAAGCACGCCCGGCGCGCCTCGGCGGGCACTTGCCCGCCGAGGCCAGCCGAACAGCGGGGCCGCTCAGCCCTTGGCGTCGCCCTTGTCGTCCTCATCGCTGTTGCTGTCTTCGCTGCTGCCGCCGCTCTCCTGCGGGCCGGACTCACCGGACTGCTGCTCGGCGCGCTCGGTCCGCTCCAGTTCGGCCATCGGGTCGAACGTCTCCACGCTCTCGGGGCCGTCGCCGAGACGGTCGGCGAACTCCATCGGGTCGTCGAGGTCCTCGGCGGTCGGCAGAAGGTCGGGATGTGTCCAGATGCCGTCCCGGACCTCGGCGCCGTGCCGATCGCCCACGAGCTTCCACAGTGCCGAGGCCGCACGCATGCGCCTGGGCCGCAGCTCCAGGCCGACGAGAGTGGCGAACGTCTGCTCGGCGGGCCCGCCGGTGGCGCGGCGCCTGCGCAGGGTTTCCCGCAGCGCGTCGGCTCCCGGCAGCCGGTCGCCGACGGCCTCGGCCACGACCACGTCCACCCAGCCCTCGACCAGTGCGAGCAGGGTCTCCAGTCGAGTGAGCGCGACCTGCTGCTCCGGAGTCGTCTTTGGCTCCAGCAGGCCGGAGGACATCGCTTCCTCGATGCTGGCCGGGTTGGTGGGATCCACCTGGCCCGCGAGTTGCTCGAGTGCTGAGGTGTCGACACTGATGCCGCTGGCGAACTCCTCGACCGTGGCCAGCAGTCGCTGTCGCAACCACGGCACATGGGCGAACAGCCGCTGGTGGGCTGCCTCGCGCGCGGCGATGAAGACGAGGACCTCGCTGCTGGGGCGCTCCAGCCCCTCGGTGAACTTCTCGATGTTCGCCGGCAGCAGGGCAGAGGTGTTGTCCGGTCCCAGCGGAAGCCCGACCTCGGAGGAGGTGAGCACCTCGGAAGCGAGTTCGGCGAGTGCGTTGCCCAGTTGCGAGCCGAACGCCATGCCGCCCATCTGGCCCACCATCGACAGCAGTGGGCCCGCGGCCTGCTTCGCCTCTTCGGGGAGGGCCTGCACCCAGGCGCCGGACACCTGCTTGGCGACCGGATCGCAGAGACGCTGCCAGGTCGGCAGGGTCTTGGACACCCAGTCCCGTGCGGTCCACGCGACGGTGTTGTTCGCCCCCGCGGGCAGGATGGTGGCCGCGTCCAGCCACAGTTCGGCGAGGTGAGCGGCGTCGCGGACCGCGCTCTCCCCGGACTTCTCCTGCGACGAGAACCCCAGTGAGCTGCCGCGCGTGCCGGCCAGCCGCTGCTCCGCGATCTGCTTGGCCAGGTCGTAGTTCACCGGGCCGGTCGAGCTACCCGCCTGGCTGAGCATCTGCCCGAGTTGGCTGAGCATCTGCCCAAGCTGGTTGAAGGCCTCGGGACCACCAGGGGGCTGCTGACCGCCGGACCCCGAGGACTTGTCGGAGTCGCGGTCGTTACCGCCACTGTCGCCGGGATCGGGGGGTCCGAAGCCGAACGGGGGATTGCTCATACTTCTTGCCTCACTCGCCGGCGGGCTGCACATCGCTCAGTGCCGTACCCGACTCGCTCACGGTGCCGGTCGCTCATACTTCTTGCCTCACTCGCCGGTCGCTCATATCTCTGCCTCACTCGCCGGCGGGCTGCACGTCGCTCGGTGCCATACCCATTCGTTCACGGTGCCGGTCGCTCATAGCACCACCGTACGCGGTACGCCAGATGGAGGTCGCCGTCGCAGCCCGGGGTTCGCCCTGAGCCGAACCCTGATTGTTACCGCGGGCGCGACTCGCGGCCGCGCCGTACGGCGTGGGCTGCCCGGCCCGGCCTGCGCTGTCACCGTACGCTGTTGCGCTGTGAGCGAGTCCCGTGACAAGGCCGACGGAAACACGCAGGCAAGCACGCCCTCGATCGGGTTCCCGGCGCCGCCGGTGAGTGTGCGGCCGAGCAGTACCGGCGAAACCGCCGACGACGATTCCGGTGGCACACGGCTGACGAGGCGCGGCTGGACCCTCGTGGTCAGCGGCGTGCTCGTAGTCGCCTTCGCCCTGCTGGGAACCTTCGTCCAAGTGCCGTACGTGGCGCTCGGGCCCGGTCCCACCTACGACACGATCGGGCTGGACGACGGAAAGCCCGTGGTCAACGTCGCTGGGGAGGAGACCTATCCGACCGAGGGCGAGCTCCGCATGACGACCGTGTCGTTGAACGACGAGGTCACCCTGTTCGGAGCACTCGGTCTGTGGGCCAGCGGCCGGTACGCGCTCGCCCCGCGGGAGGACTACTTCAAGCCGGGGGAGACCGACGAAGAGGTCAAGCGGGAGAACGTCAAACAGTTCCAGGACTCGCAGAGCAACGCCGAGGTCGCCGCACTGCGCAGGCTCGGCCACCCGGTGAAGGTGCTCGCCAAGGAAGTGGTGTCGGGCAGCCCGGCGGACCACGTGCTCGCGGCGGGTGACGAGCTGCTGATGGTCAACGGGAAGAAGATCACCAAGGAGGAGGACGTCCGCGCGGCTCTCGAGGGCACCCGCCCTGGCGAGACCATCTCGCTGACGTTCCAGCACGATGGACAGCCCGAGCGCACCGAGTCGGTGACGCTGGCCCAGCACGAGGACCCCGATCAGGAACAGGGGTTCATCGGCCTGGTCCCGATCGACCGTGCCGACGTCCCGTTCAACATAGACATCTCCCTCGAGGACGTCGGCGGACCGTCCGCGGGCCTCATCTTCGCCCTCGCGATCACCGATCGGCTGACGCCCGGTTCACTGGTCGGTGGCGAGCACATCGCGGGCACCGGCGAGATCACCGAGAAGGGCGCGGTGGGCCCGATCGGCGGCATCTCGTTCAAGGTGGTGGCGGCGAAGGAAGCGGGCGCGACGACCTTCCTGGTCCCGGAAGCCAACTGCGCCGAAGCGGCCGCGGCCGCACCGGACGGTCTCAACCTCGTCAAGGTGGGCGACCTCGACGGTGCGCTCAGCGCACTCGAGGACCTCAGGGAGGGCAGGCAGGCGCCGTCCTGCTGAGCGCCCGGCTACGGCGCGAAGGTCGCCTTCAATGCGTCCACGAGATTGGGCGCCAGTTCGGGATGCTCGATGATCTCATCGACACTGTCCCCTTCGCCCAGACCACGCAGCCGCATCACGCAGGCGGCACTGCCGTCGCGCAGCACGGCGGCCACGAGCCTGGCCTCGGTGCGCCTCGGATGGTCGGCAGCGGCCTGCCGCAGCCGCTGAGCGTCGTCATCACCGTGGCCGCCTCCGGGCAGTTCCTCTTCCGCGTCCGGGGGGAGCACGATGATCTCCTGCGCCAGCGCGCATCCGTGCACCGCCTCGGGCCACGCGATCCGCCCGAGTGCCTCGGCGAGGTCGCCCTCCGGAAGCTCGTCCTGTGCGACGGGTGTCAGCGGTGACGCCGCATCCAGTTGCGCGGCGAGTTCGGGCTGTTGGCTGAGCAGCTCGGCCGTGGGAACCAGGGCGAACAACTGGGGCGCCTGATCCCAACCCGCCGAGCCCACGAAGTCCTCGACTTCGCGGGCCAGCGCGGCCACACTCGGTTGCATCGACTGGTTCACTTCTGCCTGCTGTTCGCTGTCTGGCATGGCGACATCGTGGCAGGAACGACCCGGCCATGCCGCACCCGAGTCCGATTTGAGAGGCTTTACTCGGAACTCTGGTACGAATCCGTAGAGTTAAGTAATCAGGGGACGCTCGCTGAGGCCCGCGCCCCCACGAAGTAGATCACGACATCTGGAGCGTGTGCAGTGGCCACTCGGCCCCCCGTGAGCTTACCGAAGCTGTCCCGGCGCAGCCGACTCCTGCTGATCCTTGGCGGAGTGGTCGTACTGGCGTTGTTGCTCGGCGCCCGGCTGCTCGACACCTACGTGGACTGGCTGTGGTTCGGTGAAGTAGGAGCACGTGGCGTGTTCACCACAGTGGTGATCACCCGAGTCGTGCTGTTCTTCGCCGTCGCGGCGTTGGTCGGCGGTTTGGTGGCGCTGAGCCTGTGGATCGCCTACCGAACCCGCCCGGTCTTCGTCCCGGTCTCCGGCGCGGACGATCCGGTCGCCCGATATCGGACGACAGTGGTGAGCCGGATCCGGTTGTTCGGCATCGGTATTCCGGTGCTGGTGGGACTGATCGCCGGCGCGAGTGCCCAGAACGACTGGGAGCGGGTGCGGTTGTTCTTCAACGGCACCAGCTTCGGGCAGACGGACCCCGAGTTCGGTTTGGACATCGGCTTCTACGCGTTCAGCCTTCCGTTCTACAACTGGATCATCGGCTGGCTGTTCGTCGCGGTCGTCGTGTCCTTCCTCGCCGCGCTCGGCGCGCACTATCTCTTCGGTGGCATCCGGCTCGCGGGCAAGGGCGGAACGATTGCCGGCCCAGCCCGGGTGCAGCTGGCGATTCTCGTCGGTGTGTTCGTACTGCTGAAGGCGGTCGAGTACTTCTTCGACCGCTACAACCTGCTGATGTCGGACGGCAACGAGCTGTTCACCGGCGCCACCTACACCGACCTCGCCGCAAGGCTGCCTGCCAAGTGGATCCTGCTCTGCATCTCGCTGTTCGTCGCGATCGCCTTCTTCGTCGGCGCGTTCCTGCGTAACGTCCAGCTGCCCGCGATCGCGCTCGTGCTGCTGCTGCTGTCCGGCATTCTGGTCGGGGTCGCCTGGCCCGCCGTGCTCGAGCAGTTCGAGGTCAAGCCGAACGCCATCGAGAAGGAGTCCGAATCCATCCAGCGGAACATGGACGCCACGCGAGCGGCGTTCGGTCTGCAGGACGTCAAATACGAGGACTATTCGGGGACAACCGAGGCCTCGCCCGAGGAGGTGCGGTCGGAGACCGGCACCATCTCCAACATCCGGCTGCTCGACCCCGGCGTGCTCGAACCGACCTTCACCCAGCGTGTCGGCCGGGAGAACTTCTACGGCTTCTCGGAGAAGCTGGACATCGACCGGTACGAGGTCGACGGCGAGTTGCAGGACTACATCGTGGCCGCGAAGGAGATCAAGACCAGCGGTCTCGCGGAGAACCAGCGCAGCTGGATCAACCGGCATCTTCGCTACACCCACGGAAACGGCTTCGTCGCCGCACCGGCCAACACCATCGACCGGGCCGTCGAGGGTGCGGACAGCGAGGGTGGCTACCCCGTCGCCGGAACCAGTGACACGCAGAACCCCACTGGCGCACAGGGCATCGAGGTCACCGAGCCGCGGATCTACTACGGCGAGCTGACGACGGACTACGCCATCGTCGGTGGTCAGGAAGGCCAGGCGCCCGGCGAGTACGACACCGCCAGTGACAGCAGCTACCTCTACACCGGCGAGGGCGGTGTGCCGATCGACAACTGGTTCAACCGCCTGGTGTTCGCCGCCAAGGAGGGCGAGCGCAACATCCTCTTCTCCGACGCCATCAGCGAAGGCTCGAAGATGATGTACAACCGCGACCCTCGCGATCGGGTCGAAAAGGTGGCTCCGTGGCTGACCGTCGACGGTGACCCCTACCCCGCGGTGATCGACGGGAAGATCAAGTGGATTGTGGACGGTTACACCACGATCAACAACTACCCGTACGCCCAGCAGACGGCGCTGGACGACGCGACGCAGGACTCCCTGTCCGGAGTCGCCCGGCAGCAGCCGGAGACGATCAACTACATCCGGAACTCGGTGAAGGCCACCGTTGACGCGTTCGACGGCACGGTCAGCCTGTACTCCCTCGACGACGAGGAGCCGGTGCTGAAGGCGTGGCGGAACGTCTTCCCCGGCGTCGTGAAGCCGACCTCGGAGATCACGCCGGAGCTGCGGGCGCACTTCCGCTACCCGGAGGACATGTTCAAGGTTCAGCGGGAACTGCTCACCAAGTACCACGTGCAGAACCCGAGGGAGTTCTACAGCACCGAGACGTTCTGGGACGTTCCGGTCGACCCGACCCAGGATGGCGCGGCCGACCCGAACGCCGCCGCATCGGGGCCGAACCAGCCCGCCTACTACCTGCTTGCCGAAGCACCGGGGCAGGACAGCCCGACCTTCCAGATCACCAGTTCGCTCACGCCACTGCGACGGCAGTATCTGGCAGCGTGGGTCTCGGTGTCCTCCGACCCCGAGGACTACGGCACGATGCGGGTGCTGCGGCTGCCCACAGGCGGCGATGCGGGCAGTCAGGTAGAGGGCCCCGTGCAGGTACAGAACCGGTTCCAGAGTGACCCGCGGGTCGCGCAGGAGCGGACCCTGTTCAACAACCCGCAGATCAACGTGATCTACGGAAACCTGTTGACACTGCCCGTCGCGGGCGGGTTCCTCTACGTGGAACCGGTCTACATCCGCCAGAAGAACGAGAACAGCTACCCGCAGCTGGCCCGCGTACTCGTGTCCTACGGGGGCAAGATCGGTTTCTCCTCGACCTTGAGCGGAGCGCTGGACCAGGTCTTCGGCGAGGGCACAGGGGACGTTGCCACCGGCCCGGAACAGGGTGGTGTTCCTGACACCACACCGGACGAGAACGAGGACACGCCACCTCCGGAGACCGATAACCAGGGCACTCCGCCCGCCGACGGGGAGCCGGGCGGCACCGAGCTGGACCAAGCCACGGCCGACATCCAGGCGGCGCTGACGAAGCTGAAGAACGCTCAGCAGTCCGGTGACTTCGACGCACAGGGTGCCGCACTGGCCGAGTTGGACGCGGCAGCCCGGCGCTGGGAAGAAGCGCAGGGCGGCGGATGAGCCGCGTCACGTGAGTGACACCCACTTTGCGTCCCCGGTAAACGGGGGCGTAAGGTGGGTTTCACCAACGCGGGGTGGAGCAGTTCGGTAGCTCGCTGGGCTCATAACCCAGAGGTCGCAGGTTCAAATCCTGTCCCCGCTACAGAGGTAGGAGGCCCGTGCCTGCGGAAAACGCAGGGCGGGCCTCTTTCGTATTGCCCTGGGGGCGCAGCCCCCAGACCCCGTCCTGAGGGGCTCCGTCCCCCGGATCCCCTTGTTGGGGGCTTCGCCCCCTTGCCCCCCCGGTGGCTGGGCGCGATTGCCGGTGATGGTTCCGGGGGTTAGTGGGGGGCGGTGTTGGGCGTCTGGAGGGGCGGGGTATGGTGTGTACACACAACGACGCGGGGTGGAGCAGTTCGGTAGCTCGCTGGGCTCATAACCCAGAGGTCGCAGGTTCAAATCCTGTCCCCGCTACAAAGATTGAGGGCCTGGCCTGCGGAAACGCAGGCCAGGCCCTTTTTTGTGGTGTTCTGGGGCCTTGTCGGCTGGCCTGGTGGCTCGAGTGGGGTTGAGCGGCCACCCGCACTTTTTTGGGAAAGTGCGGTGGATCGTTCGTTGTGGGGCAGATGATCGGGCGGGTTGGGCCGTTTGGTGTCCGATTTGCATGCCGCGTGCATTGAGACTCGGCGAACGGGGCCATCGCATGCTCCGTTCGGGTGTCCCTACCGACGTTCGGAGGGTTCCACAGTGGACTTCGAGGTAGACCACTGTGGACAGATATGGAAAAACATGGCACGGTAGACACGTGTCCGATTTGAATGCAACTGCCGCAGCACTGCTTGGCCTGCTCCACGACGGTCCCGCCACGGGTGGTGAGCTCGTCGCGGCCGCCGATGAACGCTTCGGTGCGTTCTTCAGCGTGACCCGGAGCCAGGTCTACCGGGAGCTTCCAGCTCTGGCCAAGGAAGGCCTTGTCCGCCTTGGTAAGCAGGGGCCGCGCTCAAGCCAGCAATATGTCATCGCCGCAGCCGGGAAGAAGGCCTTCAAGGCCTGGCTCGTTTCCGATGCCGGCCCCGACCACCTGCGCAGCCCGCTCATTCTGCGCCTGGTCCACGCCGGATCGTTGACAGCCAAGCAGCGGGCCGCCTTGTTCGACTCGGCCCGCGCCGTGTACAGCGAGGAGCTCGACGCGGCGAAGGCAGCGGTCAAGGCCGCGGGCGACCCCGTCACCAAGGCGGTGGCCGACTTCGGTCAGGCGCACGCGAAGGCGGCGCTCAAACTGCTGGACACGATCGCAGCCCAGTAAGGGTTGTTCACAAGTCATTCGGCGGGGCTGCCCCGGAGAGGGCTCCGCTGCGGCATGCTGTTTCGCCGCAGTAGGGGTAGCTCGCGACGAATGACTGCAGGTGAGTCGCATGATCGCGGTGACTGTCTGCGGTGAATTACCCGAACCACGACCAAGACGCACGACCAAGACGCAGTGATCCGACGGCGTCCCCCGGCCGCTTCAGGGCGGTGTGCCGAAGGCGGCCGGGGGATTTGCCGTAACCTTGTCCGGCGTGAGTGCTGACTTCGAAACAGGCCTGAAGGACGTCACCGGCAAACTGACCCAGGTTGAGTCGGTGATGGATCTCGAGACGCTGCGCGCGCAGGTCGCCGACCTCGAGCAGCAGGCGTCCGACCCGTCCCTGTGGGACGACCCGGAGTCCGGGCAGAAGGTCACCAGCCAGCTCTCCTACCGGCAGGCCGAGCTGCGCAAGGTCACCGAACTGCGCCAGCGGCTCGACGACCTGGCCGTGCTGCACGAGCTGGCCAAGGACGAGGGTGACGCGGCGAGCGTGACCGAGGCGGAGCAGGACCTGGCGCAGCTGGCCAAAGAGGTCGATCTGCTCGAGGTCCGCACCCTGCTGTCCGGTGAGTACGACGACCGCAACGCGGTGGTCACCATCCGGTCCGAAGCAGGCGGTGTCGACGCCGCCGACTGGGCCGAGATGCTGCTGCGCATGTACCTGCGCTGGGCCGAGCGTCACGACTATCCGACAGATGTCTACGACATCTCCTACGCGGAGGAGGCCGGCATCAAGTCGGCCACGTTCAAGGTCACGGCGCCGTACGTGTACGGCACGCTCTCCGTCGAGCAGGGCACCCATCGGCTGGTGCGGATCTCGCCGTTCGACAACCAGAGCCGCAGGCAGACCTCGTTCGCGCACGTCGAGGTGATGCCGGAGGTCGAGGAGGTCGACCACATCGACATCCCGGAGAAGGACATCCGGGTCGATGTGTACCGCTCGTCCGGCCCGGGCGGCCAGAGCGTGAACACCACGGACTCCGCGGTCCGGCTCACCCATATCCCGACCGGTGTGGTCGTCTCCTGTCAGAACGAGAAGTCGCAGCTGCAGAACAAGGTGGCCGCGATGAAGGTGCTGCAGGCCAAGCTGCTGCAGCGACAGAAGGAGCAGGACCGCGCCGAGTTGGACGCGCTCAAGGACGGCGGCTCCAGCTGGGGTAACCAGATGCGCTCCTACGTGCTGCACCCGTACCAGATGGTCAAGGACCTGCGGACGGAGTTCGAGGTCGGCAACCCGTCCGCGGTGCTCGACGGCGACATCGACGGCTTCCTCGAGTCCGGCATCCGCTGGCGCAAGCAGTCCATGGACGCCAACTCCTGACCGTAATTCGGGGTCCGGTAGGGCTGGCTCGGGAGCGTCCGAACGGAGGCAACCAGGGCTTAACGGGTGACATGAGTAGGATGACCCACCGTGATCCGGCTCGAAAGTGTTTCCAAGGCCTACAAGACGTCGACGCGTCCAGCGCTCGACGGTGTGTCCGTCGAGGTGGACAAGGGCGAGTTCGTCTTCCTGATCGGCCCATCGGGTTCGGGTAAGTCGACGTTCCTCCGGCTGCTGCTACGCGAGGAAGTGCCGAGCAAGGGCCGTGTCTTCGTGTCCAACTTCGACGTGGCGAAGATGGCCCGGCGCAGGATCCCCCGACTGCGCCAGACGATCGGCTGCGTGTTCCAGGACTTCCGGCTGCTGGCCAACAAGACCGTGTCGGAGAACGTCGCGTTCGCACTCGAGGTCATCGGGAAGCCGAAACACACCATCACGAAGGTCGTGCCGGAGGTGCTCGAGCTGGTCGGCCTGGACGGCAAGGCCGACCGCATGCCCAACGAACTCTCCGGTGGTGAGCAGCAGCGGGTGGCGATCGCACGGGCGTTCGTCAACCGGCCGCTGGTCCTGCTGGCCGACGAGCCGACCGGAAACCTGGACCCGGACACCAGCCAGGACATCATGCTGCTGCTCGAGCGCATCAACCGCACAGGTACGACCGTGCTGATGGCGACCCACGACCACTCGATCGTGGACTCCATGCGCCGTCGCGTCGTCGAGTTGCAGCTCGGCAAGGTCATCCGCGATGACAAGCGAGGTGTGTACGGCGTGGGCCGCTGACCGCCCGTCGTACGCTCAGCGCGACCCGCCCCACCCCGTTACCCCCGACCCAAGGATATCCGCCCCGATGCGTGCCAGTTTCGTGTTCAGCGAGGTCATCACCGGCTTGCGCCGGAACGTCACCATGACCATCGCGATGATCCTCACCACGGCGATCTCGCTCGCGATGCTGGGCGGTGGCCTGTTGGTCGTCAAGACCATCGACAAGATGAAGGTGAGCTACCTCGACGACGTCGAGGTGTCGGTGAACCTCACCTCCGACGTCAGCGCCAATGACCCGACCTGTTCCCAGGAGCCGTGCGCGTCGCTGCGCCAGCAGCTGGAGAGCAACCCGGCCGTCGAGTCCGTGGTGTTCGAGAACCGGGAAGAGGCCTTCGAGCGGTTCAAGCAGATCTTCGAGGGCCAGCCCGAACTCGTGGAACTCGCCAGGCCCGAGTCGCTGCCCGCGTCCTTGCAGGTGAAGCTGTTCGATCCGGAACGCAGCGAAGTGATCGTGCAGGAGTACTCCGGTCAGCCCGGGGTGAACGACATCAACGATCAGAACAAGTTCCTGGACAGCTTCTTCGGTGTGCTGAACAGCGTGCGCGACATGACCTTCATCGTCGCCCTCATTCAGGCGGCGGCCGCACTGCTGCTCATTTCCAACACGATCCAGCTGTCCGCGTTCACCCGCCGCACCGAGGTCGGCATCATGCGACTGGTCGGCGCGACCCGCTGGTACACCCAGCTGCCGTTCCTGCTCGAAGCGGTCGTCGCCGGTCTCATCGGCGCGGTCCTGTCGATCGGTCTGCTGATCGCGGGCAAGTTCACGTTCTTCGAACCGGTACTCGCCGCGACCGGCGGGATCATTCCGCAGATATCCCTGCTGGACGTGCTGTTCCCCGTGGCGCCCATCCTGCTCGGGGTCTCGGTGCTGATCTCCGCCGTCACCGGGTACGTCACGCTCCGCCTTTACG
The DNA here is from genome assembly GCF_900111885.1 of Amycolatopsis marina. GTDB lineage: Bacteria > Actinomycetota > Actinomycetes > Mycobacteriales > Pseudonocardiaceae > Amycolatopsis > Amycolatopsis marina. The sequence continues at coordinate 30,792 of NZ_FOKG01000028.1, forward strand.
TCCGCCACTAGGCGCTTCGCGCCACTGGGCCCGCCCGTCACCCGGCCACCGAGATCAACCCAGCTGCGACCTGGAAATCGAACACGTAGAGTTGCGCTATGCCCAAGGAAATCGGCCGCAAGGTGATCGTGTCGAACCGCAAAGCTCGGCACGACTACTCGATCCTGGACACCTACGAGGCCGGACTGGTTCTGGTGGGTACCGAGGTGAAGAGCCTGCGCGCCGGTAAGGCGTCGCTGGTCGACGCCTTCGCCACCGTCGACGACGGCGAGGTGTGGCTGCGTAACGTGCACATCCCGGAGTACACCCACGGCACCTGGACCAACCACGAGGCACGGCGGCATCGCAAGCTGCTGCTGCATCGCGGCGAGATCGAGCGGCTGATCGGCAAGACCAAGGAGAGCGGTCTGAGCCTGGTCCCGCTGTCGATGTACTTCAAGGACGGCAAGGTCAAGGTCGAGATCGCGCTGGCCAGGGGCAAGAAGGCCTACGACAAACGCCAGGACATCGCCAAGCGTGACGCCAGGAAGGAAGTCGAGCGGGCGATGGGCCGCGCGGTGAAGGGCAAGTACGGCAGGTGACCCTGTCGGAGTCCGCCGCAGGCACAGCGCGGCCACGGTCCGATGAGGACGTCCGCCCCTGGCTGCGTTCCGTCGGCCTGGACGGCATCGTGGACATGCACGTCCACTTCCTGCCCGAGTCCGTGCTGCGGAAGGTGTGGGCCTACTTCGACCGGGCCGAACAGAACTACGGAATGGCCTGGCCGATTCACTACCGGCAGTCGGAGCAGGACCGCCTGGAGACGTTGCGCCGGATTGGCGTCACCCGCTTCGCGCCGCTGGTCTACCCGCACAAGCCGGGGATGGCGGAGTGGCTGACGACATGGGCGATGGAGTTCGCCGAACGGGAACCGGACGCGGTGCCCACCGCGACGTTCTTCCCCGAACCGGGCGCCGCCTCCTACCTGGACTCGGCACTGCGGGCAGGAGCCCGTTGCGTGAAGGCCCACGTCCAGGTGGGCGGCTACGACCCGCGAGACCCGCTGCTCGACGCCGTCTGGGGCGCGCTCGAGGACAGCGGGGTTCCCGTGGTGATCCACTGTGGCCACGGACCGCTGCGTGGCGTGCACACCGGCCTCGACGTCTTCGAGCAGGTTCTCGCGCGCCACCCCAGACTGACCGCGGTGCTGGCGCACGCCGCGATGCCGGAGTACGAGGCCGCGTTCGACCTGGTCGAGCGGTACCCCCGCGTGTACCTGGACACCACGATGGTCGGCGTGCCCTTCACCGAAAGCACGACACCCCTGCCACCGGACTGGACGAACCGCCTGGCGCGATGGCCCGAGCGGATCGTGCTCGGTAGCGACTTCCCGAACATCCCGTACTCCTACTCGGCACAGTTGCAGGTGATCGCGGGCTGGGCCGAGGACGACCGTCTCGGCGAGCCGTTTCTGCGTGCGGTTCTGCACGACACCCCCAGGCGCTTGCTCAGACTCTCGCCCCGCGTACCGAGTTCCACGTCGTGACGCACCGGTCCAGTAGTCGTAGGCCGGCCTGGCGGGCCGGCACCGGCGCGGTGGTGAGCAGGTAGGCGCTCAGCACGAGCGCTATCCACGGCAGCGGGCCGCCGAGTAACCCCGCTCCGACCGGGGTGGTGAACCCCTTGGCGGCAAGGCCGAGCAACCCGGTGGAGCCCAGCAGCGCAGCCGCCGCCAGCTGTGCCACGGGCACGGTGGCGGGCACCGCGACCTGCCGGACCTCGAACCGGCCGAAGACCTGGAGCAGACCGAGCAGTATCGCGCCGGCCAGCAGCACCCACACCGGAGTCGCCGCGAACCAGCCCAGGGAACCGGGGTCCGGTGTGGTGTAGCCGAGTCCGAGCACGGTCACCCCCGCGACCACGATCAGCGCGGGCATGTGCCAGAGGTAGATGGTCATGAACCGGGGCCCGAGCCACGACAGCGCGGCACGGGGGCCTGGCCGGGCCGTCAGCGCGTGTAGTGCGGGTCGGGCGGCCAGCAGCAGGCCGATCTGGCCGACGGCGAGGGAGGTCAGCAGCACGGTAGGTGGGCTCATGTTGGACATCGGTGCTCCCGGCATGCCGATCATGCTGGCCGGGTACGGTCCCGCGAGCACCAGCAACGCGGTGACCGTGAAGCCGCCGGCCGCGAGAGCGAGCGCCCCGCGGCCGTGCAACGTGCCCAGCCGCCCCTGCGCGTAGTGGAAGCCGAGCTGGTGCACCGCGAGCCAGACGAAGACCGCGTTGGCGTAGCCGACCAGCGGGACATCCGCGAACCGGGCGATGTCGACCAGCGCGGCGGCTCCGGCGAGCGCGAAGGGCACGGCCAGGCCCCAGCGGCGGTGTGCCGCGGCCAGCAGCGGAGTCGCCAGCACCGTGAGCAGGTAGACGGCGAGGAACCAGAGCAGTTGGCCTGCGATGGCGCCGGCCACCCGTAGGGGTTGTTCGGCGACACCGAGTTCACGCAACAGCTCGGGCACCGCCAGCCAGACGGCCAGCAGCGGCAGCACGGGCAGCAGTAGCCGCCGCACCCTGGCACCGAGCCAGACCCGTGCCCCCGGACTGCGTCCCAGTGAGATCAGGTTGGCCGCGCCACCGGCGAAGAACACCAGCGGCATTACCTGCGAGAGCCAGGTGAAAACCCACCAGCCGGGCGTGGTGAGAGCGTTGCCGGTGGTGATCGTCGCATCCTCGTAGCCGAGCACCGGCATGATCCAGTGCTGTCCGACGACGGCGAGAATCGCCACTGTCCGAACGAGATCGAGGAACGGATCCCTTGCGCGGGACGGGCTGGTGCTGGACGTGTGCATGCCCAAGAGCCTGCTCGGCGCGGGGTCTCCGCACAGCCGTGCCAGCTGGAGTCTTGGCAGTCAGCTTTTCCGTAGTTCCCGGGTAGGGTCTTCCCTACCGCTCGCCGACCTCGTCGGGCGCGGGCAGCCCGCACAGCCGGTACTCCCAGCCCGTGCGGTCGGTGTAGCCGAGTTGGTAGTGCGTCTCGATCTTGGGGCCGTCGTGCAGATGGACGTGGCGCATCACGCTGCCACAGACGGGTTCGGCCTCGCCGAGGTCCTGGACCCTCCCGTCGAGCGGTCCTCCGAAGAACCGCACGCTCATCGCGGTCATCGTCAGCCCTCCTCACCCGTCTCCCCGTTGCTTCGCGTCCGACAATCGTAGGTGAGCTGCCAGCGGCTGAGCCGCCCTCAGATGGGTGATCCCCGATGGGCCGAATGGTTGCGCACGGTGTCTGTCAGTGCCCCGTTCGAGAACCCGGGACGCGGTCGCGCCGCCAGCATCTACCCTGCTCAGCTCAGCTCCCGACGCGTTGTCAGGTCCGTCCGAGGTACGTCAGCACCGCGCGAACCCGCCGGTGTTCTTCGGTGCTGGCCTCCAGCCCGAGCTTGGCGAAGATGTTGCCGATGTGCTTTTCCACGGCACCGTGGGAGACCACGAGGGTGTTGGCGATGGCGGTGTTGGACAGTCCCTGCGCCATCAGTCCGAGCACTTCGGACTCACGCGCGGTGAGCGCGTCGAGCGGGTTCTTCCGGCCGCGTGCCATCAGTTGCGCGATCACATCGGGGTCGATGGCGGTGCCACCACCCGCGACCCGGCGCACCGCATCCAGGAAATCGGCGACATCCGCGACACGCTCCTTCAGCAGGTAACCAATTCCGCCCGCTCCCGCGGACAGCAGTTCGACGGCGTAGCTCTCTTCCACGTACTGCGACAGCACGAGCACGGGCAGGTCGGGGACCACCTCTCTGGCCCGGAAGGCGGCGCGCAGGCCTTCGTCGGTGAATGTGGGCGGCATGCGCACATCCACGATGGCCAGGTCCGGCCGGTGCTGGTCGATCGCGGCGACCAGGTCGTCACCGTTGTCCACCGCCGCGACCGTGTCGATCCCCTCGTCCGCGAGCAGACGCTGGACCCCCGCGCGTAGCAGGACGGCATCCTCGGCGATGACCACACGCATCAGGTGACTCCCCAGTGATGGGTCAGCTCACCAGGTGCAGGGCAGATCGGCACGGACCACCGTGGGACCTGCTGGCGGGCTGACGACAGTGATGACGCCGTCAATCGTTGCAGCCCGATCGGCGAGGCCGGCGAGCCCACCCCCCGGGCGCATCTCGGCGCCCCCGTGGCCGTTGTCACTGACCTCGACGGTCACGGTGTCCTCGGTTCGCCAGACCTGCACCCTGGCCTCGGTGGCTCCGGAATGCTTTGCGATGTTCGTGAGTGTCTCGCCGACGATGAAGTAGGCCGTGGTCTCCACGGCCGCCGGCGGGCGCGGATCGACCTCGACGGAGACGTCGACCCGGATCGGGGACTTCGCGGCCTGCGCGGACAGCGCGGCGTCGAGGCCGCGATCGGCCAGCACGGCCGGGTAGATACCCCTGGCGAGGTCGCGTAGTTCGGAGACCGCCAGCTTGGCGTCGGAGTGTGCCTCCTCGATGAGTGCGCGCACCGCTTCCGGATCCTTGTCGAGCTTGGACTTGGCCCGCCCGAGGCTCATCGCCACCGCGACGAGGCGTTGTTGCGCGCCGTCGTGCAGATCGCGTTCGATGCGCCTGCGCTCGGCCTCGGCGGCGTCGACGCCGCGTGCGCGGGACGCCTGCAGCCGCTCGGCCTTGTGCTCGAGACGCTGACTGCGGTCCGGTCCGAGCAGGGCCATGGCCAGCCTGCCGTGCGCCCAGCCGATCCAGGGCACCACCCAGATGGCCATCGGCAGCAGGATGATCGAGGTCAGCCCGACGGCGAACTCCAGTACCCCCACCGGAAAGCAGATCATCAGGTAGGCGAGGTCGCGCCAGGTGGAGGAGTCGACCAGGTGGATGCGCCAGCGCCGGAGGAGGTTTCCTTCGGCGGGCAGGCGTTCGGCGTCGGGCAACGGAACGCCGAGCATGGTCCGGGCCCAGCGTCGCTCGAGATCACCGAGCCAGCGCACGAGCGCCGTGGTGCCGAGCAGGATCGGCAGGCCGACCCAGATGACGACCGTGGCGAGACCGACGAGGCCGCCGACGACGATGAGGACGAACTGAAGCAGCCGTAACGGGAAGCTGGCGATCATGAAGGCGATGGCGTTCACCGCGAAGGGCCGGCGCTGGTCGATGTCCATACCGCTCTCGGCCATCGAATGGCCTCCCGCTGGATGAGCAGTGTCGATGGTGCTGTTCACCATCCTGCCACCGCGCTGGTGGACCGCGTGGCGGAGAGGTCGTCGGTCTCGATCTCCTGCGCGCGACCAACGGTCGGGCCGAGGAGGGTGCGGGCGAGTCCGGCGTGCATACCGGCCAGCGCACGGGTGAGGACGACCGTGACGGCAACGAACAGGACGCCGAGAGCCGCCCACGGCAGTGCGGCCACGGTCGAGTCGACAGTGATCCAGCGAACGTCCCAGGCAGGGAAGTAGTAGGCGCCCTCGGGCAGGTAGCGGTAGTAGATCGGCAGCGTGAGCAGGGCCAGCGAGACCGACCATGAGGTGATCAGCAGAACGAACTCGATGATGCCGAGGGGGAACAGCAGGACGAGGTAGACCAGGTCACGCCAGGTCGCGGCATCGCGGAGCCGGGTCGTCCAGCGTGCCTTCTGCCCGCCCTCCGGCAGGGGCCGGTAGGGCATCGGGACGACCGTGCCGAGGAACGTCGCCACCCGTGCCCGCTCCATTTGCGCGCCACCGCGCCAGAGCAGCACCGCGAACGCGGCGATCGGCACACCGATCCAGATGATGGCGGTGGAGACGCCTACCGCGATCAGGGTGACCAGTGCCACGAACCAGAAGATGCCCAGCGGGAAGTTCAGCAGCAGATAGGCCGCGGATCCGCGGAGTGGGGGACGGGTGCGGGCGGGCGCCGAGGCGGGTGCCGAGGCCATGACCTGGCTCCTTCCTGTCGTGAGGGACATGAACCAAGAATGGCCTGGTGGGCGCGGTGGGACGATGGTGTGGACGGGCGTTCGTGTGGTGGGGACAACCCCACCTGGGCCGGTTGGGGGCCGCGGGAATTATCCGGCTTGCCCCGGGCGTTATCCTGGTGTGGATGTAGTGAAGGAGGGTTATTCACAAGTCGGCAGACGGGGCAGCCCCGAGGGTGTCGTGGCGGTCGACTACGGGTGAGGTTCACGTGACCGCATGTCGTCGGTGAATGACCTGACTTTGCATGAGACACAAGGCCCTAGGGGGTGAACGGTTTCGACTTTGGACGTTGATTCAGGGGAAGCGTGCCGGTGCAGGCGAGAGACCACCGTTAAGCGTCATCGCAAATCAATATGCGCCAACTCTAATGAGCGCGTCCAGGTCGCCAACGCTACGCGTGGCGACTTCGCTCTCGCCGCCTGAGCGAGAGTGAGGACTGTCGGCCCGGGGTCGCCTCCGACCCGGTTGCCGGCATCAGCTAGGAGGCTTACCGCCGGTTCCGGCCACGGGGACCGGTTGGGAAACCAACAGTGGCTGGGCCCGTCACATCGGCTTGTTCGCGTGACCGATGGGGCCAAGTAGAGGCACAGCGAACTGCGCACGGAGAAGCCCTGGAGAGGCGCCAGAGGACCCGGGTTCGATTCCCGGCACCTCCACCAGTGGAAGGCTCGCGCTCACGGAGAGCGCGAGCCTTTCTTGTTCACGGGTCCTGTGGGGGACAGCCCCGCACCCCAGCCGGGGCCGCGCCGGACCACCGGTGTGGTGGACGACCTGCCGCGTGAGGGGGACCGGCGAAGTTGCTTCGCAAAAACATGTGTCTTCCCTGGCGTGGGACCGGAAGCCCGGGGCGTCACTTCGGAAACTAATTTGCATTCGGGGGTTGTGGCGGGGCGAGGGGGTGTCATGATGGGAATGTCCGCATTAGTGAATACCCCTGCGGATGGTTTGTGTCCCGCTGCCCCGCCCCGGTGAGAACGCGTTGCATGAATCCCGTTCGTGGTGCCGGTGTCGACATATGACACCGCACCGGAAGAGAAGGTGACAGATGGCCTGGTCACGGCACATCGGACGACCCGATCCCGCCGAGGACAAGGGATGGCTGGCAGGGGTGAAAGCCGAGGAGAAGGTCCGGCTCGGCGTCCAGGCGGGACAGGCCGCACGTACGGTCGCCAGCCATTGTGAGGACGCGGAGGAGTGCGCCGAGATGCTGGCGATGCTCGGACTCCTGCCTGGTCAGGGTATTTCTGCCACTGACCAGGCGGTCGGGCGACTCTGAGTGAGCTGTGACGCGACCGTGTCCGAGTCTGAGGACGCCCGGGCTGTCGCGTTCGGCCGGTGTGTGGTTGACTAGGGAGCGGTCGTAGTTTTTGTGTTCGTGTCCTCACGCTCGCAAGACAGAGTTGCGAGCGGTTCTTTTTCACCGGCATCAACCGGTAGAAGTCACCGTTCTGCACGTCGGCCGAGATGTCGTCTCGGCGGCATCGGAGATGTCAGAAGGTATGCAGGTTAAGAAGTTGTTGAAAGCAGGAGAAAAAGAATGACACAGGGCACCGTGAAGTGGTTCAACTCGGAAAAGGGCTTCGGCTTCATCGCTCCGGAGGACGGCAGCGCTGACGTCTTCGTGCACTACTCGGAGATCCAGGGCAACGGATTCCGTACCCTCGAGGAGAACCAGCGCGTGCAGTTCGAGATCACGCAGGGACAGAAGGGGCCGCAGGCCTCCGGCGTCACCCCGCTGTGATTTAAGGCTTCAGGGAACCGGGACCGCACCCCACGGGGTGCGGTCCCGGTTTCGTATCTGCTGGTCGTGCTGCCGATTGAAACGCCAGCAGCCCCGCCCCTGCGCGCATTGTCGCCTTGTCGGTTTGTGTCTTCGGCTCGCCGGAGACGCTCGGCGAGCGGAATCCGGAGCAGGTCGCCACGCACGTCGCGGCTCAGCTCCCGCAGGAGATCGGTGAGCATCTGCGGCGCACGGTGACCATGGGAGGCGCGGGTTTCGGCGAGCGGTTCGACCGCGACGATCGCCGACCGGGTCGCGGACCGGGGCCAGCTGCAGGTGCCGGACGCGGTGTACGGATCGCGAGTGGTGCTCGACGTGCTCGGCGAGGCGACTGATGGCGTACTCGACAAGGTCCGTGACTCGCTGCCCGATGATCTACGCACACTGGTCGACGCGGGCAGTTCCGGCGACGTGCGCTAGGGAGCCCGCCCACCGAGACGGACGGTCAGTTCCGTTGCCGTGCGTGCGACCTCCGCCGCCAGTTCCGGCCACGTACGCCCGCACGGCTCGGCCTCGCACACGTGGCGGAACGTCACGCTGATCGCGGCGAGTGGTCGGCCGCCATGATCGAACACGGGCCGGGCGACCGAGGCGAAGCCCGCCGTCACGTTCCCGTCCTCTACCGCCCAGCCCAGCCTGCGGTGTGCGGCGAGAGTCCGCCGCAGTTCGGCCAGGCCGCGGGGCCCCCGGCCGGTACGGTCGACGAACGCCGAGGCCGCCGGAAACAGCGCCCGGATGTGCGCCGCCGGCAGATACGCCAGGATTGCCCGCCCCGAGGCCGTGAGCTGCCCCGGCAGCCGGACCCCGACGTCGGTGACCAGGGTCTCCGGCCGGACCGGGCGCTCCTTGATCAGGTACAGCGACTCGTTGCCGTGCAGCACACCGAGGTGCGCGTTGTGGCCGATCCGGTCCACCAGCACCCGCAGCAGCGGCGCGGCCAGCCGTTCCAATGGCTCATGGCGCAGGTATGCCGAACCGAGTTCGAATGCGGCGATACCCAGCCCGTAGCGGCGTTCCTCGGGCAGATGCGTGACGAATCCGGCCGCCTCGAGCTCGGCCAGCAGGTGGTAGGTGGTCGACCTGGGCAGGCCGAGTTCGCGGGACACCGCCGCGGCCGAGACCGGGCCCGCCTTTCTCGAGAGCATGCTCAGCACGGCAAGGCCCCTGCGCAGAGCGGGTACGTCACTGCTCGCCGCCATGATCACCTCGCGAAGAGTCTGGTATTCCAGACAGTCTCCCCGATCGAGGGCTCGTGCACAGCCCCCGGCGCGGGTTGGGATGGGTACATGGACCACACCGTCGTTCTCGGTTCCGTGCCGGTGACCCCGGCCGATGTCGTCGCGGTCGCCCGCGCCGGCGCCGAGGTGCACCTGGCCGAGCAGACCGATCACGCGCTCAGCGAGGCGCGCAAGCACATCGACGCGCTGGCAGGCGCGGCCGAACCCACCTACGGCGTCTCGACCGGCTTCGGCGCGCTCGCCGTCCGCCACATCCCGGAGGACAGCCGCGCCCAGCTGCAGCGTTCCCTGATCCGCTCACACGCCGCGGGCGCCGGGGCCGTAGTCGAGCCGGAGGTCGTGCGCGCCATGATGCTGCTGCGGCTGCGGACCCTCGCTTCCGGGCATACCGGTGTCCGGCCGGTCACCGCCAGGACGCTGGCCGCGCTCCTCAACGCCGGCATCACCCCGGTCGTGCACGAGCACGGTTCGCTTGGTTGTTCCGGTGATCTCGCCCCGCTCGCCGCCGTCGCGCTCGCGCTGATGGGCGAGGGGGAGGTGTTCGACGCGGAGGGCGCCCGGATCCCGGCGGGGGACGCCCTGCGAGCCGCGGGGATCGAACCCGTGGTGCTGGCGGAGAAGGAAGGGCTGGCGCTCACCAACGGGACCGACGGGATGCTCGGCATGCTGGTCCTGGCCGCCGCAGACCTGCACCGGTTGTTCGACGTGGCGGACCTGACCGCGGCGATGAGCGTCGAGGCACTGCTCGGCACCGACCGCGCTTTCGCGGCCGACCTGCAGGCGCTTCGCCCGCATCCGGGGCAGGCCCGTTCCGCCGAGCGGATGCGGGCGGCACTCGCCGGATCGGAGATCGTCGCGAGCCACCGGGGCCCGGACTGTCCTCGGGTGCAGGACGCCTACTCGTTGCGGTGCGCGCCGCAGGTGCACGGCGCGGGCCGGGACACCCTGGACCACGCCGGGCTGGTCGCCGAACGGGAACTGGCCGCCGCGGTCGACAACCCCGTGGTGCTCGACGACGGGCGGGTGGAGTCCAACGGCAACTTCCATGGTGCCCCGGTGGCCTACGCGCTGGACTTCCTCGCGATCCCGGTCGCCGACCTGGCCGGTATCGCCGAGCGACGCACCGACCGGATGCTGGACGTGTCCCGCTCCCACGGGTTGCCCGCCTTCCTCGCCGCCGATCCCGGCGTCGACTCGGGGCACATGATCGCCCAGTACACGCAGGCCGCGATCGTCAGCGAACTCAAGCGCCTCGCGGTACCGGCCTCCGTGGACTCGATCCCCAGCAGCGCCATGCAGGAGGACCACGTCTCGATGGGCTGGGCCGCCGCCCGCAAACTGCGCCGTGCCGTGGACGGGCTCACCAGCGTGCTCGCGATCGAGTACCTGACCGCGGCGCGCGCACTGGACTTCCGCGCGCCCCTGAGCCCGGCCCCGGCCACCGCCGCCGCCCGTGATCTGTTGCGCGCGACCGTGCCCGGCCCCGGTCCCGACCGCCATCTCGCCCCCGAGATCGCCGCAGCCGAGGAGCTCGTCCGCTCCGGCGCGCTGCTCGACGCCGTATCCCAGTATGTGGAGGAACGATGACCCGAGAGGTTCGCGCGGCTCGCGGCACCAACCGCACCGCGAAGAACTGGCAGACCGAGGCCGCACTGCGGATGTTCCACAACAACCTCGATCCCGAGGTCGCGGAGCGTCCGGAGGACCTGGTGGTCTACGGCGGCACCGGCAAGGCCGCCCGGAACTGGGCCAGCTTCGACGCCATCACCCGGTGCCTGACCACTCTGGACGACGACGAGACCCTGCTGGTCCAGTCGGGCAAGCCGGTCGGCGTCTTCCGGACCCACGAGTGGGCGCCGAGGGTGCTGCTCGCCAACTCCAACCTGGTCGGTGACTGGGCCACCTGGCCGGAGTTCCGCAGGCTCGAATCACTCGGGCTCACCATGTACGGGCAGATGACCGCGGGATCCTGGATCTACATCGGCACCCAGGGCATCCTGCAGGGCACCTACGAGACCTTCGCCGCCGTGGCCGAGAAGAAGTTCGGCGGTTCGCTGGCAGGCACCCTCACCGTCACGGCCGGGCTCGGTGGGATGGGCGGCGCCCAGCCGCTCGCGGTGACGATGAACGACGGTGTCGCGCTCGTCGTCGAGTGTGATCCGGCGCGGGCGCAGCGGCGGGTGCAGCATCGCTACCTCGACGAGCTGGCGACCGATCTGGACGATGCGATCACTCGCGTGGCCGCCGCGAAGAAGGAGCGAAGGGCGCTGTCCGTCGGCGTGATCGGCAACGCCGCCGAGGTACTGCCGGAGCTGTTGCGCCGAGGCGTCGAGGTCGACATCGTCACCGACCAGACCTCGGCACACGACCCGCTCGCCTATCTGCCGAAGGGCGTGGACCTCGACGACTGGCAGGACTACGCCGCGAAGAAGCCGGACGAGTTCACCGACCGTTCCCGGGAGTCGATGGCCGAGCATGTGGACGCGATGCTGGGGTTCCTCGACGCGGGCGCGGAGGTGTTCGACTACGGCAACTCCCTGCGTGGGGAGGCCAAGCTCGGCGGCTGTGCGCGGGCCTTCGACTTCCCCGGGTTCGTACCCGCATACATCCGTCCGCTGTTCTGCGAGGGCAAGGGCCCGTTCAGGTGGGCAGCGCTCTCCGGCGATCCGGCCGACATCGCGGCGACCGACCGCGCGATTCTGGAACTGTTCGGCGAGAACGAGTCCCTCGTCCGCTGGATCAAGATGGCAGGCGAGCGGATCGAGTTCCAGGGCCTGCCCTCGCGGATCTGCTGGCTGGGCTACGGCGAGCGTGCGCGTGCGGGACTGAAGTTCAACGAGATGGTGGCCAGCGGTGAGCTGAGCGCGCCGGTGGTCATCGGTCGTGACCACCTCGACTCGGGCAGTGTCGCCTCGCCCTACCGGGAGACCGAGAGCATGGCCGACGGCTCGGACGCCATAGCCGACTGGCCGCTGCTCAACGCGCTGCTCAACACCGCGTCGGGGGCGAGCTGGGTGTCCATCCATCACGGCGGCGGCGTGGGGATGGGCCGCTCCATCCACGCGGGCCAGGTGTGCGTCGCCGACGGCACCGAGCTCGCGGCACGCAAGCTGGAGCGGGTGCTGACCAACGACCCCGGCACCGGGGTGATCCGGCATGTCGACGCGGGATACGACCACGCCGTCGAGGTGGCCGAGGAGCGTGGCGTGCGGATCCCGATGCGGGAGCAGGCGTGAGCACCGGAGCAGGCGCGGTGTCGCTGCTCGGCGACATCGACGGCGTCGGCCGGGACGGCGTGCGCGGCGGCTACTCGCGGCACGTGTTCGAGCCCGCCGAGCTGGACCTGCGCGAGTGGTTCACCGAACAGGCCGCCCGTCGTGGCCTCGAAGTCGAAACCGACGCCAACGGCAACCTGTGGGCCTGGTGGGGGCAGCCTGGTCCGGACGCGCTGGTCACCGGAAGCCACCTCGATTCGGTACCCGGCGGCGGCGCGTTCGACGGACCGCTGGGCGTGGTCAGTGCGCTGGCCGCCGTGGATCTGCTGCGGGCCAGGGGAGTCGCCCCGAGCAAACCGATCGCGGTCGTGGTGTTCGCCGAGGAGGAAGGCGGGCGTTTCGGGGTGCCGTGCCTCGGCTCGCGGCTGCTGACAGGGGCGATCGACGCCGACAGGGCCCGCGCGCTCACCGACGCCGACGGCACGACCCTCGCCGAGGCCGCGGCGTCCGCGGGGCTCGATCCGGCCCGGCTCGGGGCGGATCCCGCTGTGCTGGGCCGCATCGGCCAGTTCGTCGAACTGCACGTCGAACAGGGCAGGGGGTTGATCCACCAGGACGCACCGGTCGCGCTGGGCAGCACCGTGATCGCGCACGGCCGGTGGCGGTTCTCCTTCTCCGGGCAGGGAAACCACGCGGGCGCGACGCTGCTCGCCGATCGCAGGGACCCGATGCTGCCGGCCGCAGCCGTCGTGGGCGCGGCCCGCAGGGTGGCCGCGGCGTGGCCGGACGCCAGAGCCACGGTGGGCAGGCTGGTGCCGAAACCGGGTGGCACCAACGTGATCGCCTCGAGCGTCGACCTGTGGCTGGACGCCAGGGTGCCCGGCTCAGGAAAGACGCCGGCGATGGTGACCGAGATAGCGGAGGCCGCCCGGCACGCGGCCGAGCAGGAGGGCTGTTCCGTCACGGTCACCGAGGAGTCGTGTTCGGACGACGTCGTCTTCGACGCGGGCCTGCGTGCCGAGTTCGACAACGTACTCGGTGGCGTGCCCGCGCTGCCGACAGGAGCCGGGCACGACGCCGCGATCCTCGCCGCGCACGTGCCGACCGCGATGTTGTACGTGCGCAACCCGACCGGGATCAGCCATGCCCCCGAAGAGTTCGCCGAGCCCGCCGACGTCGAACGCGGAGCTGCGGCCCTTGCGGACGTACTGGAGAATTCGGCGATATGACACAACCCGCATCGCGTTCGCCCGCCGACCACAGCACGCTCTGGTGTGAGTACGCCTGGCTGCCGGACGGGGTGGCCGAGAGCGTGCGCATCGAGATCGACGGCGACCGCATCACGTCGGTGGAAGCCGACCTGCCTAGGGCCGGAACCATCCTCAATGGACTGACCATGCCCGGCGCGGCCAACGGGCACTCCCATGCCTTTCACCGCGCGCTGCGCGGCCGGACGCACGGTGAGCAGGGCACCTTCTGGACGTGGCGCGAGCGGATGTACGACATCGCCGAACGGCTCGATCCCGACTCCTACTACCGCCTTGCCCGCGCGGTTTACGCCGAGATGGTGCTGGCCGGGTACACCGGCGTCGGCGAGTTCCACTACTTGCACCACGCGCCGGGCGGACACCGGTACGACGACCCGAACGCGATGAGCACCGCGCTGGTGCGGGCCGCGGCCGACGCGGGCCTCCGGCTCACCCTGCTCGACACCTGCTACCTCACCGGCGGATTCGGTACCGAACTGGACGAGCGCCAGTTGCGGTTCGGTGACGGGGACGCCCACGCCTGGGCGGAGCGGGTGGAGGCGTTCGTGCCGGAGACCGGGCACGTGCGGGTCGGCGCCGCCGTGCACTCGGTGCGCGCGGTCCCCGCCGATCAGCTGCCGATGGTCGCCGAGTGGGCCGATGGGCGGCCACTGCATGTGCACCTTTCCGAGCAACGCGCCGAGAACGCGCAGTGCCTCGCCCGCCACGGCCGCACCCCGACCACCCTGCTCGCCGAAGCGGGAGTGCTCGGTGAGCACACCGTCGCGGTGCACGCCACGCACCTGACCGGCGACGACATCGGTCAGCTCGGGCGCTCTGGCACCCGTTCCTGCCTGTGCCCCACCACCGAGCGGGATCTGGGCGACGGCATCGGCCCGGCACGCGGGCTGTCCGACGCGGGGTCCCGGCTGTGCCTCGGCAGCGACAGCCACGCCGTGATCGATCCGTTCGAGGAGGCCAGAGCGCTGGAACTGGACGAACGGCTCGCCGGGGAGCGCCGGGGGCGGTTCGGAGTGGACGAGCTGATGGCAGCGGCGACCGATCACGGAGCGATCGGCTGGCCGGAGGCGGGCCGGATCGTGGAGGGAGCGGCTGCCGACCTCGTCAGCGTCGACCTCGGCTCGGTGCGGACCGCGGGCACCGCGCCGGACGGCGCCCTGTTCGCGGCGACCTCGGCCGATGTGCGTGACGTTCTCGTCGCGGGCCGCTGGGTGGTCCGCGACCGGGCCCATCAACTCATCCGGCATCCGGAGTCGGCGCTGGCCAGGGAGATCGGGGAGCTGTGGCAGTGAACTCGACGAACTCCACACTCGTCACCGGGATCGCCGAGCTGACCACGAATGATCCGGAACTCGGTGTCCTGCGTGATGCCGCTCTGGTGCTGGAAGGTGACCGCGTGGCGTGGATCGGGGCCGCTGCCCACGCTCCCGTGGCCGACGATCGGGTGGACGTCGCCGGAAGGGCCGCGCTGCCCGGCTGGGTCGACAGCCACACCCACCTGGTGTTCGCGGGCGACCGGACCGCCGAGTTCGAGGCACGGATGTCCGGCAAGCCCTACACCGCGGGCGGGATCGCGGTGACCGTGGCCGCGACCAGGGAGGCGAGCGACGAGGAGTTGCTGGCTAACCTGCGCAGGCACACCGAGGAGGCGCTGCGGCAGGGCACCACGTGCCTCGAGACGAAGACCGGGTACGGGCTCAGCGTTGCCGACGAGGCGCGCTCGGCCGGAATCGCCGCCCAGCTGGCCGACGAGGTCACTTTCCTTGGCGCGCATCTCGTGCCCCCGGGAGCCGACGCGGAGTCCTATGTAGACCTGGTCTGTGGCGAGATGCTCGACGCCGTCGCCGGTAGTGTCGGCTGGGCGGACGTGTTCTGCGAGACCGGCGCGTTCGACGAGGCACAGTCCGCGCGCGTGCTGGAAGCCGCCGCACGGCGGGGGCTCGGCCTGCGGGTGCACGGCAACCAGTTGGGGGAGGGGCCAGGTGTGCGCCTCGCGGTGGAGCTCGGGGCGGCCAGCGTCGACCACTGCACGTACCTCTCCGAGTCCGATGTGGAGGCGCTGGCCGGTTCCGACACCGTGGCGACGCTGTTGCCTGCCTGCGATCTCTCCACCCGGCAGCCACTCGCCCCCGCGCGCAGGCTGCTCGACGCGGGGGCGACGGTCGCGCTGGCCAGCAACGCCAACCCGGGAAGTTCGTACACGACGTCGATGGCGTTCTGTGTCACCACAGCCGTGCTGCAGATGGGGTTGTCCGTCGCGGAGGCGGTGTGGTCGGCGACCGCGGGCGGAGCCCGCGCGCTGCGCAGGGACAGCGGCGACGGCGCTGTCGGCGTACTGCGCCAGGGTGCACGGGCCGACCTGCAGGTGCTGGACGCTCCCTCGGTGACCCACCTGGCCTACCGGCCAGGAGTGCCGCTGACCTGGGCGGTCTGGCGCGAGGGCGGCCGCAGGCGCTGACCGGGTCTCTTACCGTTCGCTTACCGGCCGGGCTTCAAGCCTGCGTCGGAGCGGCGCAGACCGCCCGGGCACGGCAGGTCCGGCCGCTGTCGTAGCCCGTTGCGCGGACCGTGGCCGACATCGGGGTCCGGCCTGGTACTGCTGATTGGGCTGCCGTTTGTGACGCTGACCGGCCTGCTGGCTGATATCGCGTACGGTCCGCAGTTGCTGGGGTGCCGACCGGCCGACAATGGGTCACCGTAACGCGCCGAAGGCCGAGTTGCATCGGTAAAGCGTGTGTCGCCACCAGGGGATACACCCGGGACCAACCTTCGTAGGTCGAAACTTCTAATCAATATCGAGAATCATTAGCATCGAGCTCATGGAGCTCGAGGTTCGACACCTGAGAGTGATTTGCACGATCGCCGAGGCAGGCAGCCTGACCAAGGCCGCTGCCCAGCTCGGACTGTCGCAGCCCGCGCTGAGCAACCAACTCCGCCGCATCGAGCAGGTGCTGGGTGGCCCGCTGTTCGTTCGCACTCGTCAGGGTGCGACAGCCACCAATCTCGGTGAGTTCGTCGTGGCCAGGGCCAGGCCAGCGCTCGGAGTGATCGACCAGCTCCGCGAGGACACGATCGACCACTGTGGACTCGCCGAGGACCAGAGGCCGTTGCGTTACGTAGCCACGCAGGGGCCACTGATGGTCGGGCTCCTCGGCGACCTGGAACGGTTACGGCCGGGTGGGGTCACACTGCGTACCGAGGCCGACGTCGTCACCGCGGCCGAGCTGATCGCCGACGGCCAGCGGGACCTCGCCGCCGTGGTCACCTACGTGCAGCCGGGCCCGGCGGTACCGGGAAAGGTGGAAAATCTAACCATCGCCGAGGAGCCGGCGTTTGCCATCGTCAGCGCCCAGCACCCGGCCGCGAGCAGGGCCGAGGAAGGCGTTGCGCTGTCGGAGTTGAGCGATTCGTCGTGGGCTTTGCCTCCTCCGCAGGGGAGCGGCTTGATGGCGGCTTTCGCCGAGGCGTGCTCGTTGGCGGGTTTCACCGCCCGTGTCCGGCACGAGGTCGAGGCTAACGCGGCTCGCGAACTCGTTGCCGCCGGCGAAGCCATCGGTCTCGGACAGGCGACGTTTCGCGCCACGGACAACATCATCGCGGTCCCGTTGCGCGACGAACCACTGCGAATCCGACATCTACTGCTGTGGCGCGCAGGAAACACGATCGCTCCTGAGGTGCCCGTGATCGCCCGCCATGCCCGCGAGGTCTACCGCCGCGCGGTCGATCGCAGCCCGCACTACCTCGCCTGGCTGGCCCGGCGCGGACCCAAAGGTCATCACCATGACGTAGAACCCGTTGGAAACTAGTGTGGGGTCTGCTCGTCTTACGTCTGCTGGGGCTCAGGCGGCATCACGCGACACTAGGCGTGCGCTGGAGACAACATGAACT
Organism: Amycolatopsis marina; assembly: GCF_900111885.1. Taxonomy (GTDB): domain Bacteria; phylum Actinomycetota; class Actinomycetes; order Mycobacteriales; family Pseudonocardiaceae; genus Amycolatopsis; species Amycolatopsis marina. The sequence goes on from NZ_FOKG01000028.1 coordinate 48,107, forward strand.
ATCCGCGAGTACTCGGGCGTGTCCACATCGATCTTCGCATCGCCAAGGACGAGTAGCGTAAATTTCGACAGTCAAGCGGCGAACAGATGGGCGTGCTTCTGGTGACTTGTCGGCCATCAGGACGCGCAGGTCTAAAGGTCGCCAAGAAAGGCGCACAGCAGACCAACCGGGCCTGCTCCAACGATGTCGGGCACAACTGGCACCTTTGACTACGTTCGTGGCTCAGTCGACCAGTGCGGAATTGTGCAACGGTGGGTCACCGAGCACGTGTACTCGGCGTAGATGCCGCGAGGCGCGGCTGGTGAATGCTTCGCGCCCATGCAGCAGCGTGTAGTTGTCGGCCACGACAACGTCGCCATCCCGCCAGATATGCCTGTAGAAGTGCTCAGGCGCGTACAGAGCTTCGCGGATGCTGTCATGGAAACGGCCCAACTCGGCTGGGTCGACACCGGTGAACTCGAGATCGGGATGGTTGATGAAGTTCGGGTCGCCGTCCGGTACAGGCTCGCCGTAGCGCAGCACTGGAAAGCCGCCAACGGGGTGTGTGGCCACCACTGGCGAGACGGCCGTGCTGTCGTAGTACTCCATCTTGCGACGGTAGGTGCCGGTCACCTGTTCCCAGCGGCGCCGCGTTTCCGGGGCTGCCTCGTCAAGTACAGCCGATGTGTTCGAGAAAGTGGTTCGGCCGCCCTGACTCTCCCCCGGCGCACTGACACAGTGGAAGACCTGAAACTCGGGTATCTGCTTCCGGTACATGCCGTCCCAGTGCAGTGGGACGTAGCTGTTGTCGAATATGTGGTCACTGGGGTCTTCGTGCTCGACCAGTTCGAGCACGGCGCCGAACGGCCACATGCTGATCTCACCCCAGCCACCGCACCATTCCGTGAGGTCCACAGGCGAGGTGAACGATGCGAATCCCCGCAACAGCAACAGGTGATGGGTCCTGACCAACTCCCGCAGGCGCTCGACCGGCAACTCGGTCACCGCCTTGGCAGACTGCGAAGGGCGCACCGCCACTCCGAACGGATGAAGTTTTTCGACGGTAACGTTGGTGACGGTCATCATTCTCCTTATCCGACAACATGTTCTACGCGATTTGCGAGCGTGACTGCCGCATGGTGAAGTGGCTTGGCCGCTCACCCAGACTGACCAACTCGGCACCGGCGGCTTCGGCTTCGGCACGTTTCATCAGTACGAACCGGTCACCGAGGTCGACCGCGACGCTGTGCCACGGAGTGAGCCAGTTGTCCCTGGTCTCGGTGAGATGAATGCCCAGTTTCGGCGCGCCGCAGGGCTGCGGGTGGATGGACAGACGCACGGCCCCGGGATAACGCTCCACCAGGAGATCGCCCCAGGCCTTGCTGCGCTGCAGCATCTGGTAGGCCCGTGCCCGCGCCGTCCGCTGGAGGGCGGAGCGGCTGCCTTGATAGGTCGCTGTGTTTCTGTCCTCGAACAGGAATCGGGTGATCGCGCGGTACAGCGCGACATCGATGCCCGCCCGGACCCGCTCTCGGAGTGTGTCGAGGTCTTCGGCATAGGCTTCGGCCAGCCGTGCTCTTGCCTGATCATGGCTACGTCGGGCGAATCCAGGGAAATCGTCGAGGGCGATCAGCCGGATCCGCCTTTGCGGCAGGCTGTCGATCATCACCTGCAGTTCCCGCCGGTAGATGGTGATGTCCTCGTCCGGAATGCCCAGAATATCGCCGAAGACCCGGCCATCGGAGGCGATCACGAGCTCCGCTCCTGGCGGGTGGACCGCGCCGATCTGGCCGATCAAGGTGTCAAGCGACTCAAGCGCGAGCTGTTCGGCCAGATCCGGCACGTTGCCGAGTACCTTGGCCTCGTTGGGCGACTTGCAGGGAAACGCGGGCAGCACGAACAACACCGGCCTGCCCGCTTCGACACTGCGTTTCACCTGGTCGAGATGAGCGGACAAACATCGGTCGCAGCGCGGCTCGCGGCACTTTTCCGGCCCGGGCAGCTTCCGCTGGCGAGCGAGTACCAGCTTCATCACTAGCCCCGCGACCCGCCGTGCTTTCTCGGACATTCTCGGCCTTTCTCGATCTACGCAAACCTCAGCGTGACCAGATCGGAAGGGCGTTCATACTGGCATTTAGGTATAACACCAAGTTATGTGACTGATCAGCCTTCTGGCTGCCTGTAGATCGGGTTGACTACCTGGCCGTTTCGCAATGGCGAGGTTGCCCGGTGCGGTGATTGTGCACGTCTTGGTGCTGTTCCCGTTGTGCGCGACTGTCGAAAGGGGACTGCTGCTGTCCTCGCCCCGGTTGGCTGTGACCGTGCTGAATCACCTGCGTGTACCGGCACTGGCGAGCGGGCTGCTGTTCGTGCTCTTCTTCCCCGAAATCATCGAGCACGGTTCGCGGACCTATCAGGCCGCGACCGGGCAGAAGTAGGAGCCGTTCCTGGTCAGTGACTGCTGCTGGATGCGGACTTCTTCGCGGTCAGCCTGCTCGCCTACGCTTCGGGGTGCTCCGCGGGTACAGCTGACCGCCTCAGGCCAGGGCCGTGCGGACCGGCCCCGCCTCGTCCAGCAGACCCAGTGCGGCGGCCTGTTTCCTGGCGTCCGCGCGCACGCCGGACTCGAGGCCGGCCACGGCGCTGATCAGCCGTTCCTGGTTCGCCGGGCGCAGGTGTGTCAGCAGGTCGAAAGCCAGCGGCCACAGGTCGTGCTCCGCGGCCGCCGCGGCGAGACCTGGAAAGCGCGTGCTCGGCAGCAGGTCGACGACGTGGTCGATCCGCTCCTTCTCGTCGAGCACGAACGCGACCCGCAGCAGGGCCTCGTCGTGCACGGCGTCGAGGGTGGCCGAGACCGTCCGGTCGGGCAGGTGGCCGACGAACCGGCCGATGGTGATCCAGTCCTGCCTGCCGACGAGTTCGTGCGCCACCTCGCGCACGGTGTCCGCCGGGATTCCGGCGATGATCCGCCTGGCCCTGCGGGGATCGAGTTCGGCGGCGACGTCGGAGAGGAAGGCGGGGGAGAGGCGCCGGGCGACGTCCACACCCCTGGAGACGTCGATGAGTCCGGCGAGCCGGGCGCACAGCAGTGGCCCGAAGACCTTCTCCGCGATCCGGCCCAGCACGGAGACCGGCAGCAGCTTGCTTGCCGCCGCCATGCGTTGCAGCACGCCGAGGTTGGCGTCGAACAGCACGTCCGTGGCCTGTTCCCGCAGGCGGCGGATGTCCACCGCGTCGACCTGCTCCAGGAAGTCGAGCCGTTCGGCGGGGGTCTTCAACAGCCTGGCGAGTTTGAGCACCTCGGCGCGGGACTCCAGTTCGGCCAGTGTCGCCGTCTGCGCGCTCACAGGCCCACCGCCTTGCGGACCGCCCCGCGCAGCAGCGCGGGCACGTACTTCAGCGAATCCTCGGCGGACGCACTCAGCGCGGCCGCCTGCTGCCGTCGCGCCTGGCGCAGCGAATCGGCCAGCACCTGCTTGTGCGCCTCGTCCAGGGCCTCGATGCCGTCGGGAAGTGCGCCCCCGAGCTGCTCGGCGAGACCGCGGGTGGGGCCCGGCATAGTCGCTCCTTTCGCCACGCTTCCGGTGACCGGTTCGGCGTCATCATGCCTCATCCGGTGGACCCCGGCAGCGACACGAGCTGGTCAGGCGGGGTGACCATTGACTTTCGACAGTGTCCGGCCGCCTGGTTCGCTGGGTAGCGTGAGCGGCGTGAGCGCAAGGTGGCGGCGGCGGGCGGTGCTGCTGTTCGACGTCGTCGTCTGGGCACTCATCTGTCTGCTAGTCATCTACGAGACGCGGCGCAACCCCAACCAGTGGGAGCTGGTCGGCGGACTCCTCGTCACCACCGTCGCGCTGGCATCGTCACGCCGACTTCCGCTGCTGTCAGTGGTCGCCGCTGCCGCGTCCAGCCTGGCCGTCCTGCCGAACTATTTGGGCCGTTTCCCGGTGTGGCCGCTCCTGCTGATGCTCGTCACCGGTTACCTCGCGGGCCGCCGAATGGAGCACGCGAAGGCCGCGGTGCTCTCCTTCGCCGGTGTCGCTCTCGCCGGGCTGCCCTTCGCCTACTTCATCGGCGAGGACGTCGTCGGCAGCTGGTTGTCGCTGGTGGCGACCCTGCTGTTCGCGATCTTCGTGCCCTGGCACCTCGGCCGCTACCTCCGGCTCAGGGAGAACCTCGCCAGGACCGGATGGGAGCGCGCGGAGCGGCTGGAACACGAACAGCGAGTGGCCGCTGAGCAGGCAAGGCTGCGGGAGCGCGCCAGGATCGCGACCGACATGCACGACTCGCTCGGCCACGAACTCAGCCTCATCGCGTTGCGAGCGGGCGCGCTGGAGGTCTCCGCCCACCTCGACGAGCGCGACCGGACCGCCGCGGGCGAGCTACGGGAGAGCGCGGCAGCGGCAACCGATCGGCTGCACGAGATCATCGGGGTCCTGCGTGCGGACGACGAGGGCGCGCCGGTCCGGCCCGCTGATGAGGCGATCTCCGAGTTGGTCGAGCGTGTCGCGGCCTCGGGGATGGCCGTCGCACACCGGATCGAGCCGTTCGGCTGCGCTCCCCCGATGGTCGAGTTGGCCGCTCGCAGGGTGGTCCAGGAAGGGCTCACCAATGCCGCGAAGCACGCCCCCGGTGCGGCGGTGCGGGTCGGTGTGCGACAGAGCGGCCGCGAAACCGAGGTGTCGGTAGTCAACGACCCACCCCCGGCAGGCCCGCTTCCCGGGGTCCCTTCGGGCGGCTGGGGGCTCACCGGCCTGCGCGAACGGGTCCGCCTGCTCGGCGGCAGCCTGCGTGCCGGTCCGGATACCGGCGGTGGCTTCGAGGTGGTTGCCGTGTTGCCGCACGACGCGCCCGCCCAGGACCCGGCCGACGGTGTCACCGACTCCGAGTCGGCCCGCCAGTTGGCCGGGCAGCGCAGGCAGCTCAGATTGACCCTGATCAACGCCGTCGTGCTACCGCTCGGGGTGCTGATCGCGATGTTCGCCATCTCGGCGGCGTACTACTTGATCAACATGTTCGGTTCCGTGCTCGCGGCCGGTGACTACGAGCGGATGCGGATCGGGCAGTCGCGAGCCGAGTTGGCGCCCGTGCTCCCGGCCCAGCAGCGCCTGGATCGCCCGGATCTGGCGGAACCGCCGACGCGGGAGGGCGCGGTGTGCGAGTACTACGGCACCGATGCGGGTGTTCTCGGTACCAGCGGCGACGTCTACCGCCTGTGCTTCGAGCGAGGCGAACTGGTGTCGAAGGACGTACTCCTGAACCTGACCGGGGAGGTCAACAAGTGATCCGGGTACTGCTGGCTGACGACGAGGCGATGGTGCGTGCCGGGGTGTCGGCGATTCTGGCCGCGGACGAGGGGATCGAGGTGGTCGCCGAGGCGGGGGATGGCCGCGCGGCCGTCGAACAGGTCTTGCTGACCCGGCCGGACGTCGCGTTGCTGGACATCCGGATGCCGAGGATGGACGGGCTCGCCGCGGCGAGTGAGATCCGCAGGGTGCGGCCGGAGACCGCAATGATCATGTTGACCACCTTCGGGGAGGATGACTACATCGCGCGTGCACTCGGTGACGGTGCGGGCGGGTTCCTGCTGAAGTCCGGGGACCCTCGGGAGCTGCTGGCGGCGGTGCGAGCGGTGGCCGACGGCGCCGCCTACCTCTCCCCAAAGGTGGCCCACCGGGTGATCGCGCACATGTCGGGTGGGCAGTTGTCCCGGCAGGCCGCGGCGCGAACGCGTATCGAGGGGCTGACCGAGCGGGAGCGTGAGGTACTCGCGCTACTCGGATCGGGACTGTCCAACGCGGCCATCGCCGGAACACTGCACGTGGTGGAGGGCACGGTGAAGGCCTACGTCAGTTCGATCCTGGCCCACCTCGGCGCCCGGAACCGGGTGCAGGCCGCCATCCTCGCCTACGAGGCCGGGCTGGTGAACCGGGACGGCTGAGGCTGGATCCTTGCCGTCCCGGTCCGCTCACGCGTCGCGCCTGCGCAGCAGCGTGGCGCCGACACCCAGCGCCAGCAGCGCCCAGGCAGCCAGGACCACAAGGGCGACCGCCTGCGGGTAGGGGGACGGCATTCCGGTGATCGGATTGATCCCGTCCTGGCCGAACATGAGGTTCAGGCCTGCCAGCCCGGGCAGATAGTCACCCGCCGCGCGCAGCCCGATGGCTGCCAGCAGCATCGGTACCACGAGCAACAGCATGAAGGTCATCGTGATCGTGCCCGCGACGCTGCGCAGCGCGGTGCCGATGCCCAGGGTGAGCGCGCCGAGCAGGGCGCAGTAGACGGCGATCGCGAGCGACATCTCGACCGCGTCGCCGAAATCGGACGGCGTGCCGGCGCCGCCCATGGTCAGGGCCGCGAGGCCGGTGCTGGTAGCGCCAAGGACAACTCCCAGCACGCACAGGATCGGGGCGAGCACGGTCAACTTCGCCAGCAACATGCGTGTGCGGACCGGGACCCACTGCAGCGTCGAGCGGATGCTGCCCGTGCCGTACTCACCGGCGATGGTCATCGTGGCCCACGCGAGCACGGTGAACTGCGCCAGGTAGAAGACCGCGCTCGCCGCGATCTCCGGCGCACCCATCTGCAGGGCTTCACTGCCGTCGTCCGCCTGCACCCGTACGGATATGGCGGTCAGCACGGTGTAGCCGAGTGTCAGGACGACCGAGGCGGTGAGGCTCCACCAGGTGGAGCGCACCGACCAGAGTTTCGTCCACTCGGCGGCGATCGCTCCGTGCAGTCCGCCGCCAGTGGTGTGCCCGGTGTCGGGAACGGTGAGCGTGGTCATGGATCAAACTCCTACTTTCTGCCCGGAAGGGGCGCCGTACTCGACCGAACCGGCGGTCAGTTCCACATAGGCCTGTTCCAGAGAGGCGGTGTGCGTCGTCAGGCCGTGCAAGCGGACCCCCAGCTGGTGCGCCAGATCACCGACGTAATCGACGTCGACCCCGCGCACGTGCAGTTCATTCCCGCTCACTTGCTCCATGGTTACCTCGTTCGCCCGCAGCCGGTCGGCGAGTGCTCGTCGGTCGCCGTCGTCCGGCAGCCGGACCCGCACGGACTGGGTGGAGTTGCGGGCGATGAACTCGTCGATCGAGGCGTCAGCGAGCAGCCGGCCCTTCCCAATCACGACGAGCCGGTCCGCGGTCAGCTGCATCTCGCTCATCAGATGGCTGGAGACGAACACGGTTCTGCCCTCCGCCGCCAGTGAGCGCATCAGTTCGCGCACCCAGCGGACGCCGTCGGGGTCGAGGCCGTTGACCGGCTCGTCGAACATCAGCACGGCAGGATCGCCGAGCAGCGCGCCCGCGATGCCGAGACGTTGTCCCATCCCGAGGGAGAACGAGCCCGCCCGCTTGCCCGCGACGTCGGTGAGGCCGACCGCTGCGAGCACGTCCTCCACCCTGCGCTCGGCGATACCGTTGCTGCGGGCCATCGCCAGCAGGTGCTTGCCCGCGCTACGACCCGGGTGTAGCGCCTTGGCCTCCAGCAGGGCTCCGACCTCGCGCAACGGGTGACGCAACTCCGAGTAGGGCTTGCCGCGCACGAGTGCCGCGCCGGAAGTCGGATGGTCCAGCCCGAGCACCATCCGCATGGTCGTCGACTTGCCCGCACCGTTGGGGCCGAGGAAGCCGGTGACCGCGCCCGGCGCGATCTCGGTGCTGAGTCCATCGACAACGGTCTTCTCGCCGTATTGCTTCGTCAATGCCCGAAGCGTGATCATGAGTCTCCTTCGGTAGATCGGTGAACTCACGGTAGAAACCGTCCACACGGCCGTGCAGCGCACGATCGCCACCGGTCCGACCCGACTTTCGTCAGGGGCTGGCCAGGCGAGCACCGAGGTCCACCGGCAGAATGCGGCCATGACTGCCAGCCGGAACGCACCCCGCCAGCGCCGTCTCGTCGCCTTGGACGTCGCGATGCTCCTGCTGGCTGTCTTCTCCGTCGGACTGCTCGCGTACGTGACGTTCGCCGACGTCAGTGTCGAAACCGAGTACACCGTGTTCGTCATCGACACCTCGATCTGCGGCGTGTTCCTGATCGAGTTCCTCTTCCGCTGGCGCGCTACCCGGTGGGAGCGCGGGTTTCCGCTGCGCAACTGGTACGAGATCCTGGGGATGATCCCGATCGCCCATCCCGCGCTGCGGGGGTTCCGGTTGCTGCGAATCATCGTTGTGCTGACACGACTCGCGCGCACCGCCGACCGGACCTTCGGGGAGAAGGTCACCCAGCGACTCGTCGAGAAGCTGTCGCGGCCGATCGTCCTGGCGATCAAGAAGCCCATCACGATCGCCGTGATGGACGAGGTCGTAAAAGTGCTCGAAACCGGAAACTACCCGGAGAATCTCGCCCGTTCTCTTGGGGAGAACCGCGAGATGCTGCGCTCGATCGTCACCGAGAAGCTGCGCGAGGATCCACAGGCTGGCCGGTTCTCCCGCCTCCCCTTCCACGACGAGATCGTCCAGTCCGTCGTGGACACAGTTATGCGGGTTACTCTCGAGGTGCTTACCGACCCGCGCATCGACGACTTCTTCGCGCACGTCGTCCGTGAGAACCGTGAGCAGATTCGCAAAGCCGTGCAACTCGGCCTGCACGAGGAGGACGACGAGGCGGACGAGGATCGCCTCGCCCGCGAACTCCCAACCCCACCCCAACGCCACTACCTCCACTAGCCCGACTTGGCAGTTTCCGGGCCCGAGTTTGCGGTTTGTGCGCGGGTGTTTGCGGTTTGTGCGCGTTTTCGGGGGTGGGGTGGTGGGGTTTCGGGCTCGCCTTCGGCGCGCCCTGCACAATTGTCGCTCCACGCATCACCCTTTCGGGGTGGCTGGCAGCGACAATTACCCAGGGAACGGGACCGCCGCGCCAGTTTTTGTCGGACCCCCTCCATACAATTGTGGGGTGACTAGTTCAGGGGGAAACGTGGTGGTGCCGGGGTTGTCCCGGCGAAGATCGACACTTGTTGCGCGGTTGCAGTCTGTGGAGCGGACTCGGTCCAGAATGGAGGCACGGCAACTGTGTGATATCGCCGAGCTGGTGTCCACGTCACCGGGGACCTCCCGGGATGTGGCGCAGGAAGTCGCGCTGGCGTTATCGGTTACGCCGCGTGCGGCGGAGCGGATGGTGTCGTTGGCAGTGGCGTTGACAACCCGGCTGCCGCACACCCTGGCGGCGATGCGGGCGGGGGTGGTGGACGGCTATAAGGCGTCGAAGATCGCCGATGTCACCGGGTGTCTGTCGGATGATCTCGCGCGGCTTGCCGATGAGCGGTTGTCGCAGCGGTTGGCGGGGAAGGATCCGACGCAGTTGCGGCGGGCGGCACACCATGTCGTCGCCCAGGTCGACCCGGACGGGTATGCGAAGCGGGTGGCTCGGCGGCGGGCGGAACGATCCGTGCAGTTGGTGCAGCAGGGCGAGGGCATGGCCACCCTGATCGCCGACCTCCCGACCGAAACAGCCACCTCGATCTACGCCCGCATCGACCGCGAAGCCCGACGGTTACGGCACGCGGGCGCCACCGCCACCCTCGACCAACTCCGCGCCGACCTCTTCGGCAAGCTGTGCCTGCGTGACGGCACCGGGTCCGGGGCTGCGCGGGCGGAGGTGTTCGTGTACGTCGCCGCCACCACCCTCCTCGAACTGGACCACGAGCCTGCCGAGATGACCGGGCACGGGTACATCCCGGCGTGGTTGGCCCGCCAGATCGCGACCGGACCCAACACGACCTGGCGGCGCATCCTCACCGACCCGATCACCGGGCACCCGATCGACCTCGGCCGCACCCGCTATCGCCCCACCGCACCGCTGGACGAATTCGTCCGCATCCGTGACCGAGAATGCCGCGCACCCGGGGTGTTACCGGCCCTCGCAATCGTGCGAGCTCGACCACAGCCTCGACTGGCACAAGCATGGCACCACCACCGAGAAGCGCCTCATCAGCCTCTGCAAAACCCACCACCGCCTCAAAGACCAACCCGGCTGGAACTACACCGTCAACCCAGGCGACAACACCCTCACCATCACCACACCCACCAGCCACCAACACACCACCCGACCACCCCGCCTCCACAAACCCCTCCGGCCACCACCGCTCTGATCATCAGCAGAAAAGGTGTGCCGGGTTGGACCATCGATAGGTCGGGCCGTTGTCCAGGTTGGGGAAGGCCACTGCCATCCCGCTGCTGGGAACCATTGACCACAACTGGCAGTCGGCGGACGCCGCGTGTGATTCCCAATAGTCCGTCCAGTCCGGTATGTAGCGTTCGTAGATACGCCGGACCTTGGCTAGGTCCCGCTTCTCGACCCGGGCCGGGCCGACCGCTCGAAACTGCCGGACATCGGTCGGCGGGTCGAACGTCGACACCAGCACTGCTACTTCGCTGGTCGCCAGGGCTGGTCTGCCGGACTTCGCGGTGGTCGCCACGCTGGCCGTATGCGATGACTCGCGGAGAAACCCTCGCACGTCGAACGATGGTCCAGTCATATGGACAACTGCGAAACCTCGATCACGCTCGATGTCAAGATGCTCATTCCGTGCCGACGCTACGGGCGTCGCCTCGGTTTCACCTCCGGTGCCAGTGGGTCCTCCGGCCAGCTGTGCTTCGGGTACCGGCCGCGTAGGTCGGCACGCACCTGCTGATAGCCATTGCGCCAGAACGAGTCGAGGTCGGCGGTAACGGCTGCCGGTCGGCCCGCCGGCGACAGCAGATGCAGGACCACCGCGACCCGGCCGTCCGCGATACGCGGCGTGGTCAGCCAGCCGAACGTCTCCTGCAGCTTCACTGCCAGCACCGGTTCGTCACTGGAGTAGTCGACGCGAATGCGCGAGCCGGTGGGGACAGTGATCCGCTCCGGTGCCAGCTCCTCCAGCCGGGACGCCTCGGGCCAGGGCAGCAGTCTGCGCAGCACGTTGCCCGCATCGATCCGGCCGAGATCGGCACGCCGGGTGGCGCGGGACAGTTCCGGCTCCAGCCAGGCATCGGCCGCGGCCAACAACGCGGCGTCATCCATCGGCGGCCATGGCGCACCCAGCTTGGCGTGCAGGAACGCCAACCGGGACCGTAGGCTCGTCGCGGCCTCCGTCCACCGCAGCAGGCCAAGGCCTTCGACTCGGAGGCCTTCGACCAACGCCGAGCGCACCAGCGCCGGATCCGGTTTCCGTAGCGGGCGTTCGGTGAGGGTGATCGCCCCGATCCTGCGGACCGCCCTGGCCACCACGTCGCCACCCGACCAACTGACTTCCTCCACATCGGACACCAGTTCCTGCGCCGCCCGTACGGCCAGCTGTTCGTCCGCACGCGCCGCCAGCCGGATCACGCCATGCGCCCGCCCCGGATCGCGGGTGGCCTCGGCGACGGCCAGCCACTCCGAGTCGCCCAGCCCGCTGCCCGCGGGCAACTCCGCCGCGGTGCCGCCTGCGAGCAGGTACACGGAGGAATCAGGGGATCGTCTCCGCGCGAGTCGTTCGGGATGCGCGAGCGCGACGACCAGTGCCGCATCAGGATCGCCATCACGAGAGTCCGTGCTCACCAGGCCGGCCAGCTTTTGGACGTCCGCGCGCCAGCGCCGTGCGGCCGGGTCGGCGGCGTCGCGCAGCCTGCGCAGTTCGGCATCGATATCCGTGAGCGTCGCCCCCGCGTCCAGCAGAGCCACGACCTCGGCCGCGTGTCGTGCGCCCGTGGACGCCGCGCCGTCGAGCAATGCCCTGGCCAGCCTCGGGTGCAGACCGAGTGCCGCCATCCGGCGTCCTCGTTCGGTGACTTCACCGCGCGTGTCCGTAGCGCCCAGCAGCCGCAGGAGTTCCTGCCCTGCCGCCAGCGGCCCCGCGGGCGGCGAGTCCCACCAGGACAGCCCGCTTCCGTCCGGTGTGGACCAGCAGGCCAGTTCCAGAGCCAGCCGGGACAGTTCGGCGGTGCGGATCTCGGGCTCGCCGAAAGCGGGTAGCGCGGCGTGCTCATTCCGGGGCCAGCAGCGGTAGGCCTTGCCGGGACCCTCCCGCCCGGCCCGGCCGGCCCGCTGGTCCGCCACCGCGGCCGAGACGCGGACCGTCGCCAGGCCGGGAAGTCCCCTGCGATGGTCGACTCTCGGCACCCTGGCCTTGCCCGAGTCGACCACAATGCGGACTCCAGGGACAGTCAGGCTGGACTCGGCAACCGCCGTCGCGAGCACGACCCGCCTGCGCGGTCCCTTACGCAGGGCCGCGTCCTGTTTGGCGGTGGATAGCCGCCCATGCAGCGGTAGTACGTCCACTTCGGACCAGCCGGAAAGCAGTCCCCGCACCCGGGAGATCTCCCCGACGCCCGGCAGGAACGCGAGTATGTCACCCTCGGCTTCGGATAGTGCTGCCCGAATGGTCCTGGCAACATGCTGCTCGACCCGCTCACCTCTGGCGGGAGCGGTATGGACGATGTCGATGGGATACGTCCGGGCGTGGGCGGTCACCACGGGAGCCGAGCCGAGCAGGGCCCCGAGTCGCTCCGCCGCCACCGTCGCCGACGCGGCCAGCAGCCGCAGGTCGTCGCGCAGCCCCGCACGTACGTCCAACAGCAGCGCGAGCAGCAGGTCGGCGTCCAGGTGCCGCTCGTGGCACTCGTCGAGCAGTACGGTGGAAACACCCGGCAACTCCGGATCCACCTGCACCCTGCGCACGAGTAATCCCGAGGTCACCACCTCGATCCGGGTCGCGGCCGACACCTTGCGCTCGCCCCGGATCGAGTAGCCGACAGTGCGGCCCACCGGCTCACCCAGCAGGTCGGCCATTCTTGCCGCGGCGGCACGCGCGGCAAGCCGCCGGGGTTCGGCGACCACGACGCGACCCGACTCGGGGAGAGTGGTCAATGCGAGGTGCAGCGGGACCACGGTTGTCTTGCCGGTTCCAGGCGGGGCCACGAGTACCGCGCTGCCGTGCCCTGTGAGTGCCGTGTCGAGGTCGCCGAGCACGGACCGTACCGGGAGATCCGGGAGTTCGACCTTCACCGCTGGGTGACCTCCGGAGGCGGCGGAAGGGCATAACCAGATGGCCCGATGTTGCGGACGAGGGACTCGTCCCAGGTACCGGTGTCGATCATCTTCTGGATGGCCTCGTTGATCCTCGCTACGCCGTCCGTGTCGCCCTTGCGCAGGCCGACGCCGTACCGCTCGGTCGAGAACGGCTCGCCGACGACCTTCAACAGCTCCGGGTTCTGCGCGGCGTAGCCCGCGAGGATCACGGCGTCGGTGGTGACCGCGTCGACCTGACCCGCGAGCAACGCTGTGACGCAGTCGGGGTAACGCGGGTACTCGATCAGTTCGACAGCCCTGGAGAAGCGCTCCTTCACCTGCTGCGCGGATGTCGACTTGGTGACAGCGCACAGCTTCCGGCCGTCCAGAGTGTCCGGTCCGGTGATTTCGGATGAGGTCAGCCGGACCAGCAGGTCCTGCCCGGTGTGGAAGTACGGGCCGGCGAAGGCAACCTGCTGCTCACGCGCGTCGGTGATGGAGTAGGTGGCGACGACGAGGTCGACCGCACCCGACGTGATGTCGGTCTCGCGACGTGACGCCGTGGTCTCCTTCCAGGTGATGTCCTCGGCGTCCACGCCGAGCTCCCCCGCGATGTATTTCGCGACGTCGACGTCGAAGCCGACGAACCGGCCGTCAAGGGTTCGCTCGGACAGGCCCGGCTGGTCGAATCGGATGCCGACGGTCAGTGCGCCCCGCTCGTCGGCACGGGTGACCAACGAGTCCGGCGCGGCGTCGGATCCCGTGCAGGCGGACGGCACCGAGGCCGCGCAGAGCAGTGCCAGCGCTCCTGCCAGGCGGGACAGCCGCATGTCACTCCAGGTCGCTCACAGTTCTCTCAGGGTCCGTGACTAGCCTAGGGCGCGTGCGACGACCGTCCCAGCGCCTGCTCGATGTCGCCGGTCTGCTCGTCCGGCTCGGCCTCGCGGCCGTGTGGCTGGTGTCCGGCTGGCTGAAGCTCGCCGACCCCGGACAGACCTACCTTGCCGTGCAGGCGTACGACGTCCTGCCCGAGAGCCTGATCGGCGTGGTCGCGACGTCGATGCCGCTGCTCGAGCTCGTGCTGGGCGTGCTGCTGCTGGCCGGGATTCTCACCAGGGCGACGGCCGTTCTCTCGGCGATCGTGCTCCTGGTGTTCATCGCCGCAGTGGTCCAGTCGTGGGCGCGCGGACTGACGATCGACTGTGGTTGCTTCGGCGGCGGTGGTCAGGTCGAGGCCGGTGAGACGCGCTACCCACAGGAGATCGCGCGGGACACGGGCTTCCTCCTGCTCGCGGTGTGGCTGATGATCCGCCCTCGGACGCTGTTCTCTGCCGACGGCTGGCTCGGCCGGGGCCGCGGTCGGACCCGCGATGAGGACGTGGAGCTGTCGCTCAAGGACAGTGTGGACGAAGCGAAAGGGACCTGAACAGTGGGTGGAGCGGAACGCAACGCGCGCAAGCGGCGGCAGCAGCAGTCGTCGGGCGGTAAGGCCGTCGCGCAGGCCAGGGGTGGCGGTGACATGAAGAAGGTCGTCGCGGTGGTGGTCGGTGTGGTGCTGCTGGCCGGTGCCGTGATCGGCGGCGTGCTGTGGACCAACGCGTCGAAGAACGCGACGGAAGGGGAGGCGATTCCGACCGCGGTGGAGCCGGGTGCCGAGTACCCGGTGGAGCGCGATGGCGTCACCGTCGTGTCCGGTGAGCAGGACGCGCCCACCACGATCGACGTCTACGCCGATTTCCTGTGCCCTGTTTGCGCACAGTTCGAGCAGACCTACGGCGACCAGATCGAGCAGAAGGTGGCTGCGGGCGAACTGAAGGTCCGCACGCACATGCTGCCGATGCTCGTCGAGCGGTCGGACCCCGCTGGCTACTCTCTCGACTCGGCCAACGCCGCGTTGTGCGCCGCGGATGAAGGACAGTTCCGGGCATATCACGACAGCCTGTTCGCGAGTCAGCCCGAGGAGGGGAAGCGCGGCTACGACAAGCAGCAGCTGATCCAGCTCGGGCGGGACCTCGGAATAACCGCTGACACCTTCGCCGACTGTGTCAACAACGGCACGTACGACCAGCAGTTGACCGCGAAGATGGAGCAGGTCAAGAACGACCCGGCTCTCGAGCAGGACTTCGGCGGCGGCAACAAGGGGTTCGGCACGCCGACAGTGGTTTCCGGCGGCGAGATCGTGGACTTCTCCGACCCGCAGTGGCTGGACCGGTTGACTGCCTCCGCGCAGCGCTGACCCACACACCCAGCTCTGTTGGGACGGGTTCGTCCGCGGTATGCCGGGCGTATGCGCAGCTCGGCCCCGGCGTCCTCAGTGCTCCCGGGGCTTCCGCGACTACCTCCGGCGGCGACGATTACGACCCGGGCTCCCCAGCTCCGGCCTCGCTGCGCTCCGAGCGCTGGACCTCGGACCCCCCTTCCTGACACCGTGTCGAGGTGCTGTACGGTAGGTACCTACGAGATGCGGGGTTACCCCGCGTTCGGGGCTATGGCGCAGCTGGTAGCGCACCTCACTGGCAGTGAGGGGGTCAGGGGTTCGAGTCCCCTTAGCTCCACAACTTTCATGATCGCCTGGCCTGCGTATTTTCGCAGGCCAGGCGTTGTTTTTAGGAGCCCCGAAATTTCATCCATTGTGGACCGCCCTTCAGTTACTGTTCAGTAGGTGGAGCAAAACTGGAGCACTGTGGGGTTCCGTGTGAAATGGGGTCACCAGAACTGCTCCACCTCGGTCGTCCGAACGGGTGGTCATGCCGAGTTTTTTCGGCGGATGGCGCGGCGGTTGAAGTTGCTATGCGTAGGATTCCTCGGCTTTGGGTGGTTCGAGGTAGAACTAGCCCAGTTGGAGTGGCTGGAAGCGCTGAATGTGCACCCCCGGCGCAGCACCGCCGCGCCGTTGGGACCGGCGGCAGGACGTCGTCCGCCATTCCCTGGTCGAGATGGTCAAGGCAGGAGCTTCGTTGCGGTCTCGACTGTCGCCTGCGGAATTTGAGTGCAACTGCAGCTTTACCTGTCGCGGAATCTCGCGTTCCTCACCGCTGCCGCCACCTCCGCCGCACCGTTCACCGCACTGACCACGTCCACGGTGTCGCTGAGGGCGACCGACGCGAACGAGTGACTGATTTCAACATCTGGGAGTTCGCCGCGCCGCTTCTATTTCGCGCTGGGCTATCAACTGCGGTAGGTTTGAAGCGTGCTGGCGTATGCCCTCTGCTCTTTGTACATAATGACGTAGCCCGGTAACGCCGTGATTTGCCAGCCTGGCGGAAGGGCGGCGGCGAGAGCGGAGAACAGGTCGTCGGCGGTCGTGTGGTTCCGGTTGGGCAACGGGCACGGCAGTCCAAACTCGGCGGGCTGGCGCGCAACGGCTTGACGGTTGCCTTCGTGACGGAAGGTGTAGGGAAGCGAGCTTCGTAAGTGCGTAAGCACGTCGCGGACAGTAGGCGAGATCATCTCAACTTGTCCGCACGGAAAGCGCAGATCGATCGGGTAGAGGGCGTCGAAATGATCGCCCCGGACGGTCGTCGTGTCTCGCTGTTTGCCAGGGTCGTGATTGCCGAAACCGTTGTAGTTCCACGGCACCTCGCCAGCACCGCGATGGCGCTGAATGAGCAAGGTTTCGGGAGCGACTGCGGACAGGTCTTCCTCGACGTACAGGCAGGTGAACGACATGTCCTGAAGGGAGATCTTGGTTCGTCCCAAGATCTTCACATGATGTTCGCGCAGACGGGAGGGGAGCGATCCGTCGGCCTTGCCGATGTAGACCAAGTCGCCATAGTGGTACAGCTGGTAGACACCGGGACGGGCGTCGAGATTGCCGATGTTGGAGCTCGTGAGCGCTGCAGGACTGAGTGCTTCGATCGAGTCTGCAAGCTGGTCCCGCAGGGCACGGGTGATGCTCAGCCTGAAGTCCGCGTTGTACGGCACGGGTCGCCCCCTAGATCGTCACCTCGACTCGTGTGCCCGAGACTACAGATCAAAGTCCCTGACGTCGCACTCCTCGGCCATCGCTGAGGGCCAGCCCAAGCGAACGAATGTTCGACGGCGTGTCTGCGGGGCGCTAACGGGGGCTCCGGTAATGTCCACGTTATGCGGCCGTCCACTACCCAATCTGCCCTGGTCGAGACAGCTGGGGGCCATGAACCGTTCGCTCCGGCCATAGAAACCGGTACCAGCGTTGAGCTGTTCACTGGTGGTGGAGGTCTCGCGCAGGCCATGCACGAGGTCGGGTTCCGGCATCTGCTCTGCAACGAGTATTCACCACGTGCATGCGAGACATTGCTTGAGAACCGGGCGATGGCGTGGAAGCCGGGCTCGTCGTTGCCCACTTCCCTCGTCGACAGGTGGCCGTTAATCCAGGGTGATGTCCGCCTGGATGAGGTCGCGGTCGCCCTTAAGGAGGTCGCGGGCAAGGTCGATGTCGTCGCTGGAGGGCCACCCTGCCAGCCGTTCAGCCTTGGCGGGGTTCACAAGGGCGATGAGGACGAGCGGAACATGTTTCCGGAGTTGTTCCGCGTCGTCCGCGAGGTCCGTCCGCGTGCCATCATCTGCGAGAACGTGCGTGGTCTGATGCGTCCCTCGTTCAGGCCGTACTTCGACTACATCCTTCGCGAATTGGGTGCTCCGTTCGTCAAGCGGAAGAGCAGCGAGGATTGGGAAGTCCATGATCGTCGCCTGCGGCGGCTTGGTGAACCTACTCGTAATCTGGACGAGTACTACGACGTGTATCCGATACCGGTCAACGCTGCCGACTATGGCGTTCCGCAGGTTCGGCAGAGGGTGATCATCGTCGCGTTTCGCAAGGACCTCAATGTCTCGTGGGAACCGCCTGAGCGACGATACTCTGAGGCCTCGCTCGTGCGGGATCAACGAAACGGCGATTACTGGGACGTTGTCGGCCGTAAGCCGAAGCCCGAGGTCATCGCGATGCGTGAGAACGCCAAGTTCGCTCCGGAGGATCTTGAGAAGAGTCCCTGGCGAACTTTGCGCCAAGCGATCGCCGGTTTACCCGAACCGATCGAGGGGGAGCAAACAGGCCCCATCGAACACCACATCGGGTGGCCCGGCGCACGCATCTACAAAGGCCACACTCCTAACCTGCTCGACCGCCCGGCCAAGACGGTAAAGGCCGGTGTGCATGGCGTGCCTGGCGGAGAGTCGGTCATGCTCAGGGACGACGGCACTCACCGCTACATGACCGTTCGGGAGACGGCCCGGGTCATGACGTTCCCCGACAGTTGGCGGCTCGCCGGTCCACGAGGTGAGCAAATGCGCCAGTTGGGTAACGCCGTGCCGGTTCTGCTCGGCAAGGTGTTCGCTCAAGCGGTCGCCAACGCGCTGAAACCGTCGGTCAACACGCGCTGAACTACCGGTCAGCACTGTCGCGTTGCCCCATAAGGTCGCTAAAGCCGCGGGCGCGGACGTCGCCGGGCGACCGCCTCGACGACGCGTTCGACGGCTACCTCGACCGGTTCGTGCTCCCAAATCCGCACGACGAGCCAGTCCGCCTGCCGTAGTGCGCCATCGGTCTCTCGGTCACGGCGGATATTGGCCTCGATCTTGGTGCGCCACCAGTGGGCGTTTACCGACGATGGTCGATAGTGCTCGGGACAGCCGTGCCAGAAACATCCGTCGACCATGACGGCTACGCGTGCGGGACCGAAGACGATGTCCGCAGTACGACGTAGAGAGCGTACGGGGCGAACACCAACGCGGTAACGGAAGCCACGCTTGTGCAGGGCGGACCTCAGCCGCAGTTCGGGCTTTGTATCTCGGCTACGGACCTTGCTCATCCGTGAGCTGACGACCGGATCCACCGAGGCAGCGGGAGTGCGCCTCAAGTTTGAATTCGGCATGCGGCGACCATACCGCGACTTGATGATGCGTTGAGTCGTCAGAAGCCCTCGATACGCTGTCCTAGTGTCAGACGCCTTCGTACCCGCCTACTTTGACCCGTTGTCGACCACACAGCTAGAGGCCATCATCTGTGGCCAGTTCGAGCGGCAACCGTTGCTCTCGTTGAAGGACCCGGTTCCTACGTTCAACGGGAGCGGCTTGTACGCGATTTACTACGTCGGCCGGACGCACCCCCTATACGGCAAGCTCGCCCACTACAAGATTCCGGTGTACGCCGGCCAAGCTCGATCGCATGTCAGTGCCACCGGTGTCAGTAAGCGTGAGCTGAGGCCACTGCGGAGTCGGATTCGGGAGCATCGGCGCTCGATCGAGCATTGCGAGGGGCTCGACCAGGTGGAGTTCGCGGTGCGACTCCTGCTCATGCCCGATGTGCACGCTGATCTCGGGGAGAATGGGCTCCGGGTGGGGTATCAGCCCGTCTGGAACAGCGTGTTGAAGGGGTTCGGGAGCCACGAACAGGGCTCCACCACGCGTCAGAGCAAACGTTCGGAGTGGGACACCGTGCATCAGGGCCGCAAGCGGACCTTCGGCGCGACTACCCACGACGCGGACAAGCTGGCCAGGAAGGTCCGTACGCACATCGATAAGCAGATTGCCACCTACGACTCACTCCCGTGGCACGACTCCTAACTGACGCCTGCACCGTCAGGAAGGCGTGACGGTGCAGATGGGGCGGCTCGAGTCTTTAGTGACCCATGTGAGGCCGTCCGTCGCGGGCCACGACGCCGATTGGGAGGTATCCGCAGTAGTGGAGAGGAAGTATGCCAGCGGCCGATGGATCAGTTCTCACGCCACTCTCCGGTGGGCCGTCAGCTCATCAGCAGTCTCGTCTTCCTCCCGCCCAGGGGGCACGGTGTGTTCCAGGCATTGCAAGCCCGGCGTTGATGCTGCCCACCTCCGACCGCGAGCGGGCCGAAGCCTGCCTTAAGGCTGTCCCAGTAGTTCTCGTCAGGTGGTTGTGCGCCAGGTGGTGTCTTCGGGTGGGGTGGTGTTGTCGGCGATGGCTTTGTTCCAGCGGGTTTGGAGGCCGGTGAGGAGTCGTTGTTCGACGGCGGTGGCGACGTGGGAGTAGGTCTGTTGGACTTTGTCGGCGAGGACGTGGCCGAGGCGGAGGGCTTGGGCGATTTCGGGGACGCCGTCGTCGATGAGCCAGGTTTTGTGGCTGTGGCGTAGTCCGTGGAAGGTCAGGCCGGGTTTGATGGGGTGGAGTCGGTGGGTGGGGTTGGGGATGTGGGTGTTGCCGTCGGCGGCGGGGCGGACGGCGCGGCGGCTGAAGTTGCTGCGGCGGTGTAGTTCTTGGTTCGGGGTGACGAACACGTGCGGGTGGGTGTTGGTGCCTAGGTGGGTGCGGAGCAGGGGTATGAGGAATGGGGGCAGGGTGATGGTGCGGGCGGATTCTTCGGTTTTGGGTGGTCCGAGGTAGAGCGGGCCCCGGTTGGGTTCGTGCAGTGCGCCGTGGTCGGGGTCGACGACGAGGAATCCGGTGTCGTCGTCAACGAGGTGCAGGTGGTGGCGTTGCAGTCCGGCGAGTTCGCCCCAGCGGGCGCCGGTCCAGGCCGCGGTGATGAACAGGACGGCGCCGGCGGGGGCGTAGATCCGGGCGATCTGGTCGGCGATGCGGAGGACTTCGGCGGGTTCGGCCCAGACTTTGCGTGGTGTGCGGTGGGCGCGGCGGCGACGGCCGCGGCGGCGGGCGTGGATGGGGTTGGCGGCGATGAGTTTTTCGTCGGCGGCGTCGCCGAGGGTGAGGGAGAAGCATTTGATGATGCTGTCGACGGTGGTCTTCGCCAGCCCGGAGGCGCGGAGGTGTTTCTCCCAGGTGCGGACTGTCAGGTTGGTGATGTCGGCCAGCGCGGTGGTGCCCCAGCGGGGCAGGATGTGTTTGGTGAGGAAGCTGCGGTAGTTCTCCTCGGTGCGCTGATCGATGTCGAGTGAGGCGAGCCAGTCCGGCGCCCAGGCGGCAACGGTGATCCTCCCCGCGGCCGGATCGATCCAGGTTCCGTGACGTTGCGCGACCTCCATGTCGGCGATGTGGTCGTTCGCTGCGGTGTCGGTGGGGAAGCCGGAAATTGAGCCGATGGTGCCGTCGTCGCGCCGATACCGCACGCGCCACGTGGTGTCTGCCGATTGTTCTGCCCAGGGCATGGTGAACTCTTTCGCAATGGTGAGGGGGTCACGATCACAACAACGTCCAGGGACGCTCCACTACCGACAGAGAGCAACCCAACTCCACGGAAAACCTCTTTCATGCAAGGAAAGAGACTCGTTGGTTGCCGCGACTCACAACCGGTGCGGCCGGTGTGTCCGTCTGCCGCTACGGCGTGGGCGCGTACCGCCGGGACGGTGGCCCGCGGCGGCGATCTCTTCCAGGTCGGCCCGCGAGAAACGCAAGTGCTTACCCAACAACGTGCACGGAATCGCGCGCAGCCCCGCTTGGCGCCGTAGCCAGGATTCCTTCACGGCGAGAAGCTCACCCGCCTCGCCGGGGGTGTAGAGAAGCTGCGGGCACGGCGGCCGAGCCTCGCCGTCGACGGCGGCACTACCGGGGTTCGTTACCGCTGCGTCAGAGTCAGGGATCGGCGACGACGATCCCGGCGTAGCCGGAACGGCGTCACCGAAGCCGTGGACGGAGTTCTGGTTGTGCAGAGGGATGGGACCCGAACGGTCGATCATGATCACGGCCTCCGTGAGCAGTACAACGCCCGCATGCGCGGCTGTCGGTTTCGTCGGGCAATACCGAGAAACAGCCCATTTGGAGACACGCATATACCGAAACGTTACAAAGTGCGTGCTTGCCCTGCCGATGCCTGCCTCTGGGCGGGCACGAAGTGTATGAACGATCGGTCGCTGGTCCACGGAAGCGACAACTGACGACTATGCACCGCAGCTCGCGGACGACTTCGGACGACTCGTCCTCCCGTTGCCCACGATCGCGGCCGATCGCTGCGGTTGGCCGGACCCTTGCGCCAATCAATACGATGGTCGGCATTTATGCACCAGGGCCACTTCTGCCCAACGCCTTTGCTGGTCTAGGAGTCGGAAATGTCCGGCGACAACTTCGAAGACTGTTAATAAGTCAACGGTTGAAATCGCGGTGATCTGAAAATCCGTT
The DNA here is from genome assembly GCF_900111885.1 of Amycolatopsis marina. Taxonomy (GTDB): domain Bacteria; phylum Actinomycetota; class Actinomycetes; order Mycobacteriales; family Pseudonocardiaceae; genus Amycolatopsis; species Amycolatopsis marina. Next base: position 70,086 of record NZ_FOKG01000028.1, read on the forward strand.
CAAGCGGGGAGCTTTGTCCCGCAGTGAGTTTAATTAAAAGCGGCACTTTATTGTGCCGACTCCACGAGTCTTTCGATCGTGGCTTCAACGCTCTATTTTGGCGTGTTTATAGTGACTAACTACGTGATTGGGCCGTCGGCAATAGTCCGGCCCTTGGCGAGGGCGAGTGCGATGATCAACTGACGTACAAGGGCCGTGTATTCTAATGCTCGATCTGTATCAATGTCTGTATCGCGACGATGTGCAACGGTATTCCTCAGGACAGACACGTCGTCGAAAGCAGATAACTCCGACGGTGTGAGGAAGCCCTGATCGGCCGCCCGGCGAGCAAGCTCTCGCGCTGAGGTAAAGTGGCGTCCCTTTTCGTTTTCCGGACCCATTTCCACAATTTCTCTTAGAGTTTTCTCTAGTCGAGCGAAACTTTCAAGTATTGCGGCACGCGGTGACACCTGGGCGAGCTGCTTCATCTCGTACATAAAGTCGTCGGTAGCTGTGTCCTCGCCTGCCTTTGCATCGGCTAACTCGCCGCGAGCTTCGTCGATCTTATCGTCGAAGTACTCGATCTCCAGGCCAGAAGGTCCTGCCTTGAACGTCCGTACAACGCCCCCTGTTAGCAGCCTGCTCAGAGGTCGGCGCAGAACTAGTACTGCAACGGCAGTTGGTCGTCGTGTGGTAGATCATCGTTGTGGTGGTCGATGTGGTGATGGGGCAGCTGGATCGGGTTCATGATCGGATCGCGGGACGGTTCAGGCGGTCGGAGCCGCGGGGCCGGGCTCGGGAGTATGTGTCCGGGCTGGTCGCGGGGTTGGAGCGGAAGAACGGCTGGACACTGGCGGAGCAGTCCGGTGAGGTGTCTCCGGATGGGATGCAGCGGTTGTTGCGCTGGGCGGACTGGGACATCGACGGGGTGCGTGACGACGTGCGGGACTACGTGGTCGAGCATCTCGGCGAGCCGGGCGGCGTGCTGATCGTGGACGACACCGGGTTCCTGAAGAAAGGTGTGCG
>NZ_FOKG01000057.1 GCF_900111885.1 Amycolatopsis marina
GTGAAAGACATCCCAGGAGCTGAAATGTCAAGCCGCAACGTTCTCGGCGTGATGCGACCAGGCGGTCGTCTCGTCGTAGAGGGTGCCGGTTTTGAGGCAGCCGTGCAGGATGCCCACCAGCCGGTTCGCCAACTGACGCAGGGCGGCGTTGTGCCCGGCCCCGCGGGCGCGCTGCCGGTCGTAGTAGGCCCGTGCTCCGGGCGAGGCTTTCAGCGCGGCGAACGCCTGGGTCATCAGCGCGTCGATCAGCCGGTCGTTATGCACGAACCGGGCCAGAGCGACCTTCTTCCTGCCCGACGCGCGGGTGATCGGGGACGTTCCGGCGTAGTTCTTGCGGGCCTTGGCGCTGATGTAACGGGCGGAGTCGTCGCCGAACTCTGCGAGCACCCGGGCGCCGAGCACCGGCCCCAGACCAGGCTGGGACAGGATGATCTCAGCGGCCGGGTGCTGCCCAAAATGGGTCTCCACCTGCCTTTGCAAGGCCTTCACCTGAGTGTTCAGCACGGTCAGGACCGCGATCAACGCCTGGACCGAGGCGGCATAGGCGCTGGTCAGGATCTCGGGCTGGCCCAGGTGCTCGGCCCGCAGCGCGGCCTGGACGGCCACCGCTTTCTCGGCCACATTCTTGCGGCGTGCGCGTTTCAATGCGCCGCTGATCTGTGCGGTCGTGAGCCGGGCGGCCTGAGCCGGAGTGGGCGCTTTGGCCAGCAGTTCGAGGGTGTCGGCGGCGTCCAGGTCCTCGAAGGCGATCAGCGCGGCCGGGAAGTAGTCGCGCAGCGCGTGCCGCAGCCGCTGGGTGTGGCGGGTGCGTTCCCAGATCAGCGTCTTGTGGGTACGGGCCACGACCTTGACCGCCTCGGCCTCGGTGCTGTCCCCGGCGACCGGGCGCAGCTCGTGGGCGTGGGTGCGGACCATGTCCGCCAGCACGTGCGCGTCACCAGCATCGCTCTTGGCACCCGAGACCCCCAGCCGGTCCCGGAACCTGGCCGCCTGCAACGGGTTAACCGCCAGCACCGTGTACCCAGCGGCGACCAGGGCCGCCACCCACGGACCCCGGTCGGTCTCGATCCCGACCAGCACCTCCACGTCCTCGTCGTCGGCCTCGCCGAGCTGCTCGCCGAGCATCGCGTGCAACCGGGCCATCCCCGCCACGCCCTCGGGCAGGCGAGCCTTGGCCAGCCGACGTCCGGCCATGTCCATCAGCTCGATGTCGTGATGGTCCTCGGCCCAGTCATCTCCCACGAACAGTCGCAACGGTCCTCCCGCTCTCGATGCCGATCACCCTGTGCAGCCAGCGGGAGAACCATCAGCGACCTAATCAAGCAGTGCTTCCCGCAACCCTCACGCGGGGCACGACATCCCAGCAGCGATCAACTCTCCCGGCCTACCGGCAGGGGCACTGTCTTTCACCAGGACTCGAAATCCAGGAACCGAGAGTGCTCACCTGCCGGCCGGCTACCAGCAGGAGTGTGCCGGATAGCTCACTCCCAGAACTGATTAGGA
>NZ_FOKG01000039.1 GCF_900111885.1 Amycolatopsis marina
CTGCGTGACGGCACCGGCACCGGCACCGGGTCGGGGAACGTGCGGGCGGAGGTGTTCGTCTACATCGCCGCCACCACATTGCTCAGGCTGGACGACGAGCCCGCCGAGATGACCGGGCACGGCTACATCCCGGCGTGGTTGGCCCGCCAGATCGCCACCGGACCCAACACCACCTGGCGCCGGATCCTCACCGACCCGATGACCGGGCACCCGATCGACCTCGGCCGCACCCGCTACCGACCCCCCGCCGCCCTCGACGAGTTCGTCCGCATCCGGGATCGAGAGTGCCGCACACCGGGGTGTTACCGGCCCTCGCAGTCCTGCGAACTCGACCACAGCCACGACTGGCGCAAGCACGGCACCACCACCGAAAAACGCCTCATCAGCCTCTGCAAAACCCACCACCGCCTCAAAGACCAACCCGGCTGGCACCACACCGTCAACCCAGGCGACAACACCCTCACCATCACCACACCCACCGGCCAACGACACACCACACGACCCCGCCCACTCCACAAACCGCTCCGGCCGCGGCCGAATGTCAACTGAACGGCAGCCCCACATAGTTCTCCGCCAGGCTCGTCGCCGCCGCGGTGCTGCTCGCCGTGTACCGCAATTGCGACAGTTGCAGCTGCCGCTGGAACTCGTCCGCTGCCGGGTCCAGGTGCAGCATCGATGTCATGAACCAGGAGAAATGCTCCGCTCGCCATACCCGCCGCAGCGCTGTATCCGAATAGGACTCGACCAGTTCGCTCCTGTTGTCCTTCAACAGCGCCGTGAATGCCTCGGCCAGCAACTTCACGTCGGCGATCGCAAGGTTCATGCCCTTCGCCCCGGTCGGCGGGACGATATGTGCCGCGTCGCCTGCCAGGAACAGCCTGCCGTGACGCATCGGCGACGCCACGAAGCTTCGCATCGGGGTGACACTCTTCTCCAACAACGGTCCCTCGTTGACCTGCTCACCACCGTCGATCGCCATACGCGCGTGCAGTTCTGCCCAGATCCGGTCGTCCGGCCACTCCGTCAGATCGGTGTCCGGCGACACTTGCAGGTAAAGCCTGGTGATCTCCGGCGACCGCATGCTGTACAACGTGAAACCCCGCTCGCTGCGGGTGTACACCAATTCGTCCCGTACCGGCGCTGCCTTCGCCAGAATGCCGAGCCAGGCGAACGGATAGATGTGCTCGTGCCCGGTAAGCACCGCCTCCGGGATCGACGGCCTGCTGATCCCGTGAAATCCGTCGCATCCCGCGATCACGTCGCAGACCAGCTCGCTGGCCACTCCGGCCGCGTCGGTGAACGTCACCCTCGGATGGTCCGAACTCACATCGTGCACGGTTGTCTCACTGACCTCGAAGCGGAGCTCACCGCCGTCGCGCAACCGCGCGGCGATCAGGTCCTTCACCACCTCCTGCTGGCCGTACACCGTGATGGACTTGCCCAGCAGGTCGTCGAAGCCGATGCGGTGGTCGGCACCGTCGAACCGCAGCGAGATGCCGTGGTGCACCAGACCTTCGGCGTCCATCCGTTCCCCGAGGCCGACCTCGCGCAACAACTCCGTGGTCGGATACTCCAGCACCCCGGCACGCACCCGCTTCTCCACGTACTCCCGGCTGCGCGTCTCCAGCACCACCGACTCGACTCCCCGCAGGTGCAGCAGGTGGGACAACAACAGCCCGGCAGGCCCGGCACCAATGATCGCGACCTGGGTACGCACGAGTGAACCTCCACGAAGACGTCAGCGGCTTGCCGCGTCTCATCCTGAAAGGCACACTCCCTACCGCGACACCCGACTTCCGCTCAACGGAAGACCCGTTCAGCCGACCACCCGGAGGTGGGCCCGTTGTCCCGCCCCGCACGCACTCCCCCGAACAGCGTCAGCGCCAGGCTCCTCGGCATCCTGGACGTCTTCTCCGCCGACACACCGTTGCTCACCCTGTCCGACATCAGCAGGCACACGGGGCTGGCGCTGACCACCACCCACCGGCTGGTGGGCGAGCTGACCGGCTGGGGCGCGCTGGAACGCGACGCCGACGGCCGCTACCGGATCGGGCTGCGGCTCTGGGAAGTCGGCTCCCTGGCCCCGCGCAGCGTCACCATCCGCGACAGCGCACTGCCGTTCGTCGAGGACCTCTACTCCGCCACCCACCAACACGCCCAACTGGCGGTCCTCGACGGACACGAGGTGGTCTACCTCGAGCGGATCTCCGGACGGGACGCGGTCAAGGTCAGCTCCCGCATCGGCGGCCGGCTCCCCCTGCACGCCACCGGCGTCGGACTGGTGCTGCTGGCGCACGCCGATTCCCAGGTACAGGAGGACGTGCTGCGCGGGCCGCTGACCCGCTACAGCCGCAGAACCATCGCCGAGCCCGAACTCCTCCGCGTGACACTGGCCGCGGTCAGACGGGACGGGTTCGCGGTCAGCGACGGCCAGATCGAGCCGCACGTCCTTTCCGTCGCCGCCCCCGTTCGCGGCGCGGACGACGAGGTGGTCGCCGCGGTCTCGGTCGTGGTTCCCGCGGAGGGCACCGAGTCGCGGCTGCTCATCCCCGTCGTCCGCGCCGCGGCCAGGGGCATCTCACGCGTACTCGGCGCACCCAGCGCACGGAGCCTGCCCCGGTCCGTGCGCCGTGAGCGACACGCGCCGGGGCAGGCTCCTCGCTAGGTCACGGTGTGTTCACCCCCAAGCTGTAGGCACCGGATCCGCTGTAGGCGTGCACCTGGTAGCGGTAGTAACCGGACGTGCCGTTGTAGTTGACGGTCTCGTCCGGGCCGGGGCTCGTGGACTCGGACACGGTGTTCCAGGCGCTTCCGCTCCACTTCTGCAGGTACAGGTCGAAGTCCGTGCCGTTCGGCGCGTCGAGGCAGCCGGCGTGGGTGCCCGAGCCCGCGCTGTAGTACCAGCTACCGTCCGGCTGGTACTGCCTGGCGCCGGAGGACAGCGATCCGGTGTAGCTGGACTCGTAGTTCTCGCATGCGTCACCCGGCGGGTCCGGGTCGCCGCCACCCTCGGTCAGCAGCCGCAGACCGTACGTGCTGAGGATCTCGGGAACCGGCTGGAAGTACGTAGTGCCACCGGAACTGCAGTTGCCCGAGCCGCCCGAGGTGACACCCTGCGCATGGGCATTGTTGCGGTCGGCGGTGACCAGCGAACCGCCGGAGTCACCCGGCTCCGCGCACACCGTCGTCCGGATCAGTCCGTCGACCCGGCCCTGCGGATAGGTCACCGAGGAATTGCGGGCGGTGATCCGGCCGCAGTGCCAGCCGGTGGTGGAACCGGAGCGGCACACGGAGGCGTTCACCGGAGCCTCGTTGGCGCCCTTCACCGACACCGTTCCACCCGAGTAGTCGTTCACGACCGGCCGGGGCGTCCAGTTCGAGTTCACCTGCACCCAGGCGTAGTCGTTGCCGGGGAAGGACGAACCCTGGAAGGTGCCCTGCGCGACCCGGTTGCTTCCCGTTGTCGTCGCACCGCGGCTGCCGCAGTGTCCTGCGGTGATGAACCCGCCCTGGACGGAGAATCCGATCGAACAACGCGATCCGCTGCTGATGTAGTAGGCGTCGCCGCCGCGCACGTCGTAGAGCGGCCGTGGCCGCTCGGTCGACTCGACGACGCGCACCGCGTCGCCCGCCGCACCGCTGCGGGCCACGAACCGCTCAGCGGAGCCGATGGCGTAACCGTGGGCGAGCACGACCACCGAGTTGGACATCACGTCCACGTACCAGGACGACACCCCCTCGGGCGCCGCGGCCGCACGACGGTCGAGCTTCGCCTTGACGGCATCCAGTTCGGCACCGTCGTGGGTCACGACCTTGGCCAAGGCGCCCGCCTCCCGGACGGTCCCGACATCGGCGCTTTCGGTGACGGCGACGACGAGGCGGCTGCCAGCGTCGTTCATCCAGGATCCGGCGTGCGCGTCGCCCAGCTCCGCGCGCAGATGCTGGTCGATCTTCGCGGCGCGCGCCTCCGCGGCGAGGCGGGTCTCGGCCTGCTCGGGGGTCAGGCCGAGATCGCGTTGCAGTGCGGCGAGCATGGAGGGCGAGGACGGGCTCGGGGTACCGGTTTCGGCGGCAGGGGCCGCGACGGCGGGCGGGGACAGGGTGGTGACGACCAGTGCCGCGGCGGGCACCGTCGTCAGCAGAAGCCGCAACAGTCTTCGTTGCATTGGCGCTTCTCCTTCGCAGGGGAGCAGGGATGTGGGAAGCACGCGCGCCTCTGCGAGAGACGCTAGGTCCCCCCTCCACGACCGCACCAGATGCCAGTTACCCCATATCGCCCACGTTGTGGTCGAGCCACTTCGCGTAGCCGGGATTGCGGCGCACCGCCTCGGCGAACGCCTCCTCCGCGTAGGCGGCCATCTTCGCGGCGAGCGGCGCGGCAGGCGACTCCTCGTGCCAGCCCAGCAGGTGCCGCCACCGCAACGGGGCCCCCGTCAGCGGGAGCGCGCGCAGGCCGGCCATCGGGGGCAGGGTCGGCTTGCACAGCACCGCGGCCGATCCCTCCTGCGCCAACGCGATACAACTGACGATGTCGGTTTCGTAGGCAGGCAGCGGAGTGAATCCGGCCTTGGCGCATTCCGCGGCGAAACAGTCCCCGAAGCAGCCCTCACCTCTCGTCGCCGCCCAGCGTTTCGCCGCCAGATCCGCCAACCGGACGTCCGCTGCGTTCGCGAGCGGGTCGGCCTCGGGTAACAACACGCCCACCGCGTCGACGCCGACCGTCCGCCAGGCCAGTCCCCTTTCCTCCGGCGGCGCCGCGGTGCCGCACAGACCGATCACCACGAAGTCGAGCCGCCCCGCCACCAGCGTTCCGACGAGTTCGACGACCGACCACGACGTCAGCGTGGTCACCTGAGCCTGCGGGAACTCCGAGCTGAACCGGTGCACCAGCCCGATGAGGACGGGCGTGTTGACCGCCCCGATCCGGCAGTGGTCGGGGCCGCCGCCCGATCCGGTCATCCTGCACACGTCGTCCTGCAGTCCACGCACGGCGGGCAGTAGGACCCTGGCCCGTGCGAGCACCAGCTCCCCCAGCGCGGTCGGCCGCGCACCACGCCGGTCCCGCTCGAACAACGCGCCGCCCAGTGCCCGTTCGATCCGGTGCAGCTGCGCCGAAAGCGCGGGTTGGGCCAGGCCGAGCCGGGCAGCCGCCTTCGTCACGCTTCCGGTGTCCGCGACCGCGCAGATCACCCTGAGGTGCCGCAGCTCGAGGTCCATGTGCTGAAGCTATGCCCGCAAGCGCGCCAGTGGTACCTCCGAGTAGCCCGCTACTTCGGTTCCTTCTCGGCCGGGATCCGCTGTTCGTACCCTGCCGCGACGGCGGGGACGACAGCCTGCAGATAGCGGATCAGGTGATCCTGTGCCGTGACGATCCACGCGAGGTCCTGCCTGCCCTTGTCCGCCATGACCGCGTCCCACGCCACGCGCGCACCGAGGTGGTACGCGGCGATCACCGCTTCGAGCGGCACTCCCTTCGCCGCGCGCAGGGTCGCCGCCGACCGGATCTCCGCCAGCTCACCCGGTTCCGGCAGACGCCCCGCACGAAAACTCCGGACGAAGAAGCGCAGGTTCTGCTCGGCCACCCTGCGGATGTCGACGGTGACAGCGCCCGTCGAGCCTGCGGCGAGCTTGTCGTACAGCGGAATCTCGGCGACCAGCCGATCGGCGACCTCGTCCGCCATCTCCGGCAGGCGCTCCAGCAGCGCCTCGTACAGGCCGGCATCGATCACCGCCGCAGTATGTCACCGCCGCGGCCGGGGCGCCCTCAGGCCTGTGGCTGCAGCACCACCTTGATCGCACCGTCCCGCTTCTGCTGGAACATCTCGTACCCGCGCGGCGCGTCCTCCAGCGGAAGCCAGTGGGTGGCGAGGTCCTCGACTCCCAGCGGGTCCTCGGTTCCGGTCAGCAACGGCATGACGTCGTCGATCCAGTTCCGCACGTTCGCCTGCCCCATGCGCAGCTGGATCTGCTTGTCGAACAGGTCCATCATCGGGATCGGGTCGAGCTTGCCGCCGTACACCCCGCTCAACGAGATCGTGCCGCCCCTGCGGACCGAGTCGATGGAGTGGTAGAGCACGCTCATCCGGTCGATCGCCGCGTGCTTGGTCACCGCCTCGGAGATCTTGCCCGGCAGCAGACCCACCATCTGATGTGCCAGCTTGCCCACCGGCGCGCCGTGCGCTTCCATGCCGACGGCGTCGATCACCGAGTCGGCGCCGCGGCCCCCGGTCAGTTCCCTGATCGAGGCGGCGATGTCCTTGTGTTCCCTGATGTCGAGGGTCACCACGCCATAGCGTTCCGCGAGGATGAGCCGCTCCGCCACGAGATCGACGCCGATCACCGTCCCCGCACCGCGGTGGCGGGCAACCCGGCAGCACATCTGGCCGATCGGGCCGAGGCCGAACACCACGACGCTGCCGCCCTCCGGAATGGCCGCGTACTCCACGGCCTGCCAGGCCGTCGGCACCACGTCGGACAGGTAGAGGAAACGCTCGTCCGGCGGACCCTCGGGAACCTTGACCGGCCCGTACTGGGCCTGCGGGACCCGCAGGTACTCGGCCTGCCCGCCGGGGACCTGGCCGTAGAGCTTGGTATAGCCGAACAGCGCCGCACCCTTGTTCTGCTCGCGCACCTGGGTGGTCTCGCACTGTGTCTGCAGCCCCGAGTTGCACATGTAACAGTGCCCGCAGGCGATGTTGAACGGCACCACGACCCGGTCACCCGGCTTCAGATCGCCCGCGTCCTTGCCGACCTCCTCCACGATGCCCATCGGCTCGTGCCCGAGGATGTCGCCCTCCTCGAGAAAACCACCCAGCACCTCGTACAGGTGCAGGTCCGAGCCGCAGATGGCAGTTGATGTCACCTTGATGATCGCGTCGTTGGACTCGGAAATCCGCGGATCGTCGACGGTGTCGACCCGGACGTCCCGCTTGCCGTGCCAGGTGACGGCCCTCATCGGCTGCTCCCTTCGATGCCTGCTGCACACGTTCGCCTCGTCGCCGTGGATACCCATCCCCCTGATGCCCAACCGGGTTTTCCCGGCGACTCACCGGGTATGCCGCCCGACACAAGGCACAGGAGGTGACGATGCACCGCGAGAGCGATCAACACGGTCCCCGCGAGGACGACCAGCTCAAGGCCGAGATGCAGGGCATGTTGCAGTCGAACCGGCCGAGCCGCGCTGAGGAGTGGCGCGACCCCGAGCCGCCCGCGGACGACGATCCGGCCGTGGCGCCGTTCGACGAAGCGCCGGAACGCGACTGAGACGCCGGGCGGCACCGTCGGGTGCCGTTCCGGCTTTTTCGCCGCGCGTCACTTCGGTGTGTCCTGGGTATCAGGAGTTCATGTGCTACACATCGAGGTTGCGATGACCGGTGCCGAACTCGACGCCGCGGGAATCACCGAACCGCGTCTGCGTCGCTCCTACCTGAGGTGCCGCACGCTGCACGCCAGGCACGGCCGTACCTACTTTCTCGCGACGCGCCTGCTCTATCCCGCTCAGCGGCCCGCCATCCACGCGCTGTACGGCTTCGCCAGATGGGCCGACGACATCGTCGACGAACCGGACAACACTGACGAGCCCGAACGGATCGCCGCCCGCCTCGACGAGGTGGGCCGCATGCTGTTCGCCGGGCTCCGGCGTGGGGACAGCGAGGACCCGGTGCTCGCCGCCGTGGTGCACACCGCGCGCCGCTACGGCATTCCGGACCGTCTCTTCACCGCGTTCCTGCGGTCGATGCGGATGGACCTCACCACCCGGGGATACCAGGACCGCAGCGCGCTGAACGACTACGTGCACGGCTCGGCGGAGGTCATCGGCCTGCAGGTGCTGCCGGTGCTGGGTACGGTGACGTCCCATGAGGAGGCGAAGGGCCCCGCGGCGGCACTCGGCATGGCGTTCCAGTTGACCAACTTCCTGCGCGATATCGCCGAGGACCTCGATCGGGGCCGGGTCTACCTGCCCGAGGACGAACTGGCCGCCTTCGGCGTCGATCGCGAGCTGCTGCTGTGGTGCAGGCAGCGAGGACGCACCGACCCACGCGTGCGGCGGGCGCTGGCGGACCAGATCGCCACCACCCGCGCGGTCTATCGCAGGGCGCGTCCCGGTATCGCGATGCTGCATCCGGTCTCCCGTCCGTGCGTCGGGACGGCCATGACCCTGTACTCGGAGATCCTGGACCTGATCGAAGAGAACCAGCACGATGTGTTTACCCGGCGCGCCAGGGTGGGCACGGGCAGGCGGCTGACCGTGGCGAGCGGCGCGCTCGCGCGGGCCGCACTGGCACGGGCCACCCGGCGCGCACCTGCGGCAGGAATCGGAGGCCATGCGTGAACCAGCGGCAGAACGAGGAACAGGTGGTGCTGCTGGACGAGGCGGGCGAACCTGCCGGAACCGCACCCAAACGCACCGTGCACCACACCGACACCCCCCTGCACCTGGCGTTCTCGTGCTACCTCTTCGACCAGGCAGGCCGTCTGCTCGTCACCCGCAGGGCACTGACGAAGCGGACCTGGCCCGGTGTCTGGACCAACTCCTGTTGCGGCCATCCCGGTCCTGGTGAGGCCATCGTGGACGCGGTGCGGCGCAGGGTGCACCAGGAACTCGGCGTCGAGGCGACCGATGTCCGCTGTGTGCTGCCGGACTTCCGGTACCGCGCGACGGCCGCCGACGGCACCGTGGAGAACGAGGTGTGCCCGGTGTACGTCGCGGGAGTGGCGGGCATCCCGGCCCCTGCCGACGAGGAGGTCGCGGAGTGGCGCTGGGTCCCGTGGCCCGCGTTCGCGGGTCTGGCACGGGAGGCTCCATGGGTGATCAGTCCGTGGGCCGCGGAGCAGGCGACGCAACTGGACGGCCTCGATCGCGGACCCGAGTTCGCAGACAGCCACTGAGATGGACCGGCTGCAGTATCTGCTCGTCATGGCCGCATGTGTGCTGGTGACGCTGCCGTTGGAGATCGCGGGCGCCAGGGTGTACCGCAGGCCGGTGTGGTTCGTGAAGGCCGTGCTTCCCGCTGCCGCTGTGTTCCTGGTCTGGGACGCCATCGCGATCGCGGCCGAGGTGTGGGACTTCAACGCGCGATACGTCACCGGAATCGTCCTGCCGTTCGGGATTCCACTGGAGGAACTGGTGTTCTTCCTGGTCATCCCCATCTGCGCACTGCTGACCTACGAGACGGTGGACCGGATCCTGAGCGTGCTGCGCGAGCGCGGACGGGAACGGGCGTGATCGGCTACACCGTGCCCGCACTGCTCTCGGTGCCGGTCGTCATCGCGATCGAACTCGGCGTGTTGCGCACCGGTCTGTTCCGCAGGCCCGCCTACTGGATCAGCATGGCGATCGTGCTCGGCTTCCAGATCCCGGTGGATGGCTGGCTCACCAAGCTCAGCGCGCCCATCGTCATCTACGACCCCGCACACAACAGTGGCCTCCGCTGGCCGTGGGACATCCCCGTCGAGGACTTCCTCTTCGGCTTCTCCCTGGTAACCCTGGTGCTCCTGTTGTGGGAACGCCAACGACGGAAAGCACGAGAGGACGCGCGAGCGTGAGATCGACCGGACTTCCCCGAGCACAGGTGCCCGGCGCCTTCGACTCGGCCGCCGCGGCGTACGACCGGCTGGTCGGCGCCAATCCCGGCTACCACGCGCACCTGCGCCTCTCGGCCCGCAGGGTGCGCCTGCCCGACCAGGGTGCGGGCCTGCACCTGCTCGACGCGGGCTGCGGGACCGGAGCCTCCACCGCCGCCCTGCTCGCCGTGGCGCCCCGTGCCCGGATCACCGCGATCGACGCGTCCGCCGAGATGCTCGCCGTGGCACGGCGCAAGCCGTGGCCTTCCTCGGTGCGGTTCGTGCACAGCAGGGTGGAGGACCTCGCCGACGCAGGGGTGGCCGGTCCGTTCGACGCGATCCTGGCTGCGTACCTGGTGCGCAACCTGGCCGATCCCGACACCCAGTTGCGAGCGCTGCGTGACCTGCTGCGCCCCGGCGCCGACCTGGCCGTGCACGAGTACTCGGTCCGCGATTCCGTCGCCGCGACGGCGATCTGGAACGCCGTCTGCTGGACCGTGATCATCCCGGCGGGCCGGGTGAGCACCGGCGACGCCACGCTCTACCGGCACCTGTGGCGCAGTGTCCTCGCTTTCGACGGGGTCCGGGACTTCGAGCGGCGGCTGCACACCGCCGGCTTCGACGGCGTGCACACGGAGACGATGACCGGCTGGCAGCGTGGCGTCGTCCACACGTTCCTGGCCACCGCGCCTTCCACCGAGCATACGGAGGAACGGTCGCGGTGACCGATCGCAGACGGGTACGGCACCTGGCTCCGCGAGGACACCTCGACGCCGGGGCGCTCGCCAGCCGGCCGGTCGTCGCCGTCGTCGGTGGCGGCATCGCCGGGCTCAGTGCGGCGACGGGACTGGCCGAGCGCGGCGTGCGGGTGCGCCTGATCGAACGGGAGGCCTACCTCGGCGGCCGGGTGGGCGGCTGGCAGGACCGGCTGCCGGACGGGGAAACCGTCACGATGAGCCGCGGCTTCCACGCGTTCTTCCGGCAGTACTACAACCTGCGTTCCTTGCTACGTCGCACCGATCCGGAGCTGCGGCGCATGGTGGCGCTGGACGACTACCCACTGCTGGACGCGCATGGCCGCCGCGACACCTTTCGCGGGCTCCCACGCACACCGCCGTGGAACGCGCTGGCGTTCGCCCTGCGCAGTCCCACCTTCGACTGGCGCGACCTGACCGGCCTGGACGCGGGCGCGGCTCTGCCGCTCGCGTCGGTGCGGGTCCCGGAGACCTACCGCCTGCTCGACGGCATCGACGCCGAGTCCTTTCTGCGCCGCATCAACTTCCCCGAGGCGGCACGACATCTGGCCTTCGAAGTGTTCTCCCGCAGTTTCTTCGCGCCACCCGACGAGATGTCCGCAGCCGAACTGGCCACGATGTTCCACATCTACTTCCTCGGCTCCAGCGAAGGCCTCATCTTCGACGTCCCTTCGGACACCTTCCCGGCCAGCCTGTGGTCGCCACTCGCCGAGTACCTCGCCGGGCACGGCGTCGGCATCCGGACGGGAACCGCCGTCCGCTCGGTCGAACCTCTCGCCGACGGCCGCTTCCGGCTGTGCCAGGACCAGCAGGGGTCCGAGACGGACACCGTGGACGGCGTGGTGCTGGCGACCGACGCCGGCGGGCTGAGGGACATCGTCGCGGGATCGCCGAGGTTGGGTACGGCCGAGTGGCGCGCGGCGGTCGCAGGACTCCGCTCCGCCCCGAGGTTTCTGGTGCGCAGATTGTGGTTGGACACCGCGGTCGCCGGGGACCGGCCCGCGTTCCTCGGCACGGGTGGCCATCCACCACTGGACAACATCAGCGTGCTCGAGAGGTTCGAGGGGGAAGCGGCGCGATGGGCGGGGCGCACCGGCGGCTCGGTGGTCGAACTGCACGCCTACGCGGCGACCGCCGATCACGAGGTGATCGCGGCCGGGCTGCTCCGGCGGCTGCGCGAGATCTACCCGGAGACCGCGGGTGCGCGGATCGTCGGCGATCTCAGCGAGTGGCGTTCGGACTGCCCGATGTTCGGAGTCGGTGACTTCGCCGCACGCCCGAAGGTCCGCACCCCGCAGGACGGGGTGGTGCTGGCCGGTGACGGGATTCGTATCGACCTGCCGGTCGCGCTGATGGAGCGGGCCGCGACCACCGGATGGCACGCGGCGAACTGCCTGCTCGCACGGTGGGGCCTCGCCGGGCACGAGTTGTACTCCGTCCCGACGTCCGGCAGGCTGGCCCCGCTGCGGCTGCTGGCGGACCGGCGAGGCTATCGGCCGCTGCTGCGCAGCAGGTAACGACGCTCGGCGTAGGCGAGGTCGTCCCGCCAGAGCCGGGTGGCCGTCCAGCGCATGACCGGCCGCAGCGCGGGAGCCACGGCACGTGCCACGGCGAAGCCGGGCCGGTCGGACCCCGCCACGGTCGCCTCGATCACCGCGGTTCTCTGCCTGCCGTCCCTGCCCGCGCCGAGCGGAGTCGCATGGGTCTCCACGACGCTGCCCGCCCCTTCGCCCTCCAGGATGCGCATCACCACGGTTCGCGGACCGGGACAGGTGAACTCGGCCCGCACGGGAACACCGAGGCCCTTGCCGACCCGGAACGTCACGTCGACCAGGAACCGGTCCTCGTCCTCGGTGACGTGAATGTCCTTCGGCGCCTCGACCACCTGAAGCCGGGTGAAGGAGTAAGGGTGGAACCAGGCGCCGTGCCAGGGGTCGAGGCGGTTGGCGACGACGTCCTCGGGTTCGCAGACTCCGACCACGGTGGCCACCGCGTCCAGCGCTCGCTCGGCGGGTGGACGCGAGGAGACCACCGGCGCGTCCGACGGCTCTTCCTTGCCGAGCCCGTCGAGGCGGACCCAGGCGAGTACGCCGTCGTCGTGGCTGGGCAACGGTTTCCAGCCGTAACCACCCTCCGGGCCGAGGGTGAGCCCGTGCCAGCGGCAGACCAGCGCACCGCACTCGACCTTCGCCTGCGCCATGGGGGCGCCGAGATGCGGGCACGCGCCCGGCCCGACGAACAGCCGTCCTTCCTGGTCCCGCCAGGCCACCAACTCGATGCCACCGACGTGCACCCCATAGGGGCGGTCCGAGCGGATGTCCCTGCTGGCCGCGAACACGAACCAGTTGCCCGACGGTCGCGCGAGCGCCCGTTTGGTCGCCGCTTCGATGATCGAGGGGCGCGCGTCGCGGTAGGTCGGCTCCTGTTCGCTCCAGCGCTGCGCCGACAGCGGCTGCAGCGGCCATTCCCGAGGCCAGCGCCGGCGAAGGGAAGCACGGGAGATCACGCCCATGGACCTTACCGAGCCGCCGCTGCCCGCGCCGTGCGAAACGGCGTGCGGGCGGCGGCGGGTGGCGCCGCGGGAACCGGGCTCATGCGGGCTTCAACGGATCATGGCCCAGTGTCATCAGCCGGTGGCGCCAGTTGGCCTGCCCGGCCGTCGGCTCCAGGTCGTCGCGTCGCTGGGCGTGTACCTGGTCCACGACCTTGCGCATCACCCGGACGTCGTCGTCATCGAGGTCGACCCTGCGCTTGCGCAGTATCGCGAGGACATGTCTGCCCGTGGGTGTGCCCGCCTGATCCGGCAGTGCCTCCTCGTCCGGCTCGGCGGATCTGGTGCGCAACCAGTCCTCCAGCTCCCGGGAGGTCATGTTCACCACGCGGTGGAACTCGTCCCACAGTTCCTCGTCCACCTGGCTTCCGGCTGCCATGTGCTCACCTCCAGGACTGTCCGTGCGGGACAGTCACCTACCGATCACTGCGTGGCTCAGTGCCGTTTCCGGCGCGCGCCCTTCACCGCGAGCAGTGAAAGACCGACCGCCGCGCCCGCGACCGGCAGGGGGTACTGCCGCACCACGGCGGCGGCCTGCTGGGCCCTGGCCGCGACCGGCTGTGGAACCCTGTCCCGCACCTGCTCCGCACCCCGCTCGGCGCGCTCCCGCGCCCTGGCGGGAACGTCGGCCTTGTGGCTGAGCTGCTCGACCGTCTCGCCCAGCTCCTGCCGAGTCAGGTCCCGGTTGGCCCGTGCCTGCTCGGCGTTATGCGGAAACTGGGCCGTCGACTTCTCGCTCATCGGCGCGTGCCCTCCTTCACCGTCTCGACGTCGCGTTCGAGCCCGCTCATCGCCTCTCGGGGCATCGGCGGGGTGGCGCGCTTGAGTTGTGCCCGGCTCACCAGAGCCATCAGGCTCGCCGCGGCCAGCAGCGCGGCACCGACGATCAGCGCGGACGCCCATGCCGGTAGTACCAGTGCGAGCGCGAGTACGACACAGGCGACGAGCGTCGCGCCACCCAGGAACGCCGTCACTCCGGCGGCGCCGGCAAGGCCCGCGCCGATACCGGCACGCTTGCCCTTGCTGCGCATCTCCTCCGTGGCCAGCCGCATCTCGTCCCGGATCAGCCTGCTGACCTGGTCCGACATATCGGTGACCAACTGCGCGACGGTGCGGTTGTCCGTGTCCGACATGTCGGACATCCCACGCACCTCCGGTGACGTTTGTGGTGCCGACCGCCGCCTTCCTTCGCCGTCGTGGCGCATCCTCTCGGTCGTGTGAGTCATCGTCACCTCCTAGCTTGGGTCCACATTCGGCCTACCCGATGGCGCGCGGGCTCAATCGCTCGGCTGCCTCGGATCAGAGCCGGTCCTGCCGGTGTTCGATCCCCGGACTCACCTGCGGATCGCGGCCTTCCTGTCCGGGGACCGGCGCCACCACAGGGTCGTTGACCAGCGAATCCCGGGTGGGGTCGTGGTAGGGCGCCGCGGCGGCCGCGCTCCTCCGGGCGTTGACCGTCTCGAACTCCCGGTTCTCGCGGATCCGGGTGAGCACCGCGATGGTGATCGCGTGCGCCAGTGCCAGTACGAGCAGCAGCACCCCGAGCTTGGCGACGACCGCCTGCACGGAGTTGCCACCGAAGTCCACGACCGACAACAGCGCCAGCACACCGAGCACCACCAGGTGGAACAGCACGGTGACGAGCCGGTTCATCGAGGAACTGGCCCCCTCGTCGCCGTAGGCGTCGCCGAGGTAGCGGCGGCCGCTGCGGTAGATGATGAAGCCGTCGATTGCCACCAGGATCACGCCCACCACCAGGAACGTCATGAGTGAGTCGGTGTCCACTGGAGTCTCCTTCCGCGAAATGCGTACCTGCTGGTAGTACCCGGCTGGTGACAGACAGAAACGGTGCGTACGGGTGGCACAGCAGTGGAACGTGACCGGCGACTCCGGTGCGGAGGAACTACCCGGGCGGTGTGATTCGTTGGCCCAGTGGGTAGTCCTGGCGAACAAGGAGGCACCAGGACATCGACTGTTGGGGAGATTCACATGCGAACACGAGACCAGCACGCCACCCCGATCGCGCCCGCCAGCGACGAGCCCGGCCCTGAGCAGCGCCACCGCGCGGTACGCGCCGTTGCCTCAGCCGCCGCCGACGCACAGGACTGCGCGGACCTGCTCGCGGCGCTCGGACTGTCCCCAGAGGAGGGGGTACGCCAGGTCCCGGCTCAACGGGTGTCCACAGGCTGAGGCGAACCGCCCGGGGACACGCGCCGGAGGAGCACTACGGCAGTGGGGCGCCGACCGGGTTGGGGAACGGGATCGCGCCGGGGATCAGCCTGCGGGCGATCGGACGCAGGAATTCGGCCAGCAGCCCCAGTTGAGCATCGGACACGGCCAGATACGGGGCTGCGGCCAGTTCATCCGTCCGCCGTTCGATGTGCCGGCGCAGCGACCGTCCCTCGGGTGTCAGCGCCCCGCTCGTCTCGAGCAGCCCACGGTCGGCGAGGCGCTCGATCGCGGCCGTCCACTCGTGCCCGGCCCACCCTCGGCTGGGTTCGATAACGGCTCTGCTGCCGTCCTCGGCAGCACGCAGCGAGTGGGCCTCGAGTCCGTCGAGTCCCTCCGCGGCAAGAATCGCGACGTGCCCGTCCCCGCGGTGCTCCCGCAGGGTTGTCGCCCCGTGCCACAAGGCGGCCAACGGGTCATCGGGCCAGGGTAGCGACGCGTTCGCGGCTCCCAGCGGCCTGCCCGCCCAGTCCACCTCGTCGACGATCCGGTGCAGAACGTCCACAGCGGCACCCAACTGTGGTTCCTGGCGGACTCCGGGAAGATGCGCCTCGAGCGCGGCCACCGCTCCTTCGGAACGGGCGAGCAGCGTCTCGGCCGGGCTAGCCATCTCCCAGACCTCGGGCAGCGACCGGGCCAGGAACGCAGGCGCGAAGTTGTAGAACACCGCCGTGACCGGCGCGAGTCCGACCGGACCCAGCGGCGCGGCGCGCATCGCCACGTACCCGCGCCAGAATCCCCGCAGCCCCACCCGCTCGTGCGCGGCGCGCGCCTGCGGGGTGAAGTAGGTGACGTCGTGTACCGGCTCCAGCAGGATCCAGAGGTTCCTCGCGGTCGCGGCCGGCACGCTGGTCATGCGCCGAGAATCAGACACGTGCTGGACGCTGTCGCCAGTACCGTGCCCGCGGCGTCCCGCACGTCACCTTCGGCGAAGGCAACCCGGGAACCCGACTTGACCACCCAGCCGTGCGCACGGATCTCCCCGGAAGAGGCGAGAATCGGTCGCAGGTAGCTGATTTTCAGCTCCACGGTCGTGTAGCCGACCCCTGCCCCCAGGGTCGAGTGCACGGCACACGCCACCGCCGAGTCGAGCATCGTGGCGGCCACACCTCCGTGCACGGTGCCGATCGGGTTGTAGACCGATTCGTCCGGGATCGACGCCAGCACGACGTCACCGTCGCCGACGCTGACCCACCGCATACCGAAGTGCGCGGCGATCGGGGGCGGCGGAATCTCGCCCTCGGCGATCCCCGTGAGGTAACGGAGCCCGGACATGGTCCGCGCCAGCGCGGCGGACGGCATCGGGTCCTGCCAGCTGATGGTCTTCTCCCGCGCCCCGGCATCGTGCTCGACTCGGTCGATCGTCACCGCACACCTCTGCTTTCCGACGACCACTAGGACGGTCGTCCTAGCGGGTCACTATCTCTAGGACGACCGTCCTGGTCAAGGGGTTAGAATCAGGACCGTGACCGAGCCCACCACTCGCGACAGGATGATCACCACCGCGCTGCGCCTGTTCCGCACCGAGGGCTACCCGGCGACTTCCTGGCGCCGTCTGGTCGAGGAGGCGGGTACGCCGTGGGGCTCGGCCTACCATCACTTCCCCGGCGGCAAGGAGGAACTGGGGGTGGCCGCGGTGGATCTCGGCTCCGCCGTCGTGCGCCGCACGGTACGGCGGGCGTTCGAGCGCTCGGACACCCCTGCGGAAGCTGTGCGCTGGTGGTTCGACAAGGCAGGGCAGGTACTGGTCAGGGACGAGTTCCGCAGTGGCTGTCCGCTCGCGACCATCACCCTGGAGATGAGCGGCCGCTCACCCGTGCTGACCGAGGCGTGCGAGCGAGCCTTTGCCGACTGGCACGCACTGCTCACGACTCTGCTCGCCGAGCACGGCTACCAGGAAGAGACCTCGTCCGCGCTGGCCGTGGCGATCATCAACAACATCGAGGGCGCACTGCTGATGAGCCGGGTACGGCGCTCCACCCGCCCGCTGGACCTCGCCGTGGAACATGTGCGGGTTCTGCTCGACGCGCACCGGACGGCCGGCTCCTGGCTAGTCGAGTGAGGCCAGTCCGAGAAACGACGCGCACACGTCTTCGTCACCGAGCACCTCGATCGCAGCCGCATCCGGCCGTATCCGCCGCCACAGCAGGAGCAGCAGGTCGGAAGCGCTGCCCCGAACCGCCGCCGCCCCCTTCGCATGGGCCCGCTCGACCAGCCATTCGCCGTCCACCGCTCGGATCAGCCATTCCCCCGTGCCGTCGGTGGCATGCAGGTGCACGCCACCCGCCAGCTCCTGCGGAGCCTGGTCCGGCAGGAAGTGCCCAAGGAACTCGTCGATGCCGTCGACCGCGATCTCCCGGTCGAGCGGTCCGGGTTCACCGACCGCGGCCAGGATGTCCCAGCAGTGCACGGCGGTTTCCTGCGCCATCCGGCGCTGCACGAAACCCGCGTCCTGACGCGACGGTGCCCACGTCCACATCGGTTGCGCCGGCGTCAGCCGCTCCAACGTCGACGCGGTGTTCGCGACGCCGTAGTTGAACCAGTCGAGCAGTTCCTCGTCCGCGGGACGGTCCGGTTCGGTGTAGTGCTCCGGCCCGGCGAGGGCGCCGGACGCGATCTGCCGCCAGAAGAAGTGCACCTCGCCGGTGTGCCAGACGAGGTCGCCTACCGTCCACCCGGGGCAGGCGGGAACGTCTCGATCCAGGGCCCCTCCGGCAGCGCGGGCCATCGTCGCACCGTCGCGCCGCAGTGCCGACACGTAGTCCTTGGCGTACATGGGCGGAGCCTACCGGCCGCTTTCGCCCCGGACCGTGGTGGTGCACAACCCCGGCCACGGCCGCGCGCGTAGCGGGGAAGCGGGTAGCCCACTAGCGTGACGAGGCATGATCGGCTTGCCAGGAAACATCACGGCGTGTCTCTTCGACCTCGACGGGGTACTGACCTCCACAGCCGCCCTGCATCGGGAGGCCTGGAAGCAGACCTTCGACGCCTTCCTCACCGACCGGGCGGCGAGCCCGGAGGACTTCCGCGAGTTCACCGTGCAGGACTACGCCGCTTACGTGGACGGCAGGCCGCGCGCCGACGGGGTGCGCGAATTCCTCACCTCCCGGGGCATCGAACTCGACGAGGGCACACCGGACGACCCACCCGAGGCCGACACCGTGAACGGGGTCGGCAATCGCAAGAACACCCTGCTGATGCGGGTGATCGCCGAGCGAGGCGTCGACGCATTTCCCGGCTCGCTCCGGTATCTGCGCGCGGTCAGGGCGGCCGGGCTTGCCATCGGGGTGGTCACGTCGTCGGCCAACGGCGAGACGGTGCTGGCGAACGCCGGCCTCACCGAGTTCGTCGACGCTCGCATCGACGGGCTGACCATCCGGAACGAGGGCCTGCGCGGCAAGCCCGCCCCGGACTCGTTCCTCGCGGGCGCGCGGGCGCTCGGCGTCGAACCCGCTGACGCGGCGGTGTTCGAGGACGCGCTCTCCGGGGTACGGGCCGGAAAGGATGGTGCGTTCGGCTATGTCGTCGGGGTCAACCGTGCGGGTCAGGCCGACGCCCTGCGGGAACAGGGAGCCGATGTGGTCGTGGACGACCTCGCCGAACTGCTGGAGGACTGAGGATGAGCGACCGGCACCGTGACCAGACCGGGCACCGCACCAAGCGATGTGCAGCCCGCCGGCGAGTGAGGCAGTAGACATGAGCGAGCGCAGGCACAACTACGAGACGGCACCGTGGGAACTGCGCTGGCGCGGGCTCGCCCTCGACCAGCTACACCGGACCGAGTCCACGTTCGCGCTGTCCAACGGCCACATCGGACTCCGCGGCAGCCTCGACGAGGGTGAGCCCAGCGGGCTTCCCGGCAGCTACCTCAACGGCTTCCACGAAAAGCATGCGCTGCCCTACGCCGAAGGCGGGTACGGCTACCCCGAAGCCGGCGAGACGGTCGTCAACGTCACCGACGGCAAGATCATTCGGGTGCTCGTGCAGGACGAGCCGCTGGACATGCGCTACGGCAGTGCCGACACGCACGAACGGGTACTGGACTTCCGCTCCGGCACACTGCGGCGCACCACCGAGTGGACGTCCCCGACGGGACGGCGGATTCGCCTCCACACGGAACGACTCGTCTCGTTCACCCAGCGCGCGGTGGCGGCGATCCGGTACGAGGTCGAGCCACTCGACGACGACGTGCAACTCGTGGTGCAGTCGGATCTGCTGGCCAACGAACCGATCGTGTCCGAGACCGGTGACCCACGGGTCGCCGCCGCCCTGGAGTCCCCGTTGGTGGCCGAGTTCTCCGTGGCCGAGGACCTGCGTGCGGTGCTGGTCCATCACACCAGGGCGTCCGGCCTGAAGATGGCTGCCGCGATGGACCACGAGATCGAGGCCCCGGACGGGATGCGCACGCAGATCGCCGCGGAGGACGACCTCGCCAGACTCACCGTCGCCGTCGACGTGCCACTCGGGCAGCGGCTGCGGCTGACCAAGTACCTCGGCTACGGCTGGTCGGCGCAGCGTTCCGCACCCGCCGTACGCGCACAGGTGGACGCCGCGCTGGCCGGGGCGATGCAGACCGGATGGGACGGTCTGCTGAACGAGCAACGCACCTTCCTCGACCGGTTCTGGGCCTCAGCGGACGTGGAGATCGAGGGCGACCCGGAACTGCAGCAGGCCGTCAGGTTCGCGCTCTTCCACATTCTGCAGGCCGCGGCACGTGGCGAGAGCCGGGCCATTCCCGGCAAGGGGCTCACCGGGCCCGGCTATGACGGTCATGCGTTCTGGGACAGCGAGATGTTCGTCCTGCCCGCGCTGACCTACACCATGCCCGAAGCCGCGAGGGACGCACTGCAGTGGCGACATTCTACAGTGGACAAAGCTCGGGACAGGGCGCGGCAACTGGGTTTGCGCGGCGCGGCATTCCCGTGGCGTTCGATCAGCGGAGCCGAGTGCTCGGCGTACTGGCCTGCGGGCACGGCGGCCTTCCACGTGAACGCGGCAGTGGCTGACGCCGTGGTGCGCTACGTGAACGCCACCGGCGACACGGACTTCGAACGGGACGTCGGTACCGAGCTGCTGCTGGAAACCGCACGGCTGTGGGAGTCTCTCGGTCACCATGACGCGCACGGTGGGTTTCGTATCGACGGTGTCACCGGGCCCGACGAGTACTCGGCCATCTCCGACAACAACGTCTACACCAACCTGATGGCCCGGCGGAACCTGCGCTCGGCGGCCTCGGCCTGTGAGCGCTATCCGGAGATCGCGGCAGGGTTCGATGTGTCCAGCGAGGAGATTCGTCGCTGGCGGGAGGCCGCTGACGCGATATACATCCCCTACGACGACCTGCTCGGGGTGCACCCCCAGTCCGAGTCCTTCACCAGCCATGCCGACTGGGACTTCGCGAACACGCCCGCGGACCACTACCCGCTCATGCTGAACTACCCGTACTTCGACCTCTACCGGAAACAGGTGATCAAGCAGGCCGACCTCGTCCTCGCGATGCACATTTGCGGGGACGCGTTCGATGTCGAGCAGAAGCGGCGCAACTTCGCCTACTACGAGGCGCGGACCGTCCGCGACTCCTCGTTGTCCGCGGGCACCCAGGCGGTGCTGGCTGCCGAGGTGGGCCATCCCGATCTTGCCTACGACTATCTCGCCGAAGCCGCGTTCACCGACCTGCACGATCTGCACGACAACGTGCGCAACGGCCTGCACATGGCCTCGCTCGCGGGCGCCTGGCTCGCGACGGTCGCCGGCTTCGGCGGTATGCGCGATCACGGGGGCGAACTGACGTTCGCGCCCCGGCTACCGGGTGAGCTGACCGGCATCATCTTCCGGATGTCCGTACGCGGCAGCAGGTTTTCCGTCCAGATCGGACACTCGGAAGCCGTGTACCGGCTGCTGTCGGGCCCCCCGTTGAAACTGAGCCACTACGGGACACCGCTGATCCTCGACGGCGACGAGGTCGTGGCGGCGATCCCCGAGCAGAAACCACTTCCGAGGCCCGCGCAGCCGTCGGGACTGGAGCCGACTCGACGGCACGCAGGCCAGATTCCGCACGACTGAGAGCGCGTCGGAACCAGCTGGGCAGCGTGGCTGCCGAGTGCGTCGTCAGTCCGGTGGTTCCGGGACCGACTCCTCGCCGTCCACGGTGCCGGGGGTCTCCGGAGCACGTTTGCGCTTGCGCGGCGGGGAGATCTCATCGGTGTTCGCCGGTGGGCCGACGTCCTCGGTCCTGCCGATGCCGATGTCCCGGCCAGGGGGCGTCGGCACGTCCGTGCTGGGGACGGCGGGCACTCCGTCCCCAGCAGGATCGGCCTCGTCGGCACCCTGGCCGTGTCCTCGTTCGTCGCTCGGGTACATATCTCCTTGATACCCGCGTGAGTTCACGCCGCCCAGCCACTCGTGGTCACGCTGAGATCCGGCTGTTCCATCAGTGCCAGCAACAGTCCCTGCGTGGTCGACCACGGACAGATCGCCGCGGGACCACCGAAGACGGTCAGCAGCGCCTCGGCCACGACCGCGCCGGCCACGGCCTGTTGTGCCCGGCTACGGGAGATTCCCGGCAGCTCCGCCCTGCGGTTGGGCGGCAGCGTCGCCAGGCGCGGGATCTGCCTGCGCAGCTCGTCCAGATGCAGGTCCCGGGAACTCGTCGGCGCCTCTCGCTGGGGACGCGCGCCTGCCAGCCGCGCCAACTGCCGCAGCACCTTCGAACAGCCCACGGTGCGGTATCCGCGCAGCAGTTGCTCGTCCTCTCCCAGCGCGTCCCGCACGCGTTCGAGGGCGTGCTCACGCAGGGCGGCCAGCCGCAGCTCCGAAGGGCGCTCGGTGTCGAGCCAGGTCCTGGTCATCTCCCTGGCACCGAGCTTCAGTGACCGGGCGAATTCGGCCCGCTCACCGGTGCCCGCCGCCAGCTCGACCGTTCCGCCGCCGATGTCGAGCACCAGCAGCGGGCCCGCCGCGGCGCCGTACCAGCGGCGAGCGGCGAGGTACGAGAGCTCGGCCTCGCAGGTACCCGACAGGGTGCGCAGTTCCGTTCCGGTGGCGGCCCGGACGGTGGCGAGCACCTCACGAGCGTTGCGGGCGTCGCGAATGGACGATGTGGCGAACGGGAAAACACCGTGGACGCCGTGCGCCTCGGCCACGTTGTTCGCGTTCCGGACGCCCTCGACAACGGTGCGGACACCCTCCGGCCCCAGCCTGCCCGAGGAGTCCAGCGCCCGGTCCAGGCGCAGGCGGGTCTTGTGCGTCAGCGCGGGCTCCAGCGGGGAGCCCCCTCGTGGAACCACGACCAGCCGAGCACTGAAGGCCCCCACGTCCAGGACACCCACCATCGACCCAGCCGCCTGATTCACGCGCCGCACAGTGCCGCACCTCCGTACCTCGTCATCGGGGACGCAGAGTTCCCCGAGAGGGGGGCCACGAAACGTGAATTCCCGTACAGCAGAAGCAGCGACGAGAGGTAACGTTCCGATAACCCGAATGGGTGAATATATCAAGTAACTTCGGATGCCAGTAACACTATGTCCCTTTTAGGGCGATCTGGAGGTATCGGCCCTGTGTGGTTGTGAGTGCGAGGCACAGGTCTGACCAGCGCTGTTCGTGACACGAGGGGACCGCAGATGCCTGTTCCGGGTTCCGTTCCGCCGACACTCGACACCAGGTGGTGAATCGAGTGGGTGAGGGTCGTCGCAGAGAGTTCATCCGGCTCGCGGCCGCCGCGGGTGCGGTCGTGATCACCATGGCCGGAGTGCTGACCGGCGTCGGCCTCATCCTCGTCAACTCCGGCAGCAAGAGCACCGTCTCGAGCGCCGACACCCGTGCGGCACCGGCCACGGCGAAGCAGGCCGACCAGCGTATTACGACGGTAGCGGCAGGCAAGGCTCCCCTCGCGGTCGGCGCGCTCGGCGCCTCTGCGCCGCGCACACTTTCGATTCCGGCCATCGGGCTCGACCGGGACAAGATCATCGAGCTCGGACAGACGTCCTACGGCGCGATGGAGGTACCCGGCAACGCGGGAACCGTCGGCTGGTTCACCCAGAGCAGGACACCCGGCGAGCCTGGGGTCTCCGTGATCGCCGGGCACATCCGGTTCGCCCACGAACGGGGCGCGTTCTACCAGTTGGCCGAACTCTCACCTGGCGACGTCGTCACCATCACGCGGCACGACGGCAGCACGGCGGACTTCACCGTGTACCGCGTGGAGACTCGACCCGACGCCACCGGCGGACTGACGCGCGCTGCCGGCACCGCCGCGGTCGCCGGCAGCTCCCCTGAACTGCGCCTCGTGACCGGCGGCGCGAGGTTCGACTCGCTGCCCGGCGAGCACGTCAACGAGCTGGTGGTGTTCGCGCGAATGACGGGCACCGGCTGATCGAACACTCGTCACGCCTGCCCCGGCGGTCAGCCCTGCTCGGTAACCCAGTTCGTCACCACACCATCCAGAACGGACAGTGGCAGGTTGCCGCTGCCGAGAACGACGTCGTGGAAGCCGCGGATGTCGAACCTGTCCCCGAGTGCCCGCTCCGCATCCGCGCGCATCCGCTGGATTTCCAGCCTGCCCACCATGTATGACAGCGCCTGCCCCGGATTGGCCGTGTACCTGTCCGTCTCGGCCTCGATTTCCACCGCGGCCATCGGCACGTTGGCGGTGAGGTAGTCCACCGCCTGCTGCCTGCTCCAGCCGAGTGCGTGCAGGCCGGTGTCCACCACCAGCCGCGCGGCCCGCATGGAATCCTGGGTCAACATGCCCAGCTTGGCGACATCGTCGCTGTAGAGCCCCATCTCGTCGGCGAGCCGTTCGGCGTAGAGCCCCCAGCCCTCGATGTAGGAGTTCACGTCGGCGAGCCGCCGCAGCAGCGGCAGCTCCGTCAGCCCAAGCGCGGTACTGAGCTGGAAATGATGGCCAGGAACGGCCTCGTGGAAGGCGATTGCCTCGCTGGTGTGCCGGAACCGCTCGTGCGCCTGGTAGATGTTGGCGAAGTAGGTCCCTGGCCGGGAACCGTCGAGCGCGGGCGGGAAGTAGTAGGCGATGGTGCCACCGTCGGCCTCGGCCTCCGGTACCGCGCGCACCTCGCAGGACTGCTCGGGGATCTTCGAGAACCATTGCGGCGCCAAGACTTCCGCCCTGGATATCGCCGCCCGTGCGGCCTCGAGCAGCTCGTCGCCGTCCCGCCAGCGCAGGTCCGGATCCGTACGGAGGCGAGTGAAGATCTCGCCCAGGTCGTCGGTGCCGAATACGCGCCCTCCGACCTCCCGGTACTCCCGGCCGAGCTGTTCGATCAACTCCAGTCCGGTGTCGTGCAGGTCCTGGGCCGATCGCTCGGTGGTGGTGTGTGCCCGGATCAGCGCGGCGTACCTGCTCTCGCCATCCGGGAGCCAGCACAGACCCGGCCGGTCGGCGGGCATCGCCTTCGGCCTGAGTTCGTCGGCCAGAAAGTCGCGGTAGCGGAGGTAGGCGGGCCGGACCACCGACGCGAGCAGCCGGTCCCGTTCCGCGGCGAATCCGGCAACCTCGATCTCGGGCTCCAGCAGAAGCGGGTCGCCCTCGGGGTCGGCGAGATACCGGTCCACGTACGCGATCCCTGCTTCGACGAGAAAATCCGCCGGCACCAGTCCCTTCGCCACGGCTGCCCGCTGACGTTCGATCACCTCGTCGGTGTAGCTGCCGATGGCGGACAGCCGGGCGAGAAAGCCCCGCGCCCGTTCCTCATCGCCGAGCGCCACGACCGGCAGCTCGAGCAACAACTGCTGCATGGGGGCCGACAGTCCGTCGCTCACCGCGATCTCGACGAGACCGGAGTCGAGCAGGTCGACCGCGGCGTGAGCCTGCTGGATCACCACGTCGCGCGTCACCGACTGCTCGTGGTCGACGGCGGCCGCGTCGACGGCCTCGGCCTTGGCGGCGAGGTCAAGGTAGGTCTCCCGGTTGCGGCGGGCACCGGCAGCGGTGTGATCCGCGAGCCGTGCGTGATCTCCCGGCAGCCCGAACAGCGAAGGGATCAGCGGATTCGCGGCGAACTGCGCGTCGAGGAACTCTTCCGCCAGCCGGTCGACCTCGTTCACTCGCTCACACCTTTCACTTGGTCACCTGAATGTGTTGGCCGGAGGTCGTGGACCCGCTTGGACAACACCCGCAGAGGCAGCGCGACGACGTCGGACATCGTTCCCCCCCCCCCCCCCCCCCCCCCCCAGCTGTCGATTGTCCCCGGCCACCCGAGACTAGATCGACAACCCCGCCCCGGTCACCTACCTCCGGCCGCACTTTCCCGGAAAAGTGCGGTGCGGCTACGCCGGTGTCATCGGCCTCGCTCCGCTCCGCGTGCACCTCGCTCCGCCACCACGCACAACAGGGCACCATCGCGGTGGGGCTACGCCGGT
>NZ_FOKG01000004.1:0-174153 GCF_900111885.1 Amycolatopsis marina
CGCCACCTGGTACCGCTGCGCCTTCTCAGCGAACCCCCGCGCCCAGCTGTCGACACGGGCCATCGCCTCATCCGGATCACCACTGAGCGCGCCGAAACCCCCTGGCATGCTCACGATTTCACCCCCACAGTGCGAAGCGGCACAACACGCGCCTCGTCAACATCCGATACGCCGCCGTGGCGCGCATATTGTCAGCAGTCACCCCAACACTACCGAGCGTGCACTCGGCCCGATGCGCCATACCGCTCCCCGTCCGAAGACCGCATCGCGCTCGTTTGCGCTACTACAGCCGTTGGGCGTACTGCGTTTACACCAGGAACTTGCCGACAATGGGCGCGTTGTTCTGTGCTCTTGACGGTGCGACGCACCGATGTTCGCGTACGGCCAGCCGGGGGATCGGACTCTAGCACGGGATAAGCGCTCGATGATCTCGTCCTCCCCGTGGGGATTCTCGTTCCGTGCGACGTCGGACAGATTGGCTCAACCACATAGGCCATCCGCTCGTAAGAGCGGCATGGCCGATCGGCGGACGCAACTGCTGGTGTCCGAGATGCAGGGGTGATCCTGAACCTGACCCCGGCCGGGTGAGTCGGCGGGCTTCTCCTCAAACAGCGTCTGGACGTACTCTCCGAGCAAGCTTTCCGGCGCAACTGCAGCACACGGCCGAGGAGACCGACTGACGGGTGGAACGAGTGCGCCTGCGGACCGAGGACGAGGGATCGACGCGGTGGATGATCCGTCCCGCGCGGGAGGCCGACGCCGAGGCGCTGGCCCAGGTCAACGTGCGAGCGTGGCGCCGAGCCTACCGCGGCATCATGGACGAGGGATACCTCGCCGCGATGGACCCGCGACAGCGGGCCGAGCGCTGGCGCGAACGGCTGCGCCAGCCGGACCCGGCCGATCTCGTCCTCGCCGCCGAGGGGACCGACGGCCGACCGGGCGTTGTGGGCTACTGCCTGGTCCGCGCCCCGGCGGGTCTGCCCGAGCCGCCTCGGGTCGGCGCCGTCGTGGCCCTCTACGTCGACCCGAGCCGGTGGGGTGACGGCGCCGGTGGGCAGTTGCACCGCGCCGCTCTCCGGCACCTGGAAATCCGCGAATGCGTCGAGGCCATCCTGTGGGTCGCCACGGCCAACGTGCGTTCGCGGGCCTTCTACGAGCGCCACCGGTGGCTGGACGACAGCGAGTCGACTGGCGGCCGGGGCTCGCACCGAGTGGGTGGGATGGCTATACCGGTGGTTCGGTATCGCCGCCCCGTTTCCTGAGCGCCGTAACGGCAGCCGGCCCTGGGTCAGGCGCCGAGTGACTTGGTGAACCGGTCGGCCATGCTCTCGTTCCCGTCGGATCGTCCGGGCTCGACGGACTCGTCCACCGCGCCCCGCGCGTCCGGAGCGATCCGGATGGTTTCCGGCAAAACGGGGCGCACCGACCGGATCGTGCGGCTCAGCACGGTCAGCAGAGTTGAACGGATCGGGCGGGGCATCCGATCGAGGCCGTACTCCGCGCGGATGCGTGGCGGGAGCAGGCTGACCGCGGTGAACCGGTGCACCGCCAACAGCGGTCTGTACACCATCGGGGCCGGGAACTCCAGGACCGCCGGGGGTATCCAGCGCCGCGCGGCATCGGTGACGTGGAGCCGGTCGCCGTCGAGCATGTCGCGCCGGTAGTCGTGGAAGTCGGCGATCGTATCCGGCAGGTCCGTTCGACGCAGACCGAACAGGAGTCCGATCCGCTTCCAGTCGTCCCAGAACGCCTGCTGCTCGGCCGGTTCGAGCGGGCGCACGAACAACGTGTGCGCCAGCATCGCCGAGTCCGCCATGGTGAAGAGCACCCACAGCTGGAGCTCGGGGGCCAGCGCGCCGTACCGGGTCCCTTCGGGAAAGCGCCCGGCGTCCCGGTCCAGGTTGCCGCGGACCTTCGCGTGCATTCCGTGAATGGTGCGCAGCAGTTCATCGGCACGCCTCCGCGATCCGAAGCCGATCACTTCCATGATCCGTGCCGTCCGGATGAGCCGGGCCCGGAACTTGTCCAGATCGTCGGAATGACCGACCAGACCCGCCATGACGAGCGGATGTGCTCCCTGCAGCAGCACCGCACGGGGACCGCCGAAGGCGACGAACCGCTCCCGGTGCACCCTGCGGAACGCCGAGGTGTCGGTGAAGTAGGAGTCAGCCACGGAAATCACTCCACGGTGCCGGGGATCGGCCGGCAGGTTCCCGCCGGTACGGAACCGACAAAGACCCAGAACAGCCCACGCATGAGCGCGTCCGGGACGGCAGTCAGGTGGTGGTGGCCCGCCAGGGTCAGCTGGCGCAGCCGCAACCCGGGGTAGCCGCGCGCTGCCAACCGGCCGGCCAACGTCTCGACCGTGCTGACGATGTGGGCCCGCCTCAACTCCTCGGCGGTGGCCATACTCGGTGGCCAGTAGCGCTCCGGATCCTCCTCCAGTTCGCCCACCCCGACGAAGACGCGGGCGGGAAGGTCGTCGTGCCGTTCGGCCCACGCCCGTTCGTAGCGCAGCACCAACCCGTCGTCCCACCACGTCGCCGGGCTGGACAGGACGTAACCGGCGAAGGCACGAGGCCGGTGGAACAGGGTGTAGAGGCCGAACAGGCCACCGAGCGAGGCACCGAACAGCGTGCGCCGCATGGGATCGACGGGGTATTCGGCCTCCACCCACGGAATGACGTCGCCGGTGAGGAAGTCGAGGAACCGCGCCGCCCCACCGGACTCGGTCGACCCCTGTCTCCGGGGATTGGGTTGCCGCCACACCGTGGGGGTCAGATCGCGGCCGCGGATCCGCATGGCGGCGCCGAAGTCATCGGTAGCGGGTCCCACTCCCACCACGCAGACCTGGGGACAGTCCGGCAGGGTGCCGAAGCTGCCTAGCAGCCGGGCCGCACCGACGGCCGTCTCGAGAAAGGCGTGCGCGTCGAGCACGTACAGCACGGGTGTCGCGGGCCTCCACTGTCGCGGGGGCACCACGGTGACCCGGTAGTCCTCCCGCAGGCCGCTCGAGAACATGTGGTGCACCGTGCTCCCGGCGATCGACGCCGCACCGGGTGGGTGGGCGGGAGGCGGTCCGGGATGGCGTTGGGCTGTCGTCACGTTCATGCCCTCCTTTGAGGTCGAACCGTCGCGTCGTGGGAGCCGTCGGCCGGAGCCGACCGACGACAGATTCCGAACACCACCAGCCCCGCGAGGCAGGTTCGGGCGAGCCCGAAGACATCGCCCCACCGCCCGCCGAGCAGGAGCAGTCCCCCGAACGCCACGGTGTACGCGTTCACCACCCCGGTCAGCGCCCCCCGCGCGGCACCGAGTTCGGTAGCGATCGGTGCCAACGCGAGGTTGACCAAGGTCATGTCCAGCACGAGCACGAACTGGCAGGCCGCCAGCACGGTCAGCAGACCCCAACGGCCACGCCACGGCCCGGTGGCGGCACTCACCATTCCGCCGGCGCCCCATGCCGTACGAACGACCGGGCACGCGCGGTGAGCTCCGCCGGCGGGAACCGCAGCGGGAACCTCCGGTGCAGCGCGGACTCGGTGTATGCCGTTCCGAGGGCGGCGACGACCGTGGGGTAGCAGAAGCACCTGTCGGGCCACAGCCCGCGCAGCACGGCGTCGCCGTCGGGGGCGTCGCGGATCTCCTGCCGCCGCCTATAGAGCTGCTCGTACCGGCCGAACACGTGGTCGAGGAACGCGTCCAGTATCGCCGGCGGCAGGGCGGCGGCACCGAAGTAGCCGTCGAGCAGCCGCTGGAAGTGTCCGGTCGCGGCCAGCTCGTCGGGTGGGAACCGCTCGGCGATCGAGGGCTCGAAGAAGATCAGCCCGAGGCTGAACACGGCACCCGCGACATCGCGAAGGATCTCCATGGCCCGGCGCGGCTCCGGGAACTCGGCCAGCGGCAGTGAGGAGTCGAGGTCCAGCAGGCAGATGCGCCGGGTCCTCGGGTCCAACAGGTAGTTGGTCGGGTAGCCGTTGTGGCGGAACAGTCCGGCTTCGTGGAACTGGCGCAGGGTGCGGCCGACCTCGAACGCCACCGCACGGAGGGCGCTACCCCGGTCGGGGCCCCAGAGCCGGAGTATCTCCGCGCACGCCCTTCCGTAGATCGTCGGATCGCCGGGGTCGGCGACCATCAGCCCGCACGCCCGCAGCGGCTCTTCGGTGGGCCCTCCGGAGACGACGACGCCGAGCGGCCGGCCCGGCTGCCAGGGGCACTCCAACGACTCGTATCGGAACAGGGCGACCGGAACCGTGCTCGGGCAGCCGGCCCGCTGGAGGAGCGCGGCGTTGTCGTACTCCATCCGGGCGCGGTCCAGGAACATCCCGCCGAGCGGGGCGCGCTCCGAGTAGCGGAGGCAGAAGTCGCCGTCGTCGGTGATGCCGACGTGGGCGTGGCGGAGGGCGTCGTTGTACGGCTCGGCGGCCGGCTGGGTGGGGCCTCCGGTGGTGCCGAGACCGATGCCTTTGAGCTTGAGCGACCGGATGGGCGAGGCCGGACCGGACCGGACCGGGACGGGGGGATCGACCGGGACCCAGGCGCTGCGTTCGCGGGGGTCCAGTGGCGGTAGCCGGTTCCACCGGACGAGGTCGGCGGCCACCCGGCGCAACTCGGCCGCGCCGTCCCCCGGGATCGGGCCGGTTGCGACGAGTTCGGCCGGGAGCTGTGACCACCGCTCCGGGTCGGTCTGCCACGTATCGGCGCGGGCACGCAGCTCGGCAGTGGCCACCGCCCACAGGCTGCTCGCCTTCTTGGGGGCGGCGGAGGTGGCGGCCGCGGGGTCGGGCTCGGAAACGCTCGTCATCGGCTCTCCCCGGTTCGGATCATCGGTGCGGTTGGCGACGCGGTCGCCGTGCGGGCCAGTTCGCCTCGCACGATCCGGCGCGCGTAAACGGAGTCAAGGCGGGACAGCGGCCAGATCGCGGCCGCGACGGCGACCGCGAGAGGGACCGACAGCACCGCGTACAGGGCGAGCTGGGTGGCGATCCTGGACAGCGACGCGTTCTTCAGGCTCGTCAACCGCTCGGCGCGGTCCTGGCCGTGCCGGGTCGCCAGGGGCAGCACGCGGGTCAGCGCGACCACGCGCCACCCGACGGCACCGGCGACCAGCGGCAGAACAATCCACAAAGGACTATTCAGTGCCACGGCGAGGACCACGACGAGGACGAGGCACAGGAGGTCCACCGCGGCGACGAGGAGCAGGGTGGGGCCGGGCCCACACAGCACCGCGACCGTCCGCTCGGTCGCGCCACCCTGGTCCACGTCGCGGAGCCCCGAGTTCAGGTTGCCTGCCATTCCGAACAGGAAGGTGGTCGCGAGCACCGCCGCGGCGAGGTGGGGTCGGCCGGCACCGGCGCACAGCCAACAGCCCGCCGACAGCACCGTGGTCATCGCCGCATGGGTGACCGGGCCGAGCACCGGGCGCTTCTTCAGCCGCGAGTAGGCCACCAACATGCCGGTCACGGCCAGTAGCGCGCCGGTCCCGCCGACGAACCGGAGCGGCGATGTGCTGGCCAGGGCGACACCGATGAGGGCGACCGCACCGGCGACCGCGGCGACCGCTCCTGCCTGCCGCACACTGACCAGCCGGGCCGGCAGTGGCAGGTAGGCCGCTGTGACAGCGTCGTCGGTTCGGTCGAGCAGGTCGTTGACGACCTGAACGAACCCACCGAACGCGGCGACCGCGACCACAAGTGCGAGCAGATGCGGTGTCCCGGGCGGCGTCGCGGCGATCAGCCAGGGCGGCACCGCCAGTACCGCGAGCATGAACGAGCTCGACCGGAACAACCAGAGGGCCGCCTCGAGCCGGTGCCGTGTGGACAGCGGAACGACCGGTGGCGGTGCCGCCGCGAGCGGGCCGGCGTCGCTCATGGTTCACCAAGCTCCGGCAGCGCCCGGCCGAGCGCCGTTTCGCCGGACCAGGCCGGCAGCGGAACCAACCCGTGGACCGCGAGAACCCGCGACGACGGGAAGGACAGGACCGCGCGCTCGCGCTCTTCCAGCGGGCGCACCTGGACGTAGAGGTACCAGGCCAGGAGCCAGTCGGCGTTCTGGTCGGTGACCGACCGGGAGCGGACGTAGTCGACCAGGGGGAAGGACGCGATCAGCGGCCAGTCCCTCGCCGGCTCCGGCTTGACCGCCGGATAGTCGCGGACGTGTCGCTGGCGCACCCACCACCAGAGTTCACGGCGGCGCGGCTCGTCGAGTGCGGGCACGATCTCCGCACGCAGGTGGATGTCGCGATCCGGCGTGAGCGGTTCGAGCGACCAGGACACGGCCTCAACCATGAGCGGTCACCTCCGCCGGCATGGCCAAACCGGTCCCGGCACCCATTCCGACCAGCGTCCCCGCCACGGTCCGCAACGCCTCGTACCCGGAGTAGCGCACGACGACGGCGTCCACCGAACGCGCCAGCTCCAGCAGCGTCACCAACCCCTCGTGGGCCGAGACGCCCACGGCGAACTGGTGCGGCAGCATCAGGCAGAAGGCGTCGGACGGCGAGACGGCCTCGACACGCACCCCGGCAATGTCCGGCGCGGGCAGGAGGAAGACCAGCCGGGAGAGCAGGACCGGCTGCTCGGCCACCGCACGGCACACCTGGTCGGCGGGGCGGTGGCGCTTCACCGGCCGGCCACGGTCGTAACGGTCGGCCACCCCCACCGCACGGGGGAACGGTTCGGCGATGCGGGTCCGCCGGTGCACGAAGGTCGCTTCGTCGGTGAGCAACGCGCAACCGTGGTCGTTCACCAGGTCCACAGTGGTCGTGGTCTTACCGGCGCCCTTGTCCCCGACGACGCACAGTCCCGCGCCCTCCGGGGTGCGGACCGTGCCGGCGTGCAGTCCGACGAACCGGTCGCGGAAAGGGGGCACGGACATCGGTGGCAGGGGCGCGTCCCTGCTCGGCCATTCCGTGCCCGCCAGCTGCTGGTACGCGTGCACCCAGACGCCGGCCAGCACCGGGTCGGGATGGTCGTCAGGGCGGGCCCGGAACAGGTAGCGGTCGGCGGTCCGCCAGGTGCAGTCCACGACGACATCGGGCGTCCGCCAGGGTTGTTCCTCAACGGCGGACGAGAAGTACTCGGCGATCCCGTCGCGGCAGTCGGCGAACTGGCAGCGCACCAGCACGTGAGCGCCCAACATGCGGATTGTGAGCCGGTGGGGCAGCGAGTCGTCACCGGGTGCGGGCACGGTTCACCACCTCCCGGAGCGACTCGTCCCGCAGCGGTCCGGCATCCTGCGCGCGTGCGGCGAGCTCGGCAGGAACAAACGCGAGCCAGTCCCGCTGTCCGTCCCACGCGACGACCCGCGGTTCTCCCGCAGCGAGCTGTGCGAGCACGACGCCGTCGACCACGAAGCCGGGGGGCGTGCCGGTGAAGTCAACGGTCGCCACGGCGGTTCCCCATTCCAAGCGCGTAGGTCAGAGTTCGCTCCCCGTCGGGGATCCGCAGCTTGGCGAACGTCGCGGCGTCGCACACGGCGGGCGTCATGAACACCCCAAGGCCACGATCGGTCGCCAGGATGCACATCCGCTGCCCCAGCCGGCCGAGGCTCAGCAGGGTGAGCTCGTAGCCTGCCGGTCGGTCGAGCGGTACCCGGGCCATGAACCAGGTCACCACCGCCGCTGTCGACATCGGCTCCTGCCCTATGGTCAGGGCCCTGGCTACGTCCCGGCCGACGGTGATGTCCAGCGGGTCCAGCGTCCCCCGCTCGACATTCCACTCGTGGACGGCGCCGGTGGGCAGGCCCGCCACGGCCAGCGGTGCCACGACGACCCGCAGGGCGGCGCCGAGGGGGATGAGCTCCTCGGCCGCACCCCTGGTTGTCTCGCCGAGCACGGACTCGACGTCCTCCCTGGCGACCGGGACAGAGGAGAACGCGCGACAGGTACGGCGGGCGAGCAGGCTGTCCACCAGCCGCTCGGGAGCCAGCCCGGTCAGCCGGACAGGTCGGGACTGGCTGGCCAACTCCCGCCCCGACTGGCGGTGGCCGGCCCGGATGTCGAGGTGAGCGAGCAGAGACAGGTACCAGCCGTACTTCGCCCAAAGCCCGACCCCGCGGTCGAGCCGGTGGCCCACCTCACGGGGCAGCAGCGTTTGCCGTGTGCGCAGGTGCTCCAGCCGTTCGGGCGGCACCTCCGGCACGGCCGCGCGGACACCTGTAGGCGAGGTGTCCCGGTCACCGTGGCGGGAGGGCAGGCAGTGGCCCAGCACCTGCAGCTCCGACAGGGAAACGCGAGTGCTGGTCCGCTCCGGCCAGCCCACATGTGCCGTGAGGCCACCCCGGTCGAATGTGAGGTGGAGGGTCGGGTTGGTGCAGAACGCGCCGTCGTCGGCCGGCGCCGGCGCCGGCGGCGTGGAGGTGGCGTGACCGGACACGACGAGCAGCGCCAGGGCGGGCTCGGTGACGGCGTCGTGGTCGACGGGCTCGGCGCACAGCGGGGGGCCGACGGTGACCTCGTGGCCGAGTTGTCCGAGTAACAGGGCCAGGGTCTCCACGACGTGGCCGGCGTCGATCGAGATCGGGCGGAAGGACCGGATCTCGCGGTACCGCCACATCGCCCGCTCGACGTGCGAGATCACCAGCAGGCCGCACGGCCCGGCGATGGTGTTCAGCTGGTCGGCGTAGGCAGGTGCCGGGGTCAGCGCGTGTCGCCCGCTGTCGTAGTGGTACGCGCCGGGAGGCACATGGCCGAGCGCTCGGGAGAGCAGCACCACCACCTCAGTGGGATGACGTCCACCGCCGGACGGGCTGGTCCGGTGGGCCAGCGGGCCAACGACCGGAGCGGTCCGCCAGCCCGTCGGAGCCAGGGCCAGGTGGAGCACGGCGGCCAGCGTGCGCGGCGTGAGGTCCCCACCCGGGGGGTGGGAAACCGCGTCGTGCGGGCTGACCTCCGGCAGCGCGATCGGCTCACCTGCCCGCTCCGTCAGCGGTGGCGGTGGGGCCCACGCCGACTGATACTCCGCCATGGTGGCGACGTCTTTGGCGTGCCACTCCTTGTCGTAGTAGTCGTGGAACGGGTAGTCGAACACCGCCCGGTGGTAGCGCTCCAGGTAGCTGGTGGGAGCACGCTCCACCGTCCCGGTGCGGAGGAGGCCAGCTGCGAGGAGCCGGTCGAGGTGGCCGTGGTCCTCGACGTTCGCGGCGGCCAGCAGTTCAGCGGTGGCTACCGGGCCGTCACTGGCGGCAGCCAGGACGCGCAGCACGTCGGAGACGACGTCCTGGTGCCGGCGCCCCTGCATCCAAGTTGGCCAAGTACTGCCGCCACCGCCGATGTTCGACACGCCGTCCGTGTCGGCGGTCCCGGTGTGTCGCCGACCGCCGACCGCCACGAACGCCCGTCGCGTGGTCGGATCCACGATGATCCACCGTCCAGACGCCTGGTAGTGCGGGTCGTAAAGACGTCGTTGCACCACGATGAGGTGGGGATTTGTGTGCACGGGAAGGGTGCGGGACGCGAGTGGTTGCGCGGAAAGTGCCGTCATACGAATGAACTCCGAAGCTGGCCGCTCGACTGTCGGAAGTCGGCGGGAAGGGCGGGTTCGGCAGTGGCGCCGACGAGCCTCGGGACGACGGTGCATCGCCCCGAGGTCCGTCGCGGTGCTTCGGTCAGCTACCGGTCTGCAGCATGGCTCGCCGCATGGTGGGAAGCTCCTCGATGACGTCGTCGCCAGGGAGAACAAGAGTCGTGACGCCAGAGCTCGGCTGGACCTCGCCCTCCACCGCGAACTCCTCCAGCCGCTCAGCGGGCACCCGGTAGGCACGCCCGGTGGCTGGGTCCTGAATAAGTACGCCACTACTGGTGGACAATGCGCTCACCTCCTTCCTTTCCGTTCGTCGAATGACTCAGGAAGATTAGCGAAATGAATGCAAACAATGCAAGATCGACTTATTGATGTGTCATTTTTATAGGATAATTTTTGGTCGGGTTTGAAAATTTTTATGAATGCGGTTTGCTGCGCACTGCCTTGCACTCGTCTCGATCTTGAATGAGGCCAAGTGGCACCCCCGCAAACCACCTCCTACCTGCGGCTTCCACGATTGAAGGTCGTAAAGCGACAGGGCACTCACATACACTGACCGTCGCAGTTACCGCTACGGTGGCGACAGAAGGAGCTCGGGTGGACTTCGACAGCGCAACCGAGAAGCAGATGCAGGTGAACCAGGCCAACTGGGATGCTCGGACACCGATACACGTAGCCAGCCGCTTCTACGGGTTGGACGGGCGCCGGTCGCCGGAAAGCTGGTTCGGCCCGTTCGAGTGGGACGATCTCGGCGAACTACGTGACCGGGACCTCATACACCTGCAATGCCACCTCGGAACCGAAACCATCGCCTTCGCCCGACGAGGAGCACGGACAACGGGACTCGACTTCTCCGGCGAATCCATCACTCAGGCACGACGGATCGCGCAGCGCGAAGGTGTCGACATCGACTACGTGCACGCCAACGTCTACGACTCGGTCAATGCCCTGGGTGAACACCGTTTCGACATCGTCTACACGGGCAAAGGCGCCCTCTGCTACCTACCGGACCTCTCGCGCTGGGCGTCAGTCATCGCAGACTTGCTCCGGACCGGCGGACTGATCTACGTAGTGGAGTTCCACCCGGTACTCCAGTCACTCGCACCCAAACCCGCACCCGGCGAGGGCCCCGAACTCCTGCTGCGCCACGACTATCTTGGCGGACGCGGAGCCATCGAGCACACAGCCACGTCGACCTACACGGACGGCCCGGCACTCGATACCGCGACGTGTGCGTACGAATGGATGCACGGCCTCGGCGAGGTCATTACGGCACTCGTCGAAGCCGGCCTGCGAATCGAGCACCTTCGTGAAACTGACCTACTGCCCTGGCCCCGATGGGACCGCATGGTGCGCGACGAGTGCGGCTGGTGGCGCCTGCCGCCGAACGAGCCGCGCATCCCACTGCTCTACTCCCTGCGGGCGCGTAAACCCTGATGCGCGTGATCGGCGCCCGCCGGGCACGGTCACCTGGTCGGCGCACTACTCCGGGTCGTAGGCCAGGTTCGGCCGCAGCCAACGCTCCACCTCGGACAGGCCGAGGCCGCGTCGGGCCGAGTAGTCCTCGATCTGGTCGCGATTCACCCGGCCGACGGTGAAGTACCGGGACTTCGGGTGGGCGAAGATCAGGCCGCTGACGCTCGCCGCCGGGGTCATCGCAAAGGACTCGGTCAGTTCGAGATCGAGCTCCTTGGCCCGCAGCAGGTCGAACAGCAGCTCCTTCTCGCTGTGGTCCGGGCTCGCCGGGTAGCCGAGCGCAGGCCGGATGCCACGGAACCGCTCCGCGTGCAGGTCCGCGAGGTCCGGCTGCGCGTCCGGCTCGAACCACGCCCGCCGCGCCTCCAGGTGGATGTACTCCGCGAACGCCTCCGCCAGCCGGTCGGCCAGCGCCTTCACCATGATCGAGCGGTAGTCGTCGTTCTGCGCCTCGTAGCCGGCGGCCAGTTCCTCGGCGCCGTGGATCGCCACCGCGAAGCCGCCGAGATGGTCGCCCTCCGGCGCGACGTAGTCCGCGAGGCAGCGGTTCGGCCTGCCCGTCGGCTTCTGCGTCTGCTGGCGCAGCATGGCGAATCGGGTGCCGTCCTCCAGCACGATGTCGTCGCCCTCGCTGTGCGCCGGCCAGAAGCCGAACACGCCGTGGGCCGCGAAACTCTCGTTGGCCACGATCTCGTCGAGCATCGTGTTCGCGTCGTCGAACAGCTCGCGGGCCACCGGCTGGTCGAGGATCGCCGGATACTTGCCGCGCAGCTGCCACGCCAGGAACAGGAACTGCCAGTCGATCATCCCGCGCAGCCGCGACAGCGACGGCGTGACCGTGCGCAGCCCGGTGAACTCCGGGGTCGGAAGGTCCGAGAAGGACACCTGCTCGCGATTCGCCCGCGCCTGCTCGACGGTCAGCAGCGGGCGGCGCTGCTTGCGCTCGTGCGCCTCGCGAAGCTCCGCCTGCTCGGCCCGGTTGGACACCGCCAGCTCCGCGGCTCGGTCGCTGTCCAGCAGGTTCGACACCACCCCGACGACCCGCGACGCGTCGAGCACGTGCACCGTGGTGTTGTCGTAGGCGGGCGCGATCCGCACGGCCGTGTGCTGGCGGGAGGTCGTCGCGCCCCCGATCAGTAGCGGCAGCTTCAGCCCGCGCCGCTGCATCTCGGTCGCGACCGTCACCATTTCGTCGAGCGACGGCGTGATCAGCCCGGAAAGTCCGACGACGTCCGCACCCTCGGCTACCGCCGTGTCCAGGACGACCGACGCCGGCACCATCACGCC
This sequence comes from Amycolatopsis marina, assembly GCF_900111885.1. Classification (GTDB taxonomy): domain Bacteria; phylum Actinomycetota; class Actinomycetes; order Mycobacteriales; family Pseudonocardiaceae; genus Amycolatopsis; species Amycolatopsis marina. The sequence continues at coordinate 12,285 of NZ_FOKG01000004.1, forward strand.
GAGGTCGATCACCTTGTAGTTGTTGCAGCCGAGCACCACGCCGACGATGTTCTTGCCGATGTCGTGCACGTCGCCCTTGACCGTCGCCAGCACGACCTTTCCCTGCTCGCGCACGGAAGCCGCGTTGCCGGCCGCCCGCGCGGCCTCCTTCGCCGCCTCCATGAACGGCTCCAGGTAGGCGACCGAGCGCTTCATCACCCGCGCGCTCTTCACCACCTGCGGCAGGAACATCTTGCCCGCGCCGAACAGGTCGCCGACGATCTTCATACCGTCCATCAGCGGGCCCTCGATGACCTCGAGCGGCTGCGGGTACTGAAGGCGGGCCTCCTCGGTGTCGTCCTCGACGAAGTCCACGATCCCGTGCACCAGCGCGTGGGAGAGCCGCTCCTGAACCGTCCCCTCGCGCCAGGTCAGGTCGACGATCCGCTTCGTGCCGGAGCCCTTCACGTTCTCCGCGAACGAGACCAGCCGGTCGGTCGCGTCCTCCCGCCGGTCGAACAGCACGTCCTCGACCAGTTCGAGCAGGTCCTTCGGGATGTCCTCGTAAACCGCGAGCTGACCGGCGTTGACGATGCCCATGTCCAGGCCGGCACGCACCGCGTGGAACAGGAACGCCGAGTGGATCGCCTCGCGCACCACATTGTTGCCGCGGAAGGAGAACGACAGGTTCGAGATGCCGCCGGAGATGTGCACGCCGGGGCAGCGTTCCTTGATCCGCGGTAGTGCGTCGATGAACGCCTTCGCGTACCCGTTGTGCTCGGACATGCCGGTGGCGACCGCGAGTACGTTCGGGTCGAAGATGATGTCCTCTGCGGGGAAGCCGATCTGCTGGGTCAGCAGGTCATAGGCGCGGGCGCAGATCTCCACCTTGCGCTCGGCCGTGTCGGCCTGGCCCTGCTCGTCGAAGGCCATCACGACGACACCCGCACCGTAGTCGCGGACAGTGCGCGCCTGGGCGAGGAACTGGTCCTCACCCTCCTTCAGGCTGATCGAGTTGACCACCCCTTTGCCCTGCACGCACTTCAGCCCGGCCCTGAGGACCGTCCACTTGGAACTGTCGATCATGATCGGGATGCGGGCGACCTCGGGCTCGGTCGCGACCAGGTTCAGGAACGTGGTCATCGCCTGTTCGCTGTCGAGCAGGTCGGCGTCCATGTTGACGTCCAGCAGGTTTGCGCCGCCGCGCACCTGCTCCAGCGCGACGTCGAGCGCGGCCTGATGGTCGCCGGCCTCGATGAGCCTGCGGAACTTCGCCGAGCCGGTCACGTTGGTCCGCTCACCGATCATGACGAACCCGGTGTCGGCGCCGATCTCGAACGGCTCCAGTCCGGAGAAGCGAGTCGCCTGCTCCGGCGCGGGCACCGGGCGCGGCGACAGGCCCCGCACCGCCTCGGCGATCCTCGCGATGTGCGCCGGAGTGGTGCCACAGCAGCCGCCGACGATATTGACCATGTTCGCGTCGGCGAAGTCGCCGAGTAGCGCGCCGGTCTCCTCGGGCGTCTGGTCGTAGCCGCCGAACGCGTTGGGCAACCCTGCGTTGGGGTAACAGGCGATGTAGGTGTCGGCCTGGCGCGCCAGTTCGGCGACGTGGGGGCGCATCTCCTCGGCGCCGAGGGAACAGTTCACGCCGACGACCATCGGCTCGGCGTGCGCGATCGAACGCCAGAACGCCTCGACCGTCTGCCCGGACAGCGTCCGGCCGGACAGGTCGACGATGGTCACCGAGATCCACAGCGGCAGGTCGGGCGCCACGTCGCGGGCCGCGGCGATGGCGGCCTTCGCGTTCAGCGTGTCGAAGATCGTCTCGACCAGCAGCAGGTCGACGCCCCCTTCGGCCAGCGCGCTGATCTGCTCGGCGTAGGCGTCCCGGACCTGGTCGAACGACACCGCGCGGTAAGCGGGGTCCTCCACCTTCGGCGACAGCGACAACGTCACGTTCAGCGGGCCTATCGAGCCGGCGACGTACCTGCCGCCGATCTCGTCGGCTGCCTGTCGGGCCAGCCGCGCGCCCTCCACGTTCATCTCGCGCACGAGGCTCTGCAGCCCGTAGTCGGATTGGCCGATCGAGGTCGCGGTGAACGTGTTGGTCGTCGTGATGTCCGCGCCTGCCTCGAGGTACTGGCGGTGGACATCGAGGATGACGTCCGGGCGCGTGAGGTTCAGCAGGTCGGGGTCGCCGGTGACGTCGTGGGTGTGGTTCGCGAACCGGTCGCCGCGGTAGTCCTCGGACGTGAGTCCCGCCCCCTGGAGCATCGTGCCCCAGGCTCCATCGACCACGCCGATCCGCCGGTCAAGCAGTTCCCGCAGAGTCTGGTGACGATCGCTGTCCATGCGGTACCTCCCAAGAGTCACATCTGGGAGGCGCCCTTACAGCCGTGGTAGAACTCGGATCGAGCGTGGCGAACCTCTGAAGTCCGTTGCAGCGCCTCTCGATCCACCCTGAAGGATATCGGAACGCGACAGGTCGCGGTCACGGTGCTCACATTCCGGGACAGTGTCACATTTTCGCTGGTCGGAGCGGTGGACGGGGAGAGGCACAGCGGAATCGAGCACATTTGCCGGGCTCGGAGCCCGACGAAGACCAGGATCATCGCGATCCTCGGCGAGCCGCTTGGCCGGGCCGCCGACAGCTTCCGGTGACCGGTTCGCGGCTCGCCGTCAGCGGCGCGGTATGCAACGGTGCGGTCAGCCAAGGATTATGCGGGACCGGCTTGCGCTCATCGTGTAGATGCGCCGGACATCCCTGATCAGATTCACCCGCTTGAGCCACCGGTCCGTGCCGTCGAAGCGGGCGGTAAAGGGCTCCCTGCCGTGCACCACGCGGTAGTTGTCGATGAAAACCGCGTCTCCCGGAGAGAGCACCACTCGCTCGACGCGCGAGGCCATCTGCCGTTGCACCTCGCGCATCGCCTCGGCCGCATCGCCTTCCGCTTCCATGAAGTCGATGTCGAAACGGAAGTAGGGGCGTTCCTTTGGTCCGAAAAGGACGGTTCCGGTCGTCGAAGGGCGCACCGGGGTGGCGCTGTTGTCGCCGTCCAGGGCATTGAGGGTCATGCCCACATGGGAGTCGTCGGGGTAGAACGTGAACACCTCCTTCGACAACAGCTCGCGCATGTCCGGGCTGAACGGCAGCGAGGCGCCGCGCACGAACGTCGTGCCTATCGCGTCCGGATTACGCAGGCAGTACAGCGATACGTAGTCGCCTCGGCAGGCGTGAAACACGTCCTCCGTGTGCAGGGAGAGGCCTGCGGAGCTGCTCGCACTCGTCAGTGACTGCTCCATGCCCGGGACGGGGACGACGTCGTGCACCAATCGGCCGTCCTGCTGATTGCACCAACCGAAGGGCTCGCCGAGGATCGACCCGCACAGCAGCAGCACCAACTCCTCCCGGGAGCCGGCTCCGGTCTTCGCCGCCGCGTCCCAGCCGATGGGGGTCGGGGCGAGATCCTCGTCGACCGGCAGGTTGGACACCACGGTGACGTCCACTTCGTTCACCCGAGCCTCGACGAGGAAACGCCGCAAACGGGCCGGCAGTTCCTGCGCCAGCGGGACCGAATCGTCGACGAACGCCAGCGGATCCCACGAGTCGCAGCGGCCCAGCACCCCGTTCACCAGCTCTGCGACCTCGGCGCGCTCGCCAGCCGTCAACACACATCTATCAACCATACCGCTCCGTCCATCACCCCGCCGCAAATCACCTGACAATTCCAATTCTTCGCGGCGCATCGTCGAGCGGCAATGCTTTTAATCGTGCGTCGAAACTCCGAGATAATCCACGACCAGCTTGTTCACTTCTTCCGGGCGTTCCAAATACCCGAAGTGACCACAGTCGGGCACTTCGTGATATTCCGCGTTACGAATCGCCGCCGCCACTTCCCGGGTGAGATTCGGCGGGGTCACCACGTCGTCACCGAATCCCACCACCAGGCACGGCACACCGATCGCGGCATACGCGGGCAGCCGGTCCGCCAGTAGCTCCTCCAGCGCCACCTGCTCGTGCAGTCCTGGTGGCGCGACGTCGGCCGTCAGCTCGAACAGCTCCAGCCAGTCCCTCGCCGCCCGCTCGTCCCGCAGTGTTCTCGGCGAGAGATTCTGCATGGCGCGCACTACGGCATCGAACTCCGGCGTAGTGGTCCTGCCAGTCTGCTCCGCGGTCACCATCGCCCTCGTCCACCTGTCTACCCGTCCCCTGGTGGCCAGCAACACGGCCCGCACCACCAGGTCGGGGCGGCTCAGCAGAAGTTCCTGCACGATGCGGGCGCCAAGCGAGAACCCGACGAGACGGCACGGTGCCAGCCCCAACCTCTCGATCAGGGCGACCGTGTCGGACACCAGCGAGGAGAGACCGAAAAATCCGCCCGGTCCACCAGCCCGGTTGTCGAACGTGATCACCCGGTAGCCGGCCGACACCAGTGCGGGCACCTGGTGCAGGTGCCACACGCGGCCCCGGCTTCCGGTCCCGGCTACCAGCACCACCGGCGCCCCGGCCCCGTTGTCGTCATAGTGCAGCGGGTAACCGTCAACCATGAGTTCCGGCACGACGATGCTCCCATTCTGGCCGGTTGGCGACCATATCCTGCTTTGATCTACCAGCCCGCCCCGCCGGCAGGCAATTTGTTTCAGGGAGAAATGAAACATCTACCGCACTCCCCGACTCGTGGTCAATTCGTTGATAAGTTCGACCGGTCAATTCCTGTATATGGGGGAGAGTGTCTTGCCCACTGCCGCTGTCCTGTGTTTTCCACCGGCCGGTGCCGGGGCTACTTTCTATCGCACATGGCAGGTGTCCGACGCCCTGCGCGTACTACCGGTGGACCTGCCTGGGCGGGAGAAGCGGTACGCCGATCCGGTACCGCCCGATGTCGGCACCCTGGCTCGCGATTTGGCACCGGACCTGGTCAAAGCCGTTACGGACGTCCGCAAGGTCGCCGTCTTCGGGCACAGCTTCGGTGCCATCGTCGCTTACGAGGCCGTGCGCGCCATGCTCGACCTCTCCCCCGGGCTCGACGCGGTTCTGGTGGTGAGCGGGTCCCCTGGACCGAAAACGTTGCGTGGCACCCGGATATCCGGCCGTGACGACGACGGATTCGTCGCGGCCGTCCAGGCCATCGCCGGCTACCGGCATCCCGCGCTGGACGACCCCGAACTGCGCGAACTCTTCCTGCCTACCCTCCGGGCAGACGTGCTCATGCACGAGAACTACCAACCGGGTCACCGGCAGCCACTGTCCATCCCGGTGGTCTCCATGCGGGGGACCGCGGACGACGTCGTGCCCAGCGTCAACGCCAGTGAGTGGCGGGACGTCACCACCGCCGGGTTCCGCCTGGTCGAGGTTCCCGGCGGGCACATGTACCTGACCGACTCGCCTGCGGCCGTCCTGGACACGGTCGGCGAAGTGCTGCACTCGACGGAAACCGGGAAATGACCGGTCGACTGAACGGCAAGGTCGCACTCGTCACCGGTGCCGCCCGGGGCATCGGCCGGGCCTGTGCCGTCGCGTTTGCCCAGGAGGGCGCCGACCTCGTACTGACCGACATCGCCTCGGATGTCGACGGGGTGCCGTATCCGATGGGCTCACGCAGCCAGCTGGACCACACCGCGCGGCTGTGCCGTGAGCAGGACGTCGCCGTGCTCACAACCGTGGCTGACGTGCGGGACATGACATCCGTACGTGCCGTGGCCGCGGACGCGGTGGACCGCTTCGACCGCATCGACGTGCTGGTCAACAATGCGGGAATCGCCGCACCTGCCGGGAAGATCGTGCACCGGATCACCGAGGACGAGTGGCAGCTGATGATCGACGTAGATCTCAACGGCGCATGGCGGATGACGGCGGCGGTCGCCGAGCCGATGATGAAACGCAGGTCCGGCAGCATCATCAACATCGCTTCCACCGCGGGCACCGTCGGCTACCGCAACTTCGCGGCCTATGTGGCGGCGAAACACGGCATCATCGGCCTGAGCAAGGCCTCTGCCCTCGACTACGCCCCGCACGGAATGCGGGTCAACGCACTGTGTCCCGGCTCGGTACGCGATTCCGCAGAGTTGGAGGGGCGCATGCTGGCCGAGATCGCGCGCGCGCTCGAAGTAGCCGACCACGAGAACGAGTTCATCCGGCAGCAGCCAACCAACACTCTGGTCGAGGCGCCAGACGTCGCCATGGCCGCGGTGTGGCTGGCATCGGACGAGTCACGGCACGCGACAGGATCGGTGGTCACAGTGGACGGTGCGTTCAGCGCCCGCTGAGCGTCGTTTGAACAAGGGGGCTCCATGTCGCAGGAGGTCAGCTGTCATGTCGCGGTGTACCGGGGGGTAGGTGCCGCTGACCTTGACACCTATCAGCGCCGTCTCCGCGAAGGCGCCGATCTGCTCGGTGGCCGGGTACACCGGCTCTGGCGCGAACCAGTCGCCGGGCCGTCGACCGGGTCGTCCGCAGCCTCACTCCGGGACCGGGAATCTCGCCGGAATCTGAGCTCCATATTGCGGTTCGTCCTCCTGGAATACGAGGACAACCTGCACGACCTGGTGATAACCGCGGATCGGTCCGCGGTGGACCGGAGCGGGCTCGACGCGATCGCCCGTATGGTCCTCACCGGTAACGCCGGCGAGCGAGCGCTGGTCCACCCGGCACCGTCGTCGCCGGCGAGCGAGCGAGCGAACGGCGGCCGGTTGTTCCTGCCGTGGCAGCTCGCCCATCGTCTTGCCGTACCGGACCTCGTGGTGGTGATCGGCCTGGCGTACGCGTGGGAGGCACGCCTGAGCGAGGTCGTCGTCGAGGTGTCCGAGGACGACCACGAACCGAAACTGTGCGTGGTCGACGTGACCGCTACCGCGGCCGAGTGCCGTGGTTCCGTGCGGGATCAACTTTCCGAACCGCCAGGTGAGCTGGCCTCGAAAGTCCATATCGGACTCGCTGTCTGCGGGCGAGCACCCCACCCTGGTCTCGTCGACTACCGGCCCGCACCCGATCTCCGGCACCCGCTGTCCGTCCACGCGTCGAGCCACGGAGACGACATGCTCGTCCTGGATTACTGGCGGGACGAGCATTCCGCCGAGTTCGCCGACAACGTGTACCGGATCGGCCATGTCCTGCTCGACGGACCGCAGCACCAGACGCTGACCCGCATCGAGCGGCTCGACCACGCGGAGTACCGGCGGGTCCGCGCGCTGGGACACAGCCCGCGAACCGACACCTCCACTGCTGACTGCGTACACGAGCTGGTGCGCAAGGTGATGCTGAACCGGCCGGACGCGACCGCGTTGATCGACGGGGAGACCGTGATCACCTACGGCCAACTCGTGGACCGGGCGACCCGGACGGCGCACTCGCTGCACGCTCTCGGTGTCCGGCGAGGCGAGCGCGTTGGTGTGTGCCTGAACCGGTCGGCTGACCTCGTGGTCGTGCTGCTCGCGATCCTCTCCGCCGGGGCAACGTATGTACCGATGGATCCAGCCTATCCGGCCGAGCGGCTGCGGCTGCTGGCTGAGGACGCCGGACTCGCCGTCATCGTGACCGAGCAGAGCTTCGAGGCCGTACGGACCGTGTCCCTCGCCGAACTGACCGCGCTCGCCATGGACGAGTCGCCAGAGCCACCGGAAGCCGGCGTGACTCCCGACGACCCCGCGTACGTGATCTACACATCCGGATCGACCGGTAAGCCCAAGGGCGTCGTCATTCCGCATCGCAACGTGGCACGGCTCCTTTCGGCCACGAAGACCGAACTGGGATTCGGCCCCGAAGACACCTGGACGTGGTTCCACTCGGTCGCTTTCGACTTCTCGGTCTGGGAGATCTGGGGCTGCCTGACCACTGGTGGCCGCCTCGTCGTCGTGCCGAGATGGACCAGTCGCTCTCCTGAGGACTTCCATGCTCTACTTGTCGCCAACAGGGTGACCGTGCTGAACCAGACCCCGTCCGCGTTCACGCAATTGCTCGACGTCGACCGGGCCGGGCTGACGGTACGGCTGGTGATCTTCGGCGGCGAGCCGCTGCATCCCCGAATGCTCACCGGGTGGTTCGATCGGTACCCGGAAACAGAATGCCGGCTGGTCAACATGTTCGGCATCACCGAGACCACCGTGCACGTCACCTGGCACACCGTGACCCGCGCGGACGCGTTGACCGCGTCGAAGTCGGTCGGCAGGCCGATTCCCGGCTGGTCGGTTCACGTTGTCGACGAGCATCGCCGCCTGCTGCCCCCTGGCGAGGTGGGCGAGATCGCGGTCGGTGGCGACGGTTTGGCCCTGCGCTACCTCGGCCGAGAAGAGCTCACGGCAGCCAGGTTCGTGACGGAGCAAGGCGAACGGCTGTATCTGAGCGGCGACAAGGGACGGATGCGCCCGGACGGTCAGCTGGAACACCTCGGCAGACTGGACAATCAGATCCAACTGCGCGGTCATCGGGTCGAGCCGGACGAGATCCGTGCGGTCCTGCTGGCCGACAGCGCGGTGGTCACCGCGGCTGTCGTACATACGCAGGAGGACCCGGACGACTCAGCCACAGCGCGGCTGGACGCCTATGTCGTACTGCACGAGGGTGCCGCGGACGGCATACGCCAGCGAATCAGCAGACATCTTCCCGACTACATGGTACCGAGCTCGGTGACCGCGCTGAGCGCGCTTCCGTTGACGGAGAACGGAAAGCTCGATATCAGCCAGTTGCCCGCACCCAGCGCGGTGGAGCCGGTCGTCCTGGAAACGGACCCGGACGCGAGCGCGCTCGACACCGTACTCCGCGTGTGGCGCGCGGTATTCCGCAGCGAAGTGTCCCCCTCCGACGACTTCTTCACCCTCGGCGGCAACTCGCTGCTCGCCGTGCGTATCGCGCGTGCCCTGCGTGATCACGGACATCGCGTGGACGCCTGGGTCATGTACCAGTGCCCGAACCCCATCGAATTGGCCAGAACATTGGACGGAGCGTCTGCGTGAACAATTTCTTCGCATTGCCCGATGCCACTATCCACAACTTTCAGCATCGACTAAAAAGCGTGGCGCTCATCGGTTCGAACGACGATCCTCAGGTATGAATGCAGAACTATGCACCCCGCCTGATCGACCTGACTGGGGCGGTCGGTCCCGCAACCTGACATAAATACCTTCTGCGGAGGTAGAATAAAATGACACAGCAAATAGTGAGCGACCAGGCCCGACGGGCGACCGCGGACATGTTCAACTCCGCGGTCGCCGCGTGGGCGATCGCCGCGGCGTGGGAAGTCGGTGCGCTCGACGAGCTTCGCGAGCACGGCAAACTCTCGGCCGAGGACTTCGCACGACGCAACGACCTGCACCCGCCATCGACGAAAGGCATGTTCACCGCACTGGCCTCAGTGCAGGTGGTGGAGCGTGCCGACAACACAGTGCTGGTCGGCCCCTTGTTCGACGAGGTGTACCGCACCAAGTCCTTCTTCCACTGGCTCAGCCGTGGCTGCTCGGAATTGTTCACCCAGATGCCGAACGTGATTCGCAACGAGAACCGCGTCGGGGACGACTTCTATCGGCGTGATGCCGCGGCGATCAGCTTCGCCTGCCGGGACATCAACGCCGAGTGCTTCGATCCGGCGTTCTGGAACGCCATGAACGGCCTCGACTTCTCCTTCACGGTCGCGGCCGACCTCGGCTGCGGCAGCGGCGAGCGGTTGATGCAGATCCTCGACCGTTATCCGGGTACGCGGGGGCTTGGCATCGACATCGCTCCGGCCGCGATCGAGGTCGCGAAGGCCGACGCCACCACCGCGGGGCTGGTCGACCGGCTGTCGTTCAGCCTCGGTGACGTGCGGGCGCTGGAACCGAAGCCGGAGTTCCATGACGTCGAACTGCTCACCTGCTTCATGATGGGCCATGACTTCTGGCCTCGGAAAGAATGTGTGAAGTCCTTGCGACGAATCCGCGAGCTGTTTCCGAACGTTCGCCGGTTCCTGCTCGGTGACGCAACCAGGACCGCAGATATCCCGGACCACCGTATTCCGGTGTTCACTCTCGGATTTGAACTCGGTCACGACATGATGGGAGTCTACTTGCCCACGATTACCGAATGGGACAGCGTGTTCGAGGAGGCGGGCTGGCGTTGCCTGAACACTCATCCCGTCAACGGGCTGACCGCGTCAGTCGTGTTTGAGCTGGCGTGATCCGATGACCGACAACCTGCTTGCCGGACAGCCGCCCACCACCGCCGACGGTGGCACACAGTTGCTGGCGTGGCTGCGGGAGATGCGCCGGAACCAGCCGATCTGGCAGGAGCCCAGCGGCGCGGTGCACCTGTTCCGCCATGCGGACGTCACGGCCGTCCTTGCCGACCCGGCGACGTTCTCCTCAGATGTCAGCCAGGCCGCCCCGGACGACGTGCCGAACTTCGTGGAAGGCAGCCTGGCCGCGACCGATCCGCCGCGGCACCGCAAGCTGCGCCGGATCGTCAGCGAGGCCTTCACGCCCAAGACCGTGGCCAGCTTGGAGCCACGGATCGTCGAGCTGACCAATGAGCTGCTGGACGCCGTGGCGGACCGCGACGAATGGGAATTCGTGGACGCCCTTTCGAATCCCCTGCCGGTGACGGTGATCGCGGAACTGCTCGGCATTCCCGTCGCGGACCAGCCGAAGTTCCGCCGATGGGCGGAAGCGGCGATCACCGCGACGAACGACGCACAGGTCGGCGAGGCGGAGTTCCACATCAGCGACTGGGTGGCCGAGCAGCTGCGGGAGATGCAGGAATACCTGCTGGCACACGCCAAGCGCAGGCTCGAGGAGCCGACCGGCGACTTGATGACCCGGTTGGCGACCGCCGAGGTGGACGGCGTGAAGCTGACCGACAACGAACTGTTCAGCTTCGCGGCGGACCTGCTGTTCGCCGGACACATCACCACCACCATGCTGCTGGGCAACAGCCTGGTCTCGTTGCATGAGCATCCAGACGTTGCGGCCGAGGTCCGGGCCGACCGGACACTGGTGCCGAGCTTCATCGAAGAGGTCCTGCGCGTCCGCCCGCCGATCACCTTGACGAACAGGCTGGTACGCAAGGACACCCATCTTGGCGGCGTCGACGTGCCCACCGGTGGCATGGTGGTCGCCTGGATGCTCTCGGCCAACTACGACGAGGACAAGATCCCCGCACCCGAGGCGTTCGATGTGCACCGCGATCCCAACCCGCACCTGGCATTCGGGCACGGGATCCACTTCTGCATCGGGGCCCCGCTCGGGCGCCTGGAGACGCGGATCGCCCTGAACATCCTGCTTAACAGGTACCAGGGGATTCGCCCCAGCGGCGATGGTCCCACCTACCACGATGCCGGTGGTTTGTTCGGCGTGGCCAAGCTTCCGCTGGTTGTCACTCCGGCCTGAGAGAAGCAGCGAAAGGCCCTTGTCCGACACGGTACGGACAAGGGCCTTTCGCTGCTTTCGCAGCAGATTCTCAGTTGCCGTCGAGTTCCCGCGCGGCCAGCACCTTCGGCAGGTCACGCAGGCTGGGGCTCACGGTGACGGAGGTCGCTATCACCAACATGATCGCGGCACAGGCCAGGACCGCCAACGTCGGATCCACCGCCACGACCAGACCTCCGGCCAGCGGCCCGAGAGACTGGCCGACGCCACCGAAAAGGTGCGCGGTGCCACTGAGCCTGCCGCGCAACTCGTCCGGCGTGGACAACATCTGGTACGACTGCACGCTGCTGGTCGCCGTGGGCGTCAGGAAAGCCATCACCCCGAGCAGAACGCCGTACCAGTACCCGGCAGGCACCACCGCGATCAACGGGATCAGCACGCCCGACAGCCAGGTGAGCGCCACGATCGACCGGTACGGACCGAGCTTGGCCTGCAACGGGGACGCCACGAACGCCCCGGCGAGCCCGCCGACTCCGAGCATTGTCGCGATCAGGCCGACCTCGCCGGCGGGCACGCCCTTGGCATTCGCCACGACGATGACGACGAAGAACAGGGCCGCGAAAACGAAACTGATCCCGACCTGCGAGAAGAAGGTCGCGCGGATCTTCGGCTGTTTCCAGACCCACGCGAGCCCCACGCGTGTCTCCGGGAGGATCGAGCGGAGCGGCTTCTTGGTCTTCTCCCGAGGCGGAACACGGATGAACAGCACGGCGACAGTGGACACCACATACGAGATCGCGTCCGCGACGAACGGAAAAATCCGGTTGATTCCGAACAGGAAACCGCCCAGCGCCGGGCCCACCGTCGCGCCGAGATACGCGCGTGCGGCAATACCGGCGACAGCTGGCGGCAACTGTTGCTCGGACACCAGTCTGGGCAGGGTGGCTTCCTCCGCGGGCGCGAACAACGTGGCGAACATACCCTCGATCAGGGCGACAAAAAGGATCACCGGCACCGACGCGTGGTCGGTGGCGATCGCGATCACCAGGCCGATGAACGCGATCGCCCTGGAGACCTCGCAGGTCACCAGAACCTTCTTGCGGTCCCAGCGATCGACGAGCGCTCCCGCGAGAACGCCGGTGGCGAATCTGGCCGCCCCATTGGCGAACCCGACCAGGCCGGCGGCAACGGCCGATCCGCTGATCGCCAGCACCAGCAGTGGAAAGGCTATGATCGAGGCCGACGCGCCCAGCTCAGAGAGAGTTTGGCTGCTCCACAGCAGGATGTAGTTGCGGTTTCGGGATAGCGGCGGATAGCTGCTCGGCGTCTCAGCGGTGGTCGTCGTCCCCATACACGTTCCCATTTCTCAGGAGGAGGCCGGCATCGCCACGGTCGTCGGCGATCCGGTGCAGCACACCGATCAGGCTGTCCGCAAGCCACCGCACTGTGGTCTCCCGGTGCACTGATGTCGAATAGGTCCACAAGAACCGCAGCCTGCCGTTCTCGACGCTGCTCACCACGTCCAGTACGAACGGCCGGTTCTCGTCCGGGCTGTCGTCGCGTCCGATTCCGAAGATCCGCTTGCGCGCGGGGCCCGAGCCCGCATCGTCGATCCACTCCTCACCCAGGTAATTGAAGAGCAGTTGTGGCGTGCGCCCTGCCACGGTTCCGGTGAGGTACCGCAGCACGCCATAGCCCAGCCCCCGCTGCGGCACTGCCCGCAGCTGCCGTTTGGTGGCACGGATCAACGCGGTCACGTCCGCGTCCTTCGGCATCGTGAGTTCGACCGGGTAGATCGTGGTGAACCAGCCGACGGTCCTGGACAGGTCGACGTCTTCGAAGATGTCCTCGCGCCCGTGGCCTTCCATCCCGAGCACCACGCGTTCCCGGCCGCTCCATTCGGACAGCACCAGGCCGAGCGCGGCGACGAGGACGTCGTCGATCCTGGCCCGGTGCCTGCCGGGGATCCGCCGCAGCAAGGCATCCGTTGCCTGCTCGTCCAGCCCGGCGGTCACACTCGCGGCCGAGGCCCCGGTGTTCTGGCCGGTCAGATCGGCCGGCAGAGGTGCGTCCGCGATCCCGGACCAGTACTGCTGTTCGTGGTTCCACCCGCCCGCCTTGGCCTGCTCCAGCAGTCGTGCGGCCCACTGCTGGAACGAGGTCGACTTCGGGCCCAGGTCCACCGGTTTGCCCGCGCGTGCCTGGCTGTAGCCCTGGTCGAGGTCGTCGAGCAGGACCTGCCAGGAGACCGCGTCCACCACAAGGTGATGAGCGGTGAGCAGCAGATGGGATGGCTCGCCCTGGCGGACGAGCAGCACCGGCTGGAACAACGGGCCGCCCAGCTGGATGGATTCCTGGGTACGCCCGGCGATCCTGTCGATTTCGTCGGTGCCGTCGGCCTCGACCCGCGGCACCGCCACCTCGGGCTCGGGCGGTTGGATGTGCTGGTGCCACTCGCCGCCCGCCTGCCGGAACGTCGCCCGCAAGGTGTCGTGCTGGTGCAGCAGGGCAACGAGTGCCGCCCGCAGCGCCGTCTCGTCCACGTCCGGGACGAGTTCGAGGAGCACCGACATGGTGAAGTGGCCGGGGTCGACCGGGTGGGTGTCGAAGAACCAGTGCTGGATGGGCGTGAGCTCCACCGCGCCGGTGACGTGTTCGGTCTCGGCGGGTGACGTCGGCGCGGACTCGGTTTCCACCACCGGCGCCAGCGCCGCGATCGTCTGGCGCAGCATGAGGTCGCGAGCCGTGATCCGCCAGCCCTCGGCCCTGACCCGGGACACGACCTGCATGATCTTGACCGACTCGCCGCCGATATCGAAGAAGTTGTCGTGGACACCGACCCGCTCGACACCGAGAACGGCCGACCAGATCTCCGCCAGCTTGCGTTCCACCTCGGTCCGCGGCGCGACATGTTCGTCGTCCACTCCGAGCTCGGCCGGGACCTCCCGCAGCGCCGCGATGTCGACCCGGCCATCGGTCGCCTGCGGGAGCACGTCGACGACCCGGAACTCGGCCGGGATCAGGTACGCCGGAACGCGTCCCACGAGGTACTCGGTGAGATCGTCGGGAGCCGAGCCCGTCGCGGGGACCACGAACGCCACCAGATGGTCGTCCCAGGCGATCACCGCGGCCTCGTCCACATTCGCGTGGCGGCACAGCACGGCCTCCACTGCGCGCGGGTCGACCTGGAAGCCCCGCACCCTCGTCACCGAACCGAGGTCCTCGATCATGCCGTCCGGCAGGTACCTGGCGCGGACCCCGACGCGCACGCCGTCCACGTGCAGATCCCCGGGAACCCCCACGGGGGCCCGGTTCTGCCACTCGTCCAGCACCCGGACGGTGCGATTGGGCAGTGGCGTTCCGAGCAGGATCCGATCGCCGGCGGCCGCCTCGCGATACAGCGCACCGCCCGCCGTATGTGGGCTGGACCAGATCGACACCGTCGGGACATCCCACGGCACCGCCTGCGCCGTGCCATAGACCAGCATCAGGCGCAGGTCGCTCGGCGGTTGGAAACCAGCGCGGGCCAGGGCGCGGAGCTCGGTCGGCGTCAGGCCGAGGATCGTGACCTCGTCCGGAATCTCCCCGATTACCACTCGTCCGCCGGAAACCAGCGGTGCCCACAACTCCCACAGGGAGGTGTCGGTCGACGGCGAGTGCCAGTACGACCAGGCGTCCTGCGCGGTGCAGCCGAATCGGGCGCTGGCACCGGCCAGCGAACCGGCCAGCGCGTCGTGACTCACCGGAACGGACCCGTCCAGCACGCAGGCCGTGCCTTCCGGCGCGACCTCCCCGGCCGGCTGGACCCCGCCGGAGTCGGCCCGGGCAACGTCGGTCTCGACAACTCGGTAGGCACCGCCAGCCTTGAGCACGGCCAGCATCGCCACGATCTGCTCCACGCCGCGCGCCAGGCGCACCTCGACGATCGCCCCAGGCCGCAGCCCGGACACGGCCAACCCCTGAGCCAGCCGGTCGGCCCTCCCGTCCAGTTCGGCATACGTCACGACGGAATCGGCCTGGACGATCGCCACGCCGTCCGGCTGCCGCAGGGCTTGTTCGTGCACGAGGTCGTGCACCCGGCCCGCCGCCGGAACCCGTTCCGCATCGCCCCATTCGCCGATCTGCCGCTTCCGCGCATCATCAAGCATGCTGAGGTGGGCGATCGGGCGATCGGCATCGTTCACGATCTGGCCGAGCAACGTCGTCAGCTGTTCGAGCAGGTGCTCGACAGTCTCGCCGTCGAACAGGTCCGGGTTGTACTCGATCAGCACGTCGAGTCCGCCGTCCCGCTCGGCGCAGTCGATGTTCAGGTCGAACTGTGCGGCCACGGACGGTGGCGGGAACTCGGTGACCCGGACCCCGGGCAGGTCCGGTGGCTCGATGGGCGCGTTCTGCAGCACCAACATCGCCTGGATCAGCGGCGTCCGGCTCGGGTCCCGGGCCACGTCGACCTCGTCCACCAGGCGTTCGAACGACACGTTCTGATGGTCGAACGCACGGGACACCGTGTCGCGGACCTGAGCCATCAGGTCGACGAACGAGTCCGAGCCGTCGACGCGGCTGCGCAGCACGACCGTGTTGACGAAGAAGCCCACGACCTCGGTCAGCTCGGCGCGGTCCCGGCCCGAGGTGACCGTGCCCACCGTGACGTCCGGCGATCCGGACCAGCGCGAGAGCAACACCTGGGTCGCGGCCGCCAGGGCGACGAACAGCGTGAGCCCGTTGCTCGCGCACAGGGAATCCAGCAGCGTCACTACGTCCTGGGGAACGTGTGCCGAGCACAGCGCGCCCGAATGGGTCTTCATCGGTCGCCGCATCCGGTCCGTCGGCAGGTCGGTCGGCGTGAGGTCGGCAAGTTCCTCTCGCCAGAACGCGAGGTCCCGCCTCAGCACCTGCTCACCCAGCGCGGACCGTTGCCACACCGCGAAGTCGCTGTACTGCAGGACCGGTTCGGGCAAGGATTCACCGCGATAGAGGGAGGCCAGTTCACGGGTCAGCACGCCCATGGACCACCCGTCGGTGGCGATGTGGTGCATGCTCAGCACGAGCACGTGATCGTCCTCGGCAACGCGGAGCAACAATGCCCGCATGACCGCCTGGGTGGCCAGGTCGAACGGCCGGGACGCCGCCTCGGCGACGCGGCGCCTCAGTTCGTCCTCCGTGGACACGCTCAGCACGGTGAACTCCGGCCGTTCTGACGAACGCACCATCTGTCCTCCGACGCCGTCGGAGGAGACGTAGATCGTCCGCAGGATGTCGTGCCGGGTGGCGAGTGTGGTCACCGCCGCGCGCAGGGCGGGCACGTCCAGACGGCCGGTCAGGCGCAAGCCGGCGGAGACGTTGTACTCCGGGCTCTCCGGTTCCAGGTTGTACAGGAACCACAGGCGCTGCTGCGCGAAGGACAGTGGCAGCAGACCATTTCTTGGCCCGACCGGGATGGTGTCCATCGGGGTCCCGGCGCGCCCGGCGATGACCTGTGCCATGGCGGCCACCGTCGGCGCGTCGAACACGTCCCGCGGAAAGACCCGGACGTCGAACTCCTTCCCGGTCCGCGCGGCCACACTGATCGACCGGATGGAGTCGCCGCCCAGCGTGAAGAAGTTGTCGTGGATGCCGACCGCCTCGATGCCGAGTGTGTCCGCCCAGACCCGCACGAGCCGTTCCTCGACCGCATCCCGAGGGGCAACCTCCGAGCGAGGCGACACAACGGGTTCGGGAAGCGCGCGACGGTTGATCTTTCCGCTGGACGTCAGCGGAAGCTCGGCCAGCGTCACGAACAACGGCGGAACCATGTACTCCGGCAGCCGGTCCGCCAGGTGAGCACGCACGGTACCGACGTCGACGTACTCGGGCGCCAGGTAGCCGACGAGCCGGGTCCGGTCGGCGCTGAGCACCACGGCCGCGGACGACACGCTCGGGTGTTCGGTGAGCACGGACTCGATTTCACCGAGCTCGATCCGGAAACCACGAATCTTGACCTGGTCGTCGACCCGGCCGAGGTACTCCAGCACGCCGTCGGTGCGCCATCGCGCCACGTCGCCGGTCCGGTAGAGCCGGGAAGACTCACTCCCGATGAACCTCTCCCTGGTCAGCTCCGATCGGTTGAGATAGCCGCGCGCGATCTGAGCGCCACCGAGGTACAGCTCGCCCTTGGCACCCAAGGGCAGCGGGCGCCGCTGGGCGTCCAGAACGTGAACCTGGGTGTTCCACACCGGACGTCCGATAGGGACGGTGCCGTTCACGTCGTCGGCGGCACACCGGTGGTACGTCACGTCGACGGACGCTTCGGTCGGCCCGTACAGGTTGTACAGCGGCGCGTCCAGCACCTCCCGGAAACTCCGCCACAGCTCGGCGGGCAACGCCTCACCACTGCAGATCACCCGGCGCAGGCTCGTACAGTGCCCGCTCGCCGGCTCGGCCACGAACGCGCGCAGCATGCTCGGGACGAAGTGGACAGTGGTGACCTGTTCCCGCTGGATCAGGGACGCCAGGTACCCCGGATCGCGATGACCATCCGGGCGCGCGACGACGAGCGCGGCCCCGACCTGCAACGGCCAGAAGAACTCCCACACCGACACATCGAACCCGGCCGGCGTCTTCTGGAGCACCCGGTCATCCGCATCGATTCCAAATTCGGCCTGCATCCACACCAGGCGGTTGACGATTCCGCTGTGCGGGACCACCACGCCCTTGGGCCTTCCGGTCGAGCCGGACGTGTAGATGACGTACGCGGGCGCGGCCGGGTCCAGCGGAGTGTGCGGACGCTCGCCGGAGTACTCCGCGAAGTCCTGGGCGTGGACGACGGGTTGCTCGCAGGCCAGCGGTCGATCGGTGATCACGACGGCGGGTTCGGCGTCCGCGAGCATGAAGGAGACCCGGTCTTGCGGGTGGTCCTGGTCGACTGGCAGATAAGCCCCGCCTGCCTTGTGAATCGCGTACAACGCCACCACGAGGTCGATCCCGCGGGGCAGTAGTACCGCGGCGATCCGCTCCGGGCCGACACCGCGTTCGGCCAGTGCCCGCGCCATTCGATTGGCTCGAGTGTCGAGTTCGCGGTAGGTCAGTACGGTGTCCTCGAAAATCACCGCGGCCGCCTCCGGTGTCCGGTCGACCTGCCTCTCGAACAGGTCGACCAGGGTGGCCGCCTCGACTGGATGGCCGGTGGCGTTCCATACCGCGAACTGGTCGAGTTCCCGCCGCGTCGCCGTGGGCAGGTCGCGGACTCCACGGCCGGCCGTCCGCGGCATCGCACCCAGCACGAGCGCGAGGTGCTCGGCGAGGCGGTCGACCGTCGAGGCTTCGAACAGGCTGGGATCGTAGGTGATCATCATGGCCAGGTCTTCACCCGGATACGCCAGCAGGTTCAACGGGTAGCTCGTGCTCTCGACACCCTGCACCTCGTCTAGCCGCAGTCCGCCGTCGGCCGCGGCCGCGGTGTCGGCGGGGAAGTTCTCGAACACCACGATGCTGTCGAACAGCGCGCTGCCGTTGGGCAGATCGCTCCACGTCGTGAGGTCGGCGAGCGAGACGAACTCGTGCTCGCGGGAAGCGACCTGGTCCGCCTGGAGGTCACGCAGCCAGCCGACCAGATCCCGGTTCCCGTCGACCCCGACGCGGACCGGCAGGGTGTTGATGAACATGCCGACGATGTCGTCCGAACCGGGCAGCTCACCCGGGCGCCCGGACACGGTGGCTCCGAAGCAGACTTCCTGCTCTCCCGAGTACCGCGACAGCAGCAATGCCCACGCCCCCTGCACGATCGTGTTGACGGTCAGGCGGTGCGCCTTGGCGAAGTCGGTCAGCCTGGCCAGCTCACCGCCCGGGAGGGTCACCCTGACCGAGGCGGTCGCCGCCGCGGCGTGCGACTTCGCCGGCGGTCGGTCCCATGGCAGTGGAGTCTTGGTGTCCAGGCCGGACAGTATGTTCCGCCAGTGTCGCTCGGTCGCGGTGCGATCGCGTTCCGCCAGCCAGGCCACGTAGTCGCGGAAGGGCGGGCGTGCGGACGGCGCGGTAGCACGTTTCCCGCGCAGGAACGAATGCTGACCGACCAGATCGCTCAGTACGTGGAATGTGCTCCAGCCGTCGAGCAGCAGGTGATGCGAGGTGCGGAAGACGCGCACACTCGTGGGTGAGATGCGGGCGATTGCCAGGCGCAGCAAGGGCGCCTGGCTCAAGTCCAGGCCGCGCGCCCTGTCCTCGGAAAGGTACCGCTGTGCCTCGGCCTCCTGCTCATCGGCGGAAAGGCCGGTCCAGTCGAAGTAGACAGCCGGGACGCGGACGTCCCGGTGCACTACCTGGAGCGGCTCCGGCACGCCTTCCCACAGCATGGCGCTGCGCAGCACCGGCGTGCCGTCGACGACGGCCTGCCACGCGGCGGCCACCGCCGCCGGGTCGTCGGCTTCGTCGAGGACGAAGGACATCTGGTCGACGTACACGCCGGAGTCGGAGTTCATCAACGAGTGGAACAGCATTCCCGCCTGGGTCGGCGTGAGCGGGTACACGTCGTCGACGTTGTCCCCGATGCGATCCACCGCTGCCTGGTCGAGCCGCGCCAACGGGAAGTCGGACGGTGTGCGCCCACCCGCCTGCGGCGAGACGCAGTGCTCGACGAGCTCCTGCAGCGTCGTTACGAGCTCGTCGGCCAGCCCCCGGATCGTCGACTCGTGGTGGATCTCGCTGGAGAACAGCCAGACGAACTCCAGCGCGCCCTGCTCCACACTGCATGCGACATCGAGCAGGTACTGCCTGTGGTCGACCTTGCTGTGGTCGTCGCCGATGCCGACGTGCCTGCCCCGGAACAGGTCGCCGGCGATACCGGTGTCCCACTGACCGAGGTAGTTGAAGCTGATCTGCGGTTGTTCCTGCGTGGCCAGCACGTGTCCCTGTTCGGTCAGGTACCGCAGGGCGTCGTACCCTATTCCGCGCCGGGGAACCGCGCGCAGTTGCTCCTTGATCGACTTGATCAGTTCGGACGGATCGTCGTCAGGAGGGACGCTCAGCGGCACCGGGAAGTGGGTCGTGAACCAGCCGACCGTGCGCGACAGATCGACATCCGGAAAGAGATCCTCGCGGCCGTGGCCCTCCATGCCGATCAGCAGCCGGTTCCGGCCCGTCCACCGCGCCAGCACCGTCGCGAGCGCACTGATCAGCAGATCGTTGACCTGAGTGTGGTAGGCGCTGGGCGCCGCGTGCAGCAGGGTGTCGGTCGTCTCGGCTCCGAGCCGAGCCGAAACGGTACGCACACCCGCGGCCCGGTTCGGGCCGTCCGCGTCCACCGGCAAGCGCGGATCGAAGTCGTCGAGTCGCCGCCAGTACGGCAGTTCGTCATCGAATCCGCCCGTACGCACGTGCTCGGCAAGGCGGTCCGCCCAGCGCTGGAACGAGGTGGTCTTGACCTGCGGATCGGCTTGTCCACAGGCGACGATCTGCTGGTACGCCGTGTCCAGATCGGACAGCAGGATTCGCCAGGAGACACCATCGACGACCAGATGGTAGACGGTGAGGAACAACTGCTCCCGGCCGGTGCCGAACCGGAACAGCACCGCTCGGACCAGCGGACCCTTGGTGAGATCGAGGGTCGACTGGGCCCGGATGGCCGTCGCCGCCAGATCCTGGCGGTCTGCGTCGACGACCTCGAACGTCGCCGAGCGCTCACCGGAGCACCACTGGCGCCAGCCATCGCCGGTGCGCTCGTAGCGCATCTCCAGCGCGTCGTGGTGGGCCACGACGGCGTCGACCGCCTGACGCAATGCCGTCTCGTCCGCGCCTTCGGCGACGTCCAGGAGGATTGACATGTTGTAGTGCCAGGGAGCCACCGTGTTCGTCTCGAAGAACCACCGTTGCACCGGCGTCAGCACGACCGGGCCGAGCACCGCTCCCTCGTCGACCGGGACCGCTTCGGGTGCACCGGAGCGCACGAACGTGGCGAGCGACCGGATTGTCTGCCGGACGAACAGGTCCTTCGACGACAGCACCAAACCGGCCCGCCGGGCCAGCGACACCACCTGGATGCTCAGGATGGAGTCGCCGCCGAGCTCGAAGAAGTTGTCCATCACCCCCACCCGTGGAACCCCGAGCACGGACGCCCAGATCGACGCCAGCTCCTCCTCGACCGGCGAACTCGGCGCCACATAGGATCCGGTGGCCTCGCCTGCCTCCGGCGCAGGCAGGGCTCGCCGGTCGACCTTGCCACCCGGAGTCAGCGGAAGCCGGTCGAGCACGACGAAGACGGCCGGAACCATGTAGTCCGGCAGACGGCCACCCAGGAAACCGCGCACCTCGGCGATGTCGGGGTCCTCGGCGACGACATATGCCACGAGACGGCGGCGTCCAGTGGACTCGTCCGCGACGACGACACACTCGCGCACCAATTCGTGGGTCAGTAACACGGACTCGATCTCACCGGGCTCGACCCGGAAACCACGGATCTTCACCTGCTCGTCGACCCGGCCGAGGAACTCCAGCTCACCGCCGGCCAGCCAGCGAGCGCGGTCACCCGTGCGGTACAGCCGCTCACCCGGGTCGAAGGGCGCGGGCAGGAACCGCTCCGCGGTCAGCTCGGGCCGGTTCAGGTAGCCCCGTGCGATGCCGTCGCCCGCGATGCACAGTTCACCCGGGACACCGACCGGAACCGGCAGGAGGTTCTCGTCGACGACGTACACCCTCGTGTTCGCCAGCGGGCGCCCGACCGGCACGACCGAGAAACCGGCGAGGTTCTCCGGCGAAGGCACGAAGACGGTCGAGTCGACCGTGGCCTCGGTTCCGCCGTACGCGTTGACGACCCGCGTACGGGTGTCGAGTACCTCCAGCAGTTCCTGGCAGTCCGCGGCTCGCCAACCTTCCGACCCGACCGACAGGATCGCCAACGGCGGGAAGGCGGTGCCGCGCGCGCGCACCTCCTGCACCAGTGTCCGCAACAGCGACGGCACGAGTTCGAGTCCGGTCGCGCCGGTCCGCTCGATCAGGTCCAGCAACGCGGGCGGTTCGGTGACCACGTCCTGCGGGCAGATCAGGAAAGTGCCACCGAAGAACATCGACCGGAGCATGTCGGCGAAGAACAGGTCGACCGAAAGGCTGGACACCGACATGAACCGGGGCCGCGCCTCGGTCAACCCGTACAGCGCGTCCCAGGCGTGCGCGATGTACCCGAGGTTGCGGTGTTCGATCAGCACGCCTTTCGGCGTACCGGTCGAACCGGAGGTGTAGATGGCGTACGCCAGGTCGCCCGGGCCGACGGTGTTGGTCGGCCGGTGCGCAGGCCGACTTTCCCAGTCCTCGTCCAGCAGGACGAACTCGGCGTCGTCGAACGGGAACCGCTCGGTCAGCTGACGTTGCGCCAGCACGATCGGCACCGCGCTGTCGCTCAGTATGTACGAAAGGCGTTCCGCCGGGTAGCCCGGATCCAGCGGGACGTACGCGCCACCGGCCTTCAGCACCGCGAGTATCGCCACGACCGCATCCACCCCGCGTTCGGCGAGAACACCCACCAGGACATCCGGACCGATACCGCGTTCGATCAGCCGGTGGGCCAGCCGGTTCGCCCGTTCATCGAGGTCCCGGTAGGACAGTGCGGCATCACCGCACCGCACCGCGATCTCATCCGGCCGCCTGTCGACCTGGGCCTCGAACAGAGCATGGATCGGACCATCGGCGGGCCGGGCGACCGCGGTGTCGTTCCATCCGGCCAGCAGCGACCGATCCGCCGCGGTGACGACGGGCAGCGATTCGACCGCTGCTTCCGGGGCTGCGACGATTCCGGTAAGCAGCAGCGAGAGCCCACCTGCGATCCGCTCGATCGTCCCCGGGTCGAACAGGTCACTGTTGTACTCGATGGTCAGTTCGATCTCGCCGTCCCGCTCGGCGAAGTCGAAGGTGATATCGAAGGCCGCCGCCAGACAGGGCAGGGGGAACTCGCTGACCTCCAGCCCGTGCAGCCGGGGCAGCTCCATCCCGGTGTTCTGCAGGACGAGAAGGGCCTGCACGAGCGGAGTACGACTCGGGTCACGTTCCGGCGCGAGCTGCTCGACCAGCTGTTCGAAAGGCACATCCTGGTGTGCGAACGCGTTCAGCACCGTCTGCTTTACCTCGGCGAGGTAGTCGTCGAACGCGTCTTCCGCGGTGGACCGGACCACGAGTGTGTTGGTGAAGTCCCCGACCACGTTCTCGAGCTCCGCCCGGCCACGCCCGGTGGAGACCGCGCCGATCGCGATGTCCGTGGTTCCCGTCCACCGGGACAGCAACGCGCTGGTGGCGGCAACGACCAGCATGAACAGGGTCGTCCCCCGAGCCCGGCACAGCTGCGACAGCCCAGCGGTGACGTCGGCCGGGATCCGGGAAACGTGCAGCGTTCCGTTCGTAGTCCGGATCGTCGGCCGTGGCCGATCCGTCGGCAGTTCCAGAGGGGTGATCCCGGCCAACTGCTCGCGCCAGTAGGCCAGGTCTCCGGCCAGCGCCGACTCGGTGAACCGGTTCCGTTGCCACACCGCGAAATCAGCGGGCTGCACCGGCAGCGGTGGAAGTTCCGGCGACGCACCGCCCACGGCCGCGTCGTACAGGAAGGTAAGGTCCCGCAGCAGCACCCCCATCGACCATCCGTCGGTGACGATGTGGTGCACGCTCAGTACGAGGACATGCTCCACATCGGACAGTCGCCACACCTGGAACCGGGCCAACGGACCGGTCCGCAGATCGAACGGCTCGGCGACTTCGATACGAGCGAGCCGATCCAGCTCAGCGGACTGGTCGGGGACGGAGGAGAGATCCGTCAGCGGCATCGGCACGCGCGTGGGCGGGCCGATGCGCTGCACGCCCACCCCGTCCACGGTGTCGAACGTCGTTCGCAGCGCCTCGTGCCGGGCGACCAAGCCGTCGACGGCGGTCCGCAGGGCGTCGAGGTCGAGCATTCCGGCAAGCCGCAGGCCGACCGACGCGTTGTACTCGATGCCCTCCGGGTCGTACTGGTGCAGGAACCACAGCCGCTGCTGGGCGAACGAGAGCGGCAGCGTGTCTTCCCTCGGCACCGTGGGAATCCGGTCCACTGTCGTCTTCGCGGAGCGGCCCGCGAGCCGCTTGTCGAGCATCTTTCGTACATGCTCGGGAAGCGCCGCGATCCGGTCCTCGCGTGATGAAGACATGTCCGTCACTCCCCCGGTGCCAGCTGCTCGAGTTCGGCCAGCACCCGTTCCTCGATGATTTCCGCGAGACCACTGACGGTCGGGTGGTCGAACAGGTCTCGCGGCGACAAGTCGACACCGAACGCGTCCCGCACCCTGGACACCGCCCGGATCGACAGGATCGAGTCACCGCCGAGAGCGAAGAAGCTGCTGTGCGCGCCGACCGCGTCGACGTTCAGTAGCTCCGACCAGATGGCCGCCAACGTCTCCTCGGCCGGCGTCCGTGGTGCCTCGTACGGCTCGGTCGGCTCCACTTGGCCGGTCGGGTCCGGCAACGCCCGTCGGTCGACCTTTCCGTTGGGAGTCAACGGGAGCTGGCCGAGCACCAAGAATGTCGACGGCACCATGTGCTCGGGCAACGTTCGCCGCGTGTGCTCGCGCAGGTCCGCGGTGCTCGGCTCGGGTCCGTCGGCCACGACATACGCGGTAAGTCGCCGGATTCCCGTGCCGTCGTCATGCGCGACCACGACGGCCTCGCCCACCTGCGGATGCAGCCGCAGCGACGCCTCGATCTCGCCGGGCTCGATGCGGAAACCGCGGATCTTGACCTGGGTGTCGACCCGGCCGAGGAAGTCGAGGGTGCCATCCGGCAACCAGCGCGCCCGGTCGCCCGTGCGGTACAGCATGTCATCGGGCACGAACGGGTTCGGCACGAAACGCTCCGCATTGAGGTCCGGCCGATTGATGTAGCCGGCACCCACACCGTCCCCGCCGATGTAGATCTCTCCCGGTGCCCCGACCGGAACCAGCGCCTGGTTGTCGTCAAGCACGTAGACCGTCGTGTTGGCAATCGGACGGCCGATGGGCAGCTTGACGTCCGGCGCGGGGTTGCTGTCCACGAGGTGGACCGTGGTGATGGACGTGCACTCGGTCGGCCCGTACACGTTGATCACCTGCAGGTCGGGCATCCGCTCGGTGAGCTTCGCGCAGTGCACCGGGGACAGCACGTCTCCGCCGACGACAAGCTGCCGTACGCCACTGAACGCGTCCGCGTCCGCGTCGACGAGTTCGTGGAACATCCCGGTCGCCAGTACCAGATTGGTCACCCCGTGACGGGAGTTGAACTCGCGAATTCTGTCGACGGTAAGCATCTCGGGCGGGCGGATCGCCAGGCACGCACCGTTGAGCAGGCCGTTCCAGACCTCGAACGTCGAGGCGTCGAACGAGATCGAGGCGCAGTGCGCGACCACGTCACCACTACCCACCGGGCAGTAGTCGCCGGGCTTCACCAGCCGGACCACGCCCCGGTGCTTGACCCGCGCGCCACGTGGCTTTCCGGTGGAGCCCGACGTGTACATCGCGTAGACCAGGTCGTCCGGCGTGACACCGGTGTCCGGCGGCCCGCTCGGGCTCTCCGGCAACTCCTCGTTCAGGCGCACCAGCTTCGCACCGGTGTCGGGCAAGCGGCCCACGAACCTGTCCAGCGTCAGCACGACCGGAACCGCGCTGTCGGTGAGCATGAACGACAACCGGTCGGCCGGGTATCCCGGGTCGAGCGGCACGTATGCGGCGCCTGCCTTGAGAACACCGAGAATTCCCACGATCAGCTCGACACCACGCTCGACACACAGGCCGACGAGGGTTCCCCGAACGACCCCCAGGCTGATCAAGTGGTGCGCCAGCCGGTTGGCTCGATCGTCGAGTTGCCGATAGGTCAGCACCGTGTCGCCGAACACGACAGCCGGTGCGTCCGGATCGCGCCGGACCTCGGCTTCGAACACCTGGTGCACACACAGGTCGCGCGGATAGCTGACCGCGGTTTTGTTCCACTCCACCGTGATCTTGTTGCGCTCCGCGGCATCCACGGCGGGCAGCTCGGCGATCCGCCGGTCCCCGCAGGCCACGATGCCGTCGAGCACGGTCCGCAGGTGCTTGCCAAGACGTTCGATGGTCGACACGTCGAAAAGATCGTCGTCGTACACCAGCGTGCACGACAGCTCGTCACCCGCGTATGCGATGAGGTTCAACGGATAGGTGCCCACCTCGACGGTTGTCAGGTCCCGCAACCGCAGGCCGTGCTCGGCGGCGGCATTGTCGTCGACCGGATAGTTCTCGAAGACCACGATGCTGTCGAACAGGCTTGTGCCGGCGGGCATGTCGCTCCAGGTCTGCATGTCGGCGAGCGCGACGAACTCGTACTCGCGGCCTTCGACCTGCCTGGCCTGTATGTCCCGCAACCAGTCCACCACCGGACGGTCGACGTCGACGCCGACGCGCACCGGGAGCGTGTTGATGAAGATGCCGATGATCGACTCGGCACCGGGCAGGCCGGCAGGCCTGCCGGCGACGGTGGTACCGAAGCAGACGTCCCGCTCGCCCGAGTACCGGGAGAGAAGCAACGCCCACGCTCCCTGTACGACCGTGTTGACGGTCAGGTGGTGCCCGCGGGCGAATGCCGCCAGCTTCATCGTGTCCTCAGTGGTCAACACCAGCTCGGACCTGGCGTTGGCCTTGGAGCGGTGGGATTCCGCGGGTGCCCGGTCGAACGGCAGCGGCGTCGGGCTCTCCAGGCCGGCGAGGACGTCACGCCAGTGGGCCTCCGCCTGGACGCGATCCTGCTCGGCGAGCCAGCCGACGTAGTACCGGAACGACTGCCGCGCGGCCAGCTCGGTCACGGGAATGCCGGCGTGCACGGCGAAGGTCTCGACAAGGACCTGGAACAGGCTCCACCCGTCCAGCAACAGGTGATGGGAGGCGCAGTACACCCAGACGGAGTTTCCGGACAGCCGCGCGATGGTCAGCCGGGTCAGTGGCGCCTTGGACAGATTCATTCCGGTGGCCCGGTCCGCCGCCATGTACTGCTCGGCGGCATGCCCGAGGGCCTCCTCGGACAGCCCGGTCCAGTCCAGGTAGGTCACCGGTAGCTCGACCTGGTTGTGCACGACCTGCAACGGCTCGGCCAACCCTTCCCACACCAGGGAGGTGCGCAGGATCGGCGTCCGGTCGATCACGGCCTGCCAGGCGCGGCCGAGGCGCTCCGGGCCGGTGACGCCGTCCAGCGTGAAGGCCATCTGGCCGAGGTAGGCGTCGGGGTTGATCAGCCAGTGGAACAGCATCCCGGACTGGATTGGCGTGAGCGGGTAGATCTCCTCGACCGTTCGCCCGTTGCCCGCCACCATGTCCACTGCCGACTGGTCCAGTTTGGCCAACGGGAAGTCCGACGGCGTGCAGCCGCCCGCGCCGGGCCTTCCGCAGTACTCGATGATCAGGCGCAGTTCGGCGGCCAGCTCGTCACCCAGCCGCCGTACGGTGTCCTCATTGTGGATGTCGGCCGAGTAGATCCAGACGAACTCGAGCTGGTCCCGTTCGACCATGCCGACCACATCCAGCAGGAACTGCCTGGGGTTGCCCGGGCCGCGATCCGTCCCGATGTTCCAGGTCCGGCCCCGAATGAGGGAGTCCGATCCGGAGTTCCACCGGCCGAGGTAGTTGAAGCTGATCTGCGGCGGGACGGTGGTGGGCGGGGTGCCGGTGAGGTGACGCAGCGCGCCGTGACCGATGCCGCGCCGGGGGACGTCCCGCAGCTGCTGTTTGACCGACTTGATCGACTCACCGACATCCTGCCCGGTGGGGACGGTCAACGCGACCGGATACACGGTCGTGAACCAGCCGACGGTGCGGGAAAGGTCGGTGCCGGCGAACAGGTCTTCGCGACCGTGGCCTTCCATTCCGATCAGCACGCGCTCGTTTCCGGCCCACCGCGCCAGCACCCGGCCCAGCGCGGCCATCAGCAGGTCGTTGACCTGCGTGCGGTACACCCCGGGCACCTTGTGCAGCAACGCGTCGGTGTCCTCGGCGCTGAGCCGGACCGAAACCTGGCGCGCCGAGGACTCCAGGTTCCCTCCGGTCGAGTCGCGAGGCAGATCCGGCACCGGCCCGATGGAGTCCCAGTAGTCGCGTTCGTCGTCGAAACCACCGGATCGGGCGTGCTCGGCCAGCAGCCCCGCCCAGCGCCGGAACGAGGTCGTGCGGACGCCGAGGTCGACCTGGCGACCGGCCACCACCTGTTCGTACGCCGTGGTCAGATCCGAAAGGAGCACCCGCCACGCCACACCGTCGACGACGAGGTGATGGATTGTGAGGAACAACTGGTCGTGACCCACCAGCACGGCACGGACCAGCGGCCCGTCCGCCAGGTCGAGGCCGGCCTGCACCCGCTCCGGGTCCAGCGTCTCCGCCGACTCGATCACCACCGACCGTTCGCCGGAGCTGTGCTGCCGCCAGCCGTCCTCGGTCCGCTCGAACCGCATCTCCAGCGCGTCGTGCCAGGACACGACGGCCTCGATCGCCGAACGAAGTGCCGCGACGTCGACCCCGTCGGCCAGATCCAGCAGCACGGACATGTTGTAGTGCGATGGCGTCACCGTGCACATCTCGAAGAACGACCGCTGGACCGGGGTCAGCTCGACCGGCCCGACCGCCACATCGGTATCCGGACCGTCGAAATCCCCGGTGCGGACGACGGGTGCCAGTGCGGCGATGGTCTGGCGAAGGAACATGTCCTTGGAGGACAGCACCAGCCCGGTCCGGCGTGCTCTGGAGACCACCTGGATGCTGAGGATGGAGTCGCCACCGAGTTCGAAGAAGTTGTCCATCACGCCGACGCGGTCGACGCCGAGCACCTCCGCCCAGATCTCCGCCAACTGCCGCTCGATCCGGCTCCGCGCCGCGACATAGGCCGACTCCGCGGACAGCGGCCCGGACATCGCCGACAGCGCGCGCCGGTCCACTTTGCCACTTGACGTGTGCGGGAACTCATCCAGCACGCGGACGGCCGCGGGCACCATGTACTCAGGCAGCCGGGAACGCACGAAGTCCCGCACCTCGACCGGATCCGGTGCACCTGCACCGGCACCGGCCGAGACGACATAGCCGAGCAGCCTGCGCACCGCGCCGTCCACCCGGGGCACCACCACGGCGTCGGCCACGCCGGGATGTGCGGCGATGGCCGCCTCGACCTCGCCCGGCTCCACCCGGAAGCCACGGATCTTCACCTGCTCGTCCGCGCGGCCGAGGAACTCGAGGACACCGTCGGCGGTCCAGCGCGCCCGGTCCCCGGTCCGGTAGAGCCGCTCGGCGGTGTCGAACGGGGCCTGGACGAAGCGCTCCTCGGTCAGCTCGGGCCGACCCACGTAGCCACGGGCCAGCCCGTCGCCCGCGATACACAGCTCGCCTGCGACACCGATCGGAACCGGTGCCAACTGGTTGTCCAGGACGTACACGCGGGTGTTGGCGACCGGGCGTCCTATCGGAACGGTCGACAGCTCGTCCGTGATGATCTCGTGACAGGTCGCCACGATCATGCTCTCCACCGGGCCGTAGCCATTGACCAGTCGCAGCGTCGGGTTGATCCGCCGGGCCTTCGCCAGGTGGCTGCCGGAGGCCGCGTCACCGCCGACGATCACCTGCCGGACGCGTTTCACCGTTTCCGGGAACTCGTCGACCAGGACGTTGAACAGGCTCTGCGGCAGGCACAGCGTGGTCGCACCGTGGCGGACGATCAACTCGGCGAGCCGCTCGACCTCGGTCTGCTCTCCGGGGTACAGCACGGACGTGCCGCCGTGCAGCAACGCGCCCCACAGTTCGAGCGACATGCCGTCCCAGGACATCGACATGCACTGCGGAATCACGTGGTCCGGGCCGAAGTCCAGGAAGTCGGTGCCGAAGAAGGTGCGCACGGTGGCCCGGTGCGGCAGGGCGACACCCTTCGGCGTACCGGTCGACCCGGACGTGTACAGCACACAGGCGAGGTCGTCTGCCGCGACCGCGGTCTTGGGGTCCACACCGGAGTGCTCGGCCGCAAGCGCCTCACTCAGATTCACAATGGTGTAGCCGTCCGGCAGCAAGTCGGTCAGGTTCTCTTCGGTCAGGACGAAGTTGGCACCGGCATCGGCGAGTACGAACGCCAGCCGTTCAGTCGGATACGCCGGGTCCAGCGGCAGGTACGCGGCACCGGCCTTGAGGATGCCCAGCAGCGCCACGACCAACTCCGGGGTACGCCGCAGGCACAGCCCGACCGGGCGTTCCTGCCCCGCGCCCAGCGAGATCAGGTGGTGTGCCAGTTGATTGGCCCGGTCATCTATGTCCCGGTAGGACAGTTCCTCGTCCTGGTACACCACGGCCGTGCGGTCCGGGTACTTGGCGGCCTGGTCGGCGAACAGTTCGTGAATGCACTTGTCCGCCGGGTAGGACACGGTCGTGTCATTCCATTCCCGGGTCACCTGGCGGTACTCGGCCTCGCCGAGCAGCGGCAACGCCGACACCGGAGTCCGCGGAGCGGCGGCGATGCCCTTGAGCAGGGTCGCCAGGTGCCCGGCCATGCGCCGGATCGTGGTGCTGTCGAACAGGTCCACGTTGTAGCCAACCCAGCCGAGCAGTCGGCCGTCACGTTCGGCGTACTCGACCGTGATGTCGAACATCGTCGTCAACCGGGGCAACGCGTACTCGGTCAGTCGCAGACCGGACGGCAGCGCGGTGTCCTGCATCCACGCGTTGTGCAGCACCATCATCGCTTGCACCAACGGGGTCCGGCCTGCGTCCCGCTCCGGGGCGAGCTCGTCCACCACGGCGTCGAACGGCACGTTCTGGTGCGCGAACGCCTGGAGCACGGTCTCCTTCACCGAGCCGACGAATTCCGTGAAGGACTGAAGTTCGTCGATCCGGGATCGCAGCACGACGGTGTTGACGAAAAACCCGACCAGGTCCTCCAGCTCGGACCTGTCCCGGCCGGACGTCACCGTGCCCAGTGCGATGTCGTTCGATCCGGACCAGCGTGCCAGCAGCACCTGGGTCGCCGCGGCCAGTGTCATGAACAGCGTGACACCGGCGTCGCCGCAGAGTTCCTTCAGCCGGTCCAGGTCCTCGGCCGGGAGCGCGAAACTCTCGGCGCCACCATGCCAGGTCCGCACCGCGGGCCGCGGCCGGTCGGTCGGCAGTTCGAGTGGGTCGACTCCGGCCAGTTGTTCCCGCCAGTAGGTCAGGTCGCCGGCGAGCGCGTCGTCGGTCCACTGGTCTCGCTGCCACACCGCGTAGTCCACGTAGTGCACGGGCAGTTCCGGCAGATCGGCCGCCGCGTTCTCGGCCGTGTCCTGATACAGCGTGATCAGCTCGCGGGTGAGCACGTTCATGGACCAGCGGTCGGTCACGATGTGGTGCAGCGTCAGCACGAGAACGTGATCCTGCTCGGCAGCCCGGATGAGCATCGCCCGCACGAGCGGTCCGACTCGCAGGTCGAACGGGCGTTGCATCTCGGCCTGCACCAAACCGGTCAACGACGTCTCGAGGTCCTCGGCCGCGGACAGATCGACCACGGCCCAGGCAGGCTCGCCGGAAGCATGGACGAACTGGACGCCGACGCCGTCGACCGAGCCGAACGTCGTACGCAGAATCTCGTGCCGGGCGACGAGGGCATCCAGCGCCGATCGCAACGCCTCGGTGTCCAGCGGCCCGGTCAGCCGGAGCCCGGCCGAAACGTTGTACTCGGCGCTGCCCGGCTCGAACTCGTCCATGAACCACAACCGCTGCTGCGCGAACGACAGTGGCATCGATGCCTGCCGTGGCGCGACCAGGATCGTCGACCGGGAATCCGGTTCGGGCTCGATCTGGAGGGTCGAGGCCAGCGCGGCCACGGTCGGGTTGTCGAACACCGCACGCGGCGACACATCGACGCCGAGGGCGGTACGCATCCGGGACACCGCCTGGATGTTCAGCAGCGAGTCGCCACCGATCTCGAAGAAGTTGTCCTCGATACCCACCCGGTCGAGCCGCAGCACCTCCTGCCAGATCCCGGCGATCACCTGCTCGGGGTCGTTGCGCGGTGCCACGTAACCGGCCGACGCGGCCGCATCCGGGTCCGGGAGCGCGTCGCGATCCACCTTTCCACTGGAGCTCAACGGCAACGCGTCGACCACAACGAACCGGGACGGCACCATGTGCTCGGGAAGCCTGCGGGACAACGCCCGCTGCAGTTCCGAGCCACGGGTCGCGGTCTTCGTCGGCACGACGTAGGCCACGAGCCTGCTGTCCCGGACGACGACCACGGACTGGGCCACGCCGGGGTGCAGGCTCAATGCGGCCTCGATCTCCCCTGGTTCGATCCGGAAGCCACGGACCTTGACCTGGTCGTCGATCCGGCCATGGAAATCCAGCAACCCATCCGCTCGCTCGGAGACGAGGTCGCCGGTCCGGTAAAGCCGCTCAGCCGGATCGAACGGCGCCTGGACGAAACGTTCCGCGGTCAGCTCCGGCCGGTTCAGGTAGCCCTTCGCCAGTCCGGCGCCGGCGACGTACAGCTCCCCCTGCTCTCCTGGCGAGACCGGGCCAAGCTCGTCGTCGAGCACGTAGACGCGAGCGCCGTTGATGGCCGATCCGATCGGCACGTCCCCGGCACCGGACAGCGGCGGGCTCATCGTGGCGCATACCGTTGTCTCGGTCGGGCCGTAGGCGTTGATGAGCGTGCGGCCACGGGACCACTGCCCGGCCAGACCGGGCGTGACCGCCTCACCGGCGACCACGAGCACCCGGACCTGCTCCAGCCCGCCGCTGGGCACCACCGCCAGCGCCGACGGCGGCAGGGTCAGATGGGTGACGTCGTGCCGCGCCACCAGGTCCACCAGCGGTGCACCCGGCTGCACCTCGTCAGCGGACGCGACGACCAGAGTCGCCCCGGTCAGCAGCCCCATGCACAGTTCCCACACCGAGGCGTCGAAGCTCAGCGGGGCGAACTGGAGCACACGGCAGCCTGGCCCGGCGCCGAGTCGCTCGACCTGGCTGCGCACCAGGCTCGCGATGCCCGAGTTGGTGACGAGTACACCCTTGGGGGTGCCGGAGGAGCCGGAGGTGTAGATGACGTACGCGACCCCGGACAGTTCCCGGCCGATCTCCGGGTCCGCGGTGTCCCGCGATTCGAGCAAGGTATCCGGGTGGTCCAGCAGGATCCGTTTCCCGCCACGCGGCAGCCTGCCCGCCACGTCGGTGGCCGTGACGACTCGCGCCGGCTTGGCGTCCTTGAGCATGAACGTGATCCGGTCGGCCGGGTAGTTCGGGTCGACCGGCAGGAACGCAGCGCCGGTCTTGGCCACGGCCAGTGTCGCCACGACGGCGTCTACCGACTTCGGCAGCACCAGTGCGACGATGTCGGACCGGTTGACGCCCTGCTCGATCAACAGGTCCGCCAACTGGTTGGCACGCGCGTTGAGCTCCGCGTAACTGAGAGCGTCGTCGCCGCTCAGCACCGCGGTCGCGTTCGGTGTCTGGGTTACCTGGCTTTCGAAGAGATCGGCAAAGCAGCCGAGCTGATTGTCGCCAGCGGTCGATTCCCGCATCGTTCTTCAAACCCCCAAGTTCACCATTCGGACGATGTCCGCCAGTCGACGTCCACCAGCAACTTCCGGTAGCCCTGCACGAGGTTGGACCGCTGGGGCAGAGGTGGCGCGGCCAGCGTCACACCACTGGCCCGCCCTGCCAGTACTTCCAGCAGAGCGCAGATCTCCAGGCGGGCGAGCGCCGCGCCGAGACAGTGGTGCGGCCCGTAGCCGAACCCGAGATGCTTGTTTGGCCGCCGGTCCGGGATGAAGCTGTCCGGATCGCCGAACACCCGAGGGTCCCGATTGGCCGCGGGAAGCCATGCCACGACCGGCATTCCCTTGGGGATCAGCTGACCCCTGACCGTCACGTCCTCGGTGGCCGTTCGCAGCACGTGCATCGCCGGCGAGGTCCAGCGAATCACTTCCTCGGCGGCGATGTGCGCCCGCCCGGGGTCGGTGCGCAACTCGTCGAGAAAATCCGGCCGGGTGCTGAGGGCGTGGAACATTCCGGCGATCGAGTGCCGGGTGGTCTCGTTGCCACCGATCAGCACATTGTCGCAGTTGATCAGGACCTCGCTAGCGTCCATCCGCGCGTCGCGCAACATGACGCTGACCAGGTCGTCACCGGGATCGGCGCGTCGTCGCTCGATCAGCCCGTGGCAGTAGAACAGGATCTCCGAGTGCGCCTCGTCCGGCGACATCTTGTCGAACGCACTGTCCGCGCCGCCGAATGCGTGGTTGGTCAGCTCGATCAGCCGCTGCCTGTCCTCGACCGGTACGCCGAGGATCTCGCACACCACACTCGCCGGCAACGCGGGCGCCAGGTGCGCGGCCACGTCCGAACCGCGGTCGACGACGGTCTCCAGCAGGGTGGTGATCTCCTTGCGGGCAAACGACTCCAGCTCGCTCGCCTTCTGCCTGGACAGGAACGGGCCGATGATCTTGCGCAGGTGCGCGTGCCAGTCGCCGTCAGTGACCACGACCATGCGCCCACCGGCTCGATCCGGGTGCCATGCGTCAAAGCCGATCATCATTCCGTACTCGGAGCTGAACGGCGCCGTCGGTGCGAGCACCTGCTGGCAGTCCTCGTAGGAGAACACCGACCAGAATCCGCTCGGCGCCGTGCCGGGTTCACTCCACACGATCGCGTCCCGGCCGGCCCACTCCCGCCACATGTCGAAGCGGGCCTCCGTCAGGTAGAGGTCCGCATCGCCGAGATCGATGTTCTGCTTCTCCGTCATTGAACCTCCGCCGCGATCGCTGCGCCTGCGTCTTCGGTGCCCAGCTGCCCGCCCAGATCCGGAGTGCATCGCCTGGCCGAGACCGCCTTGCGTACCGCGCCACGGAGGGCGTCTCCCTCGGCGCCGCGGCCGAGGTGGTCCAGCATTAGTGCGGCGGAAAGCACCGCACCCACCGGATTCGCGATGCCCTGGCCCGCGATGTCGGGCGCGCTTCCGTGCACCGGTTCGAAGAGGCCGACGCCTTGCTCCGGATTGAGGTTGGCCGACGCCGCCGTGCCAAGGCCGCCGGCCAGTTGCGAGGTCACGTCGCTGAGGATGTCGCCGTACGAGTTGTTGGTGACGATGACGTCGAACGCGGTCGGGTCCTGAATGAGTTTCATCGCCGCGGCGTCGACATAGAGGTGAGAGGACGCGAGCCCGGGATGTGCGGACCTGGCGTCGGCCCAGCATTGCTGCCAGAGTCCACCCCCGAACGGCACGGCGTTCGATTTGTCCACCATGCACACGGATCGGCGGGCGACCGAGAACGCATAACCCAGCACCCTGGACACGCCGTGTCGCGTGCTGATGTCGTTGTCGATGGCGATCTCCTGCGGTGTGCCGGAACGCAGCACTCCCCCGGAACCGATATACGCTCCCTCGGTGTTCTCCCGGACGACGACACAGTCGATCGACCGCCGCGCCGGGTCGCGCAAGGGGCTCAACCGGTCGTCCAGCAAAACCGCGGGCCGGTGATTGACGTACAGGTCGAGCTCGAACCGCAGGCGCAGCAGAACGTTTCGCGCGTAGCCAGTCTGCTGAACGCGCGGGTCGCCGATCGCGCCGAGCAGAACGCGGCGGGCAGAGCTGATCCGCACCATCTCCTCATGGCTCATCGCCACCCCGGTTCGCCGGAACCGCTCGGCGTTGATCTGGTCGAGCACATCGAAACTCAGTCCGAGCCCCAACGAGTCGAGCACCCGCAGGGCCTGGTCGATGACCTCGGGCCCCACACCGTCTCCGGGCACTACCGCGACAGTGGTCATTCCACCCCCTGACCGAACCGCGTCAACCGGCGTTCGGCTTCGTCGAGGGTGTCATCAGGACGGTTGAACGCGATCCGGATGAAGTCATCGCCACCAACTCCGGCGCCGAAGAAGAACTGGCCAGGAGCGACCACGACACCTCCGTGCACTAGCAGGCGGTGCGCGAACTTGTCCGAGGTCTGGTCGGTGAACGGGCGGATATCGGCCATGACGTAACAGCCGCCTTCCGGTACCGAGCACCGCAGTCCTAGCCGCGAGAACATCGCCACGACCCGGTCCCGGTTACGTTGCATCTGCGCGGCCGGATTCCAATCGCCGGACCGGAGCACCCCGGCCTCGGCCACTGCCCGCTGGAGCGGCCCCGCTCCGCCTGCGGTCGTCGCGATGTGGACTTGGCGCAGGACCTCGGTGATGGCCGCGTTGGCCCGTAGGAAACCCATCCGCCAGCCACTGATCGCGTGGCTCTTGGAGAGACTGCCGATCACGATGCTGCGGGCGCGCAAGGCCGGGTCATCCGCTACCGAGATATGCTCGCGGCCGTCGAAGACGTACGTCGAGTAGACCTCGTCGCTGATCACGGTGGTGTCCCAGCGTTCGCACAGCCGGGCCACCACACCCAGTTCCTCGCGGCTCAGCACGTGGCCGGTCGGATTGTTCGGCGTGTTGAGCACGATCGCCCTGGTCCGGGAACCGAATGCGGCTGCCAGCACATCCGGGTCGATCCGCCAGTCCGCACCGACCCGGACGTACCGGGGTCGCCCACCGGCGAGTGCGATGCCGCCGAGGAAGTTCTCGTAGCTCGGCTCCAGCACGATCACCTCGTCGCCAGGGTCGACGACGGACAGGAAGGCCACGCAGAGTCCCTCACTGCCACCGACCGTGATGGTCAGCTCGGTCGCGGGATCGGCCGGGTCACCCGCGTCGGCCAGCACGCCGGCCAGTTGCTCGCGCAGTTCCAGATTGCCAGCCGGATTCTCGTACTGGTTGTTCCCGGTGCGCAGCGCGACGCAGGCCTGTTCGATGAGGTCGGGGGCCGGCACCGGCCAACCGGGCGTACCGACGGCCAGGTCGACCGCCCCGTACTCGCGCCCGGCCCCGAGCAGCGCAGCCAAGCCACCGGCGGGCAGATACCGCGTCCGGTCCGCAGGGATCATGAGGAGACTGACCCGGTGACCACTCGCCGGTCGGCGGCGGGCTCCCCGACCATGCGGGGCAGCCAGTACGGTCGGCGGCTCTCGTGCGCGGCGACCTCCGCGGCGTCGCGCAACGTCATCTCGATGCCGTCGTATCCGTGCAGCAACAGATACCGGGCGCGCTTCTCGATCTCGAAATCCCAGCTGGAACTGGCAGAGCTCACCCGGCAGTCGACCAGGTCGACCGTCACCTTGCGCCCGGGGTCTGCTTCGGCCGCCGCCATCAGCTCATCGACGACGTCGAGTGGCAACCGGACCACGAGCAAACCGTTCTTCAAGGCGTTGCGCGTGAAGATGTCGCCGAAGCTCGGTGCGATCACGACCGAGAATCCCCACTCCTGCAGCGCCCACACGGCGTGCTCGCGCGAACTGCCCGTGCCGAACCTCGGACCGGCCAGCAGCACCGTTGCGTCCAAGACGGACGGGTCGTTGAGGACGAAGCCGGGATCGGCCGCCCGCCACCTGGCGAACAGGCCCTTGGCGAACCCGGTACGGCCGGGCAACCGGCAGTAATCGGCCGGGATGATCTGATCGGTGTCCACGTCGCTTCGACGTAGCACGACAGTCCGTCCGCTGTGGACGGTTATCGGATCCATTCGACGTTCCTCCAAGCGGTGTTACGTCAGTTCGGCAGGCGACGCGAGCCGCCCGGTCACCGCTGTCGCGGCCGCGACGGCCGGCGACACCAGGTGGGTACGAGCGGTCGGCCCTTGCCGGCCTTGATAGTTCCGGTTGGATGTGGATGCGCAGCGTTCGTTGCCGCGTAGACGATCGGAGTTCATGCCGAGACACATCGAGCAGCCCGGTAACCGCCACTGGGCCCCGGCCCCGTTGAACACCTCGGCCAGCCCCTCTGCCTCGGCCTGTTCACGCACGGCCATCGATCCGGGTACGACCAGCATCTGCACACCTGCGGCGACCCGCCGACCGCGCAGTACCTCGGCGGCCGCACGCAGGTCCTGGATCCGGCCGTTGGTGCAGGACCCGACGAACACCACGTCTATGTCAAGGTCCCGCATCGGGGTTCCCGGCGCCAGTCCCATGTAGTCGAGCGAACGCCGAGCCGCTGCCTCGCGTTCCGGGTCGGTCATCGTCTCCGGGTCGGGCACCACTCCGCTCAGCGGCACGGCCTCGCTCGGGTTCGTCCCCCAGGTGACGAATGGCGCCAGCTCACTGACATCCACGGTGACCACCCGGTCGAACACCGCGTTCTCGTCGGTGCGCAGCGTCTTCCAGTACTCGACCGCGTCCTGCCACCCGGACCCGACGGGCGCGTGCTCCCTCCCCTCGAGGTAGGCCATGGTGACCTCGTCCGGCGCGATCAACCCGGCGCGGGCACCCGCTTCGACGCTCATGTTGCACAACGTCATCCGGGCTTCCATCGACAGGGCACTGACTGCCGGCCCGCGGTACTCGATGACGTGGCCCTGCCCGCCGCTGGTTCCGATCTGCGCGATCATCGCCAGCGCCAGGTCCTTGGCGCCGACCCCGGCGGGCAGCTCACCGACGAACTCCACGAGCATCGTGCCGAACTGGCTGATCTCCAGTGTCTGCGTGGCCAGCACGTGCTCGACATCGCTGGTACCGACGCCGAACGCGAGTGCGCCGAAGGCTCCGTGTGTCGAGGTGTGGCTATCTCCACACAGGACGGTCATGCCCGGCTGTACGGCCCCGATCTCTGGCCCGACGACGTGCACGATGCCTTGCTGCGGCTCGCCGTGCTGGAACAGGCGGATGCCGTGGTCGGCACAATTTCGACGCAGCATGCCCACCTGCATGTTGCTCACCGGGTCCCGGATGGTCAGCGAGTCCGTCGGCACGTTGTGGTCCTCGACCGCCAGTGTCAGATCGGGACGACGCACCCGGCGCGAAGCGGTCCGGATACCGTCGAACGCCTGTGACGACGTGGCTTCGTGCACCAGATGCAGGTCGACGTAGAGCAGGTCGGGTTGGTCTTCGCCACGTTGGATGACGTGGCTCTCCCAGAGTTTCTCCGCGAGCGTCAGCGCACCGGTCACCGTAGCGCCGCCGCTTCGTCCTTGCCTTCCAGCCGTTCGCGCATCAGTGCTTTCACCGTGTCCAGGTCGTAGCACTCACCGCCTTCGCGGCCCGACACGTACTCCTCGTACATCTGGTCGACCAGCGCGCCCTCGTCCGAGGCGCCAAGTTGGTCGAGCAGGTACCGGATGATCGCCCGGCCCGAGTGCCTGCCGACCATCAGCTGCCGTTGACGACCGAACACCTCGGGCTCGAGGTACTCGTATGTGGCGGGGTTCCGCAGGATTCCCGCCTGGTGGATCCCGGCCTGCGTGGCGAACGAGTTCACACCGACCACGGCCTTGTTCCGCAACGGTGGCAGCCCGATCGCCTCGGCCAGCACCTGGTATGCGGGGTACAGCAGATCCGGCCGGACAGTCGTGTACACCCCCAGCGACTTTCCCTTGTATATCAGCGCCGCGACGATCTCTTCGAGAGATGCGTTGCCCGCCCGTTCGCCGATCCCGCCAAGGGTGGCCTGCACCTCATCGGCCCCGGCCATCACCCCGGCCAGTGAGTTGGCCACAGCGAGTCCGAGGTCGTCGTGGCAGTGGGTGGCTACCACGGTCGGGCGGGGAGCCCACTCGCGAACCTTCGCGATGAGCGCGCCGAACTCGTCCGGGAGCAGGCAGCCACACGTGTCGCCGATGGCGATCGTCGTCGCGCCGGCTTCCAGCACGGTGTCGATGAGACTGTGCAGCAGATCGTCCGCACCGCGCGTGGCGTCCTCGACGGCGACCGAGATGTCCGTGACACCGAGGCTGCGCGCGAACTTGATGGTATCGGCCATCTCGTGCTCGCCATCCGCACGCGAGACGCCGCGCTTGTGCTCCAGATGGATGTCGCTGCCGGTCGCCAGCACCTGAATCTGGTGTTTCTCGACACCGCCCGCCTGCACAGCGGCATCCACATCCGCGCGGACCGCCCGGACGAACGTGGCGAACCGTGCGTTGGTCAACTGGTGCGACAGCGCCTGGGTCGCCTTGTAGTCACTCGGCGACGAGGCCGGGAAGCCGGTCTCCACGATGTCCACTCCCAGCCCGTCGACAAGCATCCCGAGCCGCAATTTCTGATCCGGAAGCATTCCGTTTCCCGGGGCCTGCTCGCCGTCACGCAACGTGGTGTCAAAAATAGAAATTCGACGTAGGCCAGGCGTTTCGATCTCCGCCATATCTGTCGCCACCTCCCTGCCGATAGTCGAACGATTCAGCGTCCTTCGATCGAGTAGTGCGATTATCAGCTTGTCTCTCCGCGGTGATCGACGCCACTCCTTTTAGTCGTCGTCGAAACACGCGTTTCGCGAAAGCCACACAAGCATCAGCTCGCCATTGACGACAATCTGCCGGCCAGTAACGCAGAGCCAAGCGGCGTCACAGTATGCAGTACCGCATTGCGATTTCGCCGGGTGGTGATCAAGCCGGCTTCTCGTAGAACGGCGGCGTGCTGACTGGCCCCGGCCACCGAAATTCCCAGCCGGTTCGCCAACTCACCCGTGGTGCACGCATCCGTGAGCGCCTGGAGCCCGGCGGCTCTCGTCCGGCCGACCAGCGCGGCCAGCGCTTGGTCGTTTGCCTGCGGCATCCCCCACAGCAGCGCGCCCGCGGCCCGGTCCAGCGGCGCGGCGAAGACCAGCACCGAACGACCTGACTCGCGCTCGGGTTCGATCAGCACGACACCGCGATCGGCCACGAACAGGGACGGCGCCAACAGCAGACCACGACCGTTGAGGTACACGTCGCCCGAGAGTTCGCTGGCGATCTCCAGCACTGGTGCACGCCACCGCGCCTTGGGGCCCAACGTGCTGAACAGCAATTCGACGCCCCCGGTTGCCACGATCCGGCTCCGCGCATCCCGTTCCGCGTCCAGCAGGCCCTGCATACGTTGCCAGTACGGCGCGATGGCGACCTGGAAGAAGTCCTGGACCAGATCCGCACCCTCGCCGACGGCGTTCGAGCGCTTCAACATCCAGACCAGATCGGGTAACCGAGTCGTCCGTGACGCTTCCAGCTTCGCCATGGTCGGCGATCTTCGCAACTGATTACGAACTTGACTGCGCCACGTACTGAATGACGTCGTTCTAGCCTGATCGAACAGGCTGATCGCAAATATGGTCTCCGCTACAGCGCCAAGTGAATTCCCTACTTGTACCCTTGCCAGGTCCTCGATCGAAAAATGAATACGCTGCATGCCGCCCCCAGATCAAGTTATACGCCGTCGCTCTATCCTGCCAACTGGCG
Source organism: Amycolatopsis marina (assembly GCF_900111885.1). GTDB lineage: Bacteria > Actinomycetota > Actinomycetes > Mycobacteriales > Pseudonocardiaceae > Amycolatopsis > Amycolatopsis marina. Next base: position 53,805 of record NZ_FOKG01000004.1, read on the forward strand.
GATTTTGGGGCGCACAGCCAACCGCCCGCTGAACTGCAGCGCAGTTACCCCTCCCCATTCATCTCGCAGGAACCTGCACAGTTGCGTAGGCATTTCGGCGGACGAGCAGTGCACGGTGAACACGTCCTTGTGTGATGGCAGGAGCCTGGCCGTGAACCCGCTGTCGTCACGCAAGCGCAGTTCACCGAAACCTCCCCGGTGTACTTCGAAGCGCGTGCCGCCGTTGCGGTAGTCGTTCGCCAGATACGCGGACAAGTCGGGGACCACTCGTCGCCTGATCGGTGCTGGCTCGGTCACAGCGGCCGGCCGCAGCCGGGCCCACAAGTCCTCCCACAGAGCGGTACCGCTGCTGGCATTCGTTGTCAGGGCCACGATCGCCCCGGTCTCCGGGTGAAACCGGAGGTTGGCGGAAACTCCGTCCAGGTTGCCGTCGTGCCCGACCCAGCCGTCGCCGTACAGCGCGAGCCCGGCCCCCCAGCCCTCGGCCAGGCCGAACGGTTCCAGCCCTGGGACGCCTTGGCGCATCTCGGTCGCGACACGGGTGTCCAGCACTCCTGTGGGCGCCCCATCGTCCATGAGCAACCGCGCCAACGCGGCCAGGTCGAGCGCGGATCCCGCGATTCCACCCGCAGGTAGCCAACCCGCAGGCAGTTCGGCTTCCAATGGGACAGCGTCGTCTCCCTCGACCGCGTGCGCACGGACCGAGGTCCAGCCGACAAGATCATCCGCATAGGACAGACGCAGGCCGAGCGGACCCGCGAGAAAGGACTCCACCGCTTCACGCCAGCAGTAGCCGGTCACCGACTCGATCAGGTGACCAAGCACAACGTAGCCGGCGTTGGAGTAGGAGAAGGCAGTCCCGGGCGTCGTCAGCGGCGGTTCACGGATACAACTGAGCACGTAGCGACGTGGCGAGACGGATCTGCTCGCCACCTCGTGGTCGGCCACCAGGCCCGCGCTGTGACTGAGTAACTGCCGCGCGGTCGCGCTACGCCAGGCCACCGTGCCCAGTTCCGGCAGGTACCCGGCGAGCGGGGCATCAAGATCGATATCACCGTCGGCCGACAATTGCATGATGACCGTGGCGGTGAAGAGCTTCGTGAGCGAACCGAAGGGGAATCTCGAGTGGGCGGAGACCGTCCGAGTGGTACCCACCTCTTCCACTCCGGTCTCCGCTGTGAGAGCTTCGCCCATTCGCCGCACAACCAGTTGGGCGCCAGTTACCCCATATGTACGAGCCAAAACGTCTAAATGGCCCGCACTTCCGCGATGCCGCACGTCAATATACCCCCAAGTTCGCAAATTCGGTAAGACTCAGTGCGTTGACGGCATGTGGTACCTATACCAGTCAGGTAGAAACAATCACACTGGTCCAGATCTTGTCGACTCGCTTCAACCGTGGGCAACAGGTTTCACCTAGGCATGAAAGTCGCAGCTGATCCGGATCTTTGCGTGGGTGATGCGCCGGCCCGAGCGGCGGCAGACGAGTGGCAGCTGCTCCTTTCGCCGCAGCACAGCGGTTTGTTGGTGCTCCGCGGTGGGTTGACCGCAGCGGCACCGTACCGATCGTGCTGACCGGCCCAATCCGGCAGCGGAGAACAAGTCCGTCGATTCCCGGCGGCGGCCGCTGGTTCCGTGTACGGTGGGGACCACATCCAGGTGGTGAGTCTCTGTTGCGCGACATACAATTTCGTTCAAGACCGGTTGCATCGATGCGTACTTCCCGTCGACCAGTCAGCCGAACTACAACGGCAGCTGGACTAATGCGTCGTACGGTACTTCGCGTTCGGCAACGGTTTTGCCGCCCGCGTCATCTGGATCACCACATGGTCGTCAAAGGTTCAGCTGATGTTCCCGCGTGGAACGGTAGAACAATGAGTCAATGAACCGCCGGGGCAGGTCCCGCACCGCCGCAGAACGCGACGACGGAACGACCGATCACCTGAACGTCGGTTTCACGGCGGCCTCAAATTCTACGGACGGCCGCGATCGAAACAGCGGTCAGCATCCCGAGGCAGCAGACGACCAGCACAAGAACCTCCAGGACCGGCAGCACCAGTGGCGTACCGGGCACACTCGTTCGCAACGCGAACCATGCCGCCAGGGACGTACCAAAGGCGATCCCGCCGCCCAGCACGGCTCCCGCCAGGCCGAGTGCGAGCGACTCGCCGCGCACCATCTCCCGCAGTTGACCGGAACTCGCACCGACAAGGCGCAGGGAGGTGAACTCGTGGCGGCGCGACCGAAAGGCGATCGCGGTCGTGTTGGCGATCGCCAGCAGCGTGTAGATCAACGCAAAACCGGCGAGCAGCCACGATCCTGCCCGCATTCCCCCGCTTTGGTCCTTGATCAGCGGTTCGACCCAGTCCTCAGTGGCTGTCACGGTCGATCCCGGCAACCGTTCGGCCACGTGTTCTCGCGCCTGGGTTGTCTCCCCCGACGCCGACACGTGAACCGTCGCGGTTTCGGCCGGAAGGAAATTCCTTGGCACCAGCAGTGACTGGATCAGCGCGTTGTCCTGGTAAGTGGCAACGACGCGAACCTGCTCAGAGCCACCACCTGGTATCCGCATCGAGTACTCGCCGCCCAGCTCCCAACCCATGGACCCGGCCAGGCTCCGGCCGATCATCACCGCGGCGCCGTGCAACCGATCGGGCGAACCGGAGATGCCGGTCAGCCGAAGGGCGGTCTGCATGGATTCAGGATCGACCACAGTGGCCTCCACCGGCTGATCCCATGCGCCGCCCGCGGCCACGGTGCGAACCCGGGCCTCGCCGATCGTGGTCACGCCGTCCGCCCCCGGCGCCTGACGAGCCGTGGACTCCGCATCGTCCACGTTCCCGGTGATCACGAAATCACTGGTATACAACTCACGAATGCTGGTCTCGGTCGCAGCGGACATCACCAGCGACACGCCGAGCAACGAGCCGCAGATGCCGATGGCGAGCACGACCGGTGCGGACGTCGAGGACGCCCGGCGAACACCGGTGCGCAGGTTCGCTCGTGCCAGCATGCCGATCGCCGAGGCTTTACTCGTGAACAACGAGCAAAGCCTGCCGACAAACAGGGGTGACAGCAACACGGCCGCGATGACGAAGGGCTCGGCCAGGAACACCGCGATCGGGATCTGCACGTCGCCGTCGAGGCTCGGCAGGATGACGATCCCGGCGAGGCCAACACCGAGGAACAGCAAGCCCATGAACCAGCGCCTGCCGGTCATCACCCGCGTATCGACGTCGGCTTCACGCAGCGCGGCCAGCGGCCTGATTTTGCTCGCTCGCCGTGCCGCCGATCCGGCACCGAACCAGGTAACCAGCAATCCGGTCACGAAGGCCACCGGCAGCGCGACGTATATTGTCGGCCCGGAAAGCTGCAGCTCGAACCCCTCCGGCGCCACACCGGCCAGTACCAGCAGGCCTGCGAGTCCGGCCCCGAGCAGCAGTCCAAGCAGGCACCCGACGAGGGCACCGAGAAAACCGACCAGCAGGGCCTCGGTCCGGACCAATCGGCGCACCTGTCGCGGCGTGGCGCCGACCATTCGCAGCAGCGCCAACTCCCTAGCCCGGGTGGCGACGGCGAACGCGAACGTGCTTGCCACGATAAAGATCGAAAGGAACGCGGCGAGTCCAGCCACGAAGCCGAGGATGGAGGAGACGGCGTCCAGCGCTTCCCGGTCCGTACCTGTGAGCTCGATCGAGCCTGCCGACGTGATGACCGAAACCGCACCCATCAGCATCGCCGAGCCCAGCACGAGCGCGACGAAGGAGCCGAAGAACGCGGACGTGCGGCTCCGCAACGTCTGGCCGGCCAGCACCAGCATGTCAGGACGCCCCGGCTTCCAATTGGGCCATACGCGCAGCTGCCGCCTCGGCGGTGGGCAGGTCCAGGACATCGACAATCTGCCCGTCGGCGAGGAACAGCACGCGGTCAGTGACCGCGGCGACGACCGGGTCGTGCGTCACCATCACGATGGTGCTGTGCTGCTCGTCGACCATCCACCGGAGCAGCTGTAGCAACTCGCGCCCCGAATTCGAGTCCAACGCGCCGGTCGGTTCATCAGCGAACAGGACTTCCGGCTCGGTCACCAGCGCCCGCGCGATCGCCACCCGCTGCTGCTGACCACCGGACATCTCCGACGGCCTTCGATGGCGCAGGCTCTCCAGCCCTACCCAGGACAGCACACGGGAAATGTCACCCTTGCTGGGTTTGCGCCCACCGAGCCATTGGGGCAGCCCGATGTTCTGCTCCGTCGTCAGCGCGGGAATAAGGTTGTAGTCCTGGAATACGAACCCGATTCGTGTCCGCCGAAGTTCGGTGAGCTCCAACTCGGACAACGTGGTCAGGTCGACATCGTCCAGCAGGACGGATCCTGAGGTGGGGCGATCCAGGCCCGAGGCACAGTGCAGAAGAGTCGACTTACCCGAGCCGGACGGTCCCATGACGGCGACGAAGGAGCCTCGGGGAATATCAAGGTTGACGTCACGCAACGCGTGCACCTTGGTTTCCTGCTTCCCGTAAGAGCGGGAAAGCGACTCCAACCGCAACACCCGGTCAGCCATGTGTAGATCGAACCTTGTCGCCTCGACGATGGCAATAGCCTACGGTGGAGTTTCAGAGGTATACCCTGCTCTACCTTCATGGAACACCGGACACAGTTGGGCCTGCAGAATGTACTGGCCGTAACATAGCAACAATGAGTGCTCCGGTAACCGGATGGGGAGCGATGTTGCGGTCGCCGTGGCGGGTGCTGCTCTCCCGGTGGCCGTGGCGTTCTGTTCGCTATCTGCTCACTGGCACGATTTTCGGATTCACCTGGATGCTCGTGGTCCTGGTCATGTTCACGTCCGGCGTGCTACTCAGTCCGGTGGTCGTCGGGGTCGGTCTGCTGGCCGCGACCGTGGGGCTTGGACCTCGGTTCGTGGCGCAGGATCGGGCTCGACTGCGACTCGACACGCCGAAGACGGGTCGGCGGAGGCGGTCGCGGTGGTGGGCATTTCTGCGTGAGCGTGAAACCTGGCGCGGGTTCGGGTACATGCTGCTGATCGTCCTTCTGGTGTGGGTCGTGGAGGCGGTGGTCGCGTTGGCACCACTGCTGACCATCGGAGCGCTGATCGCCGCACCGATTCTCGTTCTGCTACTCGGAGACCAGCTTGTCGTCGGCGGCCCACCGTTGCACTCTTTCGCCATCTGGCCGTTCCTGCCACTTTTCGGTGTCCTGCTTCTTGTCCCCGCCAGCTACCTGTGGATCGCCGCCGCCACCGCGCGGGCCGCTCTTGTTCGGGCCATATCCACGGCAGGCAAGGCCGAACTTGGTGCGCAACTGGTGGAGCTGGGCCGGTCGAGAGCTCGGCTACTCGACGCGTTCGAGGTGGAACGAAAACGGATCGAACGCGACCTGCACGACGGCGCGCAGCAACGGCTGGTGTCACTGGCGATGACGTTGGGAATCGCCCGAATAGAGCTCGAGGACAGTGGAGAGGCCAAGACCGCGACAAAACTGGTAGCCGACGCCCACCAGGAAGCAAGACTGGCGCTGACCGAACTACGTGGCTTGATTCGCGGTATTCACCCGCAGGTGCTCACCGATCGCGGGCTCGTCGCGGCGGTCGACGAACTCGCCGATCGGGCGCCTGTGACCGTGCATACGGACTTCGATCTGCCAGGCAGGCCCGCGGAGCGAGCGGAGTCCACAGTGTACTTCGCGGTGAGCGAGGCACTGAGCAACGCCACCAAGCACGGCAACGCTGGTCGTGTCGATATCACCGGCACCTGTATCGACAACACTCTGGTCGTGACGATCAAGGATGACGGACACGGTGGCGCTGACCCCGCAAAGGGCACGGGGCTGCAAGGGCTGGTCGACCGTGTCGCCGCGGCAGGTGGCAAACTGCTGCTGGCAAGCCCAGTCGGAGGACCGACCGAACTGCGATTGGAGATTCCATGGGCCGCGACCGCCTCCCACTGAATGTTGTCATCGCGGAAGACTCCGCGTTGTTGCGCGACGGACTGGTCAACCTGCTGAGCCGCTACGGACATCGGGTCGTCGCGGAGGTCGCAGACGCCGACAGCTTGATGAGCGCGGTGGCGGAGCACAATCCGGACGTCCTGATCACCGACGTAAGAATGCCTCCCGATCACCGGGACGAAGGGCTTCGAGCGGCGCTTGCCCTGCGGGAACTCCGCCCGAAACTGCCGATTCTGGTACTGAGCCAGGTTGTCGAGAAGACATATGCCTCCGAACTCCTGGGCAGCAGCGAGTCTGCCACCGGTTATCTACTGAAAGACCGGGTCGGCGACGTGCGCGACTTCGTGCAAACCGTGGAGGACATCGCGGCCGGAGCGATCGTGGTGGACCCGGAAGTGGTGCGCGCGCTGCTGTCACGCCATCGTTCGGAGTCACCGGTGTCCAGGCTGAGCAACCGGGAGCGCGAAGTACTCACTTTGATGGCACAGGGACGAAGCAACCCGGCCATCGCCGACGACCTTTCCATCAGCCAGGCCGCCGTCGCCAAACACATCGGCAACATTCTGGCCAAGCTGGAACTCCCACGGGGAGAGCAGGGGCACCGGCGCGTGCTCGCGGTCCTCGCCTACCTGCAACATCACGGCACTTCGGCGTGACTACTGGCGCACCGCAGACGGGCTGCGGAGGCGCCGCTGCCCGCCTTGCCGGATCCGGGCGTCACGATGCGGGCAAGGTTAGCCAGCGAATCTGTGCCCGGGCTCAGGTAGTGGTCATGGTCGGGCACGTCCACCGTGCCGAACGTGCAGGCACCGAAGTCCGGATCAGTGGGCTTGGTGCCATGTCCGATTCCGAACAGCCGAACTCCCGGGACCCAGCGGATCCAATCTCCGCCGGACTGCCCGGCCCAGACCCGCGCCGTGGTGCCGAGCTCCCTCACGCTGTCCACGCCCATCCCTGGGCTGCCGAAGACCGCGATATCGGTCACCTGCCAGGGCAACCTGGAAGCTGCCAGACCGACAACAACGCCCCCGTAGCTGTGCCCGAGCAACATGATAGTCGCTTGTGGACGGATAGCGGTCAGCCCCGCCACCAGCTGTTCCAACTCGTTGGCGCCCGCCTGCGCCAGATCCCTCCGAGCCGCCGCGATACCGACCCCGCCCGGGGCGTCGTAGCCGAGCCAGGCGATGACCGCCACACGGTCGCCAGACCTGCCGTGCCGAACCGCCGCCCGATAAAGATCAGCCGCCTGCACTGCCGGTGATCGATACGACCGGCCACCCAAGCCGGTCAAGAAGTTGTCGCCTCGATTACCGACACCGGGCACCAGCACGGCAATCCGGTCGGCCGTCGACAGGTCGCCGAACACCTGTGCCACGCGGCCACTGCCGCGCTGGTCGAACAGCAGGAAGTTCCCGGCCCAGTCCTGATAGGGCGCGCCGGCCAGTGTCATCGCCGACCGGTTCGCCAGGTACCGCAACTCGGGCGGGGCACCGTTCAACGCCCCCACAACTCCGGGGTACCGGACAACCAGCTCGCGCCGCTCGGCCGGGTCCATCGCGGCCAGGAAACTGGCCACCGCATCAGGATCAGTCCGGGCGGGATCGGGCAGGTTTCGACTGTCGGAAAGCCAAGCGCCGATGCCCACCGGCGGTGCCGAGCGCGCCGTACCGGCGGGCACCAGCCGGGTGGAAACGACGGTGGTCAGCGCAATCGCCAAAGCGGTCAGCACGGCGACGAGCTTGCCGCCCCGGCCTCCCCCTCGGCCGGACGCGGACATCGGCCCGCTGCCCGCACTGATGTCCGGTGTCAGCGCATTGACCCTGTGCCAACGTCTTTTCGCCAGGTCATTGACCACCGCCATGCAGCTAACCGTGCCGGTTTCCGAACACCACGACATCGGCCCGGCGAGCACATCATCGAGGCGGAGGGGGTCCCGCAGGCTTACGCCTCCGGGACTAGGCTCGGTCTTTCGCGATGTTGATCTGCTGGCCTTGCGAGCCGCTCCTGACCTTCATGCTGTCCTGGTGGGGAGCGTGATCGTTCCGCTCGAGGCCAGCGCGACGAGTCGTTGTGGACGGCGACCGCTGTGCCACGCCACATGGAACGGGAAGTAGCGCGGACGGTTGTCATTGTTCGGAAACAGGCACTCCGCAGCGTACGAGGTGGCTAGGATGGTCGCATGGCCAGCCCACAGCGTCGTCGCCCGCGGTGAATATGCCAGTGGATGACAAACGCGGCGTACTCACCATCCGGCCCCGTTCCGAGAAGGAGTTTCGCATCACCGCCCGTACCCCCGTTCGGTGGAGTATCCGGTGACGATTCGAGTCGTACTTGCCGACGATCATCCGCTGATCCGCGCTGGTCTGCGTCTCCTTATCGCGAACACGGAGGACATAGTCGTGGTCGGGGAGGCCGGAACGGGGACAAAGGCAGTCCAACTCGCCAAGGACACCCGCCCGGACGTGATCGTGATGGACATCAGGATGCCGGACATGGACGGCATCGAGGCCACTCGCCAGGCCGTCGCCGGGACTGAGGCACCGCGCGTCCTCGTGCTCACCATGTTCGACGAGGATGAACATGTGTACGCGGCGCTCCGCGCCGGCGCCAGCGGATTCCTGATCAAGGACATGGCGCTCGAAGAAACCATCACCGCCATCCGCGTAATCGCGGCGGGTCAGTCGCTCACCTCACCGAGTGTCACGCGCCGGCTGATTGCGAATTTCGTAAGCCGACCGCAACGGGCGTCAAAGCCTCGCGAGGTCAAGGGCATCACGCAGCGGGAGCGGGAAGTGCTGGGCCTGGTCGGCCTCGGGATGTCCAACAACGAGATCGCGACACGGCTGAACATCAGCGCGGCCACAGCAAAGGCGCACGTTGCGCGGTTGTTCACCAAACTCGACGCCCGCGACCGCGTTCACCTCGTGATTATCGCCTACGAGGCGGGCCTGGTCACGCCGTCTCATCCGACGAGTTGAACACCTCCGATCGTCCGGCGCTTCCCGTGGGGCGCCGGAGCGGAAGCAGCGCAACGCGTCGGCTTGCGGAAGTACCCCGCGCACGGGGAACCCAACACCGGTAGTGCTCCAACCGGCCGATGCCTCATCACCCCGGAAGCGGCATTGTTGGCATTGCCAAACGAAGCAATCCGTGCGCGACACAATCGTCAACCGAGCAGTTGGAGACCTCTCGATGCCTAGTCTCGACCGACCGACCCTGACCGCCGCGACGACGAACTTCCTGGCCCGTTGGACGCATTACCTGGACACCGAACTGCACACGCTGAGCGGGCTGGTCATGCCCGGAGACGTATGCGTGGATGTGGGTTCGGCGGCAGGTTTGTACAGCCAGGCACTGTCTCACCTGGTCGGGCCGACGGGGCAGGTTCACAGCATCGAGCCGTTGTCCTTCTCCCACCCGTTCTGGACTCGCGTACTGGGCGCGCGGGAGCGGCAGAACACCATCTCCTATGCCATGGCGCTGGGCGCCGAACCGGGCCGGGCGACGATGCGAGTGCCATTCGGGCCCTACAGTGCGGCCACCAGTCGAGCATTCCTCGCCTGGAAGAGCCATTCTCTTGGCTCCACAGCGGAGTTTCATCACCACGTCGACATGCTCGTCGACGTGGACACTCTCGATGGCCTCCGGCTGCGCGCCGACCTGAATCGGGTCGACTTCGTCAAAATCGACGTGGAAGGCGGGGAACTCCACGTTCTGCAAGGGGGACAGCAGACCATCGAGATGTTCCAACCGACGATGCTGATCGAGATCGAGGCGCGGCACACCGATCGATACGAGTACTCACCGGACGACATCGTGGAGTGGATCATCAGTCGCGGCTACCGCATGTACGCCTGGCAAGGCAGCTGGCAGCCGGTCGACCGAGTGTGTATTCACGCCAACAACTACCTTTTCCGGCCCACAGGCGCGGGCGCGTCAAGCTGAGCGGGATCAAGCGTGCCGGCGCCGATTTCGTCGGCGAGCTTCAGCTCTTTCCATGGCGGTGTCCACGAGTCCCAGCCCGTCCTGGCCAAGTTACCGCCGCCCGTCCCGCACGTTGCTGTTCACCGGACCGACAACAACGTCGAGTCGTCACGTGGCGGCTTTGCCTCCGTCTGCCGGGGAGCGAGCGGCGCCCGTTACAGTTGCGCCGAATGCAGGAGGGACGGCGTGGACTTCGGAGTACTGGGCCCGCTGGCTGTGTGGCAGGCGGGCGTGCCACTGAACCTGGGCACGCCGAAAGGCCAAGTGCTCCTGGCCGTGTTGCTGTGCAGGCTGGGCCGGCCGGTCGCAGGTGATGCGCTCGCGGAGGCGATCTGGGGTGCGGAGCAGCCGAAGAGCGCCGTCAAGAACGTGCAGACGTACGTCCATCGGCTCCGGCAGCACCTGGGGGATTCGGAGCGGATCACCAGGAAGGGCTCCGGCTACCTGTTGCGTGTCGGCCGTGACGAGCTCGACGCGGCGCGTTTCGAGGATCTGGCGGGCGTAGCCCGCGCGACGCTGGCGGCCGGTGATCTCGATCAGGCACGCCGCCACTTCGACAAGGCGCTGAAGCTCTGGCGGGGACCAGCATTCGACGGGCTCGCCGACGTACCCTCGCTGGCGTCGGAGGCCGCCCGGCTCGACGAGCTACGGCTCGGCGTCCTTGAAGAGCGGATCGACGTCGACCTTCGACTGGGTCGGCACAGCGAGCTGCTTGGCGAGCTGACCGCGCTGACACTGGAACACCCGTTCCGCGAGCGAATGTGGGCCCAGTTCATGCTCGCGCTGTACCGCTGTGGCCGACGGGCGGACGCGCTGCTGGCCTACCTCCAGGTCCGTGACCTCCTGGCCGAGCAGACCGGTATGGAGCCTGGTCAGACGTTGCGGGACCTGCACCAGACCATCCTCGGCGAGGATCCCGCGCTGGCCCCGGCGGTCGCGGCCGACGCACGGGAACCCCAGAACGCCGGCGGTGCTCGCATGCTGCCTCCGGCACTCGGCGACTTCACCGGGCAGCGGGGAGAGCTGACGGAGATCGCGGCCGTGCTCGGCAAGGACCGGGCTGCCGACGAACCAGCCGCGGTGGTGACGATCTCGGGCCCCGGCGGTATCGGCAAGACCGCGCTCGTGGTGCAGGCCGCGCACCGATTGAGGTCCACCTACCCCGACGGGCAACTGTTCGCGACGCTGGCCGGGACGCGCGCCCAGCCGGTCGACCCGGCCGCCGTACTCGGCCGCTTCCTCCGTGCGCTGGGGGTGCCCGCCACCGCGATGCCGGACGATCCGGAGGAACGCACGGATCTCTACCGGGGCATGCTCGACGAACGCCGGATCCTGATAGTGCTCGACGACGCCCTCGACGAGGAGCAGGTGGCTCCCCTGATGCCGGCGAGCGGGACGTGCGGAGTCATCGTCACCGGGCGCGTGCGGCTGGGCGGTGTCGGTGGCGCGCACCGGGTCGAACTCGGCGCGATGTCCGAAGCGGACAGTCTGGCCATGCTGCGCAACATCGCGGGCAACCAACTGACCACGGCGACCAGCTCGGATCTGGCCGATCTGGTGAGGCTGTGCGCGCGTTTGCCGCTCGCGCTGCGGATCGTCGGCTCGCTCCTGTTGTCGCGCCCGCATTGGCACCCAACGGACCTTTTGTCACGCCTGGCGGACGAACAGCACCGGCTGGACGCGCTCCGCTACCGCGATCTCGAGGTACGGGCCAGTTTCGGGCTGAGCTACACGGGACTCCGTCCCGAGGCGCGGCGGCTGTTCCGGCTCCTCGGACTCCTGGAGGCACCCGACTTCCCGCTCTGGGCGGCGGCCGCCACACTCGATACCGAACTGAGCCCGGCCCAGGAGCTGCTCGACGAACTGGTCGACGTCCACCTGCTCGATGTCACCGGGGCACCGAACGGCCAGGCGCGGTACGGCTTTCACGACTTGATCCGCACGTATGCGAAGGAACGCGCGGAGATGGAGGAGCCGGTGGAAGTGCGACATGCGGCCGTAGTTCGTGTGCTGAGCGCTCTTCTCGCCCTCGCCGACATCGCCGACCGCGACCATATGGGGCAGAACATGTTCCAGCGGGACGCTGTCCGCTGGCAGCCGGACCGGGTGAGGGCAAGTCTGCCGCGGTCTGTTCCGCCGATGGCACTGCTGGATTCCGAGCGGCTCGCATTGGTGGCGGGCGTGCGACAGGCCGCTGAGCTGGCCAGGGACGAGCTCTGCTGGGAACTGGCCGTTGGCGGCCATGCACTGTTCGAGACGGAGCGGTACTTCGACGACTGGCAGGAGTGCTATGACACGGCGATGCCCCTGGCCAAGGACGCCAGGAACTTGCGCGGGCAGGCCAGGCTGCTCATCTCGATGGCCGGACTGCGTTACACCCGGCGCCAGTACCGCCAAGCCGAGGAATCCAACACCGAGGCGATGCGTCTGTTCGAGCGAATCAGCGACCGGCGGGGCTATCTCGAGGCACTGAGCAACGCGCCGTTCTTCCTCGTCCCCAACGGGCATCTGACGGAGGCGATCGCGGCGGGCTTCGAGGCCTACGAGCGGCTCAACGCCGCCGGGCAGGTTGCGGCGGCCTTGCACGCGTACTCCCAGGTCGGCCTCGCTCACCTGCAGGCGGGAAGGCCAGAAGTCGCGGTGGAGGTGCTCTCGGAGATCGTCGCCGGGGCGAGGCAGCAGGGAATCCTGACCCTGATCGCGCGGGACACCTACTGGCTCGGTCAAGCGCACCTCGCACTCGGTCATCATGCGCAGGCGGAGGAGACGTTCACCGAACTGACCGCGTATGCCGGGGACATCGGATCATCGGGCGTGTTTTACACGGCCCACGCCTGGGGCTGTTTCCAGCTGGCCCGGGGTGAGTACGCCGACGCGCGCCGGCGTCTCCTCGACGGCGTGGCCGTCGCCCGTGCGATGCACGACCCCATGTTCGAGACCCGCGCTCTCGTCGACCTGCTTGATCCCCGCCTGTACGGCCGCCATGAGTTGCCGGTCGCGATCGGCCAGGGCGAACACGCGGTCGAGGTGGCCCGCGGTATCGACTACCCGTACCTGCTGGCGGGTGTGCTGGAGGGAGTCGCCGGGCTGAAGGCCGCGGCGGGAGACGACGAGGCCGCGGACCACCTGTTCGCCGAGGCCGCTGCCGTGCGCGCCAAGATCCACTGAGCCTTCCACCGACCTCGTATTCCCGGCGTGTACCCGCCGTATTCCAGGATGTGCAACTGTGCGCGACATCGGGAAATTCCCGATGGGATTCTCAGTGAGGTAGTAGTGCACAAACGACACATCGTGTTCGCGGCTGTTCTGGCCACCATCGGGCTCGGGCTCTCCGCCTGCGGCAGCGACGACGAGAAGCCGATGGCGCAGGACCTGCCGTCGGCCCCGGCTTCTCCCGCGCCGACCAGCGAGTCCACAGCCGACGACAGCGGCGATGACAGCACCGGCGCGCCCGAGGGTGACACCGCCGCGCCGGGCACGGAACTCAAGGTCGGCGACACGGCCGTCCTGCCGTTCGAGTACACGAGCGAGAAGACGGGCACGATCGCCGTGACGGTCACGGCGATCGAAAAGGGCACCGAGGCGGACATGGCCGCCTTCGGCGACAAGGCAAAGGGAATGACGCCTTACTTCATCAAGATGAAGGTGGAGAACGTCGGCGGTACCGACCTGTCGTACGCGTCGCTGAAGCTGAACGGCGCCCTGGAAGGTGGCGCCGGCACTGGAGTTGTGCTGATGGGCGACATCCCCGGCAAGTGTGACAACGAGACCGCGCCCACCGAGTTCACCACCAAGGGTGCGTCGTACGAGACCTGCTCGCTCAGCGCCACCAGTGGCAAGCCAGTCATCGCCGCGACGTTCGACGAGGGCGACGAGTACCGCGACGACCCGGTCGTCTGGACCAGCTGACCCCGTTGCCACGCGTCGATGTGCGAGCGGGGGCGCACCGTCGACGCGTGGTTCGCCGCTGGCACGGTGCGCAGGACCAGCGCCGGAGCGCCACGTAGGGCACAAGTTCGCGCTGATGCGCTTGTCGCCCCACGGGCAGGGCTCGCGAGCAGGCCGTGAAAGAGTCTTCGCCGGCCCGCCTGCTCAGCCACGGAAAGGACCGCCATGGGCAAGCCCAACCCCGCGAACGAGATCGGGTACAGAGTCCTCGGCGAGGACGGCAAACTCGGGGGCGGCACGGGGCGCCCCACCGTCTACTGGTGGCTCGGCTTCGCCCTGTGTGTGCTCTTCTTCCTGGCCACACTGTTCCCCGGTGTACTCACTCTCGCGTCCGAGCACACCGACGGGGAGCAGATCGGCGTCTCGGGCACGCTCCTCGGCGTGCTCAACAACCCCTATGTGTTTTCCTGGATCGGGATGATCCTGCTGTGCGTCATGTGGATGCTGGAATACACCCGGCGGGGATCGATCCACGTGGCGAAACAGGAGCGGGGCAAGCAGGCCCCGACCGGGAGTTTCGAGGCGGAGATCCGGCTGTTGCCCACGCCGTTGCACGTGGCGTGGTTCTTCGGGCTCGCCGTGACGAGCGTCGCGTTGCTCGTCCTGCCATGGACCATTGACTGGGACCTCGACATCTTCTTCGTGTGGTTCCTGTGGGGTGCGCTCCTCGCGCCGGTGAGCGGCGCCGTCCTCGGCTCACTCGTGAAGAAGACCGCCTACGCCCGCTGGTACCGGCGGCAGGCGGCCAAGAACCCGCACGGGCGTGTCATGCGTAAGGCTCACCCGTTCTGGCGTTCGTTCTCCTACTGGTGGCGGTTCGACCTGTGGATCTGCGGCGCGGCGATGCTCATGATCGTGGTGGGAGCGCTCATCTGGTGGAACCTGGCATACCTCCCGCCCGGCGAATTCGGTGATGCCGAGGACGTCCAGGAAGCCACGGGCGTCACAATCGTGCTGCTGTCGATCGGCATACTGGCGATGGCGTTCGGCCTGTGGGCCTGCACGCAGTTCTGGCGCAGCGGCGAGGACATCAGGACGGGCGAGTCGGCCTCGTGACCGCGGCGGCGGGCCTGAGGACGGCTGCGGGTGCCGACACGGCCCTGCCACTCGAGGTCAGCGCTTCTGCCAGCCCACGCTGTGGATCTGGTAGCTCTTCTTCGGCCCCCAGACCTCCGACAGATTCCCGACCTTCGCCCACGGGCCGGTCTTGGAGGTTGTCGGACCGCCGCTACTGCCCGCGGGCTTGAGGTACACCACGACGCGGTGCTCCTTGGCACCCGAGGCGGATGTGCACAGCGACCATGCGTAGAGACTTTCCTTCAGACCGCTGTTGCAGTGCGGGTTAGGCGGAGGATCGGCCAACACAGGCGTGGCGGAACCACTGCGGATGGATTCTTCTGGAACTGTGTGACTTGCACAGCTCGGCCAACCCTATTGATGTCGGGGCCGTCCCATTGTCAGGTGAACGCCTGACAAATGGGTAACCGAACCGGCCCACGCGCCCCCACCACGGGTCATCTGGCCGAAGTACGCACATGCAGACTGGTATCACCCAGCAGGTCCGGTGCCATCTCCATCGTCTTCCACCACCATCGCCCATCCAGTCGTTCGAATGTCCCGTTGAGAGTTGCGTAGATGATCGGTTGCAGCGGAAGGTTCGGAAGTGCCTGCCATATGCTGGCGTAGCTGCTGAAAGTAGCGGTTCCTGCCTCGTCGTCGACGTCGATCACAGTGTTCGTGAGCTGGTGTTTGGTGTGCGTCTTTCCGTCGTACAAGATCACATGGTCATCGAGCCAGCGGCGCATAGGCGCTGATCCCGGCTTGTCCGCAAAGGGCCACTTTCCATGCTTCCAGAGCTGCGCTACCGCATCGAAGTCGGCGGTGTCGATACCCGCACAGTAAGCGCAAAGAGTACGCCAGATCTCCTTCTCCGAGGCATAGGAAGGACGGCCATGTACCTGTGGGATCTCCATCGGCCCCGGCTCCCTTCCTTACCCGCGAAGCCTCGCTCCCGGTGACTTCTGCTCCCAGCGATCTCGGTACGGCGTGAGCCGTCGCCAGATCACCTGTTCCTGGGCTGGGCAGCCGGGGGCTCCTCATCGAGGCCCGCGGCCAGCAGCTCGGCGAGGTGCGCCGCGTTGCGCGTCGTGCCCTGCTCGATTTGGGTGCGGCAGCTGAATCCGTCGGCCACCACCGCGGTGCTGGACGCCGCGGCACGCACGGCCGGAAGGATGACCCGCTCCCCCACGGCCTGCGACAGCTCGTAGTGCCCCTGTTCGAACCCGAAGTTGCCGGCCAGCCCACAACACCCCGAGTCGGGGACCTGCACCCGGACACCGGCGGCCTCCATGAGGGCCTTGTCGGCATCGAAGCCCATGACAGCGTGCTGGTGGCAGTGCACCTGGACGAGAGCGTCGCCGCCGACCTGCGGCGGCTCCCAGTCCGGCGCCCGGTCGGCCAGCAGCTCGGCAAGAGTCATCGTCGACGAGCGCGCCTGCCGCGCAAGGGGATCCGACCCAAGCAGGTCGGCCGCATCGTGTCGCAGCATCGCCGTGCAGCTGGGCTCGAGGCCGACGATCGGCGTTCCCCGTGCCAACTCCGGGGCCAACACCCGCAGCGACCGGCGGAGGACCTTTCGGGCGATGCCGAGCTGTCCGGTGGAGACCCAGGTCAGCCCGCAGCACACCGCTCCCTGGGGCAGGACCGGCTCGAATCCGGCCGCGGCGAGGACACGTGCCGCCGCGACTCCCGCATCCGGCGACAGGAAGGAGGTGAAGGTGTCCGGCCAGAGCACTACCCGCCCACGGGTGGGTTCGGACGGCTGCGGCATCGTGCGCAGCTGGCGCCGCAGTGGCACCGGCGCGAAACTCGGGATGGACCGCTCCGGCGCGATGCCCCCAGCCCGTTTGAGCAGCGAAGCCAGCCGGGATCCGGTTATGGCGTTGGTCAACCGCGGCTGCAGCGAGGCAAGTCTGGCCATGGCGGGCAGCCAGCCCATCGACCAGTGGGAGCGGGGCCTGGCCCACGGCCGCCCCGCGTAGTGGTGATGGGTGAACTCCGCTTTGTAGGTGGCCATGTCGACGTTGACCGGGCAGTCGCCGAGGCAGCCTTTACAGGACAGGCACAGGTCGAGAGCGTCGCGTACCTCCTCGGAGCGCCACCCTCCCTTGACGACGTCGCCTTCGAGCATTTCCCAGAGCAGGTGCGCCCTCCCCCTCGTCGAGTGCTTCTCCTCGCGGGTCACCTGGAAGCTCGGGCACATCACGCCTCCCGAGGACTGGCGGCATTTCCCCACCCCGACACAGCGACGCTGGGCCTGGGCGAAACTGCCTGCGTCGCCCGGATAACTGAACATCGTGTCGACCTGTACGAGTTGAGCGGTCCCGCGGTGGCGCAGCGCCTGGTCCACGGGCAGCGGGTCGACGATCACGTGCGGGTTGAGGTGGCCGGTCGGGTCCCAGGCCGTCTTCACCTGTTCGAACAGCTCGTAACACTCAGGGCCGTACATGCGGCGCACGAGCTCCGAGCGGGCCCGCCCGTCGCCGTGCTCGCCGGAGACCGATCCGCCCAGTGTGGTCACCAGGTCGGTAGCCTCCTCCACGAAGGAGCGGTAGACCGACACGCCGGGCTCGGTGAGCAGGTCGAAGTCGATCCGCATGTGCATGCAACCGTCACCGAAGTGACCGTAGGACGCTCCCGAGAGGCCATAGCGGCCCAGCAGGTCGTCCAGGCCGCGCAGGTAGTCCCCGAGCCGGGCGGGCGGCACGGCCGCGTCCTCCCAGCCGGCCCATGCCTCGGCGCCATCGGCACGCCTGGTCGCCAGCCCCGTGCCGTCGCGGCGGCACCGCCACAACACCGCCTGGGCGGCAGGTTCGGTCACCACCGAGGCAGTAGCCCCCAGACCGGCGTCCTTGACCGCATCGGCCACCGCCGACGCGCTCGCCAGCGCATCCGCACTGTCCTCGCCGCCCATCTCGACGAGCAGCCAGACGCTGCCCTTGGGCAGGCCCGCGGCGACGGCCGCGCGGCGCACGTCGTCCGGCAGCCGGTCCACCAGTGTGGCGTTGATCGACTCCATGGTGAGGGGATTGTGGGGCAACACGACGGGCACACAGTCGGCGGCGGCGGTGCTGTTCGGGAATCCAAGGGCCAGCAGCACCCGAGCCTGCGGCAGGCGGACCAGGCCGACAGTCGCTTGAAGCGTGGTGGCCAGGGTTCCCTCGCTGCCGCAGAGCAGGCGCGGCAGGTCAACGCGCCCCGGCAGAAGGTGCTGGAGGGCGTAACCGGAGATCTGCCGGCCGAACGTGCCGAACCTGCGCTGGAGCAGCAGCTCGTGCTGCTCACCGAGCGCCGCCATCCGGCGTTCGAGGTCGCTGTTCGCAGGTGCGCCGCCATCTCGGGCGGGCAGGGAGAGCCGCTCACCCGTCCCCGCCACGACCTCCAAGGCCCGTAGGTTGTCGGCCGTGGTGCCCCATGCGACCGAGTGTGCTCCGCAGGCGTTGTTGGCGATCATCCCGCCGAGGGTGGCCCGGCTCGCCGAAGAGGGGTCGGCGCCGAATGTCAGACCGTGCGGCCGCGCGGCAGCCATGAGATCGGTGAGGACCACGCCGGGCTCGACGACCGCGGTCTGGGCCACGGGGTCGATATCCAGGATGGCGTCGAGATGCCGGGACGTGTCGATGACGACACCGCCGATCGCGTTGCCCGCCATGGAGGTTCCGGCGCCCCGCAACGCCACCGGCGCCCCTGCCGCACGGCACACGGCCAACGCGGTCTCGAGGTCCGCGCAGGTCCGTGGCAACAGCACCAGGTCGGGGACGACCCGGTAGTTGGACGCGTCGGTCGCGTACAACGCCCGGCTCCCGGGATCCCCGTGCACTTCCCCGCGCAGGTTCCTGCGCAGTTCGCCGGCCAACGCCGTGACGTCGTAGTCGGACATGCGGTTCCTCTCGTCCGCTCGCGGGGAGCACCACTCTCGCAAAAGCACAACTGGGCGCGGTGCAGTGTCGCAGGTCCGGCAGCGCGTGCCGTCCGCGGACCTGGTGCGGTGCGTCCGACCGCCGCCGTACTTGGCGCGCGACTAGATCGTCGCGGCGCCGTGTGCCTGGGTCAGCCGGATCACGGAGTTCCTGAGGTGCCAGTCGATCTCGTCCATGTAGGCGTCCACGTCGCCGCTGCGGAGCAGGTCCGCCAACCGCTGGTGCTGGTCGATGATCTCCCCCGGCGGGTCGAAGATCCGCTCGAACCGGTGCATGCACAACAGGGTCTCCGCGACCAGGGTGGAGAACATCCGGCTGAGCCGGTCACTACCGGCGGCATCGACGATCGTCTGATGGAAGGACAGGTCGGTCCGCGCCACCTCGGCCCACGTCTTCCTGGCAAGGGAATCGCTCATCGCGCCGACCACCTCGTCCAGGGCGTCGGCGACATCTTCGCGGCCTCGGCCGAGAACGACCCTGGCGGCCTCCCGCTCGATGGCCAGCCGCCCCTGGTAGACGTCGGCGATGTCATCCGGCCCCAACTGGACGACCGAGGTACTGCGGTTGCGGACCGCGACGAGTAGTCCCTCCTGGACAAGCCGCTGCACAGCCTCGCGCACAGGCCCGCGGCTGACCTGCAGCCGCGCGGCAAGATGAACCTCGTTGATCTGCTCCCCCGACGCGAACGTGCCGTCGAGTATCCGGGCCCGGATCTCGTTGGCGATGAGATCGGCGGTACCCTGCGACCGCATCGGCGACATACTGTCCAGCCCGTTCATGAAACCCCCTGTGTTCTGCTCGTTCCGAAGGCCGGAGTGACCGGTCCAGGCTGTGTCGCAACGTATCCCAGCGACATGTCAACGACGTTGAGCAACGGCGCGCCGTTCTGGAACCGCCGCAGATTTTCGAGGAACAGGTCGAGCACCACCTCGCGCCAGCCCACGGCGTCACCGGCCATGTGTGGCGAGATGATCGTGCCCGGGCAGTTCCAGAGCGGGTGGTCCGCCGGCAGCGGCTCGTGGTTCACCACGTCGAGTGCGGCACCGGCAAGGTTCCCGCCCTGCAACGCCTCCACCAGAGCCTGCTCGTCCACCAGCGGTCCCCTGCCGACGTTGATGAGTCGTGCGCCCGGCCGCATCTTCGCGAGGACGGTCGCATCGATCAGACCGCGGGTCTCCCGCGTGAGTGGCGCCGTGAGGACGACGAGGTCGTAGCGGGACACCACGGCGGCGAGGTCTGCCGACCCATGGACGCACCCGAACGGCTCACCGTCCGCCACGGCCCGCTCGGACCGCCCCGCGGCATCGACGTGGACGCCGACCGCCGCCAGGAGCAGGCCGACGGCCCGGCCGATGGAGCCCGGCCCCACGACGAGGGCGGCCGTCCCGGCAAGCCGCAGCGTGGGGCGATGCTCCCACCGCTGCCGGGTCTGGCGCAGCACCGTGCCGGGCAGATCCTTGACCATCGCCAGGGCCAGCCCGAGGACGTACTCGGCGATCGCGGCGTCGAGGACCCCGCGCGAGTTGGTCATGACGACCTCGCTGCCCGCGACCGCCGCCGTGAGGACCCGGTCGACGCCGGCACTGCCCAGGTGCACCCACTCCAGCGTGGTCGCGGCCGGCCACGCGTCAACCAGACCGGTCGCCGAGAAGTCCCAGAGGAGAAGCGCGTTGGCGCCGTCGAGAGCCTCGCGCAGTCCGGATCCCACGGCAAACCGTGTGCTCACGCCCTCGATCGCCGGGATCTGCGGCCGGTGCTCGCCGACCAGCACCGCGAGGTTCACCTCACGGTGCGCTGCACCTGCTGGCACACTCACACCCCGAGCAGGTCCGGCAGGCCGGAGAGGTCAGGGATCTCGTCGTACGGCTGGTAGTAGTCACTACCCTTGCGGCCGTAGCGATTGATCCACACACGACGGATGTCGTAGCGCTTCGTCGGCATGATGTCGTACTCCCATCCCTGTGCCACATGCGTGATCTGGTCCCGGCTCTGCGGCAAGACCGAGAACAGATGCTCGAACGCCCGTGGACGTGGCTTGTACGCGCCGGCCTGCTCCGCGGTGACGACGTGGTCGAAGTCGACCCCGATCGCGGCGACGTGGTGTGGGATGAGGTCGTCGTCGCTGTTGGTGAGGATGGCGATCTGGTAGCCGCCTGCCTTGAGCCTGCGCAGCGCGTCCGGCACCTCCGGGAAGGCGGGGAACTTCCTGGCCTCATCGATGAGTTGCTCGAAATCCTCGTCCCGGTAAGGGATTCCGTGCAGCAGCATGCAGTTCTCGAGAGTGTCCCTGACGATGTCCGCATAGCGGCGGTAGGGCTGGACGACGCCCTGGAACCGCATGACCCGCAGGTTGTCGAGGAACTCCTCGTGGTTCACGCCGACCTCGTCGAGCCGGTCCCGAACGATGGGCAGGGTCGCCCGGTTGAGGTCGAAGTCGACCAGGGTGCGATAGCAGTCGAAGGTGACGATGGGTGGAGTGCTCACGGGAAATACCTTTCGTATGCCGTGTGGTTCTTTCGCGAGTTTGGTGGTGGCTGTGGATCAGGGGTCGGGGACGAGCACGGCGTCGGCGGGATCCCACGCCACAATCGCCTCGCGGCCGGTGCCGAGTTCGGAGATGTCGTGGCCTGCGGCCACCCGCGCGGTGACGGTGGCGCCCTGCTTGTCACGGAGCAGGCACTTGCGGGCCACACCGAGGTAGACCCAGTCGACGACCGTGGTGCGCAGCGTGCTGAAGCCCTCTGGCACCTGCCCGGCCGCCGAAGCCGGGAAGACGCGCAGGTTCTCGGGGCGCAACACCAGGGCGGCACGTCCGGAGGCGGACACCGCTGCCTCCGGCGCAGCGGCGGCCAAGGTCTCGTCGCCGTAGTGCAGGCAGCCATTGGACCGCGTGCCACGCAACACTGTGGACTCCCCCACGAAGTCGGCGACGAACAGCGAGTTCGGCCGCCGGTAGAGTTCTTCGGCGGTGCCGATCTGCTCGATCCGACCGTGGTTGTAGATGGCGATGTGGTCGCTCATCGCCAGTGCCTCCTCCTGGTCGTGGGTCACGTAGATGACCGTGGCACCGAGTTCGCGGCAGATCCGGGAAATCTCGATCTGCAGGGTCTCGCGAAGCTTCTTGTCCAGCGCGCCCAACGGCTCGTCCATCAGCAGGAGGCGCGGCTGGAACACGAACGACCGAGCCAGTGCCACGCGCTGCTGCTGGCCGCCCGACAGAGCGGTCGGCCTGCGGTCGGCATACTCCTCCAGCTGTACCATCGCCAGCGCCTGCGAGACCAGTCGGCGCTGCTCTGCCCCTTTGATGCCTCGGACCCGGAGCGGATACGCGACGTTGTCGGCCGCGCTCATGTGCGGGAACAGTGCGTAGTTCTGGAACACCATGCCGAGCCCCCGCTTGTGCGGCGGGACACCGGACAGTTCGCGGCCGTCCAGGGTGATCGAGCCCTCGTCCGCGTCGAGGAATCCGGCGATGAGGTTGAGCGTGGTGGTCTTTCCCGAACCCGACGGTCCGAGCATGGTGAGGAACTCGCCGGACTTGACGTCGAGATCCACGCGTTCCACACCACGTTGCCCTGAATAGGTCTTGCGGACGTCGTGGAGGCGCAGCTCGCCTCCGACCAAGGCGTCGTTCATGGCCTGACCGCCTTTCTGCGGGTGCCGATCCAGGCCGCGAGCAGGATCAGCGCGATGGTGGTGGCCATGACCAGGGTCGCGGCCACCGCGAGTGTCGGCGAGAGTTCGGTCTGCACCTGCTGCCACATGACGACCGGCAGCGTCTTGACCGTGGGGCTGGACAGGAAGATGGACAGGATCAGCTCGTCCCAGCTGACCGTGAAGGCAAACAGCGCACCGGTCACCACGCCTGGCGCGATGAGCGGCAACGTCACCGTCCGGAACACCCGCCACCGGCCGGCGCCCAGGCCGGCAGCGGCCCGCTCGATCGCGGGATCGACGCCGCTGAGACTTGCCGAGACCGCGATGTAGACCAACGGGTAGGCGACGACCGAGTGGGCGAGGACGAGCCCGGCCATACTGCCGACGATGTGCCAGTCGCTGTAGACGAAGAACAGGCCGACGGCGAGAACCACCAGGGGCATGATCATCGGGCTGAGGATCAGCACCTGTACCGCACCCTTGCCGCGGAACGTCCCGCGCACCAGCGCCAGCGCGGTCATCATGCCCAGCACCACCGCGACCACAGCGGTCGAGACCGCGACCTGCAGGCTCTGTCCCACCGCGTGCATCCATACCGGGTCGGCGAAGAACGTCCGGTACCAGCTGAGGGACAGGCCGCGTGGCGGGAAGGTGAGAAAGCTGGTCGAGGAGAACGACATCGGGATGACGACCAGCGTGGGCAGCACGAGCAGGACACCCACGGCTACGCCGAACACCCGGAGCCCGAGAGAGGTCTTCATCATCATCGTCCTCCTGCCACGACGTCGCGGAACCGGACCAGGCGCGTACCGAGGAAGAGCACTGCGAGCGTCATGATGAGCAACACCATTCCCAGTGCTGAGCCGAGCCCGAACTCGAGTTGCTGCTCGACCTGGTTGACGACGTGCTCGGAGAGCATCGCGTTCTGCGGGGAGCCGAGCAGGGCGGGCGTGACGTAGTAGCCGAGCGACATCACGAACACGATCAGGCTGCCGGAGACGATGCCCGTTGTGGTGAGGGGGACGAACACCGTCCGGAACGCGTACCTGCCTGGCGCTCCCAGGCTCACGGCCGCCGGCATCAGGTTGGACGGGACCCGCCGCATCGAGGCGTAGATCGGGAACACCATGAACGGCAGCAACGAATGCGTCATCCCGATCGTGACCCCGAGGGTGTTTCGCATCAGCGCGAGGGGCGTGTCGATGACACCGAGGCTCAGCAGCGCGGAGTTGACGATTCCGGTCTGCTGCAGCCAGACCGTCCAGGCGTAGGTGCGGACGAGCAGACTGGTGAAGAACGGCAACAGGACGAGCAGCATGAGCAAACCTGTGGCCCACGGCCGGGAGCGGTACATGAGGTACGCGTAGGGATAGGCCAGTGCCAGCGCGACGAGCGTGACCAGCAACGCGGTGGCGAAGGTCGTGACCAGTGACCGCAGGTAGACCGGGTCCTGCGCGAACGCCGCGTAGTTGCCCGGCCCCGGATCGGTGAGCGAGCGAATCGCGGTCTGGACGAACGGCAGCAGGAACAACGCGGCCATGAAGGCCAGCCCGGGCCAGATCAGCAGGTTCCATGAATGGGCGGCGGAGACGCGGGCGGTCATGACGACACCCAGTTCTGCCATCGAGAGTCGACCTCGGCGCGATGCGCGTTCAGCCACACGTTGTCGAAGTTGATGCCGATGTCGAGATAACTCGTCGGAAGATGATCGATCATGTCGGGATGGACCCGGTCAAGTGCCTCCACATTGGTGGGGCCGTAGGGGATGTATCGGGTCAGTTCAGCGTTGTGCTCCGCCGAGAGACAGAACGCTGCCAACTGCATCGCGTACTCCACATTGGCCCCACGGGGGACGACCATGGAGTCCGCCTGGATGAAGTGCTCGTTCCACTGAATGGCGATGGGGGCACCTGCCTTCTGAAGGGGATAGACGCGGCCGTTCCAGACCTGGGTCATGCTCACCTCGCCGTCCGAGATCAGCTGCGCCGACTGCGCCCCGGACGTCCAGAACACCGTGTGGTCCTTGATCGTGTCGAGCTTGGCGAAAGCGCGGTCGAAGTCGATCGGATACAGGTTCTCCGGGGCGACGCCGTCCGCGATCAGCGCGATCTCCAGAACCGCCCCGGCGGCGAAGTTCCGCAACCCGCGGCGCCCGGGAAACTTGTCGAGGTCGAAGAAGTCCGCCCAGCCTTCGGGCTTGCGGCCACCGAGCTTGTCCGTCCGATAGGCCAGCACATTGGAGAAGATGGTGTGGCCCACGATCGACTCGTGGGTGTACTCCGGGATGAGCTGGTCCAACGGCAGTTCATGACCGGCGAAGTCGACGAGGAACTCCCGGTCCTCGCCATAGCCGAAGTCGCCCGTCGCGGTCATCAGGTCCCACATGACGTTCTCGCTGCTGACCATCGTCTTGAGCCGGGCGTAGCTTTTCGGCACGTCCTCGACCACTCGCAGATCGGGGTGCGCCTGCTGGAACGGCGTGAGCCAGGCGTTCCTCTGGGCCTTCTGGTAGCTGCCACCGTCGGAGACGTACACGACCGCGTTCTCCCGCTGCCTGCCGAAGGTCGAACAGCCACCAGTTAGCAGACCCGCGCCTGCCACTCCCGCCAGACCAGCTCGGCGCAGGAAAGAGCGCCGGCCCAGCACCGCGCCCAGGCCACCGGCCGGGACGAGGGGATGTGGTCCCGTGCGCGCGTTCACGTCGACGCTCCTCGACGTGTCGGGCCGAGCGGTCGCGAGGCCAGGAGGGGCGGGAGGTATGGCCAGTTTGCTGAGGTCATCTGAGTCACCTGCCAGGAGTGGTGGGCTTGACCGGATACGCGGACGCCGCGCCGCGCGCAACCGCGTCCTGTGTTGGTGGCGTTCCGCCTCGAAGGAAGCCGATGTCGAGCGTCGTCGCGCCGTCAATCGCGAGTTCGGCACCGATCTCGCCGATCGCGGGACACATCTTGAAGCCGTGTCCGGAGAAGCCGGCCAGCGCGATGACGCCCGGCAACTCACGGAGTTCACCGATCCACTCGTGGCGGTCCTCGGTGTAGGTCTCTATGTAGGTCTCGGTGCGCATCGGATGCCGCTGCAGGCCGGGGAGGTAGCGCTCGACCATGGCGGTGAACGGTGCGAGTTCCTCGGGACGGAGGACCCGTGGGACCGTGTCCGGGTCGTCAACGGCAAGGTGGTTCTCGAACCCGAGGCCCACCTTCATCGCGGTCCGATCAGGAACCGGAAGGCCGTAGCAGTACGTGGGCACGGTCCGGATGAACGGCACGATACTGTCGAGGTAGTCCGGTTTTCGGCCGAAGTACCAGGCCGACGTCAGCCGCCTTACCATCAGCGTTGGCGCCAGCGCGGGAATGAGACCGGGTGTCCAGCCACCTGCCGCCACAACGACCCGGTCGAAGACTTGCTCCCCTGACTCGGTGACCACCACGACGCGTCCCCGCCGAGACTCGATTCCCTGCACCCGTGCATCTGTGTGCACTGTCGCGCCGCGGCGCCGCGCCATGTCGGCAGCGGCCGCGACGGTCAGCTCCGGGCGAATCGCTCCCCCGCGTGGATCCCAGAGGCCGATGTCACCAGGGTCCACATCGAACTCCGGGTGGCGACGAGCGAGCTCGTCCTCGTCGTAGACGACATAGGGCAGGCCGGACATCTCGGCGGACCGCAGCGCGGTCCGCATCTGACGGTGGCCCGGCGAACCCATGACGAGGACACCGGTCTTGGTACGCAGCGGTCGCCCGGACTCGCGCTGCAGGATCTCCCAAAGCTCGTCGGCCCGCCGGACCACCGGCGCATACCCGAGATCGTCGAGTTCGAAGTTCCGGAAAAGCCTGGTCTCACCGCCGGCCGCACCACGAGCGTGGCCTGGGGCGTAGGTCTCGAAGCCGGTGGCCCGCACGCCACGAAGGGCCAGCTGCCACAGGACCTGCGCACCCATCGTGCCCAGTCCCACGACTCCTACGGTCGGCCGGCTCATGCATGCCCCTCGGGTTGGCTTCAACGTTCTTGCTGCCAATCCATGAGACGTCACTGCCGAACAAGTGTCAACAGTTCACAGTTGTCGGTTTTGGCCGTGACCTCCCGTCACGAAACGAAGACGCTGAGCGACAGCGCCGCAGGTCTCCAGCTCGCTACCGCGCCCTGATCGGCTGCCGCAAGATCGTTTTGAGCTTGGCCGGCGGGGTTCGGCGCGGGTCGCTGAGGTAGATCTCGTGATGATCGCCGTTGAAGGTGAGACCGTTCTCGGGCAAATAGTGGTCGTGCAGGCGTTCGAGGGTGGGAGTTTCGTCGTCGTATGAGCCGATGTGCAGAATCTGGACGCAGGTCCCTTCGACCAGGGTGCGCAGCCTGACATCGTCGAGTGCGGGATTGGCCTTCTTCTTCGAGACGTTGTCGATCGCGGCCTGGACCATGTCTTCGGTGACCCAGTCCGGCTGACTGATCAACATGGTCCACTCCCATTCCTCCTTGCGGCGCGCGCGGAACACGGCCGGATCGTCTGCCCGCCACAGTCCCTCCAACGGGCCGACCACGAAGTCCCGGCCGAGGGTGTTCTTGCTGGCGAACTTCAGCGTGTATGCCACCCCGTACAGAGCTTCGACCGCGTTCGCATACGCGGGCGAGGTGTTCGGATCACCTCGCCCGTCGGCCGCGATGTACCGGAACTCGGGCACGTCGACGACGGTGAAATCTCGCGAGGGCGGAGAGTAGAGCTTCTTGTGGGCCTTCTTGATGTCGTACTTTTCCACTGCGGTCTCCCTTGCCAGTGCGTCCAGTGTGGATTCGGTCCAGGTGACATCAGCCCTGAGCATGGTCTCGCTGTAGTCGAAGATCGCGGAGGCGGCGGCAGGTAATGGTTCCTGCCCGGAACGAGTCGCCTGGACGTCCACGAGCTGTTGCCGCAGCGCGTCCAGACGGCGGGTCAGCCCGGTCACCACGTCCGCATCCGGCAAGCCGGGACTGTTGGCCATCGCGATCAGCACTCGCGCGCGCACCGGTGTCAGCGCGGCCAGCGCGTCCCGCGTGGCGGCAGCACACTGTTCCCGCCCCAAGACGGTGGCACGGAAGGTGACACGCGACTTTCCGGACGACGCGGCACCGGCCGCCTCGATCAGGCCGCGCCTGGCCAGCTTGTCGAGCACGTAGTAGATGGAGGAGAAGCCGAGGGCCGTCCAGGTGCGCACCCCTCGCTCCTCGATGACCCGCTCCAGGTCGTAGCCGTGCCGGGGCTGTTCGACGAGCAACCCGAGCACCGTCAACTCGCCATCGGTCAATCCGGAAGTCACAGGTTATTCTAGCACTAGAATAGATGGTGCGGACGGGTTCCTGGCCGTCCAGGCGGACCTGGTCCGCCCTCGTCGGCCGGTCGACGTCCCGCCGCACAAGTTCATTGGCCGGGCCAACGAGGTATGGTGGCTGCCGTGGCAGAGACACCCGCACGTCTGACCGCGAAACCGAGTTGGCTGCTCAACCAGGTAGCTGTGTATGCCCATCGGTTGGCGTCCGACAGCTTCAGCGAGGTGGGCGCGCGCGGCTACCACTACCGGATCCTGGCCGCGCTGGACGAGTTCGGGGTGGCCAGCCAGGCCGACCTCGGCCGCCGGTGCAACATGGATCGCAGCGACGTCGTGGCGGCGATCAACGAACTGGCCGAGCAGGGCTTCGTCGAACGGACACCGGACCCGGATGACCGAAGGCGCAACATGGTCACCCTCACCAAGAAGGGTGACCGGCAACTGCGACGCATGGACCGAGCGCTGGACAAGGTTCAGGAGGATCTACTCGGTCCACTTTCCGCCGAGGACCGGCAAACCCTGACCTGGCTGCTCACCCAACTGCTCGAACATCACCAACGGACGTAGGGCGCCCGAACAAGCCGCAGCAGAGCACACTGTCCCGATCACGGGGCAGGTACGGACAAACCCGAACGTTCCTCACGCCCATGCCAGACAAGAAGTACTCCCATCACAAGGCAGACGAGGGCAATCAACGCCGTGAAGATGTTGAAGGAACCACGGGCGACATAGGACGACACCGCGGTGCCGATCACCCCGCCGGCGAAAGCGAACCCGAAGCCGAGCACCGGGACCGCCTGTCTCGCCGGCAGGAAGGCGCCGACGATGAGCACCACACAGAGGACGAGATCCGGCACGAGAAACAGGTTGTCGCTGCGGAACCGATCGTTGGGGAAGAGGTAAAGGAATGTTGGGACGCTGACGGCCACCGCGGCGACGCGACCGGCAATGAGCAACCTGTTCACGTTCCCCTCACCCGATGCTCTGCGGAACGAGCGGAATGCGGCGAGCCCGCAGAGCCCGCAGTTCGCGAACGGCCACCACCGACAGTGTGACGATGCAGAACAGGTCGAAAGCCGTACTGAAGAGCGCGAGATCGGAACGAATCGACGGGTCCGACAGGATCAGCAACAAGAACGTGGCCTTGCCGACCACCGCTGCCGCGGCGGCGGCCAGCCGGCCGGGCCGGAAGAACGCCGCCCATACCAACGCCGCGCCCAGTAGAAGTTGCAGCATGCCACGGTGTTGCAGCAAGGCCAGCGTCATCGAATCAGGATCCGTGACACCGTACGTCCACTCCAACGCGTAGGCATTGACCAGGGCGAGTGCGGGAGTCGCGGTGACAACCCCTGTCACCAGCAGCAAGGTTCGCAGCAACTGCTCCCCACGGGGCGTGCGGATCATGTCCATCCACCAATCTGTCAGTTCAACTGATGATCAGCGTAGTTGATTATCGCCTTGTTTGGCAAAGTTGTAGATTGGTCAGCATGAGCACCACGCACCCGACGCACCTGGTCACCTCGTCGACCGGTTACCTGATGCTGCGACTGGCAGACGTCATCCACCAGCGGATCGAGTCATTACTGGGCCAGTGGAACCTCACGGGACGTGACCTCAGAGTGCTGAGCTTCGCCTACGCGCAACCGCTGTCGCAGCGGGAGCTGTGTCAACTCGCCGGCCTGGATCGAACCACGATGGTCGCCGTTGTCGACAAACTGGAGGACCTCGGGCTCGCGTGCCGCGAGCGCGGCAGCGACCGGCGGAAGTACATCGTCACGCTCACCAGCCACGGCCGAGCCATAGCCGAGGACGCCATCGAACAACTCGCCACCGCGGAAGCCGAGTTCCTCCAGCCGATCAGCCGCGCCGAACAACAGCAGTTCCACGCCTTGCTCACCAGCCTCTTCCAGGCACACGACCCCACGTGCTAGACGCCGCGCGCAGCGACGGGCGGGGTAACATCTCGGCGAGAAGCGGCAGCGGACCGGCGACTGCGATGGGAGCTGATTGCCGTGAACGACGGCGCGATTGTCGTCGAGACGTCGACAACCAAAGCGGTACGGCCACCGGAGCGAGCCGACTACTGGAGCGAGTTGATCAACTCGTTCCACTGCCCCATGACCGCCGAGTTCGACCACCGCCGGGATTTCCACGGTGAGGTGGCGTGTCGCCGCACGGACAGCTATCAGCTCGTGGAATGGACGGCGGACGAGGCCAGATATCGCCGCACGATCGCGCAGATCCGGCGGAACACCGATGAGGACTACCGGCTCGTCCTGCCCGTGGCAGGGCAGATCGCGCTACGGCAATACGACCTCGGGTCCAGGCTGCCTCCCGGCACCGCGGGACTGATGACCATGAGTGAGCCGTTCGAATTCACCCAGTATGGCGGGACGCACGCATATGTCATGACCATCCCGCGCCGAGAAGTCGATCACCGGCTGCACAGGTCCGCACCGGTGGCGGGTCGGTTCGATCTGAGCACCGGCCTGGGGCGCGTGGTGGCCGGACTGGCACTCGGCCTTTTCCAGGAGTCGGAAACCCTCACGCTCCGGCAGTTCGATGCCGTGGCCGACCGCCTCGTCGAACTGCTGTGCATGCTGATCATCGGAGACGTGCGGCTCACCGCACCCACCCATCTCACCGAACTCGAAGCCGCCGTCCGGTTCTACGTGCGCGAGCATGCCGCGGACGCCCATCTCAACGGCCGGACGGTCGCGCACGCGCTCGGCTGGTCCCTGCGGCAGGTGCAGCTAGCACTGCAGCATGCCGGAACCACACCTCGGGAACTGATCAGGGAAGAGCGCCTGCAACTGGCCCGCGAACGGCTGCGGAACCCGGCCTACCACCATTGGACCGTTACCGAAGTGGCACGCAGGTCGGGGTTCTCCTCGCTCAGCGCCTTCAGCAACTCGTTCCGGCAACGTTTCGGCGTCCGCCCCAGGCAGGCACGGGACTGACGGCAGGCCACGCCGCTCGACCACGGGCCGCGGCCTGCTCGTGGTCGAGCTGTTGGCATCCTGGCAGTGCACGGGCAGGATATCCGGATGATCGAGACAGCCGAGCACGACGGGATCGCCGTCCTCACTCTCCAGCATGGTCCGGTGAACGCGCTGGACCTGGAGTTGCTCACCGCCGTTCCCGAGACCCTGGCCGCCGTCGCTGACGCCCGCGCCGTCGTGCTCACCGGCAGCGGCCGGTCCTTTTCGGCAGGCGTGGACCTGAAGCGGATAGTCGACGGCGGCCCGCGGTATGTCGAGAAGTTCCTGCCCGCCCTGAGCCTCGCCGCACTGTCCTTGTTCGAGCATCCGAAGCCGGTCGTCGCCGCCGTGAACGGCCACGCACTCGCCGGCGGGTGCGTACTGGCGGCCGCATGCGACATCCGGCTGATGTCGAGTGGCTCCATCGGGCTGACCGAGCTCGCTGTGGGCGTGCCGTTCCCCACGGTGCCGCTGGAGATCATGCGTCATGCCGTCGGCCCTGCGCTGGATGCGATGGTGCTGGAACCCGGCAGGCTGACTCCCGATGAGGCCGTCTCGATCGGCCTTGTGCACGAGACCGTCCCGCCGGACCGGCTGCGCACGGCGGCACTGCGACGAGCGGATGTGCTCTGCGGAGCCCCATCCGATGTGTACGCCCTCGCCAAGACCCAGCTCCGTCGACCAGCTCGTGAACGCATCGATGCCGCCCGGCAGGCAGACGATCCCCGGGTACTGGACATCTGGAGCGCCGAACGAAGCAACCGAGCCCTGCGCGAATACCTCGCTTCCCTGCGCCGAGGTCAGCTCGACCGGTAGCGATTCCAGGGCAGGTTTACCGGATTCGCGTCGGTTCGTTGAGCGTGACCGGAGCTGGGGGTCCTTTTTGGAGGTGACCGTGCCACGCGTCCGTCGAACAACCGGTGCGTGCGCGGCACCGACACGGTGCCTCTACTATGCAGCGGGTGGCCACCTACGACGATCTCGACGCCTTCGAGCACCTGGACACCTCCATCCTGCCGCTACGTCAGCAGCGGATTCTGGTCACGATCCGGGATTGGGTGACCCGGTACGGCTACCCCCCGAGCACCCGGCAGATCGGCGACGCGGTCGGCCTGCGGTCTTCGTCCTCTGTGTCCAAGCATCTGGCCAGTCTGGAGGAGAGGGGATTTCTCCGGCGGAGTGCCACGATGTCGCGGCCGATCGACGTGCGCGCGTTCCTGCGGCAGCCGACGCCGGAGCAGGACACCGACTCGGTGTCCGTTCCCGTGGTCGGTGACATCGCCGCGGGCACACCCATCTCGGCCGAGGAGCATGTCGACGACATGCTGACATTGCCCCGCGGACTCATCGGACGTGGCACCGTCTTCGGCCTGCGGGTGCGCGGCGACTCGATGATCGACGCCGCGATCTGTGACGGCGACATCGTCGTGGTACGCCAGCAGTCCGAGGCCCACTCGGGCCAGATCGTGGCCGCGATGATCGACGGCGAGGCCACCGTCAAGGTGTACCGCCGCCGCAACGGCCACGTCTACCTCGAGCCGCGCAACCCGGACTACGACGTCATCGACGGAGACACGGCCACTGTGCTGGGCAACGTCGTCTCGGTTCTGCGCAGCGTGTAGGACGAGCAACGCTCGGGGAGGCCGGACTGTCGGTAACGCCCACCGCTGTCTCGCCCGGGTCTACTGCCGCACCTCGGCCAGGGGCACAGGACGGTGCTCGCGGCGGGACAGCTCGCACGCCTCGGCGACATAGCCGGCCTCCAGCGCGTCCGCCACGGTGCACGCTTGCGTGGGCGCACCCCGCACCGAATCGACGAAAGCCCGCAACTCCGCCACGTAGGCCGGTTGGAAGCGTTCGATGAACGTCGCGTAGGCGGGCCCGGAAGGCCAGCCCACCCCCGCCTCCGCCGAGCGCAGCGGCATCCGCTCGTCCAGGCCGACCGCGATACTCCGCCGCGACCCCATGATCTCCAGGCGCACGTCGTAGCCCGCGGCGTTGTACCTGGTGGCCGAGACAAGCGCGATGGTGTTGTCGGCCATGGTCAGCACCGCCCCCAGCGTGTCGACGTCGCCCGCCGCGCGGATGAAGTCCTCGCCACGGTTGGTGCCCACCGCGTAGACCTCGGCCACCTCCTGCCCGCTCACCCAGCGAACGATGTCGAAGTCGTGCACACTGCAGTCCCGGAACAGACCGCCGGAGGTGGGAATGTAGGCCGCGGGCGGCGGAGCGGGATCGAGCGTGGTGGCGCGCAGGGTGTGCACCCAACCGAGCTCGCCGGAGATCACGGCGGCACGCGCGGCCGCATAGCCGGGATCGAAGCGCCGCTGGAAGCCGACGTGCACCGGCACACCGCACTCGGCCACCCTGCTCAGTACCCGCACGGTCTCCCCGACGCTCCCGGCCACCGGCTTCTCACAGAACACCGGAATACCGGCCTCGACCGCTCTGAGGATCAGCATGGGGTGCGCGTCGGTGGCGGCGGCGATGACCAAGCCGTCCAGCCCTGCCGTCAGCAGCGAGTCGATGTCATCGATCTGCGTGACACCGAGCTTGGCCGCGACCTCCCTGGCCCGCTGTGGGTTCGTGTCGCCGATGACGAGTTCGTCCACCTCGTCCAGGCCGCGCAGGATCTCCGCGTGCATGGCACCGATTCGGCCCGCGCCTGCGAGTCCCAATCTCATTCTTGTTCTCCTAGGGTCACGCGATCCGCAGGCGTTGTTTTCCGCGGAACGCTACGACTGCGGGGTTCTACGACCGCAGAGACACGGTGGTCGCCCTGACCACCAGCGACGGGTGCAGCAGGTGCCGCACCGGTTCGGCGCGGACGCCGCGAACGCGCTCCAGCAGTGCCTCGACGGCCAGCCGTCCCATTTCGGTGCGCGGTTGGTCCACCGTGGTCAGGGACACGTGCTTGAGCGCGGCGAGTGAGGTGTTGTCGTAACCGACCACCGATACGTCCTCGGGGACGCGCAGTCCGGCCTCTTCGAAGGCGGAGATGGCGCCGACAGCATTGAAGTCGTTGCCCGCGAACACCGCGGTGGGCAGCGGTACCCCTGCGGCGAGCAGCTCGCGCACGGCCTTCTCCCCCGCGGTGTCGGTGTGCTCGCTGCGGATGACCAGCGGCTCGAGCCCGTGACGGGCCATCGCGGCTCGGTAGCCCCTGCGGCGGGCCGCGGACGTGGCAGCCCCGTCTCCGTCGAAATGCGCGATTCGCCGGTGGCCCAAGCCGACAAGGTGGTCGATCGCCAACGTCGCGCCGGCCTCGGCGTCGTCGTTCACGGTGTCCACGGTCGGCAGTCGCGAGGTGCGGGAGACCAGGACCACGGGACACTGCCGGGCGGCTTCCTCGATGGCCGCCGCGGGCAGCACCGGGGAGAGGAGCACGACGCCCGCGGGACGAAACGACAGCAGGCTCAGCAACGCGGACCGCTCCCGGCTCGGCCTCCTGCCACCGGTGTTGAGCACCAGATGGAACCCGGCGGCGCTGGCCGCGGCGTCGAGCCCTTCCACCACCTCGGCGAAGAAGGCGTTGCGCAGGTCCGACACCATCACACCGAGCACGGTGGAGGTTCGGCTGGCCAGCGAACTGGCCAGCACATGTGGCTGGTAGCCCAGTTCCGCGGCGGCCTCGAGCACCGCGGCCCTGCGCTGATCACTCACCTTGGGTGAACCACGCATGACCAGCGACACCAGCGCACGGGACACTCCTGCCCGCGCGGCCACATCCTCCATGGTCGGTCGGACCACCATGCCTCCCCGCCGGAAATCCTCCCTTGACACTGCTGTGACGCAGGCTACATCCTTGGAGCGCTCTAATCAATAGAGCGCTCCAACGCTCGGCTCGCGGGAGAGGCCTCTGATGACAACGTCCACGACGTCCGACATCCGCATCGCCGCCGCCCCGATCTCCTGGGGTGTGTGCGAAGTGCCCGGCTGGGGCCGGGTGCTCGACGCGCCAACGGTACTCCGCCAGATGTCCGAACTCGGCGTTCGGGCCACCGAACTCGGACCGCCCGGCTACCTGCCCCGGGACCCGGCCGAACTGCGGGCGCTGCTGGAGACCCATCGGCTGAGCCTGGTCGGTGGCTTTCTCGCCGTGCCACTGCACGAACGACCCGAGGACGCCGTGCGCGCCGCGGCCGACTCGGCCGCGTTGTTCGCCGCGTGTGGCGCCGACGTCCTCGTGCTGGCCGCCGCGACCGGCCTGGCCGGTTATGACGATCGGCCCGCGCTGACCGAGCAGCAGTGGCAGACGCTCGTCAGGGCCGCGGGAGAGGTGGCAGACAAGGCCGCACGGCACGGCCTGCGCACGGTGCTGCATCCGCACATCGGCACGCATGTCGAGACCCTCGTCGAGGTGGAGCGTTTCCTCGCCGACTCGGATCTGTCGCTGTGCCTGGACACCGGTCATCTGATGATCGGCGGCACCGACCCGGTGGACCTGGCCAAACGCCATCCCGACAGGGTGGCTCACCTGCATCTGAAGGACGTGCGAGCCGACCTCGCCGACCGGGTGCGCAGCGGTGAGATCGGCTATCAGGCCGCGGTTGCCGAAGGCCTGTACGCCCCGCTCGGTGACGGTGACGTCGACATCGAAGCCATGGTCAGGTTCGTGCACGAGGCTGGTTACGACGGGTGGTATGTGCTGGAGCAGGACACGGCTCTCGCCGAGGACGGCCCACTCGACCGGCCACAGCGCGACACAGCACGAAGCCTGGCACGACTTGCCCGGATACTCGACCGACTCTGAGGTTCCCGTCGAAACAGGAGTGACAATGGCGTCAACGAAATCTGTCCTGTCCCGATCCAGCCGTCCCACTCGGTTCCCCCGGCTGACCCGATTGCTGGCACTGGCCGCGGGCGGGCTGTTGCTCGCCGCGTGCAGCGGGCCCGGCGGCGAACAGAAAGGTGAGGAAGCAGCGCAGAACCAACCCGCGGACGGCGCCCTGCGCGTGGCGGTGATCTCGCACGGCACCGCGGGTGACGCGTTCTGGAACGTGGTGAAGAACGGCGCCGAGGCCGCCGGCAGGGACCTCGGCGTACAGGTCGAGTACAACTCCGACGGTGACCCCGGCAACCAGGCCAAACTGATCGACAATGCCGTTGCCCAGGATGTCGGCGGCCTGGTGGTCTCGATGGCCAATCCGACGGCGCTACGCACCTCCATCCAGAACGCGGTGAACGCGGGGATCCCGGTGATCACCATCAACTCCGGCGACGAGCAGAGCGCCGAGTTCGGCGCGCTCACCCACGTCGGGCAGAACGAGACCATCGCAGGTGAGAACGCGGGGAGCAAATTCAAGGAACTGGGTAAGTCCAAGCTGCTCTGCGTGATCCACGAGGCGGGCAACATCGGCCAGAACCAGCGCTGTGACGGCGCCCGCGAGGGCTTCGGGAGCGACGTGCAGACCCTGCAGGTCGACATCAACAACCCGGCCGACGTGGAGTCGCGGATCAGGGGTGCGGTACAGACCGATCCGGCGATCGACGCCGTCCTCGCGCTGAACTCCCAGGTGGCTGCCCGCGCGGTGACCGCGATCCAGGCCGCCGGGTCGGCGGCGGAGGTCGCGACGTTCGACCTGAACTCCGACGTGGTGGCCGCGATAAAGTCGGGAGACGTGCTGTTCGCCGTGGACCAGCAACAGTACCTGCAGGGCTACCTGCCGGTCTCCCTGCTCAAGCTGTACCGGGACAACGCGAACGTCGTCGGTGGCGGTAAGCCCGTACTGACCGGCCCCGACCTGGTCGAGAAGGACGACGTCGACCGGATCGGACAGTTCGTGGAGCGGGGTACCCGATGACGGTGACCGCGCCGCCGCCCGTCGACGAGCGCATGGCCACCCCGCGGTTGCTGGACCGGCTCATCGTCCGGCCGGAGATCGGCGCGTTGCTCGGCGCCGTGGTGGTGTTCGTGTTCTTCTCCGTGGTCACCGACCAGTTCCTCAGCCCGAGCGGGGTGGCGACCTGGCTGGACGACTCGTCCACGCTGGGCATCATGGCCGTTGGCGTGGCCATGCTGATGATCGGCGGCGAGTTCGACCTTTCCGCGGGCGTGATGACGGCCTCCACCGCTCTGGTAACCGCGACACTGGCCACACAGGCAGGCTGGAACGTCTGGCTCGCACTGCTGGCGTCGCTGGTGTTCGCGCTCGGCGTGGG
Source organism: Amycolatopsis marina (assembly GCF_900111885.1). Classification (GTDB taxonomy): domain Bacteria; phylum Actinomycetota; class Actinomycetes; order Mycobacteriales; family Pseudonocardiaceae; genus Amycolatopsis; species Amycolatopsis marina. The sequence continues at coordinate 90,772 of NZ_FOKG01000004.1, forward strand.
TGCGTTCAACGGCTGGCTGGTGATGCGCACCGGCCTGCACAGCTTCATCGTTACCCTCGGCACGTTCCTCGCCCTGCAAGGACTCAACCTGGGCGTCACCCGACTCGTGACCGGCACCGTGCAGGTGTCCGGCATGCGGGCGACCGAAGGCTACGAAACCGCGGGACTGGTTTTCGCCTCCACAGTGGACTTCGCAGGCACGTCGTTCCAGATCTCGATTCTGTGGTGGATCGGCTTCGCTGCTCTCGCCGCGCTGATCCTGGTGCGTACCCGGTTCGGCAACTGGATCTTCGCCGTCGGCGGCGCGCCGCTGAGTGCCCGTGCGGTCGGGGTTCCGCTGGTACGTACCAAGATCATGCTGTTCATGACCACCGCGCTGGCTGCCTGGCTGGTCGGTTCGATCAACGTGCTGCGCTTCGCCAGTGTGCAGGCCAACCAGGGCATCGGGCTGGAACTGCAGTTCATCGTCGCCGCCGTGGTCGGCGGCTGCCTGCTCACCGGCGGATTCGGCTCGGCTATCGGCGCCGCGATCGGTGCGCTGATCTTCGGCATGGCCCGGCAGGGCATCGTGTTCGCCCGCTGGGACAGCGACTGGTTCATGCTCTTCCTCGGCGTGATGCTGCTGGCCGCGGTGCTGGTGAACAACACGTTCCGGCGCAGAGCGGAGAGGATACGACGATGAGCGAGCCACTGATCGAGGTCAGCGGGATCGGCAAGACGTATGGCAGCGTCATCGCGCTGCGTGACGTGTCCACAGTGGTCCGCCCAGGCGAGGTCACCTGCGTGCTCGGTGACAACGGGGCGGGCAAGTCGACGCTGATCAAGATTCTCGCCGGAGTGCACCAGCACGACGCGGGTGAGTTCCGGGTGGAAGGCGAGCCGGTTCGGTTCGCCTCGCCGCGGGATGCGCTCGACCGCGGCATCGCGACCGTCTACCAGGATCTGGCGGTCGTGCCGCTGATGAGTGTCTGGCGCAACTTCTTCCTCGGCTCGGAACCCACCAGGAGGGTCGGTCCGTTCCGGCTGCTCGACCGCCGCAAGGGCAAGGCGACCACCAAGCAGGCACTGGCGGATATGGGCATCGACCTGCGCGACGTCGAGCAGACGGTGGGCACGCTCTCCGGGGGCGAGCGGCAGTGCGTCGCGATCGCCAGGGCGGTGCACTTCGGCGCCAAGGTGCTCATCCTCGACGAGCCCACCGCGGCACTGGGGGTCAAACAGGCGGGCGTGGTGCTGCGGTATGTGGCGCAGGCCCGCGACCGCGGCCTCGGCGTCGTGCTGATCACGCACAACCCGCACCACGCCTACCCGGTGGGCGACCGGTTCCTGCTGCTCAAGCGCGGTGCACCGCTGGGCAGCTACGAGAAGTCGGCGATCGACCTCGCCGAGCTGACGCGGCAGATGGCCGGTGGCGCGGAGCTGGCGGCGCTGGAGCACGAGCTGCGTTCCATGGAGGCGGGATGACACTGGAGGCGCTGACGATAGGCAGGGTCGGGGTGGACCTCTACCCCGAGCAGAGCGGCGTTCCGCTGGCCGAGGTGCGCTCGTTCGCCAAGTCGCTGGGCGGAACGGCGACCAACGTCGCGGTGGCGGCCGCGCGACTCGGCAGGCGCAGCGCCGTGCTGACCAAGGTGGGTCAGGACGGCTTCGGCGACTACGTGCGCTCCGCGCTGCGGGAGTTCGGCGTCCGCGCCGATCACGTCGGCACCGCCGAACACCTGCACACCCCGGTCGTGTTCTGCGCACTGGACCCGCCGGAGGACCCACCACTGCTGTTCTACCGTTCCCCGATCGCACCCGACCTCACACTCGGCGAGGATGACGTGCCATGGGAAGTGGTGCGCCAGGTACCGCTGCTCTGGGTCACCGGCACCGGGGTGTGCACCGAACCCGCGCGTAGCACCCAGCGCAAGATTCTGGAGCACCGCGCGCGCCGTGCGGAGACCGTACTGGACCTGGACTACCGCCCCATGTTCTGGCCCGACCGGGCCACCGCTCGCCGGGAGATCGGGGCGCTGCTCGACCATGTGACGGTGGCCGTGGGCAACCGCACCGAGGCCGAGGTCGCCGTGGGCAGCGCGGATCCGGACGAGGCGGCGCGCCGGATGCTCGAACGCGGGGTGCGGTTGGCCATCATCAAGATGGGCGGAGACGGCGTGCTGGTGTCCACTCCGGATGGTTCGTGGAGGGTGGCGCCGCGACCCGTGCCGGTCGTGTGTGGACTTGGCGCGGGCGATGGATTCGGCGGTGCGCTGGTACACGGCCTGCTGTCCGGCTGGGATCCGGTTCGCATCGCCCACTACGCCAACGCCGCGGGTGCGCTGGTCGCCTCCCGGCTCGCCTGTGCCGACGCCATGCCCACAGGGCAGGAGATCGAGGAGTTGCTGAGCCGATGATTTCCGAAGCACGCTGGCGGGAACTGCTGCGAACACGTGCGACCGACCCGTCCGCGGTAGCCCGCGCCTACGCCGCCCGGCGCAGGCGTCCTTCCCTGCTGTCCGGCAACGGCACGCTGTTCCTCGTCGCGGCCGACCATCCGGCGCGCGGTGCGCTCGGCGTCGGTGACGACCCGTTGGCGATGGCCGATCGGCGCTCGCTACTGGAGCGGCTGCTCGTCGCGCTCGCGCATCCCGCGGTCGACGGCCTGCTCGGCACCCCCGACATCGTCGAGGAGTTGCTGCTGCTGGACGCGCTGCACGACAAGGTGGTGATCGGCTCGATGAACCGGGGCGGGCTGGCCGGCGCCGACTGGGAGATCGACGACCGGTTCACCGGCTACACCGCGCGGGCGATCGCCGAGCGCGGGCTGGACGGCGGAAAGATGCTGCTGCGGCTGGTGGACTCCGACCCAGGGACGGTGCCGACCCTGCATTCGTGCGCGCTGGCGGTGTCCGAGCTCGCCGCGCGCGGATTGCTGGCGATGGTCGAACCCCTCCCCTACGAGGCACAGCCCGGCGGGGCGCTGCGACTGCGTCGCGATGCCGCCGGACTGGCCAGGGCGGTCACCGTCGCGTCCGGACTCGGCGAGACCTCGGCGCACACATGGCTCAAGCTGCCCGCGCCCGAGGACGATGTGGCGTTGAACGCGACGACACTGCCGATGGTCGTGCTCGGCGGGGTGCCCTCGGCCGATGCGGCTGCTGATCTCAGGTCCTGGGGCAGGGCGCTGCGGCACCCCGGGGTAAGGGGCCTCGTGGTGGGCCGCGCCTTGCTCTATCCGCCCGATGGTGATGTGGGTGCCGCGGTGGACGCGGCGGCGAAAGTACTGGAGGCGGCTGATGAGTGAACTCCACCATCCATCAGGGACACTGCGGGACACGGACGACCCGGTGCTGCTGACGCCGGAGCAGGCGGGCTGGCGCTACACCGGGCTGCGGGTGCTACGGCTGGCTCCCGGTGTTCCGCGGACCATCGAGACCGGCGAGTTCGAGGCCTTCGTCCTGCCGCTGTCCGGGGGCTGCACGGTCAGCGTCGACGGACACCGGTTCGTGCTGCGAGGCCGGGACTCGGTGTTCAGCAGGGTCACCGACTTCGGCTACGTGCCGCGGGATGCGGTGGTCGAGTTGTTCGCCGCGGACGGCGCCGAGGTGGCTCTGCCGATGGCTCGCTGCACCCGCAGGCTCGCGCCCCGCTACGGCCCCGCGGAGGGAGTCCCGGTCGAGGTGCGCGGCGCGGGAAGGGCCACTCGGCAGGTGACGAACTTCGGTGTCCCCGGGGTGTGGGACCACGCGGACAAGCTGAACGCCTGCGAACTGATCACCCCGGACGGCAACTGGTCGTCCTATCCCCCGCACAAGCACGACGAGGCGAGCGAATGCGAGGTGGTCAACGAGGAGGTTTACTACTTCCGGATCTCCGGCGCGGGTGGTTTCGGGTTGCACCGGACCTATACGGCCGATGGTGAGCTGGACGAGAACGTGGCCGTCCGCGACGGCGACGTTTTCCTGATCCCCAGGGGCTATCACGGGCCGTGTGTCGCGGCGCCGGGCTACCCGATGTACTACCTGAACGTGCTGGCCGGGCCGGCCGAGGAGCGCTCGATGGCGTTCTGCGACGACCCGGCGCACAGCTGGGTCCGCGACACCTGGCGGCAGCAGGAACCGGACCAACGGTGCCCGGTGACGAGCACGGAAGGGGTGGCCCGATGAGACTCACCACGGCGCAGGCGCTGGTGCGCTGGATGCTGGCGCAGCGTTCGGAGCTGCTGGACGGCACCCTTGTGCCGCTTTTTCCCGGGGTTTTCGCGATCTTCGGGCACGGCAACGTGCTCGGCCTCGGCAGCGCGCTGGCGGAACACCGGCAGGAGCTGCCGGTTTGGCGCGGGCACAGCGAACAGGGGATGGCGCTGGCCGCGGTGGGGTACGCGCGGGCCACGCAACGCCGTCAGGTGGCCGTGGTGACCTCCTCCATCGGACCCGGTGCGCTGAACATGGTCACGGCGGCGGGCGTGGCGCACGCCAACCGCCTGCCGGTGCTGCTGTTGCCCGGTGACACCTTCGCGGGCCGCGCACCGGATCCGGTGCTGCAGCAGGTGGAGCATTTCGGTGACCCGACGGCGACGGTGAACGACGCGTTCCGGTCGGTGAGCCGCTACTTCGACCGGATTCTTCGGCCCGAACAGCTGATCGCGACGTTGCCACAGGTGGCCAGGGTGCTCACCGACCCCGCCGACTGTGGCCCGGTCACCCTGGCACTGCCGCAGGACGTGCAGGCCGAGACGTTCGACTTCCCGGATGCGCTGTTCGCGCCACGGCTGCACCGGGTACCACGACCGCGACCGGACCAGCGTTCACTGGCCGATGCGGCGGACGTACTCCGGACAGCGCGACGGCCACTGCTGGTGCTGGGCGGCGGGGTCCGCTACTCGGGCGCTGCGGGCCGGGCACTGCGGTTCGCCGAGCAGCACGGAGTTCCGGTCACCGAGACCACGGCGGGCCGCACCCTGGTGCCGCACGAACATCCGCTGCACGCGGGACCGCTGGGCATCACCGGGTCGGCCTCGGCGAACACGCTGGCCGCCGAGGCCGATGTCGTGCTGGCGGTGGGCACCCGGCTACAGGACTTCACCACCGCGTCCTGGACGGTGTTCTCCCCCGGCGTCCGGCTGGTGGCACTCAACACCGCCCGGTTCGACGCCGTGAAGCACGGCGCGATCGCCGTGGTCGGTGACGCCGACGCGAGTCTTGCGGAGCTGACCGGGCTGCTGGCGCAGTGGCGCACCGAAGAGGACTGGTCGGCGCGCGCGGCCGTCGAGCGAACCCGGTGGGACACGCACATCGACGTACTGCGTGCGGCAACTGGTGACCTGCCCACGTACGCACAGGTCGTGGGGGTGGTCAACGATCATTCCGGGCCCGGAGACTACGTGATGACAGCGTCCGGCGGGCTGCCAGGAGAGCTGATCGGCGGCTGGCGGGCCACCGGAGTGTCCACTATGGATGTCGAGTACGGATTCTCCTGTATGGGCTACGAGCTGGCCGGAGCCTGGGGCGCGGCGATGGCCCTGCCCGATGCCGTGGTGACCACCCTCGTCGGCGACGGTTCGTACCTGATGCTCAACTCCGAGTTGTTCTCCGCGGCGTTCGCCGGCCATCCTTTCGTGGCGGTGGTGTGCGACAACGACGGGTACGCGGTGATCGCCCGACTGCAGGAGGCGCAGGGCGGCCGTCCCTTCAACAACCTGTACGCCGACTGCCGCAGCGAACACCCGGACCCGCCGCGCGCCGACTTCGCCGCGCACGCACGCGCACTGGGCTGCGTGGTGTTCTCCGCCGAGTCGACCGAGGACCTCGCCACTGCCTATCGCAAGGCGCGGGAGGCTGCGCTGGAGCGGCGGCGGCCCGCTGTCGTCGTGATCCGTACCCATCCGGCGGCCTGGACCGAGGCGGGCGCATGGTGGGAGGTGGGTGTGCCGGAGCACCTGTCCGGCCACGCCGATCTCACCGCCCGCAAGGCCACGCAGTTGCGCCATCTGCCCCCGTGAGGCGGGCCTGCTCAGCCACCGGAGTGTGCTCCCATCGAGGATGACGAGGCGTTCGAACTCCTGGACTTGCTAATCTTGACAAGATGTCCGAGCTAACGCCGCCGCGTCGCAGACGCAGACGAACCGATGCCGACCGCAGTGCCGCCGCGATTCTGCGAGCGGCCACGGAGGCCTTCGCCACGCAACCGAACGCGAGCGTCGAGGACATCGCCACGGCGGCAGGGGTCAGCAGGCAAACCGTCTACGCCCACTTCAAGACTCGCGAGATGCTCGTGCACGCCGTGATCGACGACGTCGCCGCCACGGCGGTGGCGGAAATGGCCGACGCGAACCTGGACGAGGGCCCAGCCGCCGACGCCCTGCTCCGCCTGCTCGACGCGAGCTGGCGGACACTGCAACCCTACCCACTGCTGCTCACTCTCGCCACCAGCACGGTCGGCAGCGAAGCCGACGGCAACCGGCACGCAGCGGTGTTCGACCATCTCGGCCGAGTACTCGCCAGAGGTCAGGAGTCCGGCGAGTTCAGCCGCGAGGTGTCGGCCGCATGGCTCGCGACCGCGATCGTCGCACTCGGCCATGCCGCGGGCAACGAGGTGGCGGCGGGACGGATGACACTCCCGGACGCCACCGCCGAACTGGCCGGCAGCGTGCTACGCCTCTGCGGCGTCGACCCGCGGACCGTCCCCGGCAGGCGGTAAACCGTCCACTCAGGTCTGATCCGCGACGAGCCGCACGGCGAGCGCGCCGAATATCGCCGCGGAAACGCGATCCAGCCAGCGTCGCACGGAAGGACGCCGGAGCAGCAGCGCCGCCAGTGCGCCGGTGGTCAGCCCCACCGTGCCGTCCACCGCGAGGCCGACGGCGATGAACACCGCGCCGAGCACCAGGAACTGCGCCCACGCGGGCAATCCGCCCTCGGTCACCAGGAACTGCGGGAAGAACGCCAGGAAGAAGAGGACCACCTTGGGGTTGGCCAGGTTGGTGAGCACCGCCATCAGGTAGGTCCGCCGCAACGACCGCTCCCCCGCGTGCGGATCCGCGGACCGCTCCTGTGCCTCCGCCGACGACCGCAGGGTGCTCACCGCCAGGTAGACGAGAAACACCGCTCCGGCGATACGTACCACGTCGAGCACGGCCGGAGCCGCCTGCAACAACGTACCCAGCCCGAGCGCCGCGGCCACCGTGTGCACGGCCAGTCCCGTGGACATGCCCAGCGCGGCCACCACCCCGGCCCTGCGGCCCTTGGCGAGGCCGTTCGCGACGATGAACATCATGTCTGGGCCGGGTACGACGCTGATGACGACGGCGACGACCACGAAGGCCATGAGCACGGAGAAGTCCACGCCTCATCCCAGCACACCGAGCCCACTCCGGTGAAACGACTTCCCGGGCACATGGCGGCTTTCGCCCTCAGAAGGGGTAGCGCTGGATCGGCCCTTGGATCGTGGCCCACTGCGTCTCGGTGAATGCCTCGAGGTTCGCGACAGCGCCGCCGACACGACCACCGTTGCCGGAGGCCCCGACGCCGCCGAACGGGACGTGCGCACTGTCGCCCACGGTCTGATCATTGATGTGCACCAGCCCGCTCGGTATCCGCCTGGCCACGTCCCAAGCGGCCATCGCGTCGGCGCTCAGCACACTCAGCGACAGTCCGTACTCGGAATCGCACGCCAGATCGATGGCCTCCTCCACCGAGCCGTAGCGCAGCACCGGCGCCACCGGCCCGAACACCTCCTGGCAGTACGCGGCGGTGTCGCGGCGCACGTTGTCGAGCACGGTGGGCCGGTAGTACAGCCCCTCGTAGGTACCGCCCTCCACGAGGGTGGCTCCCTCCTCGACGCTCGCGGTCACCAGGCGGTGCACGGTGTCGCGCTGGCCGGTGTCGATGATCGGGCCGAGCGCGACCTGCTGGGTGAACGGATCACCGACCGCGAGCGCCCGCGCCTTCTCGGCCAGTACCCGCACGTAATCGTCGGCGATGGACTCATGCACCAGGTGCCTGCCCGCCGCCATACAGATCTGCCCTTGGTGGAGGTAGGAACCCCACGCCCCTGCCGCCGCCGCTGCTTCGACGTCCGCGTCCGGAAGCACGATCACCGCACTGTTGCCGCCCAGTTCGAGGTGCGCACGCTTGAGTCGGCTAGCCGCGGCCACCCCGACCTTGCGACCCGCCGCGGTCGAGCCGGTGAAGGCGATCACCCGCGTGTACCGGTTCTCGACCAGTGCGGCACCGGCGTCGGCCGCCCCCGGCAGCACGTGGAGCACATCCTCCGGCACGCCCGCCTCGGCGAACACCGCGGCGAGCGCGACACCGCCACACACAGCGGTGCGGGTGTCCGGCTTGAGCACCACCGAATTGCCCAGCGCGAGCGCGGGCGCCACCGCGCGGATCGAGAGGACCAGTGGGAAGTTGAAGGGTGCGATGACACCGACCACTCCAGCGGCAACGCGACGGCTGAGGCTCAGCCTGCCGTCCGCCGACGGCAGCACCTCACCACTGGGGTGCGCGGCCAGTGCAGCGGCGGCGTAGCACTCCTGCGCGGCCATACGCGTCTCGATTTCCGCCTTGGCACGAACGGAGCCGGCCTCGCGGACGATCCAGGTGCCGATCTCCTCCGCGTGTTCCTCGAACAGCTGTCCCGCACGGCGCAATATCGCGGCACGATCCTCAAAGGACCTGTCCTCCCAGGCCCGCTGGGCGGTCGCCGCACGGGCACAGGCCGCGTCGATGTCCGCCGGACTCGCGGTTCCGACATGCCCGAGAACGGTGCCGGTGGCAGGCTCCAGCACCTCGGCGACCGAACCGTTCGCGCTTGCCCAGCCACCGAGGAACACCTTCTTCTCCCAGGTAGCGATGTCGAGGAGTGTCATGGAATCGACCTTTCATTCATCAGGGAGCTCAGGCCGGCACGGGTGACGTCGTGACCGCATCAGGCCGAGCGGTTCTGAACCTGCGCTTCGCGACGATCGCCACCGCCACGGCGCCGATGACACCGGGAACGGCGACGGCGATGAAGTTCTGCTGAAACGGCAGCTGCAGCGCCAGCAGCGCACCGCCGAGCGTGGGACCGCCGATCGCCCCGATCCGGCCGATGCCTGCCGCCCAGCCAACGCCGGTGGACCTGACCTCCGTCGGGTAGAACTCCACGGCGAACGCATGGACGATGGCGAGTGCACCGATGGTGGCCGCGCCCGCGACGAACAGCAAGGTGTTGAGCAGGACCGTGGTCGGGTTGAACGAGAGCCCCACCAGCGACACCGCCGCCATCGCGAAATACAGCACGAGCGTGCCGCGATAGGTCCATCTGTCGGCCAGCCAGCCGCCGAAGACCGCACCGACCATGCCGCCGATGTTCAGCATCACCAACGTCCAGAGCGCCGAACTCAGGGCGTAACCTGCGGTCTGCATCAGCTTCGGCAACCACGTGTTCAGGCCGTAACTGAGCAGCATGCACATCGCGAAGAACGTCCAGATCAGCACGCTGTTCAGCGCATTGCCGTTGGACACCAACTGCTTCACCCGCGCCCTGCGGATCTCGGGACGCGCGGTGGCCACCACGTCCGAGAGATCCCGTCGCGGATCCACCTTGCTCAGCACCGCGATCAACTTCCCCTGCTGGCCGTTCAGCGCGAGGAACTCCGGTGACTCGGGCAGGAACCTGACCAGCACCGGCACCAGCAGCAGCGGCAGACCGGCGACATAGAACACACCGCGCCACCCCCACACCGGTTCGATGTTGATCGCGAAGACAGCCGCACCGATCCCGCCGACGGAGTAGAACGACGACACGAATGTGACCAGCAGTGCCTTCGAGGCACGGGGCGCGAACTCAGCCGTCAGCGCGAGAAAATTGGGCACGAGCGCGCCGAGCGCGGCACCCACGACGAACCGCAGCACCCCCAGCTGCTGCGGGCCGGTCGTGAACGCGCACGAGAACGACGCCACGCTTGCCACGGTCACACAGGACAGCATCAGCGGACGCCTGCCGTATCTGTCCGCGAGCGGCGCGATGAACATGCCGCCGACCAGCATGCCGACCAGCGCCAGCGACCCCAACACCCCCGCGGTCACCGGATCCATCTGCCATTCGTCCATCAGCCGAACGACAACCGTGCCGTAGGACACCATGTCGTAGCCGTCGACGATCATCAGCGCCGCGCACATGGCGATGACGCCGACGTGGAAACGGGTCAGCCGCGCATCGGAAACCACCGACGTCACTGTCGTGTGGGGCATGGGGTTCCTCCCGGTTCAGGGTTCGGTGAGTTCGGTCTCGACCTCGATGACAGCCGGCGCGCCGCTGCCGAGAGCCGTTTTGAAGGCGCGGACGAACTCGTCGCCGGTGCGCACCGCCGTCGCCGTGACGCCGTAGCCAGTCGCGAGTGCCACGAAGTCGATCCCTGGCACATCCATTCCCGGCGTCTCGCCCGCACCGAGCACTCCCGAAAACCAACGCAACGCGCCGTACGTGCCGTTCTTGAGGATCACGATGATCACCGGGATCTCGTACTGCGCGGCGGTCCACAAGGCGGTGATGCCGTAGTTCGCCGAGCCGTCGCCGATGAGTGCGACGACCTGGCGTTCGGGTCTGGCGAGCTGGGCGCCCACGGCCGCGGGCAGTCCGAAACCGAGACCGCCGGACGCGGGAAAGAGGTAACTGCACGGGCGGGACAGGTCCATCAGCGACCAGAACGCAGCGGTCGTCGAGGTCGACTCCTTGACGTACATCGCGTCGTCCGGAGCGGTGCCGCGCACGAGTTCGAACAGTTCCTCGGGATGCACTCGGTCAGCCGAGGTGCGTGCGGGCGGGAAAGCGGGAAGTGGTGGGAGCGCGGTCCGCAGGCCAGGTGTCACCGCACCGGCGAGGCGGGACAGGGCATCACGAACTCCGCCCACCAGTGCCTCGCCCATCGGAGCACGGGCCGCCTCGCCCGCATCGCCGGTGAGGTGGATGAGGCGGGCGTCGGCGGGCAGGTACTGACCGGGCACGAACTGGTGGTATCGGAACACGGGTGCACCGACGACCAGGATGAGGTCGTGCCCGGACAGTGAGTCGCTGACTCCCCGCACCGCGGCAGGCAGCACGCCGCGGAAGCTGCGGTGCCGAGTCGGGAAAGGACAGCGCGATGGTGACGGCGCGATCCACACCGGTGCGGCCAGCGCCTCCGCGAGCCGCACCGCGTCGTCGTTCGCGGCCTCGGCATCCACTTCTGGGCCCAGCACCAGTACTGGCGACCGGGCGCTGTCGAGTGCGCCGGCCAGGTCGTCGAGCTGCGCGGCGCTCAGCGAGGCCGCGGCCGCGGTGCTGCGGCCCAGCAAATGCTGTGCCTCCGCTGGAGCCTCCTGTGCCCAGTCGTCGTACGGCACGGAGACGTACACCGGACCCTTGGCCGGCAGGTTCGCGGTGTGGATCGCCTGACTGATCGACCTCGGCACGTCCTCCGCGCAGGCAGGCTCACAACTCCACTTGACCAACGGCTTGGGCAGCGACGCCGCGTCAACGTTGGCGAGCATCACCTCCTGGCCGATGGTGGAACGGACCTGTTGTCCCGCGGTGATCACCAGTGGCGTGTGTGAGTAGACCGAGTTCGTCAACGCGCCCATCGCGTTCCCGCTGCCCGCGGCGGCATGCAGATTCACGAATGCCGGCCCGCCGCGGGCTTGCGCATATCCGTCGGCCATCGCCAGGACCGCGCCCTCGTGCAGGCCGAGGACGTACCGGAAATCCTCCGGCATCCCAGCCAGGAAAGGCAGCTCGTTGGAGCCAGGATTGCCGAAAATCGTGGTCAGGCCGTGCACCCGCAACAGCTCGTAGGTCGCCTCGCTCACGGTGGCCATCGAATTCTCCAGCGTCCTGTGGGGGATGTGACCTGACACACGCTAGAAACCTCGACGGCATAGGTCCAATGACTGTTGTCAATAAACCTATAGACAGCATCTATATTGTCCCGTATGGCCGAGGTCGACCTGAACCTGCTGAAGACGTTCGTGCTGCTGTACGAGACGCGCAGCGTCACGCGAACCGCCGAGTCGCTGTTCATCACCCAGCCCTCGGTGAGCCACGCGCTGCGCCGGCTTCGCAGGCAGTTCAACGACGAACTGTTCCTCCGCTCCGCGAACGGACTGGTGGCGACCGAAACCGCGGCTGGAATCTATCCGCGACTGAATCAGGCGCTGGAGGTGATCAACGAGACCGTGCGCGGCGTGGGCCAGTTCGACCCCACCACCTCGGAACGCACCTTCCGGCTACTGGCAACGGACCTCGGGGAGATCGCGCTGCTGCCCGACGTCCTCGCGACCATCGGAAATCTCGCGCCGCACTCCACAGTGCAGGTCATTCCACTCGATTTCTCCACCGCGGCGGAGGAACTCAGGCAGGGACACGCCGACGCCGTCATCTGCACCCCGCGTATCGACTCGGCCGACCTGCAACGCGACCCGCTGTTCCGGGGAAACTATCTCGGGCTCTGCGCACGCACACACCCGCGGATCCGCAGTCGCCCGACACTCGAGGAGTACCTGGCGGAGCGGCACATTCTGGTCGATGCCGCGGCCGGACACGTGGACGCGGACCGGATCCTGACCCGGCTCGGCCACCGGCGGGACGTCGCGGCCCGGGTTCCGCATTTCGCTGTCCTGCCCGAACTCGTCGCCAGGACCGGATACCTCGGCGTGGTACCGAGTGGTGTGGCGGACCTGTTCACCCAGCGGTCCGACGTCCGTACGTTCGCCCTGCCCTTCGAGGTTCCCGAAGTCGAGGTCGCGCTGTACACGTACCGCCGGGCCCTGCCCTCGCCCGGTATCGAGTGGCTGCGCGGGACCGTCGCGTCGGTGCTGCGTCAGGACGAACCGGCCTGACCGATCAGCTCCCGCGCGGCCGGGACGACGTCCGGTCAGCGGTAGACGACATGCGGAGCCGGAAGGAACGTGCCGCGGACGCGGCTGTCGAGACTCATGCCCGAGCTGGAAGCGGCCAACCGCCGGTTCATCGATCGCACAGCGGAGGGAAATGCGGGCAGCCCGCGTGGCGAACCCCCAGCAGGCAGCCCGGCTTTTGGTGGCGCAATGGACGGGCTCCGCTACGACGCGCTTGTCCGGCCCTGTCCAGGAGGGCATGACAGAGCGGCACTGCGGAACGGGATCGACGCCATCGTGCGCGGCATCCTCGCCACGCACGAGGCGTCGACACCCAACACACGCGCGGGACCTCGGTGATGTCCCGACGTCGCGGCACGTTCGCGTGCGATCACCCGTAGCTCGTCCGCACCCAACCAGCGGGCGGGCCCCGAACGCAGCGCTGAGCTGCGGTGCGGACCAGAGTGGACGGTCATGAGAAGCCCACCTTTCTGTCAGGGGTGACGACGACGCTGAGCCCGCACGCGCAGGAGCCCCGACCAGTCCTGCGCGCCGTTCAGCTGACCAAAAACCAAAGGGAGCACCGTGCTCAGCCTGTTCGATCTCACGTTCAAGAAGTTCGTCACACCGACAGTTGCGAAAATCGTCTACATCCTCGCGATGATCTTCATTGCGGTCTCGTACATCGGTTTCACCGTCGCCGCCTTCAATGTCGACTCCGCGCTGGGCGTGCTGGTACTCCTCGTCCTCGGACCGCTGGGGTCGCTACTCTACCTGTGCCTGTTCCGCGTGGTGCTCGAGTCGCTACTCTCCATGATCCTGACGGCGCAGAACACGGCCGAACTGGTGCGCCTGCAACAGGCCTCGTCCTCGCAGACGCAACCCGTACCGGGTTCCCCGTTCTCCGGCCCACAAGGTCAGCAGGGGCCGCAGGGTCCATACGGCTACCCGAACCAGCAGTAGCCGGACAGCCGCCGTGAGTGCGCAACCTCGAACGCGCTCACGGCGGTCAGCCTCCACTGAAACTTGCCAGTCCGGAATTTTTGCCCTTTCGGCAATTTTTGCTATGGTTGCCGTATGGCAGCTGACGACGAGGACACCGGCCTGCGCGAGCGCAAGAAGCGGGAAACGCGTATCGCGCTGAGCCGGGCGGCGATCCGCCTGAGTATCGAGCGCGGCTGGGACAGCGTCACCGTGGACGACATCGCCGCCGCGGCGAACGTCTCCCCGCGCACCTTCCGCAACTACTTCGCCAGCAAGGCCGAGGCGATCGCCTCCGGCCATCTCGAGCGCACCTCGCGGATCGCGGAGGAACTACGTGCACGACCGGCGTCGGAGCCCTTGTGGGAAGCCATTCTCAATGCCGCGTCGAGCCAGTTCGACCTGAAGCGCGATTCCGGCGGCACGGCGCAGACCGACCAGCGCTGGATGGATGGGCTCCGGGTCATCGTCGCAGAACCGGCGGTCCAGAGCGAGGTTCTCAAGGCGAACGTCGCCGCGCAGGAAGAACTCGCCACGGCGATCGCCGACCGCACCGGAACGGTTGCCGCACAGGATCTCTACCCACAGCTTGCCGCTGCGGTCGCGAGCGCGGGAATCGCCACGGCCGTGCAGTACTGGGTGCGTGCCGATCCCGGCGGCTCCGCCGTCCCGCTGCTGCGCGAGGTGTTCACCAGGATAGCGGCCGGCCTGCCGTCCCCTTGAGCGACCGAACGCCCAGTCGGAACTACTTCCACCCTGCAGGAAAGGAGCAACTGGATGATCACCGATGTCGTCGTCGCCGGGGGCGGCCCCAACGCGGTGGACGCGGTCTCTTACGGAAAGCCGGGCCGTTCATCGCCAACGTGTGGTCATCCACGGACCCCACCGGCAGTCGGCAGCCACGACCATCCTCCGGGCGGCCCCGGCTGCCGACTTGTGAACAACCCTCAGTGGCACACCAGATCCAGCCGCCTTCACAAGGACGTGCGAGTGGCTGGGCAGCGCAGGGGGCCGGGGGCCGGGGCACGCCCACGAGGAGCGATCCCTTCTCCGCCACCTCAGAACCGGCTGATCTGAAAGACACCGATGTCGTCGGCGGAACGGCCTTCACTCGGAGAACTCTGGTTGAATGAGGCTTCGACCGCTACCCATCCATGGAAACCGCCGTCGCTGTCGATGATCTGCATCATCGGCTTCACGTGCGAGTTGCCGGTGTAGCAGTGCTCACCCCGGTTGTCGGCGAGCGCCGTACGCCAGTGCCACAACGTGTTGCGCCTGTCGGTGGAACTGGCGTTGGCCGTAGCCAGATAGTACTGCGTGGCCGTGGTCGTACCACCGAGACAGCGCGCGCTGTCACACCGCCGCCAGTCGCGCATCCAGAAGGGGCTGCCCGAACCCTCGTCCAGATAGGGCTTGCCGGAGTTGGTCTTCCACAGGTGGAAATCGTGCCGGAACTTGCTGTGGTCGGCCGCGGCGATCGTGGCCATGGACGCACGATCATTCCACTGCGCGTTGCTTCCGTATCCGTAGCCGTGCGTCGCGCCGAACGAGCTGCGCTTGAATCCCAGTTTCGCGAGTTTTCCCTCGATCGGCTGGCTGACGGTCCACTCCTCCCAGCCGTTGCCGTCCCACTGGATACGCAGAACTGATCCGCTGACGGTGTAGGTTCCCGTCAGCTTCTGCGGTGGCGAGCTCGCCTGGAAACCCGTGGCCGTCTGCACCTGACAGGCGCGGGCACGACACCCCACGCCCCGCACACCGGTGTAGCTGCGTTTGCCGGGTGAACGCTGGGACCAGTGAAAGTGGGACTCGTAGGCCTTGCCGTCGGCGGTCAGTGAGTAGTTGGCCAGGCGCACCCAGTTCTGCCGCGACCCCGTGTCCATCTTGCCGATCGCCACGACGAACCGGTGCATGCCTGCCGGAGCACCAGCGGCGACCGCGGGCTGGGCGACAGCGGGCAGCAATGCCGCGGCGAAGACGGTGGCCAGCGCGGCCGCGAGTATCGAGCGCAACAATCGCCGGGTACGCGGGGCAAGGTCGGTGAACTGTGGCTTCCGGTGAATCCCCATGTTGTCTCCAAAATCGGCCGGTGGAACGGCTGTCCGGACATGTATCTTCTCGTGGCCTCGCTAACGCAGCGGGGCCACCACCTCCTGCTGCTGCACGTTCCAGCCGGAAAGCTGGACGTGCGGCACGGCCGCACCGAGGTCGGCCACGTCGTACTCGGCCCGCAAGGTCAGCTTCTCCCCCGGCCAGAGGGTCACATAGTTGTCGCTCCAGGTCGCGGGCGTGAGTTGGGTCCCGTTTGCTCCCTTGCGCAGGCTGGCCCGCAGGAAGAAGCCGACAGTCGGCTCGGCCGAGGTGTTGCGCACGGTCACCTCCGTAACCGCCTTTCCGCCGCGCACCGAGGTCCTGGCATTCTCGGCGACCACTCGCGCGCCGGGAAGATCCTGCAACTCGGTCATATCCGCGTACTCGACCGTCGGGGAATGCCACCAGGTCGCCTTGCTGTGGTCGACCACGTCGTCCTTCGTCGACAGCCAGTAGACGTTTCGGTCCACCTGCTTGCTACGTGCGTCCTCCAGCACCAGTCGGAGGAAGTACGCGCCGTCCACATCGGCTGGTTTCGGCATCGCAAGGGCACGCTGGGACGAACCGGATCCGACCTGCACAGGAGCGCTGTTCTCGGCCAGCACTCGGCCGTCCACATCGAACTGTGTGGCCCGAACGGTCAGCCCGGAAACCTCGTCCGGTCCGGTGTTCACGACGGCCACCGACGAGTCGTCGTAGGAGTACTGGACGTGCACCGGGCGCAGTGCGGTCTTCGCGCCGTAGTAGGAGCCGTTGGTTCCCATGGTGTGATCGAAGAGGTGCCAGTACAGCGTCGGCCACGGGTTGTTCAGCATCCAGTAGATGACCCCTGTGGCCGGGTCCCGCGGATCGCCGAAGTCTCGGCCGTACGCCTCGAACTGTGCCCTGTTGCCCTCGTAGTTGGAGAGCTGGGCCTTGCGCAGGAAGTCCTCGAGGTCGCGGATCGGGCCATACCGATGCTCGAGGGCCCTGGTGAGGTCGGTGAGGGTCGAGAAGACCTCCTTCTTCGCCAGGTGGTAGTGCGGCTGGTCCGGATTGCGCCAGAGATCGGTGATCTCGTCCTCGGTGAGGAACTTCCGCAGGCTGTCCAGCTCCGGGATCATCGGCCCTGATCCGACCTCGGAGGCGAAACCGTAGTTGCCGCCGAGGCGCGTGCCGTACCAGTAGTTCGGCGGTACCCACCAGTACGGGCCATCCATCTTCATTCCCGCCTCACCCAGCAATGGTGGCGGGGGTACGGTGCTCGGCCTGCGCGCGGCCGACGGCAATACCGGCACCCGGAAGTCGACCTCGGCGAAGGCGTCGAGATAGAGCTTCTCGATCTCCGCCGTCGCGTAGTTGTCGCTGCCAATGAAGAACCCGAGGATGCTCGGGCTGTTCACCATTCTTCTCGCCTCGGCGAGCCCGGACTCCGCCGCCACCCGGGAGTCTTCCTCGGTCCACGGATGTGTGGCGTTCTTCTTCGCCCACGCCTCCCATTTGGTGCAGCATTCCCACCCCGGCATCAGCATGATGCCCATTTGGTCGGCATGCTCCAGCAGTTCGTGGTCCTCCTGCTTGCCTTCCAGCCGAATCGTGTTGAGGCCGAGATCGCGAACGTACTCCAGCTGATCGGCCAGCCGCTCCGGTTGGGTGCGGAGGAACAGGTCAGAGGACCAACCGCCGCCGCGGGCACCGAACGGCTTGCCGTTGACGAAGAACTCCCGGTATCCCTGCGGGGTCAGCTCGGAGCGTACGTCCCGGATCCCGAACTTGCGCTCGGCCCGGTCGGCACTGGTGCCACCGACCTCGGCACTCATCGACAGCCGGTACCTCGGTTGCCCACCGAGCTGGGCGGGCCACCAGACCTTGGGGTCGCGCAGGTTGAGTTGCGCGAACTCGGCCGGTGTGAACTCCACGGTGCGGGTCTGTTCAGGTTCGAGGGACACCCGCTTCGCGACATCGATCTTGTCGATCCGGCCACGAACCGTCGCGGCGACCCGGCGGGTGGTGTTGTTGCGCACCTCGGCCTTCACCGTCACGGCGGCTTTGTCCAGTGCGGGTACCTCGAGTTCGGGCAGCGCCCTCGGATCGAGCAGGGAGACCGGACCGGTGCTCACCAGTTCGACATCCCGCCAGATGCCCATGTTGTTGTCCGGCGCGGGCGGGCTCCAGTCGAGAAAGCTGACCGTCAGATCCCGGAACGGATCGGCGGGCATGGCCTTGACCGCGATCGCGTTACGCCCCGGACGGAGCAGGTGGGTGACGTCGAACTCGTGCATCGGGTAGGCGCCGACCATCTCGTCGGTGCCGGCCAGTTTGGTCCCGTTGAACCAGACCTCACCGCGCGAGATGACACCACCGTTGAACCGGAGAAAGGTGTGCGTTCCCGGTTTTGGCACGGCCAGCAGTTCTCGCCGGTACCACCACGGCACGGCGAAGTCCGCCGGGTCCACCGCGTCGCGCAGATTTGTCGAGTATTTCAGGTCGGGATAACGGCCTGCCGCGACCAGTCCGGCGAGCACAGTGGACCTGGCCGGTACACGCAGCCACTCGCGGTCCGCGAAACCGGGCCGGGAGATCGTGTCGCCTTCCGCAGCTGTCGCCGAGGAGGAAGCGAGCCGCCAGTCCGGCACCCGCACGCTCTGCCCGGGTTTGTGTGGTGCGAGGAAGCCGCCCGGCCCGCTCCCCGCCGCGGCCTGTTCGTCGTCCTGCTGCCCGAATGCGGCCGGGCCTGCGCCGGCGAGCAGGGTGACTGCGAGGACCGCCACCAGTAATCGAAGTCGCGACCTGGACCAAAGCCTGTTGCGCCGGATCATGTCAGCACAATGGCCGAGGTGACATATTTTCAGCAAGGTACCCGATCGAGCCAACATATTCCCAACACGGTCCCGGCGTCGTTCAGCACGTTCGGCGGACGCGTGACCTCGCGCTCACTGAGCGAGTTCCACGTCCCACGCGGTCAGCTCGACCTTGCCGGTGGTACCGAGATCGGTCTCCACCGCGAGCGTCTGCGGCTTCTCCCCCGGCAGAGTCGAGACCGTGAGCGCGGCGCCCGTCTCCAGCTCGCCGTGGGTGACCGTCGCCGACCAGGCGACGACCGACAGCAGCTCCGCCCCTGGCTCCAGCTTCCTGGTCTTCGGACCGGGATCCCGTGCCATGTAGGACGAATCGTGCCGCACCTCGATGTCGAGGGGCACACCGGCGTTGTTCAGGACCGCGATCGCCGGATAGCCGGAGACCGTACGAGGATCTGAGCCGCAGTTGCGCATCGTCAACACCACGGCGCGATGGCCCAGCGCTGCCTCGACCGGCCCCGCCTCGTACCGGACACCGGACGCAGGGCACACCCCGGGCTCCAAGGTCTCGGGGCCGGGCTTCCAGACCGTGCTCGGCCCGGCGCTGATCGGCAATGTGGGCTGCGCCGGGGCAACGGGCCTGACGCCGCACGCGCCCACCAGTAGCAGGGACAGCGCAGTGAGCGCGATCTTCGTCCCGTCCCCCATGACAACGATCCTAGAGGATCCGGCTGGGACCCCTGCCTGCTCACCGTGTCTCGCGATCCAGGACGGCGGATGCGGCGAGCACCACTTCCGTTCGCGGCTTCCGTCGGTGCCGGGGCATCAGCAGCACCAGCCCCACCAGGATCAACCCGGCGAGTGCGAGGCCGATACCCACCCGCTCGAACGCCTGCCCCGCCACGTGTCCGATCAACACCCAGCCCGCGCCCCACAGGGCCGCGGCGGGCAGGTTCCAGCGGACGAACTTCCGGTACGGCATACCGGACACGCCCGCGAGCCGTGGTGTCAGCGTCCGGGTCACCACCACGAACTGACCGGCCGCGAGCGCAGGCCCGCCGTAGCGGTCCAACAGACCGCAGGCACCCCGCCACCCTTGCCCACAGGACCTGCCCGCTCCGCGCCACCTCCCGGTCAGGTAGGCGAGTTGCGGGCCGAGCGGGGCGACGATGGCCATCGCGACCATCGCCGCGGGCAGGGAAACGACCTGCACGGAGGTGAGAAAACCCAGTGTCAGCAGCCCACTCGCCCCAGGAAGCAGCACACCGATCAGCAGGCCTGCCTCCGCCACCACCAGTCCGCCGACCACCAGCAGCACCGGCACCGCCGAAAGCCCGGTTAGCAGTTCAACCACTGCGCACGGCCCTGCGGCAGACGTAGACGCGTGCCGGCGGCACGTTCGCCCACACCGTCCGGCCCACAATCACCTCGTCGAACGCGTCCCGCACCAGGTGATGGAACCGGCGAGCACCTGCCAGAGCGCGTGCATGGAGGTAGGCGAAGGTGGTGAACGCGGCCCCGGGAGCGAGCACGATGCCGATCTGGTCGAGGATGCGCCGCTGTACCGGCAACGGGAAGAGTGTCCACGGCAGACCGGACACCACGGCGTCCACGCGGCACAGCCCCTGTCCGGCGAGTAGCGGAATGAGGTCGCCGGCGTCGCCGTGCACCACTTCGACCGCTGGCTGCGTCTCTCGCACGTGCTCGGCCAGATTCCGGTTGGCTTCAATCGCGATGTGCCGTGCACCGGCAGGCAGACGTCGCTGAATGGCGGCGCTCACGGAGCCGGTGCCTGGTCCGAGTTCCACCACCACTGGCTGACCTGTGCTCGGCACCACGGAGGCAAGTGTGCGCGCGAGTGTGGTGGAACTCGGAGCGACAGCGCCGATCGCTGCCGGCTCCCGAAACGCGGCGGCCAGGAACGTCCGGTAGTCCTGTGACCTCGGTGAAGACATCATCATGACCCCCACGTTCGTGCACGGGGCCGAGGTGCGACTCAGCCTGCGAGCCGTGATCCACGGCCTCCGGGAGGAACACGCCTCCTCCCACGGCAGGAGGCGCTTCCCTTCGGGGTCGCCTACGGTCGCTACCGTGAACACCGTCCGGTACCCCTCGCCGCTGGGGGTCAGGCTCACCCCGATCCGCCTCGCACCACTCGTGGTCGTTCCCGCGGTGCTGACGCTGCTGACCTCGCACCACCTCCCGCTGACCACGATGGACTGGATTCTGTCGATGTCCTCCGCGGTCCTGTTCGCCTTCGGCGGCCGGTGGCCGGTGACCATCGCGGTCGCGCAGTCTGCGCTGGCAGCCGCCGTCCCGTTCGCGATGGCGCCGAACTCGTTCATGACCCCCGTCTTCGCCGGTGCGGCACTCGTCGAGGCGGCGATGCGCAGCAGGGGCAGGCAACCGGCCCTCATCGCGGCGAGCGCGTGGACAGTGGCCATGGCGCTCACCGTCGGGGCGGCACCGGGCATGATGTTCTCACCCGCGAACCTGTTGCGGCTGATACTGCTCGTGGCGGGGCCGGTCCTGCTGGGCCTGCATCTCCGCTCGCTCCGCGAACTCGTCGAGCGCTACCACCGGCAAACCATCGAGGCGGAGCGCAGACGAGCCACCGACGCGCGCGAGGCACGCACGGAGGAGCGCATGGCGATCGCCCGAGAACTGCACGACCTCGTGGCTCACCACATCGCCTCAATGGTGTTGCGTGTTGGAGTCGCCCGGCACGTCGTGTCCGGAATGGACAAGCGAGTGGCGCAGGTGTTCGACGACGTGCACGACACCGGAACCTCGGCGCTGGCCGACCTGCGCCGCCTGGTCGGTGTGCTGCGTGATCCGTCCTCCGTGGAAGTTCCACTGGTGGAACCGGGCGATGTGGTCACCGCGCTCGACGAGGTATCCGAGCGCGTGCGGAAGGCTGGTCACCCGCTGACGGCGACCATCGACCCCGACGTGTCCGGCCTCGACGCGGTATGTCGGCTGGCCGTGCTGCGAGTGGTTCAGGAGGGCCTGACGAACGTGCTCAAGCATGCAGGACCGGCTGCTCGGGTCCGTCTCGCCGTGCGGATGGACGCCGCGGAAACCGTGTGGGTGGAGATCGAGGACGACGGGGCGGGGCGGACCCACGACACCACTCCTGAAGCGGCCGACCGGCGGGGGCACGGGCTGATCGGTATGCGCGAGCGGGTGGAACTGGTCGGCGGCGAACTGGAGGCGGGCCCCTCGGACCGGGGCTGGCGGGTGCAGGCCGTGCTGCCCGCGACCGCGCGGGAGGCCAACCGGTGATCCGCGTGCTTCTCGTGGACGATCAGCAACTGGTGCGCGCGGGCTTGCGGATGTTGTGTGAATCCACGGACGATCTACTCGTGGTGGGCGAGGCCGCCAATGGTCACGAGGCGGTACGGCTGGCCGAGCGCGACGTGCCGGACGTGGTGCTGATGGACCTGCATATGCCCGGTATGGACGGGATCACCGCGACCGAACGGGTTCTGCGGATCCGTCCGGGTACGCGGGTGCTGGCGCTCACCACGTTCGACGATGACGATCATCTGTATCCGGCACTCGCGGCCGGCGCGTGCGGCTTCCTCGTCAAGGACGCCACACCCGCCGACCTGCTGAACGCTGTGCGCAAGGCGGCGGACGGCGGCAGCCCGTTCAGCCCGCCCGTGCTGCGCCGCCTGGTCGGCCAGGCAGTGCGCTCGCACACTTTCGTCCCGGATCCCCGTCCGCTGCCCGAGCTCACCAACAGGGAGCGGGACGTACTGGCGCTCATCGCGGAGGGACTGTCCAATGGCGAGATCGCCGAACGTCTGCACGTCGGTGTCACGACGGTCAAGACCCATGTCGCGAACCTGATGGCGAAGACCGGCGGCGACAACCGGGTACGGCTCGCCGTGCTCGCCATCCAAGCCGGGCTGTGACCGCGCCGGCTGCTTCGACTCACACCGTCTTCACCGTCACCGACGAACAGCCAATCGCGCCCGGTGTGACCATGACGTTCCTGGAACGAAGACAAGCTCCGGCTCAGCTCCGTGTGTGCGAGGACAACCGAACGGCTCCGGGCGGCGACTGACGGGAATCCCGCTCAGTCGCCGCCCGGAACTCGGCCGTGATCAGCTCACTCGGTGCGTCGACGCTGGTGGGCGAGCAGGACGGCCCCGCCGCCGATCAGCAGCAGTCCGGCCGCGATGGGCAGGCCGACCGAGACCCCGGTACTGGCGAGGCCGCTGTAGTCGTCATTGTTGTTGCCCACTGGGGTGTACGAACCGTCGTAACCGCCGGGCGGCTGCGATCCGCCGGGCGGCGGAACCGTGGTTCCCGGCGAACTCGGGTCGGTCGGACTCGTCGGATCCGTGGGCTCGGTCGGATCCGTCGGGTTGGTGGGCTCCGTCGGGTTGGTCGGCTCGGTGGGTTCCGTGGGCCCGGTGGGTTCCGTGGGTTCCGTGGGCTCGGTGGGTTCCGTGGGTTCCGTGGGCTCGGTCGGTTCCGTGGGCTCGGTCGGGGTCGTGGTGCCGCCGCCCTCACCGGTGATGTCGATCTCGGCCAGCACCGGGTTCTGCCCGGGATCCTGCGTGCAGGCCGAGTCGAACGTCCCCAGGCCCGTCTCGGAACCGTCTGCCGTCCGTGGCGTCAGCGTCAGCAGCAAGTCACCCACGGAGATTGTCGCGGGCCCCGGCTGGGTGAACGTCAACGATGGTGCCGATCCGGTCGCTACCACCTCGAACGGCCCGGAGGCGGGAACCGGGGTTTTGGCCACGGTTGTCGGAACCTGGACGTCCAGCGAGCCCTGCGGTGCGTCCACGGTCGAATCCGCCAGTGCCGAGCCCTCCACCGTCTTCGCCCCGACCAGTGTCAGTCCCTGTGTCGCGGTGTCCGGCACAGTGGAAACCGCCTCGATGTCGAACGCAGGCGTCGGCACACCCACCTCGGCGGTGGTCGGTAGATCCGCCGAGATCACGACCTTGATCGGCTGCACGCCGATCAGCGGGAACGGGCACTTGTAGGTCAGTTCCAAGCTCACCGGCTCGGCGGCACTCGTCCCGGCTCCCAGCAGCAGGCCGGCTGCCGCGACGGTCGTGGCCGCCGCGGCGAACCCGGCACCGAACTTCCGCGATCTCGTCAACACGTCAGTTGTTCCTCTTCCGTCATGTCTGGTCTCTTCGTGGATCCGCTCCCAGGAAAGCGGCTTGGGCGAAAAGGGAACGCGTCACATGCACAGGCGGTTTCCTGGTGCTACAGCGGGGAAAACTACCCCCGACGCACCACGACAACAAGGAGTCCGGCCAAGTAAGGAACAATTCTCACGCCAACCGTCAAGCACGTGACAATTCCGTCCCCGGCAACGCTCAACCACGCACAGTTCTGGTTCACCGCTGTTACAGACCGAAGGAAGACCACCAGAAGCCATGACCACAGTCGTAGAGCCCCCGGCTGCGTGGCACCGACCCGGGGATGGTGCGTCTGCAAGTACCCCCAAGCAAGATCATCGGCATCGCCAACTACCCCCATCTTCAGTCCACTCACGACACTTTCTCCGTAAAGTGGTTGTTGTGTGGGAAAGAGGTGGTTCCCGCGTGGCAGCTCTCCGAGGGGGAGCTGCTGGGCGGGCTGCTCGAGTCCGAAAAAGTGTTCCGTCAGCAGTACGGGCGAATTCTGGAACTGGTGGCGGAGACCGAGAAGCGGGGCGCGGCCGCCGCGCAGGGGTATGCGGGCACGGTGTCGCCGCTGATTATGGCCCTGCACCTGGCCCGGGGCGAGGCCAAAGCCCGCCTCGCGCACACGGCGACCCCGATGCCGCTGGCGGAGGAAGCGTTGCGGGCGGGGGAGATCGGTGCGGGGCACTTCCGGCTACACCAGCATCAGCCATGCTTCGCATCCGCCACGGCACCCCCGAATTCGTCCCGCCCGAATGGCTGGATCCGGAGCGGAAGCCCATACGCAACACCGCACACCACCCGCCCAGCCGACGCGGACGGACATACCTCGCCAACGGCAGGCAACCTCAGCGCCCATACCGGCCGTGTAGGGCACTTTCACCGGAAAGTGCCCTCGACACCTGAGTGCGAGTCACGCCACCGTGCTCAGGTGTCGAGGCTGTCCCGGTCAGCCCACTCGAGCAGAGTGTCCAGCACGTATGCGGTGTCGTCGATGCCGTCGTGCAGGTCGCCGAGCTCCGCGAACCGGCCGGGAACCGTCGCGATGGTGCAGTCGCGTGGCTCGACGTCGTCCACCTCCTGCCAGGTGATGGGGGTGGAAACGGTCGCCTCTGGCACCCCGCGCACGGAGTAGGCGCTGGCGATGGTGTGATCTCTCGCGTTCTGGTTGAAGTCCACGAACACCCGCGCGGGATCGCGGTCCTTGCGCCACCACGCGGTGGTGACCTCGCTCGGCGCGCGGCGTTCCACCTCCTTGGCGAAGGCGAGCGCCGCCCGCCGAACCTCGGCGAAACCCCAGCGCGGCTCGATGCGGACGTAGATGTGCAGGCCGTCGCCGCCCGAGGTCTTGGGCCAGCCGACCATCCCCAGCTCGTCGAGCACCTCGTGGGCGACGTGTGCGACGCGGCGCACGGTGTCGAAGTCGCAGTCCGGCATGGGGTCGAGATCGATGCGCCACTCGTCCGGCCGCTCGGTGTCGGACCTGCGCGAGTTCCACGGGTGGAACTCCACGGTGGACATCTGCACGGCCCACACCACGCTCGCCGCCTCGGTCACGCACAGTTCGTCGGCATGGCGTTTGTACCGGGGGAACTCCACCCGCACCGTCTCCACCCAGGACGGAGCACCCTGCGGAATCCGCTTCTGGTGCACCTTCTCCCCCGCGACTCCGGACGGGTACCGGTGCATCATGCACGGTCGTTCCCGTAGCGCCCGGACGATGCCGTCACCGACGGCGAGGTAGTACCGAGCGAGGTCGAGCTTCGTCTCGCCGCGAGCCGGGAAGTACACCCGATTCGGGTTGGAGATACGCACCGTCCTGGTCCCGACCTCGAGTTCGATCGCGGGATCCTTCGCGTCCTTCGCCATGGAAAGAACGTAACCGGAATCGGGCGGGCCGGCTCCACGAATTGAGGGAGTGCCAGTCACATAAGAGAATGCGCCCTTGATGTGAGCACCGCTCTCGATCTGGAATTGCTCTCGCAGCCGCTCACGGCCAGCGCCGGAGGGGTTTCTCGGAGGCGAGTTCACCTGACCCCGGCGCCGGAGCCCCGCCGGGCAGTGGAGTGTTCCGGACCTGTGGTGGGATCGGCTGCCCGCCGGGTGGGGTGTACGCCCCGTTCGCGTCAGGGATGCGCGGCTGGTGCTCGGCGGGATGACCAGCAAGCGCGTTCTTTTGATCGCGACGTGGCGGGCGGCGGAGGAGCCCGAACAGACCCAGCAGGCCGGCGAGGCCGAACAGGCCCCACAACCCGTCGTTGTTCTCGCCGGTCCGCTCGATCTCCTGAGCCTGTGGCGGTGCCGCGTACCCCTCGTCCTGTGGCGCAGGCTGGGCCGCGGCCACCGACGAGAAAGACATCGCGGCACCGATGGTCGCAGCCGCCACCCACAGCCGAATCCTTTTCGACATCTCGCCAGAGCTCCCAACGTCGAGCACAGCCCCCGAGCCGATCTCCGGGGCGAACCGCCGACATACCCAGTCGCGTGGCGGATCATCAGGTGATCACTCGAATGTGTGTCCGTTTTCGCCGGTTCGGGTGGC
Source organism: Amycolatopsis marina (assembly GCF_900111885.1). Lineage (GTDB taxonomy): Bacteria > Actinomycetota > Actinomycetes > Mycobacteriales > Pseudonocardiaceae > Amycolatopsis > Amycolatopsis marina. Next base: position 117,155 of record NZ_FOKG01000004.1, read on the forward strand.
GCCACCACGTCTGGAATACCAGACGTAATCTCCTTGTCCACTCTGGAACCGCCATCGTCCGCGGGGTGCAATGGGCCAACTCGGTGACCGGCCGACCGGTCACCGCAACCCGGAGTCGGAGGTGTCCACGCGCGATGACGACGACAGACCCAGAAAGCCCCGCCGTCACCCGCAGACTCGTGCTCGCCACCGTGGGCGGCGCCCTCTTCTTTCTGCTCCCGGTGCGCTGGGACGGGAGCTGGACGGTCCCGTTCGACGTCGCGGTCAGCACGATCACGGGTGAACTCACCTGGCTCGTCGAGTACTACAGCCTCGCCATCATCCTCGGCGCTCTCGCCCTGACCGTCGCGGCGTACGGGCCGCTCGGCGCGCGCTGGTCGTTCGTGCGTGGCTTTCGCGCGCACTGGCTGATGATCGTGTTGCGCGTGGCCGGCGCGGTACTTGCGCTGATGATCGTCACGGGAACTGGCCCGGCCGCTGTGCTCGACCCCTCGGTCGGCGGCCTGATGTACGGCAAGCTGGTCGCCGCGGTCGCGGTGATCGTGCCGATCGGCGCACTCTTCGTGACGCTGTTCGTCGCGTTCGGTGGACTGGAACTGATCGGCACCCTCGCCCGGCCGGTGATGCGCCCGCTCTTCCGGGTACCGGGAAGGGCCGCACTCGACGGCCTCGCGTCCTACGTCGGCAGCTACTCCGTCGGGCTCTACGTCACGAACAAGATGTACCTGGAGTCGCGGTACTCCGCCCGCGAGGCCGTGGTCATCGCCACCTGTTTCTCCACGGTCAGCCTCGGCTTCTTCGCCGTTGTCGCCTCCACCCTGGACCTGCTGCCGTACTTCGGCCTCCTGGTGCTCGTCGTCTCGCTGCTCACGCTCGTACTCTCGGCCATCCTGTGCCGGGTGCCGCCGCTGTCCCGTATCGCCGACACCTACGTGGGCGAGCCGGTCCGGGAAGCCGAAGTGCCCGGCCGGCTGTGGCCCGCGGCGGTCCGTGCGGGCCGCAACCGTGCGGCGGTGTCCGACTCGGTACCGCAGGAGGCGAAAAGGGGCCTGCTCGACGGCTTACGACTGGCCATGACAGTCGTACCCGCGATCCTCACGGTCGGCGTGCTGGCCATCCTCGTCGCGAACCACACTCCGTTGTTCGAGTGGCTCAGCGCGCCGGTGGAGCCGCTCATCTCGCTCGTCGGGATTCCGGACAGCGAGGTGGTCGCCCAGTCCACCGTGATCGGGATAAGCGAGATGTTCCTGCCCGCGCTGCTGGCCGTCGACGTCTCGCTGCAGGCGAAGTTCTTCGTGGCGGCCATGTCACTGACGCAGATCTTCTTCTTCAGCGCCACCATCCCGCTGCTGCTCTCTCTCGAACTACCGGTGCGGTTGTGGCACTGCCTTGTGCTGTTCGTGCTCCGGACGCTGATCAGCATCCCGATTCTCGCGGTCGTCACCCATCTGCTGTTCTGACCGAAGTCCTGTTAGGAGGTCCGTGTTGTGCACGAAGGCGCCAATAGCGCTGCGGGCAGTGCCGCGCTACCTACTTTCGACGGGAAGATTGTATCTCACATTCGGGTACAGAATGGACAGAGAGCGCTAATATCCGGAGGTCAAATCGAGCTAGAGAGCGGACAGATCATGAAGCTTCGTCGTGCCACGGCTGTGGCCCTGATGGCCGCATCGGTCACCATCGCACCAGCCGCGCTGGGGGGTGGCGCCCAGGCGCTCGCGGCGTGCCCCGAGGTGGGAAACGTGTACTACTCCATCTCGAACGGCGCCAAGAGCTGGCTGAAGACCAACCTCCGTAGCGACTACCTCAGGGGCCCGGGGACGATCACCTACAACAAGACCACCACGTCCTCGGTGAACGCGTCGGTCTCGGGCACGACCAGCGCCGAGGCGGGTGTCGTCTTCGCCAAGGCCAGCGTGTCTCTCAGCGTGACCGTTGGTGGAAGCTACTCCAAGTCCGACTCCTGGTCCTACGCCGCCCACGTGGCCTCGGGACAGACCAAGCGCCTGCAGCAGTACAAGGAAAGCCGCTCCTTCACCGCGAAGAAGACGCGCATCGTCGCCCCCTGCACCACGCGGACGGACTGGACGCGCAAGTTCAACGCTCCGGTGAAGAGCGCCACCTACAAGTGGCAGCTCACCAGCTGATCTCGCGGTGGCGGTAGCCCCGGCACGGCCTGGCGAACTCGTTCGCCAGGCCGTTTCTGTGAGCCAGGAAACGCGACGGGGGTCGTGTCGAACACGGCGATCGGGGGTACCGCCCAGGTATCGGCGAACCGAAGGAGGACCATGAGCGAGCAGCGCGGTCGTGACGAGGGTCAGGTGTCCCCGACCCCGGAGAAGGATCCCGGCGACTGGGTCACCGGGGACGAGCCGATGACCGGACCGCAACGGTCGTATCTGCACACCCTGGCACAGGAGGCAGGTGTCGAGGTGCCGGACGGACTGTCCAAGGTCGAGGCGTCCCAGTGGATCGACCGGTTGCAGGAACAGACCGGCCGGGGCGACTGACCGCGGGCCACTCACCCGCGCAGCGGCACGAACCTGCCCGTCTTGATCGCATCCAGCACGGGCAGGGTGTCGAACCTGCGCACGTTCTCATCGCGCATGAAGAGCCGGTCCGACACCTCCCTGCACTCCCCGAGATCACGGGTGACCAGGATGACCAGGTAGTCCCACTCCCCGGCCAGGTCGTAGCACTGCTGCACCCGTGGTTCGGCGAGCATGCGTTTTCTGAAGGACGCGTGATGTTCCGCGGACTCCCGGTCCAGCGTCACCAGGACGGCCGCGAGCGCCGTACTTCCGGCCCTGCCCGGATCGATCACCGCGACCTGCCGCGTCAGGAGTCCCGCGGCGCGGTACCTGGTGAGTCTGCGCTGCACCGCGCTGGGCGAAAGGCCCACCTCGGCGCCGAGATCGTGCAACGGGCGGCCGGCGTCCTGTTGAACCAGATCCAGGAGATGCCGGTCGATCGCGTCGAGAACGAGTGGTTGTTGCACGCAATAATCTTGCGCGATCGCGGGAAAATATTCAATCGTGACCACCGATGGCCGTCCTAACGTGGGGTTCGTCGGCATCCGCCCTGAAGAGGAGTTTCCGTGCGAACCATGTCCCATCGCGACGACGAAGCCGTCGCCGAACTGTCGCTCACCCGCATCGCGAAGGCACACAGCGTGATCGATCCGGTGTTCCGGGACACCCCGCAGTTCGTGGACGAGCAACTGTGCGCGGAGCTGGGCAGGCGAGTACTGGTGAAGGTCGAGACGCTCAACCCGCTGCGCAGCTTCAAGGGACGCGGGGCGCAGGTGCTGGCACAGCGTTTCGCGGGAGGCACCACCCTCGTTTGCGAGTCCACCGGCAACTTCGGGCAGGCAGTGGGCTATGCGGCACTCCGCAGGGGTCTGCACGCGCACGTGTTCATGACCGCAGGGGGAAACCCGGCCAAGATCGCCCGGATGCGGGGCTTCGGCGTGCGCGTGCACGAGACGTCGGGTGACGCACGGGAGGCCGCCGTGGCTTTCGCGGCCGAACGGGCCGACCGGGTGTTCGTGGAGGACGGCGACGATCCGGCGATCGCCGAAGGCGCGGGCACGATCGGCGTCGAACTGCTCGCGTCGGGCCCTGTCGACACTGTGGTGGTGCCCGTCGGAGACGGCAGCCTGATCACCGGCATCGCCCGCTGGATCAAGGACCGCTCCCCCGGCACCCGAGTCGTCGGTGTCTGTGCCGCGGGGGCGACGAGCGTCGCGGAGAGCTGGCGGACCGGGGAGGTGGTGAGCAGGCGGCCGGACACGATCGCCGAGGGGATCCGGATCGAGCGGCCCGTGCCGTCTTCGCTGGCCCGCATGCGGGGTTTGGTCGACGACATCGTCCTGGTCGACGACTCGGCGATGCTGACCGCGATCCACACCGCCGCGGTCACGCTGGGCATCGTGCTGGAACCCTCGGGTGCCGCGGGGCTTGCCGCGATCGCCGGGCATGACCTGCCGGGTGATCTCGTCGCGACAATCCTCACCGGGTCGAATCTCGACCCTTCCCTGTTCGGGACGGTCTTTCCGCGCTGAGCGTGCCCCTGCCCGGGGGAGACTCCGACGGCGTCGGGGTGGTGGGCCACAATGACGCGGTGACCACTTTGCTGGACGTGAGTACCCCCGCCACCCGTTTCCGGCTCGTCGCCGTCGCCGAGGCGATCTCCTGGGCAGGCCTGTTGACCGGCATGTTCTTCAAGTACGTCGTGGTGCACAACGAGATCGGCGTCAAGATCTTCGGGCCGATCCACGGCGCGGTCTTCGTCGCCTACATCGCGATCGCGCTCTGGGTGACCCGGCCACTGGGATGGAGCAAACGCACGATGGTGATCGGGCTTCTCGCCAGTATCCCGCCGTTCGGCTCCGTGTGGTTCGAGCGCTGGGCGGCACGGCGTGGCGCCATGGGTGAGCTCTCCACCGGACAGGGCGAGCCGAAGGGGTGAAGCGGTGGGCCGCATGTCCGGCCCACCGCCGCATCACCCCTGCCGCGACTCAGGTGAGCACAGCGGGCTGCTGTGTCCTGCCGTCGGCGGGTGCCGCCGCGCCGGTGACCGTGCTCCGGAACGCACGCAACCGCAGGCTGTTGCTCACCACGAAGACCGAGCTGAAGGCCATCGCGGCCCCCGCGAGCATCGGGTTGAGCAGACCGGCCGCAGCCAGTGGCAGGGCCGCCACGTTGTAGGCAAACGCCCAGAACAGGTTTCCCTTGATCGTGCGCAGTGTCCTCCGCGACAGCCGGATGGCGTCGACGGCCGCCCGCAGATCACCCCGGACCAGCGTGAGGTCCCCTGCCTCGATGGCCACATCGGTGCCGGTTCCCATGGCGAGGCCCAGGTCGGCCTGCGCCAGTGCCGCCGCGTCGTTCACCCCGTCGCCGACCATGGCCACCACGTGACCTTCGGCCTGCAACCTGGCGACAACGTCGACCTTGTCCCTCGGCAGCACCTCGGCGATCACGGCACCGTCTCCCTCGATCCCCACCTCGGCGGCTACCGAGCGGGCGACGGCGTCGTTGTCGCCGGTGAGCAGCACCGGGGTCAGCCCGAGGCCACGTAGCTGGGAGATCGCCTCGGCCGACGTCGGCTTGACGGTGTCGGCGATCACGAGAATCGCCTTCGCCCGCCCGTCCCAGCCGACGGCGATCGCCGTGCTGCCCTGCCGTTCGGCGGCGGCCTTGGCCTCGGCCAGTTCGTCCGGCAGGTGCACGCTCCACTGCTCCAGCAGCGCGGTCCTGCCCGCGATCACCGCGTGACCGTCGACCACTCCCTGCACCCCGAGGCCCTCGGTGCTGGTGAAGTCCTCGACGTCACCCAGCTCACCGACCCGGTCCCGCGCCCCTCTGGCGATGGCGCGGGCCACTGGATGCTCCGAGGCGTTCTCCAGCGCTCCGGCGAGGCGCAGCACCTCGTCGGACTCGACGCCGGGAACGGTCAGCACGTCCACGAGGGCCATCTGCCCCGTCGTGATGGTGCCGGTCTTGTCGAGCACGATCGTGTCCACCCTGCGAGTGGATTCGAGCACCTCCGGCCCCTTGATCAGGATGCCCAGCTGGGCACCCCGCCCGGTGCCGACAAGCAGCGCGGTCGGCGTGGCCAAACCGAGCGCGCAAGGGCAGGCGATGATCAACACGGCCACGGCGGCGGTGAACGCCGCCGACACCGGGCTGCCCGCACCGAGCCAGAAGGCCAGCGTCCCGACGGCCAGTGCGATCACGATGGGCACGAACACCGCGGACACCCGGTCCGCCAGGCGTTGCACGGCGGCCTTGCCCGTCTGCGCCTCCTCGACGAGGGTGGCCGGCCATCTGCGCGAGTTGCGTGTCGGAGCCGATCCGGGTGGCACGCACGACCAGCCGCCCGCCAGCGTTGACCGTGGCGCCCACGACGTCGTCACCCGGGCCGACCTCGACCGGTACCGACTCGCCCGTGAGCATGCTGGCGTCGACCGCGGAGTTGCCCTCTTCGATCACCCCGTCGGTCGCGATCTTCTCCCCTGGCCGGACGACGAACCGGTCGCCGACCGCCAGCGCACTGGTGGGAATCCGCTCTTCACGACCCTCGCGGAGCACGGCGACGTCCTTGGCGCCGAGTTCGAGCAGTGCCCGCAGGGCCGCTCCGGCCCTGCGCTTCGACCGCGCCTCGAAGTACCGTCCCGCCAGGATGAAGGTGGTGACGCCGGCTGCCACCTCGAGGTAGATGTTCGCGTCCCCGCTCATCCGCTCGATGGTGAACTCGAACGGATGCGTCATTCCGGGGACTCCCGCGCTGCCGAACAGCAGCGCGTACAGCGACCAGAGGAACGCGGCCGTCGTACCCATCGACACCAGCGTGTCCATGGTGGCGGCACCGTGCCGCAGGTTCGCCAGCGCTGCCTTGTGGAACGGCCACGCTCCCCACACCAGCACCGGCGCGGCCAGCGTGAGTGAGATCCACTGCCAGTAGGTGAACTGCAGCGCGGGCACCATGGCCATCGCGATCACGGGTACCGACAGCACGGTGGCGACGATCAACCGCTGCCGCAGGGGCCCGGTGGCGTCCTCCCGCTCGGCGACCGACTCGCCGTCCGGCTCCTCCCGCCGCGGAGCGGGCAGCGCCGCGGAGTAGCCCGCCGCCTCGACCGCTTCGATCAGCACACCCGGGTCGAGTTCGGCAGGACCGGTGACCTTGGCCTTCTCGGTGGCGTAGTTGACCGTGGCGCTGACCCCGTCGAGCTTGTTCAGCTTGCGCTCGATGCGCATCGCGCACGAGGCGCAGGTCATGCCGTCGATCGTGAGTTCGAAGTCCCGCCCCGCTACCTGCTGGGTGTCGCGCACGTTGGCGCTCATCGTGGCGCTCCTTCCGTCTCGCGCTTCAGCCGTGGCCATGTCCGTCACCGCCTTCGCCATCAGCGTCCTGGGACGTGACCTGCGGAGCCGGGACGCGGGAAGCGTCCGCGGTGCTGACGGTGAACTCCGCGGTACGCACCTCGCCCTCGTGCCGGAAGTCCAGGAACAACCGGTAGGTGCCCGCGGAGGGAACCTCGGCGTGAAAGGTGACACCGGGTCCCGCCGCCGTCCTGCCGTCACCCGGAACCCCGTCCGGATGCACGTGGAGATAGGCGAGATCGCCGGCCCGCAGCGCCACCAGGTGCCCGTAGGCGCCGAGGTAGGGCCGCAGGTCGGTCACCACACGACCGTTCCTGGTCACCGTCGCCGTGACGGGCGACGACTGTCCGGGCACGAGGTCTCCGGAGAGGCGCACCTGATAGCCGTCCACGTTCGCCGTGGCGGAGGGCTTGTGGTCGACGGGCCGGAAGTCACCGGGGACCGCCAGGTCGACACCTAGGGTGACGGCGTCCCCGCCGGTGGGGGCGAAATCGGCGAAGGCCCGGTAGCTGCCCGCCATGGGGACGGACAGCGGCACCGTCCAGGTGCCGTCGGCCGCCATGGTGGGGTGCACATGCTGGAACTCGGCGGTATCGCGGCGCACGACGATCAGATGCATGCGCTTCTCGTGTTCCACGTCGAACCCGGTGACGGGCCGCCCGTCCGGACCGAGAACGCGGAAGGTGAAGGGCTGGTTCGCACCCGGCTCGAGCGTCGTACGAGTGGGCGTGAGGGTGTAACCGCCCCTGGACGACGCCAGCCCGCCGGGCTGGTTCTGCTCGGCTCCCGCGACGGTGTCGCTGTGGTCGTCCCCGCGTGCGGCGTCCTCAGCGCCGAGCGCACCGGCGGTGCCGGTGAAGGGACCGACAGCGGAGCCGATCGCCATGGCGCCACCAGCGACCAGGACGAGCGCCACACCGTAGGCGGAAAGCTTGATTGCAGTGTTCATGTCCGTTCCTCACAGCGGGCTGCGGACCCGCGGCTTGAGGAGCTGACGCCTCAGGCGGTCAGCTCGTATCCGGCTTCCTCGACGGCAGCGCGTACCTGCTCGGTACCGACTTCCCGCGCGCTGGTGACGGTGACCGCGCCGGTGGGCAGGTCGACCGACACGTTGGTGACGCCCTCGATCTCGCTGACCTCCTCGGTCACGGAGCGAACGCAGTGGCCGCAGGTCATGCCCTTCACTGTGTAGGTGCTCTCAGCCATGGTGATGTCTCCTTACTCGTGGTGAACGGGTTCTGTGCGACTGAAGACGTCAGGAGCGGACCAGACGGGCGATGGCCTCGCTGGCTTCACGGACCTTCTCGTCGGCCGTGTCGCCGCCCTGGGCGACCGCCTCGGCGACACAGTGCCGCAGGTGCTCGTCCATCAGGCCCAGTGAGACCGACTGCAGTGCCTTGGTGGCCGCCGAGATCTGCGTCAGCACGTCGATGCAGTACTCGTCGTTCTCCACCATTCGCTGCAGCCCGCGAATCTGCCCTTCGATCCGGCGCAACCGCTTCAGGTACGCGTCCTTGTCTCCGGTGTATCCCCGCATGAGCCTCTCCTCTGCTTCTGCCGACGGCTCCACAGACGATACCCCTTACCCCTACTGACCGGAGTCCGGAGCCACTGTTTCACCGACAGCACATTTGTACCCCCTGGGGGTATCGGCGTCAAGGTGACGCATATCGCCGCCGCAGCACAGCCGAAGTGTCCACTGGTGACCAGTGCGGCCACCAGAATGCCGATACTTCTTGAGCTTCCAACGCCAACCAGGGGGCCGAGGCTTGACATTAAGCGTCAATGTGGACAGCAACGGAATACTCCGCCGCCGCATGTGGTTCACTGCTGCCAACACGCTCACATACCCCCCACCCGTAAGGAGTAGTACCATGTCGGCGTCCGAGGACCTCATGCGACACCTGGACCCACTGGAACCCGCGGAGGCGCCACAGAAGTCACGCGAGCTGCTGACCCAGATCATCGAGCGTCACGGCTCGGCGGGCGACATGATCCGCACCATGGCTCACTCCCCCGCCGTGCTGCAGGGCTACCTCGACTTCTCTCGCGCCATGAAGCGGACCAGGCTCCCCCGAGCGCTCAGCGAGAAGATCTCCCTCGCGGTCCAGGAATGGATCGGCTGCGCACTCTGCCTCGAAGCGCACGCCGAGGCGGGCCGCGCCGCGGGGCTGACCGAGACCGACATCGCGCTGGCCCGGGATGCGACAGCGACCGACCGGCGTGAGGCCGCACTGGTGTCGTTCGGACTACGTGTGCTGGCAGAGCCCTCGTCGATCACGAACGACGACGTCGCGGGACTGCGGGCCCACGGATGGAGCGACCGGCTCATCGCCGACGTCGTCGGACTGGTCGCACTCAACCAGCTGACCGGCTCGTTCAACCTGGTTGCGGGTATCGAGCCGACCGCCCCGAACTAGACGTTTGGCTATCGCCGAACCGAGCAACCCCCTTCTGCGGCTGGTCACCCCCCGGCACGGGGGTTGCCGTCTGCCCCCACATCAAGTCGCGGGCGCAGACGCGGAGGAATACGGTCAGAAGTTCCGGCACGAGCGAGCGGGAGGTGCAGGACCGGGTGAATGTCGAGGGAACGCTGCTCCTGCTCGCACTGACCCTCCTGGTCACCGCGGGCATGTACGGGATCGCGTTCCTGGTCCGTCTGGGTAGGACGATCGCCGACGTGCGCCCCTTTCTTTCCGGGCATCCCCCCGCCGAGCACGCGCTCTCCCGCTATCACGTGCGCTGGTACGCGGTCACGATGATCTTCCTCGCCTTCGACATGGAGATGGTGTTCATGTACCCCTGGGCGCTGGTGGTCGCGAAGACCGGCCTGTCGGCGGTGGTGGAGATGTTCGTCTTTCTGGCGATCCTCATGGTCGGCGTCGTCTACGCCTGGCGAGAGGGGGCGCTGCGGTGGACCTGAGAGAGCTTCTGAGAACGACGCTGACGTGCGGTGGCGAGTGGAAGAACGCGTATGGCGAAAGCCCGCGAGCGGGGAGGCGGGGCGCATGAACGACGATGGTGACGTTCGCACACCAGGCCCGGGCCTCGCCGAGTCGATCGTGTCGCGCGTTCGCAGATCAGCACCGAGATCCTGGTTGCTCCGCCGGACGCCGCCGCGCGCCCTGCTGGTGAACACGCCGGGCGGAACCGAAGCGCGGCTGGCTGTCGAGTGTCTCGTGCGGGAGCGAGGATGGCGATTCGCGGTCAGTCCGGCCGAGGCGAACCTGCTGGTGGTGACCGGAGCGGCGGTTGACGGCTTCGAGCGGTACCTCGATCCGGTCTGGCGGGCGATTCCCGCGCCGCGGGTCCGGGCAGACGTGGCGACCGCCCCGGACGCGCTCACCGAACTCGAGCGCGCGGTCGGCGAACTCCGGGACGTGCGCGGACAACGGGCACAGGCACGTCAGGCCGCGAGCGCACCCGAAACCGACCATGACGAACCGCACGACGACAGCCGTACGGAGCACCACAACGACCACGGCGGTCATGGCGAGCACCACGGCGGGCACGGGCATGACATGGGCGGGATGGAGATGCCGGGTGGGATCCCGATGGCCGAGCGGGCCGAGGATCGTGACGGCCTCATGCTCGACCAGCTGCACGTGCCGCTGGGCCCCGTCCTGACCGCCTGGCCCGCCGGTCTGGTGCTCGACACCACCATGCAGGGTGATGTGCTCACCGAGGTCGGGGTGCGCACGGTTGGCCTCTCCGAAGTGCCGGGGAACGCACCGTGGACACGCGTGTGGCGGCGGATCTCGGCCGGGCAGAACGTGCCCGCCGCGGAGCCCGCCCGCCAGGAGCTGGCCCGGCACCTGGACGCGTGCGTCTCCCTGCTGTCCGTAGCGGGCTGGGAGGACGCGGCAGGCAGGGCGAGACTGTTGCGGGACAACGTACTCAGGGAGACGGCGCGCCCGGATGCCGCCCGTATCAGGTCGTGGGCGCGCCGCGTACGGCGTTCGCGCACGCTGCGCTGGCTGCTGTCTGACGTCGGCGCGATCGCGCACGATCCCGGAACCCCGCAGGCGTTGACCGGTGATGCGCTGTCCAGGCTGAACCGATGGCTCGACACGATAGGTGAACTGAGCGAGCACGACGAACCGTGTGAGCCGAGTCCGCAGGACGGTGAAGGCAGGACGGCAGAGCGCGAGCACGAGACACGATGGACGCTGGATGCTCTGCCAGGACTGCTGTGCGGCAGCGAGCTCGCCATCGCGCGGCTCATCGTCGCAAGCCTCCACCTCGATCTGGACCTCCTTCCCGCCGCCCACGGAGTGAGTCATGGCTGAGGTGGTGGCGACGGGCTGGGTGGGCGCACTGCTGCTCCCCGCCGTGCTGTTGGCGTTCGCGCTGGCCGCGGTGACGTTCGACGCCGTCCTCGCGGCACGGGCGGCCGGAGCTCCACTGGCGGACTCGGCCCGTGTGCCTGTGCGGGCGGTGGCGGGGCTGCTGGTCCAGCAGCGGCGGCGGACGCTGGCCGCCGACGATCTACTGTGGCGCCTGGCCGGCGTGGTGCTGCTCGCCGCCGCGGTCATGGCCGCACTGGTCACGCCGCTCGGGTGGCACGCGGTCGCTGATCTCTCCGTCGGCATCGTCTGGTTCAACGCCATGGAGATCGTGGCGTGGGCGGCGGTGTGGCTGGCCGGGTGGAGCGCGAACTCCGCGTTCGGCCTGGTCGGCGGCTACCGGTTCATCGCGCAGGGCGTGGCCTACGAGTTGCCGCACATGTTCGCTCTGACCGCGGTGGCGGTCGGCGCGGGTTCACTGCGTGTCGCGGACATTGTCGCTGCCCAGCAGGATCTCTGGTTCGTCGTGTGGATGCCGCTCGCGTTCGTCGTATTCCTGCTCTCCGTACTGGCCATGGCCTTCTGGGGCCCGTTCGACCAGCCCGTGGCCCGTGATGTCGCGGGCGGCGCGGTGGCCGAACTGTCTGGTGTGGACCGGCTGGTGTTCCTGACAGGACGGTGGGTCCTGCTGGTGTCCGGTGCGGCGATGGCGGTGCCGCTGTTCCTCGGCGGTGGAGCGGGACCGGTGCTGCCCGCCTGGTTGTGGTCGGTACTCAAGACCGCGGCGGTGCTGGCGGCTCTCGTCTGGGTGAGCCGCAGGCTGCCGACGATCCGGATGGAGCGGTTCACCGAGATCTCCTGGATGGTGCTGATCCCCGCGACCCTGCTGCAGGCCCTGTTCGTGTCCCTCGTGGTGATCGGATAAGGAGGCACGGAAACTTGTCAGCCGACATCGCGTTCTGGTTGTGTGCCGTGGGAGCGGTACTGACCGGCATCGCCGTCTTCCGGGTCGACTCCATGGCGAGGGCGACATTCGCGTTGCTGGCATCGTTCGTCTTCGCCGCGGGCACGGTACTGCTGGTCGAACTGACCTACCTCGGGGTGCTGGTCATCCTGATGATGATCATGGAGATGGTCATCATGGTGGTCTTCATGTTGATGTACATGATGAATCCCGGCGGGCTGATGCCGATGACGATGGTGCACAACCAGAAGGGATCACTGGCGATCGCGGCCGGCACCTTCGCCGTGCTCGCCGCGGGCGTCATCCTCGTCGACTGGCCGGATTCCCCGCCACCCCGTCCCGCGGATCCGACCCTGGCACTCGGCGAGGCGCTCATGGGGTCGAAGATGCTGGTGATGATCGTGCTGGGACTCGGTCTGTTCGCCACGATCGTCGCGACCGTGGTGCTCTCCACCCAGCGCGGCCGCTATGACCGGTTCGGCGACCGGCTCGATCGCGGGAAACCCGACGATCCGGTTCAGGGAGGAACCGGTGGCCGACGGCGAGCGCGGCAGAAGACATGAGCCTTCAGGACTATCTACTTCTCGCCTCGGCCCTGTTCAGCGTCGGGTTGTACGGCGCGCTGTCGCAGCAGTCGATCGTGATGGTGATGATGGGCCTCGAACTGATGATCAATGCGGTCATCGTCGGGGCCGCCGCGTTCTGGTACTTCACCTCACCGGCGAACCCGGACGGGCAGGTGGTCGTCGTGCTCGCCGTCACCGCGATGGCCATCGAGATGGCCATGGGTTTCGCGGTCACCACGGCCCTGTTCAGGGCACGCGACGTCGACATGACCGACATGGCCGCGGATCTCAGGGACTGATTCGATGCTCTGGCTGCTGATCGCCGTGCCATTGGTGGTAGGCACCGCACTGCTCCTCGCGGGCAGAACGGCGAACCGGATCGCACCCTCGGCCGGAATGTGCGTCGCCGTGGTGACACTCGTGCTCGCGTCGCTCACCGCTGTGCGGCGGCCCGGGGTCTCGGCGGCCCTGCTGGACGGTGTTCCTTTCGGTCTGCGGGTGGACGGCCTGTCGTCGGTCATGGTGGTCACGGTGGCGGTCGTCCTGCTCGCGGTTCTGGTGTTCGCCACCGGTGAGTTCGCGGGCACGGAGACCTCCGCTCGGTTCTTCGGACTCATGCTGCTGTTCGCGGGTGCGATGCTGGTGACGGTCACAGCGACGACGTTGCTGTCCCTGCTGATGGCATGGGAGGTGATGGGTGCGGCGTCCTACGCGCTCATCGGCTTCTGGTGGCGTGACTCCCGCCGGGTCGATTCGGGCAAGATCGCCTTCCTGACCACCCGCGGCGCGGACCTGGGGCTGTACCTGGCAGCGGGCGCCGCGCTCGCGGGCGGAGCGGGAGGACTCGCGCTGAACGAACTGTCCGGGCTCCCACCTGGCTGGCGGGACGTGGTCACCGCGGGAGTGGTGTTGGCCGCGCTTGGCAAGTCGGCGCAACTGCCGTTCAGCTTCTGGCTCTCCCGTGCGATGGACGGTCCCAGCCCGGTGTCGGCGATGCTGCATTCGGCCACAATGGTCGCGGCAGGTGCGTACCTGCTGCTGCGGCTGGAACCACTGTTGTCCGCCACAGCATGGGCGGGCGCTCTTGTCGCGTGGGCGGGTGTGCTCACCGCGCTCGCGCTCGGCGCCGTCGCCGTGGTCCAGCAGGATCTCAAGCAACTGCTCGCGGCGTCCACCTGTGCGCAGGTGGGATTCATGGTGCTGGCCGCCGGCCTGGGTGCGGTCGCGGCAGGCAGCGGGCACCTGCTGGCCCACGCGCTCACGAAGAGCCTGCTGTTCCTGACAGCGGGCGCCTGGCTCGCCGCACTCGGCACGAAGAGTCTGCCCGCGCTGCGCGGGGTCGCCAGGCGGTACCCGGTGGTCGGCATCAGTTTCACCGTCGGCGCGGTCGTCCTCGCCGGGATACCACCGCTGTCGATCTGGGCGACCAAGGACAGGGTGCTCGCCGCCGCCGTGCACGAGTCCGCACCACTGTACCTCGCGGGTCTCGCGGCGGCGGCGCTCAGCGCGGCTTACGCGGGTCGCGCTGTGGCGCTGGTCTGGTCCGCCGTGCCCTCCACGGAATCCAGCAAGACCGAAAAGGACGGTTCACCGCGGGGATCAGGCAGGATCACCGACGGCCAGTGGCTGGCTCTGCCCCCACTCGCCGCAGGCGCGGCAATTCTCGGTGTGCTGGCCGTTCCGCGAGTGTGGGCCGAGTTCTCCGGAGCAATCGGGGCGCCTGGCGAACCGGCACCCCGATGGTGGGAGGTCCTGGTGTCGGCCATTGTCGCACTGAGCGTGGCGGGGATGGCGGCAACCGTCGTTCGCCGCCGCGGTGATGTTCCGGACCAGCCGAAGCCGCGCGAATGGTTCGGCCTCGAGACCCTGGCCACGCGGGCGGTGGCCGCTCCCCTGCTCGGAACGGCACGGGCGCTGGCCCGCTTCGACGACCGCGTGGTGGACGGGGGTGTCCGGGCGACCGCCAGGTTCACCGCGCTGCTCGCCCGCGGGGCGAACCTGCGGGTCGAACACGCGGTGGACACGGCGGTGCGCCTCGTCGCCAGGAGCTTTCGCGGGCTGGGTTCACTGGCCCGGCGACCGCAGACCGGGCAGTCACACCACTACTACGCCCAGGCCGTCGTCGCCCTCGCCGCACTCGCGGCGCTGCTGGCGGTACTTCGATGAGCCGCGAGCGTCAGATGAGCCAGGACACAGGTTTCCCCAACCGGGCTGTGAGGTCGGATCAGCGTGCTTAGCATCGTGGTTTTCCTGCCGCTCGCGGTGGCGGCGCTCCTGCTCGTGCTCCCGAGGACGAGTGACACCGTGGCGCGTTGGGCCTGGATCGCGACGAGTGCGGTCGACCTGCTGCTGGTCGTCGCGCTCTGGATCGGCTATCCGCGAGCGGGCGCGTTCGGCGGGCCTGGCTACGAGGTGAACGTGCGGTGGATCCCGAGCGTGAGTTCGGGCTATCACATCGGCGTCGACGGGCTGAGTCTGCCTCTGGTCGCCTTGACCGCGACGATGTTCCTGGCCTGCGCGATCTACTCCCTGCGACAGACGGAACGAGTCCGCTCGTTCGCCGCGTTGTTCCTGTTCCTGGAAACCGTCTGTCTCGGGCTGTTCGTCTCCCTCGACCTCATTCTCTTCTTCGTCTTCTTCGATCTGTCCATTGTGGGCATGTACCTCGTGATCGCCGGATGGGGACACAAGGACGCGGCGAGGGCGGCGCTGAAGTTCTTCCTCTACACCTTCGTCGGATCACTCGCATTGCTCCTCGGCTTCATCGGGCTCTACCTCGCGGCCGAACCACACACCTTCGACATGGTTCTGCTCGCCGAACAGAACCCACTGGCGGGCCAGGGCGCGAAGGGCACGCTGGTGTTGCTCGCACTGGTCGTCGGGCTTGCCGTCAAGACGCCGACAGTGCCGTTTCACACCTGGTTGCCACCCGCGCACACCGAGGCACCGACAGCGGGCTCGGTGATCCTGGCCGCGGTGCTGTTGAAGATGGGGACGTACGGGTTCGTCCGGATCGTGCTGCCGATGCTGCCCGAGCAGTGGAACCGGTACGCACCTGTCATCGTCGTCGTCGGCGTCGTCAGTGTCCTCTATGGAGCTTTGGTGGCGCTGGCCCAGCAGAACTTCAAGCGGATGATCGCCTACACCTCGGTCAACCACATGGGCTACGTGGTGCTGGCCGTCGGCGCTGCCGGATTGATCTCCACCTCCGACGCGCAGGCGAAGAGTCTCGCGGTCACCGGCGCGGTGACGCAGATGGTCAGCCACGGGCTGATCACCGGCGCACTGTTCCTGCTGGCCGGAGTGCTGTACGACCGGGGCGGCACCTACGACCTCGACTCCTACGGCGGTCTGGCCGCCCGCACGCCCAGATTCGCCGGTCTGGCGGCCATCGCCGCGTTCGCGTCACTGGGACTGCCCGGCTTCGCGGGCTTCATCGCGGAGTTCCAGATCTTCACCGGCTCACTGGCGGGCGCACCGGTGGCCACGGCGCTGGCGTTCCTCGGAATTCTACTCACCGCGGCGCTGTTCCTGCGCGCCTACCAGCGAATTTTCCTTGGCGCGGAAGGAAAGGGCGTTGGAGGCATGGGAGACCTCAGATCGAGCGAGGCGGTGTCGATCGTGCCGTTGCTCGCACTCGCCGTCGTGATCGGGTTGTTCCCACGCTTCCTGTTGGACGTCATCGAGCCCGCCGCACGGGCACTCGGCCTGGAACTGGGCCGCTGAGATGGCGTCGATGATGACCCAGGATCTCATCCGGCTGTTGCCCGAGGCGTCGCTGGCAGGTAGCGCCGTGGCCGGGCTCCTGCTCGGTTCGTATCTGCCCCGGCACCGGCAGTGGCCGGTACGGGCGCTGGCCGTCGTGGCCTGTGCCGCCGGGCTGGTGCTGACCGTGGCGTCCTGGCCCGGTCCCGGGATGACCGTTTTCGAAGGCACCTACGCGGTCGATGTGCCGACGGCTGGCGCGCGAGTGGTGGTCCTTGTCTCGGTTCTGTTGATACTGGCCATCTCGGCCGAGCAGACACGGGGTGACCGAAGGGAGAGCGAGTTCGTCGTCCTGGTGCTGCTGGCAGCGCTCGGCGCTGTGCTGCTCGCGGGCGCGGGCGATCTCCTGCTGCTGATGGCGGCATACCTGCTGGCGAGCGTTCCGCTGTACGCGTTGACCGGATTCGCGAAGGACGCCCCGGGGACGGAGGCGTCGCTGAAGTACTACCTGCTCGGTGCGCTGCTGGGTGTCTGCATGCTGTTCGGGGTCATGCTCCTGTTCGGCGCCGCGGGCGCGACCCGGTACCCGGAGCTGCACGAGCGGCTCGCGGGCGCACCGGTGGCGCTCGTCGTGGTGGGCGCCGTCCTCCTGCTCGCTGGGCTGCTGTTCAAGGCAGGGGCGGTTCCCGCGCATTTCTGGGTACCCGACGTCACCGAGGGCGCCCGCCCACCCGTCGGCGCCCTGGTCACCACTGTGCCGAAGGTCGGCGCTGTCATCGCGATCTATCGGCTTGTCGAAAGCGCACTGCAGCCGAGCGGCCTGAACTGGGCGTTGCTGGTGGCGGTGATCGCGGCGGTCACGATGACGCTGGGCAACCTCGCCGCGTTCTTCCAGACAAGCGTGCGCCGCCTGCTCGCGTACTCGACGATCAGTCAGGTCGGGTACCTCCTCATGGCCGTCGCGGCCGCTGGCCACAGCACACTGGCCCTGCCCGCCGTACTGCTCTATCTCGGCGCGTACGCGGTCACGAATCTCGGCGCGTTCGCCGTGGTGTGCGCACTGCCCGGCGCACGCTCCCTGGACGACTACCGCGGACTGCGCGGGCGACATCGCTGGCTCGCCCTCAGCTTGGTGGTATGTCTGCTCGGGCTGGTCGGTACCCCGCCGACCGGCGTTTTCGCGGGGAAACTGACCGTGTTCACCGCCGCGTTCGACGCCGGGCTGGGCTGGTTGGTGGTGCTCGCCGCGGTGAACACGGTGGCCAGCCTGTTCTACTACCTGCGGTGGCTCGCACCCGCGCTCGGCGCGACCCCGGGAACAAGCCCGATCGAACGGCCGGGCAGGTGGGCTGCGACGACGGCGTACGTCGCAGCCCCGTTGTCGGTCGCGGCCGGGATCCTTGCGGGCCCGCTCCTCTCGGCACTACACGGTGAGCTGCTCATGTAGCCAGCGGCAGGGTTTCGCCCCGCCGGAGCACCCGCACCGAACTTCCGAGGCCCCGCCGCTCGGTTTCCACGAGGAAGTTCGACAGCGGCGAACCGAAGACCCCGTAGTCGTCGAAGTGCACAGGCACCACGTGCCCAGGGCGCAGCAACTGCAGCAGGTCCGCTCCCTGCTTGTCGTCCATGGACAGCAGAATCCCGAGCATGCGCGCACCACCGAGATGTAGCACGGCCAGGTCGATCTCCGGGAAGCGCTCGTGGATCCGCCGTAAATCGTCGTGCATCACGGTGTCCCCACTGACGTACAGCCGCAACGGAGTCACGTCCGGAGCCGACCGGTACTCGTACACGCTACCGATCACCGGCGGGAGCATCCGGTTGACGATTCCGGCAGTGTGTCGCGCGGGGACGGCGGTAATCGTCAGCGTGGCATCGCCTTCGGTCAGTGTCTCGCTCGACCAGGTGGGCAGGGCGACGGTCTGCCGGAAACCCCGCCTGCTCAGGCGATGTGCCGCGTGGCCGGTGGTCAGTATGGGCAGATCGGCGGACAATTCCCGGCCCGCGATACGGTCAAAGTGGTCGCCGTGCAGGTGCGAGAGCACGACAGCGTCCAGCGCGGGCAGGTCCGCAACCTGAGCCGCGGGCTCGGTGCGCCGTCGCGAGACCATGCCTTGGCCGAGGTACGACCACTGCCCGCGGTGGAGGAAGTTGGGATCGGTCAGCACGGTGAACGGCCCGAGCCGGAGCAGGACCGTCGCCGTGCCGATAAAGGTCAGGCCATCACTCATCCAGGCCGGATACCCGTCGCGCACCTGGTGAACCGGGGGACCTTCCCGGCAAGTGTGGATGGGGGTGGTTGGCGGCATGGCTGATCTTGCTTGGTGGTACTTGCGGACGCCCCATCCCTGTACCGCACTTTCCCGGGAAAGTGCGGTACCCCGCGCACGCAACTAACGCACTTTCCCGGGAAAGTGCGGGGGTTAGGTTTCCTTCTGGGGGTCACTGGCGTCGGAGGCCTCCTCGGAGGGGGCCCTTGTCTGCTGGCGGGGACGGTTGCCGAACATTTCGGTCACGTGGTTCTGGTTGCGCAGTTGCTCCACCGTTCCCGGGTAGTGCAGTTCGAACGCGGGCCGTTCGGAGCGGATTCTCGGCAGGTCGAGGAAGTTGTGCCGTGGCGGCGGGCTGGAGGTGGCCCACTCCAGCGAGTTTCCGAATCCCCAGGGATCGTCGACAGCCGCGGGTTCGCCGAAGCGGTAGCTGCGAGTGACGTTCCAGAGGAAGGGCAGCACCGAGAGGCCGAGAACATACGCGCCGATCGTGGACACCACGTTCAGCGCGGTGAATCCGTCGCTGGCCAGATAGTCGGCGTAGCGCCGGGGCATGCCCTCCGCGCCGAGCCAGTGGTGCACGAGGAACGTGGTGTGGAAGCCGATGAACGTCGTCCAGAAGTGCAGCTTCGCCAGCGGCTCGTCGAGCATCCGGCCAGTCATCTTCGGGAACCAGAAGTAGACGCCGGCGAACGTGGCGAACACGATGGTGCCGAAAAGGACGTAGTGGAAGTGCCCCACCACGAAATAGGTGTCGGTCACGTGGAAGTCCACGGCCGGGGCCGCGAGCAGCACGCCGGTGAGTCCGCCGAACAGGAAGGTCACCAGGAAGCCAAGGGACCAGAGCATCGGTGACTCGAAGGTCAACTGCCCCTTCCACATCGTGCCGATCCAGTTGAAGAACTTGATGCCCGTCGGCACCGCGATGAAGAACGACAGAATCGAGAAGAAGGGCAACAGCACCGCCCCGGTCGCGAACATGTGGTGCGCCCACACGGTGGCCGACAGGCCGGTGATCGCCACCGTGGCCCAGACCAGCGCCTTGTAGCCGAACAACGGTTTTCGGCTGAACACGGGGACGATCTCGCTGATGATCCCGAAATACGGCAGGGCGACGATATAGACCTCCGGGTGGCCGAAGAACCAGAACAGGTGCTGCCACAGGATCGCCCCACCGGTCGAGGGGTCGAACACGTGCGCACCGAGATGCCGGTCGGCCAGCAGCCCGAACAGTGCGGCGGTGAGGATCGGGAACGCCAGCAGCACCAGGATCGCCGTGAAGAGGATGTTCCAGGTGAAGATCGGCATCCGCCACATCAGCATGCCCGGCGCCCGCAGGCACAGGATCGTCGTGATCATGTTCACGGCGGCCAGAATGGTGCCGAGGCCGCTGACCAGCAGGCCCGTGATCCACAGGTCACCGCCGACGCCGGGCGAGAATCCCGCTCTCGACAAGGGTGTATAGGCGAACCACCCGAAGTCCGCCGCGCCGCCCGGCGTCAGGAACCCGGCCATGAGGATCAGCCCACCGAACAGGAAGAGCCAGTAGGAGAAGGCGTTCAACCGGGGAAACGCCACGTCCGGCGAACCGATGTGCAGCGGGACGAGGAAGTTGGCGAAACCGAACGCGTTCGGTGTGGCGTACAGCAACATCATCACCGTGCCGTGCATGGTGAACAGCTGGTTGTACTGCTCGTTCGACAGGAACTGCATACCCGGCTGCGCCAGCTCACTGCGCATCAGCAGCGCCATCGCGCCGCCCGCCATGAAGAAGCCGAACGAGGTGACGAGGTAGAGGAGCCCGATCTCCTTGTGGTCGGTGGTCTTGAGCAGCTGCAGGAACCGGGCGCCGCGCGGTTCCTGCTTCCGGGGCCGGTGAGCGGTTGCTGTGGGAGTGGTGAGCACGCCCTGTCCACTCATCGAATCGACCACCGTCCGCACCTTCCGCTCGCGCCGTTCAGTCCGCGACGCGCGGCTACCCCGTCCTCCACTTCCCTACTCCTGCGATCTCCGCGCAGGTGGCGCGCGGATGCCCGGTTTGACCGTCCCGGACCGGGTACCCCGACGACAACCGCCGCTCGACCGCCGCGTTAGTGGGGAGGAAGCATGTCTTCTCCTAGCAGGGGCCCACTGCTGCCTCGGCTGATCGCTCTGGTGATCGGCCTTGTGTACCTGACCCTCGGCCTGCTCGGGTTCTTCGTCGCGGAGCCGACACACATGGGCCACGATCCGGGCAACGCCGTCTGGATCTTCAGTACCAGCGCACTGCTCAACATCGTGCACACCGCGGTGGGAGCACTGGGGATCGCGGCGGCGACCAAGACCGCGGGCGCCCAGTTCTACGGCTGGGCACTGTTCGTGGGCTTCACCGGCTTCACCATCTACGGGGTCTTCGCCGCGGCCGCGGGCAGCCCGGGCGACCACGTGAACATCGACTGGGCGAACAACTGGTTGCACGGCGGCACCGCGGTGCTGGGGCTCGTCCTGGGTTTCCTGCAGCCCAAGAAGCAGCCGGCTGACGCCCGCGAGGCCCGAACCGGTCACGCCGAGTAGTAGTACTCCGGCACGAGGTTTACCCAGCGGCACAGCGGCAACTACTCCTTCATGCTCGACATGAACCGAGAGTTGCGGGTGCTGGTGTGGCACGTGCATGGATCCTGGACGACCTCGTTCGTCCAGGGCCGGCACCAATACCTCATCCCCGCACTGCCCGAAGGCGGCCCGTGGGGCCTCGGCCGCTGCGGCCGCCCATGGCCCGACCGTGCGCACGAAGTGCACCCGGACCAGCTCGACGACCTCGATGTCGACGTGGTGGTCCTGCAGCGCCCCGAGGAGATCGAGGTCGCCGAGCGCTGGCTCGGCAGGCGTCCCGGCAGGGATGTCCCCGCCGTGTACGTCGAGCACAACACGCCTCGCGAAGCGGCGGCCACGACCCGGCACCCGCTCGCCGACTCGGACGGCATCCCGGTCGCGCACGTGACCCACTTCAACGACCTGATGTGGGACTGCGGACGGGCGCCGACCTCGGTGATCCCGCACGGCATCGTGGATCCCGGCCATCGCTACACCGGTGAACTGCCACACGCCGCGGTACTGATCAACGAGCCGGTCCGGCGCTGGCGCATCACGGGTACAGATCTGCTGCCCGCGCTCGCGGAAGCCGCGCCGATCGACGTGTACGGCATCGGCGTGGACGGACTCGCCAAGTCCTTGCCCGCAACCACCAACCCGGTGCGCGGCATCGCGGACCTCGATCAGGAGACCCTGCACACCGAGGTCGCGCGCAGGCGGGTCTACATCCACACCGCCCGTTGGACCTCGCTGGGCCTCTCCCTGCTCGAAGCCATGCAGCTGGGCATGCCGGTGGTCGCACTCGCCACCACCGAGGCCATCGCGGCCGTGCCCGACGAGGCGGGAGTGATCTCCACCGACATCACCGCCGTCACCGCGGCGGCCAGGCGGTTCGTGCACGAGCCGGACCTCGCCGCGGTCGCCGGAAAAGCCGCGCGGGAGTACGCACTCACCCATTTCGGGCTGGAGGCATTCCTGCGGAACTGGGACGTCCTCCTCTCGGAGGTCGTGCGATGACAACAAGAGAGTCCGGCTCCGGGAGGGAACCGATGAGAATCTCCATGGTCTCCGAACACGCCAGCCCATTGGCAGCACTCGGCGGAGTCGACGCGGGTGGGCAGAACCTGCACGTCGCCGAGCTGTCGGCCGCACTGAGCAGGCAGGGACACGACGTCACGGTGTACACCCGCCGCGACGACCCCGACCTGCCGGAGGAGGTGCGGACGCCCTCGGGCTACCGCGTCGTACACGTGCCGGCCGGTCCGCCCAGGACCCTGCCGAAGGACGACCTGTTGCCACATATGGGTGACTTCGGCAAGTTCCTCCGGGAACGCTGGTCCGCGGACCGCCCCGACGTCGTGCACGCACACTTCTGGATGTCCGGCCTCGCCGCCGTGCTGGCCTGCAGGGAACTCGACATCCCAGTGGTTCAGACCTTTCATGCGCTCGGCGTCGTCAAGCGCCGCTACCAGGGCGCCAAGGACACGAGCCCGCCGGAACGGCTCCAGCTGGAGCGGCTCATCGGCAGCAACGCCACCAGGGTCGCGGCGACCTGTTCCGACGAGGTGTTCGAGCTGGCCAGGATGGGCGTCCCCCGCTCGCGGATGTCCGTCGTCCCGTGCGGGGTCGATCTCGAGCGGTTTCGTCCCAACGGCCCGACGGCGCCGAAGTACCAGCGGCACCGGGTGCTGACGGTGGGCAGGCTGGTGCCGCGTAAGGGTTTCGACACGGTCATCGAAGCACTGCGGCTGCTGCCGAACACCGAACTCGTCATCGCGGGAGGGCCCGAGGAAGGTGCTCTCGCCGATGATCCCGAGGCGCAGCGGCTGCTCGACCACGCCGACGAGCTGGGTGTCCGTGGCCGGGTGCTGATGGCGGGTCAGGTGTCCCGCGACGAGATGCCCGCGCTGTTGCGCTCGGCCGACGTCGTGGCCTGCACGCCGTGGTACGAGCCGTTCGGCATCGTGCCGCTCGAGGCCATGGCATGTGGCGTCCCGGTGGTCGCGTCGGCGGTCGGCGGGCTCACCGACACCGTCGTCGACGGCGTCACCGGGCTGCTGGTCCCGCCACGCAGTCCGGAGGACCTCGCCGCCGCGCTGCGGCGGTTGCTCACCGACCGGACGCTGCGCGAGGGCTGCGGAATCGCGGGGTGCGACCGGGCGGCGTCCCGGTACTCCTGGGACCGGATCGCGGCCGACACGCTACGGGTCTACGACCGCGCGGTACCCACGGCGGCGCCGGTCACCGCGAGTACGGAACTCTCGAGCGCAGGGCAGGTGGCCAGGTGAGCGCGGCGGTCGACATTCCTGCCGGTCGCGAGCAGGACGCCCAGGACGCTGCGGTGATCGAGATTCACAATCCGGACGACGGCCAGCTCGTCGGCACCGTGCCGATGGCGACGCGGACGGAGGTCGGCGCCGCACTGGACAAGGCCAGGCAGGTGCAGCGGGAATGGGCCAGAGAAGCGCCCGCGGCGAGGGGCGAGATGCTGCGGGCAGCCGCTGCGGCACTGCGCGAGCAGGTCGACTCGCTGGCCGCGCTGAACGAGGCGGAGACGGGCAAACCGCGTTCCGAGGCCGTCGAGGGAGTACTCGCCGGCGCGGGGACGCTGGAGCAGTACGCCGAACTCGGCCCGGTGCACCGGGGCAAGAGCCTGCGCGGTGAGTTCTCCGCGACCGACCTCATGGTGCCCGAGCCACGGGGTGTCGCGGTCGCGCTGACGCCGTGGAACGACCCGGTCGCGGTGAGCTGCGGGCTGATCGGCGCGGCGCTGGTCAGCGGTAACACGGTGATCCACAAGCCGAGTGAACGGGCGCCGTACACGGGTGCCGTACTCGGCAGGGTTATCGCGGGCGTACATCCCGAGGGTGTCCTGCAGACTCTCGACGGCGACGGTTCGGTGGGCGCCATGCTCACCTCCGACGACCGGGTGGACGTCATCGCGCACGTCGGCAGCACCGCGACCGGCAGGGCCATCGCCGCCTCGGCGGCCCGGACCGGCGCGAAGACGCTGCTGGAGAACGGCGGGAACGATCCGCTGGTCGTCGACGCCGACGTCGACCCGGAATGGGCGGCCGAGCAGGCGGCACTGGGCTCGTTCGCCAACTCGGGGCAGATCTGCGTCGCCGTGGAGCGGATCTACGTGCACCGGGCCGTCGCGGAGCCCTTCCTCGACGCGCTGGTCCGGCAGGCGGAGGACCGCAAGCTCGCTCCGCTGGTGGACGTCCGCCACCGTGATCAGGTGCACGAGCACGTGGTGGATGCCATCGAGCAGGGTGCCACCGTGCATACCGGCGGCAACGTCCCGAACGGTCCCGGCGCGCACTACCCGGCCACGGTGCTGAGCGGTGTCGAGCCGGGGATGCGGGTGCTGTCGGAGGAGACGTTCGGGCCGATCGCGCCGGTCCGGGTCGTCGAGGACTTCGACCAGGGGCTCGCCGAGGCCGCCGAGGGCCGCTACGGGCTGGCGGCCACCGTGCTGACCGGCTCGATGGCACACGCCCAGCGGGCGTGGCGCGAGCTACCCGTCGGCACCGTGAAGGTCAACGCCGTGTTCGGCGGGGCGCCGGGAGGTGCGGCCGAGCCGCACGGCGAGAGCGGGAACGGGTTCGGATTCGGCCCGGAACTGCTCGACGAGCTCACCCAGACCAAGGTCGTCCACATCGAGCCACCGCCAGATCTCCCGCGGTGAGGCCGTTCGGGCTTCCCTGCCGCGTTCCCGCGCGCAGGGAAGCCCGAACGTCTGTCAGGCGGGCTCCGCGGCACCCTCCGTCACGTCGAAGGCGAGGGAGTCCCCCGTGCTGCTCACGCGGACCCGGGAGCCGGCCTTGACCCTCCCGTCCAGCAGCATCCGCGACAGTTCGTTGCCGACCTCGCGTTGGATGGTGCGCCGCAGCGGCCGCGCGCCGAACTCGGGCTGGTAACCGGTCTTACTCAGCCATTCGACGGCGCTGGTGTCGAACTCGAGGCGCACGTCCTGTGCGTGCGCACGACGCCTGGTGTCCTCGAGCAGCAGCTCGGTGATCTGGTTGAGCTGCTCGGACTCGAGCCTGCGGAACACGATGATGTCGTCGATCCGGTTGAGGAACTCCGGCCGGAAGGACTCGCGCAGCTTGCGCATCAACCGCTCGCGCAGCGGTCCTTCGGTGTCGTCCTCACGGACGGGCGTGAAGCCGAGCGCGCCCTGGGTGCCACTGACGATCAGCTCCGAGCCGAGATTGCTGGTCATGATCAGCACGGTGTTGGTGAAGTTGACCGTCCTGCCCCTGCCGTCGGTGAGCCTGCCGTCGTCGAGCACCTGCAGCAGCACGTTGAACACCTCGGGGTGCGCCTTCTCGATCTCGTCGAGCAGCACCACCGAGTAAGGCTTCCGGCGCACGGCCTCGGTCAGCTGCCCGGCGTCGTCGTAGCCGACATACCCCGGCGGTGCGCCGATCAGCCTGCTGACGGTGTGCCGCTCGCCGTACTCGCTCATGTCGATCCGGATCATCCGGTCCTGCTGCCCGAACAGCGCCTCGGCGAGTGCCCGCGCCAGTTCGGTCTTGCCCACACCGGTGGGGCCGAGGAACAGGAAACTGCCCGAGGGCCGGTCCGGCTCGGCCAGGCCGGCGCGCGAGCGCCGCACCGCCTCGGCGACCGCCTGGACCGCCTCGTCCTGACCGACCACATGGGTGTGCAGGTGTTCCTCAAGACTGAGCAGCCGCTCCCGTTCCTCCTTGGTCAGCTGACTGACCGGAATGCCGGTGAGCCGGGCCACGACCTCCGCGATGTCCTCTGCGGTCACCTCGATCGAGTCCACCGGACTCTCGTCGTCCGTGCGCGCGCTGCGGATGCGCTCGCGCAGTTCCGCGATCTCGTCCCGCAGGATCGACGCGCGCTCGTAGTTCTCCTCGCTCACCGCCTGGTCCCGGTCCCTGCTCAGCTGGTCCAGCCGGGACTCGAGATCGCGCAGTTTCGCCGGTTGCCTGCCCGAGCGCACCCGCACCCTGGCGCCGGCCTGATCGACCAGGTCGATGGCCTTGTCCGGCAGGAAACGGTCGGCGATATAGCGGTCGGACAGGGTGACAGCGGCGTGCAGCGCCTCGTCGGTGAACCGCACCTGGTGGTGCGCCTCGTACTGGTCCCGCAGACCATGCAGAATGGACAGCGCCTGGTCCACTGAGGGCTCGGGCACCAGAATCGGCTGGAACCGGCGCTCCAGCGCGGGGTCCTCCTCGACGTTCGAGCGGTACTCGTCCAATGTGGTCGCGCCGACGATATGCAGCTCGCCACGGGCCAGCGCGGGCTTGAGCATGTTGCCCGCCCCCATCGAACCCTCGGACGAGCCCGCGCCGACCACCGTGTGCAGCTCGTCGATGAACACGATGAGCTCTTCGCGGTGCGCGCGAATCTCTTCGAGCAGCTTCGTCATCCGCTCCTCGAAGTCGCCCCGATAGCGGGTGCCGGCCACCATCGCCGTGAGATCGAGTTGCATCAACCTGCGGCGGGTCAGGTTCTCCGGCACCTCACCGTTGACGATGCGCCGCGCGAGCCCTTCCACGATGGCCGTCTTGCCGACACCGGCCTCCCCGATCAACACCGGATTGTTCTTCGTTCGCCGGGACAGGACCTCGATCGTCTGCTCGATCTCTTCGTCGCGGCCGACGACCGGGTCGATCTCGCCGTTCCTGGCCATCGCGGTGAGGTCCCGGCCGAACTGGTCGAGCGTCTCCGTCGCGGACGGTCCCTGCTGCGGTTGCCCGCCGGCACGTGACCCCTCGGGCGCGGGTCCGCGCCGCATCGACTCCGGTGTGACACCGTGCCGGGCGAGCAACCGGCCGGCCGACGAGTCCGGGTTGGCCGTCATCGCCAGCAGCAGGTGCTCCGGTCCGATGTACGACGAGCCGAGGCCTCGGGAAATCTGGTGCGCGTCGAGCAACGCGCGCTTGGCGCCCGGCGTCAGCATGGCCGGCGGGCGGCGCGTTTCGCCGCTGCCTTCCACGGAGCCACCGCGGTCGAGTTCGGCGGCGAGCACGTCGGGATCGGCACCAACCCGATCCAGCAGATCCCGGCTGCCCGGCGCCTGTGTCGCCGCCCACAGCAGGTGCGTCGTATCCAGCTCACCGCTGCCCTGCTCCGCCGCACGCGTGGCCGCGGCTGTCAGCAACTGCCGTGACTGTTCACTCATCAACCGGGTGATGTCGACGGCGTAGGGACGGCGACCGCCCCCCGCACCGCCGAAGAACTGCGTGATGAACTCGTCGAACGGGCTCCCACCGGGGCCGGGAGCGAAGAAGCCGGTCATTCGCTGCCTCCATCCAAGGCGCGGTCGTGTGCCTCGATGGACTTTCCGTAACCGGGGCCGGGCAAACCAGATCGGCCGGTGACCCTGTCCCGAATACGGGGTGCCCGGCGCGCCAGCGCGCGGTCGCAGGAGAAGTCGCTCCGCTGAGTAGCAGCATCCTGGGGTTTTGTCCTCGTCCGGTTTAGCAGTCACTGCGGGGGGTAGCGCTAGACCGAGAACGGGTAGCGCAGAGCGACCCGGATGGACCGGATCAAGGAGGGCGGATGTCCGCACCAGGGACCGGCACCAGCGTCCGCGACACACTCGCGGACGCCCCTTTGCGCGCCCCTGTCCAGACCCCCGCCGCGCTCCTTTTCGACCGCGACGACACCGTTATCGTGGACGTCCCCTATCTCGCCGACCCCGCACTCGTGCGTCCGGTGCCCGGCGCCGTCGAGACCCTGCGATCGTTGCGTGCGGCCGGAGTTCCCGTCGGCATCGTGAGCAACCAGTCCGGTGTCGCACGAGGGCTCATCACACCGGCACAACTCGACGCCGTGAACGCACGCGTCGAGGAACTGCTCGGGCCGTTCGACACCTGGCAGGTTTGCGTGCACGGTGACGACGACGGCTGCGAGTGCCGCAAGCCCGCGCCCGGCCTCGTCCACCGCGCGGCCGCAGCACTCGGCGTCGACGTCCGGCGCTGCGTCATGATCGGCGACACCGGTGCCGACGTCGCCGCGGCCTCGACCGCCGGGGCGCGTGGGATTCTCGTGCCGACCCGGCGGACGCTGCCCGTCGAGATCCACGACGCCCGCAGGAACGCGACCGTCGCGGGCGACCTCATCGAAGCGGTCCGGGCGGCGATGGCGGGTGAGCCGGGATGAGGGGACGGGTGCTGGTGGCCCGGATGGACAACGTGGGCGACGTCCTGCTCTCGGGGCCCTGTGTGCGCGCTGTCGCGGCCGGGTCCGATGCCGTGACGATGCTCGCCGGCCCCCGCGGCAGGGCGGGCGCGGAGCTGCTCCCCGGCGTCGACGACGTGATCGAGTGGTGCGCCCCGTGGATCGACCCTGAGCCACCGGAACTGACCGACGACGCCGTCGACTCCCTGGTCAAGCAGGTCCGGGACGTGCGGCCGGACGCCGCACTGATCCTCACCTCGTTCCATCAGTCCCCGCTACCGCTGGCACTGGTGCTGCGGATGGCGGGCGTGCCGTGGATCGGTGCCATCAGTGAGGACTACCCGGGGTCGCTGCTCGATCTCCGGCACCGGGTGAACGGCGACCCGCCCGAGGCCGAGCGAGCCCTCTCGCTGGCCGAGGCGGCGGGCTTTCGCCTGCCTGACCACGATCATCGTGCACTGGCCGTGCGCAGGCCGTTGCCGGACACCACGGAGCTCACCGGCGAGGACGGCTACGTGGTGCTCCATCCGGGTGCCTCGGTACCCGCACGGCAGTTGTCCGCACACCGCTGCCGCCAGGCGGTGCGGGCACTCGCCGACGCCGGTCACCGCGTCGTCGTCACCGGCCACCCCGGCGAACGGGAGCTGACCGCGGAGGTCGCGGCGGACGTCGCGCTCGACCTCGGCGGCGCGACGGACCTCACGGGCCTGGCGGGCGTGCTCGACAGGGCGTGCGCCGTCGTTGTGCCCAACTCTGGGCCCGCGCATCTCGCCGCCGCGGTCGGGACCCCGGTGGTCTCCCTGTTCGCCCCTGTCGTGCCGGCTGCCAGGTGGGCCCCCTACGGCGTTCCCACCGTGGTGCTCGGAGACCAGACCGCCCCGTGCCGCGACAGCAGAGCACGGGAATGCCCGGTTCCCGGCCATCCCTGCCTGGAATCCATCACTCCAGGACAGATCGTCGCGGCCGTGGCGGAACTCACGGAAGGCGGGCAACGGACCCGCCGAACAGGAGGTAGGTCGTGATCGAGGAACACTTCACGGCGTTGGGGGCGGCACTGGACAGCGCCCGCTCCGCCGCACCACGGATCGAGCGCTGGGGACGGCACCTCGCGCACGTCTTCGACCAGGGCGGGCGGCTGCTCGCCTGTGGCAACGGTGGCAGTGCCGCCGAGGCCCAGCACCTGACGGGCGAACTGGTCGGGCGTTTCCTGCACGACCGCAGGCCCCTCTCCGCGATCGCGCTGCACGCGGACACCTCGGCGGGCACCGCGATCGCCAACGACTACGGCGAGCACGAGTTCTTCGCGCGGCAGGTCCGGGCGCACGGACGTCCCGGCGATGTGCTTGTCGCCCTGTCCACGAGTGGGCGCAGCCAGAACGTGGTCGCCGCGGCGAAGACCGCACAGGAGGTCGGCATGATGGCATGGGCCCTCACCGGTCCCGCACCCAACCGCCTCGCGGCGCTGTGCGACGACGCGATCGCGGTGGACGCGCCGAGCGTCGCCACGGTCCAGGAGATCCATCTCGCCGTCGTGCACGCGCTGTGCACCGTGCTCGACGAGTCGCTGGGGGTGCCCGCATGAGGCCGCTGGTCGTGGTCGGGGACGCGCTGCTCGACATCGACATCGACGGCAGCGCCGAACGGCTGTGCCCCGAGGCGCCGGTACCGGTCGTGGACATGGGCCGGGAATGGTTGCGCCCCGGTGGGGCCGGTCTGGCCGCTCTGCTCGCCGCGCGCTCGGCGTCGGAAGTGGTCCTGCTGAGCGCATTCGGCGAGGACGGAGCCGGGCGCAGACTGATCGAGCTGCTCGAACGCGAGGCCGATGTCGTGCCGCTGCCGCTGACCGGCAGCACCGTGTGCAAGACACGGGTTCGCGCCGGTGGGCAGTCAATGCTGCGTCTGGACTCCGGTGACGGCAGGGCCGCGCACACCGCCCTGCCGGCACGCGCCGAGCGGGCGCTGCGTGGCGCGGGAGCCATCCTCGTCGCGGACTACGGTAGGGGGATGGCGGGCCATCCCGGTCTGCGGGAGCTGCTGACCGAACTCGCGCCGACGGTGCCGGTCGTGTGGGACCCCCACCCGCGTGGGCCCGCCCCCGTGCCGGGTACCCGGCTGATCACGCCGAACGAGTCGGAGGCCGCCGCGCTCGCGCCGGGCACCGGATCCCCCGAGGTGCTGGCGAAGAGCCTGCGCGAGCAGTGGTCGTCGGACGGGGTCG
This sequence comes from Amycolatopsis marina, assembly GCF_900111885.1. Lineage (GTDB taxonomy): Bacteria > Actinomycetota > Actinomycetes > Mycobacteriales > Pseudonocardiaceae > Amycolatopsis > Amycolatopsis marina. Next base: position 147,792 of record NZ_FOKG01000004.1, read on the forward strand.
CCGTCACGATCGGATCCCACGGCGCCGTGCTCGCCGACGCGAAGGAGACGAGGACGTTCCCGATAACCGGAACCTCCCGGCTCGTGGGGCACGCGAGGCCGGACACCTGCGGTGCGGGTGACCGGTTCGCGACGGCCGCGGCGGCCGCCCTGCTCGGCGGCGCGGATCTGGCGGGTGCCGTCACCGAGGCGGTGGACGCCGCCGCTCGCTTCGTCGCCGCGGGCGGGGCCGCCGCACTGTCGCTCGCCGACGGTCCCGGCACGTCCCCAGGACGTCCTGACGGTGCTGCTCGCGCCGAGCGCAACGCATTCGAGGTCGCGGCCAGGGTCCGGCGCGACGGCGGCAGGCTCGTCGCGACGGGTGGCTGCTTCGATCTGCTGCACCCCGGCCACGTGACGCTGCTGCGCAAGGCACGGGCGCTCGGCGACGCACTCGTCGTCTGCCTGAACTCCGACGAGTCCGTACGCGCGCTCAAGGGCGAGACCAGGCCCATCGTGACGGCCACGGACCGGGCCAGGCTGCTGGCCGAACTCGAGTCCGTCGACGCGGTTGCGGTGTTCGACGAGACCTCCCCGGCCACCCTGCTGGACCGACTCCGTCCCGACGTGTGGGTCAAGGGCGGGGACTACGCGGGCACCGACCTGCCCGAGGCGGACGTCGTGCACCGCCACGGCGGCGAGGTCGTGCTGATCCCGATGGTCGAGGGCTATTCGACCTCGCGGCTCGTCGCGGCCGCCAACTCGGGCAACTGATTCGACAGGAAAGGAGTTCGATGAACTCGCCAGGCAATGTGCTGATCACCGGCGGGGCCTCCGGCCTCGGCGCCGCCACCGTCGAGGCGGTACGCCAGGCAGGCGGCAGGCCGTTGGTGATCGACAAGACGGAGCCGGCGGCTCCCGTGGACCACGTGATCGCCGACCTCGCCGACTCCGCGGCCACCGAGAACGCGGTCGAGGAACTCGTGCAGCGCGCGGGAAACCACCTCGACGGTGTCTTCACCGCCGCGGGCATCGACGCGTGCGGCCCGCTCGGCTCGGTCTCGACGAAGGACTGGGAGCGGGTCATCCACGTGAACCTGCTCGGCACAGCGGCCGTGGTGCGCGCAGCGTTGCCACACCTGGAGCGTTCGCACGGCACGGTCGTCACCTGCTCCTCCACGCTCGGGGTGAAGGTGGCCGGGGACGCGACGGCGTACTGCGCGTCGAAGTACGGCGTCGTCGGCTTCACCAAGGCCCTCGCCGCGGAAACCGCGGGACGGGTCGGGGTGACGCTGCTGATTCCGGGCGGGATGCACACGAACTTCTTCAACGACCGGGACGAGCAGTACAAGCCGCCACCCGACGCGAAGCTCAACCAGCCGGAACACGTGGCCCGCACGGTGCTGTTCGCCCTGAGCCAGCCGCCCGGTTGCGAGGTCCGCGAGCTGGTCGTCTGTGCCTCCGAGGAGGGCTCCTGGCCGTGAGCGGAACCGACGCCGAAGGCGTCCTGATCCTGCGCGCGCTGGGGATCGGCGACCTGCTGGTCGCCGTCCCCGCGCTGCGCGGGCTGCGCGCTGCCTTCCCCGGCGAACGCCTGGTACTGGCGGCGCCGAAGTCACTCGGCGAGCTGGTCGAGCTGATCGACGCCGTCGACGAACTGCTGCCCACGGCGGGTCTCGGCACACTCGACTGGCCGGGTCCGCCACCGCCGGCTGTCGGGGTGAACCTGCACGGCAGCGGTCCGGAGAGCACCAAGGACCTGACCGCGACGCAACCGGAACGGCTGATCACCCACCGCCATCCGGACGTCGCGGGAAGCGCCGGCCCGGAGTGGGTCGAGGAACAGCACGAGGTCCAGCGGTGGTGTGGGCTGCTGGAATGGCACGGCATCGCCGCCGACCCCGCCGATCTGACCCTGCCCGCTCCGCCCGGTCCGAGCCCCGCGCCCGACGCCGTCGTCATCCATCCCGGTGCGGGCCTGCCGCCACGCCGCTGGCCGGCCGAGCGGTTCGCCGAAGTGGCCCGTGCTCTCGCGGCGGAGGGACACTCCGTCGTGGTCACCGGTAGTCCTGGCGAACGGGAACTCGCACACGAGGTGGCCGGAAAGGCCGGCCTTTCCGCGGACTCCGTGCTGGCAGGCCGCACCGAACTCGCCGAACTGTGCGCCCTGATCGCGGGGGCCGCGCTCGTCGTGTGCGCGGACACCGGAGCGGGCCATCTGGCCACCGCGTTCGGCACGCCCTCGGTGGTGCTGTTCGGCCCGACACCACCGCAGCGCTGGGGTCCACCTCCCGAACGCTCCCAGCACGTCGCGCTGTGGGGCGGCAACGTGGGCGATCCGTTCGGCAGCGAGCCGGACCCCGGCCTGCTGCGGATCTCCTCCGGTGACGTACTGGCCGCGGCTCGCCGGGCCGTGGCACATCGGGCCTGACACATCGAGAAGCCCCTGAATGCACTGTTTCGCATAGAGCCGATCGGCGGCGAACCCTGGACCGAACAGGGCAACTGCGGCCATTTCCGTTATCCCCGCTTCGGTCCTGGGTAATGGACGCCGGGTGATGGGCATACGTCGTCGCCCCGTAGGAGTGGCCGTGACCGGCATCCGGCAGTGGTACCTGACGACGTCCGTTGCCGTGGCCACGGCAACCGGCGTCGCGATCATCAGCATCGCGTTCTCCCCGGCATTGGCGCTCGTGCTGCTGCTGACGGTCGTGGGCACGTTGCTCGTGTTCGCGGCCGTGACCGCCCTGCGCGGGGGAGAGCGCAGCCTCAAACGAATCCTGCGCGAGGAACTGGACCGCCGGTGACGCTGTCAGAGACCGCACTTTCCCGGGAAAGTGCGATGCTTGCGCGCGCACGTGTCGCACTTTCCCGGGAAAGTGCGGTTGGTGTAGCGGTGCCGCGCAGCGGGTATACCCCAGCTCATGAGTGGCATCAGGGTCGTCGTGACCGGCGCGACCGGCAACGTCGGTACCAGCGTGGTCGAGGCGCTCAGCGAGGACGAAAGGGTGGAGTCCATCACCGGGCTCGCTCGCAGATCCACGCAGTGGTCCCGGCCAAAGCTGCATATGTCCACTGTAGATCTCGGGACGGTGCCGGACGGGCGGCTGGACCGGCTGCTCACCGGTGCCGACGTCGTAATTCACCTCGCCTGGCTGTTTCAGCCGACCAGGGATCCGGCGGTGACCTGGCGGACCAACGTACTGGGCAGCATCCGGGTGTTCGAGGCCGCCGCCCGGTCGGGGGTCAAGTCCGTGGTTTACGCCTCGTCGGTCGGCGCCTACTCCCCTGGTCCACAGGACACACGGGTCGACGAGACGTGGCCGACCCATGGCTGGCCCGGTGCCGCCTACACGCGAGAAAAGGCCTATCTGGAAAGGTTCCTGGACGGATTCGAACGGAGCCATCCGGATCTGCGGGTGGTCCGGATGCGTCCGGGGTTCATCTTCAAACGGGAGTCAGCGTCCGAGCAGCGCAGGCTGTTCGCGGGACCGCTGCTGCCCGGCCCGCTCGCTCATCCCGCCCTCCTGCCGGTCATCCCCGAACTGCCGGGGCTGCGTTTCCAGGCGTTGCACAGCAGTGACGTCGCCGATGCGTACCGCAGGGCGGCCCTCAGCGACGTCCGCGGCGCTTTCAACCTGGCCGCGGAGCCCGTCGTCGACGCGCGGTCGCTGGCCGGACTGCTCCACGCGAGACCGATCTCGATGCCCGCCTGGCCGGTTCGCGCCGCGGTGGCCGCGGCGTGGCGGCTGCACGCCATCCCGGCGGCGCCGGGACTGTTCGACGCGGTGCTGCGGCTACCGTTGATGGACACCTCGCGAGCCAGGACCGAGCTGGACTGGGCGCCCCGGTTCACCGCGCTGGACGCACTCGCCGAGTTCCTGAAGGGGCTCAGGGAAAAGGCAGGAATGGCCACCCCTCCGCTTGCCCCCAGCGTTCGTGGCGGCAGGCTGCACGAACTGCGTACCGGAGTCGGCTCCCGCCCCTGAACCACCGCCGGGTCCGCAGCCCTCGAGCGTGCGCCTGCCGACCGAAGTAAACGGACAAAAAGCCTTCAAACAGTCACCGGCCCCGACAGAGTCACAGTGGACCACGGCCGAACACCGTGCCGGGTCGGTGTGGGCGAGTGCGGGTGTGGGTACCCGGATGAGCAGCAGAGCCCGGGCTGCGCCGGGCAGCGTGAACGACTGGAGGTGGCCGTGAGCCAACCGGGCGTACTCGACGACCTCGGGACCCTGTTCGACAACATCGTGGAGCTGCGAATCCCGGCCGATGTCGCGCAGCTGGCGATTCCCCGCACGGTGGCCGAGACCCTCGCGATGCGACAGGACTTCGACCTCGACACCGTGGCGGACATCAAGCTTGCCACGGACGAGGCGTGTTCCACCCTTGTCTCCGTCGCTGTACCGCACAGCATGCTCACCTGCCGGTTCGAGATACTCGCCAGTTCGCTGGCCATCGGCGTCTCCACCACTGTCACGCGGTCAGGGGCCCCTTCGACCAGCGAGTTCGGTTGGTATGTGCTCGAGATCCTGACCGACACGGTGAGCGCGACCCAGGCTCCCCATGACTCGGTCAAGGGCGGTTACCCGACGGTGATCGAGTTCACCAGGTCCGGAAACAGGGTCGCGGCGTGACGGCCGCGAACCAGCAGGGCGGGGGGTCCTCACACGCCAACGACTACAGCGACGTAACCCCCTTGTTCGAGAAGATGGCCGCCCTCCCGACCGGCGATCCCGGCCGGGAGGGCCTCCGTGAGCAGATCATCACCCGCTGCCTCCCCCTTGCCGAGCACATCGCCCGCCGGTTCAGCGGCCGGGGCGAGGCCAGGGACGACCTGGTACAGGTGGCCAGGCTGGGGCTGCTCAATGCCGTGGACAGGTACGAGGTCGGCAGGGGCAGCGAGTTCATCTCCTTCGCCGTCCCGACCATCATGGGCGAGGTTCGCCGTTACTTCCGCGATTCCAGTTGGGCGCTGCGGGTACCGCGCAGGCTCAAGGAGCTGCACCTGGCGATCAGTCAGGCCAGCGGGGTGCTGGCCCAGCGCCTCGGCAGGGCGCCGACCCCGAGTGAGCTCGCCGCCGAACTGGACCTCGATGCCGAGGAGATCGCCGACGGCCTGCTGGCAGGCAACGCCTACCAGTCCATCTCCGTGGACAACACCGTGGGAGACAAGGAGGACGGCCTCGCGCTGGTCGACACAATAGGCGACTACGACGCGGACCTGGAGAACGTGGAGAACCACGAGGCGCTGCAGCCACTGCTGCGGGAACTGCCCGCCCGCGAGCGGAATGTGTTGATGTTGCGGTTCTTCGGCAACCTGACGCAGACCCAGATCGCCGAGCGGGTGGGCATCTCGCAGATGCACGTTTCCCGGCTGTTGTCCCGCACGCTGCAGCACCTGCGCGAGGAACTCACGGAGTGACGACGACGACCCGCCCAGCGCGGGATAACGCCAGGAGACCTGGGTATTCGTCCGGAATGCGCCTTCGCCGCAGTGATCCCGACGCTCCCGGCATCCGCAGGCAGCGCTGCGGCCGCGGCTTCCGCTACTTCGCGCCCGACGGGTCACCACTGACCGACGAGGAGACACTGGGACGCATCCGGCATCTCGTGATTCCCCCCGCATGGCGCGAGGTGTGGATCTGCCCGCAGCCCGGCGGGCACATCCAGGCGATCGGAACCGATGACGCGGGCAGGCGCCAGTATCTCTACCACGAGAAGTGGCGGGAGAGGCGGGAAACCGAAAAACACCAGCGGGTACTGACGCTGGCCCGCAAACTACCCCGATTCCGTGCCTCGGTCATGGCGGATCTGTCGGCCAGCGGTGTCGGCCGGACAAGGATGCTCGCCGCTGCTCTGCGCATGCTCGATATCGGGATCTTCCGAACCGGCAGCGAGGAGTACGCGGAGGAGAACGGCACGTACGGTGTGGCCACATTGCTCCGCAGCCATGTCACGGTTCGCGGCGACGATGAACTACTCGTCAGCTACAACGCCAAGGGCGGGTTGGCACGGTCGGTGCGAATCCGCGACACGGATCTGGTGCGGGTGGTCAGGGCAGTGCGCCGGGCACGTCCACCGACCGACCGACTGCTGGCCTACCGGGAGAACGGGAGCTGGCACGAGGTGCATGCCGATGACATCAACAACAGGTTCAAGGAACTCGTCGGCGATCAGTTCACCGGCAAGGACCTGCGCACCTGGAACGCCACCGTACTCGCCGCGACGGCGTTCGCCGAGATCGACCGCCCGCACAGCCAGCGTGGAATGAAGCGAGCGAAGTCGGCGGTGATGCGGGAAGTCGCCGAGGAACTGGGCAACACTCCCGCGGTTACTCGACGCTCCTATGTGGATCCTCGGGTGGTACGGGCCTTCGAGCAGGGAATCACGGTGCGGAAGGCTGTGGCCCGCGCCAGGGCGAAATCCGAATCGGATTCCGGCGCCAATGGTATGGATCCGGCAGAAAGCATGCGCACCACCATCGAACGCGCGGTGGTGCGCATGCTCAGCGAGATGGATCCGGAGCCACCGTAACGGCTGCGGGCCCGTCAGTCTCCCGGCCAGTCGCCGGTCGCCTTGCGGTAGCCCTCCGCGCCCGCGCGGTCGACGGCGGCCTTCACCGCGCCGAAGATGGCTCCCTGGATGGCCGCGGCCAGCACGACCTGCCGCCAGTTGTACGAGCTGTCCGTCGCTTCCGGCGGCTCCTCACCGTTGCCGATCCGCTTCCAGACCTGCTTGAACGCCGCGGTGGCAGCGACCCCGCCGAGCGCGCCGACGACCATCCCCAGCGGCTTGTAGAGAACCTTGTTCATCCGGACTTCCTTCCACCTTTCAGCTTGCGAACCAGGATCACCAGCACAACGACCGCCGCCGCCGTGGCCAGCGGGTTCTGCCGCGCCACTGCTACCAGTTGCTCGGTGCCGGCCACCACGGGCTGGGGCAGCCGCTCCCGCAGCTCGTCAGCCGTGTGCCTGGCCTGTTGCCTGGCCTGCTCGGGCACATTGACCTTGTGGGCGAGTTCCTGCACGGTCTCACCCAGTTCCTGCCTGGTCAGGTCTCGGTCGACCCGCGCCTGCTCCGCGTCACGGGGAAACTCCGGCGGGGACTTGTCTTCCTTTGAGCGTTTGCTCATGGGCGGGCGTTCTCCTTCACTACCTGGACGTCCTGTTCGATTCCGGCTATCGCCTCACGGGGCAGTGGCGGCGTGGCTCGCTTCAGCTGCTTCCCGCCGACGGCCCCCAGAACCGCGGCCACCAGCAGCAGACCCGCGCCGACGATCAGCGCCGCCGCCCACGCGGGAAGCACCAGCGCCAGTGCCAGCACCACACACGCCACGAGCGTGCCCGCTCCGAGCATCGCGGTGACACCTGCGACACCGGCCAGCCCGGCGCCGATACCGGCTCGCTTTCCCTTGGTCCGCAACTCCTCGGTCGCCAGCCGCAGCTCATCTCGCACGAGCCGGCTCATCTGCTCCGACATGTCCGAGACGAGTTGGGAGATCGAGCGCTCACCGTGCTGCGGCGAGCCGCTGTCCACCTGTTCCGTCATCAGTCACTCCTGCCACTCCGTACTGAGGACTACCCAGCGCGCAGGACCGTCAATCCCCCGAACGAGCACGAGGTGCTGCGATGTGTAGTCCTGCTACGGCACGGGTACGTCCTCCCGGTACGAAGGGAGTGACGATGAATCTAGATCGTGCCGATGCCGCGAAGGCTCACCACGGTGACCCGCTGCGTCCGGTCATGGAAGCGGACGAGCCGGCGCGCGCCGAAGGCCCGTCGGTCGTGTTCGAGGGCAACGAGGCCGGGCCCACGGTACTGGTCCTCGACCCTGCGGGAGCCGCGAAACACGCCGAGGTGCCCGCCACGTGGCGAGGTCTCGCCGAGGAGCGCAAGCTCGTGTGGTGCAGGTTGCCCGCCGACGGATCGCTGTCCGAGGCGGAGGAGCTCCTCGCCGATCCCGACGTGTTGCGAGGCCCCATTGACGTGGTCACCAGCGGTCCCGCGGTACCTGTCGTCGTGGACCTGTTGAGCAGGCACGCCGATGTCGTGCGGTCGCTGCTGCTGATCGATCCGGGCGGCGGTGTCGGCGATCGCACGGAGCCGCCCGCCGTGACGCGCAGGCGCGAGGAACTGCGGGAGGCCGGCGTCACGATCGAGACGGTCGCGCAGAGCCCCGGTGGCACCAGGGACCGCGTCGAACCGCCGATGCCGCTCGGCCATCCCGACGTCCTGGACGCCGTCGAACGCGCACTCGGCTCCCTGGACTGGCAGAGCTGAGCCCGAGGCGTTCAGGTCCGCCGACCACCCGTTCAACCGCTCTCTCCCGGAAGGAATCCGTATGACGCTGCCGCTCGCGCCGTTGTCGAACGACCGCCTCGACCGGCTGGACGAATACCTGGGGGCCGCCGCGGACGATCTGTTCAAGAACGACGACCGCGTCCGGGGACTGGGAGTTGAGGTGTCGTTTCACGGCGGAGTGGCGCACGTGACGGGCTCGGTGGATCACCAGGAGGACCTGGAGCTGGTTCGCACGCTCGTCGGCAGGCTCAGCGGAGTACTCGGGGTGTGGGACCGGGTCCGGGTGGCTGGCAGGGATCCGGTGATTCTCGACATCGGCTGCGGTGACACCAAGCAGTACCCGGGCAACATCGGCATCGACGTGCGGGAGGCCGACGGTGTGGATGTCGTCGCCGATCTTTCGAATGGCATCCCGTTCCCGGACGACTCGGCGGACCGGGTGTTCGCCGTGCACATCCTGGAGCACCTGGTCGACTTCCTCCCGTTGGTGGACGAATGCCACCGCGTGCTGCGGCCGGGAGGCATCCTGCACGTGCTCTCCCCCTGGTGGCGCTACGTGAACGCGGTCGCGGACCCCACGCACGTCCGGCTGTTGGACGTGCAGACCTTCAAGGGAATCTGTGCCCGGCCGGGCAGCGATCTTCGGTGGTATCCGCTGCACGCGGGCTGTGACGGCGCCAGCATCTTCGCCGATCTGAGACCGTTGCGTGCCGGCGAACCGGAGGCGGACGCGGTGCAGCTGGCGAGGTGGTTCGACTGAGGCGGCAACGAAAATCAACCACAACAAAAGCCCCCCGCCGAAGGAGAACGCACGCGACGCTGAGCTCGCGAAGCGCCGCAGATCAGACACCGACTGAGGCGGCAACGAAAATCAGCTACGACGAAACTTTCCCGCCGAAGGAGAACGCACGCGACGCTGAGCTTGCGAAGCGCCGCAGATCAGACAGAGCCTGAGGTCGCGCACGGACGCCCAAAAAGAAGCCACCCGAGAGCTCCCACGACACACCCCACCCCCAAACCCGAACACCGACAAGGAGAACGGCGATGCCGCGTCCGGGAGAGAACCGACCGGAAGCCAGAACCCGACCGGGACAGTACGGCCGGGCGGCGGTCGAGCATGTCCTCGCGACGGAGCACTGGCACGGCTGGGAGGAGATGCTCGCCTGGCTCAGGGCCAGTGGGAACAACGATCCCGAGCTGAATCCCGACGAGATGCGCGGTATCCGCCAGGACGCGGAGCGTGCGTGGGAGATGGGCCTCCCGTTCAGCAACGACGCCCAGCAACTGAAGTCCACTCTGAACCAGGCACGCAGGGACCGGGGTTGACTGTCCGGTCACCGGTCAGACGATCACCGACACGCTGACGGGGAGCCGGACGAGCGCCACAGAGGCGATCCAGCCGCCGCCGTAGCGGCTCTGGCCGGTTTACCCGCAGTCCTACACGTGGCACTGTTCCACCGGGACGGTCATTCCCGATCCCGCTGCCGTTCTTGCTGCCCGTTCTGCAGAAAGTACGCCCCGAGCGAGGCCGCGAGCGTCGCGAAGACGACGACCGAGTACACCGCGAGCACAACCTCGATCACCCTCGCCACCGGGCCCTCCGCCGCGACCGTCTCGCCGGTGACTGTGGCCAGCGCGGCATCGTGCAGTGCGGCCGCGTAGCTCGGGTAAGTGGTGAAGGTGTACAGCAGCTGGCTGCCGGCGAGCGCGACGATCGCGCTCAGCGACGCCAGCCACGCGACCCGGCTGGAGAGCAGACGGCCCGCCGAGCGACTGCCCCGCACGGTCGAGCTCAGCACCCGGCCCAGTCTGCCGAGCCTGCCGATTCCGGCCAGCCGCAGGAAACGCAGGAACGGCACGACGAGAAAGACCAGCTGCCACCAGGTACGACGCAGGAAGGTGACCCGATCCGGCGCGACATAGAGTCGCAGCGCGTACTCCCCGACGAACACCAGCCACAGTGACCAGCTCAGCACGGACAGCACCGTGACCATGGTGGTCCGGGTGGCGATCGCCTGGCCGAGCACGACGAGCAGGAACAAGACGCCGAGCACGCTCATCGGCCGGTCGAGCCGGTCGGCGAGGTCCTCGGCCCACGCCTGCCGTCGCTCGGTGTCGGCCTTGGCGGGTGGGCTCACCGAGTCGTAGTACCCGTACCGCTGCCGACTGACACCGCGGCTCACTCCACGGCGCGGGAGACGGGCATCCCCTCGAAGGCCGGAGCCGCCAGCTCCACGGCCTCGTACAGGAGGTTGACGGCAGCCAGCATCGATTCTTGGACACTCGCGGTCGTGCCGGGGAGGCACACCGCATCCTCGACGGCGTTGGCGAGCTGATTGGGACAGTGGCCGGTGAAGGCGAGTGTGGTCGCACCGCTGCGGTGCGCCGCACGAGCTGCCAGCACGAGAGTGTGGTCCCGCCCGCTCGGCGAGAGCAGCACGACGACGTCCCTGGCACGGGCGTGGGCGGTGACCTGCCTTGCCAGTGCGTCCTCTCCGTCCTTCTCGGAATACCCGAAGCCCGCGAGGTCGGGGCCGGTGGTCCGCAGCGCGATCGCGGACAGCGGATTCCGGTCCCCGCGGTCCAGCGCGATCAGTTCCGCGGTCAGGTGTTCCGCGTCGGCAGCCGATTCACCGGCGCCTGCGGCGAGCAGCCGGCTGCCGGAACCGAGCCGCTCGGCGAGCAGCCGCCCCCAGCGCTCGATCCGGCCGGACTGTCCACGCAGGGCGGCAAGGGTGTCCATCAGCGTGGCGATGTGCCCACGGGCGATATCGGGCATGGTGCTCGTCATCGACGGCCTCCCCGTCGGAACGAACACGGGCGTCGGCCGGCCGCCCGGCTCCGGACGCGACTGTGTCCCGTCACCACCGCGACACCGCGGACTGTCCGTTTCATGCGGTCTTGGGTTACCGAGGAGCACCACCGTAAACATCAACAGCGACGGTGCTCTCCTGCTGTGACCAGCGGCCGGTTTCGCCCGGTCCAACCAGGGGAAACCCCCTTCATGATTGCTTCACTGCTACGCGGAGTCGCTGCCGGGGCCGCGGGTACCACGGCGCTCAACGCCGCGACGTATCTGGACATGGTGGTGCGCGGTCGGCCGGCGAGCAGCACCCCGGAGAAGACGATCGAGCGGCTGTCGGAGACGACAGGAACGCCGATTCCCGGCGACGACAGGCACCGGCAGAACCGCGTCTCCGGACTCGGCGCACTCACCGGGATGCTCACGGGTGCCGGCGTGGGCGTCGCATACGGTGCCGCCCGCGGGCTCGGTTGGCAGCCGTCGTTCCCGGTCGCCGTCGCCGCCACCACCGCGGCCGCGACGGCTGGTTCGAGCGCCCCGATGACGTTGCTCGGCGTCACCGATCCACGGACCTGGAGCGCGAGCGACTGGCTGAGCGACCTGATCCCGCACCTGGCCTACGGCGTGACCGCGGTCGCCACCTACGCACTCACGGACCGTACCCCGAACGCCTAGAACGACGTCAGCGGCTCGCCACCGGGACCATTGGCGGAAGGAGCATCATGGCCGACCGGCAGGACAGCACGGAGCGGCAGCCCTTCACGCACCTGGACGAGGTGGCGGGCGCGCTGGAAGCCCTGAGCGGCGACCTGGATCGTGAGCAGGAGTTGGGCGTGCTCCTGCAACGGGTCTGCGAACAGGTGGTGCGCGCCGTCCCGGATGCGGATCTTGCCGGAGTCATGATGAGCCGAGACGGCGTACCGGAGACGGTGGCGATCACCGACGAACGGGTGCACGATATCGACGATGCCCAGTACCAGGCCGGCGAAGGCCCCTGTCTGCGCGCGATGGGAACAGGGGAACTGGTACGGAGCAGTGCCGAGGAGGCCAGGGAACGCTGGCCCGACTTCGCCCGCGCGCTCGCCGAGGCCCACGTCGGCAGCTTCCTGTCCGCTCCCCTGGTAATCGACAGCCAGTTCTCCGGCGCGCTGAACCTCTTCGGATTGCAGCCACACGGGTTCCAGGAGCTGGAGGCACGGATCCTGGAGATCTACGCGATCGCCGTGGAAACGGCATTGCGCAGCACATGGCGCTATCTGCAGGCGCGGACCAAGGTGTCGCAGTTGGAGCAAGCCCTCACCTCGCGGGCAGTGATCGACCAGGCGAAGGGCATCCTGATGGCCGCACGTGGCCTCACCGCCAACGAAGCGTTCCAGGAACTGGTCAAGCAGTCGCAGCGGGAGAATGTCAAACTCCGCGACTTCGCGGAGGAGTTCGTCGCGAAGGTCACCGGACAGAAGAACTGAGCGGGGCGGCACGCCACCACCCGGCTCAGTTCGAATCCATCAGCCGATCAGTTCCACAACCTCGCGCAGCGCGTCCTCCGTGGACACTGTGTCCACAAAGGACACGTTGTGCGCACATCGGGGCAGATCCTCGCGGGTGCAGTCGACCCCGCATATCGGGCACGTCGCTGTCCAGGCGATCAGCACCCTGTCGTGCAATCGACCGAGCGGTCCGGCGTTGATGACGTTGCCCATCCAGAAGATCCCGACTGTCGGCGTGCCCAGCGCTTTCGCCAGGTGCCGGGGACCGCTGTCGTTGCCGATCAGCACGGCGCTGCGCGCCAGGACGCCACAGAGCGCGGAAAGGCTGAGATCCGCGTGTCCCCGGACCGCCTCCGCCGCCGTTCCCGGTAGCCGTTGCCGGGTCAGCTCGGTCACCTCGGCGACCAGTTCCCGTTCGTCCGGAGCACCGAGTACCACCACGGAGGCCCCTTCCTCGGCGCACTTCGCGGCGACCTCGGCGAACCGCTCGGGAGGCCACTGCCTGCGTGGATCGGTGGCGCCGGGGTGCACGGCGAGCAGCGGCTCTGGCAGGCCGCGCAGCGATTCCGCCGCGACATCCAGATCGGCCTGGGTGAGCGCGATCCTCGGCTCGAGGTAGACGGGTGGCGCTCCAGCGAGACCCACGATTTCCAGCGCCCGCATCATCTCCTGCTGGTAGAAGCGGTACGGCAACCAGCGGCTCATGGGTGCGGCGTCTTCGGTGCGCGCCCCCACCGTCCATGTCGGGTCGAGCCGGTGCAGAAAGGCGTTCGACCACCGTCCTCCGCCGTGCAACTGCACAGCGAGATCGACCGGTTCCCGTGCGACCTCGCGAAAGAACCGCTCCTGCTCGGACTCGTCGGGCGCGCGGTCCTTCGGTTCATGCACCCCGGTCGCGACCGGAAGTGTGCTGACACGGCTCACCGGGCCTGGCCGGTCGTGCAGAAGGGCCGCGTGCAGTGGGGTGCCGAGCAGGACGAGCTCCGCGTCCGGATACGCGGCTGCCAGCGCGTGGATGGCGGGCATCGCGAACAACAGGTCACCGAGACCGCCGCCACGCAGCACCGCGATTTTGCGGACGCCCGGCCAGGCCGGCTCGATCGGGCCGACGGAAGGTACCGGGACAGTCGTCTTCTCGATGTCGCCGTTCACCTTTTCCTGGCCTTCGCGGTCTCCTTGTCGTTCGCCCGTTCGACGGCATCGACGAGTTCCTTCTTGCTCATCGAGGAGCGACCCTTGATGTCGAGCTTTTTCGCCAGCTCGTAGAGATGTTCCTTGCTCGCGTTCGCGTCGACGCCACCTGCGGTGTCCCCGGAGCGGCGGCCTGCCCCGCGCGCGGCCTGCTTGTCCGAGGGCCCCCGCTGCTTCTTGGGCTCCCAGTGGTCGCCGACCTTCTCGAACGAGTGTTTCAACGCCGCGAAAGCCGTGCGATGGGCTCGCTCACCCTCGCCGTAGGTCTCGACCGCGGAGTCGTGCGCCTCGACCCACGTGCGCTGGGCTTCCTCCGGGGAGCGTTCCAACGTGCTCGGCATGCTCTCGCGTCCGGGCATGCGGCTCACCTCCGACTCCATCTCCACACCGCCGGGTGGCGGTACTGCTACTTCTGGGATTTCCCTCTTCGGAGTCGGCGAAACCACCACATGGCGGCCTCCATCACGTTTGTTCCGGAACCAACGGGGCATTGCAGTACGAGAAGAGCGAATCGTCACGAGAACAGTGGCGCGGAGGTGACTGGTGGAGATCTCGGCAGGTATACCGCCCGACGAGGCGACCAGGGGCGGTGAGGGACTGACTCCGGAACTGGCCGGACGTCTGTTTCGAGCCGGGTCGAAAGTCGTGGTACTCGGTGACGCGATCCTCGACGTCTGGCTGTCCGGCCAGTGCGACCGGCTGTGCAGGGAGGCCCCTGCCGCGCCGGTCGTGGACGTCCGGCAGCAGGCCTTCGCACCGGGAGGAGCGGGCAACACCGCGGTGAACCTCGCCGCACTCGGTGCCGACGTGCACATGGTCACCGCCGTCGGCGACGACCTCGCGGGGGCCATGGTGCTGGAGGAGTTGCGCGGCCGGAATGTCCGGACCGACCACGTCGTGGTGAGTGAGAACAGGGCGACCGTCAGCAAACGCCGGGTCGTCGCCGCCGATCAGGTGCTGCTGCGGTTCGACGACGGCGACCGGCACGACGGCGACGACGGGGAGACAGCGCGACTCCTCGATGCCCTGCGAGTCGCGCTGGACGCTGCCGACGCACTCGTCGTCTGTGACTACGGCAACGGCGTTCTCGGACCCCGGGTCCGGCGCGCGCTGGCCGACCTGCGGCCCGGGTTGCCGCTGCTCGTGCTGGACGCGCACGACGTCCGCCGATGGCGGTCGGTGAGCCCGGACGTGGTGACCCCGAACGCGGCCGAGGCCGGTGCCGTGCTGCAGGTCCGGCTACCACAGGACAGCGACGCGCGGGTGGAGTTCCTCGACCGGCACCGCGAACAACTTGCCGAGGCGGCGGGCGCGGACTCGGTGGTCGTGACCCTCGACAGGGACGGCGCGGTGCTGCTCACCGGGGATCAACCGGTGCACCGGACCTGGGCGCGCCCCGCACCGGATAACCACACCTCGGGAGCGGGTGACACCTTCACCGCGGCACTCACCGTGGGGCTCGCGGGAGGCCTTCCCGTCACGACGTCCGTCGAACTCGCCCAGGCCGCCGCGGACATCGTGGTCCACCGCCCCGGGACGGCCGTCTGCACGGCCGCCGAACTGGAACAGCGGTTCGGCACCTTTCACGACGCGGCCGTGGGCCCCGAACAGCTCGCCAGGATCGTCGCGGAGCACCGCAGCGCGGGGCGCAGAGTGGTGTTCACCAACGGCTGCTTCGACGTCCTGCACCGCGGGCACGTGGCCTATCTCAACGAAGCCAAGCGGCTCGGTGACGTGCTGATCGTCGCGGTGAACGCCGACGAGAGCGTGCACCGGCTGAAGGGCCCGGATCGCCCGGTGAACAACGTACGGGACAGGGCGTCGGTGCTGGCGGCGCTGAGCTGCGTCGACCACGTCACCGTGTTCGATCAGGACACACCGGTCGAACTGCTGCGCGAACTGCGCCCCGACGTCTACGTCAAGGGCGGCGACTACACCCCCGAGATGCTCAGTGAGGCTCCCGTCGTGCGGGCCTACGGCGGCCAGGTGCGCGCGCTCGGGTACGTACCGGACCACTCCACATCGGCGATGATCGAGCGGATACGGTCCACCGTCGCTACAGGAGGGACTACGTGAGCGAGCACGAACTGGACGTGCTGATCCCGACCCGAAACCGCCCTGCCGAGCTCGCGACCACCCTTGCCGGCCTTGCCGCGCAGGACTTCCCCGGATTCGGCGTGGTGGTGAGCGATCAGTCCGACGGAGACCCCGGCTACGACACTCCCTCGGCCCAGACCATGGTCCGGGTGTTGCGCGGAGCCGGGTGCGCCGTCCGGCTGGGCCGGAACCTGCCCAGACGCGGGCTCGCACAACAGCGTGCCCACCTACTGGCGCGGTCGGAAGCCAAGTATGTGCTCTATCTCGACGACGACGTGTGGCTGGAGCCGGGGACGTTGTCCCGGCTGCACTCGGCGATCGAGAAACTCGGCTGTGGTCTCGTCGGCAACGCGGTACAGGGTCTGTCCTATATAGACGACTACCGACCACACGAGCTGGCTCCGTTCGAGGAGTGGCACGGCGAACCCGAGCCGGAGCGGATCACCCCGGACGATCCCGCCTGGCAGCGGTGGACCTTGCACAACGCCGCGAACCCGACCCACCTCGCGAACGATCTCGGCCTCGCGGCCGGGGACTGGGTCGCGTACAAGATCGCCTGGATCGGCGGGTGCGTGCTCTTCGACCGGGCCGCACTCGTGCGGGCGGGCGGTTTCGAGTTCTGGTCCGAACTTCCCGCCGAGCACTGCGGCGAGGACGTACTCGCCCAGCTCAGGGTGCTGGCGGAGCAGGGCGGCGCAGGCATCCTGCCCAGCGGGGCGGTCCATCTCGAAGCGCCGACGACGGTGGTGCGACGCGACGTCGAGGCCTTCGAAGTCGTGCCGCACTGACTGACCCGGGTTCGGTGCCGGTGCACCGGCACCGAACCACCTGCTCCTATCGGGACGAACGCTCGTGCTCGCCGGTCTCGGCCCGGCGCTGAGACGGACCACGCGAAGTTCCGAGGTTGAACGCGGTGTCCACCAGTGGGATGTGTGAGAGCGCCTGCGGGAAATTGCCCACGAGCCTGCCGGAGTGCGGGTCGAACTCCTCCGAGAGCAGGCCGACGTCGTTGCGCAGATCCAGCATCCGTTCGAACAGCGCTCTCCCCTTCTCCACCTCGCCCTGCAGAATGTAGTTGTCGGCGAGCCAGAACGTGCACGGCAGGAACGCACCCTCACCTTCAGGGAGCCCGTCGACGTGCTGGGTCGCCGCGGACATCGAGTACCGCTGCACGAACCCGTTCTGCATCAGCTCCTTCTCCACCGCCTCGACCGTTCCCCGTACCCGCCGGTCGGTGGCCGGCAGGAAGCCGATGTTCGGCATCATCAACAGCGATGCGTCCAGTGCCTCGGACCCGTAGTACTGGGTGAAGGTGTTGCGCTCGGGGTCATAACCCTTCTCGCACACCTCGTCGAATATGTCCTGGCGTAGCCGCTTCCACCGGTCGACCGGACCGTCGAGTCCGAACTCCTCAACGGCCTTGACGGCCCTGTCCGCGGCGGCCCAGGCCATCATCTTCGAGTGGGTGAAGTGCCTGCGGGGCCCGCGAACCTCCCAGATTCCGTTGTCCGGGTCCTGCCAGTGCTCCTCCACGAATTCCATCAGCCTGCGCTGGAGCAGCCAGGCGTTCTCGTCCGGCGGGATGCCTTGTGCCCGCGCCTGGTGCAGCGCGTCCATCAGCTCGCCGTAGACGTCGAGTTGGTACTGCCGGGCCGCCTCGTTGCCGGTCCGCACCGGCCGGGACCCCTCGTAGCCCGGCAACCAGTCGAGTTCCAGTTCTGGCAGTCTGCGCTGACCGTCCACTCCGTACATGATCTGCATCTGCTCCGGCCGCCCCGCGACCGCGCGGACGAGCCATTCCCGCCAGGCACAGGCTTCCTCGGCGTACCCGGCGGCGAGCAGCGCCAGCAGGGTGAACGTGGCGTCGCGGATCCAGCAGAACCGATAATCCCAGTTGCGCACCCCGCCGAGTCGCTCCGGCAGAGACGTGGTCGGGGCGGCCACCATACCCCCTGTCGGCGCGTACGTGAGCGCCTTGAGGGTGACTAGCGACCGCACCACCGCGTCCCGGTACTCCCCCTCGTACGTGCACCTGGCGACCCAGTCCTGCCACCACTTCTCGGTGGTCACGATGATGTCACCGACGTCGAGGTCCGTGATGTCCTCGTATTGCGGATTACTCCAGGTGAGCCGGAAGTCCACCGTGTCACCCTCGTCCACAATGAACTCGACGGAAGGGTGCTCGGCATCCGAGAGGTCGAACTCCAGATCCGCGTCCATGGTCAGATGGTCCGGCCCGGCGATCGCGTGCAGCCTGCGGCCCTCCGGCCGGAACCAGGGAACGACCCGGCCGTAGTCGTAGCGCGGCACGAGGTCACTGCGCATCGTGACGCTGCCCCGAACACCTTCGACACGGCGCACCAGATCGGGCTGAGCCCCGCGAATCGGCATGCAGTCGACGACCCGCACCGCGTTGTCCCCTTGGGAGAAAGTGGTCTCCAGCACCAGGCTGTCGCCGCGGTAGCGGCGCTCGGCCCGCCAGCCTTCGCCGGATGGTGACATCGTCCAGCGGCCGTGTTGGGGGCCGCCGAGCAGTGCGGCGAAACAGGCACCCGAGTCGAACCTGGGCAGGCACAGCCAATCGATCGAGCAGTCCCTGCTCACCAGCGCCGCGGTGTAGGTGTCACCGATGAGCGCGTAGTCCTCCAGGGGCGTCGACACCAAATTCCTCCTCAGGTCGGTCCTCCTCGTGCTACCCGTTTCCGTTCAGGGGTAATCCGCGTTCACGGGTAACCGGCCGGGGGCTGGACAGCCAGGGTGTAACCGCTGGCAGGCCGGGTAGCCGGAAAGGAAACCACCGGGCACACCTCGATCTCGACGTGGAGGAGGAGCTGCGAATGTCAGGCAGGGGCGCGGGCAGAGTAGTCGCGGTTACCGGCGCCAGTGGCGGAATCGGGCGTGCCGCGGCACGGGCCTTCGGCGAACGGGGAGACCGGGTCGCCCTGCTGGCCAGGGGTGGGAAGGGCCTCGACGCCGCGGCGGAGGACGTCGAGAGCGCGGGCGGAAAAGCCTTGCCCCTCACCGTGGACACCGCTGACTTTCGGCAGGTCGACGAAGCCGCGGACCGGATCGAGAAGGAGTTCGGGCCCATCGACGTCTGGGTGAACGATGCCTTCACCTCGGCGTTCGCGCCGTTCACCGAAATCGCGCCCGACGAGTTCAAGCGAGTGACGGATGTGACCTACCTCGGTTATGTGTACGGCACCAAAGCGGCACTGAACCGGATGCTGCCCCGGGACCGGGGCAGCATCGTGCAGGTCGGCTCGGCACTCGCCTACCGCGGGATCCCGCTGCAGTCGGCCTACTGCGGCGCCAAGCACGCAATCCAGGGATTCACCGAGTCCCTCCGCTGTGAACTGTTGCACGACAAGGCCGGAGTCCACGTCACCATGGTGCAGATGCCCGCGGTGAACACTCCGCAGTTCGACTGGGTGCTCTCCCGGCTGCCGAACAAGGCCCAGCCGGTTCCACCGATCTACCAGCCCGAGGTCGCGGCCGACGCGATAGTCTACGCGGCCGACCACCCGAAGCGCCGCGAGTACTGGGTCGGCGGGTCGACGGTGGGCACGATGCTGGGCAACAAGTTCACCCCCGGGCTGCTCGACCGCTACCTCGCGAAGAAGGGCTACGCGGCGCAGCAGACCAGCGAGCGCCGGTCGCCCGACCGTCCTTCCAACCTCTGGGAGCCGGTGGACGACGAGGACGGTCAGGACTTCGGTGCGCACGGGCGGTTCGACCGCAGGTCCCGCGCCAGGGACATCCAGATATGGGCTTCGCGCCACCACGGCCTGCTGGCCGCGACGAGCGGTGCGCTCGCGTTCGGCGTGGTACGCAAGGCAATGCGGCACTGATCAGGAACCGGGCGCCGGCGATTCCGGGCGCGGCTTCGCCGCACCAGGTTTCCGACTGTCGCTCCCGGGAACACCCGGCCAATGCCCGAACAGTCATCCCGGCCCCGGCCGCCGAAGAATGCCCGCACCAAGCTCCAGCAGACCGCGGAAGAGGCGTTCGGCTGGACCCGGTTGCGCCCGGAGCAGCTGACCGCCATGGAACAACTGCTGGAAGGCAGGGACGTACTCGTCGTCATGCCCACCGGTTCCGGGAAGTCCGCCATCTACCAGGTGCCAGCGCTGGAACTGCCGGGCCCGACCGTCGTGGTGTCGCCGCTGATCGCACTCCAGCGGGACCAGGTCAACTCGCTCGAGGAGAGCGAGGCTCCGGACGCGGTCGCGGTGAACTCGGCGCAACGGGCCGGGGACAGCACGCGGGCCTGGAAAGCGGTCGGCGACGGCAACGCCGAGTACGTCTTCCTGTCACCGGAGCAACTGGCGAAGGAGGACGTGCTCGCTGAGATCGAGCGGGCACGCCCGACACTGTTCGTCGTCGACGAGGCGCACTGTGTTTCCGCGTGGGGACACGATTTCCGGCCCGACTACCTGCGTCTGCGCCACGCCATCGACCGGCTCGGCCACCCACGGGTACTGGCGCTCACGGCAACGGCGGGCGGACCGGTCCGCGACGACATCGTCCGCCACCTCGGCATGACCGACCCGGTTCGCGTCGTCGCCGGCTTCGACCGGCCGAATCTGTATCTGGCGGTACGCCACGCGGGCGACGGCGACGACAAGCTCACGGCCGTGGCCGACTGGGTCGAGTCCGCTCCGAAACCGGGCCTCGTCTACGCGGCCACGCGGAAGGACACCGAGCGGTGTGCGGCGATACTGACGGATCGCGGGGTACGAGCGGCGGCCTTCCACGCCGGGCTCAAGCAGGGCGAACGCGGGGACGTCCAAGAAGAGTTCATGGCCGATCACCTCGAGGTCGTGGTGGCGACGTCCGCCTTCGGTATGGGGATCGACAAGCCGAACGTGCGCTTCGTGGTGCACGCGTCCGTGCCCGAGTCGCTGGACGCCTACTACCAGCAGATCGGCAGGGCAGGCAGGGACGACGAGCGGGCGGACGCCCTGTTGTTCTACCGTCCCGAGGATCTCGGGTTGCAACGGTTTCTCACCGCCCACCCGCTTGACCCTGACGACGTCAGGGAAGTCGCGGAGGCCGTGCTCGACCACGATGGCCCGGTGAGTCCGACCGAGGTCGACCACGAGGTCGGCCAGTCCAGGCGCAAGGCGATGAACAGCCTCAACCTGCTGGAGCAGGCGGAGGTCGTGCGGACCACCGACCGGGGCCACTTCGACTACGACGACAAAGACACCGCACCGCAGGACGCGGCCGAACAGGCCGCCGAGGTGGCCGAGAAGCGCAAGCGGCTCGACCGGTCGCGCATCGAGGTACTGCGCAACTACGCCGAGACCTCGTCGTGCCGCCGCCAGTTCCTGCTCGGCTACTTCGGTGAGTCACTTGCGCAGCCGTGCGGTTTTTGCGACACGTGTGCGGCGGGCACGGCGGCCGAGCACGCGGCGCCCGCGGACGCCGAGTTCCCGGCCGACAGCCGGGTGCGGCATCCGGAGTGGGGCCAGGGCACCGTGGTCAACCAGGAGGCCGACCGGATCACGGTCCTGTTCGACGACGAGGGGTACCGCACGCTGTCACTGGCCGCGGTGCAGGAGAACGACCTGCTCGTCGCGGACTGAGAGGCAGTCAGCCCGTTGCCGCCCGACCTGACGGGACGGGTCAGTAGCCTGCGCTGTCCCGGCCGGGCGACCTGCGCTCCAGGGCGGTGCCCAGCAGGCCGAGGGCGATCATGCCGAGCCCGAGTCCGAGGTGCAACCAGTTGTCGGCCGGGTTGACCGGCAGGAAGTTGGCGTCCGTCGCCCGGTCGATCGGCAGGCCGTACACGCACAGCAGGACGTAGAAGCCACCGCCGATCATGAGGAAGGCCCTGGAGAGGGCCAGCGTGGTCGCCGCGACAAGGCCCAGCACGCCGAACAGGAGGTGGACGAGGTTGTGCAGTACCGACACCCCGAACAACCCGAACAGCAGGGCCATGGAGTCCGGTCCGGCGAAGCCCATCTCGTTGTATTCACTGGTGATTCCCGGGATGAAACCGAGCACCCCCACCGCCAGGAACACCACTCCGACCAGTGTCGCGAAAAGCTGAACCGGCTTCCTGCCCGTTCGCGAGTGCGTTCGGCCTTCGGTCACGGCTGCCTCCTCTCGTCCGTGCCCGGCTACCCGTGGGAGCAGGGTCGAAACTGCAGCCGGGTTACGCGCGGCGATCACGAGGGTTTACAGGGTCACATCGCGATATCGCCATGAATCACCCGGCAAGCGGTACGTCGAGCGGGTTAGGCCTACCTACCTTGGAAGCTGTCCTGACCTGATCGGCGAAGGGATGGTGATCGACATGGGCGGATGTAACTGTTGCAGCTCGTGCACAGGCTCGGGTTGCGGCTGCTGCAGCAGCTGCAGCTGAATTGGGGTGGCCCGGTGTGGCCTTCGGGGACGAGACCCGAAAGCCACACCGGTGCGGCTCAGCCTTTGAGGAGTTGGCGGGCCATGACCAGGCGCTGGATCTGGTTCGTGCCCTCATAGATCTGGGTGATCTTCGCGTCGCGCATCATCCGCTCCACCGGGAAGTCCCGCGTGTACCCCGCCCCACCGAACAACTGCACCGCATCCGTGGTGACCGCCATCGCCACATCCGAGGCATACGACTTCGCCGCACTCGCCATGAAACTCGCCCGCGCATCCCCACGCTCACTCGCCGCCGCCGACGCATACACCAAATGCCGCGCCGCCTCGATCTTCGTCCCCATATCCGCCAACATGAACTGCACCCCCTGAAACTCCCCCACCGCACGCCCGAACTGCCGACGCTCCTTCACATACCCCAACGCCGCATCCAACGCACCCTGCGCGATCCCCAACGCCTGCGCCCCGATCGTCGGCCGCGTGTGATCCAACGTCCGCAACGCCGTCCGCAACCCCGTACCCGGCTCCCCGACAATCCGATCCCCCGGAATCACACAATCCTCGAAATGGATCTCACACGTCGGCGACCCCTTGATCCCCAACTTCCGCTCCTTCGCCCCCACCGAAAACCCCGGATCATCGGCATGCACCACAAACGCCGAAATCCCATCCGCCTTCTTCTCCGCCGCCGGATCCGTCACCGCCATCACCGTGTACCACGACGACACCCCCGCATTCGTGATCCAGCACTTCGTCCCATTGAGCACCCACTCATCCCCCGACAACCGCGCCCGCACCCGCATCGACGCCGTGTCCGAACCCGCCTCCCGCTCCGACAACGCATACGAGGCCATCTCCCCCGCCGCGATCGCCGGCAACACCAACTTCTTCACCTGCTCCGACCCCGACAACAAAATCGGCTGCGTCCCCAACTTGTTCACCGCGGGAATCAACGACGCCGACGCATCAACCCGCGCGACCTCCTCGATCACAACGCACGCCGACACCGCATCCGCACCCTGACCCGCGAACTCCTCAGGAATATGCACCGCATTGAAACCGGAGGCGTTGAGGGCGGTCAGAGCTTCCTGAGGAAAGCGGGAGTCCTCGTCGACCTCCGCCGCGTACGGGGCGATCTCCTTCTCCGCCAGCGAACGCACGGCAGCCCGCAACTCCACTTATGCCTAGGCGTTGAGGGCGGTCAGAGCTTCCTGAGGAAAGCGGGAGTCCTCGTCGACCTCCGCCGCGTACGGGGCGATCTCCTTCTCCGCCAGCGAACGCACGGCAGCCCGCAACTCCTCGTGCTCCTCAGCAAGCTGGTACAGCGGAAAACCTTCGCTCACGTCCTTGTGACCCTTCGTCTGCGGCTGCCCGCACGGTCCCGTGCAGGGGAACGCCCGTGAGTTTAGTAGGTATTCCTACTATTGTGGGTCCTACGAAGTGCGATTCCGGTCTCAGGGAGCTACGCCAGGCCCCGAACCACTCGTGCGGGTGGCCGGTGTCCCTGGATCGAGGCGACCATCTCCACCACCTGTCGGGTTCGCCGCACCTCGTGCACCCGGAAGACCCGTACCCCCTCGGCGGCGGCCAGCGCGGTGGCGGCCAGCGTGCCGTCAACTCGCTCGTGCAGGTCGACACCGAGCGTCTCGCCGACGAAGTCCTTGTTCGACAGGGCCATAAGCACCGGCCACCCGGTGGCGACCAGCCGGTCGGTGTGGCGCAGCAGCGACAGACCGTGCCAGGTGTTCTTCCCGAAGTCATGGGTGGGATCCAGGAGGATACCATCGCGCGGGACCCCACGGGCCACCACCGTCTCCGCCAGTTCGGTCGTCTCCCGCACCACCGCCTCGACCACGTCGGGGTAGTACACCCGGAACGGCCTGGTGCGCGGGACCGCGCTGCCGGTGTGCGAGCAGACGTATCCCGCACCGAACTCGGCGGCGGCGTCGACCAGCCTGGGGTCGGCGCCCGCCCAGGTGTCGTTGACGAGGTCCGCACCTGCCTCGCAGGCCAGTCGCCCCACCTCGTACCGCCAGGTGTCGACGCTGATGACCAGGTCGGGATGCCGGTCGCGGATGGCGGCAACGAACGGGACGACCCTGCGCGTCTCCTCCTCGACGTCGACGTCCGCTCCAGGACCTGCCTTCACACCACCGACATCCACGATGTCCGCACCCTCGGTGACCGCCTGGTCCACGGCGGCCATGGCCTTGTCGTCACTGAAGGTCGCACCCCGGTCGTAGAACGAGTCGGGTGTGCGGTTGATGATCGCCATCACCAGCGCGCGGTCCCTGCGCACGGTCTTGCCGCGGAACACCAGCTCGTTCGGCACTGCCACTCCCCTGGATCGCCCTTCGGCCGCCGCCATCACCGCGGCCCGCACCCCACACTAGGACGACCCCGGGAAGGGCTACCGGCGGAGGCCGACTCCCACCAGCGTGCCGAAGTCCACCGACTCGATCCCGCGCTGCCGCAGCACGCCGAGGAACTCTGCACGGACCGCCTCGATCTCGTCCGCCCGCAGACCGGACAGCGCACCGCGGAACCCACTCCCCAGCACCACGTCCCAGGCCACCCCGGGATCCAGCCGCAGTCGTCGCTCGACCTCGGTCACCCGCATCTCGTCGGCACCGATATCGCGCAGCCAGTCCTCGAGACCCGCCTCCGTGTTGATCTGCTCGATCGGCCCCGGCGGCCCAGTCCGCCCTGCCTGTTCGGGGCGGAACCGGCCGATCACCTCGTAGTAGGACCTGGCGAAGTCCTCGATCGCCCCCTTGCGCCACACGGCCACGGCAAACCGGCCGCCCGCACGCAGCATCCCGAACAACCGCGTGCACTGCTCGTCCATCTCCGGCAGGAAGAACACCCCGAACGCGCTCTGCACCACGTCGTACCCGGCGTCCGGCGCCTCCCACTCGGTGACATCCGCCCGCACGAACCGGACGTTGCCGACACCCTGCCGCGCAGCGGCCTCCCGCCCCTCCTCCAGCAAACCCTCCGCCAGGTCGACCGCGTCGACCCGGCCCTCCACTCCCACTCGCGCACCCGCGGCGATCGCCGACGCTCCCGCCCCGCAGCACACGTCCAGCACCCGATCACCCTGCTTCGGCCCGGCCTCCTCGACCATCGCCTCACTCAGCGGGTTCCACACCAGCGGTGCGATCCTGGCGAACTCCGTCCGAGCGGCCGTGAAAACGTCGCCCAGCTCCTTGGCCCCCATACGTCCCTCCCTGTCGCCTTCACCTGCCGCCACCCTAGATGAAAACCATGTTCATGTCGACACGCATACCCGAGTTGGCACTTTCGGGGCGCGAGTTGACGGTTTGTGCGCGGGTGTTTGCGGTTTGTGCGCGGGTGTTTGCGGTTTGTGCGCGGGTGTTTGCGGTTTGTGCGCATTCCGGGGTGGGGACACGTGGTGGGGTTTCGGGCTCGCCTTCGGCGCGCCCTGCGCAATTGTCGCTCCACGCATCACCCTTTCGGGGTGGCTGGTAGCGACAATTACCCAGGGAACGAGACCGCTGCGCCCCGGTTTTTGTCGGACCCCCTTCCTACAATTGTGGGGTGACTAGTTCAGGGGGAAACGTGGTGGTGTCGGGGTTGTCCCGGCGAAGATCGGTCCTTGTTGCGCGGTTGCAGTCGATGGAGCGGACACAGTCCACATTGGAGGCGCGGCAGCTGTGTGACATCGCCGAGCTGGTGTCCACGTCACCGGGGGCGGCGCGGGATGTGGCGCAGGAGGTGGCGTTGGCGTTGTCGATCACTCCGCGTGCGGCGGAGCGGATGGTGTCGTTGGCGGTGGCGTTGACGACCCGGCTGCCGCACACCCTGGCCGCAATGCGGGCCGGGGTAGTGGACGGGTACAAGGCGTCGAAGATCGCCGACGTCACCGGGTGTTTGTCCGATGATCTCGCGCGGCTTGCCGATGAGCGGTTGTCGCAGCGGTTGGCGGGCAAGGATCCGACGCGGTTGCGGCGGGCGGCGCACCATGTCGTCGCCCAGGTCGTTCCCGACGGCTACGCCAAGCGGGTGGCTCGGCGGCGGGCGGAACGGTCCGTGCAGTTGGTGCCGCAGGGCGAGGGCATGGCCACCCTGATCGCCGACCTGCCCGCCGAAACAGCCACCTCGATCTAC